>CALODJ010000006.1:247500-744712 GCA_942492025.1 uncultured Gammaproteobacteria bacterium | reverse complement strand
AGAACCAGAAGGACCTCTCGCGGCACACATTGGCACATTTACAGCATTCATCAGCGCCCAGGGATATGCACTGTATTCGATCCATCGACAGGTTCATCTCGCCGCGTGTTTTAGTCGATGGCTTAAACAAAAGGGTGTCGAACGACACTTCATTACATCCGAACATACGAGGCAATATTTACGCTACCGAGCTCGGCAGGTAAAGCTTGGCCAAGGTGACGCTGCTGCGCTTAAACACCTCATCGACTTTCTGCGCAGCGAGGGCCTGATTCCTGCCGAGAAGGTATCGGCACCTCGACCAACGCCGGTCGAGCACTGTGCGCAGGCGTACGAGCAACACCTGCGCGAGGCGCAGGCCTTGGCCGAAGCAACGATTCTCAACTACGTACCGTTCATCCTCAGCTTTCTGAAGTGGCTTTTCGGAGACGGACCGGTTGCCCTCTCACACCTGTGTGCCCACGATGTCGTGACGTTTGTTCAGCGCCAAGCACCGCGTTTGCATATGAAGCGAGCAAAACTCATGACCAGTGCCTTGCGCTCTTTCCTGAAGTATGTTCGTTATCGCGGTGACGTGGCGCTGGATCTGGCCGCTGCTGTTCCCGTTGTGGCCAACTGGTCGACGCCATCGATCCCTCGTGCGATTTCGGCCGACCAAGTCCATCAGTTATTGGCCAGCATTGATCGGCGAACTGCGATGGGGCGTCGCGACTACGCTATTTTGCTGCTGCTTGCACGACTGGGATTACGTTCGAGCGAAGTGGCATTTCTCGAACTTGATGACATCGACTGGAACACTGGGACATTGAGCGTACGCGGCAAAAGCAGCCTGCGAAACGAGTTGCCATTACCCAGCGAGGTGGGTAAAGCGATCGCCGCCTATCTGTGCAATGGACGACCCTTCAGCGCCAGTCGGCGCGTATTTTTGCGTGCCAAAGCGCCAATCCGCGGTTTTCGTGGTGCCAGTGGTGTGGGATCTATCGTTCGTCATTCACTCAAGCGTGCCGACATCAAGGCACCTACGTATGGAGCACACCAGTTTCGCCATGGACTGGCCACCGAGATGTTACGCCAAGGCGCCTCGCTCGGTGAAATTGGAGACGTATTGGGACATCGTCATCCTCAGACAACTAAGATTTATACCCAGGTCGATCTAGAGGCGTTGCGTACGCTGGCTCTACCGTGGCCAGGAGGTGAGCAATGAACACACTTCGTCAGGCCGTTCAAGAGTACCTGAGCATGCGACGTGATCTAGGTTTCAAATTGCGGGAAGCCGGCAAAGCATTGCTTGATTTCGTTGGTTTTATGGAACAGCACCGCGCGACCTACATCACCCAAGCGTTGGCGCTCGTCTGGGCCCAGCAGCCTACCAACGTTCAGGCTGCGCATTGGGCACGGCGACTGAGCTTCGTGCGCGGATTTGCGCGTTTTCGCAGTTCGAGCGATCCACGCACACAGATTCCATCGCCAGGTCTGTTACCGTTCCAACCAAAGCGAGCGCGACCCTATATGTACTCGGATGCAGAGATCCAAAGCTTATTGGACGCCGCGCTCAACATGCCGCACCGCTACCAAAGCGGTGCATTGCTGCCCTGGGTCTACTATTGCTTGTTCGGCCTGCTGAGCGTCTCGGGCCTGCGTCTCGGCGAAGCACGTAATCTCGAGCTGCAAGATGTCGACCTTGAGGCTGCGGTATTGACGGTCCGCAACGCCAAGTTCGGTAAGACTCGCCGGGTGCCATTGCACGCCTCGACCGGCAAAGTGTTGGCAGACTACATAGCCAGACGCGAGCACCATTGGGCAGGTCGGCCGGTGTCGTCCTACTTGTTTGTCTCGAGCCGGGGCAATCGTCTGGACAGTGCACAAATCCACCGCGCCTTCTATGCACTATCCCGGCAGATCGGTCTGCGCGGTGCGACGGACCGTCACGGACCCCGTCTGCATGACCTGCGTCACCGATTCGCCACCCACACGCTGGTGAACTGGTATCGGTTCGATCAGGATCCCGAGCGTCGCCTGCCCCTGTTGTCCGCGTATCTCGGTCATGTTCACATTGCTGATACTCAGTGGTATTTGGAGGGTTCTCCCGAACTCATGCGCGAAGCGATGTACCGCCTTGAGCGGTGCTGGGAGGACCGACCATGACCACTGCCACCAGCTTGGCTCCCCTGTTGGAGCGTTTCTTTACACAGCGCCTGATGCTGCAGCGCGAGGCCAGCCCTCACACCATCAGCTCCTATCGAGACACTTTCCGTCAATTCCTGACATTCGCACAACAGCGCTTGCATCAGCGGCCGTCATACCTGAACATCGAGCAGATCGATGCACCGTTGATCGTGGCATTCTTGGATGAACTTGAGAAGCAGCGAGGCTTAACCGTCCGCAGTCGTAATTTACGGCTCACCGCCATTCATTCCTTCTTTCGTTACGTGGCCTTCGAACTGCCAGAGCATGCTGCACAGATCCAGAGAGTGCTCGCTATTCCTAGCAAGCGATTCGCACGCACCTTGGTCAGCTTTCTCAGCCGCTCGGAAGTCGAGGCTTTGCTCGCTGCACCGGATCGCAGCACTTGGTCTGGGCGGCGCGACCATGCGTTCATGCTGACAGCCGTGCAGACGGGCCTGCGTTTGTCGGAGATGAGCGGGCTCAAACAGGAAGACATCATCTTAGGCGCCGGTGCTCACGTGCGGGTCATCGGCAAGGGGCGTAAAGAACGCTGCGTACCCCTGGCCAAATCCACACGCACCGTGTTGAAAGCCTGGCTGCGAGAGCCACAACGCGGCGACGAGGGTGTGCTGTTTCCCAGCGCCAGAGGGAAACGGCTCAGTGTCCATGGCGTGCAGTACCTGCTGAACAAGCATCGCATGAGCGCCTCAAAAGTGTGTCCTTCACTAAAACATAAGCGTGTCACTGTCCATCGCTTGAGGCACACCATGGCCATGGAACTGCTGCAAGCAGGTGTTGACCGCGCTGTGATTGCACTGTGGCTCGGACATGAATCCGTCGAGACGACGCAGATTTATCTGGAGGCAACACTGGCGATGAAAGAGCAAGCTCTCGCTAAGACGACACCACCGCAGGGCAAGCCGGGTCGCTATCAACCGGGCGATCGGCTACTGAGTTTCCTCAACAGTCTCTAACCGGGAAAACTATGTCGGGTACTCCGATCGGTCTCTGCATGACGTAATCTACAATTTCAGAGCATATCTGCAGAGTTCTTCACGTTACCCGACATAGTCAAGAAGGGTACATAGTGTCTCCTATGTCGTTCAAGACATAGAAGACATTGCTTCGCCACACACATGCTGGAGGACGGTGCCAACATCCGTATGGTGCAAACCCTGTTGGGGCATAAGGATGTAAAGACTACCGAAATCTATACCCACGTGATGAGTACACAGCTGGAAGGCGTGACCAATCCACTTGACGCATTAGTAAGAAATAATGGGGCGTAGAAACATTGGAACGTTGCCCTTAGATTACCGAGCAACGTGGCAGCAGGATTGATAGGGAACCGTCTGCTGATAAAACCGCTGGTCCAAGCTTAAACCCTGGGCTCGCGGATTCGTCACTGCGGGGAGCGACAGCGACGTGGCAATCCCCGTCAGTCTTGCAAGTCTTAAATAGATTGCTTCGCCTCGCTCGCAATCGTATGTGTTACGTAATTCGTTGGTGAAATAAATGATATCTACCGTAGGGCGCGCCGTGCGCACCGAAATCAGTCCAGTGTGTATGATTCCCAATCAATGGTGCGCACGGCGCACCCTACCTCACTAGACATAATGTTTTGACCTGCCCAACCTCAAGCGCGTGGGTTATGCTGAGGTTGGAAATCCTAAACACAGAGCCATAATTGAGGAGGACAGGTCATGAAAGAGTTTAACGTAGAAACGGTTCAGATCGAAACAGCATCGGCATTGGAGGCAGTCAGTCAGGCCCAGGGTGAGCGCCACTACCCGGCCTACATTGGGTTGGATGTGCATAAGGACACGATTGTCGTGTCGGTGGCACAGGCAGGGCGTGCGGCGCCGGAGTTCAGGGGCGAGATCGCCAACAAGCCGAAGGCGGTAGCCAAGCTGGTGGAGCGCTTGAACCGCGAGTTCAACGGTGAAGTGCTGCTGTTCTGCTATGAGGCGGGCCCCTGTGGTTACGGCTTGTATCGTCAGCTGCTGGGGTTAGGCCATGATTGTCAGGTGGTGGCACCGTCGCTGATTCCGAAGCAGCCGGGCGAGCGCATCAAGACCGACCGGCGCGATGCCAGCAAGCTGGCCCGGTCGCTGCGCAGCGGCGATCTGAGCGCAGTGTGGGTGCCGGATCAGGAGCAGGAGGCGATGCGGGATCTGACCCGGGCGCGCGACGACTTGAAGGCGCAGGAGCGCAAAGCGCGCCAGCAACTCAACGCCTACGTGCTGCGCCATGGTCATGCATGGCCGTCGAACAAGACCCGCTGGACCCGGGCCCACTACAACTGGCTGGAGTCCCTGCGGTTTGCCCATGACTTGCAACAGGTGGTGTTGCAGGAATACATCAATGCGGTGAAGGCGGCGAGCCATCGGGTGGCCGACATCAGCGCGCAGATGGAACGGGCGTTGCCGCAGTGGTCGCTGGCGCCGATGGTGTATTCGCTGGTGGCGCTGCGCGGTATCGACAAGCTGGCGGCGATGGTGTTGCTGGCGGAACTGGGTGATATCAGCCGCTTTGATTCGCCCAAGCAGTTGATGGCTTTCCTTGGTCTGGTGCCGAGCGAGCATTCCAGTGGCGGGCGGCGACGCCAAGGGGCGATTACCCGAACGGGCAACGGCCATGCCCGGCGCATGCTGGTGGAGTCGGCCTGGAGCTACCGCTTTAGCGCGCGCCAGACGATGCATCTGAAACGCAAGGCCAAACACGCCTCTGAGGAGGCCAAGGCGATCGCCTGGCAGGCGCAGAAGCGGCTGTGCGGGCGCTACCGCACACTCCTCGAGGCGGGCAAGAACACCAAGCAGACGACGGTGGCCATTGCGCGCGAACTGGTGGGCTTTATCTGGGCGATCGTGTGCCAGGAGATGCCCAAGCTACGGCAGACACGCTAAGGCGCCGTTGTATTGAGATCATTATTTCGACAACCATGAGGTGAGAGGAGGTAACAGGCACGTTGAGTCAGGGCATGGTCGGGCCAGTGTGGAGAACCCTTGTTCGGGCTATACCGGCATCGGCCAACCGGATAATCCCCCAGGGGCGTTCCCGGTCGATGAACCCTGCTACTAGAGAAAGGCCAGCTCCGCGATGCAGTGAAGTCCTGTGGTAACCAACCCACGCATATCAGCATGATCCACTATCGCAATCTGCCTGGCCGTGTCCTGACCCAACGTGCTTGAAACAAAACAGAGTTTGTGAAAATACTTGACAGGTCAAAACATATCAGCCCGCATTTCTCACCAGGATCACGGGAGCAGGCGCAGGATTCGTGTCCGAAAGCGCCGCTCTGGAGCGAAAAGCGTAGCAATAGCTACGGTTTGAGTGAAGAGCAAGCTTGCGGACGCGAAGACCAGCCTGAACCGTGATAGGCATGCCTGAATCACACACTGTATTTTGATCATTTGGGTTTTCGTCAAAAAGACCAATGCCATATCAGTATTCTACGCCGCCTGGTGAGAAATGCGGGCTAGAACCAGAAAGAGGGATATCAGCGTATCGAGGGCTTCTAATTTAACCCGATGCGATACTGAATCCATCAACGAATTAGCTAACACATAGAGCAACGACAGATGATCATCGCCGCAGCGATCGACGGACAATAACCTTCTCTGCGCCCTCCGCGTCTTTGCGCCTTTGCGTTAAAAGACCACTCTTTCCGGCAGCGATTCAGCTGTAAATCAGCTCTGACCAGCGCTCCTGCTCTTTCATTTCTTCGGTCATCCAGTGCCAGCGTGCCTTGGAGCCAGCGGCTTGCTGCATGATCTCGTCGAAATTGCTCAACGTGGTCTCAAGGCCGGCGAGGTAGATATGGGTTTTCGGGTCCTGGACCAGTTCCCAGATATCTTCGGCATTATCTTTGAGCACATTATGCAAGCCATCATCCGTGTTCATCCACGGGCGCTGACTCAGTCCTTCGAAGGCTTTGAAGGTCTTCTGGTCGTAGTAGTTGCCGAGGTCGTCTTTGATGTCGTTGCGGTACAACGTTTCCATGCCGGTGCGGGCGCCGTAGAACAGCACCACCTGGCCTTTCCAGTCCTGTTGCTGCTCGTAGATGTGCTGCATGAACGCGCGGAAGGGTGCAATACCGGTGCCGCTGCCGACCATCAGCAGGTTGGTCTCCGGATCGGTCGGGAGCTTGAAGGCTTCCCCGTAAGGCCCGGTGAAGGTGAGGCTGTCGCCGGGCTTCATATTGCACAGGTAATTCGACGCGATGCCTGGATGCTCTTCGCCGCTGAATTCATCGACATAAAAGCAGCGTCTGACACAGAGTTCGATTTCCACCGGGTCACCCGGTGTTGTCTTTGGACTGTTCGCAATCGTGTACAGCCGAAAATGGATATCGTGACCGAACGGGTGCGGGCCGGGTACGATCACGCCGATGTGCTGGCCTTCGTGGTAGCTGAAATCTAGAGGATTGATGCTCAGAATGATACTACGCACTTCCGGTACGTTCTCGGGCGTGATGCGCTCTGAGCTAACGACCGTGGCTTGATGTTTGTTCGAGATGTCGAGATCACTCAGGTAGGTCATCGCAGTGGCTCCTTATGTTATGTTCGTATTTCTTTCGTTGTCATTTGAGTGCGTGGCATCATGCACTTCCTGTCTGGCGCAACTGCCGCCAGTGCACAGGCAGCTTTTGCCGCAGCCACTGCCCTCCTCTCTGGCCGGGCCGAATTCGGGGTGGCGGGCTGCGTAGCTGCGCGCCAGGTGCTGGACAGCTATCCAGCCCGCCATCAGCGCCGTTATAAAACCGATCGCAACAATGATATCAACCATGCTGGGCCCCCAGACCGGCAAAACCCATGAAGGCCAGAGACAGCAGGCCCGCCAGCATCATGGTCAATGCGGCACCCTGGCTGACACTGGGTACTTTTGCCATTTCCAGGTGCTGCCTCAAACCGGCCATCAACATCAGCGCGATGGTGAAACCGACACCGGCACCCAGACTGAATGCGATACTCTGGGTAAAACTGTATTCCCGTGACGTCTGGAACAGGGCGACACCGAGAATGGCGCAATTGGTCGTGATCAGCGGCAGGAAGATTCCCAGGGCACGAAACAGTGCCGGGCTGTATTTTTTCATCGTCATTTCCACCAGCTGGACCGCCGAAGCGATCACCGCGATATAACAGATCAATCGCAGATACTCGATTTCGAGCAGCTTCAACATCCAGTTGATGCCATAGGAACAGATCGAACTGACCAGCATCACAAATATCACCGCGAGCCCCATACTCAAGGCGGTTTCGCGTTTGGCAGAAACACCGAGAAACGGGCAGATACCGAGGAACATGGCCAACACGAAATTATTCACCACTGCCGCATTCAGAAAAATGTAAGTCACGGAATCAGCTGTCATGCTGTGTCACTCCCGACTCTTCTGGCAATGGTTGCGGCTGACGTTGTCTCAACCAGGCGAACAACAGCAACCAGGCGCCGAGCACAAAAAAACCGCCCGGTGGAAGTATCATCACCACCCAGGGCTGGAAGCTTTCACCGAACAGTTCGATGCCAAATAATGAACCCGAGCCCAGAATCTCACGCACCGTGCCCAGGCTGAGCAGGGCCAGCGTAAAACCCGCACCGATGCCCAGGCCGTTGATCACGGTCGCCCCCAACGGCTGTTTGGATGCATAGGCCTCGGCGCGACCGAGTATCATGCAATTCACCACGATCAGCTGAATGAAGGCACCCAGCGCATTGTACAGATCCAGGCTGATGGCCTGAATCGCATAATCGACCATGGTGACAAAGGTGGCAATGATTATGATGTAGGTCGCGATGCGCACCTGTTTAGGAATGAAATGGCGCAGCAGCGACACCAGGCTGTTGGATGCCACCAGCACGAAGGTGCTCGCCAGACCCATGGCCAGTGCATTGATGGCCGAGTTCGTTACCGCCAGCACCGGACACATGCCCAGTAACATCACAAACACCGGGTTCTCCTGCCACAGACCGCGCAGAAAGGTATCCAGCGTAACCGGCTCCTGTTTGTCAGGCAGTGTGGCCATCAGTCACCCTCCTCGCTGCGTGTTGTGCGCCGCGTCGACGACTCACGGTCGTGTATTTCACAAATCTCAATCGGCTGCCCGCTTTCATACGTCGCTTTCCATCACTGAGAGGTGGCGTTGAATGATAGGCAACACCCGCTGCGCGCTGTCGTTTAGCATGCGGGCGATGGCGTTGGATGAGATAGTCGCACCCGAAATCGCGTCGATCTGCCAGGGTTCGCTTTTGGTGCCGTGTTTGACCGGTACGATGGCGTGCTCCAGTCCGTCGCCTGACGCATTGAGACGCGTATCGAGTGCGGCAAAATTATCCAGAAATTCGCCATCCTTCGCGATCTTGTCCCCGATACCCGGCGTTTCCGCCATCTTCAACACCTCGATGCCGCGGATACACTGGCAGTCCGGGTCGTAACCATACAGAATGCGTATCACATCCTGGTAACCTGCCGCCGCTGCTTCCAGCGCAATGCCTTTCAAGCGGCCGTCCTGGTCATAGCCGGCGTAGAGCATGGCACCCTTCGAGTCTTGTGCCGGTGTCTGTATACCGTCACCACTAAGCACAAAATCCTTTCTCGTCACCGCGTCGGGAATCACTTTGAATAAGGCGCGCTCGATGGCCAGGCGCTTGTTCTCCTCGATCATCGGCAAGGTGATGCGGTAGGAAAGCACCACCAGCAGACCCGATATCGTCGCGACCAGCCCGAGGGTACGCAACATACTGTACGTGAGCGCAGGATTCGCCGCTGCCTGACTTATACTGTCCGCGCTCATGATTTGCGCCTCGAACCGAAAACCCTGGGCTGGGTGACCAGTGAAATGAGTGGGGAAATCGCATTACCGAGCAGAATGGCGTACATGACGCCTTCTGTCAGACCACCGAACAGGCGTATCACGACGGTCAACATGCCGATGAACAGCGCGTAGATCCAGACCCCCAGCGGTGTCACCGGCGAGGCCACCATGTCACTCGCCATGAATACCGCACCCAGCATCAGGCCACCGGATAACAGCACAAACAGCGGGTCCGGGTAACGACCGGCGTCCAGCAGCCAGAACGGCAGGCTGACGATGGCCGCGCCCAGAAATATTCCCACCGGTATGCGCCAGTCCATCATTTTGCGTGCGACCAGATAGATGCCACCGAGCAGTATGATGATCGCCGATGTTTCACCGGCTGAACCGGCCACGGCGCCTGTTAACAGGTCAGGCAGCGACGAGGTGATCTGTTCAAATTTCTGTAAGGCCAGTGGTGTGGCCCCGGAGAAGGCATCAACCGTGTGTTGTTCGATCCATTGCCCGATCGGCACGGGTTTCGTGAAGGGCAGCGTCAGCGTCGATGGGATCACCTCACTAAAGCGGCCGCTCAGAAAAGGCGGCGACCAGGTCGTGATTGCTGCCGGAAAGGCGGCCTGTACAAAAGCACGCCCGACCAGCGCAGGGTTCATCACGTTATATCCGAGCCCACCAAACAGGGCCTTGCCCAGACCCACGGCCACGAAAGCCGCCACAGCAGCCATCCAGAGTGGAAATCCGGGCGGTAAGGTCAGTGCCAGCAGCAGCCCGGTGATCACAATGCTCCAGTCATTGATGCTGTTCGCTTTCCCCGATAGCCTGCAAAACAGCGATTCTGTCAGCATGCAGGTGAGCGTTGTCGTTATCAACAGCAACAACACGCTGATACCAAAAGCATAAACAGCAAAGGCACACACCGGTATCAATGCGTACACGACGTTGCGCATGATCTGCGGCACCGTCACCGCCTGCTTCAGGTGCGGAGAACTGCGCAGGTCTGTTGCGATATTGAGATCAGACATGATGTGTCCGGAAAGTGCGGGGGCCGCAATTCTCGATCAACAGGATCATTGCCGTTGTTCCCGCTCACGATTGACCGACTTGGCAATACGAAAATACTGCACCAGCGGAATATTGGACGGACACACATAACTGCAACTGCCGCATTCGAAGCAGTCGTTCAAATGGTACTCACTGGCCATGGTTTCGTAATCCGAACTGGCGGCGAGCATACCCAGCATGGAGGGATTCAGTTGCATCGGACAGGCTTCGACACAGTAGCCACAGCGTATGCAGGGCCGCGTCAGTCCGCGTTCGATATCCGGATCATGCTGCTCGAGCACGACCATGCCGGACATGGCCTTGGTCACCGGCACATCGAGCGCGGAAACCGACATACCCATCATCGGGCCGCCCAGAATAACCTCGTGCGCATCCGCCGTGACACCGGCATATTCGAGCAGGAATCTGACCGGCGTGCCGACCGGCACCAGGTAATTACCCGGTCTTTCGACGCCAGGCCCGCTAACCGTCACCACGCGCTCGATCACACCCCTGCCGTGAGGCAACAGTTCACCAATCTGCGCCAGCGTTCCTACATTGAACACACTGACGCCGACCGCTGATGGAAACTGACCGGGTGGCACCTTGCGCCCCAACAGGGAATGGATCAGCATTTTCTCCGCGCCTTGCGGATATTTGGTTTCAACCGCCTCGACTTTGATGGCTGCGTTGTCATCGAGATGGCCAGCGATCACGTCAACAGCATCCATCTTGTTATCTTCAATGCCGATCACCGCGCGCTCGACACCGAGTGCGCGCTGCACCATACGAATACCGCTGATCAGGTTTTCCGGCTGCTCCAGCATGATGCGATGATCACAGGTCAGGTAGGGTTCACATTCGCAACCGTTGGCGACCAGGGTGTCAACGTGATGTTCGGGTGGTGGTTTCATTTTGACATGGGTAGGAAAGGCGGCGCCGCCCAGCCCAACCATACCGGCATCCTGAACCGCCTGAATGATCTCATCCGCGGACATGGCGTCAACATCGTGCGCGTACTCGTAAAGTTCCTGCTGCGTTGAACCCTGATAGACGTGCAGTATCATGCACGCCGTTTTTGGGCCGCGCGCAGTCGGCATCAGCCTGATGCTCTCAATACGACCGGTAGCCGGCGCGTGCTGCGGTACCGACACAAAGCCATCCGCACCGGCGATGGGCTCGCCCCTGACGACTTCCTGGCCGGGTTTTACCAGGGGTATGGACGGCTTGCCGGCGTGTTGTGACAGCGGCATTACCAGCGTTGGTGCAAACGGCAGTCGACGAATCGGCAGTTTGTTCGTCAGTTCCTTGAATTCCAGCGGATGCACACCGTGTTTAAACGATCTGCGAGCGAACAGTGTGCTGAGCATCGTACGGGTTTACCTGCCAGCGTTTACTGGAAGGCCTCGGCTCGTTTGACCAGCTTGTCCAGGTCTTTTTCGCCGGCGTTCCACGGGGTTCCGGGGTGTATGCAACTGACGGTACATTTCTCCGCCGCACGCACAATGTCCTGATAGCTGCCCGCCCTGGGATCGAGCACTTCCGCCTGTTTGTCTGCATTGAACTGGAATATCTTCGGATTGATCTTGATGCACTCTTCGCAACCATCGCATTCGGGCGTATCAATCCACACCGGTTCGTAATCTCCGGCCTCGGCGCTGGCCTCTGCTGCAGGTGCGCTGGCCATGTCGGCCATTGCCGCTGGTTCGACACTGACAGGCGCAGCGCCCGCGTCATTCAGGATCATCGATAGCAGGTTGGAGGTCAGCTTTTGCGCAACATCGGCACGCGCCTGTTGCTTGATCTGGTCCATATCGACCACTTTCTCGATCGGTATCAGCGATTTCAGCTGCCGCCAGAAATCACGCCGGTCTTCGGTGGTGCGCACCAGGGTTTCCGAGACCATGACCCGCGTCAGATGATTCTTCGAATCGATCGCCCAGATGAAAGGGTAAAGCCCTTCACGTTGATTGGTTTCCAGGTCGACGAATTCGTGCAGTGGCACCATATTCTCGTTCCAGCTGCCTTTGGGCGCCTGTTTGAAGTGCTTACGGAAACGGCCCTCGGTCACTGCAAAATCGGCGAACGTCATCGGCAGGTCCATCGTTTGTTCATTACCCAGCTCATCCTGGTATTTCAGCGGGTAGGTTGGCCAGTCTTGCTCCATGGCCGGGTTACCGTCCAGGCTGCAGCATTTATCAAAGGTGACGCCCGCATCGGGGTCGTACTTGAATAACGGGTAGGCACGCGACTCCACGGCCAGTTTATTCTGCGCCATACTGGCGTCGTCGGCGATGCCGTGTTCCGGCTGGCAGGCCGCATAACAGTTGAACAGTGCGGGACGCCGACTGTTCAAACCGTCAATGAAACCTTCGAGCAAGTGGGTGGTATTGGAAATAGACCCCTGCAAGACGTAAGCATTGCGGTGGGCCATACCGATCAGCGCGATCTCCTTGCGGATTTCCGGCTTGCCTTTCCACACCTTGCCAAATCCGGCCATATCGGACACCTGACCGGTGAATCCGGAGGTGCAGGCCTGCCCCCCGGTATTGGAGTAGACCTGGGTATCCAGCACCATGATCTTGACCGGCAGATTGGAGATCAGCGCGCGCGACAGATTCTGGAAGCCGATATCGTACATCGCACCATCGCCACCGATCGCAACCACCGGCGGGCACAGCCGCCATTCTTCATCGCTGAAGCCGTTCCAGTCAAAGTAACGAAAGAATTCATCGTGCTCAGCCGCATTATAGCCACCGTTGAGTTCCAGCTCAGCCATGCGCACCGTTTTGAAGCCTTCGGCCATTTTCGACATATGCCCCTCGAACACGCCAAGCGCAATCGACGGCGAATCCTGAAACAAATGATTTGCCCACGGAAACGGGTACGGGTTGTACGGATACGTGGAGCCCCACACCGAGGAACAGCCGGTGGAGTTGATGATGCCCATCGCGGCGCGCCCGCGCCGGGTCTGCCCCTCCTCGTATTGCCATTTGAGATGGCGTAATTTTTTCAACAGGCGGGTGTTGCGCTGCAACCATTCGGTGTCGATCGGCTCAGCGCCATTGTTTTTATTCAGTGAGGCAGAAAGATCGGCAAGATCGAGATCACTGTTTTTGTGGTCTGCGACGACCTTACCGATTGCGGCTTCATCATCGAGTTGAATTGACTGCGCCAATTTGAGATGAACGTGTGTATCCAGCTGCTCGATCAGACTGTTGATCTTGTCAATACGGGCTTTAACGCGCGGCTGCATCAGTGCAGTGACCGTGCTGGTGAACAATCGGATCACCGATTTTTCTCCGCAGCCCACACAGGAACCGTCGCCGCAGGACATCGCGTCCAGGTTGTGTTTATCCAGCAACAGCGTTTCCAGTGCCCCGATTTTTTCGTCGAGATCGCTGATGCGGATGTAATCCGGTTTTGTGGTCGGCAGATCCAGCCAGAATTTCCAGTCATGGCGTAATTTTTCGATGGCTTGCGGGGTTTGCGGGGTCGCCACCAGGGCCTCGTCATCACAGACATCAACGCATTCCATACACCCTTTGCAGGTATAGGGATTAATCGTGACCGAGAACAGCCCGCCACTGTTTTTGTTTTTCTTTTCGCGTGTCAGGTAGTAGGGCTTGGTGATCGCGAAATTGAAATCACCGATGATCTCCATCAACCAGCCGAATTCCTGCTCCATCTTTTCTTTGCTGCTTTCATCCAGATCTGAATCGGCCAGGGTTGTCAGCACAGCCTGGTCGATGAGTCTACTGACCGGGGCCGTTTCTCCGGCCGAATCGATCAGGGTGCGGAGTATTTTCTCGACATCGCGCACTGAGCGGCGCAGATATTGCGTCGGCTGACCACCGGTTTCAATCGCGTTGATCGCGCTAGCGAACACGTCGCCGATGTCATTGACCAGGCCCGGGATCGCACTGTCCGGGCAGACCGAGAAACAGTCGCCACACGCCGTGCAATTTTGCGGAATGTACTGCGGGTAATCGAAGCGTATCGTGGTCATGTCACGGAATACGCCTGACGAGGCCGGCATCAGGCTGAGCGCGAGGTAGGGATCCGCCAGATTTTCCTCGCCCTGCCCTGAGGCATAGAAACTACCGGTCTGCTCCCAGAATCGATGCACATCGGAAATGCCGCCATCGGCTTCCGGTAGTTGTTTCAACATGATCGGCAGGTCAACCGCCCTGGTCACAGGTGCGGGTGTTTTGCTATCGAGCGGCTTATCGACAATCTCATGGATTTCATCATATCCACGGCGCACGACGCGTAAATTGTCCTGCACGATGCGCTCACCCTTGGCACCGAATTTATGCCGCAGCTGTTTATCGATCGCATTGAACAGGCCTTCCTCGGTCAGATTGGCGCGCTCCATCAGTGGCGACGCGGCAAAAAAAGCACCCTGGAACGCATTACCCTGCATGCGGAATTGCAGTTCCGGGTTAGAGGCCTCTTCGCGCGCTATCTTGAAACCATCCAGATAGAACACATGGATATCATTTTCAATAATGTAACGCTTTGCGTACTGAGGGAAGTCGGCCCAGAGACTCGCAGGATCATCCGTTTCGCTCTGTATGATGAAGGCGCCGCCTTTGGTCAAACCACCGAGCGGATTGGAATGGCTGAACACATTGGGGTCGGGTGACATGGCCACGTCCACGTAATGGTACTCACAGTTCAAGCGTATCGGTTCCGGTGCGGCAGAAAGATAATAGGTGGTTGGTTGCCCCTTTTTTTCCGAGCCATATTTGGGATTGGCCTTGATGTCGAAATCGAGCAGGTCGAACAGCGTCATCGCCAGGTTTTTGCCGGTTGTGATCGCACCCCAGCCACCGACTGAATGAATGCGCACCGTGGTTGAGCCTTCGGGCCGAAGGTCCGGATTTTCACTGCCGTGCAAAGCCAGATCTCTGACTTGCGGGTAGAGTTGCAACAGGTTTTGCTGGTGTATTTCCTGCGTCGGGTTGGCTGCCTTTTCATGGATAAAATCCACGGACAGATAGAAAAAGGGCTTGTGTTTACCGTCCGGCAGCATGTTCTCGATCGCGGCGACCAGGGCTTCCGGCTGCATATCGCGACTACCGAGGCCATAGCAGCCAGAATACAGGCGTGGCATATCCTGGCGTCGGTAGCTATCGTAATCGGGATAGGGTTTTTCACCGTTGGCTGCGTTGGTGTTTTCGATGCATTTGTTCAAGGCCGTGCGCACTTCCCGGATCAGCGGCAGATCTTCAGCCAGTGGCTGGTCCGTCCGTTCGAGGACGGCGACGCCTTTTTTGCCTTTCAATAGCGGACCCAGCAGGTCACCCGGGAATGGGCGATACACGGTCATGTTGACCACACCGACCTTGAGCTTGCGTTTCGAGCGCAGGTAATCCGCCACCGCTTCCGCCTGTACGATCATGCTACCCTGGCCGAGTATGATGTAATCGGCATCCTCTGTAAGATAGCTGGATACACGCTGATATCGCCGTCCGGTCAGCGCATAGTATGCATCCATGGCCTGTTCCGAGAGCTCGGTGATATGGTCAAAGAAGTATGGACGCTGGGCAACCACTGACTGCATATAGGAGTCCTGATTCTGCACCGGACCGGCCAGCACAGGATTATCGACATCCCATAATTCGGGCACACGTCGTCGGGTTTCACCGTAGAGCAACCGCTGTGCAGGGGTAGGACACTCGATGATGTCTTCAGGATGACCTAAATATTCCTCGATCAATTCACGTTCGGGCACATTCAGGGGCTCGATCAGGTGCGTTGTCAGAAAACCATCCTGACCCACCGCAGCCGGTGTCAGTGACAGTTCTGCAATACGCCTGGCAATCAGATTCAGGTCAGCGGCTTCCTGGGCATTCTTGGCCATGACTTGAATAAAGCCGGTATCATCGATGCAATGATAATCATCGTGACCACAGTGTACATTCAAGGACGCTTTGGTCATTGCGCGACAACCGATATTCAATACGTAGGGCAGGCGTTTGCCGACAGCGGCATAGAGCGATTCGTGCATATAGGCAATACCCTGCGCGGACGAGAAGTTACTCGCGCGCAAGCCGGTCATCGACATACCAGCGGTGACGGCTGCAGCAGCGTGCTCACCTTCAGGTTCGAGAAATATCAGCGGACGTCCAGAGACATTAATATGACCCTTGGCTGCTTCTTCTGCCCAGTATTCACCCATCTGCGTCGACGGCGTAATCGGGTAGGCGCCTGCCGCATCCGAGGACTCACGCTCACACATGATCACGGCGGTATTGCCATCCATGGCCTTTCGAATGCCGGGATACTTGAACGTCTTGGATTGTTTTTTATCGAACATCGTTTATGTCCTGATGGAATCGTGGTTTGTCGAATCAGCCCGGCTAATAGTACTGAAACTGTGCTCCAGTTACCAATAGCTTCATAAAATTGTAATATCTTAGAATGCCCGCCTTATATAGACTAGCTTACTTCAGTGGTAATGCTTCCTTCCTGATAATTTTTACCGCACCAACACCCTTTTGCACACCGCCTTCAAGCCAGACGATGGCGCCGGTCGGGCAACGTTCTATGGCGATCCTGGAGGCGAGCGCGTTTTTACTGTAATCAATGACCGCCAGGCTGTTGTTGATGGTAATCAAGTCCTCTGGCGCATCAAGCGCACAACGGCCACAGCCGGTACAGGCAACGGTGCATTCGTCTTCGGCCGCCTCACCCCTTTCCAGGTTCTTGCAGGCCACCCAGAGCCGATGGCTCAAGGAATGCAGTGAAAACAGGTCACGTGGACAGATATCGACGCAATCACCACAGGCCGTACATTTATCATCGATGACCTGGGGTAGATCATGCGCATCCATAACGATCGCATCGAAATCACACACCTGTTCACAATCGCCAAGCCCGAGACAGCCCCAGGCACAACCCTTGCCTCCACCGGAGACGATTGTGGCTGCACGACAACTGTCCACACCCCGGTAGTCGCCGTGCCTGCGGGCAACATTCGAACCACCCGCACAGGCCAGTCGTGCCACACGTTTTTCCTGTGATCCGAGATCAACCCCGAGAAATGAGGCGATAAGCTGGTTCATCTCCGTGCTGTTGACGGTGCAGGCACCGGGTTGAAGCTCGCCGGCTACGAGTTTTTCCGCGAATGCCCGACAGCCAGCGGTCCCGCAGGCACCGCAATTGGCGTGCGGCAGCAGCTCTTCCACCTCATCGATTTTCGGATCTTCATAGACAAACAGACGCCGGTTGGCGATTACCAGAACCGTGGCCAGAGCCAGACCCAGACCAGCCATAAAACCGACTGCGATAAAAATGTTCAATAAAGGCGACATACCATTAAGCGTGTGTTCGACATCACCGTCGTCACGTGAAAATAGACTTCATCGATATTTCGGCGAGTAAAATAGCATAAAGCGGTCATTGCTGTTGGGCGTATCGACAAATATTCTCCAGTTTGCGCCCGCCTTTATGTAACAGGCAGGCGCGCGATAATCTCAACATGTCTGAGCGTAAACCAAACCACGATTACTTTAAACCACAGGAGTGTAAAGATGCGTAAGATAGTCGAAGAAGTCACTGCAGCGAATGCGGCATATGCCGCAGATTGTGGTGCGTATCAGAAACAATCCAATGGTGCTGGCTGATATACCGATATACGGCTATATTTACGATTGTAAAACAGGGGAGCTGGTCGAAGTACCAGAAGCAACCGCGGCGGGAAGAGCGGGTTAAGTTGCTATCTCGCCCCCTGGTGTAAACGGCAGCGGGGCAGGTCAGAACACGATTACACGCACTGGCAACGTCTCAGGTCGAAGCAGTAATCTGTTAAAGCCTCGGCCGGCGCTGGCAACGTTTCGGGTAGAGCCTCGCGTTGCACCTGCTCGACCACAAAGCGTTCCTTGCGCCTTCTGACGGCTTCTTCATTCGTCGCCGGCAGGCCATCATAAGGTGCCAATTGCGGTTGCCACTCATGCAAGGTGATGCGCAAGCCATCCGCTCGCCCCACAGGCGGGACCAGCGTGAGCACCAGGGGCGCCTGTTTCCCGATCCCGGGATGCAGGCCGGCCCAGGGTACAAAGCTGCGATAACGCAGGCCCATGACCCTGACAACTCCGCTGTCGTCACATTCATCACGTAACGGAATCTGACAGGCGCCGGCGAATACTTGCCAACCGACAAGGTCCTCATCATCGATGCCAACGGGTCGCAGGCTGACTTGAATCCGGGTGGTGCTGGCATCGACCAGGCGCGATGAACCGCCTTCCTGTGAGGCTGCATCGCCCAGCAGCGGCCAGAATTCGATCGCCCGATCCACAGCGATCCGGCAGCCACCGAGTTCAGTGTGGCCGATATGACGGTCGGCATCATCGAGCAGACGCTGAATAATCGGTTGACCAAGACCAAAGCCGGCGGACTCAAGATCGGTCAGTACCCGTTCAAGATCCTGTCGCAGATAAAATGGCAACGCATAACGATCGTGCAGTTCACTGCCCCAGTTCATCAGCGCGGGCGCCACATCCTCCGCGCTCAGCATGGCAAGAATGGCGCGCAGCAGTGCTGCGATCGCAGCCGAGCTTTCGGCATCCGCCGGCATGTGAAAGGCACGGCATTCCACCAGGCCCAGACAACCTCGCATCGGCAAATAGGGATTCCAGAGTTTTTCGATATTCAATTCGCTGCGGTGGGCGTTACCCGAGGTATCAACCAGGAAGGGACTGAGGCTTTGCCAGATGAATTCCGGCTGCGGCTCGACGGTGTTGGCCAGCTGCTGCAACGCGACCGCCAGTTCGCTGAATGATTCGCGTACGTTTTCATCCGGACGCGGTGACTGGCTGAAGCTGCCGACATAGGGGGGTGCAAACCAGTACGAAAGCGCTGGATGAGACACAAGATAGCGGATCAGTCGCGGTAATAGCTGGGGATGCGCAAAAAAAGGACTGTCCTCCGGACTCGGTCCGCCGAGCGTGAACTGGCCACCGCCCCCGCTGTCCGACTGATCGCCATTGTATTGCAGGCGATACGCAGAAAGCCCCTCGTGCTCAGCCACAGCATAAAGAATACGGCTGGTTTCCAGAAACTCCGTGACATCATTCGCCGGCGCCGCATTGATCTCGACCACCGCCGGGTCGGGTGTCAGTGTGGTCCAGGCAACGCTACGGTCCACCGGCGGCGTAAAACCCTGCCATACCAGCTGCTGCAGTCCAGTTCTGGCAGCCGCCTCTGACACCTGCCGGATAAACATCAGAAAAAAGGGCACGTCCGCAAAGGCCGGCAGCTCGATGCAAGGCAATGGGACGTTTTGAGGTGGCAGGGTCGAAGTACCGATGGCCAGCAGATACAGACCCTCGTTGGCCAGATCATCCACGGCTCCGCTCAGGGGTATGGCATGGTCATGCAGGCTGGGACGAGCCAGTCTTGGATCCTGTTGCACATTGACTTGGGGTCTGTTGCCGTCAACTCGAAATAGCACTCGCAAACCCATATCTCCCTGCGTTTTGAAACCATTCGCGCACCAGCCCTGCTCGTCAAGCACTGCAATCAGACGGACCCAGAATGCCTCTATCTGTTGCATCTCAAACGACGCGGCACCCGCCAGTGGATCGACTGGCAGAACATCTGCCAGCGTAGCGCCATCACGACAACGATACAGGCCCAGATTCCATCGCGGCCGCTCTTCGCCATGATACTGGCGTCCGATCGTCCTCAAAACGAGCGAGCCAGGGAAGCGTTCGCGCAAACACTGCATGAGTCGCTGGGCATAGCCCTGTTTGGTCTCACCCAATGCCTCGTTGAGCCACTCGGCTGATTCCGAAGTGCGTCGCGTGTAAGTCGGCTCCGCACCAATCCAGACCGCGAGGTCAGCGCTTTCGAGCGCAGCATCGTGGGCGCGCACGGCGGCATCAAACTCGGCGGTTTCATTTGGCATAGCGTAGGTGTTTCTCAGTTTGTATGCGCCGTTAAAACGTTGTAATGACCGTCATGCATACACCAACGACATTATTGTCAGGCACAGGTATAGTTAAACGGAATTGGCCTTTATAATCCAGACATGCGCCGCATACAGATCAAACATACCACAGCATATCACTATGAGGAGGCAGTTCGCTTGCTGCCCCACACGGTGCATCTGCGTCCGCGGGAAGGTCATGACCTGCGCCTGGAGTCGTCGCGACTGGATATCAACATTGACTATCGGATCCGATGGCAACGAGATGTCTATGGTAACTCCATTGCCATCGTCAGCTTTCCAGCGCCCGCATCTGAACTCATCATCACCAGTGAAGTGGTGGTTGAACACTATGAAGAACAACCACTGGATTTTATTCTGGCCGAGAACGCCAAACACTACCCGTTTCAGTATGACCCGATGGAGCAGATTGATCTCGCCCCCTACCAGTTGTCTGTTTTTCCGCAGGATGGCCGTCTATTGCAGCAATGGATCGCGTCTATCCTGGAGATCATAGGCCCACTGGATACGGTAGATCTGCTCACGCGTATCAACCATAAAATTGTCACTGAACTGCAGTATCAAGTGCGCGAGGAACCCGGTGTTCAATCGCCGGCCGAAACCTTGTCGAGAGGCTCGGGTTCCTGCCGCGACTTTGCGACCCTGTTTATCGAAATTTGCCGTTTATGTGGCCTGGCAAGCCGTTTCATCAGCGGCTATCTGCTGAACGAGGCTGCGATCCATGGCAACGCAACAACCCACGCCTGGTCGGAGATTTACCTGCCCGGGTCCGGCTGGCGAGGTTTTGATTCGACCAGCGGTCAGGTGGTCGGTGGTGACCACATCGCGGTGGCCGTTCACCGCCACCCACAAGCCATTCCACCCATCGCCGGGTCGTTTACCGGCGGTAACAATCCGAATCCGAGACTGACAGTCGATGTTCAAGTGACGCGGATCAACTCGTGAAAGCTAGATGGCGTTGTCTGCACCCAGTTCCTCTTCATTAATCTCTGCCTGCTCGATCAGATTGATCGCTATGTCGATAAAATCACTGTCAGTGATAATGCCAACCAGTCGATCATCCGCCATGACCGGCAAACACCCGTATTTGTGTGATTGCAGACACATGGCCGCCGTGCGTAATGAGTCTGTCCTGCTGATCACACTCACGTTACGTATCATGATCGCCGATAAGTTGACTTCAGTTCCGGCCGCATTCGAAGTGCTGTCTTTTTTCGTCAATACGCCCGGGTCTGTCGCAGCAAGGATGTCCCTCTGCGTGACCAGACCGAGCAGATGGTTGTCACTGTCCGTAACAGGGATATGACGTATATGTTTCTCGGTCATTATTTGCCTGGCATCGTTGATCGTATCAGTCTCACGCATGGACCAGGGTTCTGCCGTCATAAATTCTTCTACCGTTATCAATGCTTTGCTCCGTATCAACACCCAGGGAAAATCACATTCCCCAAATATTGCTGTTTACTCTCAGGTTTACCCTTAGTCTATATCAACTATCATAGCTGTCCCCCACTTATAATCAACACGACTGCTCGATCGATATCGACCCGATTATCAGTCCGCATTTCTCACCAGATGGTCGATCGATAGCGCATCAATCCAAGCATTTATTCCGAATGTTACACGGTGCTTATATACCACTTTATTGCTCTATATCAAGGTAACCGGCCATCATGTTTGCTAGCTTGCCAGAAAGTCTATATCAAAAAGATGGGGGACCGTTATCGCAGCTTAGTAAGATAAGCAAGGACATTTTATCCAGGATTGATTCTCGAAACCGACCACCCGAGCAGGCAGTTGGTGATATCTGTAAGAGGATCGGTACCGCGAGAGAAACAAGGCTGCTGTTTTTAATTAGGAAGGTCCCCCGACGCAACAGGATCCGCAGTGCACTGCTGACAAACCGTGTTCTGCCCTAACTGCATGAGGAGTGGCCGTATGAAAGTTTCGCCGAGGTCGCATATCTATCGCCTGATTGTGCTGCTGGTCTTGGTCGTGGCCGGGTTCGTCGCAGTCAGAAGCCTTGCGATACCGTCAAGCTGGGATGGCGACAAGTTTTACCGTGTGGATTCGCTTGAAGACCTGAAATTGCAGCCAATGCAGCTTGGCGGCAACGAGACATGCAGTGGTGCAGGTTGCCATGATCAAAAGCGGGTCGCAAAACATAAATCGCAGCTCGATACTGTAGCCAAAGGCAGCCACAAAGGACTCGCTTGTGAAAGCTGCCACGGACCACTGTCCGCCCACGTCAGCGATAACAAACGGCTTGCCGCAGCGCAGATCAACCGTGAAAACTCTCTCTGCCTCGGCTGTCATGCCCCCCTCCTTTCCAGGCCAAAGGATTTTCCGCAATTCGATACCGAAAATACCGGACACTGGTATTTCGACGTGGAAATCACCACGCCCTGTCGTGATTGTCACAGTCCGCATAACCCGCGACAGATGGCGGCCAAAATAGACAAACTTAAAAAGCAGAAAAAAGACAAAGAGGATAAGGCCAAAACAATCGACGAGGTGCAACTATGACAACCCCGAGTTCAAATGCGAGACGGGTTTTCCTGCAGAAATTGCTGGCTGGAAGCGCCGCTGCCGGGTTATTCATGGTGTATCGTCATCCTGTCGTCGCCGCGCTGAGCGCTTCAGACGAGGACGGTGGCACAGCGCCGTCGCTCGAACACGATTACGCTTTTGTCGTTGATGTCAGTCGCTGTATCGGCTGCGGGGAGTGTGTCCGTGCCTGCAATATCGAGAATGATGTTCCCGAGGGGCAATTCAGAACCTGGATCGAGCGTTATGTCGTAACACCCAACGGTGTCCACATCGATTCACCACAAGGCGGTATGAACGGCTTTGATGAAGTCGATGAAGGGCTCGCCGAAGAATCGATTAACTCCTTTTTCGTTCCGAAGCTGTGCAACCATTGCGCGGAAGCGCCGTGCATCCAGGTATGCCCTGTAGGGGCGACCTACCGATCCCCGGAGGGTTTTGTGCTGGTTGATTCCGAGCACTGCATTGGCTGTAGCTATTGCGTCCAGGCCTGTCCTTATGGCGTGCGTTTCATCAATCACGAAAAACGCATCGCCGATAAATGCACCTGGTGTTATCACCGCGTGTCGAAGGGCAAACTGCCCGCTTGCGTCACGGTCTGCCCGACACAGGCCAGGCTGTTTGGTGACCTCAACGATCCGAACAGCACCGTGGCCAAGGTGCGCCAGGCGGACCAGTGGGATGTGCTCAAACCCGATGCCCATACGGAATCCATGTGCCTGTACCTCAGCCTGCCCAGAGTCGTGGTGTGACATGCTGCCCAACGAATCCCTACTGAATTTTTATTTTCCCAACGAGGCCGAAATACACTGGTCGCTAATGATCGTTATCTACCCGTATATCACGGGACTGGTAGCCGGCGCGTTTGTGGTTTCATCGCTCTACCACGTGTTTCAGATCAAGGCATTTGAGAATATCGCCCGCTTCGCTTTGGTAGCGGCCTTCTGCTTCGGCCTGTTCGCCGCCGTGCCCTTGCTGTTCCATCTCGGGCAACCACAGCGCGCATTCAATATATTCTTCACGCCCCATACCACATCGGCCATGAGTGTATTCGGTTTCGTCTACAGCAGCTACATGATTCTGTTGATGGTCGAACTCTGGCTGGTCTACCGCGAGTACTTCATCCAAAAGGCAAAAGAAACCACAGGCCTGGCCGGCCTGGTGTGGAAAAGCCTGACACTTGGTGTGATGGAATATACGCCAGAATCGGCTAGGTTCGACCACAAACTCACGACTTTTCTCGCCGCGATCGGTATACCCTGGGCCTGTTTCCTCCATGGCTACGTGGGATTCATATTCGGATCCGTCAAGGCGAACGCCTGGTGGGCAACACCACTGCAGCCGATCATTTTCCTGCTGTCAGCGATTGTCAGCGGTATCGCCATGCTGATGCTGATGTACGCTTTCATCCGCTGGCGCACCAAACAAGCCTACGACTTTCCAATGATCCAAAAACTGATGGTGTTTCTGTGGGGATTTTTCATTATCGATTTTTTCCTGGAATCACTGGAAATCATCTATGTCGCTTACGAGCATGGCCATCACTGGTCGGTTATCGGTCCGCTGCTGTCGGGTCCCTTGTATGGCACCTTCATTGTTGGCCAACTCCTGGTGCTATCCGTGGTACCGTTTCTGATACTGGGCTACATCACCATTTTCAAACCATGGGGCAAGGCACTGCTTTATCTGGCCAATCTGGCCAGTTTCCTGCTGGTTCTGCAGGTGTTGTTAATGCGCTTTAACATCGTCGTGGGAGGCCAGCTGATTTCCAAATCGGACCGCGGTTTCACCGAGTTCCATTTCGAGTTCCTCGCGCGTGAAGGCGTGCTCCCGGCCGTCATTATTCTGAGCGCGCCTTTTGTGGTGTTTTACCTCATCAGCAGGTTCATACCGGTAATCAGCGATGCACCCGAGACGAAATAGTGCCCCGCCGACCTATGCTGATAGCAAATGAGGTTTAGCGATTATGCCAAAACGAATAAGTCTGTTTACCCCATGCACAATGCACATAGCCATGCTTTGCCCATTGGCCATATTGTTGTTATTACTCCACGTGCCCGCTGTCTACGCCCAACCGAGCCATCGCATGCTGGCTGATACCTGCGCCGGCTGTCATGGCACCCGCGGACACAGCTCTAGTCCCATGCCCATTATCGCAGGACTTCCCCAGACCTACCTCAAGCAGACCTTGCGCGACTACAAAAGCGGTAAGAGACCATCGACGATCATGGGGCGCGTGGCTAGAGGTTATGATGACGATCAGATCGAAGCATTGGCGGCCTTCTTTGCCTCTCAGGTTTGGATCTCACCCCAGCAAGAGCTGGATCCGAAATTGATCAAGCGCGGCAAGCGGATTCACCGCGATGGCTGCAGTACCTGCCATAAGGATAACGGACGCTATCAGGATGATCTGGTTCCCAGATTGGCTGGTCAATGGCGTGGCTATCTGGAGATTGTGCTCGAGGAATACTGGCTTCGGGAACGTACGATGCCGCACCTGCTCATGGTTATAGCGATCAGCGAGTTGGAGAAGGAAGATCTGAATGCACTCGCGAATTTTTATGCCAGTCAGCGCTGAGGAGACGCTACCATGAACACACTGAACCGACGCACATTCCTCGCCCTTCTGGGAAGCACGACAGCGAGCGGGTTGCTGGGTTATCCTGCGCTCAGTCGCGGTGCCTACAAGGCGCGTGTGATCGTGGTCGGTGGTGGCTATGGGGGTGCAACCGCAGCGAAATACCTGCGACTGGCGGATCCGCGTGTAGAGGTTCTCCTGATCGAGAAAGAAAAGCAGTTCGTTTCCTGCGCACTCAGTAACGAAGTGATCGCGGGGGAACGCGATCTCGCGAGCCTGTCTTTCGGTTATGAGCCGCTGACCGCCTTTTATGGCGTCAATGTGATTCACGACGAGGTGACCGGGATTGACGCCGACCGACGGATAGTAGAGACCCTGAGCGGTCAGCAGTACGGCTATGATCGTCTGATCGTCGCTCCCGGCATCAGCTTCAGATGGCAAGCGATCGAGGGTTACGATGAAGCTGCAGCACAACTGCTGCCCCACGCTTGGGATGCCGGGGAACAGACCCTGCTATTGCGCAAGCAGCTCGAGGAGATGCCAGACGGCGGTAAGGTCTACATCACGGCGCCACCGAACCCGTATAAGTGCCCGCCCGCGCCCTACGAACGAGCCGCCCTGATCGCCCATTACTTGCAAAAGCTGGGCAAAACGCGATCCAAGATCATCATTCTCGACTCAAAAGACCGCTTCGACAAACAAGCACTGTTCGAGCAGGGTTGGGAACAACATTACCCGGGAATGATCAGCTGGGTATCCGCAGCGAACGATGGCAAGGTTTTACGCGTTGATGCGCAAAAGCGCAGGCTGTACACCGAATTTGAGGTACACAAGGGCGATGTTATCAATGTGATTCCACCACAAAAAGCGGGCCATATCGCGAAGCATGCCGGACTGACCAACGATCAGGGCTGGTGCCCCGTCGATCAACAGACCTTTGAGTCCAGCAACCGCGAGAACGTGCATGTTATCGGTGATGCCTGTATCGCAGGCGCCATGCCCAAGTCCGGGTACTCAGCCAATAGCCAGGCAAAAGTGTGCGCAGCTGCCGTCAGTGCGTTGATCGATGGCGCTAAACCGCCGCTGCCCTCGTACGTCAACACCTGCTACAGCATCCTTGCGCCCGATTATGGCATCTCGGTAACGGCTGTCTATACTCTCAAAGACCGTAAAATCATCGCTGTTGAAGATGCCGGCGGGGTATCGCCGCTAAACGCGTCCGCATGGGAGCGCAAAAAGGAAGCCACCTATGCCAGAAGCTGGTTCGACAACATTACCGCCGACATCTTTGGTTGACCAAATGGCAGTACGGAATAACGTTCAAAGAGGCAAAACTACAATGCTGTTAGCAACCAAATCCTGCCGGTTATTCGCTACAACGAAAGGTAGATATCATGAGTCAGTTTAATAGTATCCTGGTATGTGTCCAGACAAACTCAGGCAGCGTCGGCATGCTAGAACAGGCCATTGCGCTCGCAAAAAAACATCAGGCCGCGGTCAAGCTGTTACATGTAATAAGCGACTACCCGAAGGATACCAAGGAGTGGTGGAACGTGCGCCATCCGGGCAAGTTGAAAAAGCGCATCATAGGGGAAAGACAGGCAGTCCTCGACGAAATGGTCGGCATTGCCAGAGAACAAGGCCTGGAGAACATCAGCTCTGAACTCGTCTGGGGCAAGACATTCATTGAAATCTCACGCGAGGTCATGAAAAACAAACACGATCTCGTCAAAATCACCGCGAAACACAATCACAAATTAAGCCGAATGTTGCTGGAATGCCCCTCCAGGGATCTATTGCAGCACTGCCCTTGCACGCTCTGGATCTCCAAAGGAAAAACCGGCATGCGCCCCAGGCGGGTGCTTGCAACCCTCGGCGGCACGCATAGTGACATTGCCTGCGATGCGCTGGACGTCAAGGTGTTGCGCACCGCTGCTACCATCGCGGAGGCCAACGGCAGCGAATTACACTACTTGCACGCCATGCCCCTGTACGGAGATAAAGGCTTCAAGAAAAACAAGTTGCGTGCAGATCTGACCGACTATGTCAACACGCTGAAAAAAGCGTTCATAGACAAATGCGGCAGCGTCCTGAAGGAGTATCAGGTTGAAGTCAATGAAGACCGGATTCATATGGTAACGGGGTCGCCCGAGGCCACGATCGTGAACATGGTCGGCGACAATCATATAGACCTGGTCATCATGGGCGCGCGTCCCCATAAAAACCTGCAGTCCGTGTTGCTGGGCACCCGGGCCATGCGGGTATTAGATTATTTGAAGTGTGACGTGGTGGGTGTAAAACCCGACGAGTTTGTTTCGCTGCTGGAACGCGAGGGCGAAGTGCTTGATGTCAGCAAGGCCGGATAGTCTTCGGCCTCGGCAAATTCTGGTTCGTCCATCGGATGAGAAATATGGCACTATAAAAGCGTCAACAGTGCGTATCCGCCTTCGTGCAACACACGGCCCGGCAAGGCATCATCCTGCACCGTCAAGATTCCGTAGAGAAAAATCAATAACCATCAATAGTTTCTTGCTATGATTAATAACCGTTAAATCATAACTATCGATATTTGCCTGGTATTACTAGTTTCTATTGATCACAGCCTCCAACCATGACCCTGACTGAACTACGCTATATCGTTGCGGTCGCTCGCGAACGCCACTTTGGCCGGGCCGCCACAAGCTGTCATGTCAGCCAACCGACGCTGAGTGTTGCCATCAAGAAGCTGGAAGACGAGCTCGGTGTGTCCATTTTTGAGAGAGGCAGCAGCGAAATCTCCTTATCACCCGTGGGTGAACGCGTGGTACAACAGGCGCAGCTGGCGCTTGAGGCAGCCGACAACGTCAAGCGGGTCGCCATGCATGGTAAAAACCAGTTGTCTGGCCCTCTGCGCGTCGGCGCGATCTATACCATTGGCCCCTATCTTTACCCGGCACTCATACCGCTATTGAGAAAAACCGCAACGGAAATGCCGCTTATTGTTGAGGAAAATTACACCTCGGTATTAACCGAAAAACTCAAACAGGGCGAACTCGACGTCATTATCATCGCGCTGCCATTCGTCGCACAAGGCATCGTTACCCAGCCCCTGTATGATGAGCCCTTTGTTGTACTGCTGCCGTCCTCACATCCACTGACCGCGCGTAAAACCATCACATCTTCACAGCTCGAAGAAGAGAACGTGCTACTGCTCGGCAAGGGCCATTGTTTTCGCGATCATGTGCTGGAGGCCTGCCCGGCCTGCATACCCAAGCCCGGACTCGTCGGCGACCTGGCACACACCATCGAAGGCAGCTCGCTGGAGACCATTCGTCACATGGTGGTGTCCGGGCTGGGAGTAACGGTACTGCCCTGCACGGCTGCCGGTGCGCACAGTTATTCGCAACGCCTGCTGAGCATTCGCCGCTTCAGCAACCCCGTTCCTCACCGAACCGTGGCACTGGCCTGGCGCGTGTCCTTTCCGCGACCAAAGGTCATTGACGTCATCAACAAGTCTATTCGCGCCTGCAAGCTGGGCTGTGTCAAATATACACGCAGCAATAAAATAGCCGCATGATCGACCACTATTGACAGACACAGTAAAAAAAGTAACCATCAACGCATGATTGCAACAGCTCTACTTGCCCTGATTCGATGCATGATCATGCTGCCCGTGTGGCATCATGATCGGTGGCCTGTTGCTGTGCAATAAACCAGATTACGCTTTATCTGATTTCATCAGGCCGCTGACATACCATCAGCGGCCTTTTTTATTGTCACTTTCAAAGAGGTTTGAAAAACATTGTCTGTGCCCGCCGCATACTTGACGGTCATCGTGATCTGGAGCACAACGCCACTCGCGATCCAGTGGAGCAGTATTGGTGTCGGATACGAATTCGGTGTCGCTGCCCGTATGCTCATCGGCCTGCTGGCGCTGTTGCTCATGGTTCAACTGAAAGGCCTAGCGCTGCCCTGGAGCAGACATGCACGCACTGTGTACCTGGTCAGCGGCCTGTCTTTGTTCATCGCCATGAGCCTGGTTTACTGGTCGGCGCAATTTATTCCATCGGGCTGGATATCGGTAATCTTTGGCCTGGCACCACTGATAACCAGCGCTTTCGCGAGCTTCATCTTGCATGAAAACAATCTTACAACGGGCCGTGTGATCGGCATGTTGCTGGGACTGGCCGGCCTTGCCCTGGTCTTCGCCGAAGGACTCACGCTGACCGATGCGGCCTGGATGGGTGTTGCCGGCATAACCATCGGCACCGTCTCACACTCGCTGGGCGCTGTACTCCTGCAAAAACTCAAGACCGAGCTGCCGGCGATCTCGATCACCGCAGGCAGCCTTATCGTGGCCACTCCTCTATTCGTTTTGAATTTTCTGCTGTCGCACAGATGGCCTGAGCAGTTCACTACAATAACGATGCTGTCGATTGTGTATCTGGCATTGCTGGGATCAGCAGTGGGTTTTCCATTGTACTTTTACCTGTTGAAAAAATTGAATGCTGAACGTGTTGCATTAATCGCACTGATCACGCCCGTCACCGCGCTACTGGTAGGTGCATTGCTGAATGACGAGGTTATCAATGCACGCGTCTGGCTGGGCACGGCCCTGATCCTCAGCGGGCTTGCGATTTATGAATACGGCAAGCATCTGCCCTTTGCGCGAAAGTGGCAGAAACGCTGGAATCAGAGACCGCTGTAGAAAGACGCTGCTATTCCAAATCCTTCATGCAATATGCGAGTTAGTGCGTAAAACCCAGCTTCAGTCGCTTTTCGACCTGCTGGACCAGGCGCTGGATATGGCCGGCATTGGCAGCGAAGTCTCCCTTGCCGACACGGGAATGTGATTGTATGTGCAACGCGGTACTGGTAATGCCCTCGCGACAACCCAGAGGTTTTATCTGAACGTGAACATCATCCATAAATAACAGAAAGTGTGTCTTGGCCACCAGGTGTAGCCGCCATTCAACATCGTTACTGTCCGAGATTGCCCAGCCCAGATCTATGGCCGCATCCTTGACGGCGATGTAAAGCTCATCCGGCTCTGTCGAGAATACCGGCGTACGAAGTTCCGGGAATGAGTGATCATCTGCTGTTTTGGCTATGTTGGTGGTCAGGTAAACTGCCAGTCTTTTCTTAAACCCAGGCGCATCAAACATAGGCGCTTTATTCTTCAGCAGGGTTGCAGCAATGAGCAATACTGCGATCGCGATAAGTGCAAGAAAGATTTTCATTCAGCGTCCACTAGTCAGTTTTGGGCGATCATAGCAAGTTGACAGTCAAGAATATATTTTAAGCTGGCCCACGCATATTTAGTACCCTGAGCAGGTCTTCTCAATGCCCTGATCTTGAGCTAAAAATATTGTTTACATTTGTAAACGCCTATGCTCTGAAAAAGCTTGAAGATTCGTTTTCTAACTCACTGTTTTGGTGGCTTTTTCAGGTTTTATCCACAGTTTTTTCGACTTTTCTCCACCAACATATACACAAGATATGGTGCTTGACTTGTTACCAAACCACATTCTATAGTAGCCCCCAGAAAAACAACGACAACCCAACAAGTGGACCGGGAATGGAACTAACTACACCAATCACCAAACATCATAATCAATCTCAACTTAACAGTATAGCTTCAACAGATTCTGCAAATATTGCCGTAACGGCACCGGGTCGTTTCAGGGTTATTCGCAGAAACGGCAAAGTCACGGCCTATGACCGTGAAAAAATTGCCATTGCCATGACCAAGGCCTTCCTGGCTGTTGAAGGTGGCAACGCAGCCGCATCCAGCCGCATACACGAAATTGTCGGCGAACTGGCGGAACAGGTCGAACTGGCTCTGACCCGTCGCATACCCGATGGTGGCACCTTTCACATAGAAGACATCCAGGACCAGGTCGAACTGGCACTGATGCGCTCGAGTCACCAGCGTGTTGCTCGCGCCTATGTTATCTATCGCGAAGAACACGCACGCGCCCGCCAGCAGCAGCACAACGAGGCTGTTGTTGAGGATGCTGCCGATGACAGCGGCAGTAAAATCGAGGTCACCCTGATCGATGGCAGCAGACAACCGCTGGACCGACGTCGGCTCCAGGCCATTGTCAACGAAGCCTGCGCAGATCTCAAAGATGTCGAAGCTGATGCCATTTTGCGTGACACCGAACGCAATCTTTTCGACGGTGTCCCGGAAAAAGATGTATCGCGCATGCTGGTCATGAGTGCACGCACGCTGATCGAAAAGCAGCCTGACTATTCCTATACCGCTGCACGCCTGCTACTGGATGATATGCGTACCGAAGCGCTCAGCTTCGTCTACAACCGGATAACACATGCGACCCAGCATGAAATGTCCAGCCTCTATGCGGATTACTTTGATAAATATATCAAGCGCGCCGTCGACCTCGAACTGCTGGACGCACGCCTGCTTGAATATGATCTACAACACCTTGGCAAACAACTGCTGACCGAACGTGACCATCAGTTCACCTACCTTGGCCTGCAAACGCTATATGATCGTTATTTCATTCACTCGAACAAGATCCGGTTTGAACTACCACAGGCTTTTTTCATGCGCGTTGCCATGGGCCTGGCCATCAATGAAATAAACCGCGAAGAGCGCGCTGTCGAATTCTACAAACTGTTATCATCCTTTGATTTCATGAGCTCTACCCCCACCCTGTTCAACTCAGGCACCCTGCGTCCGCAGCTTTCCAGTTGTTACCTGACAACCGTGCCAGATCATCTTGACGGCATTTTCAGCTCCATTAAAGATGACGCCCTGCTGTCGAAATACGCCGGCGGTCTGGGAAATGACTGGACGCGGGTGCGTGGTATGGGCGCCCACATCAAGGGTACCAACGGTAAGTCTCAGGGTGTTGTACCTTTTCTGAAGGTTGCCAATGATACCGCTGTTGCAGTCAATCAGGGCGGCAAGCGCAAAGGTGCCATGTGTGCCTACCTGGAAAGCTGGCATATCGATATCGAAGAATTCCTCGATCTACGTAAAAACACGGGCGATGACCGTCGTCGCACGCATGACATGAACACAGCCAACTGGATCCCGGACTTGTTCATGAAGCGCGTTGCAGAAGACAAAGACTGGACACTGTTTTCACCCGATGAAGTGCCAGAACTTCACGACCTCAGTGGCCAGAAATTTGAAAAAGCCTATGTGGCTTACGAGGAGATGGCAGCCAACGGCGAAATAAAAGTCTACCAAACCATCAAGGCCAGTAACCTGTGGCGCAAGATGCTCAGCATGCTGTTCGAAACAGGTCACCCATGGATCACCTTCAAGGATCCCTGCAACCTGCGTTACACCAACCAGCACGCGGGTGTGGTTCACAGCTCCAACCTGTGCACAGAAATCACACTGCACACTAACGACACTGAAATCGCCGTATGCAATCTGGGGTCGATTAATCTGCCCGCCCACATTAATGAGTGCGGCCTGGATACCACGAAACTCGAGCGCACCATCAATACCGCCATGCGCATGCTGGACAATGTCATCGACTACAATTATTACAGCGTACCGCAGGCACGTGATTCCAACCTGAAGCACCGGCCGGTCGGTATGGGCGTGATGGGTTTTCAGGATGCCTTGTACAAACAGCGTTTGCCGTATTCATCCGAGAATGCCGTCGAATTCGCCGACCGCACTATGGAGGCGATCAGCTACTTTGCGATCAAGGCCTCGACCAATCTGGCTGAAGAGCGCGGCCGCTACGCAAGCTTCGAAGGCTCACTCTGGAGTAAGGGCATACTGCCCATCGACTCAATTGATTACCTGGCCGAGGGACGCGGCAGCTACCTTGATCTCGACCGCAGCCATACCTTCGATTGGGATTCATTACGCGCACGGGTACAGACAGTCGGTATACGTAATTCAAACACGATGGCGATTGCGCCCACTGCAACCATTTCAAATATCTGTGGTGTCAGCCAGTCGATCGAACCGACCTACCAGAACCTGTTCGTCAAATCGAATCTGTCGGGCGAGTTTACCGTAGTCAATCCCTACCTGATCGCAGACCTGCGCGAACGTGGCCTGTGGGATGAAGTCATGGCCAATGACCTCAAATATTACGATGGCAGTGTACAGATGATTGATCGCGTACCCGACGATCTGAAACTGCTCTACCAGACCGCGTTCGAACTCGATCCACGCTGGCTGGTAGAAGCCGCCGCACGTCGTCAAAAATGGATCGACCAGGGACAGTCGTTGAACCTGTATATGTCTGAACCCAGTGGTGCAAAGCTGGATTCGCTGTACAAACTGGCGTGGGTACGCGGCCTCAAAACCACTTATTACCTGAGATCCATGGGTGCAACCCATGTTGAGAAATCAACCATGGATACAGAACGCGCCAGCAAATTGAATGCCGTGCACAATACAAGCGAGGAAGCGGTTTTATCTCCTGCACCCAAAGCATGTTCAATCCTGGATCCCGATTGTGAAGCATGCCAATAAGAACAGTATTTGAATGCGCAAGGCTCCTATAAAAAAACGAATAAGAGGCCAACCGTGAGTGATGATTTAAACAGGGCGCCCGGGAGGCGTCCGGGCCATGAGTCTTAGGGCCGAACTCAAGCAGGTCTTTTATGATCTGGCGATAATCAACGAACCAGGGCGTGATGATATAGCGCACTTTTGCAGACATGATGGCATACGGATTCGCTTTACCCGGGCACGGACGACGTGGCAGTCATTGGGGCCATCGGCTGTAAAACCCTGGGCAATGACACTTGAACCATTACGCGCCCTGCCACCAGGAAATGGCCGCCGCGTAATGAATAAGAAAAATGAAAAAAGAGGTAACTGAGAATGCTCAACTGGGACGACCCACTTGCTAAATTTAACGAACCGGCCTTCAATCCAAAAAAGGCTGAACACCATCCGCGTGCGGGTGGTGGTCTGGTATCCAATGAAGCGTTGATGGAAACAGCGGGCGCAGCACCGGTAGTCGATCCTGTTCCCCGGGCTACCAGTAGTACCAAACCAGCAGATAATGCGGTGGCTGAGGCGGCCGTTGCCACATACAGCACTGATACCAGCGATGCCGATCTGACCGGCACAGGCCTCGAAGATATAGAAATAGGTGCTGAACGCATCCAGGTCGACGATAAAAAAATCATTAACTGTCGCGCCGATCTGAACCAACTGGTTCCGTTCAAGTATGATTGGGCCTGGCAAAAATATCTTGATGGCTGCGCCAATCACTGGATGCCGCAGGAAATCAACATGGCGGCCGATCTTGCCTTGTGGCGCGACCCGAATGGCCTGACTGATGATGAGCGGACCATCATCAAAAGGAACCTGGGCTTCTTCTCAACAGCTGATTCACTGGTTGCCAACAATCTGGTACTGGCAGTCTACCGACACATCACCAACCCGGAATGTCGCCAGTATCTGCTGCGACAGGCCTTTGAAGAGGCATTGCATACACACGCCTATCAATATTGCGTAGAATCGCTCGGCCTCGATGAAGGTGAAATATTCAATATGTACAGGGAACTGCCGGCAGTTGCACGCAAGGCCGAATGGGCACTGCCGTACACCAAACATCTCGCTGATCCTAATTTCCACACGGGCACGTCAGAAAATGATCAGAAGCTGCTGCGTGAGCTAATCGCATTCTACGTTATCTTCGAGGGTATCTTTTTCTATGTCGGTTTCACGCAGATACTGTCTATGGGTCGCCGTAACAAGATGACGGGAGTTGCGGAGCAATTCCAGTACATATTGCGCGATGAATCCATGCACATGAACTTTGGAATCGACGTTATCAACCAGATCAAGATCGAAAACCCCGATCTCTGGACAAAAACATTCCAGAACGAAGCCGTGGCGATGATTCGTGATGCCGTTGAGCTGGAAACCCAGTATGCGCGCGACACGATGCCACGCGGCGTACTTGGCCTCAACGCACCCATGTTTGAAGAATACCTGCAATTCATTGCCAATCGCAGATGCTCACAAATTGGTTTACCTGAACAATATCCAGGGGCAGGCAATCCTTTTCCATGGATGTCTGAAGTGCTGGACTTGAAGAAAGAGAAAAATTTCTTCGAAACACGTGTCACCGAATATCAGACTGGGGGTGCCCTTAGTTGGGACTGACAGCAACCTTACGCACGGGGAGGACAACAATAAGAAAAGAACCAAGGAAATAAACAATAATAAGCCATGGAGGCGGGAGTAGTGTTTGAGAGGCGGTAATCCCTGGATTACCGCCTTTTTTAATCTGGTGAGGAGTGAATAGGCCCCCAGGAATTGAGTGAATTATGATCAGACACTGCTCGCGTCAAGGATTTCCATCAACAGGTTGATCTGACTCAACATTGACAAATATCAAGGGCACCAATGTAAGCTAATGATATTTACACTAACAAACTGAAAGAATTCGTTTTTTGGTGTGAATTTGAGCTGACAAAAATTACAGGTTTCTGACGAATCGTCAGTAAACATGGGAATTACGTGTATTAGAATCTTAGCATTATACCGGATGTAGTCTATGATTAGTCATCCCAGCAAAGTTGAAAACAATAATCAACTTGAGAATTATAATAAACAGGTATAGACGCAAATGAACTGAACGTATTCATTAATGCGATCACATGACGAATGAGGAATGTATATGCTGTGTATATACATTAGCCGTGTGAACGTGGAAAGGTTCGATTGTCATTAGAAGGTGCGCAATGAAAGTATGTACTCAATGTAAATTCAGGGACATGTGTGAAGGACTACCTGGTTTTTGCATGTTCGTTCCGTATATCGTGATTGCATCAACAGTGGTCATGGTATTCTACTTTATGCTGACCAGTACACTGTAAGTTCGCAAAAATCAGCGAGTCCGACGATCGTGTGAGGTATAGCCTCTCGGGCGTGACTGCGTGCTCTGTTTACGTCATCGCTAACGCCGGTACAGCCTATAAATTCAGCGTTTCGCTGAACCAATTGATAATCCGCAGCATGTTCAAATTCACGCGTTTTTCAAGGAGTGAATTGGCCGCAGCGGCGCCGAGACGCAGTGAACGCTTTATGTTTTCGCAGGCGTGTCCGCCTTAGCCCGGATATTGCACGAAGGATTCGGGTTTCAGGGCTGTTTCAGCTTCTTCTTGGCCATCAACTCGACCGCTTTAGCCGCCGCGGCAAAGCCGAAACTCGCGGTAACACTGACAACCGAACCATAACCGTAACTGCAATCCAGCGAGAGCCCTGCAACGCCCGGTTTGCAATAGCCCGGCTTGCCGTGCTTGTCAGGATAACGCTGCTGTTCACTGGAGAACACGCAGGGCACGCCAAAGCTACGTTTCGGGTTGCGAGTATAACCGTACTTGTGCCTGAGACGTGAACGTACCGTTGCTGCGAGAGGATCATTCCAGGTACGGGCCAGGTCGGTGACCTCGGTTTTGGCCGGATCGGTCAGCCCCCCGGCGCCCCCTGTCATGACCACCGGAATCTTGTTACGTTTACAGCAATAAACGATGGCTGCCTTGTACTTGATACTGTCTATTGCATCGATGACGCAATCGTAGCCCCGTTCCAGGATGTCGCGCAGATTATTGTCATCAATATGTTGCTCGACAGTATGACAGCGACATTCAGCATTGATATCAGCGATACGTGTCTGCATTGCACTTACCTTGAACTGCCCCAGTGTAGATTCAAGCGTATGTAGCTGTCTGTTCATGTTACTGCGCGTAATCGTGTCACCATCGACCAGCGTGATTTCACCGATGCCGGTACGCACCAGGGACTCCACCGCCCAGGATCCAACACCACCGATGCCGATCACACAGGCATGTGACTGACCGAGCGCATCACACACCTCTTCACCGTATACCCGCGCCAGTGCGCCGAATTTTTCTTCGTATTCACTCATTCCGATAGTATAGTGTTGCCTATTGGCACTGCGGACTAGACATAATGTCTAGCCAGCCCGTGTCACGCCGAAACGTGTTATTACCGCCTACCGATGACTGACGACTGATGACTCAGTCCTAACACACACGTTACAATTACACGATGTCATCTTCATCCAAGCAGAAATCCCACAATATCGGCTTCATCAGCCTGGGCTGCCCCAAAGCGACGGTCGATTCGGAGCATATTCTCACACAGCTGCGCGCTGAAGGTTATGCCATTTCACCAAGCTACGAGGAAGCTGACCTGGTTGTCATCAATACCTGTGGATTTATCGACGACGCTATTGAAGAATCACTGCAGGCCATCGATGAAGCACTGCATGAAAATGGCAAGGTCATTGTCACCGGATGTCTGGGCGCGATGGGTGATATCGTTGAGCAGCACTTTCCCAATGTGCTGGCAGTAACCGGACCTCATGCGACACAAGCGGTCATGGGAGCCATCCACGCGCACCTGCCACCGGATCATGATCCTTTCACTGATCTTGTGCCGGCACAGGGCATCAGACTTACGCCAAGGCATTATGCATACCTGAAGATCTCGGAAGGCTGTAATCACCGCTGCACGTTCTGTATTATTCCCGACTTGCGCGGTGATTTACAGAGTCGCCCGGCTGGTGATGTACTGGACGAGGCCGAACGCCTGGTCGCTGCCGGCGTCAGGGAGCTGCTGGTTATTTCCCAGGACACCAGTGCTTATGGTATCGATCTGAAATACAAAACAGCGTTCTGGAACGGTATGCCAGTGAAGACGCGTATGACAGAGCTGTGTGCAGCACTGGGCACCCTGGACGTATGGGTCAGACTGCACTATGTTTATCCCTACCCGCACGTCGACGAAATCATTCCCCTGATGGCCGAAGGAAGACTGTTACCCTATCTGGACATTCCGTTCCAGCATGCCAGCCCGCGTATTCTGAAAGCGATGAGACGCCCGGCTGCCAGCGAAAACACCCTGCAACGCATTCACGCATGGCGTCAAACCTGTCCCGAACTGACTTTGCGCAGTACATTCATTGTCGGTTTCCCGGGGGAGACCGAGGATGATTTTGAGCAGCTCCTCGACTTTCTGGATCAAGCCCGCCTCGACCGGGTTGGATGCTTCACCTACTCAGCGGTCGAAGGTGCGAAAGCCAATCAGCTGCCGAATCCTGTTGATGAAGATACCAAGCAGGAACGGCTGCAGCGCTTCATGGAAAAACAGGCCGCTATCAGTCGTGAAAGATTACGCAAAAAAATCGGTACCGAACAGCGGGTGCTGGTTGATGCCGTGAGCGAATCCGGCGCAATTGCGCGCAGCTCGGCTGATGCTCCCGAAATTGACGGGCTGGTATACATCGAAGAACACAGTGACCTGCAGCCCGGCGACTTCGTGAACGTCCACATAGATGATACGGATGAACACGACATGTGGGGCCGTATAATCGCCTGACTATGAAAACACCGCATTTCACCCTGGCCGCAGAGCTCGCGGACGATGACGCCAGTAAGCCATACCAGGACACGATAACGCGCACATCGAAAATCAGTGCGCATTTTTCAGTTTACTGGGCATCGGACTACGCCACCCATATCGACAGTCAGTTTATCGATAACATCAATATCTGGCGTGATTTCTTTCCTCCCGAGATCGATATGCAGCTCGAAGGCACCAGCGCAGGCACCCGTCTTGTTCACAGCTTCGGTGCTGGCGAGGTCCTGCCCGGGTTTACAACCGCCGCTGTTCATCGCGTTAGATCGCAGCAGTTCAATCGGCACTTCACCTCTCGGATCCGGCTGGAACCGAGACTGGGCCGCTTCTATCCCCAGGGCATATTTGAAAACATCCCTGGAAATAACCGCTCAAATTACCAGCCCTGCCGCATAACAGGCCTGGATGACGACTCAATTACCACGGATTTCAATCACCCGCTGGCAACAAAAGCGCTCAATGTCGAGACAGACATTATCCAGATCTGGGACGGCGGCCAGGAACACGGCGGTCGCTGTAACGACATCGTCGAACAATTGACCCATAATGGCCCTGGCATGCAGGCACGCTATAACGATTATGCCACCGACTTCTGGAGCGATGACGCCTTTTCCAGACAGGATGAAACACCGGATGATGCATTCTATGCCAGGCCGAGACTGGTCGATCACCTCGATAGAAGCTGTTCGCTGCAGATCGGTGAGCTGTACCGGCAGCTGCTGCCCCATGATGGCCATATACTGGACCTGATGTCGAGCTGGGTTTCTCACTTTCCTGAGGAACTCTCGCGGGCACGGATTACCGGTCTGGGCATGAATCAGCATGAGCTCGAACAGAATCCGATGCTTTCCGCAACACGGGTACACGACCTCAACCAGCAACCGTGTCTGCCATTCGACGATGCGACCTTTGACGGCATCGCCTGCACCGCCTCGATTGAATACTTGACTTCACCCCGGCAAGTATTCAGTGAACTAGTGCGAATACTCAAAACCGGCGCCCCGCTGGTGATCACGTTTTCCAATCGCTGGTTTCCACCAAAAGCGATCAAGGCCTGGGGTACTGCGCATGAATTTGAACGCATCGGCATGGTACTGGAACATTTCATCGAGGACGGCAGTCTTGAGAAGCTGCACAGTTATTCATTGCGCGGACTCCCCCGCCCGCATAACGATAAATACGCCGACCAGCTCACCCTGTCTGATCCGGTCTACGCCGTGTGGGGTCATAAGCGCTAGCCCGCATTTCTCACCAGGATCACGGGAGGTGACATTCCGCGCTAATATTCGCGCTGATTTATAAGAATATTAACAATATCTGATATAAATCATGGCTCAGTTCCATCTCCAGCGTTAGACTGAGTCTTTTTACACATTCCGGACACACCCATGGAATCATCTCAAGGTATCATCGCAGCGTTTATTCTCGGCCTTTTCAGCACCGTACACTGCCTCGGCATGTGTGGCGGCATTATTGGCGCACTCAGCCTGAGCCTGCCAGAACGCGTGCGTATGCATCGCGGCAGACTGCTCAGCTTTGTCACGACCTACAACATCGGTCGAATTATCAGTTATTCATTCGCTGGCATGATTGTCGGTTATTTAGGCGCCAAAGCCGCCGCCTACACCGATATGTCAGATGGACCATCGATCCTAAGACACACCGGCGTTGTGATGATGATCGCAATCGGCCTGTATCTGGCCGGCTGGCTGCCGCAACTGTCAAAAGTCGAACGTATCGGCAAACCCTTGTGGAAATTACTGGAGCCGATCGGGCGGAAACTGGTTCCGGTCAACAGTTTGCCCAAAGCCATGCTATACGGCCTGGTCTGGGGCTGGTTGCCTTGCGGAATGGTCTACTTTGTTCTGGTCTGGGCGCTGACGTCCGGTAGCGCCGCCCAGGGCGCGATGACGATGGCCGCCTTTGGCCTGGGTACGCTGCCATCATTGCTCACGGCCGGTCTTGCTGCCACCTGGCTAAAACGTTTCACCCAGTCACCGCTCACCCGTCAAATCGTCGGTGCCTCTGTGATAGTGATGGCCATAGCGACGTTGATGATACCCATGGGGCACAAGGGTATGCATGGTCACGATGGCATGAATGAGAACATGCACAGTCGTCTGGACTCCATGAATCATCGCCAGCACTAGTCACAGAACGGGCGTGGTCCAGTGGGACGTCGGCGCGCATCGCTCTGTGGTAAATTAGACGATTTGTATTCTATAGGCATGTTGATCCATGGATAATCCTGTTACCTATACCTCTGCATTTTTACTGGGGTTGTTCAGCACCATACACTGTGTCGGTATGTGCGGGGGCATCATCGGCGCGCTCAGCCTGAGCCTGCCGATGGAGATTCGCAACCACAAACCTCGCATGCTGCTGTTCGTCACCAGCTACAACATCGGCCGCATCATCAGCTACAGCATTGCCGGCCTTGTCGCCGGCGCCATCGGAACCGGCGTGCTGACATCGGCCGGTCTTGATCATGGACATACTATTTTACGCGCCATTGGCGTAGCGATGATGATTGCGATCGGGCTCTACCTGGCGGGCTGGCTGCCCCAGCTTGCCATTGTCGAAAAAATAGGCGTGCCGGTATGGAAGAAACTGGAACCCGTTGGCCGCAGCCTGTTGCCCGTGACGTCACTGCCTAAGGCGCTGGCCTATGGCGTGATCTGGGGCTGGCTGCCTTGCGGCCTGGTGTACTTTGTGCTGGTCTGGGCACTCACGGCCGGCAATGCGGTCCAGGGAGCACTGACCATGCTCGCCTTTGGTGTTGGTACACTGCCAACACTGCTGGCAACCGGTTTCATGACCTCCTGGCTAACGCGATTCGCCCGTTCCACGACTGCCCGTCAGCTTGTCGGCCTACTGATAATCGCGATGGCAATCGGCAGCCTGTTCATACCCATGGGCGAGCATACACACGGCTTACACCACCATTAATGCCGTCGACAAATAACAAACAGGCGTTCAAATCGTTGCTCGGTCGATCGCCGGCGATGGAGGCTGTTATTCGCACCGCCCAGATTGCTGCCGCCGCGGATGTGCATATCCTGATCGAAGGCGAAACCGGTACCGGTAAGGAACTGCTGGCACAGGAGATCCAGTCAGCCAGTTTGCGCGCAGAACAACCTTTTATTGTCGTCAACTGCGCCGCCCTACCCCTCGAACTGGTCGAATCCCTGCTATTCGGACACGAACAAGGCGCTTTTACCGGCGCCCATGAACGCCGACAGGGCCTGGTTCAAAAAGCCCACCAGGGCACGCTGTTTCTTGACGAAATTGGCGAGCTCCCACTGTCGATACAAGCGAAATTACTGCGTTTTATCGAGCACGGTGAATGCCAGCGCCTGGGCACTGCTGAACTCGAAATTGTCGATGTGCGCATTATCGCAGCCACCAACCGCAACCTGATGCAAATGGTCGACAGCGGCCATTTCAGGCAGGACCTGTTCTACAGGCTGAACATCGTACCCATGCAATTACCGCCGTTACGCGAGCGTAAACGCGACATTGGCGAACTGGCCGTGCATTTTCTGCAGCTGGCGGCTGAACGCAACCAGTCCGAAGCATCAAAGCTGACGCAGGACGCGCTCGAACTGATGAGGAAATACAACTGGCCCGGCAATATTCGTGAGCTGCGCAATATCTGTGAGCATATTTCGGCCTTGCTGCCGGGGCAGGAAGTCCCGGCTGAACATCTGCCAATTAATCTCGAAACAGCCAAAAGTCAGCCAGGCAGCTCGGGCTTCGAGCTACCGGAACAAGGAATCGACATGGAGTCACTCGAAATTGACCTGATACAACAAGCACTTGAATACACCAACGGCAATAAAAGCGAAGCTGCTCGGCTGCTTGGTCTGACGCGCGATGCTTTTCTTTATCGCCTCAAAAAGCATAATTTGTAACTGACTGCCTAGCAAAACCAGCTAGACACTGGGGTTATTTATCCTGCTTGAATGGTAATATTCAGACATGGTGTATTCTGAATTCAACCCAGATACCGGAAACGGCTACATCGTATTGCGACCGAACAATTCGGCAACGTGGCGTTTTAATATGCTGGTGGTTGCCTCGCTTGCATTGATAGGGCTGCTCATTTCGACATTTTTCCTGTTGCAGGGCCTGTGGTTGATTGCGCCCTTTTCGGGTCTGGAGGTACTGCTGTTGTTAGGTTGCCTGTATCTTTGTGCTCGTTCAAATATACAGACTGAAGTCATCAAATTCAGCCCGGACAAGGTTGTCATCGAGCAGGGCCGCACCTTTGCCGAAAAGTCCTGGGAGTATCACAGGACCTGGGCCAAAATATTCGTCAGGAAGCCCAGGCACCGTGGTCACCCCGATCAAATTGTCATTCGATCACATGGCAAGGAACTCGAGCTGGGTTCATTCCTGAGCAAGGACGACAAGGAAGCGCTGGTTAAAAAACTCCGTAATATTATCTATCGATAAACCGGTTTCACGCCTGTCAGCCTGTCCTCGCCTGATCCACGCCCCCAACTGCCGGGCAACGCAGGCAGGGAACTTATACCAGCACAAACCGCTCTGACGGGCATGCGGACAAAATTACGCTTACTGCCCCTTACGTTATGGCTCGCGGTGACACAGACAATGGCCGGGCAAATTGTACTCGATGAAGACGATTTTGAGCATGTGCATTTCAGGCGCATCCAGCCGACGCTGATCAATTTCAACCAGGATACGATACATTTTGATGTCAACAACAGCTCATCTTTTTTATTGCTGGCATTCGACGCAATCAAAGCAGTGCGAACGGTATCTTTTGAGTGGAAAGCACACGGCAAGCTAAATAAAGGCAGCATCGCGCAGGAAAAAACCCGGGAGGGTGATGACGCCTGGCTTCGCATTGGCCTGATCCTCAGCGGAGAGCCAGAGCAGGTACCTGAGTTACTGTTGCCGCACTGGGTAAAGCAGGTAAGAAATACACTGGAATTCCCTTCCGACAAGATGATCTACCTGATCCCGGACGCCTGGCACGCTCCAGGCGAAATCTGGAGCAGCCCGTTCAGCTCGAACATCGATATGATATCGGTGCCGAGTCGCCCGATGAACAATGACTGGCAGCAGGCTTTCTATGTATTCCCTGAGGCTCAACAAATTGTTGGCCTGTGGATCATGGCCGATGGTGACAACACGGATTCAATGTTCAGCAGTCAACTCAGAAACCTGGTGATTGACTAATGAGCCTGCATGATGCTGCCAGCACCGATCTGCCTGCCAACGTTCATCTCGTATTCAGCCGCCGGGCCGGCATGCTCACTACGGCGCTACTGCGCGGCTTCATGAGTCATCGAAAGAACACCGATATCAGACGCACCCACCTGTTCAACGGCCGCTATGAAAATATCTACCTGACGAGCGAACACATTCCACAAATCACCGACTTGCTCGATCAAGCCTGTGATCATGCCAGCCGTATTCTGGGCATCGATGATCTGCAGGCAGGTTGCTGGTTCAACCACATGCCACCCGGTGCGGTCACGACGCCACACAGCCACGATGATGATGATGAACTGTTATCGGCTGTTTTTTATGTTTCAGTACCGCCAGACTCGGGCCAGCTGATCATCCATGCCGACAATAATCCATACAGCATCACTCCGCAGCAAGGACTTTTTGTTTTTTTTGCGCCCGATGTGGTGCACGAAGTCAGTGAAAACACCAGCACAACTGACCGATTGTCGATAGGCATCAATTTTGGCAAGCGTCAACGTGCCGACTTCTGATACCGTGCAACGCTGCAGCTGGGCACTGGGCAGCGAACTGGAACAGCACTACCACGACACTGAATGGGGCGTCCCGGTGCACGATGACAAAAAACTGTTTGAGTTTGTCACACTGGAAGGTGCCCAGGCAGGCCTCAGCTGGGCGACCATCCTCAAAAAGCGGGAAAATTACCACCTTCTGTTTGATGGTTTTGAGGCTGAGAAGATCGCCCGGTACGACAAGCGTAAAATAGAATCCTTGCTCAGCAATCCAGGCATCATTCGAAACCGCCTGAAGGTCGAATCGACCATAACGAATGCCCGAGCTCTGCTAGCACTACAAAACGAATATGGCAGTTTTGATGACTTCATCTGGCAGTTCACCGATGGCAAGCCGATCCTCAACCGATGGAAATACACAGAGGATATCCCAACCCACACCGCAACATCAGACATGCTATCGAAACAGCTAAAAAAACGCGGTTTTAGATTCGTCGGCAGCACTATCTGCTACGCCTTCATGCAGGCCATTGGTATGGTCAATGATCATACCGTGGACTGCTTTCGCTACCACCAATGCTGAATGAAAAAAATAGTCAAGTTTGACGCTTCAAGCTTACCCGCTATGGCATCTTGCCCACTGGTGAGAATTCCGGGCTGGGGGTAAAATGCGCTTAAATTTTCATGATAACGGGCAACACCAATGATACAGTTCAGGGCCAGCTACAGTCGATCGGTACTCCTACAGCTCATCCTGCTGTCCATCTTGCTCCTACTCATCATTCTGATTAACCTGGAATTTATTGCTGATATCTACTTCAGAAACCAGGCAACCCGTACCGGGTATATTGTCAACGGCAGCATACTGGTTTTGTTCGCATTAGGTTTGCTCAGGATTATTTCGTTATTGATGCGCTACTCACTGGAAGAGTCCGCGCTCGCCAGATTCCTGCAAAACGTCGACAACGAGGACGTACGACCGACAGAGAAAATCAGCAAGAATTCGCTGATCGCCCGCCGCTATAAATCCGTGGTTGAAATCAGCAAACATAATGTTGCTGTCAATCACAGCGCCCTGGCATCGACCCTGATCGCCACAGAAAGCACGCGTTTAAGCCTGCCCAAGTTCATCAGCAACATCCTGATCCTGGTCGGTGTATTCGGTACCATCGTGTCACTTTCGATTGCCTTGCTGGGCGCCTCTAACATCATCGATTCTGCCGACGGCCTGGGCAATATGGGCATGGTTATTCACGGCATGTCCACCGCCTTGTCGACAACCACAACAGCTATCGTCTGTTACCTTTTTTTCGGCTACTTTTACCTTAAAGTCACTGATGTGCAGACCCAGTTACTCAGTGGTATTGAGCAGGCGACGGCTCTCTACATCATGCCACGATTCACTTTTCAAGCCGACAGCATGCTGCATGAGGTCGGCAACCTGGTGCGCGCACTACGCGAAGCTGCACAAAATATGGGCGAGGTGGAAGCAGATTTCGCAGAGGCCGGCAGAAAAATGAATAACATGATAGGCATTTATGCTAATAGCATTGACAATCTAGACGGCAACATCAATGAGATAAAACAACTGTTGCGCAGCGGATTCAGGCTGCCCGAGTGAGCTAATGAACGACGATTTCATTGACCTGCGCAGCGGGAATCTGAGCAGCGAAAGTTTCTGGCCTTCGTTTACCGACATCATGACAGTCGTTGTGATGATATTCCTGATAACCTCCGTCATATTGATGGTGAGAAACTGGGAGCTGATCGACCAGTTACGCTCCAGCCTGATCGCCGAACAGCAAGCATCTGAGATGATCCGCTCCACCAGCGAAGAGAATGCGACGCTGGAGGAGCAGCTGGCGCACGCACAGCACGAAATATCCGTATTACGCATGCAAACTATGCAAGCGAGTGAAGACAACGATGTGTTGAACAGAGCCCTGTCAGATAAGGAACAACAACTCATCGTCATCATGTCGGATAAGCAAACGCTGCAAGCCGCACTGTCCAGCAGCGAACAGCAGGTTGCCAGTCTGGACAGCCAGTTGCAACAGGTCATTCTTGATCTGGATGAACTCAAGAAAAGCTATCGCGAGCAGAGCACTGAATTGAAGACGAGTGTTGACAAGCTGACCATTCTGACTGAAGAGAAGGAAGCACAATTGAGGCAGCTCGACGCTCTTGAAACGGATTACAGCAGCCTCAAGGTCAAGTATGACAAACTGGTAAGACCGGCTCGTACGGCCAAAGGTAAGTACGTCGTTGAAGTGAATTATGAAAAAATAAAGGGCAAGGGCAGAATCCGCTTCAAGGATGCGGGTGAGACAAACTATACAACATTATCTTCAACCGAGCTGCACAACAAACTCAGGGCATTGAGGAAAAAGCATCCAAAGTCGCTCTACATAAAAATCATTATTCCTGAGAACAGCGGACTTTCCTACAGCGAAGCATGGGAGTTCATGAAAAACACCTTGCACAAATACGACTATTACTATCAGGACTCGTAACAATCCTGATCAGGTCACCTGTTGCACTGGGTGACCATCGGGGGGCCACGGCAGGGCTTTTGGCCCGTAGCTCGCTCGGGGTAGAGATCTCGCCTGGTCCGGAACAGAAAGCTCAAACGCTGTGAAGCTGTAATGTTGATTTTGTAACCAGCCAATAGTTACCTGTACTTTAAAACCAGATTCTTCAAGCCCGCATGCCTCATCCACAAGTCTAGCCCGCATTTCTCACCAGGCGGCGCGGAATACTGGTAAGGCATTGGTTTTTTGGAGTGAATCTCGGATGATTAAAAATACAGTGTGTTGTTCAAGCATGCCTATCACGGTTCAGGCTAGTCTTGGTTTGCATGAGACCGTAGGGTGCGCCGTGCGCACCGTGAATCCTCAGTGTGCTGGGCTGTTTCGGTGCGCACGGCGCACACTACGGCCGCTTCGCCCAAGCTATTGCTACGCTTTTCGCTCCAGAGCGGCGCTTACGAACACGAATCCTGCGCCTGCTCCCGTGATCCTGGTGAGAAATGCGGGCTAGTGCGGTTGATCATCGACGAAGACGAGCTCTATGTTGAGCTCGCCAACCACCCAGACATCAATATCCGCATACCGGGTTTCATTTTTAGCGTGTTGCAAAGCCTTTACCGGCCTCGAACTGACCAACTCCAATGAATTTGGGTAACAGACCTCAACGCGAACGTGCATCGGATAATATCCATCCAGAAACCGGCGGATGAATGGGCCAAGCTTGAGGTGGTATCTACCCTCTTCATTGCTTAACGCCTTTCTGTCTGCAGAAATACAGATCTTCGATCCCGTCGCTATGCCTTTCATTTGCACTGTATGCCCCTCAACCCAGACAGAACCGATGTTCTGGGATGACAACACCCTGATATTGCTGATGCGATCCGGCTGATACACGATCTGTGAAGATGCCACCTTATCCAGATCACTGTGGCACTGGTACATCGTCACCCAGCCAGTGCGCAGGCTCTGCTCCCTGATCAACAAACGGGTATGATGAAAATGTGAAGCCACCTCCGGGGGCTGATCAAGCAGTTGCAGCTCACCTTCGTTGACCCCAAGGGCTCGCTCTTCCTGCGCCCATTCCAGCTCCAAACGCGACCATTCATCCTGTGCTGCTGCCGACGCCATTGGCTCTAAAAAAACCTCCAAAAAACACAGGAAAACAGTCGCAAGGAGTATTTTCGCTCCAGCCCTTGAAGACAACCCACCAGACACGTTATTCTTAGTCCTCATTCGCTCACCTTCTAATAATAAAGAGATCTAACATGAAGAAAGTCCTTGTCTCACTGACCACCATAGTGATATTTTTGTGTATCAATACTGCCTATGCATATAGTGATTATTCCATGCCTTACGGCGATAGGGGCGATCGCTACCCTGCCAGAAGCAGCCGTTATGCAGATATTCCTGATCCCGCTGCTGAACTCAAACAGGCGGTTTCAGACCTCGAGAAGTTCATCAAGGGCAAGGATGTTGCCCATCCAGGCATGCTGAGATCGTTCCTCGAAAAGAAAATTTTTCCACATTTCGACTTCGATGCTATGTCAGAATGGATCACAGGGCCATACGCGCGTTATATGAGCACCGAAGACAAGATCGAGTTCCAGACCAAGCTGCAAGAAACTTTTCTGACAGCCCTGGTAAAACATATGGGCGGCTTCGATCCCGATAATACCTCGCTGCGTTATGACAGAACGCGTTTCAGGGGCCGTGGCGACGAAGCAGTCGTCAGAGTCAACGTGATCAGAAAACAACAGCCTCCGGCACGACTGGATTTTGGCATGCGCCGCGATGACGGTAAATGGAGAATCGTCGATGTAAAGGCCAATGGCACAAGTGCCGTGCTCTATTACCGCAGGCATTTCATTGCTGAATTACGTGGCTATGGTGACCGAGATTTTGATCAGCGGAGGCAAGAATACCTGCGTTAATCCAGTCCTAAATGGAACAACTAACACACCCGGTAGTCACAAAGATACCGGGTGTTTTTGTTTATTGCATCATGACAGATAGCGCGTACCAGAATCAGAATGCTCCCCCTTCGAAACTGCGCCGTTTGAACGGCCCGATAGCGATCCTGATCATTCTCGCCGCATTGGCCATGATTAACTACAAACCTTCGATCAAACGGATACACTGTGATGATGCCATTCTCAGCACCAAACCAGAAGTCGTCATGCTGGGTACCTGGTGGTGTAAATACTGCTATCAGGCCAGGCGCTACTTCACCACGAACAACATCAATTACTGTGAATACGACATCGAGCGGTCTGCTGAAGGCGAGAGGCTGTATCATCGCGTCAATGCACAGGCCGTCCCTGTATTCCTCGTTGACCAGTACGTCATCAGTGGTTTTGATGAAGAGCGGCTGAAACAACTGCTGGACAAGGTCAGGGAATCAACATGATCCTGAAAATCAAACAATTTTTCGAGCAGCATATCATCCTTACTGAGGCAGTTACTGGTGAAGACATAGCACACCAGTTGCAGCTGGCCTGCGCCGCTTTGATGATTGAAGTGCTCTACGCCGACCACTCGGTTCAACAGGCTGAACTCGCTACTTTGCGCTCTGCCTTGCAGGACAGTTTTGATTTGAATGAAGCTGAAGCCGAGGAGCTGATTCTGCTGGCTGAAGAAGAAAGAACCGAGGCCACCGATTATTATCAGTTCACCTCACTGATCAATGAATTCCACACCCAGCAGCAAAAACGCGCGTTGATAACACGCCTCTGGCAAATGGCCTACGCCGATCAAAAAATACATAAATTCGAGGAACATCTGGTCAGAAGACTGGCCGATCTGTTGCATGTCCCGCATTCGGCCTTCATCCAGAGCAAACACGAGGCTTCTGCCCAGTCCAGGGACTAGGAGTCTGAGCGGTAGAAATACCCGTAGCAAAAAAGTGGCACGGCGAGGACAGTTTTCTGTTCTTTTGAGGCGCATAGTGGGCACTACGCAACGAAAAAGAACATATAAATGGACCGCTGAAGCGCTTTTGCAGCAGGGAGACTTTCTACCGCGCAGACTCCAGGCCCGCATTTCTCACCACCTTAATGGAGCGTATCCTCCGAACCCCACATTCTTTCATAGCGTTCGACCACTTCTCGCACCTCTTCGGGATACCCTACGATATCCATCTGTTGCATGCCTTCTCTGAAAAATGCACGCGCATCTTGTGGCAGGTTCTCGACCAGTTTGGAAAATGCCTGATCCATCAGGGCCGGATCATGGCTTCGTGTTGCCACGATACCGTAGTTCAGGTTGATGATGCGCCAGGGTCGCATGGGATTACTCTGGTCGAGATCCTGGCGAATCTCACTGGAAGCCGCATCGATTATCTCGCGAATAACACGGACCAGATCGGCAATTTGCAGGGTATCCTTCAATTCATTCGCCCAAGCCGCCAGCGAATTGACCACCAGCTCGAGTTTATTGATGTATCCACCCTGTCTGGCAATCCACAGGGAAATCGGGATCGCAAGCCGCGTAAGCTCGCGACTCTGGTGGCCGCTCGCGGTCTCGACACGCTCGACGATGGCCTCCAGCAAACCGAGCGTATAATCGCCAATTTCAGTGATTTCAGCCTCCGACAGTACGCTTTCGCCGTGCCGGGCTGCAATGTCGGCATCAGCGCGCTCCAACACATCGATGGCTTGTTCCATACCTGCGAGTAGCTGCTCGGGTGTCTCCCGAGCTGAGCTATCCGCTGTGATATCGGCGATATGTTCGGCGACAGCACTGTGCAACAGACTTCTGAAGGTTCTGGCATTAAATGAAAAATCCATAACGAGGCTGTTACTCATTTGTCGCATCTACCTGTACAGCAATGTAACATACCTGGCTTTAAGATTAAAAAGGTAAAGCGCATGCGCCTGCTACATACCATGATACGTGTCGGCAATCTTGGCAGATCTATCGATTTCTACACCAAAATCCTGGGGATGAAACTGCTGCGACAAAAAGACTACCCCGATGGTCAATTCACACTTGCATTCGTTGGCTATGGTGACGAGAAGGACCATTCCGTGATCGAACTAACGTACAACTGGGATACGGATGCTTACGATCTGGGCACCGGGTTTGGCCATCTCGCTATCGAGGTCGATGATGTTTACGCTGCGGCCAAGAAAATACGCGCTCAGGGTGGAAATATCCTACGTGAACCAGGCCCGATGAATGCCGGCACAACGATTATTGCCTTTGTCGAAGACCCTGACGGTTATCCGATCGAACTACTCGCCCCTAAACAAGCTTGATGGCGCCGGAACTGATCGAATCACCTGCTGCATTGGCAGCTTTATGTGATGAATTTAAAAACCACGCGTGCATCGCTGTTGATACAGAATTTGCGCGGGAGCGATCCTATTTCCCTCACATCGGCCTGATACAGCTTGCGGGTGGCGACACCATAGCCTGCATCGATCCACTCGCATTCGACGTCAAACCGCTGCTGTCGGAGCTGATGTTCAACCCTGCGATTACCAAAGTTTTTCATGCCTGCATGCAAGACCTTGAAGTATTGGAGCTGACCCTGGATGACAAACCTTGTCCGATATTTGATACACAGGTCGCAAATGCACTGATGCACGAAGACCACCAGTCAAGTTACGCCAGTCTGGTTATGCAGACGTTGAATGTGCCATTGCCAAAATCAGAGACACGCACAAACTGGTTGAAACGCCCGTTGACAACAGCGCAACTCGAATATGCGGCAGATGATGTCCGGTACTTGCTTTCACTGCATCAACAGCAGCAGACTGAGCTGGAAACGCTCGATCGTTCAGCGTGGATGCAAGAAGAATGCGATCGCCTGTGCTCCAAAAATTTCAATGACGAGTCTGCCCTCACCGATAGCTGGATGCGGGTAAAGGCAAAAGAGCGCCTGGTTGGCGTTGAGCTCGCGGTGCTTCAGGCAGCAGCCGTTTGGCGCGAGCGACGCGCCATTGCCAGAGACAGGCCGCGCAGGCGGATCCTGCCGGATGATATTCTCATTAGGATCGCCATCGAGCAACCTAAAAACAGCAGCCAATTGAGGCAAATCGGGCCGATTGGTCAAGTGCTGGAAATGTCTGAGCTCGATTCGTTATCTGAAACCCTGAACGCTGCATACATCAAGGCGGCGTCCGAATGGCCGACTCTCAAGCGCAGACAGCTCACACAAGCTCAGTCAGCGGCGCTAAGCGGCGTTCTGGATCATCTACGCAAAAAAGCGTCCGAACTAGGGATTTCTCCCGGTATGCTGTGTAATCGCAAGGATGCGGAGAAACTGGTCCAGGGAAAACGTGATTTACTGGTCTTGAACGGATGGCGACTGCAATGCATTGGCATTGAACTTTTACAACTGCTGCCACCATGACAGCAGGGGTAAATATTCCGAAATCGCACTAAAAACATACGATTGCGCGTATTTGTTATACCTGCTTATGTACCTTATCTGCGCAATAATGTTACTCTATAATCATTAGTTTAGTATATCTCACGAGGAGAATTTCGTATGTGTGGTCAATCAAGTCTTACCGGTAAAATGAATCTGTTTATAAAAAGCCTGATCATGCTGATGTTTCTCGGTAGCGGTGCTAATGCATTCGCCGAGAATTCGAGAGTGTTCGGCGATTATGTTGTCCATTACAACGCTTTCAGAAGCGACACCCTGTCGCCCGAAATGGCCAAGGCCTACGAACTAACTCGGCGAAACAACCGCATCATCATCAACATCACTGTTTTGAAGAAAGTCATGGGCACAACGGGTAAACCCGTAGAAGCCACGGTAACCGGTAATGCCAGCAATCTTACCGGGCAGCTGAAAACCCTCGAGTTTCGAGAAATCAAGGAAGATACGGCAATTTACTACCTAGCTGAGTTAAAAGTCAGTGATGGAGAATTCCTCAAATTTCGACTGAACATTACACCTCAGGGTGAAAAAGGGCCTGCCCGACTGCAATTCAGCAAACGCTTTTTTATTTACTGACCACGGCAATCAAGCCCGCGTACTCACCAGGGGGCGAGATGATCACGTACAGATTTGGATGTACAAAGGATTATACGAAGAAGTGGAATAACAGTGTGTATGCCCGACCGAGCAAAACGCATTGTGGATTCAAGCTCGTCCATCTGGTGAGAAATGCGGGCTAATGGAATGTGGAGCCTGATTCAGGACCCGAAGCAGGCTCCCCGACATCGGCAGGTCCGATTTTACTCTCGACCACCTGGCGTCCAAGCAATACGATATAACCAAACTGGCGGCTTTTATTGTCACTGCTGTATTCAAAACTGTAAAGACGACATATCTGTATACCTCCCTGCGGATGTCGCCGCAACCAGACACGCTGCCTTGATACGGTCGCATCCAGCAGTTGCACGCCGGCAGACTGGCAGATGCGACCACAGTTGTGCATCGCTATTTCGTTGGTGCGTGTCGTATCCCACCAGTAAGCGACGATTGCCAGCAACAGGGCTATCAACAAGATTTCCTGCATAATTACGCTCTCATTCGTAGTCAGATACCATCGCCCGGCAATTTCCTATAAAATCACTGCCTTTTAGCCGAACCAACATGCTCGCAGACAACAAACCCGCAAATAAGACAGAATCCATTTCAATGACCCGCCAGAATTCCTATACCTATGATGAATTATTAAAATGCGGCCATGGGGAACTGTTCGGGCCCGGTAATGCACAATTACCCCTGCCAAACATGCTCATGGTTGATCGTATCACAAGCATTACAGAGAATTCCGGCGATTACAGCAAGGGTGAAATCAAGGCTGAACTTGACATCGACCCTAAACTCTGGTTTTTTAACTGCCATTTCGACGGCGATCCGGTCATGCCGGGATGTCTTGGTCTGGATGCGATGTGGCAACTTGTGGGCTTTTACCTTGGCTGGTTGGGCTATCCAGGGCGTGGTCGCGCACTCGGGGTCGGGGAAGTAAAATTCACGGGCCAGGTGCTGCCGTCCGCTGAAACCGTAGGCTATCACATCCATATCAGGCGTGTTATTGCCAGAGACCTTGTTTTGGGCATTGCTGACGGTGAGGTCTTCGTTGATGACCGTGTGATATATACTGCAAAAAATCTACGAGTAGGATTATTTACCTCGACTGATAATTTCTAGAGTTTGTTATGAAACGTGTTGTTGTTACTGGTTATGGCATCGTTTCCTGCCTGGGAAATGACAGAAATGCCGTACTCGACTCACTCAGGCAAGGCCGCTCAGGAATAAAGTTCCAGCAGGCTTATGTGGATATGGGCATGCGCAGCCATGTTGCTGGGAGCATTGACATCGATTTTGATGCCTTCATCGATCGTAAAGTCAAACGCTTCATGGGTGATTCAGCCGCCTTTGCCTATATCGCCATGCAAGAGGCCATAGAACATGCCAGTCTGGGCAATGATATGGTGTCTAGCTCACGCACAGGTATCATCATGGGCTCGGGTGGCGGCTCATCCGCGAACCAGGTGGAAGCTGCCGATATTTTACGCAACAAGGGCCTGAGACGGGTTGGCCCCTACATGGTACCCAGAACCATGAGCAGCACTGTATCAGCCTGCCTGGCAACACCCTTTCATATCAAGGGCGTGAATTACTCCATCAGCTCGGCCTGCGCTACCAGTACGCACTGTATCGGCAATGCCTACGAATTGATACAGATGGGTAAACAGGACATCATCTTTGCCGGTGGTGGCGAGGAAGAACACTGGTCACTGAGCATGATGTTCGACGCCATGGGCGCACTATCGACCAAATTCAACGAGACCCCGCAAAAAGCATCACGCACCTACGACGCCGACCGCGATGGTTTTGTCATTGCTGGTGGTGGCGGTGCCATGGTCGTAGAAGAACTCGAGCACGCCCTCAGTCGTGGCGCCAATATCATTGCTGAAATTGTCGGTTATGGTGCAACTTCGGATGGCGCTGATATGGTTGCCCCCTCGGGTGAAGGTGCTGTTCGTTGCATGAAAATGGCGACTGAGGGCCTGGCTCAACCACTCGATTACATCAACACACACGGCACCAGTACGCCTGTTGGTGATACCAAAGAGCTGGAAGCCATTCGTGAGACCTTCGGCGACACTATACCTCCGATCAGCTCGAGCAAATCGCTCGCCGGGCATTCACTCGGCGCCTCCGGTGTTCAGGAAGCCATCTACAGCCTTCTAATGCTGGAAAATAATTTCATACAGGCGTCAGCCAATATCGAGAATATGGACGAGGCCGCCAAAGACATGCCTATAGTCACCGAAAGACGGGACGATGTTGAGCTGAACAGCGTGATGTCGAATAACTTTGGCTTCGGCGGCACCAATGCCTGCCTGGTGATGCAGAAATACACAGGTTAGCGTCCGCCTTTGTGCAATATGCGGGTAAGCCCGCATTTTTCCTGACAGCTGCTACAATCTGATTAGCACTGCGCATAATTGCGACGAGGGAGTTATGATTAAAAAAATAATAATCCTATTCGGGCTGATGTCTCCGACCATCGCTATGGCCGAACGCCCGGCCATGGCAGAGCGACCTGACGCTCCGGTCGAGGAAGAACCGATGCTGATTCTCGAACCTGCGCAAGCCGAGACCGCCACAGAAACTGCCGTAGTCGAACAGGTTACCGGTGATGTGCTTGAATTGCAGCCCGGCGATACCATCATCATCAATCCGCTCGATTTTCCCAGACGTGGCATGTCGATGGACAAGGTGCAGAATGAGCTCGGCCGTCCTGTTGATATATCACCGAGCATTGGCGAGCCGCCTATCACCCGCTGGACATACGCAGACCGTGTTGTATTCTTTGAACACTCGAGAGTCATTCATGTGGTAGAAAAACGCTGAACTCGATTGCATTTTCATCCAAACAAACACCTCTTCAAAAAATTGAATCACGCCTGCTGGACACAGCAGGCGTTTCACTGTGCGTGAAACGCGAAGACCTCGCAGACCCGATTCTTGGCGGTAACAAGTGGCGCAAGCTGAAATACAATCTGGTTCAGGCCAGAACGGAAAACAAATCAACCCTCCTCACTTTCGGTGGCGCCTGGTCGAACCACATTGCGGCCACTGCAGCCGCAGGTAAGCGCTTTGGATTCAACACGATCGGCCTTATCAGGGGTGACTTCAGCAACAGACTCAACAACACACTACAATTTGCCCACGACTGTGGCATGCAAATCAGGTTTGTAGACCGAATCACCTATCGTAACAAAGACTCGGTAGCGTTTATTGAGCAACTGCATCAATGCTATGGCGACTTTTATCTGCTGCCGGAAGGGGGCAGTAACGACCTGGCACTGAAAGGCTGCGCCGAGATCGTCACAGATATCGATGCCGCCTTCGATGTCATCACTGTTCCCAGTGGCACGGGGGCCACGTTGGCCGGCATCGTGAGCGCATTGAATTCTGGTCAGCATGCCGTCGGTTTTGCGGTACTCAAGGGCGCGGATTTTCTCAAGCGTGATGTCAGCACACTGCTCTTTGAGAGCGGTCTAGCCACCTCACAAAACTGGAATATTGAAAATAGCTATCATTTCGGTGGCTACGCCAGGACCACTGCAGCATTATTCGCATTCATCAAGCAGTTTAAATCAGACTTTGGTATCGAACTCGATGTCGTCTACACCGGCAAGATGCTGTATGGTCTGTTCGACCTGATCAACAAAGGTAAATTCGCCAAAGGCACACGTATCGTTGCCGTTCATACCGGCGGTGTTCAGGGTAATGCGGGTTTTCCTGAGTTGACCTTTGATTAACGAAGAAAAACAGCTGTTGCGGGCTAGAAATCCTCTTCCTCAAGGCTCTGTTCGCGCGCCGGTTGTTCCCGGTGTTGACTAGCCCGCATTTCTCACCAGGCGGCGTGGAATACTGGTAAGGCATTGGTTTTTTGGAGTGAAGCTCCGATGATTAAAAATACAGTGTGCTATTCAAGCCTGCCTATCACGGTTCAGGCTGGTCTTGGTTTGCATGAGATCGTAGGGTGCGCCGTGCGCACCGTGAATCCTCAGTGTGCTGGGCTGTTTCGGTGCGCACGGCGCACCCTACGGCCGCTTCGCCCAAGCTATTGCGGCGCTTTCGAATACGAATCCTGCGCCTGCTCCCGTGATCCTGGTAAGAAATGCGGGCTAGACTGTTCGCGGAACTCGTCCAGCAATTCTCCGGCAATGGATTCAAAATATTCGAATTCGGCTTTTATAGCATCATCGATACGACGTTCTTCTACACGATTACCCTCGAATCGAACAACACGGTTTGCCTGCAACCTGAAACTTTTCTTGAATTCAATGAAATCTCGCTTCAAAGCTTGCTTGTATTCATTAAAGGCCTGCTGTACGGCTTCCCGCTGTTGCCGTGACTGCTGTTTGAATGCGCCGAATTGGTCAAGTTGCGCCTGCCTGTGGATTTCGAAGGCCGCACCGGGTGTCTGAATATCCAGTAGACCTTCCGCTAGAGCAATGCCCTGGCTATCGCCGATATCATGGACAATAAATGTCGTGCCGCGTATCCCCAGTATCGCGAATCGGGTTTTGACCCGACGGCTTTCACCAAATATCTTTCTATAAGTGAAATAAATTTTACCCCCGACGTGGGACAGCCAGCCGGTCTTCTCGACCCGTAAACGGCTCTCCTGGTCCAGTATGGACAGCGTGCCATCATTGAAGCTGACAACCGCGCTAGCGTCTGTTGCTGTCTCAATCGTGTCCGTCACCCTGACAATATCCCCGGGCTTATCAACAGTAACACGCTGACCGTTGGCATCAATGATGGTGGCTTGCCCATTGACCTTGATCAGTTTGCCCTTGAATCCTTCAGCCTCAACAGCAACAGCAACAGCAGCAATGATAATGAGAATTGTTATTGCAGAGAGAAAAGGCCTGAATGCCGGAGTTAACATAGTCGCTGCCCGCTGGATTGCACCTGGAGTGATATTAGCGCAGTTTAACGGAATCCTCCCGGTGCAAGCTTGAAGCAGTTCACAACTGTTGGCAATTATGTAGAAAGGTCTGAATTGAGCCTGACAGACAATGACAGCATGAGTCGTGCAGATTGTCATGTTGCCAGATCAGAACTCGACTGACTCCAGCTGCTCCCAGCGTTCAAAGCAAACCTCCAGATCGCTATTTGCACGCTCAAGCTGCTGCTGCAAATTCACGATCTCATCCCTGTCCTGCTGGAAAAATTCAGGCCGGCTCATTTCGTCGGTGAGCTGCTGTATTTTCGTTTCCAGCCTTTCAATTTTTTCTGGCAGGCTGTCAAGTTCGCGCTGATCTTTGTAGCTACGTTTTCTTGGTTTCTTAGGTTTTCCTACTGTGGATTTTTTTACCACAGCCTGATTTACGGGTGTCTGTCGAAACGGGTCTATCGTGCGCTGCCTGACCCAGTCGTCGTAACCGCCGACAAACTCGGCAACCTTGCCATCGCCTTCGAAAACCAGGGTGCTGGTAACAACATTGTTGAGAAATTCGCGGTCATGGCTCACCAGCAGTACGGTACCATTGTACTCGAGCAGAAGTTCCTCAAGCAGCTCGAGGGTTTCGATGTCGAGATCATTGGTCGGTTCATCGAGCACCAGCACGTTGGCGGGCTGTGAAAATAGACGAGCCAGCATCAAGCGACTGCGCTCACCGCCTGACAATGACTTTACCGGTGAACGTGCCCGTTCCGGCGCGAATAGAAAGTCCTGCAAGTAACCGATGATATGTCTTGACTGCCCATTGATATCAATTCGCTCACGCCCATGCGAAACATTATCGATAACCGTGGCCTGCTCGTCGAGCTGCGCTTTCATTTGATCGAAATAGGCAACAGCCAGATGGGTTCCGTACTTTATCCTGCCCCGATGCGGCTTGAGCTCACCCAGCAAGATATGCAGCAATGTGGTCTTACCGACACCATTTGGACCGATTACACCGATGCGGTCACCACGTAAAATCAACGCGCTGAAATCCCTGATCAGGGTCTTACCCTGGTAGTTGAAGCTGACACTGTCAGCCTCCACAACCAGTTTACCAGAGCGTTCCGCCGTGGCGATCTTCATCGATGCATTACCGATGTGCTCCTTGCGTTGGTGGCGCTGCTTGCGCATCTTCTGCAAGGCTCGCACCCTGCCCTCGTTGCGCGTGCGCCGTGCCTTTATTCCTTGCCGAATCCAGATTTCTTCCTGTGCCAGCTTTTTATCGAAGCGTGCATTGGCTTCCATTTCCGCCTTCAGGAATTCCTCTTTGCGATGCAGAAAAGTCTGATAGTCACCCGGGTAGCTTTTCAATCCGCCACGATCAAGATCGATAATGCGCGTCGCCAGGCGGCGTAGAAACGCCCGATCGTGGGTAATGAACAGTATCGCACCACGGTAATCCAGTAACTGCTGCTCCAGCCATGCAATGGTGGAGATATCGAGATGATTGGTCGGCTCATCCAGCAGTAACAGATCAGGCTCCTGAATCAGCGCCCTGGAAAGCAACACACGCCGTTTCATGCCACCCGACATTATCGCGACATCCGCATCACTATCGAGCTGCATACGGCTGAGTATCGCCTCAACCTGCCGGTTCAGTTGCCATGCACCTGCCGCCTCCACCGCGTGCTGCGCTTTTTCAAGCTCGGCTGCCGCTTGTTCACTGTGCGCGCTCGCCATTTTTTGAACGGCCTGATGAAAAGCCTGCAACAGGTTTGCCGATTCACCCAATCCCGCCGCCACCACATCAAACACCGAGCCACCCTCTCCAATATCGACCTGCTGATCCAGCTTCGCGATGATCAGACCTTGCTGGCGTTCGATCTCTCCGCTGTCAGGCTGGACCGCACCCGTGATGACTTTCATCAGGGTCGATTTACCCATGCCGTTTCTACCGAGCAAGCAGACACGCTCGCCAGAGTCAATAGACAAGCTGATATTCTCCAGGATAGCTGGGCCACCGAAGCTGACACTGATGTTACGTAAACGAAGTATTGGCATAGATCGGGTACATGAATGGAAGCAAGATTATAAGCTGTTGAATCAAGTGTACAATCCGATAACTTTATCCACAAATCAGAATAAAGCAGGACGTTCAGGCGTGTTTTACACAGGCGGATCCTGGCCGTGTAATCAGCTATATTAGCGGAGCATTATGGAATAATTCTGTCAATAAGTATATTGTAAAATTATATAAATTCTTGTTTTAATTTACATTATTTGACTTACAGATAACTGTAAAACATGCTAATAAAAAACACCCAAAACGCCAAAATCATCAGCAGGGTGAAAATCTGTCCACAAAGTTATCCACAGGCAATACAAAACTTTGCATATCAGAATCTTGCGTTCAAAAAATATTTTATGACTAAAAAAATGCTGGCAAAAATACGCCAGCATAAAGGTGAGAGAGTCTAGCATCGTACCCTGGGTGTTCCATCCGCTGCGAAAGAAACAGGGAAAATGTGAAATATCTATTGCATTTACCCTGCCAAGTTTGTAAGCCATTGATTTTTAATGCTAACCATACCCACATCATGCAGGGACTCTGGATGAGTTTGTAAGCAATTGCGACACTAGCAATCGGATATTCGCATACAGCTTGTTTAGCCGTTTTATTTTTATCAATTTATTCAGAAAGTTAGCTAGTAAACGCCATCGTCAGATATACCGACATTCAGGTGTCATAGCCCAGCACCGGTGCCAGCCAACGCTCGGCTTCTTCGAGGCTTAAGTTTTTTCGCTCCGCGTAGTCCTCTACCTGATCACGCGATACTTTGCCGGTACCAAAATAACGAGATTGCGGGTGTGAGAAATACCAGCCAGAGACCGATGCAGCCGGTAGCATCGCATAGCTTTCAGTGAGAGCGATTCCAGCATGCTTGTCCGGCTCGATCAGCTCCCAAAGTGTCTGTTTTTCAGTGTGATCCGGGCATGCAGGATACCCAGGAGCCGGTCGGATGCCCTGGTATTGTTCCCCAATCAGGGCCTCATTGGTCAGGTTCTCATCGGCTGCATAAGCCCAGAACTCCTTGCGTACGCGCTGATGCATGCGCTCGGCGAACGCTTCCGCCAGGCGATCAGCCAGCGCCTTGAGCATGATACTGTCGTAATCATCGTGGGCGGCCTCGAATCGCTGAACGTGCTCCTCGATACCCATCCCTGTGGTAACCGCGAATGCACCGATATAGTCGCGGATTTCTGTCTCTACCGGTGCAATGAAGTCAGACAGACACCAGTTGGGCCGCTGTGGCGGCTTCGCCAGCTGTTGCCGTAAATGATGCAATACTGCTACCACATCATCGCGCGATTCGTCGCTGAAAATCAGGATGTCATCATCAAAGCTGTTGGCCGGAAAAAAGCCGATAACCGCCCGCGCAGTCAACCATTTCTCCTCGATAACCTGTTTCAGCATGGTCTGTGCATCCGCGAATAAATGCCTCGCCTGTTCGCCGACGACCTCATCATCCAGTATCTTGGGGTACTTACCGGCCAGCTCCCAGGTATGAAAGAACGGTGTCCAGTCGATGAAATCAGTCAATTCCTCCAGGTCATAACCATCGAACGTTTTCAGCCCAAGAAATGTTGGTACTGGCGGAGTATAGTTTTCCCAGTCATCTTCAAAACCATTGTCGCGCGCTTGCTGCAATGATACGGTTTTTTTCGTCGATTGGCGTTGCGCGCGCTCGTCTCGCATTTGCGCGTATTCATCCTTGATACGACTGACATAAGCTGCAGCACGCTCTTTACTCAGCAGTTCACCGGCAACGCCCACAGCCCGTGAAGCATCAGGCACATAGACAACCGCACTGGAATATTTTGGTTCGATCTTCACTGCGGTATGAATACGCGATGTCGTTGCACCACCGATCAGCAAAGGTATAGTCAGACCCAATCGTTGCATTTCCGCTGCCATGTGGACCATTTCATCCAGAGACGGTGTGATCAAACCTGACAGCCCGATGATATCCACCCGGTGTTTTTCCGCCTCGCGCAGAATCTTCTCAGCCGGCACCATGACACCCAGGTCAATCACTTCATAGTTGTTGCATTGCAGGACAACGCCGACGATATTTTTGCCGATATCATGCACATCACCTTTGACGGTCGCCATCAGGATCTTGCCGTTGCTACTGCTGCTGGCTGCATCTTTTTCAGCCTCCAGGTACGGCATCAGATAGGCCACGGCCTTTTTCATTACCCGAGCCGATTTCACCACCTGCGGCAGGAACATCTTGCCTTCACCAAACAGGTCACCGACGATGTTCATGCCATCCATCAAAGGCCCCTCAATGACGCGCAAAGGCCGTTCAGCCAGCCGCCTTGCCTCCTCCGTGTCTTCCTCGATGTATTCGGTGATACCTTTGATCAACGCATGGGCCAGTCGGTCATTTACAGGTTTTTCGCGCCATGCCTGGTCTTCCCGGATATGTACAGCGGTACCATCTCCCATGTAGGCAGGTGCAAGGTCGATCAGGCGGTCAGTGGCATGCTCTGTTCTGTTGAGAATGACATCTTCTACCGCTTCACGCAGCTCCGCAGGCAAATCATCGTAAACCGCCAACTGGCCTGCGTTGACGATGCCCATATCCATACCGGCGCGAATAGCGTGATAAAGAAATACCGAGTGAATGGCTTCGCGTACCGGGTTGTTGCCGCGAAAGGAAAATGACACATTGGAGACGCCACCTGAAACCAGGGCATGGGCTAATGTTTGTTTGATCCTGCGCGTTGCGTCGATGAAATCAACCGCATAATTGTTGTGCTCTTCAATGCCGGTAGCTACCGCGAAGATGTTTGGATCGAAGATGATGTCTTCCGCGGGAAAGCCGATATTCTCGGTCAGAATCCGGTACGAACGGGAACATATCTCAACTTTGCGCTCAAGGGTGTCAGCCTGTCCCTGTTCATCGAATGCCATTACGATAACCGCCGCACCGTAACGGCGAATTTTTCTGGCGTGTTCGATAAATGCCTGTTCGCCTTCTTTCAACGAGATCGAGTTGACAATGCCCTTACCCTGGGTACAGCGCAAGCCGGCCTCGATTACGGCCCATTTTGATGAATCAATCATCACGGGGACGCGCGATATATCAGGCTCGGCTGCGACCAGATTGAGGAAGCGCTTCATTACCGCCTCGGAATCGAGCATGCCCTCATCCATGTTGATGTCGATGATCTGCGCGCCATCCTCAACCTGCTGCAGCGCAACCGTCAGCGCCTCCTCATACTCTTCATTCTTGATCAGACGCTTGAATTTTGCCGAGCCGGTAACATTGGTGCGCTCGCCCACATTGATGAACAGCGAATCCTCACCAATATTAAAGGGTTCCAGCCCCGACAAACGACACTCGACGGGCAGCTGCGGCAATTGCCTGGGCGGTTTGTCTTTGACTGCCTCGGCGAATGCGCGTATATGATCGGGCGTGGTGCCGCAACAGCCACCGACAATGTTTAGAAAACCGCTCTCTGCCCATTCAGCAATCGCCCGTGCCATGTCATCCGCACCCAGATCATAGCCGCCCATTTCATTGGGCAAGCCTGCATTCGGATGTGCCGAGACATAATACTGCGAGATGCGTGACATCTCTTCCACGTACTGACGCAGATCATCCGGACCGAGCGCACAGTTGAGCCCGATCGAAATCGGTTCGGCATGGCGCAGTGAGTTATAAAAGGCCTCGGTGACCTGTCCCGTCAGGGTGCGGCCAGACTGATCGGTAATTGTGCCTGAGATCATGATCGGCAGTTCGACGTCGTCTTCGTCGAAAACCTGTTTGACCGCATAGATCGCTGCCTTCGCATTCAGGGTATCGAAGATGGTTTCGATCAGAATGATGTCGGCACCGCCCTCGATCAGCCCCCGGGTTGATTCGGCGTAGGCCTCGACCAGCTGCTCGAAGGTGACATTACGAAAACCAGGATCATTCACATCCGGTGATATCGAGCAGGTGCGATTGGTCGGCCCGAGAATACCGGCAACGAAACACGGCCTTTCCGCTGTCTCGGCAGCATCTGCTGTGTCACGTGCCAGTCTGGCTGCGGCCACATTGATCTCATAGCTGAGCTCTTCCATGGCGTAATCCGCCATAGCAACGCGCGTCGCGTTGAAGGTATTGGCCTCAATAATATCGGCGCCCGCTTCGAGATAGCGACTATGGATATCACGAATGACATCGGGCCTGGTCAGCACCAGCAAGTCATTATTACCCTTCAAGTCCTGCGGCCAGTCGGCAAACCGTTCTCCACGATAATCAGCTTCTGCCAGATTACAGCGCTGGATCATGGTGCCCATGGCGCCGTCCAGAATCAAAATACGTTGTTTCAGCAAGTCGAATAACTTTGCCCGGCGTTGTTCTCGTGACATGATCTCAAGCAGACTCGGATTTAAACACTGCATTATAACAGCAGTTGCAAGCGACCCTGGTATCAGCGGCCACCATAACCCGCAAATTGCAGTTAGCCCGCATTTCTCACCAGGCGGCGCAGAATACTGATAAGGCATTGGTTCTCTTGAGCAAAACTTGGATGATCAAAAATTCGGAGTGTTATTCGGGCGTGCCTATCACGGTTCAGGCTAGTCTTCGTGTCCGTAAGCTTGCTCTTCACTCAAACCGTAGCCATTGCTACGCTTTTCGCTCCAGAGCGGCGCTTACGAACACCAGCCCGCAGGTCTTACGAGGGGGCGAGATGATCACGCTGAGATTTGGATTCGCAGCGCATTTTGCGATGGAGTGGAATAACCGTGTGTATTGCCGAATGAGCAAAATGCGCTGTGGATTCAAAGATCAAGTGAGGGCTCGCCCATCTGGTGAGACCTGCGGGCTCCGTCCTGCGCCTGCTCCCGCAATCCTGGTGAGAAATACGGGTTAGTGGCTTTCAACGAATCTGGTGGTATGATTTGATCATGAGCTCACTGAAAATCAGTCTGTATCTGACAACAGAGCACGAATGTGGCTATCTGCCGGATCAACGGGCGACGAATCTTGTGCCCGATCCACGAGTACCAATGAATATGCAGTTGTACAGCCAGCTGATCGAGCTGGGCTATCGGCGCAGCGGCAGCCACACCTACCGCCCACACTGCACAAATTGCACTGAATGCATCCCCTGCCGCATTCCAGTCGACAATTTCTCACCCAATCGTAGCCAGCGGCGTTGCCTGAAAACCAACAGCGACTGCACGCTACACCAGCGGGAAGCAGGTTACAGAAACGAGCACTTCGATCTCTACCGGCGATACATTAATGCACGTCATGCTGACGGCAATATGGCCAATCCCACGCCCGAAGATTACATGCAGTTTCTTTACAGCAAATGGAGCAACACATCGTTTTTCGAGGTCAGGGAACACGACCAGCTACTAGCGGTGGCAGTATGCGACCGTGTCTATTCCGGGCTTTCTGCGGTATACAGTTTCTTCCAGCCTGAATTATCAACGCGAGGCCTCGGTACCTTCTGTATCCTCAAAATGATCGAGCAAACAAGGCATATGGGCGCTGAACATCTCTATCTTGGTTATCTGATTCACGGCAGCAGTAAAATGATATACAAACAATACTTCCAGCCACTTGAAGTGTTCATTGACAATCATTGGCAGGATTATCACCGGAGTCAATTCAGTGCTACGCGGTGATTCGGCTATGCGGCAGATACCGGAAAATAGACCGGCATCAAAAAAACACCTCACGCTTTCAACTGCCCGAGCCTCATTATTCAGCCTTGCCGTTTTTATTTTAGGCGTTGTGTTCAGCATTGATCGAGATGACTGGTCCTGGTTCGCACGTTCCGGTTCAATCATTGTCGTCATTGGCATCTTTCTGACATCCAGTCAGATCATAGAAAACAGCCGAAGATTAAGGACACGCCGACACCGTCACAGGCAGAACTTTCATCGGGATTATGCTGAAGAAATCAAGCGCGCTACGCTGGAGCGCTCACGCAGCCTTGATGAAGACATCTGGGAAAATGGTCTGCGCGGCCTGTATCTGCTGGTTATCGGTACCCTGATCTGGGGTTTTGGCGACCTCGCAGGGTATTTTTTTTAACCACAAAAGCACCATATGCTATTGAAATATTTATGAATATCATTCAATCCAGCTCGGGCCTGGCAGGCCATACAAACTCAAGCTCGTGGCGTGATAACATAATCTCATGAACATGCAAGAAACGATCACCCAAAAACTCAAAAACGCCCTTTCACCAGCGCATCTTGAGGTTATCAATGAAAGCCATATGCACAATGTGCCGCAAGGATCCGAATCACATTTTAAAGTGGTCATAGTCAGCGATGAATTCAAGGGTAAAATGCTCATTGCGCGCCACCGCATGGTGAACAATGCACTCCAACAGGAACTCAACAGCGGCATCCATGCGCTGGCACTGCACACGCTGACCATGGAAGAATGGTTTGACAAGGGCAAGGTCGCCGAATCTCCTCTGTGCGAGGGAGGCAGCAAGAACTGAGCATCCTCGGCTATACTAGATACAGAATCAGAGGAGGAAATGAATGTCATCTCATCTTGACCCCATTGTTCTGAATTTTCTGTATGTTGTTTTAGGCGGTATACTGACCCTGTTGTTCATGAAGCTGGGATGCAGCATGTTCAACAAAACTGTCAGCTTCAACATCAGCGACGAACTCGGAAAAGGCAACATCGCTGTTGGCCTCATGGTCATGGGCCTGTTTATTGGCGTGGGCACCGCACTGGGGCTGGTTATTGGCCTCGGTCTCAGCTGAACAGGCGTTTGGATCCTTGCAGCAATGTGGCTTGACCGGGCTTTCCTGCTGATTATCACTCTATTCTGTATATCTACAGTATTTGCGATAAATGATTACACCGTTGATTCCGAAAGATGGACTGATGAATATGACCGCCATTTTCGAAAATACAGCAAACGCTATTTTGGACCATTATTCAACTGGCAGTGGTTCAAAGCTCAGGCGATTGCCGAATCCGGCTTGAACGCAAATGCTGTTAGCTCCGTAGGCGCGATTGGCCTGATGCAAATCATGCCGGATACTTTCAAGGAAATTAATGACGCAAACCCGCATTTCGCCGAAGTAAACAAACCGCGCTGGAATATTGCCGCGGGCATCTATTATGACCGTCTGCTGTATACCAAATTCCCAAAAACGCCCGAGCAGGACAGGCTCTATCTCGCACTCGCCAGCTACAACGCTGGTTACGGCACTATCCTTAATGTATCGAGAAAACTACAAACCGACGCACTATTGTGGACAACGGTGAAACCGTATCTACCCCGCGAAACCCGGGGTTACGTCGGCAGAATCAAGCGATTGATGGGTAATGCGGGCTAGCCCGCATTTCTCACCAGGCGGCGTGGAATACTGGTAAGGCATTGGTTTTGTGGAGTGAAACTCGGATGATCAAAAAAACAGTGTGTTATTCAAGCATGCCTATCACGGTTCAGGCTAGCCTTCGTGTCCGTAAGCTTGCTCTTCACTCAAACCGTAGCTATTGCTACGCTTTTCGCTCCAGAGTGGCGCTTACGAACACGAATCCTGCGCCTGCTCCCGTGATCCTGGTGAGAAATGCGGGTTAGCTATTATCGATCAATGCATGAGGTTGCAGCAGAGACTTGTATATCCAGACAATTTCTCCACTTTCCAGCAGGCCGGCCTGCAACCATTTACCTTTTACAGAGAGCTCAACCATCGTCGCGCCTGTTTCCAGCACCATAACAATTTCACTGTTCAGTGATGGTTGCTGGCGCGCATTGGCACGCTTGACCTTTACATCAAACAAAGGCCCCAGTATGTAACCGTAGGTTCGAATGATTTCCTGCTTGCGATGACTGATAGCCCGGTCATTTCTGGCAAGCATGGACCTGATAATCATAAGGGCATCGTCATGGCCATCTTCAACAGCCATCAGGTAATAGTCAATCGCCTTGTTGATATCCTTTTCAACTTTCCCTTCACCCAGGCTGTACAACATGGCAATCGAAAAACTCGCATCGGTATAGCCCTGGTCAGAAGCCTTTTTCCACCATTCGAGTGCCCGGCTGTCATTCATCGCGAGACCATAGCCATTGAGGTACATCCAGCCGATGTTATATTGTGCTTCAGGATCCCCCGCTTCTGCATAGGGCTTCAGTACACAATAGGCCTCAGCAAAATTGCCGGCACGCATCGCCTCAACAGCATCATCGACGTCGCTCGCCATTGCCGGAACAACCATGAGGCTAGAAAACAAATAGAGTAGATAACCACACAACTTGATCATTTATTGATTCTAATTCTAATCAGGCGAATAGCCAGTAATAGCAATGGCAAACTGTGTAAAAATAGATCAAAGATATCAATTGGACGGGTCAATTCACCATGATATAGCATCCTGAGTTTTTCAAACAAATGCGGTTCAGGCTGAAATGGTGCCAGTGCAAAAAAAACCGCAACCACCAACAGCGCCTTTACAGGCAGCCGATCAATCCACTTAAGCATATGATTCACCAGTGTTTATCAGAGTCTGATTAGTTTGACATCGGGGCTAACCCGCACATCCCACCAGGTGGCGAGATAGGCGGGCTACTGCGAAAAATAGTTTTTGAGAAACTCTTCAAATTCAACGGAGTCACTCGATTCAATACGCATCTGTTCAGCATGTGAATCAATAGCAGCCTGCTCAAACAATTGCTCTCTTTCTTCGCACAGCGTCAACGAACTAAAGTAGCGGCAGTGTTGCATTGACATGCGTCTTGCAAAGTGAAAAAAGCCTTCGTGGTGTTTGCGCATTTCATTCAACATTCTTGCCGATGTTGTCTGTTCAGGGTCGAGCGCACACGCCTGCTGCCTTTCGAGACTTTCAGTATAAGACTTGCACTGATGCGCTTTGTCGAGTAAATGTGCGACACCCTGCATTGCTCTCAGCAGTTCATCCGCCCATTGTTTCAACTCAACCGCTTCATCATTGCGCGCCAGAGTTGTACCGGGCTCTCGTCCCATGTGCGCAACCTGCACAAGGTTCATATCTATTTCGTCCATTTCATTTGCTGTTAATACAGGGCTGCGTTGCAACAGGCAAAACAGTACGAAGATCTCCAAAAAATACAGCTGTTCCTCATTGATGCCGAGTGGGTCAAACGCATTGACGTCTATTGACCTTATTTCGACATATCGGATGCCACGCTGTTTGAGTGCATTGACCGGCATTTCGTTATTGTTCAGCAGTTGCTTAGGGCGGACTGTACTGTAGTATTCGTTTTCGATTTGCAGAATATTTGCATTGAGCTGACGATACTCATTGTCAACTTTAACCCCAATTTCCTCATACTCATCAAAAGGTGTATTAATCGCACAGCGCAGGCTATCGATGTACTCATCGAGACTGTCATAATTTGCTTTGATCCCCGCCATACTTTCCTTGTTGTTGGTATAACCAATATCACCCATGCGTAACGATGTAGCATAGGGCTCATAAGCCGTGTTCTCATTGAAAGCGGTCAATATGGATGGTTTGCCATGCAGGAAGGATTTACACACAGCGGGCGAGGCGCCGAATAGATACGGAATTAACCAGCCGTGGCGCAGTATATTTCTGATCAGCCCCATGTATCGCTCCGATATAAAGGCTTGCTGCTGCTGATCGTCGTTCTCAATCTGCTGGTACATCGTCCAGAAACTTTCAGAAAATGAGTAGTTGAAATGAACGCCTGCGATGACCTGCATTGTGCGGCCATATCTATATCCCAGGCCGCGACGATACACGGTCTTCATCTTGCCGGCATTGGATTTACCATACTGTGCAATGGGGATACTGTCACCACTTTCAACGACACAGGGCATACTCGTGGCCCAGAGGATTTCCTCGCTTAATTTTGAATACACGAAAACCTGCAGATCGTTCAAAAAATCCAGCGCCGTTTTAATCGAATGACACGGAGGCGTAATAAACTCAAGCAGTGCTTCAGAAAAATCTGTTGTGATGAAGGGATTGGTCAATGGCGAGCCCAGTGACCGTGGATGCCTTGTCTGCGAAATCCCCCCTGTTTCTGCAACGCGCAAACACTCTTTTTCCAGCCCAACCAAAGATCCTGACAGGGTATTAACAAACCCAGATGTTTCGATCGCATGCAATCTTTGTTGAAGTTTATGGAACGTCACTATTGGTCCTGTTGTGCCGCAGTGCCTGGCTGAGCAATGGCCTGCTATTACCTAAAGGCTGATGCAAGAAAATTGTCGTTTATCATATTGCAATCAGCGTCTGTAAATAAACGGATTTAGTCTGGTTATTTTGCCTGGCCTGTCTGGTGAGAAATAGGCGCGTTCCTTGATCAGCCCATAATTATATTAAAATTTGATTATACACAATCCAGTCGTGGTTGGTTTTCAATGTGCGGGCCAGCCCATCGGGTTAAACATGCGCGATAGCGTTAACCGATCTCGCGAATCAGTTCGGCAAATGAACGCGCTGGCTCCTGGAGATCCATGATACTCCTGCCCAACTGCTTGCTTATCTGACTTGCTGAGAACAGACCACTGACAATATCGTTCTCAACGACGAGTAGATAAGAGTCCTCGATATCTTTTAATGTTGCAACGATATGACCAACTTTTGCGTCACGAAGATTTCTCATATCGAGCACCCTGATCCGGCTGCGCGGATCCATCAACATAGCAACTGTAATCTGGCTTCGATCGAGTCGATCAGCTTCCTCCAATCTCACGGGTTTTGCTCCCAGTATCGTGTATGCACTTATCAGCCCGATCATGCGCTCCTTATCATCGACAACCAGCAACAGGCGAATGCCCGCATGTTTCATTTTCTTCAGCGCGTAATCGATCGTTTTGTCAGCGGTGATAGTGACAGGATGAACACGGGAAAAATCCGTGAACACCAGCAATGCCGGATCATCAAGGTGAACCAGCTCAGGGAATTCTTCGGGGTGTTCTACAGGGAGATCGGCAGGCATGCTGATTGTCTTACGGGGACTGTAATCTGGTAGCATTGGATTTCTCCTGATCAGTACAGGTCTATAATTTACGCCGTATCATAATAAATTACACGCCCGCTATCTCATAACCACGTCAACTGCCTGCTGTCGCAATGCTTGACTCTTCACTCACCACTAACCTTAATCAAGCAGGTGTGATACAAGTCCGTCCGCCAGCTTGGGTTCGAACCAGGTGGATTTCGGCGGCATGACCTCATTGGCATCAGCCACCGCCATCAATGCGTCCATACTGGTTGGAAATAATGAAAAGGCAACAGCCATCTCGCCACTGTCAACACGCCTCTCCAGCTCTTCAAGACCGCGAATGCCGCCGACAAAATCAATACGGGCATCAGTACGCGGATCTGAGATACCCAGTATGGGCTCTATCAAATAGTCCGCCAGCAAACTCACGTCAAGACTCTGTACCGGATCATCGGGTATCAAGCCCATACTGATTTGCAGGCGGTACCACTGGCCTTCGAGATACATGCCGAATTCACCCGGGGCTTCAGGTTTGACTGAAGTTTTCTCAACGGTAACGGTGAAAGAAGCTTCAATCTCACTAATGAATTCACTCGTGGACAATCCATTGAGGTCAGTAATCACGCGATTGTAGTCCAGTATCTTCATCTGGTTGTGCGGGAAGATCACCGACAGGAAATAATCGCTATTCTGCTCGCCATCACCCCCTTTTGCCTTGGCAACGCGTGACCCTGCAGCGGAACGATGATGGCCATCTGCGATATAGATCGCCTCCATGGCGTCAAAGCCATGGGTCAACTGCTGGATCGTTGCATCATCGTCTATCACCCAGAAGCTATGCTGCACGCCATCATCAGCAGTCACATCAACCACCGGCTCTGTCCTGGTAAAGGCCTCGATTATAGCGTCTATATCAGGCTGCGATTTATAGGCCAGCAACACCGGGCCGGTCTGTGCATTCAATGCTTCGATCTGGCGTACGCGATCGTCTTCCTTTGCCGGGCGGGTGAACTCATGTTTACGCACCCTGTTGATGTTATAGTCAGCTACCGATGCAACAGCCACCAGTCCAGTTTGTGAATGCCCATCCATGATCAGACGATAGACGTAATAGCAATCTTTTGCTTCGCGCATCAGAATGCCCTGTTCGAGCATCTTCGATAAATTTTCTGCCGACTTGGCATACACCGCCGGATCATACGGATCTGTATCTTCCGGCAGATCAATCTCGGCTTTTGAGATATGCAGGAAACTCCAGGGACGACCGCGTGCACGCTCGCGCGCTTCGGCAGAATTCAAGACATCATAGGGAGGCGCAACAACATCGGCGGCATGTTCGGGAATGGGTCTCAATGCGGCAAAGGGTCGTATCAAAGGCATAGCTGTCTACAATTTTGTCAGTAATCGTGAGCACAGTATTATACAGACAGGGAAAATCCTGCACATGACTATTGTTTCTAAGGAAGCTCTGATTAATTCAATCCAGGAATTATCAGAGCACGAGAAATAAAAATGCGATTTCTATTTTTCTTCATTTTCAATCACATATGTGATTGAAAATGGCAGCACATCCACATGCTCCAAGGAAACCCTGAACTAATCTGAGTTGCCCTAACCCAGTTTGGGCAACAGCAGGCGACGCAGTGGCTTGATTGCCAGAATCAGCAATAAAAAGGCAGAGCCCCAGCTCAGGAACATGGGTAACATCATATTCGCCTCACCCAGGCGCACATCAATCTGCAAGGTTGTCGTACGCAGCAAGTACTCGAGCAATAGCCCCATAGCCACGCTGATAACCGAAATTCCAGCCAGATAGACCGCTGTCACTTTAAGTCCCAGTTCCTTGCTGACCAGCGCAAGCCCGGCGATATTGGTGGCCGGTCCGACCAGCAGAAACACGAGCGCTGCCCCTGGTGACACCCCGGCGACAATCAGCCCCGCAGCAACCGGCGTTGATGCTACCGCACAGATATACATCGGTATGCCGACCACCAGCATTATCAGCATCGCAGACAGGCCCTGGCCCCATTGTGCCAACCAGTCAGGCGGTATGAAAGTCAACATGACACCGGCGATTACGATGCCAACTGCCATCCACATGGCGATGTCATCCAGCAGTTCCGTACCAGCGTATCTGATTGCACTGAACAAGCGCTCCTGCCTGACGGCAACAGGCTGCTCCTGACTACAGCAACTTTTGCCAGAGTCCGCCCCCGTATCGCTGGCACAACAGGGATTTGTCTCTGGCCCAGGCTCCGGACTGCAACAGGAAGTGGTCGCTGACATAGTAACAACCTCATGCTCTTCATCACGCACTAAAGCAGTCATCAAACCGGTGATAATGGCACTGGCCAGGGCTGCGACAGGGCGGTACACAGCCATGACCGGCCCCATCAGAGCGTATGTCACTGCAATCGAATCCACGCTGGTTTCCGGTGTCGAGATCAGGAACGAAACTGTGGCTTCCTTGGAGGCGCCCGAACGGTGTAGTCCGATTGCGGCCGGTAATACCCCACAGGAACACAGCGGCAACGGTGCGCCAAATAAGGCGGCACGCGAAACCGCAGCGAAGCCACTGCCGCCCACCCAGCGTTGCATGGTGTCCTCAGCGATGTAGGCTTTGATAAAACCCGCCGCCAACAATCCCAACAACAGCCAGAATGCCATGTCCAGGAATACGGCCCAGATATTCTGCAGAAGTTCGAACATAGAGATAGTATACGCCCGTATCGCTTGATGCAGGAAATCAGTAATCTTAGCCCGGATTTTTCACCAGTGTGGGGGGCAATCCGAGTCAACGAACAACGAGTAAAGGGCAATCGAGATTATTCAGATTTTGTCTCAGGGTGGCTGTTTGCAACAACGCGTTGTCACGTTCAATAATCAGCACCGCGGTGCGGGTATCCCTGAGTATTTCCAGCAGGTCAGAGAGCGAACTTTCATGCAGGGGTATAAAGTGTGCGCCTGCCACCTCATCACCCAGTCGTTTAATCGCGAGCTGCTGCAGACGCGTAAGACCCGTCGCATCCTCAGCCGACAAAAGAATATTGAGTTCTGTCACAGGATCGGTAGCGAGCTTGACTGCGGTGTCAAGCGCACGCACTGAGGCCTCACTACCGGTAAACAATACGCTCACAGCCGTCGACCTCGCAGGTGCGGTCCTGCTTCGTGACAAAGCAGCACCCAGGTGTGTTAATGCAAACACATCCGCTTCGATATCAGCTGCAAGCAGATCCCTGTCTATCGAGCCACGCCAGATGCGAAATGACCATGCAACATCGTGCTGCGCGGCCTGCACACTGAGCAGACGTTCCGCACGGCTGGCAAGGGCTCGTAATTCGAGCTCCATACGCACCAGGCTGACGGCACCTTCTGAGCGCGAGACCGTCCTGACCTCACGCAGGAAAGGCAATTCCGCAATCTGAATCAGATCGATGTCTTCAATGAAAATTCCTTCAAGCTGCGCATCCATACGTTTGGCCAGACGTAACGCCTGCTCCAGCGCCTGTGCACTGACTTGAAAAGCATCGAGTGTGATAGCGATTCGTCTCATTGCTATAGTGTCATCCGCCGCGATTATTCGTCACTGCTTTTGATACCTTCTTCATCCTTGTCTGAGCGCGCGAAGTTTTTCAACTGCCGCGAAAAATGGATCAACCTGTCTTCGACCAGCCGGTTAATACTGCCAGCAGGGAACTCACCTTTTGCATCCCTGACGCCGGCGCTGATACCGGTGAGTAATTCAACGGCTTCATCTACCGTGCTCACCGGGTACACTGAAAACCTGCCATTCTCAACGGCTGCGACGACATCGTGTCTCAACATCAGGTGTTTGACATTGGTAGCGGGAATCAGCACACCCTCCTCACCCGTCAGCCCACGGCTGTTACATAAATCAAAAAATCCCTCGATTTTTTCATTCACCCCACCAATGGCCTGAATTTCACCGTGCTGATTGACCGACCCGGTAACCGCCAGCGATTGACTGATTGGCACCCGCGACAAAGCGGAGAGCAAGGCATAAAGCTCGGCCGATGATGCACTATCACCTTCGACACCACCGTATGACTGTTCAAATACCAGGCTGGCTGACAATGACAGCGGATAATCGAGTGCATAACGTCCACCGAGAAAATGTGACAGAATGAGCACGCCTTTGGAATGAATCGGGCCACCCATCTTGACCTCTCGCTCGATATCGACAACATTGCCCTTGCCAAGGCGTACGCGCGCGCTGATCCGCGATGGCCTGCCGAAGCTGAAACCACCCAGCATCATCACGGATAATCCGTTGATCTCTCCGACCTTGCTGCCCGCGGTCTCGATCATGATGGTGCCACGCCCTATTTCTTCCTGTATACGTTCGCGAAGACGGTCTGCACGCCGAATCTGTGCGTCGATGGCCTGTTGTACATCGACGGCATTGACGATTGACTCACCACGCTCGCGTGCCCAGTAATCGCTTTCCTGCATCAGATCCTGTATCGAGCGCATGTGCGTCGACAGTTTTTCATTATCGTCAGCAAGTCGCACACAGTGATCGATGACGCGTGCCACTGCGTGCCTGTCAAATGGCAGCAGTTGCTCCTTACGTGCCAGCGTTGCGAGCAAGCGCGCATACTGCTGCTGACTGTCTGCTGATCGATCCATCTGACCGGCAAAGTCTACTTGCACTTTGAACAGGTCAGCAAACTCTGGATCATAATAGGAAAGTAAGTAGTAGATGATCGGCTCGCCTAACAGAACAACTTTGACGTCCAGCGGAATCGATTCCGGCTCAAGCGACACGGTACTGATCAGGCTGGTTATCTGCGCCAGCGACTCGATTTTTATTTTTCTTGATTCCAATGCACGTTTTAGGGCCTCCCAGGCAAACGGCTGGGTCAGCACTTTTATCGCATCGAGCAACAGATACCCACCGTTAGCACGATGCAGCGCACCACCACGGATCTTGGTGAAATCGGTCAGCAATGCGCCCTGCTGAGCGGTGTGCTCAATGCGTCCGATCAGGTTGTTGTAACTCGGAAGCGATTCGTAGATGACCGGAGCCCCGCCGTCAACATCGTGTGCCAGCAATACATTGACCCGGTAGCGGTTGAACCAGTGCGTTTCTTCTTCCTGACCGGGCAATTCAATACCAAATAGCGAAGCCCGGCGCTGCTCTTCGGGTAAGAACTTCCGGAAGTTTCGGATGATGTCTTCTTCTACGTCATTCAGATAGTCCACGACCCTTTCCTGATCGTGATAGGCCTGACGCAAGGCATCGATCCTGTGGGTAACGACGCCGATCGCCATCTCACGGTTGAGTTCAGCGAATTTTTGCCGGCTCTCTTCCTGCCACTGCGGTGCCTTATGCAAGGTCTCGCGCAGTTCATCCTGCAAGGCACTGGAATCTTCTTCTATCTTCTTACGCTCTTCTTCGGGTAACTCGCGAAATTCTTTCGGAAAAATTGGCTTGCCGTTTCGCATTGGTGCCAGTGTAAAACCGGTCGGTGTGCGCATCAGCATGATATTCTTGGCTTCGGCTTTTTTGTTGAGCGACTCGAACGCCTTGTCCTGGCGCTCATTCAGCTCCTGATCGATCGCCTCGGCGCGGGTGTTGTATTCGTCGCTCTGAAAGACCGCTGGTACGGTGACCCCGAGCTCCTCGACCAGCACGTTCATATCATCATGCAGCTTTACTGCCTTTCCGGGCGGCAGCTTCAACGCCGCAGGCTTGCGCGGATCATTGAAGTTGTTGACATAGCACCAATCAGACGGCACTTCTTCGGCAGTCGCCCGGGTTTCTACATAATGTCGAATGAATGCCTGTTTGCCGGTTCCGGCCGGGCCTAGCGCAAACAGGTTATAACCATCCTGCTGGATGCCAACACCAAAGTTAACCGCCTCGACTGCCCTGGGTTGACCAACCAGCTCGGCCAGGTCTTCCAGCTCAGCGGTCGTCTCGAACTCGAATTGCCCGGCGTCACAACGACGGTACAGCAATTCAGGCTCCAGTTTTTTTATCGGCATGAACACGTTCTCCGTTTGAATTCCTCTTGTGATGGCTGACCACGCGTATTCATCGGGTCAGATTCTGCCGTAGCCACTATAACGGGACTACTTCACAGGTCAACTGATTTGTATCAGCAATACCGCGATTGCCTGGGGGCTGATAAGGCATGAAAAATGTTAAGATCAGAATCATGAAAGCACTCACTGGCAAGACAGAGCTACTGAGCCCGGCCGGCACCATCAAGAACATGCGCTACGCTTTCGCATACGGTGCCGATGCAGTTTATGCCGGACAGCCACGGTACAGCTTGCGGGTGAGAAATAATGATTTCAAGGATAAAAACCTCGAAACCGGTATCACTGAGGCGCACGCCTTGGGCAGGAAATTCTACCTGACCTCGAACCTGATGCCACATAACAGCAAGGTGAAAACCTACATCAGCGATCTGGAACCGGTGATAGAACTTGGACCGGATGCTTTGATCATGGCGGATCCCGGCCTCATCATGATGGTGAGGGAAAAATGGCCGGAGATGCCCGTTCATCTCTCAGTACAGGCGAATACCGTTAACTACGCAGCAGTAAAATTCTGGCAGCGCGAAGGCATTGAACGCATCATTCTGTCCCGTGAACTGTCTCTCGATGAAGTTGAAGAAATTCGCCAGCAATGCCCCGAGATCGAGCTTGAGGTATTCGTTCATGGTGCCTTGTGCATTGCCTATTCCGGGCGATGCCTGTTATCCGGCTACTTCAACCACCGTGATCCCAATCAGGGCACCTGCACAAACTCGTGCCGATGGGACTATAAAACGGTTGAAGCTGTAGAAAACGCCGAGGGCGTCTTCAGTCCAACACAAAGAGTGGCTGCGCCAATACGGTCGGAAATAGGCAATGGTAAGCGCCATCCTCTGGCCGACGATGTCTATATGCTGGAAGAAAAAGGCCGCCCTGGTGAACATACCACCATCATGGAAGACGAACACGGCACTTACATCATGAACTCAAAAGACTTGCGTGCGATTGAACACGTCAACCGGCTGGTCAAACTAGGTATTGACTGCCTGAAAATTGAAGGCCGCACCAAGTCTCATTATTATGTTGCCAGAACAACACAGAGTTATCGGCAGGCCATCGATGCCGCCGCGCGGGGAGACGCATTCAATCCAGCTCTGCTTGGCGATCTGGAAAACCTCGCCAACCGCGGCTATACCGATGGTTTCTTTGAACGCCACCATACTCATGAGTATCAAAACTACGTAGACAGTCACTCCAAGAGCAGGCAACAGTCATTTGTCGGTGAGGTGCTGACCTATGATCGTGCAAGCGGTGTGGCCGAAATCGATGTCAAAAACAAGTTTGTCGTCGGCGACAGGCTGCAACTGGTAACACCTGCAGGCAATCAGGATATTATTGTTGAACAGCTGGAAGACAAGAACGGCAGACAAATGGACGCTGCACTGGGTAGCGGTTATTTTGTGCGCATGCAATTACCTGAAACCACCAGCGATCATAGTCTGCTGGCAAAATACATCTAACGGGAGCAGGCGCAGGCAGGCTAGTTACGCATCAGACGATACAAGAACACGCCGTATATCAACAGGTTGACAACCACAACGGTGGTACCCAGTATTATCTGTACGTCTCTGGTCAGACCAGGCGGGTAGACCAGCGGCAGAATATAATGTTCGATGAAACCCTCTGTGTAGCCCTCCTGCCCGGCAATCTGCCTCAGTTTGTTTTCCCACGGCGTCAGCGGACAGACCCAGTGCCGGTATTCAATGAGTGCCCCCCAGATTGCGGCAGGTACATGCAGCGCAGCCATCCACTGCCATTTGAATACCGCAAAGCCACCTGCAACGACAAATAGAATAAACAATAGATGTAACAACACCAGTAAATCTGCAGCTATGCGATACAGCAAGATGATGACCTATATGAAGTCGACGATATGGGTATTCTAATCATTTATTATCATGTGCATGTGCCACCTGTTAGCCGGCAAAAATAAAAAAGCCCCGTTGTTGCCAACGAGGCTTTTTTGCTAAAGGCTCGTGAAAGAGCAGCTTACATCATACCGCCCATACCGCCCATGCCGCCCATGTCAGGCGCACCGGCTTCTTCCTTTGGCAGTTCTGCAACCATGCACTCGGTGGTGATGAGCAGGCCTGCAACCGATGATGCATTCTGCAATGCTGAACGAGCTACCTTGGTTGGATCAAGAATGCCCATTTCAACCATGTCACCATACTCACCGCTTGCAGCGTTGTAACCGAAGTTACCTTTACCTTCTGCCACCTTGGCAAGCACGACAGAAGCTTCATCGCCTGCATTGCTGACGATCTGGCGCAACGGATCCTCCATTGCACGCAGTGCAATTGTTATACCGATGTCCTGATCATGGTTGTCACCTTTCATACCCTTGATTGCTGCACAGGCACGAATCAGCGCAACACCACCACCCGGCACGATGCCCTCTTCAACAGCAGCACGCGTTGCATGCAGCGCGTCTTCAACACGGGCCTTCTTCTCTTTCATTTCAACTTCAGTTGCAGCACCCACCTTGATCACTGCGACACCGCCAGCCAGCTTGGCTACACGTTCCTGTAGTTTTTCGCGGTCGTAATCTGAAGTTGCCTCTTCGATCTGAACGCGAATCTGTGATACACGTGCCTGAATGTCAGCAGCCTGGCCAGCACCATCAATAACAGTTGTGTTTTCCTTGCTGACGGTAATGCGCTTGGCATTTCCCAGGTCATCCAGTGTAGCCTTTTCGAGTGACAGGCCAACTTCTTCTGAAATAACTGTAGCGCCGGTAAGAACAGCGAGGTCCTCCAGCATGGCTTTACGGCGATCACCGAAGCCTGGTGCTTTAACTGCTGCAACCTTGACGATACCACGCATGCTGTTGACAACCAGTGTCGCCAGGGCTTCACCTTCAACGTCTTCAGCAATGATCAGCAATGGCTTGCCGGACTTGGCAACATTTTCCAGAACGGGTAGTAGGTCGCGAATGTTCGAGATTTTCTTGTCGAACAACAGAATGTATGGATCTTCAAGTTCCGCACTCATGTTGTCCTGGTTGTTGACGAAGTAGGGCGACAGGTAACCGCGATCAAACTGCATACCTTCTACGATATCCAGCTCATCTGCCAGTGAAGTACCTTCTTCAACGGTGATAACGCCTTCTTTACCAACTTTCTCCATTGCTTCAGCAATGATGTTACCGACTGTGCTGTCGGAGTTGGCAGAGATAGTACCTACCTGTGCAATAGCTTCACTAGTGTCACATGGTTTTGACTGGCTCTGCAATGCCTCAACAGCTGCAAGAACAGCCTTGTCGATTCCACGCTTCAGGTCCATCGGGTTCATACCGGCAGAAACGGATTTCATACCCTCGCGAACGATACCCTGTGCCAGTACAGTCGCCGTGGTGGTGCCGTCGCCAGCCACATCTGACGTCTGTGAAGAGACTTCCTTCACCATTTGCGCACCCATATTCTCGAACTTGTCTTCCAGTTCGATTTCCTTGGCAACTGAAACACCGTCTTTGGTGACGGTCGGCGCACCGAAAGCTTTTTCCAGTACGACATTACGGCCTTTCGGGCCCAGTGTGACCTTGACCGCATCGGCCAGTATGTTAACACCCCTGATCATGCGACCACGCGCGTCATCACTAAATCTTACTTCTTTAGCTGACATTATATTTTCCTCTCAACTCTCTCTGTTTAATTACGCTGCAAGGACACCCAGGATGTCTTCTTCCTTCATGATCAGCACATCTTCACCATCGACCTTGATTTCTGTACCGGAATATTTGCCGAACAGAACCTGATCACCTACTTTTACATCCAGTGCACGCACTTCACCGCTGTCTGTGACCTTGCCGTTACCTACAGCCACGATTTCACCCTTTTGAGGTTTTTCTGCTGCAGAGTCTGGGATCACAATACCACCGGCACTGGTGCGTTCTTCTTCCATACGTTTGACCACAACACGGTCGTGTAACGGACGTATATTCATGTATTTATATCCTCTTGAAAAATTAGCACTCTAACTAAGTGAGTGCTAATGATAACGACGAAAGTATCAGAGTCAAGGCCGATTTCTGCCTTGCAGAATCGTCTACCTCATGACTGCTACCATCAGTGGGGGCATGAAAACAAATTACAAGGGTAGAATGCGAAAATTTCTGACAGGGCTGACACCGGCCGCTCGGCAGGTCTTAAAGACGTATGGTCTCAGGCCCTAATGCCGCTTACTTAAGCATAAAATGATTGGAGTAGCGTCATTGCGAGGAGCGACAGCGACGTGGCAATCTCACTGTAGCGGGCGTTTCAGAAGATTACAAATCAAGCCCGTGTGTTGCCCCTTTGGGGCCGCACTTTGTGCGTTACATTCTCCAGGAATGTCATGCTTCGTGCCTCGCAATGACGAATTTACTGGAAAACAGTGCATTTTCAGCTCAAGTAAGTGCCATTCGTCTCAGAGCCCAGTTCAGTCATCGCGATGGAACTCACCCTCTATCGTACGGCCATGGCGCTGCTGCTGATCGTGGTAGCTAGATCCGCTCTGCCGAGCGCTGTGGGCGTGGAAGCCCTGGACATTGACTACCGATCGACTGACGAGGTAGCGGATCATGGCCCTTCGGGTCACCGGTATCAGGCACATGAAGCCAAGCGTATCCGTTATGAATCCGGGTGTGATCAAGAGGGCACCGCCGATCGCCAATACCATGCCTTCCATCATTTCCATCGCAGGCATACTGCCCCTCTCCATACTTTCGCGCGCCCTATTCAGTGTATTCAATCCCTGTAATTTCAGTAAACTCACCCCGATAACGGCCGTCATAACCACCAGCAATACGGTCCAGAACGCACCAATCACACCGCCAACTTCTATAATAAGATAGAGCTCGACCAGCGGAATGACGATGAAGAGAACGGGCCAAATTCGTAACATAATGATTTTACTCTGTTATTATTCAGTTCACTGAATGTTTGCCGGCGTTATACCGCACTAACCGAACGGATCTAACTATCTCATACTTTGTCATAAAACATATGATCATGAACCAGATAAAAAATAATTTTCACGTTCTGCTGTTTGCCATCGCGTCACTTACAGCGGCCATTCCCGCCCAGTCAGTCGACCTGCTCGACGATCTCGGATTTGGTGGTCAGGATGACATCCTCGAGGTTGACGACGCTTTCCAGCTCAGCACAGAGATGGTGGGTGATCGTTTCGTCGCGCGCTGGGTCATCGCCGAGGGACATTACCTCTACCAGGACAAGATGGCCATCATCGCGGCAACCGAGAATGTCAAAACCGGATCCCTGGCGCTGCAACCCGGTGAGGAAAAACAGGATCCAATATTCAACAAATTACTGTACGTGTATCACGACTCAGCTGAAGTCGCACTACCCATAACATCTACAGGTGGGGCCAAAGATGCCATTTTCAAGGTCAAGTACCAGGGCTGCTCTGAAATTTCCGGCATCTGTTATCCGCCTCAAACGCGCGAAATCAACGTGCGCCTGCCGGATATTATTGGCTCAGCGAGTGCGGATCAGGAGGTCGTTGACGCAAGAAATACCGCAGACGCAGAAATCGTCTCAGAACAGGACCGAATGTCCAACACCCTCAAGCAGGGTGACACCTGGCTGACCATTCTGATATTTTTCGGTGCAGGACTGCTGCTGGCATTGACCCCCTGCGTGTTTCCGATGATCCCGATCCTGATGGGCATTATCGTCGGCCAGGGTGACAATCAGACCGTCAGAGGCACCTTTATGCTGTCTCTGGTCTATGTGCTGGCCATGGCTCTGACCTACACCGTGGTCGGCATCCTGGTCGGACTTTCGGGTGAAAACATCCAGGCCTGGTTCCAGAACCCCTGGATCATCAGTATATTCGTGGCGATTTTTATCGCACTGTCGTTCTCGATGTTCGGCTTCTACGAACTGCAGATGCCTGCTTCGATCCAGAGCAAGATCACTCAGATCAGCAACAGCCAGCAGGGCGGCACCCTGACCGGCGTCGCCATCATGGGCTTTCTGTCAGCGCTGATCGTCGGACCGTGTGTGACTGCGCCCCTGGTCGGTGCATTGATCTATATCGCCGAGACCGGCGACGCCGTGCTGGGCGGCCTCGCACTGTTCTCGCTCAGTATGGGTATGGGCGCACCGTTGCTGGCAATCGGCGCCTCTGCCGGAAAGATACTGCCCAAAGCCGGTGCCTGGATGGATGCCGTCAAAGCCGTATTTGGCGTGTTGCTGCTCGGCCTGGGCATCTGGATGCTGGAACGCGTCGCCCCACCGGCACTGACGATGGTCTTATGGGCTGCCCTGCTCATCGTTTCGGCCGTTTACATGGGCGCTATTGACACACTACCCGAAGGCGCGTCAGGCTGGCGCAAGGTTTGGAAAGGTACTGGGCTAATATTCCTGGTCTACGGCATTGTCCTGATCATCGGCCTGGCGGCGGGCGGTCGCGATGTGTTCAACCCGCTCAAGGGCATCGCCGTGTCGGGCGCTGGCAGCACTGAACAGTCACACCTGGCGTTCACACAAATAAAGGGGCTCGATGGCTTCAATGCGGCGCTGGCGCAGGCCAGCGCGCAGGGCAAGACCGTAATGCTCGATTTTTATGCCGACTGGTGCATCTCATGCAAAGAGATGGAAGCATTCACCTTTACTGACCCGGCCGTACAACAGGCGCTTGCAGGGACGGTGCTGTTGCAGGCGGATGTCACGCCCAATGATGAGCAGGACAAGGCACTGTACAAACATTTCGGCATAATTGGGCCACCCTCGATCATGTTTTTTGATAAAGTCGGCAACGAACGCAAGAATTTTCGTGTCGTCGGGTTTATGCCAGCAGACAGGTTCAGTGCCCACGTCGAGCGTGCGTTAAACTAGCCCGTTCACTACACCGCCATACTCACTGGTCATTTTTTTGTGATGAAGAAAACCATCATTTTTATTGTCACGATGGCAATCGCCGGCGTCTCCGGCTTTGTTTTGCAGCGTTACCTGTCATCTAACCATACTGCTGCACCCCAGACTGACACTGCAGTTATTGGAACACAACGTACTGAATTCGCCATGGTCGATATTGATGGCAAAATGCGCAATATCAAGGATTGGGACGGCCAGGTCATATTATTGAACTTCTGGGCCACCTGGTGTCCGCCCTGCCTGAAGGAAATTCCCGACTTTATCGAGGTCCAGCAGCAACTGCAAAACCGCGGATTTCAGATCATCGGCATTGCCGTCGACGATGAGAATGAGGTCAGGGATTTCGCCGCAAAAATGGCCATGAACTATCCTGTCATGGCTGGCGAAATCGAGGCGATCGAGCTTTCACAGAAGTATGGTAACAGTATTGGCGGCCTGCCTTTCAGTGCCATTATCGACAAAAACGGTAAAATTACCCACACGATCACTGGAGAACTCAGCAAAAACCGCTTAATATCCATCCTCAAGGAACTTGGTCTGAGCGTTTGATAACAGAACACAACTGTACTAACGAGTTTTTAGCAAGTTCGCGACCATATTACACAAATAGTAGACAGTTACGCCGATTTTATGCACAATTGTACGCATTGACCCCTGTGGCGGCTAACGATAATACAATTATATGCCTGACCTGCTCGTTATCAATGGTCCGAATCTGAATTTACTGGGTACGCGAGAACCAGACCATTACGGACGGGATACACTGGCGAGCATTTGCCAGAGACTTGAACATCTGGCCTCTGAGCGAGGCTACAGTCTCAATTGTGTACAAAGCAATGCAGAATCCGAGTTGATCGATTGCATCCATCGAGCCGGACAGCAGGGTGTGCGGTTTATTTTGATCAATCCAGCTGCGTTTACGCATACCAGTGTAGCGCTGCGCGATGCCCTGAGTGGTGTGAATATCCCTTTTATCGAGATCCACCTCTCCAATGTGCACGCACGCGAACGCTTTCGAGAACACTCCTATTTCTCGGATATCGCGGTCGGCGTTGTTACTGGCCTGGGCGCACTGGGTTATGAGCTCGCGTTACATGCGGCACTCGCCCGAATTTCTGGCGACGACACTGATTGACACGATGATTGACAACAATCACTGGAAATTAATAACACACTTTGAACCCCCACAATTGCACGACTCTGCAGCCGGCATGGCTGTCTTCGCCACAGCACCGCCAGAGTCCGCGCGAAAATGACGGTTTCATAAATGAGGAAAGGCTAATCCTGATGGATATACGCAAGGTTAAAAAACTGATCGAGCTGCTGGAAGAATCCGGCATTGCTGAACTCGAAATCAACGAGGGTGAAGAGTCCGTACGAATATCAAGGTACGGCTCGAACCCAGCACCAGCCCCCGTTAGCTATGCGCCAGCACCCGCAGCTGCACCCCCGGTCGCAGCAGACGCAGCGGCAACCAGGAATGATGGCGAAGCTGAACTGCCAAGCGGGCATATCGTCAAATCCCCCATGGTTGGCACTTTCTACAGCTCACCGTCACCCAGCGCCAAACCCTTTGCCTCTGTCGGTACCAGTGTGGCTGAAGGCGACACCATATGCATAGTCGAAGCCATGAAGATACTGAATCAGATCGAGGCCGAAGTTACCGGAACAGTAAAGGCGATACTTGTTGATAATGGGCAGCCGGTTGAATACGGCCAGCCATTGATGATCATCGAATAACAGAATCATGTTAGATAAAGTCGTTATTGCGAATCGTGGCGAGATTGCGCTACGAATTTTACGGGCATGCCGGGAGCTTGGCGTCAAAACCGTGGCTGTGCACTCCGAAGCCGACCGTGATCTGAAACATGTGCGCCTCGCCGATGAGTCGGTTTGCATCGGCCCCGCCCCATCCGACCAGAGTTACCTGAATGTGCCGGCGATTATCAGTGCAGCCGAGTTAACAGATGCCGTTGCGATTCATCCGGGTTACGGCTTTCTCTCCGAAAATGCGGACTTTGCCGAGCGCGTCGAAGACAGCGGTTTTGTCTTTATCGGCCCTTCCCCGGAAACCATTCGCATCATGGGAGACAAGGTCCAGGCGATTCGCGCCATGGAACAGGCCGGTGTTCCCTGCGTTCCCGGTTCTGGCGGCCCACTGGGTGGCGATGCCAATACCAGCATGAAACTGGCTGCTGAGATCGGCTATCCAATCATTATCAAGGCCGCCGGTGGTGGCGGTGGTCGCGGAATGCGCGTCGTTCATTCAGAAGCGACGCTGTTGAATTCAATTGCCTTGACCAAGCAGGAAGCGGCGTCCACCTTCGGCAACGACATGGTGTACATGGAAAAATACCTCGAACGGCCTCGCCATGTCGAAATTCAGGTACTCTCGGATGGCCAGGGTAACGCTATCCACCTCGGGGAGCGCGATTGCTCGATGCAACGCCGCCATCAAAAGGTGGTGGAGGAAGCTCCCGCGCCGGGCATTACCGAACGTATGCGGAAAAAAATCGGTCAACGCTGTGTCGATGCCTGCGTAAAAATGAACTACCGCGGAGCCGGCACCTTCGAATTCCTGTTCCAGGACAACGAATTTTATTTCATTGAGATGAATACACGTGTCCAGGTGGAGCATCCGGTGACAGAAATGATTACCGGTGTCGATATCGTCAAGGAGCAGCTGTATATCGCCTCAGGCGAAAAACTGCGCTACAAGCAAAGCGAAATCGAGATCAGAGGTCATGCTATTGAATGCCGTATCAATGCCGAAGACGCAAAAACGTTCATGCCATCACCCGGCATGATCGAACGCTATCACCCACCAGGCGGCCCGGGGATTCGTATTGATACGCATATCTATGGCGGTTATACGGTACCGCCGTATTACGACTCAATGATTGGAAAATTGATTGCCTACGGCTGTAATCGTGATGTTGCCATTGCACGCATGGAAGGTGCGTTGTCCGAGATAGACATCTCCGGCATCCACACCAACATCGATCTGCACCGCGAGATCATGGCCGACACGGCCTTCAGGGCCGGTGGCGCCAACATTCATTACCTTGAGAAAAAACTGGGAATGTAAAGCTGTTCATGTATGCCTTAGTAACCAGCAGCGCGAACAACAAGGCAATCTGCTAGCTTGGCACGGGCTTGCAACAGACAGCCAATAAAACAGCGCAACACGTTTTCCGCGGACTTATCCGCATATCTCACCCGATGCCCCCCCCTTGGCCTTTGAATACACAAAGACATACTAAGTCTGGAATACACACTGTTAACCCACTTCTTCATAATTATCGTTTACGAATCTAATCGCTGCGTGATTATCTCGCCCCCCTTGTCAGAAATGCGCGTTATATGTATGCCGGCAGCGTACAGGACATGTGCGGATTTCTCGCCAAGGTTGAGTAATTCAGCTAGATTTTACCTGGCAGAACCTATCGTCGCCTTACTTCGTAACCCGCCTTTCTCAACAGATTCGGTATACCTTTCTCTCCAACCAGATGCCCGGCACCTATCACAACAAAATATGTGCCCTTACTGTCTAGCAAGGTCTTGATGTCGTTGGCCATATCCTCATTACGCCGATAGAACAGAATGTCATATATACTGACAAATGATGGATAGTTGGTCAGTGCATCATCAAACAATATGCTTTCAATGCATGCCTCATCACCCCGCTTCCAGCAGATAACCATATCCATCATCTGCAACTCGGCCTCATGCAGTGAAATCATGGCCTCGCGCAGCAACAGGTCGCCATCTGTTATATTGAGAAATATCTCGATCTGCTCATCTACCGTCTCGAGCTCGATAATATTCTTGCCGATCCTCGATGCCTTGCGCAGAAAATAAGCATCGGTACCCAGCTCCGGCAGAAACCCCATTTTCATCACCTGCACTGCTGTGAGTGTCAACACCAAAATACCAGGTTTCTGCCTGTGCACCATATCGAGCGGTATACCCAGTTGTTGCAGATGAAATTGCAGCTGACGGAAAGTCTCATCGGATATGTTGTCCTTGATGGTCACATCACCCTGATATGATCCCTCTTGCTGTATCAAATCCCGGTAGCGCTTCGCTTTTGCTTCATCGATGTTCAATTCGACGACAAGGTGATCTGAGGAATTAAAAGCCTGTTCTATTTTCCGCCTCAACGGATAGAAACTTTCATCGGCATAGTGAATCGAGCCCAGCAGATACACCGTTGCTTTCTCAGACTGCGCCTGCCAGAACAGCGCCTTGTCATTGCTTGCCCGTATAGAAGTAACAAATAGTAACAGCAAGCTTATGGTATATAATATTTGCTTCATTCTGTTTTCTCTTTCAGGCCCAGCGCCTGTTTGTACAGATCGTTTTTGTTCAATCCTGTTACTCTTGATGCTATGGTTGCAGCCTGTTTGACTGGTAATTCTTCCACAAGTATGGGCAGCAAGCCGTCCAACAGTCGCTGTCTTTCACTACCCCGATCGTGGGCGCCTTCCACCAGCAAGACAATTTCGCCCTTTTGCTGGTCATGGTCATTCGTTACCCATTCGAGCAGATCATTCAAGCTTTCCTTGCGGATAGTCTCGTATGTTTTTGTCAGTTCTCTGGCCAATACAGCCTGGCGCTGGCCGCCAAAAACATCTCGCAGGTCGCTTAAGGTGTCAGTTATACGGTGACACGATACATAGAAAATCAGAGTACGTCGTTCAGCCTCTAAGGTTTGCAGATAATTGCGTCGTGCGCCCTGTCTGGCCGGCGGAAACCCCTCGAACACAAAACGATCGGTTGGCAGGCCCGACGCACTCAGGGCAGCAATGGCTGCGCATGGCCCCGGAACAGGTACCACCCTGATTGCCTGCTGATAGGCCGCCTGGACCAGACGGTAACCCGGGTCGCTAACCAGTGGTGTACCCGCATCCGAAATCAGCGCGACTGATTGCCCGCGTTGCAATCGACCCATCAACACCGGTGTTTGTTGCGCCTCGTTGTGCTCATGGTAGGCTATCAGGCGCGAATCAATTGCGAAGTGCTGCAGCAGACGCTTGCTGTGACGCGTGTCCTCGGCTGCGATCAGATCAACGGACTGCAGGACCTCTAGTGCTCGCGAGCTGATATCACCCAGATTGCCAATCGGCGTGGCAACCAGAAATAATGCGGCAGAGCTGACTGTTTGATTTGACAATGTTTTACCTATGTGACGCACTTTCTTTACGTAAGCCCGACAGGCTGTTGTAGAATACACCCGAAGCGTTGACTAATACTCTAACTTATTGATTAATTTGTCCAGACTGATCTTGAAATCGCTGAAGCCCGTCGTTTGCATCTGCCTGGCTATTGCTCTCGGTGCCTGCACAACCGCGCCTGAGCAGCCAGGAAAAAGTGTTGATGAAATTATTTCGGATGCTGTTCGCGGCCAGTCTGACACGTCCTTGGCGACCCCGTCGGATGCAATGAGCGCTGAGGAGTATATCGCACTCGCAAGCGAGAGCAGTGGCAAACAACGCGAACAGTACCTGCTCAAGGCTGCCGAAGCGCTCTATCAACGCGGTGACCTGAGTATGGCGCAAAGCCAGCTACAAACCCTGGATGCGGAAACCAGCACCCTGAGCCGGCAGCAGCAGATCAGTTTGCTGGCTGCAAAGATCGCCCTTGCCAATGAAAACCCTAGACAGGCGCTGGAACTCTTACCCGCGAGCAACGAGCTACCTTTAGCCCAGTATATTCAGGCACGAGAGATCAGTGCAGATGCCAATCTGGAGCTGGGGTACCATCTTGCTGCCGTGCGTATCAGAGTCGATATGGAACGCTACCTGGAAACAGACGAGGGCCGGGAAAACAATCATCAGGCAATCTGGGCGGCATTACAGCGCACACCTGGGATTAGCCTGAAGCCCTCCAATGTTGACAATAGAACAACCCGGGGATGGATCTCACTGGCAACCGAGCTCAGAAATACACAAACAGACATGCGCACCATGCAGGACAGGATCCTGGACTGGGGTACCCGCTATCCGGATCACCCGGTGAGCAACCTGTTTATCGACAAGCTGCTGGCGGAGTACCAGCAAAGTTTCATGCCGGCAAACAGCATCGCTATCATGCTACCGATGCAAGGCCAATACAGCGGTATTGCACAAGCCATTCAAGGCGGTATCGTGACAGCGTGGTATGAACAGGCCACCACTGAAAAACCGTTATTGCGTTTCTATGACACCAGTGATGCAAACCTGAGCTTCAATGAGCTGTATCAACAAGCCATTCTTGATGGCGCCAGCTACATCATCGGCCCGCTGGACAAAGCAAGCATCAACAAGCTGACTCAGAATGGCAATCTGGATGTACCCATATTGACCCTTAACTATGCAGAAAATCCATTGAGTATTGCAGACAATCTGTATCAATTTGGCCTCTTACCCGAAGATGAAGCACGACAGACGGCTGAGCTGGCGATACGCGAGAATCACACGACTGCTGCCGTGCTGGTACCTGACAGCGACTGGGGACGCCGTTTACAGGATGCCTTTACCCAGCGATTTGAAGAGCTTGGCGGCTCAGTACTGACCGTACAGCAATACCCGACTAATGTGTCAGATTACTCCAGACAGATCAGAGTGTTATTCAATCTGGATGATAGTCATGCACGACACAAAGATCTGGAACATATTCTCGGTACGAGGCTTAAATTTATGCCATACCGACGCCAGGATATCGATATGATCTTTCTGACAGGGACACACCGCGCTGCAAGAGGTATTATTCCAGCACTTAAATTTCATCACGCTGGTGATCTACCTGTGTACGCCACATCACATGTTTACAGCGGAAATCGTGATGAAAATGCCGACCGTGACCTTAACGGCGTCGTATTCTGCGACCTGCCCTGGACACTTACCAGCAACAACAAATACAAGCAGAAATTCAACACGACCTGGCAAGACCAGCTTGCATATACACGTTTGTTTGCCCTCGGTATTGACGCCTATAACATTGCACAGAATCTGAAGTATCTACAATCGCATGACTATGCGCGATACTCCGGTGAAACAGGCAGCATATCGATGGATGAAAACCAGCGTCTGCACCGCGAACTGTTATGGGCAAAATTTAAAAAGGGGCAACCGGTTTACCTTGACCTCAGCAGCCCGCCAGCCATCTAGCCCGCATTTCTCACCAGGCGGCGTAGGATACTGAGAAGGCATTGGTCCTTAGGAGAAAGCCAGGATGATCAGAAATACAGTGTGTTTTCCAGGCATGCCTATCACGGTTCAGGCTGGTCTTCGTTTGCATGAGATCGTAGGGTGCGCTGTGCGCACCGTGAATCTTCAGTGTGCTGGGCTGTTTCGGTGCGCACGGCGCACCCTACGGTCGCTTCACCCAAGCTATCGCTACGCTTTTCGCTCCAGAGCGGCGCTTTCGAACACGAATCCTGCGCCTGCTCCCATGATCCTGGTGAGAAATGCGGGCTAGCCCCATGACCCAAAACAGTCGTGATCGCGGCCAGGATGCGGAAAGAGCCTGTTGTGAGTATCTTCAGGATAAGGGATTAAAACTGCTGGACAGGAATTATCACGGCCGCCGAGGTGAACTGGACCTGGTGATGCAGGATAACGACACGGTGGTGTTTGTCGAGGTTCGCTACCGCAGCAACAACCGTTTTTGTAGCGCTGCGGAAACGATTACACCCAGCAAGCAGAAAAAATTGCGCCTGACTGCGGAACAATATCTGCAACAGCAGACCCGCTTAAAAAATGGTCGTTTTGATGTTGTTGCGATGACAGAAAAAGTCGGGAATAATGGCTCGAATGATTACTCTTTCGAGTGGATCAAGAACGCATTTTAAGACGCAGTTATACCATGGACCTGATCAGTCGAATCAATCAAAATTTCCAGGAGAGCATCAGCACCAAGCAAATTGCAGCCGACCTGATAGCCGAACCACTGGCGACTGCGGCGCAAATGGTCACACATTGCTTATTGGGTGGCGGCAAAATACTCGCGTGTGGCAATGGTGGCTCAGCGGGTGATGCCCAGCATTTTTCATCCGAGATGCTCAACCGCTTCGAAATGGAACGCCCCGGACTGCCAGCAGTCGCGCTCACCACGGACAGCTCGACCCTGACATCGATTGCCAATGACTACGGTTATGAGCAAGTTTTTTCAAAGCAGGTCAATGCACTGGGACAACAGGGCGATATATTGCTGGCCATCAGCACGAGCGGAAACTCAGCCAATGTGAATCGCGCAATTGATGCGGCACACGAGCGCGAAATGCAGGTCATCGCACTCAGTGGCAAACAGGGCGGCGAAATGGCGACTCTGCTGTTAACCGATGACATGGAGATTCGAGTGCCTTCAGATTCAACCGCCCGGATCCAGGAAGTGCATCTGCTGGTGATTCATTGCATTTGCGACCTGGTGGATCACCAGCTGCTGGGGCAGTGAGCAGATCTTGCTCGATTCAGCCCTCAGCCCGCATTCTCGACCGCTGGCTAAACCAGTCAAACGGTGACATTGAATGGTTCGTTGTGAACTGCTATTGACTATTTGACCACCCTCAGGTTCGGTCTCGGCTTGTTTGGATCCGGCTCAGGGCCATCATCCGTACCGGATCCGGCTGAATGCTCAGGCTTGTCATCATCGGAGAACATCATACCCTGCCCATTTTCACGAGCATATACGGCCAGTATTGCCGCCACGGGAACCAGGATTGACTCTGCCTTACCGCTGAAGCGCGCACTAAAGCTAACCTGGTCATCTCCGAGCGTCAGTCCCTGTACGGCCATTGGCGCGATATTCAGAACGATCTTGCCGTCACTGATGTGACCAGCCGGTACCAGGCAGTCTTCGTATTGAGCGTTGACGAGTAAATGCGGTGTCATGCCATTATCGACAATCCACTGGTACATTGCTCGAACCAGGTAGGGGCGACTGGAAGTCATAGGACTATTTTAGCTCATTGCCTGCTATCTCGCAGCCAGGCCGGTGATCTGATTTGTAAACCAGGATTTTTGTGGTCAGACATGACCCGCTTTCGTGTTTCGCACTGCGATTGACAGAAAGGCTTGCGAACCTGCCTGCTCTGGCTGGCTCGGACAAGATTAACTTGCCTATAATCTCAACTCTCGCTCACCCTCGGTAAGGCTCAACTGAAAGCCTTCCCGATCAAACACACGATCAGCGTAGACCTGTATGGGCCTGGCCACTTTGGGCAATTCGATGCCGTAATGCGGCAAACGCCACAGCATAGGAGCGATGCTGGCGTCCACGAGTGAAAATTCCTCGCTGAGGAAATACGGCATGGCGGCAAATACGTCAGCCGAGGCAACAATGCTCTCGGTCAGTTCCTTACGTGCCTTGACAACCGCCTTATCACCTTTGGTTTCAATGATGTCTGCCAGCGGGTACCAGTCGTTTTCGACACGGAACAGTGCCAGTCGCGTCTGCGCTCTGGCAACAGGACCGACTGGCATCAATGGAGGATGAGGAAACCGCTCCTCCAGGTACTCCATTATGACACGCGAGTTATACAGCACCAGATCACGATCCACCAGGGTTGGCAGGCTACTGTATGGATTCAGGTCTATAAGATCTTCTGGCAGATTCTTCGTGTCAACAATAATACATTCGTGCGCGATATCTTTCTCTGCGAGAACAATACGTGTTCTGTGGCAATAGATGGATGTCGCTGTGGAATAGAGATTCATAGAGTCAATACACTCACTGTGGCTTCTATATTATTGGTATTATTTGTTGTTATTACGCAACAGTGTTTTTTAGTGGACGTCTTTCCAGTATTCTTTCTTCAGCAGATAAGCCAGTACGAAGAAGACAACAAGAAAGATCAGCACCTTAATCCCAAGGCTTCTACGCTCGTTCTGCACCGGCTCCCCCAGGTAGACCAGGAAGTTGACCAGGTCAGCTACGAAGGCATCGAACTCCTCTGCAGTCATACTGCCGGGTTGTGCCAGCTCAAGATGGTCGACATACTCGACGTCGACATCCTGTTTTGTCTCTGTTTTATACACAGCGTTCTGCAAACCCTGCAGCGAAGAGAGCACGTTCGGCATACCCACATCAGGGAACACCAGGTTATTCATGCCAGTTGGACGGTAAGGGTCGACGTAAAAGCTGCGCAGATAGGAGTACAGCCAGTCCGCACCGCGTGCACGGGCGGTCAATGTCAGATCAGGAACAGCACCGCCAAACGCCTCTTTGGCATACTCGTCCGTCATCGCAATTTTCATCAAAGAACCCACTTTCGTCGGTTCGCCTTTTTCGTTGGTGGTGAATATCAGGTTTTCACGCAATTCTCCATCACTCATGCCGGTATCGCGAGCGATGCGGTTGTAACGCATATAGCTCGCAGAATGACAGCTGAAACAGTAATCAATAAAATGTATTGCACCGCGCTTGACCGATCCCATATCAGATATATCGATCGGTGCGGAATCCAGTGGCACGCCACCGCCTGCAGCAAAGGTAAATGTCGGTAAAACACTCAGTAGTAATGTCAGGATCTGTTTTTTCATTATGTAACCCTATCCGGAACCGGTTTGGTTTCTTCATTCTTCGAGGTAATGAACAGCACGACGAAGAAACCGAAATACAGCAATGAGAATACCTGTGACAGCAGCGTTATGGTCGAGGTGACGTGCTGCATCGCCAGCCATCCCAATACCACGAAGCTGACAATGAATACAGCGAGGTTGATCTTGTAGATATTCGAGCGATAACGAATCGACCTCACCTTGCAGCGGTCAATCCAGGGCATGAAGAACAGCAGCACGATGGCAGCACCCATAGCGCCCACACCGAGCAGTTTGTCAGGCACCGCACGCAAAATCGCATAAAACGGCGTAAAGTACCACACAGGCGCGATGTGCTCGGGCGTCTTCAGCGGATCAGACGCAACGAAGTTTGCATGCTCGAGCAGGTAGCCGCCGCCATCCGGGAAGAAGAACATCACCGTGGCGAAGAAGAACAGGAAAACGACAACACCAGCAATGTCTTTTACGGTGTAGTAAGGGTGGAACGGTATACCATCCAGCGGAATGCCATTTTCGTCCTTGTTTTTCTTGATGTCGACGCCATCAGGATTGTTTGAACCCACTTCGTGCAGCGCGAGAATGTGTGCGACCACAAGGAACAGCAGTACCAGTGGCAACGCAATCACATGCAACGAGAAGAAGCGGTTCAGTGTCGCATCTGAAATTACAAAGTCGCCACGAATCCACAGGGTCAGGTCATCGCCGATCACCGGAATCGCGCCAAACAACGAGATGATCACCTGCGCGCCCCAGTAGGACATCTGGCCCCATGGCAGCAGATAACCCATGAAGGCTTCAGCCATCAACGCCAGATAGATAAACATTCCGAACAGCCAGATGAGCTCTCGAGGCTTTTTGTAGGAACCGTACATCAGACCACGCAGCATATGCAGATACACGACAACAAAGAACGCAGTTGCGCCGGTCGAATGCATGTACCGAATCAGCCAACCGTAAGGTACATCACGCATGATGTATTCGACAGAAGCGAAGGCCAGCTCAGCGTCCGGTTTGTAATGCATCACCAGGAAGATGCCAGATACGATCTGGATGACCAGCACCAGCAGTGCCAGTGAACCGAAGAAATACCAGAAATTGAAGTTCTTCGGCGCATAGTATTCTGCGAGATGTTCGTTCCACATCTTCATCAGCGGAAAACGATCATCAATCCATCCAATTACCTTGTTCATCAGGCAGCCTCCCCGTCTTCACCCACCAGGATGGTGTTTTCAGTTACATAGTAGTGCGGTGGCACCACCAGGTTCGTCGGAGCAGGAACCCCCTGGTAGACCCGGCCCGCCATGTCGAAACGTGAGCTGTGACACGGGCAGAAAAAACCGCCCAGCCATTCGTCGCCGAGGTCCGCCGGGGCAATATCCGGGCGGAAGGTAGGCGAACAACCGAGATGCGTACAGATGCCGATCAACACCAGGATTTCTGGCTTGCGTGAACGGGTCTCGTTCTGCGCGTAGCTGGGTTGCTGGCTGACGTTCTCTGACGCAGGATCGCGTAAGCTGTCATTCAGTTTAGGCAGGCTGTCCAGCATTTGTTTTGAACGGCGCACGATCCAGACGGGTTTGCTCTGCCATTCAACGATCATCATGCGACCGTCTTCAAGCTTGCTGATATCCGCTTCAACAGGTGCACCGGCATTTTTGGCGCGCTCACTTGGCATCCATGACGCAACGAAAGGTACTGCAACGAATCCAGCTCCGACAGCACCGACCACGGTCGTGGCGGCTGTCAGAAAGCGGCGTCTGTTTTTATCTACAACACCAGTAGACATGAATAAATCTCCGCGTAAATAATTCGGGACTTGCAAGCAGGAAGATAACCACTATCAATAACCCTGCCATCTGCTTACAATCTGCATATTCGCCAGCAATCACTTTCGCTGGCGGGCAAAAAGCGCACATACTTTATATCGACCAACTCTAATATACAAGTTTTTTGTAATAATCCTATATAATTCAGCATGTTAATAATTTTCACGCGATGAAGAAAAGCGGCAACATACAGTACATTTTGCTGTGGGTATTGATTGGTATCGTTACTGGACTGGCCGTACTGCTGATTCAGGGCAAAATTGTAATCACTGATCTCGAGCTGAGTGGCCCCACATCGACCAGCAACGCGCAGCAACCAAAAAGCTTCTCCGATGCTGTACGCAAGGCGGCTCCTGCTGTTGTAACACTCAATGTGCAGAGCCTGGTGGAAGTACCCATTCAAGAGGACACACGCCAGCAACTGGAGCAGGTATTCGGAAAACACCTGCCAAGACTGACAGAAACCAAACTGCACAACAGTTCAGGTTCAGGCGTGATTCTGGATCAACGCGGTTACGTCGTTACCAATCATCATGTCATCGCCAAAGCGAAAAAAGTTACCGTTAACCTGAATGATGGCCGGACGGCAGAAGCACGAGTAGTGGGCACCGATCCAGACACTGACCTGGCTGTGCTGAAGATCGAGCTCGACAATCTGCCGCAAATAATAATCGCTAACATTGACAATCTGAGCATCGGTGATGTGGTACTGGCGATTGGTTTTCCGTTCAGGATTGGTCAGACAGTGACCCAGGGCATCATTAGTGCCACTGGCCGCAACCAGGTCAGTCAGAACACCTATGAAAACTTCATACAGACTGACGCTGCTATCAATCCAGGCAACTCAGGTGGCGCCCTTGTTAACGCCGATGGCGAAATCGTCGGCATCAATTCCCTGATCTATACGGAAACCGGCAATTTTGCCGGTATCGGCTTTGCAATTCCGATCGATCTGGTCAGTGATGTGATGACGCAAATCACCGAAAACGGCTATGTGATTCGAGGCTGGCTTGGTGTCGAAGGGCAGAATGTGCCTTTGCAACTGCTGGAGAGTATCAATCTGCAAATTCAGGGTGTTCTGATCACCGGTATAGATGAAGATGGTCCGGGGGATAAAGCAGGATTACAGGTCGGTGACATCATCACCCATATCAACAACAAGAAGATAGAGGATACAGCTGACGTGCTTGACCTAATTGCTGCAGGAAGACCGGGAGATAACTTCCGCATCGACGGCTTGCGTGAACGTCAGAGCTTCAGTGTTGATGCTGTACTGGGGCAGCGACCGATGAGAAGCCTGTAACACAGTGACCGTAAACCAGGGACACCGTGCGCAAGGTGAAACCGGACCTGAATTGGCAATATGCAGCCAGGAGTCTGCACTACGAACGAAGTGCTTTCTCCAGCGCGCGCATGAAGACCTGGTTCTCCTCCGCTGTACCCACTGTGACTCTGAGACAATTGGCCAAAGGACCCGGCTTGTCCATGTTCTTGATCAGTACACCATCAGCACGCAGCCTGTCGAATACATCAGTGGCATTGACCTGTTTCAGCCTGAACAGGATAAAATTTGCCTGGCTGGGAAATGCTTCAACCTGCTCGAGCCGGGATAGTTGCTGCAATAGATGGTCCCTGTCAGCACGTATCATCTCCGCCTGACTTTCGAGGAAACCGGCATTACTCAAGATAAGGTTGGCGGTATACTGCGTCAATACGTTGATGTTATACGGCAAACGCAGCTTGTCAATCTCGTTGATCAATTCCGGGTTGCCACACAACAAGCCAAGTCTCAAGCCTGCCAGCCCCATCTTGGAAACCGTACGCATTACCAGCAACTGATCATAGTCTTTCAGCGCGGGCATAAAACTGGTCTGTGCGAACGGATGATAGGCCTCATCGACAACCACCAGCCCCGGTGCCAGCCGAATGATCTCTTCAACCGCCTCACAGGCAAACAGGTTGCCGGTAGGATTATTCGGGTAGGCAATGAAGATAATCGCCGGCTGATGACGCTCTATGGCGGCGCGAGTTTTCACCATATCGAGCTCGAACCTGCCGTCAAGCGGCACACCTACGTAGTTCATGCCGGCGAACCTGGCTATCATGCTGTACATTACAAAACCGGGATCGAATGACATGATGCAACGCTGTTTTGCAGCCACTGCCAGGGCCAGCATCTGGATCAGCTCATCAGAGCCATTGCCCAAAACGATGGCCTGATCCTGTGGCACCTGCATGACGTCGATCAACCTCTCGTGCAACCGGGCCGCAGCCGGATCAGGATAGCGATTTATCGCGACAGACGACAAACCATCGAGCCACTGCTGCTGCAATGCTGTGGGCAATTGATAGGGGTTTTCCATCGCATCCAGCTTGACCAGACCCGAGGCATCCGGCACATGATAGGCCGACAGTTCACGAATTTCAGGACGCACCCATTTCAGCAGTTGATCAGACACAGTCAAACTCTAAGTTGATGAGGGCCTACATACTACCAGACCCGCCTCGAGAAATTGAGCGGCCTTTAACCTCGAATCCGCAGTTGACCACAGAATTAGCGCTGTTCCTCAAGCGTCAGGGCAAGACGCGGCTTGCAGCCAATGGCCATAGTCCTTGGCAAAAGTCGCAACGCCGCCAAGGCGCGTGGGGAGCGGCGCTGAACGGTGTAACGATTCACCGGATCGGAGGACGTTAAATAGTGCGAGCGTATCTTTGTCATCATGGCGTCGATATGTGGCACAAGAGATCAACTTTGGAATCGAGGTTCAAAGATTAAGCGAGAACCTGTCCATCGGGTCAGAAATGCGCATTCACATCCCCTTGAAATTTCCGGCAGTGCCCTCACATAAACAGCAGCGAAAGAAACAACCGTAGGAGAGATACGATGAGCTTGACCCGATACAACCCGTGGAGCGTGTTTGATCAGCTCCAACGTGAACTCAACATGCCAATGAACAAGTTTGACAGTGATGAAAATGGTAACATTGCAACTGCCAACTGGGCACCTGCTGTCGATATAAAGGAAGATGACAAAGCCTTTACCCTGTTGGCTGATATCCCCGGTGTTGATCCGGATGACATTGAAATCACCATGGATAAGGGTGTGCTGACTATCAAGGGAGAGCGCCAGTCAGAGAAAAAGACCGAGGAAGAAAACTACAAGCGCGTAGAACGCCAGTATGGTGTATTTTATCGTCGCTTCACACTGCCTGATTCTGCCGACGCCGATGCGATCGAGGCGAAGTCAGAGCATGGTGTACTTAAAATCACCATACCCAAACAGGAAGTTGCGCAATCACGCCGTATTTCAGTCACGAAATAAAGTGCACTCAGACTGTCGAGTTTATCGATAATAAGGCCCGCGATTGCGGGCCTTTTTTACGGAGCAAGATGACCGATCTTTACCAATTGTATTTATCTGTAGTGACTCAGATCTGATCTGACAGATTGTGAAATAGACTCAGAATTAGACTGACAGCAGAGTGGACGGAACGCAGGGTGCGCCTTGCGCACCACGAAATTTAAGTTTGTTTGCCACTCCCGGTGCGCACGGCGCACCCTACGGCTATCGCTCCATTATCATAACAGTCTGATGGCGATTACGAATGCATCAACACTGTCAGATCTCGCATGGCCCAAACCGATCAGAGTCGATGTTTCGGATCGGTGAATTGCGGACTGGCGGTCAATTGACCTTCCTCGCAACCATATGCTTTGAGTACGCCATGTCTTCCTTGAGTATATGATGGTTCAACCAGTTTTTGAGAAAGGCCAGCAGCTCTTCACCCACCTTGGGCGCACCCGCTTCATAGCGTTGCTTGAACCTGGCTACCGATTCAAACAGACGATTGTGTGCTGCCTTGTGTTGCTCAGTTTCCGGGTATTTATACATACTGAAAAGCATCTCTTCGTATTTGAAATGCGTATTGGTATACCCGATCAGACCATTTAGAATAAGCTCGATCATCAGAGTATCCGGCTCTGAAGATGCCAACTCAACCTGTAACTTGTTGATGTAGTCGATGAGATCCCGATGCTGACGGTCGATTGACGGCACGCTGACAGAATATTTTTCTTCCCACTCAAAGAAAGCCATGGGCATCTCCATGTAGCTACAGGCAAAATCCTGCATGTATTAATCAGTAGCAGAAATTTTCAGTTTTGCAGCCACAAAGCGTGATACAGGTCAAGCGATCAAAGAGTTATTATTCTGAGGAAACCCTGAATAAATCAGTGTTTCCCTAAAAGACGGTATTCAGCTGATTTCGCGTGGGCAAACAGGCCTTCGCCGCGCGCAAGCGTAGAAGCCACCTTGCCGAGTTCAGACGCGCCCTGTGCCGAACATCCGATCAGACTCGAACGCTTTTGAAAATCGTAAACACCCAAAGGCGAGGAAAACCTTGCTGTGCCAGAGGTTGGTAACACGTGATTGGGGCCCGCGCAATAATCGCCCAGTGCTTCGGCAGTGTAACGACCCAAAAAAATAGCACCGGCGTGACGAATTTTCTGCGCCCAGTGTTCGGCATCATCCATGGAGAGTTCAAGGTGTTCAGGTGCGATATGATTTGCTATTTCGATTGCATCGTCCATATCTGCAGCTTCAATTAATGCGGCGCGCCGGGTAAGTGATTTTTTTATGATGTCGGCGCGCGGCATATCTACAAGCAGCTTGTCGATACTGGCGCTGACATGTTCGATAAAGCCACTGTCAGGGCTTACCAGAATAGACTGCGCATCCTCATCGTGCTCTGCCTGCGAAAACAGATCCATGGCAATCCAGTCCGGGTCGGTATTGCCATCACAAATCACCAGAATTTCTGACGGGCCCGCGATCATGTCAATACCCACCACACCAAATACAAGACGCTTGGCAGTAGCTACGTAGGCATTACCCGGCCCGGTGATCTTGTCGACTTTGGGCACGGTACCGGTCCCGTATGCGAGGGCAGCAACTGCCTGCGCACCACCAATGGTAAATACACGGTCGACACCGGCGATAGCGGCGGCTGCCAGCACCAGATCATTGCGTTCTCCCCCGGGTGTTGGCACGACCATGATCAGCTCTGGCACACCTGCAACCTTGGCCGGAATCGCATTCATTAATACGGATGATGGATAAGCTGCTTTACCGCCAGGAACGTACAATCCCACCCTGTCCATGGGGGTGACTTTCTGTCCGAGTATCGTGCCGTCGTCTTCAGTGTACGACCATGACTCCACCTTCTGGCGTTGCGCATAGGAACGCACGCGGGTTGCCGCCGCTTCCAGTGCCTGTTTGTGCTCTTGATCGATTGTATTCAGCGCGGCCTGAAGCTCATCACTGCTCAATTCCAGCTCGGCCGCCGAACTCAGCTCAACACCATCGAATTTTTGGGTATATTCGAGCAGGGCCGTATCACCCTGTTTGCGGACAGCCTCAAGAATGCCCGTAACCGTGGTAACCAATGCGCTATCGGTCGACTGCTCCCATGCCAGAAGCTGATCCAGCTGAGCATGAAAATCGGGATCAACGCTTTTCAGTCGGCAAATCGTGATCATGCAAGCGCTCCTCTTATCCTGTCGATCAACGACTGTATGCGTTCATGTTTCATCTTCATTGCAGCCTTGTTAATGATCAAACGCGAGCTGATATCCGCTATATGATCAATGGGCGCAAGGCCATTGGCCCTGAGGGTGTTTCCGGTATCCACAACATCAACAATCAAGTCAGACAGGCCGACAATGGGGCCCAGTTCCATCGACCCGTAAAGCTTGATCACTTCGACCTGCTCACCCCTGGATTCGAAATACTTTCTGGCAACATTGACGAACTTGGTCGCCACGCGTTTACGCCCATGTACAGGCCCGGCATTGACCATTCCGGCGGTCATCAGACGGCACTTGGCGATACCCAGGTCCAGTGGCTCATAGACACCTTCACCACCGTGCTCCATTAACACATCTTTGCCGGCTACACCAATATCGGCCGCTCCAAACTGAACATAGGTTGGTACATCTGTGGCCCGAATGATCACCAGTTTCACATCATCATGATTCGTGTCCAGTATCAGCTTGCGGCTGGTCTCTGGATCATCCAGCGACTCAATTCCAGCGGCCGTTAGCAGCGGCAATGTTTCCTTGAAGATCCTGCCTTTTGATAATGCTATTTTTAACATCAGTGCCCAATGAATAGTGAATAATATTTGTCAGGAACAAAATATCGCGCTAGACCAAAGAGACTTGCGCGATAGATAGTCCAAGAAGACCTATTGCCAAATTACCCCTGAAATCCAAAGCTTTCGTGCAATAAGCAAGCTTAACAATTACACATAACGCTACTCCATGGGTGTATTTGCCATCCGTGATCTCACCGTCGAAGTTGATTCAATGATCATGCAACCACTGAAATCAAGCAGGTATCCGCCTGATATTTGCCCCTAGCTGAGACAGTTTCTCTTCGATAATCTCGTAACCGCGATCGATGTGATAGATGCGTTGGACTTCAGTCTCTCCCTCGGCAATCAGTCCAGCCATGATCAAACTGGCCGAGGCCCGTAAATCCGTCGCCATCACCGGCGCCGCTGTGAGTTTTCTCACGCCACGCACGATAGCCGTGTTACCCTCGACCTCGATATCAGCACCCATGCGCTGCAACTCCTGGACATGCATAAAGCGATTTTCAAATACCGTTTCGACGATGGTTGACGTGCCTTCAGCAATTGTATTCAGCGCTGCGAACTGGGCCTGCATATCAGTAGGGAACGCCGGGAATGGGGCTGTGCGTATGTTGACCGCTTTAGGCCTTTTGCCATGCATATCCAGCTCAATCCAGTCATCCCCGCAGGTGATCTCTGCGCCGGCTTCGCGCAATTTGTCAATAACCGCATCGAGTAAACTTGGATCGGTATCCTTGAGCTTGATTCTGCCACCCGAAATGGCCGCAGCAACCAGGTAGGTACCGGTTTCTATCCGGTCCGGCAACACACGGTAACGGGTCCCTCTGAGCTTTTCCACGCCTTCGATGGTAATCGTATCCGTTCCTGCACCGCTGACTTTTGCTCCCATCGCGTTCAGAAAGTTTGCCAGATCGATGACTTCGGGCTCACGTGCGGCATTTTCAATGATGGTGACGCCATCAGCCAGCGTCGCCGCCATCATCAGGTTTTCAGTGCCCGTTACAGTGACAATATCCATCACCAGCCTCGCACCTTTGAGTCGGCTGGCTTTTGCATGAATGTAGCCGTTCTTGACTTCGACATCTGCACCCATATCCTGCAGCCCCTTGATGTGCAGGTTGACTGGGCGTGATCCGATCGCACAGCCGCCAGGTAGCGAAACTTCAGCTTCTCCAAATCGTGCCAGCAGCGGGCCGAGCACGAGTATGGAAGAACGCATGGTCTTGACCAGGTGGTAGGGCGCCACGTGATTTTCGATGGTTGAACTGTTAACCTCGATGCTCAGTTTTTCATCAATGACGACCTGGACACCCATGCAGCCCAGTAGCTCGACCGTGGTCGTTACATCATGTAAATGCGGCACATTTTCGATCGTCGCAGGACCGTCAGCCAACAAGGTACCTGCCAGAATGGGCAGCACGGCATTCTTGGCGCCGGAAATGCGAATTTCGCCCTCCAGGCGGGTTCCACCCTGAATCAACAGCTTGTTCAACATAGCAGCCCCGCCTGAGCAAGCTCTTCGTCGACACTGTACGCTCTGGCAAAGGTATGTATCTGTTGCGGTAATGACTGGAAACAGATGGTCTTGTTTTGTCGCCGCATCAGTCTGGCCATTTCAAGAATCACTGCGAGACCACTGCTGTTGCAGTGCTGGACACCGGAGAAATCGACGACGACCGCATCCACCGTCGCAAACAGGCGCTGGGCCTGTTTCATCAGCTCAGGAACGGTGTCAAAAACCAGAGCACCACTTACAAGAAAGCGACCGTTATCACCCTGACTGGCGCTTACTGCCTGAATGGTAGCTCCAGGTGGATTGGCGGCGGATTTCAAGAGGCAACCTTGTCCGGCGTCTTGTCCTTCAGGTATTTCAACAAGCCATCGATTCCTCCCTTGCGAACCTCCTGGTCAAAGGTCCCGCGATAACTGGTTACCAGGCTGACACCATCGATGCTGAGATCATACACGACCCAGGCATCATCCTTGATTCGCATACGGTAAGAGACAGGAATTGCGGGGCCTCCCGGCTGAAGCACCTCGGACTTGACCACCACCTTACTATCGCCCGGCTTCATCTTGACCGGGAAGTAGTTGATTTCCTGATCACTGAACTCACTCAGGGACTTGCCGTAGGTACGGATCAACAGGTTACGAAACTCTTCAATAAACTCAAGCTTCTGTTCGCGCGTTGCCGCGCGCCAGTTCTTGCCAAGAGCCAGTTTGGCTATCGTGACCTCGTCCAGATGGGGCAGTATGTGTTCATGCACCAGATCATAAACCAGGTCCGGGTTATCTTTTAGTTGCTCACGCTTGTCTTTCAATACCGCGATGACCTCATCAGAGGTCTGCTTCAACATGACATCGGGAGCGATGATATCAGCGGCGACCAGTGCATTGCTGAAACACAGCTGCAATATGACGAATATACCGCTTAGAGTGATTGTTTTTTGTCTCAATAGTGATTTCACAACTGGCATATTTCCACCTCCATCGATCTTACTATTCTTTTTCTTGCGACATGCTATAGATGAATTGGCCGATGATTTGTTCCAGAACCAGTGCGGATTGCGTTAACTCAATTTCGCTACCGGCCACAAGAAATTCCTCCTCAGCACCGGGTTGCAGACCGACGTACTGCTCACCGAGCAAGCCAGAAGTCATTATACTGGCAGCGGTATCGACTGGAAATTTATCATATTCAGGGTCGATCGCCATCGATACACGCGCTTCATAACCGTCAGAATCATACGCGATAGCAACCACCTGACCGACCCTGACGCCACTTGCCGACACCTTGGAACGGACTTTCAGACCACCAATATTGTCGAACTTGGCTGTGATGACATAGCCCTCACCGCCACCGTAGGTCGCCAGATTACTCACTTTCATGGCCAGCATAAACAGCGCCGCTATTCCCGCTGCCACAAAAAAGCCGACGGCTATTTCTATCGTACGTGTATTCATTCACCCCCCGTATTCATAAGCAGGTCGTTATATTCTTGTTTACTCACCGAACATCAACGCTGTCAGTACAAAGTCGAGACCAAGCACTGCGAGCGAGCTGTGCACCACGGTGCTGGTGGTCGCACGGCTGAGGCCGTCAGATGTTGGAACGCAGTCATAACCCTCAAATACCGCAATCCACACCACAACAAAACCAAACACAGCACTCTTGATCATGCCATTACCCAGATCATGATAGAGGTCAACTTTAGCAATCGCCTGTGACCAGAACGCGCCTGCATCTAATCCAAGCAGCTCGACCGCGACCAGGTAACCCCCCATGACGCCGACAGCACTGAAGATCGCAGCCAGCAACGGCATCGATATAAATCCCGCCAGAAATCTCGGCGCGATGACGCGCTCCACCGGATTCACAGCCATCATTTCCATGCCTGACAGCTGTTCGGTTGCTTTCATCAAACCTATTTCAGCCGTCAACGCCGAACCCGCTCTGCCGGCAAATAATAAGGCGGTGATGACGGGGCCGAGTTCACGCAATAACGACAGGACCAGCATCACACTGACAGAATCCTCCGCACCAAAATCCACCAGTGCGTAATACGCCTGTAGCGCCATCACCATACCCACGAACAGGCCGGCAACCACGATGATCAGCAAGGTCAACACACCCACAGAGTACATTTGCCGTATCAGCAGACCGGGCCTGAACAACATGCCCTGCATCGCTGGCAATACCTGCAGCAGGAAAACGTGGCCGCGCCCCAGTCGTTGCACGGACGACAGGATCGTGTGTCCCAGCCACTGTAACTTGTCGAGCAGAAACATCATTTCGTGGATTGACCGGCAACCAGATCATCCATCACCGGTGTTGCCGGGTAGTGAAATGGCACAGGCCCATCGGCAAGGCCGTCGATGAACTGCTTGATCCATTCGGAATCACTGGACTTGAGTTCTTGCGGATGACCATGACCCACCACTTCACCATCCGATATCACGAAGGCATAGTCAGCGATTGAAAGGGTCTCACGCACATCGTGAGACACCACGATACTGCAGATATCGAGTACATCATTGAGTTCGCGGATCAGCTTGACCAGAATCCCCATCGATATTGGATCCTGCCCGGTGAAAGGCTCGTCATACATGATCATCATCGGATCCAGTGATATCGCCCGGGCCAGGGCTACCCGCCGCGCCATACCACCCGAGAGCTCGGAGGGAAACAACTGGGCCGCACCGCGCAAACCCACCGCGTTCAGCTTGAGCAGCACCAGCTGCCGTATCATACCCTCGCTCAATCGGGTATGTTCACGTAAGGGATAGGCGACATTTTCAAACACCGAAAGATCGGTCAGCAAAGCCCCCGACTGGAACAGCATGCCCATGCGTTTTCGCAATGCATACAATTCAGATGTTTTGAGTCTGTGCACATTCTGGCCATCAACTTCAATACTCCCTGCATCCGGGTGCAACTGCCCACCAATCAGTTTCAGCAAGGTCGTTTTTCCGGTACCACTCGGCCCCATAATGGCGGTAACGCCTTTGCGCGGAATATCCATGTCGATCCCATCAAATATCATGCGGTCTCCACGGCTGAATTTCAGCCCGCGGATTTTAATCACTGTGTCGCTCAATTTAGGTCCTTTGGTAAGATTAAATCTCACGAAATCATGTTCTGAGCGGGTATTGTATGCGCTTGCAGTGCCTTGTGCATCAATTACTTGCCGCATTTACGGCTATTGCATAATTTTATCCCCGCGATATTGCAATGGCTCATGTTGTCGCTTCGAATGCGTTCAATACACTGGCCGTAATGGGCCTTCACGGTCTATTATACCCGTCAACACTGGACGCCGACGTGCTCGATTGTGATATTCCTGTGTTTTTTGTGCTGAAAAGTGGCTGCTAAACAGGCGCTTACGGATTCAAAACACATGACTTAATCTACCGTAGCGTGGAAGCGGTTGTTCTTGCCAGCTTCGCTGGCTACCCGTTATTTCTTTATACTACCGGGCTGTTACAACACTGAGTCTGATTTTTATGGCACAAACGGATTTTAAAACGCTTGGCCTTGCGGTCGTCGAAACCGAGTTAGCCTCGGTCAACGCCCTTAAACGCAGAATTGATGATAACTTTGCGCGCGCTTGTGAGTTAATGCTCGCCTGTGAAGGCAGGATTGTTGTCACGGGCATGGGCAAATCCGGTCATATCGCCGGCAAAATCGCCGCCACCCTGGCGAGCACCGGCAGCCCGGCATTTTTTGTCCACCCTGGAGAAGCCAGTCACGGTGATCTGGGTATGATTACCCCCAAAGATGTCGTTATTGCCCTGTCAAACTCCGGCAATACCGGAGAAATACTGACTATCGTGCCCATCATCAAACGCCTGGGCGTTCCACTGATCAGCATGACTGGCAATGCCACCTCGCATCTGGCAACCGAGGCGACCATCAACCTCGATGTTGGCGTCGACAAGGAAGCCTGCCCACTGGGATTGGCACCGACTTCGAGCACTACGGTTGCTCTGGTGATGGGGGATGCACTGGCGGTCGCGTTGCTGGAAACGCGTGGCTTCACCGAAGAGGACTTTGCGCTGTCACACCCGGGTGGCAGCCTCGGTCGCCGTTTGTTGCTGCATGTGTCCGACATCATGCATACTGGCGAGAACATGCCGAGCGTCCCTGCGGATATGAGCATCTCCGAGGCCCTGCTGGAAATGAGCAGCAAGGGCCTGGGCATGACCGGTATTGTCGATAGCGCTGGCCGGGTGCTGGGCATATACACTGACGGCGACCTGCGCAGGACACTGGACAAAAAAATTGACCTGCAACAGACGCGAATTGACCAGGTAATGACAGCCAATTGCAAAACCGTTGATGCACATGATCTTGCAGCTAAAGTGCTGAAACTGATGGAGGATAACAAAATCAATGGCGCCCTGGTGACTGATGCCGATAACCGCATGATTGGCGCATTGAATATGCACGATCTCCTCCGGGCCGGCGTCGTATAAACGCAACGAATCGTGAATAATGAAAAACCACAACGAGGTACCCATCATTCACTATTCATTTTTAATCATTAATTATTGAATATTGATTGAACGATCATGCAGGACATACTCGAAAAAGCAAAAAACATAGAACTCGTCATATTTGATGTTGATGGCGTGATGACCAACGGCAGTCTATTTATGGGCGATGACGGCCAGGAGTATAAGGCGTTTAACTCACTCGACGGCCATGGTATGCGCATGCTGCAGGAAGGCGGGATAACGGCCGCCATTATCACGGGACGCAAATCGAACGTGGTTGAGCACCGCATGAAAGACCTGGGAATCAAGCGCGTCTATCAAGGCTATCGTGATAAAATACCGGCCTACGAGGCATTAATGAATGACATCGGGCTAAAAACCGAGCAGGTTGCCTATGTTGGAGATGATGTCGTTGACCTGCCAATAATGACACGTGTCGGTTTCGCGATTGCAGTCCAGGACGCACATCCCTATGTTAAAAAACATGCCCACTGGATTACTCAAAACAAAGGCGGTCAGGGTGCGGTGCGCGATGTTTGTGAACTTATACTCGAAGCCAGAGGTCTGTTAAGCCAGGCACTCGAAGCGTATCTGTACATTCCAAAATGAAGCAGCAATTCACACTTATAACGTTAGTCATCATTGCCCTGATAGGAGTGGTGAGCGTTTTGCAAGCCCCGGATGAAGTGCCGCCCGTAGAGACAGCACCACATTTCGTTGACGCTTATATCAAGGACTTCACCATGGTGTCGATGAACGAAACAGGACAACCACTCTATACACTGACCGCTGACCTGATGGAACACTATAACGACACCGGCGAGTCAGAAATTTCGGAACCGATATTCAACATCAACAGGGATGATAACGCATGGGTCATCAGTGCCAGAAATGGCGTGATCGACGATGACAATATCTGGGTGACTCTCCACAATGACGTCGTCATGTTGCAGAAAGACACACCTGCCCCGCTGAAGCTGAAAACCAGCAAGCTACGATTTAATACCAAAACACAAGTGGCCGACACCGATCAGAAGGTCGATATAACCCAGGGTAAACTATCCATTAAATCCAACGGAATGACGTTCAACAACTTAACCAGTAGCCTTGAATTACTCGAAGGGGTCAAAGGCATATATGTTAAAGACTAAGGCATATATCTTGTTATTTCTGCTCTGCGCCAGCACAATGGTAGCCATTGCAGAAAAACGACCGGTGCGCGATAGCAACGCGCCGATAAATATTCAGGCCGATCGCATGAAATATGAGTTCCAGAGTGGCGTCAGTGAATACACAGGAAATGTTCTGGTAACACAGAACGACATGGAACTGTCTGGAGATAAGGTCGTAGCCATACAGCAAGACAAAATTCTGAAGAACATAACAGTGACAGGCTCGCCAGCCAGCTATCGTCAGCTGTCCGAAGGCGGCGGCTACATCAATGCGCAAAGCCGACAGATGGAATTTCAGGCCAATAACAACCGACTTGTTCTGACTGACAATGCACGGCTTGAACAGGCGGGCTCGGTGATGGAAAGTGAGCAGATTATATACGACACCATCAACGAAGTCGTTATCGCCGGCGACGAAAATGCCAAAAAGCGCGTCAATATCACCATCACGCCTGAAAAAATCAAAAAGCAATAGCCCATGCCAGAACTGCATGCAGAAAATCTGGTCAAGCGCTATAAATCGCGCACTGTCGTCAGTGGCGTTTCCCTCGGCGTTAACGATGGAGAAGTCGTAGGACTACTCGGGCCCAATGGCGCAGGTAAAACCACCAGCTTTTACATGATGGTCGGCCTGGTACAAGCTGATGAAGGTCGGATATTCATTGGTGACCAGGATATCACTCACCTGCCGTTGCATGCTCGCGCCCAACGCGGTGTCGGTTACCTGCCCCAGGAAGCCTCGGTTTTTAGAAAACTGTCCGTTGCAGACAATATAATGGCAGTACTGGAAGCGCAGGATAACACCAAACAGCAGCGTGAAGAACAGCTGCAGATGCTGCTGGAAGAACTGCAAATTGAGCACATCCGGGAGAGTACAGGCATGAGTCTCTCCGGCGGTGAACGCAGGAGAGTGGAAATTGCCCGCGCCCTGGCTTCGAAACCCGCATTTATCCTGCTTGACGAGCCTTTTGCCGGTGTAGACCCGATCTCGGTTATCGATATTCAGAAAAGTATTGAACACTTGATCAGTCTCAATATCGGTATCCTGATCACGGATCATAATGTGCGTGAGACTTTAGGTATATGCCATCGCGCTTATATACTCAGCGATGGTAAAATAATCGCAGAAGGCCAGCCAGATGAGATTCTGAATAACGATCAGGTGCGAGAAGTCTATCTTGGTCGCGATTTTCGACTATAAATAGTTAAACGGGCCTAGAATTACGGCAAAGAATTACATCCGATAATAGAGGAGACAAATTTGGAAACGAGTCGGGTAACCTGAGACCAAGCCAAACATCCTCAAAGAAATCAAGGATAAATAGCTAAAAAACGCTGAAAACCGACTCCCGTGCATGCTATGAAACCATCCCTTCAGCTTAAACTCGGTCAGCATCTAACGATGACACCCCAGTTGCAACAGGCAATCCGTCTGCTGCAATTATCGACCATGGATCTTCAAGTCGAAATCCAGCAAACACTGGAAGAAAATCCGATGCTTGAGCTGGAGGAAGAGAACCTGACCGCTGAGACTGAACAACGCGAGCAAAGTGAAACGGAACTCGCACAGCAGGATGCACAACTGAACATGGAAAAAAACCAGGATTTACCGGATGAGCTGCCGGTCGACAGCGAATGGGAAGACATTTACGATGTCGCTACCGCAGGCATAAGTAATTCAGCCCAGGGCACTGGTGATAATATCAACGATTTTCTCGAAAACCAGAGTGCCGAGGGCGATACCCTCGCTGAGCATCTGCTCTGGCAGCTCAGAAATATGTCTACCAGTGACACTGACTTTGCGATTGGTGTTGCTATTATTGATGCCATCAATGATGACGGTTATCTCACTGAGAGCATAGAGGACATCTATGGGGGACTGGTCGATGAGCTCGACATTGAGCTCGACGAAGTCGAAGCGGTATTGCACCTCATCCAACGTTTCGATCCACTTGGCGTTGCTGCTCGTGACCTGAAAGAATGCTTGCTGTTGCAACTGGAACAGTTTGACAGCAACACGGACGGACTGGCAGACCTTCGAATGCTGATACGTGATCACCTCGAACAGATCGGCAGCCGAGACTATGCCCGTCTGCTCAAGACAACACGTTTATCCGAGGAAAGACTCCAGCAACTGATCACATTCATTCAATCGCTGAATCCAAAACCAGGCTCTACCATTTCACCAAACCGCGCGGAATATGTTATTCCCGACATCTACGTACGCAAGGTCAATGGCGAGTGGCGAGTCACCTTGAATCCTGAAACCGCACCGCGTTTGAGAATCAACCCGCTATATGCCGGATATGTCAAAAAGTCAGGCCGCGGAAAAGACAGCAGCTACCTGAGAAACAGCATGCAGGAAGCACGCTGGTTCCTGAAAAGTCTTCAAAGCCGCAGTGACACCCTGCTCCGTGTCGGCAAGGCCATAGTTGACCGCCAGCACCTGTTTCTTGAGTATGGTGATGAAGGTATGAAACCCATGGTACTGCGTGACATAGCGGAAGAGCTTGAGATGCATGAATCGACTATATCCCGCGTTACCACTCAAAAATACATGCACACTCCCCGCGGCGTATTTGAATTCAAGTTTTTCTTTTCCAGCCATGTCAGCACTGTCGATGGTGGTGAATGCTCGGCCACTGCCATCCGTGCAATGGTGAAGAAACTCATAGAAAACGAGAATCCGAGGAAACCAATGAGTGATAACAAAATTTCTGCCTTTCTGGTCAAGGAAGGCATTAATGTTGCTCGCCGAACTGTGGCAAAATACAGAGAGGCGATGTCCATCCCCCCCTCAAATGAAAGAAAACGACTTACTTGAGGTCAATACTGGAGAGAAATATGCAAATTAATCTGACTGGACACCATGTTGATATCACAGATTCTCTGAGGAACTATGTCAATGAAAAAATGGAAAAGTTGGAACGTCATTTCGACAAAGTCAGCAATACCCACGTTATACTGACCCTTGAAAATCTGGATCACAAGGCAGAAGCCACCGTGCACATGAGCGGAAATGATATTTTTGCCGAAGCCAGTGAAGCAGATATGTACGCCGCAATTGACTCACTCGTCGGCAAATTGGATCGCCAGGTCAAGAAACACAAGGAAAAACTCAAGAACCATCTACACCACCGACAGAGCGAAATCCCCCAACTTTGATGAAATTAGAACAGCTGATCTGTAAGAACTCTGTAGTATGCAATGCTGATATCAGGAGCAAAAAAAGGGCTCTGGAGTTCCTCGCTGAATTGCTTGCGAAAGAATCTGCAGCTGCAGATTCTTTCGCAATTTTTCAGCACCTGACTGAACGCGAAAAACTGGGCTCCACCAGTCTTGGCCATGGCGTTGCCATACCGCATGCCCGCACCAGCAGCCATAATAAGGCGATTGGCGCATTCATAAAACTCAAAAATGGTATAGATTTCGACAGCCCTGATAACAAACCCACTGACCTGCTGTTCGCACTTATGGTACCGGAACACTACACCGATGAGCACCTGCAAATCCTCTCCGGTCTTGCCAGCTGCTTCAGTGATGATGAACTGCGCGCAAATTTGAGATCAGCCAATACATCCGAGGAACTCTACGACATACTGACACGCTGGCAGATTACAAGCCAGGCATCATGAGCGACCTCCTGTCTGCCGAATCCATTATTGTAAATCTGTCGCAGCAGATTGAATTTGAATGGCTCGCAGGCCAGGAAGACCCGAAGCTCCCCTTACATGATATCAGGGCCAGCCAGCATGCGACATTAATCGGTCATCTTAACCTGGTGCATAAAAACCTGATCCAGGTCATCGGTAAAACCGAATGTGAGTATCTGCAAGGGCTGGAAGTCACTTTTCGCGATAACATGCTGCATGAGATATTTTCTGCACGGCCCGTGGCAATCATTATGGCCGACGGCATACCGGTACCGGAAATGCTGATCGAGCATGCCAAAGAATTTCGCACACCCCTGCTCAGCTGCAAAACAGACAGTAACGAAGTGGTAGATATTGCCCGTTTCTACTTGCACAATATATTCGCCGAGAAAGAAGTGATACATGGCGTGTTCATGGAGGTTCTGGGTACAGGTGTATTGATTACAGGCGAAAGCAGCATCGGTAAAAGCGAGCTCGCACTCGCGCTCATCTCCCGTGGTCATCGTCTGATTGCTGATGACGCACCAGAATTCACCCGCACTAGCCCTGGAATTATCGATGGCAGAAGCCCGGGCGTACTCAAGGATTTCATGGAAGTCAGAGGACTCGGCGTCATCAATATTCGTGATATGTACGGTGATAACGCACTTAAACGAAATAAGTACCTCAGGCTTATTGTCCATCTCAAACGCCTCAATGAAACAGAGTATGCTCAACTCGACCGGCTTCGGGGTGAAAGGGTGATCCGCACCATTCTGGGTATTGAAGTACCCCAGGTTCTTATCCCCATAGCTCCCGGACGCAATATTGAAGTACTGGTCGAGGCTGCGGTACGGAACCACATTCTGCGTCACGCCGGAAACGATGCCACACAGCAATTTATTAGCCTTCAGCAACAGGCTATCAATAACCAATCACTATAGTGTGCAATGAAACTGGTAATCATCAGCGGTCTTTCAGGCTCCGGCAAAACTGTCGCGTTGCACACCCTCGAAGATGAAGATTTTTACTGTATTGATAATCTGCCACTGGGGCTATTGCCCGATTTCGTTAAGCGTGTAATTAACAGAACTATACAGCCATACGATGCTATCGCAGTTGGCATTGATGCACGAAGCGAACCACATGACTTGCGCAAGTTTCCCGAAATCATAGCGCTGCTTCGTGAACTTCACATCGACATCAAAATTATATACTTGCAAGCCGAACTCACCACTCTGATCAAACGTTTCAGCGATACGCGCAGACGACACCCACTGACACGCGAAGGCCTGCCGCTAGCAGAAGCCATAGAGATGGAACGCGGCCTCTTAAGTGATATTGCAGTCGAATCAGATCTGTATATAGATACCACCTACAGAAACGTACATCAGCTGCGCTCATTGATAAAGGAGCGGGTTGTAGAACGTGAAAATAGCAGCCTATCTGTATTGTTTCAGTCATTTGGATTCAAACATGGCACTCCAACAGATTCAGATTATGTTTTTGATGTTCGCTGTCTTCCCAACCCCTACTGGGTAACACAACTACGCCCGCTAACCGGACGTGATATCGAGGTCATCGAGTTCCTGCAAAAAAGCGAAGAAGTTAATCAGATGCTGGATCACATTCTTGGCTTTTTACGTGAGTGGATACCCAAATTTGAACAGCAAAACAGATGCTATCTGACGATATCCATCGGCTGCACCGGTGGTCAGCATAGATCAGTTTATATCGCTGAAAGATTATGCGAGGACTTGGCAGATAAAATTGAGAACGTATCTATCCGCCACAGAGAACTTGAATAAGCTGACCACTATGAGCGTCGCAGTACTATTGGTAACTCATGAAAGCATCGGCAATGACATGCTGAACATCACAGCTTCTATACTTAATGATGAGCTGATAAACACCGCCTGCATAGAAATACCCATGGACGCGGACCCGAAAAAGCTGGCACAGCTTGTTGCGTCTACACTGGATAATCTGGCTACCGATGAAGGTGTACTGATTCTAACTGACAGTTTTGGTAGTACACCGTGTAATATCGCAAAAGAATTCCTCAATCATGAGCATCGAATACTGGTCAGCGGTCTTAATCTGCCAATGCTTATCCGTATAATGAACTATCGATCACTACCTATTGACGAATTGAAAGATATTGCAATCGAAGGCGGTAAACGCGGTATCACTTCAATGTCGGTCTGATAATGGAAGTTAGCCGCGACATTGAAATCATCAACAAACTCGGCATGCACGCGCGGGCTGCAGCCAAATTTGTCAAACTTGCATCGAGCTTCAGCAGCGATATAGACATCGAGAAAGACTCGCGACGCGTAAACGCGAAGAGTATCATGGGGGTAATGATGCTGGCTGCAAGCAAAGGATCAACCGTGACGATTCATGCAAAAGGCAGCGATGCAGCAAATAGTGTCGATGCACTTCAACAACTGATCAATGACCGTTTTGATGAAGATGAATAGTTCACCGGCGTATACGAGGCACAGTATTTGAGTATTCTACTCAACGGCATAGGGGTCTCTCGAGGAATTGCTATCGGCAACGCCTATGTTTACGTGCGTGCGACCACAAAAGCGACGGAATACAACGTTCCCGCCAAATATCATGACAATGAAATAAAGCGACTGCAGCTGGCTGTCGTCGAGGCCACTCAGCAACTCAATGAGATAAAGAATAAGATTGCAGCAGAAACACCGGAAGATATTCTGGCCTTCATCGATTCACACTTACTCATGCTGGAAGACCCGGCATTTGATGAAGGTTCCGCATTAATCATCAAGGAATTTTCCTGCAACGCAGAATGGGCGCTTCAGGTTCAGTGTGATCGGCTGGTGCAAATTTTCGAAGAAATGGAAGACCCGTACTTGAGAACACGCAAGGATGATGTCGTCCATGTCGTACAACGAATTCAACACTGCCTGACGGAAAAGCCTGAATCGACATCGGAGCCGGTAAAGCTCAAGGGTCGCATCGTCATTTCCGATGACCTGACTCCCGCCGACACCCTCATGATGCAGCACCAGAAAGTCGCCGCCTTCGTTACTGAATTTGGTGGTCCGATGTCCCATACTGCCATCCTTGCAAGAAATCTGGGCATACCGGCAATCGTCGGGGTACACAGTGCACGCCAGCTGATTCACCCGACTGAAAAACTGATTATTGATGGCCATTATGGCACCGTTATCGGCGACCCCGATGCGCGCTCACTCAAGTACTACCGCAATCTTCGACTAAAAAACATCCAACGCAAGGCTCAACTGAACCGCTTGATCAACAAGCCGGCGATAACCCAGGATGGTTTTGCCATTGAGATACAAGGCAACATCGACCGGCCTGAAGATATTCGCAATCTGAAGAATTTCGACGATACGGGAGTAGGCCTGTATCGTACCGAGATGCTATTTATAGAAAACAGCCAGTTAGTCGATGAGGAAACTCAGTTTAGAACCTATAAACGCGCGCTGTTCCGGCTCAAGGGTAAATCACTGACCATCCGCACACTTGACCTTGGTGCTGACAAGGAAATCCAGGATGCTGTGGGGCAGGGACCTATGGCTCACAATCCCGCCATGGGTTTACGTGCAATCAGGCGATGCCTGAAAGAACCGGAGTATTTTATTCACCAACTATGCGCCATCATGCGGGTTGCAGCCTATGGCGATGTAAAAATGATGATACCGATGATGACCAGTATTGATGAACTGGAACAGATATCCGTACTCATCGAACACGCCAAGGAACTGTTACGTCAGCGCAAGGTTCGCTTCAATGACAAGATCGAACTCGGTGCCATGATTGAGGTTCCGGCCGCAGCATTGTCTTCGGACGTATTTGCTCATCGGCTGGATTTTCTATCAATAGGCACCAATGACCTGATTCAGTATACGCTGGCTATCGACCGTATCGATGAAGAAGTCAATTATCTGTACAACCCTCTGCACCCTGCTGTGCTGAAATTAATCAAGATCACTATCGATGCCGGCAAAAAAGCTAAGATACCTGTGTCAATGTGTGGCGAAATGGCCAGTGATCCCAGGTATACGCGCCTGCTTCTTGGGATGGGACTCGACTATTTCAGTATACAGGCGAATGCGATACTGGAAATCAAACACATCATCAACAGCAGCGATATGGGCCAGCTACGTGCCCAGGCGGAGGAAATACTGAGCTGCCATGATTTGCATCAAATCGAAGCCCTGGTGGATAGGCTCAACAATTAGATTACCCGTCTTTTTTCTGAATCATGCGGTAGCGTGCTAGACTTTTGTAGAGATTCTCGCCCGCCCGTTGCTGGCCAGCCCGCATGCACTCATAGCACCTATCTAACCCGCATTTCTCACCAGGCGGCGTAGAAGACTGGTTCAGCATTGGTACTTTGGAGTAAAGCTAGAATGACCAGAGATACAGTGTGTTCTTCAAGCGAGCCTATCACGGTTCAGGCTGGTCTTCGTGTCCGTAAGCTTGCTCTTCACTCAAACCATAGCTATTGCTACGCTTTTCGCTCCAGAGCGGCGCATACGAACACGAATCCTGCGCCTGCCCCCATGATCCTGATGAGAAATGCGGGCTAGATCTACCATGGCAGAGAACCATCACGTCGAAAAAACTGAATCACAGCTCAAGGCCCTGTCCGATGCACTTGACACGGGCGCCATGCAGCATGCTCGACGCATGCTCAATGAACTGAATCCAGCGGAAATCGCCGACCTGCTCGAGTCCCTGCCCTGTTCTGAACGTAATTTGTTGTGGGATCTGGTCGATCAGGAGAAAGAAGGTGAAGTTCTGCTTGAAGTCGGCGATGAAGTCCGCACCACACTGATTCGCGACATGCCGCTGCAAGAGCTGGTGTATGCAACCGAAAGCATGGACGTCGACGATCTTGCAGACTTCGTACAATCATTACCTGACAAGGTCACCGGTGAAGTCCTCACTTCTCTGGATACACAGCGCAGAAAACGCCTCGATGCCGTACTGTCATATCCGGAAGACAGTGCCGGTGGCTTGATGAACACCGACACCATCACCGTACGCCCAGAAGTGACGCTTGAAGTGGTCTTGCGCTATTTGCAGCGCTTGAATGAATTACCCAACAACACCGACAACCTTATCGTGACCACCCGCGATAACCGCTATATCGGCCTGTTACCGTTAACGACCCTGCTTGTTTCGGACCCGCAGTCCTATGTTGTCGATGTAATGAGCCGTGAGATCGAAGCCATTCCCGCAGAAACCGAAGATGACAGCGTCGCCAGGATTTTCGAGGACCACGACCTGGTGTCTGCGCCAGTCGTCGACGCACAGATGAAGCTGCTCGGGCGCATCACGGTCGACGATGTCGTTGACGTTATTCGTGAAGAAGGTGATCACTCCGTGATGGGGATGGCCGGACTCACGGAAGAAGAAGACCTGTTTGCACCCGTTGTGCCCAGCTCGCGACGTCGAGCACTCTGGCTGGGTATTAATTTGATAACAGCATTCATGGCATCCTGGGTGGTATCAAATTTTGAAGGTACGCTGGAGAAAGTCGTAGCTATCGCAGTCTTGATGAACATTGTTGCCAGCATGGGCGGGATTGCCGGTACCCAGACACTAACGCTGGTCACCCGTGGCCTGGCACTGGGCCAGGTGAGTCGGCAGAACCGTGCGTGGTTGATATCAAAAGAATTAATCGTCGGCCTGTTCAACGGTGTCATCTGGGCCGTGGTCGTTGGCGGCACCGCTTTTCTTTGGTTTAAAGAAGCCAACATCGGCATGGTCATCGCCGCCGCGATGATTATTAACCTGGTCGTCGCCGCTTTCTCCGGCGCCGCCATACCACTAATACTCAGAAAAATGCGCATCGACCCGGCAATCGCCGGCAGCGTTGTTGTCACCACGGTAACCGACATCGTCGGCCTGTTCGTATTCCTCGGCCTGGCGACGGTGTTCCTGATTTAACAAATTTTTTCAACGCGGAGGCGCAGCGAGATATTTAGTTGTCCGCAAATGAACGCTAATAAACGCGAATGTATTTATGTCATCTCGACCAACAGGAGTGGCCTCCTCAATCAACCACTCTCTGTGGGAGATTTTTTATATTCATTCGAGATAAGCCTGCATAAGCGAAGCGTTGCAGGCATCCCGGGATTATATTTGCGCTCATTTGCGGACTAACTATTTCTCTGCGTCCTGTGCACCCTCGCGCCTTTGCGTCAAATGTTTATTTAACGTTTCTTATTCGCCGCAATACGCAAACGCAGGGCGTTAAGTTTGATGAACCCTTCCGCATCTTTCTGATCGTACGCACCGGCATCGTCTTCGAAGGTCGCGATATTTTCATCGAATAACGAATTATCCGAACGGCGACCGACAACCTCCACATTACCCTTGTACAACTTGAGTCGAACATCGCCGTTGACGTCTGCCTGCGAAGTGTCGATCATCTGCTGCAGCATTTCACGCTCGGGACTCCACCAGTAACCATTATAAATCAGCTCGGCATAGCGAGGCATCAATTCATCTTTCAGATGCGCCACTTCACGATCGAGCGTTAATGATTCAATCGCGCGATGCGCCTTGAGCATGACCGTACCACCCGGCGTTTCATAACAGCCACGTGACTTCATACCCACGTATCGGTTCTCGACCATATCAAGACGACCAATACCATTGTCGCCAGCAAGCTTGTTCAACCGTGTCAACACCTCAGCAGGTGTCGTTGCGGTGCCATCGATAGCGACAATATCACCCATCTTGTAGCTCAGTTCGATATATGTCGGTGTATCCGGCGCCCTTTCAGGCGACACGGTCCAACGCCACATATCTTCTTCCGGTTCTGCCCACGGATCTTCGAGCACACCACCTTCGTAGGAAATATGCAATAAATTCGCATCCATCGAATACGGTGACTTCTTGCCCTTGTTGAAATCAACGGCAATACCATGCTGCGCTGCATAGTGCATCAATTTTTCACGCGACAGTAAATCCCATTCGCGCCAGGGCGCTATGATATGTATACCCGGTTTCAGTGCATAGGCACCCAGCTCGAAACGCACCTGGTCATTTCCCTTGCCGGTAGCGCCGTGAGAGATGGCATCCGCGCCGGTTTGATTCGCAATTTCGACCAGGCGTTTGGCGATCAACGGTCGCGCGATCGATGTGCCGAGCAGGTACTCCCCTTCGTAGATGGTGTTGGCGCGAAACATCGGATACACATAATCGCGCACAAACTCTTCGCGCAGATCCTCGACGTAGATTTCCTTGACACCCATTGCTTCGGCCTTGGCACGCGCCGGTTCGACTTCTTCGCCTTGACCGATGTCGGCGGTAAATGTCACCACCTCACAACCATAGGTATCCTCCAGCCATTTCAGAATAACCGACGTATCCAGCCCACCCGAATAGGCAAGTACCGCTTTCTTGATGGTGGTGTTACTAGCAGACATCCGGGTTCTCCACTCACATAGTAATGATCAGGGAGCGAATTATACAGTGAGAAAACAATCAATATACCGTTCGACGAACCCTTATTCGCAATTTCATCACTATCCAGCCCAAAATACAGTCACGGAATGTGTGGCATTGTTCATGAGGATTATTCGTAATCGATTGTCTTTCTAATTCGACTATGCCGCGATTAGCTTCTATAATTTCGCTTCCTGCCAGCATAGAACCGCCCGAAACTGTTTGAAAAAACCTGCTGGCCGATTAATAAAAATAAAAGAACTTCGTAGAAATCGCAAATATACACAACATGATGCCGCGATTTGTACCAAACGTGTGAGAAATACATGACTGAGAAACATGACATAGACCCTCAGGAAACCCAGGAATGGCTGGACGCGCTCGATGCTGTCATCGCCAATGAGGGGCTGGAACGCGCCCATTTTCTGATCGAAAAACTGGTCGATGATGCACGGCGCTCGGGCGCGAATCTACCGTTCACCAACAATACCGCCTACCTCAACACAATTCCACCGCACCTGCAGGAGCAGCACCCGGGAGATACCGCAATCGAGCGCCGTATCAAGTCACTGGTGCGCTGGAATGCACTGGCTATGGTGGTTCGCGCCAACAAGGAAAGCTCTGAGCTCGGTGGCCATATTGCCAGCTTCGCCTCGGCTGCAACACTTTACGATGTCGGACTCAATCATTTCTTTCGCGCCCACACTCACGAGCATGGCGGAGACCTGATCTTTATGCAGGGGCACTCGGCACCGGGAATATACGCGCGCGCGTATCTCGAAGGCCGACTGAACGAGGAACAGCTCGATCGCTTCCGCCAGGAAGTCGATGGCAATGGCCTGTCATCCTACCCCCATCCCTGGCTGATGCCGGATTTCTGGCAATTTCCCACAGTTTCGATGGGCCTGGGACCGATCATGGCTATATACCAGGCGCGCTTCATGAAATACCTGCAAGATCGCGGTATTGCCAACACCGCTAACAGAAAGGTATGGGCATTCTGCGGTGATGGCGAAATGGATGAGCCCGAATCCCTGGGAGCCATCTCACTGGGTGGCCGTGAAAGGCTGGACAACCTGATTTTCGTGATCAACTGCAACCTGCAACGTCTGGATGGACCGGTGCGCGGCAACGGTAAAATCATTCAGGAACTCGAATCCGTGTTTCGCGGTGCCGGCTGGAATGTGATCAAGGTGGTCTGGGGCGGTTACTGGGACCCGCTACTGGCCAGAGACAAAGACGGCCTGCTGCGTCAACGCATGGAAGAGGCGGTCGATGGTGATTACCAGAACTACAAATCCAAAGACGGCGCCTATGTGCGCGAACATTTCTTCGGTAAATATCCCGAATTGAAAGCCATGGTTGCAACCATGTCAGACGAAGACATCTGGCGTCTGAACCGTGGTGGGCACGATCCACACAAGGTCTACGCTGCCTATGCTGCGGCAATGAAGCACGAGGGTCAGCCCACCGTGATCCTGACAAAAACGGTTAAAGGTTACGGCATGGGTGTAGCGGGTGAAGGTCAGAACATCACGCATTCACAAAAGAAAATGAACATCGAATCGCTAAAGGCTTTTCGTGATCGATTCGATATTCCGCTGACCGAAGAACAGGTCGAGAAAGCCGCATACTACCGCCCGGCGCAAGACAGCGATGAAATACGTTACCTGAAAGAGCGCCGCAAGGCGCTGGGCGGCAACCTGCCCTCACGCGAGCATCTGGCCGCACCGCTGGAAATACCCGATATCGATATTTTTCAGACCATGCTCGATGGTTCGGGCGAACGTGAAATGTCGACCACGATGGCTTTTATACGCATGCTGACAGCACTGGCACGCGACAAGAAAATCGGCAAATACGTCGTACCGATCGTACCGGATGAAGCCCGCACCTTCGGAATGGAAGGCATGTTCCGACAACTCGGCATCTATTCGTCCGTGGGCCAGCTTTATGAGCCACAGGATAAGGAACAGGTCATGTTTTACAAGGAAGACAAGAGTGGCCAGATTCTTGAAGAAGGTATCAACGAAGCCGGTGCAATGTCTTCCTGGATAGCTGCCGCGACCGCCTACAGCTCGCACGGCGTGAACATGATACCCTTTTACATCTACTACTCCATGTTCGGTTTTCAGCGCATCGGCGACCTGGCCTGGGCCGCAGGTGACATGCAGGCACGCGGTTTTCTGATCGGCGGCACCGCTGGGCGCACCACGCTTGCGGGTGAGGGTTTACAACACCAGGATGGCCACAGTCTGCTGGTGGCCTCAACGATCCCGAACTGTATTGCCTATGACCCCTGCTTCGCCTATGAGTTAGCGGTAATCATTCATGACGGCATGTGCCGCATGATGCAACACCAGGAAAACGTCTATTACTATGTCACCGCGATGAACGAAAACTACGTGCAACCGGCAATGCCCAAAGGCGTTGAAAAAGGCATTGTCAAAGGCATGTATCGTTTCAGTGAAGATATTGCGACCGAAGCAGAAGCCAAAGTCCAGCTGTTTGGCAGCGGTACGATTTTGCGCGAAGTCATTGCAGCCGCAGAACAACTGAAGAACGATTGGGGTGTCAGTGCAGACGTTTGGAGCATCACCAGTTATAACGAACTCGCACGTGACGCCCGTGACTGCGAACGCTGGAACATGCTCAATCCCGAAAAGAAAGCCCGCGTCAGCTTTATTGAACAGCAAATGAAGGACTGTGAAGGCCCCGTCATTTCATCATCCGACTACGTCCGCAACGTAGCCGAGCAAATCCGTCATTTTGTACCCGCCACCTACACGGTACTGGGTACCGACGGCTTTGGCCGTTCTGACACACGCAAGCAATTACGCAAACACTTCGAGGTCAATAGCAATTACATCACCATTGCCGCTTTGAAGACACTGGCCGATGAAGGCACGATGCCTGCGTCCAGGGTTAAAGATGCGATCAAGAAATACCACATCAGCATCAGAAAACCGAATCCGCTGACGGCTTGACAGGAATCCGACAATGGCAAATGTGAAAGACATTCTAGTTCCTGACATTGGCGATTTCGAAGGCGTGGAAGTCATCGAGATCATGGTCTCACCCGGTGACAGCATCAATCTCGAGGATCCACTGGTATCGCTCGAATCGGACAAAGCGGCGATGGAGATACCCTCACCACAGGCGGGCACCATCAAGGAAGTCAAGGTCAGTATCGGCGACAAGGTCTCCCAGGGCGACCTGCTGATGAGTATGGAAGTCTCAGCTGCGGAAGCAGCGCCCGCGACCGAAGAAAAAGCAGCAGAGCAGCCCGAAGAAATTCCACCGGCCCAGCCAGCAAAATCGGAGCAGGCCGCCGCTCCCACTCCGCCACCTACACCTGTTGCAGCGCCGGCATCAGCGCAGCGACCACCGCCGGTTGCCCCCTCGCCGATCGACGAAGCCGGTTTCCGCAAGGCACACGCCAGTCCATCGGTGCGCAAGTTCGCCCGCGAACTCGGCGCCGACCTGGCGCAGATCACCGGTAGCGGCAACAAGGGGCGTATACTCAAAGACGATGTCACCGCCTTCGTCAAGCGGGTGATGACATCCGCCGGCGACGGACTCGGCGTCGCTCCGATGCCGGAAATCGATTTCAGCGAATTCGGTGAGATTGAAACCCAGCCACTGACCAAGATCAACAAGCTGACCGGCCAGTTCCTGCACCGCAACTGGGTAACCGTTCCGCATGTGACCCAGTTTGATGAAGCCGATATCACCGAGCTGGAAGCCTTCCGCAAACAACTCAACGAAGAACATAAAAATGAAGGCGCGCGCGTCACCGTGCTTGCCTTCCTGATGAAAGCACTGGTCTCTGCGCTGAGAGAATACCCGCGTTTCAACGCGTCACTGGATGCCACCGGTGAGAACCTGATCCTGAAGAAATACATTCATATCGGCGTGGCCGTTGATACCCCAGCTGGCCTGGTGGTCCCGGTGATACGCAACTGTGACCGTAAATCGCTGATCGAACTTGCCAATGAGCTGATTGCTGTCAGCGCCAAGGCGCGGGACAGAAAACTGTCGCCCGCCGACTTATCGGGCGGCTGTATCAGCATCTCCAGCCTGGGCGGTATCGGCGGCACCGCATTCACTCCCATCGTCAATGCACCCGAAGTGGCGATACTGGGTGTGTCGCGCGCGCAGATGAAACCGGTCTACAAGGATGGTGAATTCGTGCCGCGTCTGATACTGCCGTTATCGCTATCGTACGATCACCGCGTCATCGACGGTGCCGATGGTGCGCGTTTCACCTCTTTCCTGAACAAGGTGCTGTCCGATACGCGTCGGCTGTTATTGTGATTTCATGCGCGGGTGGATTGTGATTTATTGTGGAGCGGCTTCAGCCGCGAATCTGCTTGGGATGAAATTCGCGGCTGAAGCCGCTCCTGCCCTTATCGGAACAGATTTATGAGTAAAATAGTAAAGGTTGAAGTTCCCGACATCGGAGATTTCACCAATGTGGATATCATCGAAGTCATGGTAGCCGCGGGCGATCATATCGCTGCCGAGGATGCCCTGATCACACTGGAATCCGACAAGGCCACCATCGAGATCCCCTCCCCCCAGGCCGGCACCGTCAGTGAAGTGCTGGTCAAGGTCAATGACAAGGTTTCCCAGGGTGACGTGATCCTGACGATGGTACTGGCTGGCGCAGACGCTACCGCAACGCAGGCACCTGAAGAACAGCTTGCTGAACCAGAACAAGCGAGCACGCCGTTAGCGATGACAGCGTCTGCACCTGAGCCTCAAGCTGCACCGGCTGGCGGCAGTGACATGCACGCGGAAGTCGTTGTGCTGGGCTCGGGCCCTGGAGGCTACACCGCCGCCTTTCGTGCCGCTGATCTGGGTAAAGAGGTCATTCTGATCGAAAGATACGATACCATTGGCGGTGTTTGCCTCAACGTTGGCTGTATCCCTTCCAAGGCCTTATTGCATACCGCTCAGATCATCAAAGAAACCGAAGAAATGGCTGCGCATGGCGTCACGTTTGGCAAGCCGAGAATAGACCTCAAAAAACTCGCTGGATTCAAGAACAAGGTCATCGGTCAGCTCACCGGCGGGCTCGCCGGTCTGGCTTCCAAACGCAAAGTGCAAATCGTTAACGGCGTGGGACATTTCACGTCACCAACGACCATCGAGATCAACGGTAAAAACGGGACGACCACCGTCTCGTTTGATAACGCCATTATCGCGGCAGGCTCAACCGTGATGCGCATACCCGGATTCCCCTATGATGACGATCGCCTGATGGATTCAACCGGCGCACTGGAGCTGGCTGAGATTCCCAAACGCCTGCTCGTTATCGGCGGCGGCATAATCGGTCTGGAGATGGCCAATGTATACGATGCCCTCGGTTCCAGGGTGTCGATCGTCGAACTCACACCCGGTCTGATTCCAGGTTGCGATCGCGACTTGGTGCGCCCGCTGGAAAAACGCTTCAAGGCGTTCTGCGAGAACATCTGGCTGAATGCCAGGGTCACCGATATCACAGCATTAAAGAGCGGGCTCAAGGTCAGCTTCGATGGTAAAGGCGCGCCTGAAACAGATACCTTTGATCGCGTGCTGCTGGCCGTCGGCCGCAGTCCCAATGGCAAGACTATCGGTGCCGAGAACGCGGGTGTGATCGTTGATGAACGCGGATTCATTCCGGTCGACAAGCAACAGAAAACCAACGTGGCGAATATCTACGCCATCGGCGACATCGTCGGCCAGCCGATGTTGGCCCATAAAGCCACGCATGAAGGTAAAATCGCCGCTGAAGTCATTGCCGGCATCAAATCCTTCTTCGATGCCAAGACCATACCGTCGGTCGCCTACACCGACCCTGAAGTGGCCTGGATGGGCATCACCGAGGAACAGGCCAAAGTCGAAGGCATCGAATACACTAAAGGCGTTTTCCCATGGGCTGCGAGCGGTCGTTCACTCAGTATCGGCCGTAACGAGGGCCTGACCAAAATACTCTTCGAAAAAGACAGCCACAGAATCATCGGCGCCGGCATCGTCGGAACCAATGCCGGCGAGCTGATCGCCGAAGCGGTGCTGGCGCTGGAGATGGGTGCCGATGTCGAAGACATTGCATTGACCGTACACCCTCACCCGACGCTATCTGAAACTTTCAACTTTGCTGCCGAAGTCGCTGAGGGAACCTGTACGGATATCTATATTCCAAAACGTTAGCTCGCATCAATCGGTGCGGACCTCGATCTTGCGTGGTTTATGCTCCTCGTGCTTCGGAATTCGCAGCGTCAGCACACCGTCTTTCAGGCTGGCTTCGATGTTATCCCCATCCAGTTCCCTGCTGAGGGAAAAACTTCGCTGGTAGCGGTTGGAACGGACATCCGCGTAGACTGCGTCCATATTCTCTGGCATGGGTATATTGATATCACCCATGATGGACAGACTATCGCTATCAATTTGAATATTTAGCCGGTCTTTGGACACGCCCGGCATATCGGCATGCACGGTAATGCCAGTGTCATCTTCGAAGATATCGACCGCAGGCCGGATGGTACGTTCCTGTTCCTTTGCTTGCTGCACCGCGTTACTCTCACGGGTAGCAACTTCTTTCGTGTCGTTCATTTCGTAACCCTCCTTCTGATTACTTGATTTCTATCTGTCGTGGTTTGGCTGCTTCGCACCGCTGGATTGCAATGTGCAGTATGCCGTCGCGATAACTTGCATCAACCTTGTCAGGATCCACATCGTCGGGTAATGTCACCACGCGGCGAAACGAGCCATCGTAGCGTTCCTTTCGATAATAATTTGCCCCTTCCTCAGTCACCAATTTTCGTTCCCCAGCCACAGTCAACAGATTTTGCTGGATAGAAATATCCATAGTTTCCGGATCCACGCCGGCCGTGAACAGGTAGACGTCAACCTGATCCGGGTTGCTACCGATATTAACCTGTGGGTAGCTGCCTCTGGCTACCGCACGGATACTGCTCGGCCACGACGTTGCCCCGAACAGCTGGTCGATATCCCGCTGCATACGCCTGAATTCATCAAACAGGCTGTTGTCAAAACTGCCAAGATTACCAAACATCTCACTGCCTCCTATTGATGAGGTTTATCAATACATTGTATAGAAGTAGGGATCCTTTTATTTTTTTCAAGCGCCAAAAAACCTTTGCTCAAAAACCGTTTTGACGAACGGAGCCGCGCCCTCCATGGAAGGCGCACAAGTGAATGACCTGCATCAAAAAGCCCGGTTGGATATCTGTTTTAGTTGTTTACCATTGATGTAGACTGGGATGTTTATCATCGCCCGCATTTCTCGCTCCCTGGTGAGACATGCGGGACAGAGGGGACAACATGAAAAAACGCACCGTCTCTTTGGTGCTAGGCGCTGGTGGTGCCAGGGGCTATGCCCATATCGGCGTCATTGGCTGGTTGCAGGATCACGGATTCGACATACAGTCCATTGCTGGTTCATCAATGGGCGCGCTTATCGGCGGAATTTATGCCGCAGGCAAACTGGATACCTATACAGAGTGGGTCCGCGCCCTGGAACAAACTGATGTGCTCCAGTTGTTGGACCTGTCATTCGGCAGCAGTGGCCTGTTCAAGGGTGAACGTATCATTCAGACGCTGCGGGACCTCATTGGTGACCATAACATCGAGGATCTGCCACTGTCCTTCACGGCAGTGGCCACCGACCTCGATGCAGAGAAAGAGGTGTGGTTGAGCAAAGGCCCCTTATTCGACGCCCTCCGCGCCTCCATTGCGATGCCCACGCTGTTTACGCCGTTCCAGTACGAGGGCAGGCGTTTAGTGGATGGTGGCCTGGTGAATCCTGTGCCTATCGCACCTACCTTGCGGGACATGACCGACCTCACGATCGCGGTAAACCTGAGCGGACGTGGGGAAGCCGTTCTTGAACAGCCCGGCGAAGCACGTGTTACCGACGGGGAAAACCGACACAAGCGAATGATTCACAAATACATCGAAGACCTGCTGGGCAGGAAACCGGCGGAGCGGGAAATGCCGGAAATGGGCATGTTCGATATCATTTCCCAGTCCCTCGATACCATGCAAAACGGCATCGCCCGTCTCAAATTGGCCAGTTATTCACCGGATATCATTATCAATATCCCGAAGAATGCCTGTCGCTTCTATGAATTCCACCGGACCGACGAAATCATTGCGCTCGGCCGGCAACGCGCAGAAGCCGCTTTAACATAGTAGGCCTTAACGCTATCTGTAAATGTCTGGACTTGGTCTGGCGGTACTGTTATTTACCGTGAATAAGGCCTAACCCGCATTTCTTAACAGGCGGCGTAAAATACTGATAACGCATTGGTCTTTTTGAAGAAAACTCGAATGATCAAAATAAAGTGTGTTATTCAGGCTTGCATATCACGGTTCAGGCTAGTCTTCGCGTCCGTAAGCTTGCTCTTCACTCAAACCGTAGCTATTGCTACGCTTTTCGCTCCAGAGCGGCGCTTACGAACACGAATCCTGCGCCTGCTCCCGTGATCCTGGTGAGAAATGGGGGCTAAAAGCACCGATGCACTCAAAATCACCATCACATTTTTTTACTAATGAAATCATGAACGTAGGGTACACCGTGCGCACCGGAACAGGGCAACACATTTAAATTTCACGGTGCGCACGGCGCACCCTACGATCGGTCCTTTCGTATGTTCACCAGTTCAGTACGACATAGCGTTGTGCATTACCCGAGGCAATCAAAAGCAACACACGCTTGTCTCGCTGGCTTTCCCCGACCGCTCGATTGAACGCTTTGGCGCTTTCGACCGGTTTGCGGTTCACCTGAAGGATAATATCGCCATTTTTTATGCCTGCCTGCGCCGCAATGGAACCCGGCTTGACCTGCGTGACGACCACGCCCTGGCCGGCTTTGGCACCAAACTGCTGGGCCAGCTGCGGGGTCAGTGTCTGCACGCTCAGCCCCAGTTCATCGGCGCTCTCGGCGGGCGCCTGGGCCATTAGTTGCTGATCACCGAGTCTGCCGATCGTGATGTCGATTTCCCGACGCTTGCCATCGCGAATAATCACAAGTGACTCGCGACTGCCAGGCGGTGTCAGTGCAACGCGATTACGGAATTTGCCGATATCATTGACCGGTTTGCCCTGATAACTGAGGATGACATCGCCCACCTTGAGCCCAGCCGTCTGCGCTGGTGAATCGTCAGTGACCTGCGCCACCAGGATGCCGCCAGTCTGATCGATATCGAAAGACTCGGCCAGCTCGGCTGTCAACTGCTGGATCACTACGCCCAGGTAACCGCGTACCACCTCGCCATTATCGATCAATTGCTCGGCGATACCCCTCGCCAGGTTACTTGGAATGGCAAAGCCCGCGCCCATGTAACCGCCGCTGCGACTCAGAATAGCGGTATTCACGCCGACCACTTCACCGTCCAGATTCACCAGTGGGCCGCCTGAGTTGCCGGGGTTGATGGCGGCATCGGTCTGGATAAAATCCTCGTAATCGCTGATCCCCAGGCTGGTGCGGCCCTTGGCACTGACAACACCTACGGTCAGGGTATGGCTAAGGCCAAACGGGTTCCCCATGGCTAGCACCCACTCACCCACCTCGATCACGGACGAATCCCCCCATTTCAATGCTGGCAGGCCACCGGCCTTGATCTCGATGACAGCTACGTCAGATTTGGGATCGGTACCTTTGACTTCAGCATCAAATTCACGTCCATCCTGGAACTTCACACGGATTTTTTCAGCACTTTCAACCACGTGATTGTTGGTGAGAATGTAGGTCTTGTCGGATAACAATCCGTCTTTTGACGCAAAAACAAAGCCAGAGCCCTGGCTTACCTCACGGCGCTGATTCTGGGGAACTTCGCCTGGAGGCATGCCCGGCAGCGGCTCGCCGAAAAACCGTTTGAAAAACTCATCGGTAAACGGCGAGGTGAACGGGGTCATGGTTGCCCCTTTCTGTGTACTTTCCACCTGAATGTAAACTACCGACGGTGAAACCTGACGAGCAACCGATGCAAATGCCTTGCCTGTCTGACGCAGATTCTCCAGGCCACCATCTTGGGCCTGCGCGGTAAATGCGGTTAGCGTGACCAGTAACAAGAAAAAGACCGCTCTGTGTTTGTACATCTTCATTCTCCAATGATTCTTTTGTTGCTTTATATGGGCCACCATCCTTCGATTCAAGCTATTTCGTTTTCCATACATCAACGCCTGATTGGCATCGATTTCAAGACAGGCAATTACGCCTGATCCAATCAGAACTTTTTCACTTTCGGCGTGTCGATGGAGCCGTAAGGTAACGGGACTTGAAAACAAGAAACACGTTCATATTTTGCATCATACATACATTCTGTTCACACAGGGGAATACTCCCCGGATACATCAATAGGAGGATTGGACATAATGTTTGAGCAATTCCGGCTCTATTCACATAGAGCAGCAGCTATCGATTTATTTCTAAATTCAAAAAATACACTCGAATAACACTCACTGATCCATGAATAACTGATTGGAGGTATTCCATGCGTCCATCTGAGTATTTGTCCGGACAATCGGTAGCAGCTGCGGTCACTACGCGTAGAACCAGGTCTGCTGACGAAACCATTGCCCGGTTTCTAACCACCTCTGCCCTGTATTTCGGCCTGCCGGCTGAACGGCTAAAACAACTCAGGCAAAACAACAACTTCAATTTAGAATCCAAGGAGCAATCATGATCAAGATTGACAAGCTTAAACGTGCCTATGGCGATTTCGTGGCGGTCGACGATGTCAGCTTTTCCATCAAGAAGGGTGAGATTGTCGGCCTGCTGGGTCACAACGGTGCCGGTAAAACCACCATCATGAAGATGATAAGCGGCTATCTGGAGCCCAGCTCGGGCCGCATCGTGATCGATGATATGGATATCTCCAGCGATCGCACCGCTATTCAGCGACGTCTCGGCTATCTGCCCGAGGCCCTACCAATCTATCCGGAAATGAACGTTGCGGATTACCTGGATTATGCCGCCAAACTCAAGGGGCTGAGCGGTGATACCGCCCGCGACGAGATACGGCGCGCAGTCAAGGCAACCGCCGTTACCGCTAAACTGCTGGCTCCAATCGCCACGCTCTCGCGCGGATACAAGCAACGCCTCAGCGTCGCCCAGGCCATTCTCGGCAGACCCAAGCTATTGATTCTGGACGAACCCACCAACGGCCTTGACCCCACCCAGACACAGCAGATGCGTGAATTGATACGCGAGCTCGCCAAAGACGCTACGGTGATACTCTCCACCCATATCATGCAGGAGGTGGATGCAATTTGTGACAGAGTATTGATCCTGCGTGCCGACGAGCTGGCACTGGATGACAGACTCGATGCGTTGCGCAACAGCAACCGACTGCTGCTCATTAGCGATATCGACGCCGGTTCTGCCAGGCAGTTACTGCAATCGATCGATGGTGTGGAGGATATCGATACGACCACCGAACAAGGCTATCTCATCACCATCAACCAGCAAGGCGATTTCAACAGCATCGCCAGTCAGGTCGCGAGGGCCCTGGTAGAAAACAACCACGCCCTGTACGAGCTCAAACGCGAACAACGTGACCTGGAGAGTGTGTTCCGCAATGTCAACGAACAGGCAGAACTGGAGGTGCGCCATGCCGCTTGATAGCACGATGCGCCGCATCATCACCAAGGAGCTGACGCTTTTCTTCAGCTCGCCGGTGGCCTATCTGTTTCTCGCCAGCTTCGCTGCGATCACGCTGTTTGTATTTTTCTGGGGTGAAACCTTTTTCGCCCGCAACATCGCCGATGTGCGCCCGTTGTTCGAGTGGATGCCTATCCTTTTGATCTTCCTGCCCAGCGCACGTGACCAGTAGATGGGGCAGGAATTCATAGCGACAAGGACAACGGGGAAGGCATAGCCCACGGATGAACATAGATAAACACAGATGTTGGATTTCTTATTTGTCCGCGAAAAACGCTAAGCGCTTTTGCTGGGTTCTTGCTATGTTCGCGTTCTTTGCGTTCTTTGCGTTCTTTGCGTTGTTCGCAGACTATTATTCTTTTTGCGGTTTTCCAACGACACCGGGTTCCTGCGTCTGCAGGAGCGACAACATAAAAAAACATGTTCACCACAGAGTCACGGAGGGCACAGAGAAAAACATTGTATTAGTTGTTAACTACGCCATAAGCGCAGTTAAAAAAGTAAAACGCTGCGCCCTCCGTGACTCTGTGGTGAATAGCTTTTCTAATTTGTTTTCCGTCCGGTCGGGTCGTGGCTAGTAGACATGAATATCTGTGTTTATCTGCGTTCATCTGTGGACTAAATTAAAAGCGAAAGTTAGCGAATTTCCACAGGTTTTCTTCGCCCCTCGAAATTTTGACTTCGTCGATAAATCATAACGCATTGCGTTATATAACGTATTTCGTTATATTCTAGAAATGGCATGGCAACACCCCGGCAAGACGCTTGACGAGCAATTTTTACAGACCAGAAACCTGAGCCAGAACCGGCTCGCCCGCGCGATAGAGGTTCCTCCCCGGCGCATCAACGAAATCGTGCTGGGTAAACGCGCAATCACGGCCGATACTGCTGTGCGCCTGGCTCGTTATTTTAGTAACGAGCCTGCCTACTGGATGAAGCTGCAGACCGATTACGATATTGCCCGTGCAAGAAACAACATCGGTATCCACCTCTACACTATCAAACAGCACGAGCCGGAACAGTCTGAAGACGCGGCCGATGACAGGCATAGCAGCGACAAGCCGCCTGCAGTTACCAGGAACATAACCAACAACAAAAACATCAAGCGTAGATTATTGAGGTCATCGTGATGAAACCGGCAGTCCCGAAGCTGAAAACACATCCCAATCCGTGGAAGCAACAAAGCAACAAGCGCCTTTATGAGAATCCTTGGTTCTGTCTCGATGAAGATGATGTAATCAACCCGGGCGGCGGCCTGTCTCACTACGGCAAGATCCTGTTCAAGAATATCGCCATTGGCATCATTCCACTGGACGAACAGGACCATACGTGGCTGGTTGGCCAGTACCGCTATGTACCCGATTGTTACTCCTGGGAAATACCCATGGGTGGCGGGCCATTGCACATCGATCCGCTGGAATCGGCCAAACGTGAACTCAAGGAAGAAACCGGCCTCAGTGCTGATCACTGGCAAACACTGATGCATCTGCACACCTCGAATTCGGTCACTGATGAACGCGGCATCGTCTATGTTGCGACCGGCCTACGCGAAGGCGAAACCGAATTCGAGGAGACCGAAGATCTGCAGCTATTGAAGCTGCCGCTCAAGGATGCCATTCAGCACGTTATCGATGGCGAAATCACGGACGCAGTCAGCGTAGCCGCCTTGCTCCGCCTGGCAGTCGCAACATAAGCCTTGCACACAGTTATGTTACCTTTATCACTGTTATTTATATAATTTGCACCCTCTTTAATACCTCTCGAGGATGTTTGTTTCACTGCTAACCGCGCGTCTCTCCTGACGACGCCGGGAGCCATTTTTCTGACGTTGTTTGAAGCGTACTTGAATGTAGCCATCAGCTTCTCAGGCGCTGGATAGCATTATCCCGATCACGAGTAAATCTGCCAATCATCGGGTTGCAAGCTGTTTTTCATCCGGTGATGCGTCTAAGGACCACTTTATTCATCGTAGCGGTATCGAATTTGCCGACACACACCTTATGCTTGATTTGTGGCCGTCCTGGCCGAATCCCACATCAGCGTGCACACCTAGCCGGGAAGTATCAACATATCTGAACAGCGCGGTGATTAGCAATGGCACTACCTGGATGACGGTGTCTATGGCTCATACAATGGACAGTTATTCGATCATGCAACTTATCCGCTGCAGGTAGTGCAGGATGCAGCGCAGCGCCAGCCGAGTATTCTCGCCGGCCTGACCTGTGACAGCATCGATGTGATTGCAGAGGATATTCTGTTGCCGAAATTACAGGAGGGTGACCTGATCATCGGCCACATGATGGGAGCCTATACGTACGCGACCGCGACCTGATTCAATTCCTTGTCAGGTGCGCAGATCATCATTGTCTGATTTCGCGTGTCGGGCTGAGTATTAGCCGCAAAATACGTTTATGAAACACTGTAGGGCGCGCCGTGCGCACCATGATGCTGGATTCGATGATCAACCTCGGTGCGCACAGCGCACCCTACAGCATCACAGCATGGCTCACCTATGCTCGATTCGCTTGGCCACAGTCCAGCGTTCAAGCTTTTCAATCCATTCGCGGGCTAACCCGTGTCACCGTATTGCTGTTCGAGATAGCGCCTGATGTCTTTCGATTCATACAGCCATTCGACTTTGCCATCTTCGTTCTTTATACGTAAACAGGGCACCTGGCGTTTACCACCCTGCTCTATCAATTCGTGCTGCCATTGTGGATCGTTCTGTGCATCACGCAGTTCAATATTCAGCCCCAGCCTGCGCAGCGTACGCCGGGTAATGATGCAGAACGGGCAAGCATTAAACTGGTACAGAGCAAGGTTCGATGTCTTGTGATCCAGCTCTGCCTGTTCTTGCTGAGTGCGAACAGGCCATGCCGGCCGCGTCAGCCTGTCCACCAGTAATATGAGCGGCTGCAGGATTAATCGAACGACTTTAAAAAAATATTTCATGATACCACTTCAACTTATTGGTTAACGTTGTTCATAAAGACATACTGCTGATCGGTGCACACCCATCACGGCTGAAACTCTCCATGAGCCTGTAACTCAGCATGATACGATGACCGCACCATCGGCCCGCTGGCGACATGACTGAAACCCATTTGCATCGCTGTTTGATACAACGCATCAAACTCGTCCGGGTTGACATAACGCTCGACCGGCAAATGATGCTTGCTGGGCTGAAGGTACTGCCCGAGCGTGAGCATTTCCACATCGTGATCACGCATATCTTGCATCACCTCGATGACCTCATCGATCGTCTCACCGAGACCCAGCATAAGGCCGGACTTCGTCGGTACTTCTGGTTGCGCCTGTTTGAACCGCCGCAGTAGATCCAGTGACCACTGATAATCCGATCCGGGTCTGCATTGCCTGTACAGACGCGGCACGGTTTCAAGATTGTGGTTGAACACATCAGGTGGATGCTTATGCATGATCTCGAGCGCAACATCCATACGGCCGCGGAAGTCGGGTACCAGTATCTCGATTTCTATACCCGGATTTTTCGCACGCACCTGCTCGATGCAGGCAACAAAATGCGAGGCCCCGCCATCGCGCAGGTCATCGCGATCGACCGAAGTGATCACCACGTATCTCAAGCCCATCGCCTCGATCGTATTTGCCAGCTTGACAGGCTCGTCCGTGTCCAGCGGCAGCGGGCGGCCATGGCCGACATCACAGAAGGGACAGCGACGGGTGCAAATATCACCCATGATCATGAATGTCGCGGTACCGCTACCGAAGCACTCACCCAGATTCGGGCAGGCCGCCTCCTCACAGACAGTGTGCAGCTGCTGTTCGCGCAATACGGATTTGAGTTTTTGCACATTGGGATGAAACGGTGACTTCGCACGAATCCAGGCGGGTTTACGTTCTCGGTGGTCACGCTGTTCGACCTTGATCGGTATACGCGCGACTTTGTCAGCACCCTTCTGTTTGACACCCTGGCCGGCACGAGAGGGCCTGGTCTCACCGGGTTTGCGCTGATCACGATCTGAATTCTGTGTCATTGGCGTATTTTACAGGAACTTGTGTTTCAGTTTTGACAGCAACTGCTGCTCGACGTTGCTGATATCAACATTATTGACCAGTGCAGCCAGTTGCGTGACCTGCAGGTCGCGAAAGCCGCACGGATTGATACGTGAAAAAGGCTCGAGATCCATGTCAACGTTCAGTGCCAGCCCGTGAAAACTGCGACCCTTGCGCACACGCAGACCCAGCGCAGCGATCTTTCGACCATCAACATACACACCAGGCGCGTCCTTTTTTGCACAGGCACTGATGGCATAGTCATCGAGCAGCTCAATGACGCTGTTCTCGATCCGCGTGACCAGTTCGCGTATACCTATTTTCAGACGGTTCAAATCGAGCAGGGTGTAGACGACAATCTGTCCTGGCCCGTGGTAAGTCACCTGGCCGCCACGGTCCGATTGTATGACCGGGATGTGACGGGGATCGAGTATATGCTCAGGCCTGCCATTCTTTCCCAGTGTGTAGACCGGCGGATGCTGCAGCAACCACAATTCATCCTGCGTCGAATCACATCGCTGATCTGTGAACTGCTGCATGCCCTGCCAGACCTGCTCATATGGCTGCACGCCCAATTCTCGCACCCGTATAGACATTATCCGGCACACTTGTTACGTCATGTAGGTTTTGAATGGTCTACGCATGGAAACAGGATTTATGGTGCACACAGCGGACCCTACGCACAACAGTTTCGATCCATACCTGTCGCCAGAACCAGTACAGCTGCTGTAAAGCTTTGCATACGCTGCGTCTTAGCGCCTTTGCGTTGAAATTAATCCACCGCTGTGTAACAGGCGGGTAAAGACTATCCGGCCTAAATTGCAAAAACGATGTGTTCACAGGATGTCAGGTCTATGTAGATTGCATCGAGTTGATCGCGGCTCCTGGCCTGTATCGTCACCGTGATGGACAGGTAATTGCCATGGCGGCTTTTTCGGGTTTTTACTGCACCCTCACCCAGATCTGGCACGTGGCGGCGCATTATTTCGAGCACGGCAATTTCCAGGTCAGGCGTTGCCTTGCCCATTGCCTTGATCGGAAACTCACAGGGAAACTTTAGCGGGCTTTCGTCATCGTCAGGCGTGTCATCAGCCATGTCTTAACGCCTGCTTGTATTCCTTGTAAATACCGATGATCCTTCTCCAGTACACACCGGCAGCCCCATCACCAACCACCTGATCATCAATTTTTACAACGGGCACAATTTCACGGGTTGAACTGGTCAACCAGATCTCATCGGCTGTCTTGAGTTCGTTTGCTTCGATGTCACGCTCTTCCAGCTTGAATCCATTGGCCAGCGCAAGCTCTATAACCAGGTCACGGGTGATCCCCGGCAGCAGACACGCACTCTTCGGTGGTGTTGAAATCACGCCCGCATGGACCATAAAGACATTGCTGGCTGTTGCCTCGGTAACCAACCCATCACGCACCATCACAGCATCGACGACATTCGACTGGTTGGCCTGCAGCCGTATCATAACGTTGGCGATAAGCGAGACCGATTTGATATCACAGGCTTTCCAGCGGAAATCTTCGACCGTAATCGCCTCTATCCCGACCTCGAGTTCTGCATAATCAATCGGCTTGATGTCACTGACCATGATAAACACGGTCGGCCGGGTCTCGGGATCAACCGACAGATCGCGCAACGGGGCTGCGCCGCGAGTGACCTGTAAATAGATCGAACGGTCACCGCCGGGATTCCTGTCGAGCAGCGCCTGAAAGATCGCACTCCACTGATCCAGTGCGAGCGGATCTTTCAGCGAGATCCTGTTCATACTTCTGTGCAAACGATCGAGATGTTCGTTCAGCCGTAATGGCCTGCCGCCAAAAACGGGAATGACCTCATAGACACCATCACCGAACAGAAAGCCGCGATCCAGCACCGAGACCCTGGCCTGTGACTGCGCTAAATATTCACCGTTCAGGTAGACAATTGGTTCAGCATTAGCCACAGATGCCACCGGCTCCGATGCACTGCTGCGCGGCATCAGTTGAACAACTGCAGAATATGGTCTTTCGCAATCTGAAAAATACTGCCTTCAGCGACAGGTTGAAGCGCCACCAGAGGCGCATTCAGCATTTCCTCATCGGCAAGACTGACCCGGACCGCACCGTGCTGAGATCCCTTTTCCAGTGGCGCTACAATATTGGCATCAACATCCATTACCGCCTCCAGCTCACTATAGGAACCACGTGGTATCGTAATGTAAAGATCTTGCTGCAGACCGAGCGAGACCTTTTCACTCTCGCCCTTCCAAACACGGGATTTGTTCAGCACCTCCCCTGCCGAATAGAGCTTGTGTGTCTCGAAAAAACGGAACCCGTAATTCAACAGTGACTGGCTCACATTTGCCCTGGATTTTTCACTGTCGGTACCCAGGGCCACTGAGATCAACCGCATATCCGAACGCAACGCCGAGGCCACCAGGCAGTAACCAGCTGATTCGGTGTGGCCGGTTTTGATCCCATCGACACTGTCGTCACGCCAGAGCAATTTGTTGCGATTGTATTGCTTGATATTGTTGTAGGTATAGACCTTTTCTTTGTACCAGGCGTAATGCTCGGGAAATTCGTTGATGATCGCCGATGCCAGCTTTGCAATATCCCTTGCCGAGGTCAGGTGCCCCTCTTCCGGCCAGCCGGTGCTATTCACATAATGCGTATTGCTCATACCCAGGGAGGCTGCATACTGGTTCATTAAATCCACGAAGGCACGTTCCGAACCCGCGACATGTTCTGCCAGCGCCACGGTGGCATCATTGCCTGACTGGATAATAAGACCTTTCATCAAATCGTGCACACTGACCTGGCTATCCACCTCAACATACATTCTTGAGCCACCCATTCGCCATGCCTTTTCGCTGATGGTTACGATATCATCCATGCTCAGCCGAGCAGCCTCAATCTCGCGGTAGATGACATAAGCTGTCATCATTTTGGTAATACTGGCAGGCTCGACCTGCAGATCGGCTTCTTTCTCGGCAAGCACGCTGCCGCTATCAGCATCAACAAGTATATAATTTTTTGCCGCGACCTTCGGTGCTGCCGGAATCGGTACGGCAGCCTGTACCGCTGATGCTGTGAAAACGAGCAATACGGCGATGGTTAAAAAAAGGATTTGGGTATGTTTGAATAATTTCATCTGACTAGTTGTATCTGATTATTTTTGCATTGTTCAAATTGATTTCTTTCAGTTGGGCCAGCACCTGTTCAGCCACATTACTGGTAGGCATCGGACCGATCCGTACTCTGTATAATAATTTTCCGTCCTTGTTATCAACGTGGATACGGACACTATGAAAGTTTTTTTCCCGCAATTCTGAGATCAGTTTCATCGCATTTTCTTCTGCTGAAAATGCCGCAATCTGCACATAAAGCTTGCCGTTATCATCGAAGTATTTATCTTCGACAGCCGTAACGGCTTTCTCGGGTTTGTTGTCAATGCCCAGCCTGAGTGCGCGAATTTCAACCGGCGCGGTTCCTGTTGCAACGACACCGAGTTTGGTTGCAGCGGCGTAGGACAGGTCAATAATGCGGCCATCATGAAACGGCCCCCTGTCATTGACCTTGACCACAGCCTTGCGGCCGTTTTCAAGATTCTTGACCTCGACGTAGGTCGGCAAGGGAAGGGTCTTGTGTGCCGCAGTCATGGCGTACATGTTGTAGGTCTCGCCACTGGATGCACGCTGACCATGAAACTTCGTGCCGTACCAGGATGCATGACCCTTTTGTTTGAAACCTTCGCTGTCATCCAGGACATAGTAACGCTTTCCAAACACTTCGTAGGAGTCTGGATTACCGTATCTACTGCGCGCTTCTTCTCTGGGTACGGCATCGGGGATTTCGTTCCATTTCTTACCATAAGCCTGTGGCGCGCCATCCTTGACACTGCAAGAAGCCGTCAATGCTGAAAACAAAATCAGCCCAACAAGGCAACTCGGTGAGTATTCAATATGCATCATTTCTGCGTATCAAATTCCAGGCTCAGCTGGTATACAGCCATCGCATACAGCGCACTATGATTGTAACGTGTTATCACGTAAAAATTATCCAATCCAAGCCAATATTCATTGCCGTTATCACCTTTGAGCGTGATTACGGTCGCTTTAAGATCAGGGTCCAGCCTGGCCTCGGGTTTTACACCTTTCTTGACAAGATCTGTGATGCGTGTGTGAGGTTTCAGCTTGTTTCTGGTCTCTTCGATAGATCCATTCAGGCGCGCCCGAATCACAACCTGATCGCCGGGTTCCCAGCCATGCACCTTAAAATAATTAGCTACACTGCCGATTGCATCGGCCGTGTTGTTCCACAAGTCGCGTTTACCATCACCGTCAAAATCAATAGCATAGTGACGATAGCTACTGGAAATGAATTGCGGCATACCCATCGCCCCTGCATAGGAACCACGAATCACATTGATATCAACGTCTTCTTCGCGCGTCAATAACAGAAACTGCTCGAGCTCGCTGCGAAAGAAGCGGGCACGCGGTGGGTAGTCAAATCCCAATGTCACCAATGAATCAAAAACCTGTGTTTTGCCAGTCAATCTGCCATAGTAAGTCTCGACACCAATAATCGCAGTAATGATCTCGGCGGGAACACCAAATTCCTTCTCGGCCCGCCGCAAGGTTTCACGGTTCTCATCGAGAAACTGATTGCCTCTGTTAATGCGCTTCTCGGTAATGAATATTGGCCTGTAATCCTTCCATGTCAACACCCGTTCGGCCGGTTTCGCGATCGCCTCGAGCACACCCTCAAGTTTCTTCGCCGATGCAAACTTTGCGATCAGATCGTCACGGGAAAATCCATGTTTCTCGACCATATCGTCGATAAACTGTTGAACATCATCACGCTGACTGTAATCAGCCTGCGCATGCAATGAAACCAACAGCAGGAATATAACGATAACAGAGTTAAATCGATTCATGACTGCTTATCTACTTATTATTATCATTTTAATGATGCCTATTTCGACAAAAATCTTCGATGTGAGTTAATCGACATCAGCATACCAAAACCGGCCATCAGTGTGACCAAAGAGGTTCCGCCATAACTGACCAGGGGCAGCGGCACACCAACGACCGGCAGAACACCCGAAACCATACCAACATTGACGAACAGGTAGACAAAAAATGTCATACTCAAACTGCCTGCCAGTAGCCGGCTGAAATTATCCTGAGCATGATCCGCAATATACAGACCGCGCCAGATGATAAAGGCGTATAACGAAAGCAACACAGCCGCTCCCATCATACCAAATTCTTCAGCAAACACCGCGAAAATAAAGTCAGTTGAGCGCTCTGGTAAAAAATCGAGCTGTGACTGGGTGCCATTTAACCAGCCCTTGCCGTATAAACCACCAGAACCAATCGCAATTTTTGACTGGATAATATGGTAACCCGCCCCCAGAGGATCACTTTCCGGATCGAGCAAGGTCAGCACGCGCTGTCGTTGATACTCATGCATCATGCGCCATAGTATTGGAACAAAGGCCAGCACGGCCAGACTGGTCGCAATCAGAACTCGCCAGCGAATACCCGAGAAAAACACCACGGAAAAACCGGCGGCTGCGACGAGTAGTGAGGTGCCCAAATCCGGCTGCATCGCAATCATGATCGTCGGCACGAGCACCAGCACGGTAGATATGATCAGCGAGCGTAACCCTGGTGGTAACGGGCGCTCGGACAGATACCAGGCCAGCATTAGCGGTGTCGCCAGCTTCATGATCTCGGAGGGCTGAAATCGTACGCCGATTTTGAGCCAGCGCTGCGCCCCTTTACCAACCTCGCCGGCAAAGAGCACCATTAACAACAGGATGATGCCGACCACGAACACCCACGGTGTCCACAAATAAAGCTGTTGTGGCGAAATCTGAGCCACGACCAACATTACCAGAAATGCAATCGACAGCCTGACGATCTGTTTCTGCATCAGTTCAGCCGACTGATCGCCCGCACTGTAGAGAATGCCCAGGCCTGCCAGTGTCAGTATCAGTAATCCAAACAGTAGCACCGGATCAATCCGGACAATCTGTAATACTCGGGTGAACCGGCTTTGGTAGGCCGTATCAAACTGGTACTTATTCGGCATCGTCTTTCAATAGATATTTATCCATAATTTTCTTGGCAATTGGCACTACCGCGCTACCGTGCTCACCGTTCTCTTCGACGATCGCAACCACAATTTCGGGATTCTCCGTTGGTGCAAAGGCGATAAACAGGGCATGATCCCTTAATCTCCTGGCAATCGTTTCGGCATCGTATTCTTCATCCTGCGCGATACCGAACACCTGTGCGGTGCCGGTCTTTCCCGCCATTTCATAACCTTTCAACTTCAATCCGGTCGCGCGAGCAGTGCCCCTCTTGCCGTCCAACACTCGCTGCATATACTGATGCATATCGTCCCAGCGGTCCTCCCTGTTCAATTTTATCCATGATACAGCGGACTCGGCAATCGCGATGATCTCGCCATTGGTATCACGCATTTCCTTCAACAGGCGCGGCTTGACCCGCATGCCCTTATTTGCCAGCGCCGTTGTCGCGACCGCCAGTTGTAACGGTGTTGCCAACATGTAACCCTGACCTATGCCCGCAATCAGGGTTTCACCCGGGTACCAGATCTTGTTATGCACGCGACGCTTCCATTCTCGTGACGGCAACAGGCCCGAGCGTTCACCAATAAGATCGATCCCTGTCTTGTCACCAAAGCCGAATTCACGCAGATAATCGTGCATTCGGTTGATACCCATGCGGTGCGCCAGCTCGTAAAAATACACGTCACAGGATTGTTCTATGGCATCGCCCAGATCAACCTGCCCATGCCCCCATTTTTTCCAGTCACGGTAGCGATGCTCCAGATCGTTGGGCAAGGTGTAAAAACCAATACAGCGTATGGTTTCCAGGTGCCCAATCACCTTCGAATCCACCCCGGCGAGACCGATAAATGGCTTGAACGTTGAACCCGGAGGATACTGACCAAACAGCGCCCGGTTGAACAATGGCTTGTAGTCGCCTTTACGCAGCGCATCGTATTCCTTCACACTGATGCCGTGCACGAACAGGTTCGGATCGTACGTTGGCTCACTGACAAAAGCGAGAACAGCCCCGGTTTTTGGCTGCATTACGATCACAGCGCCGGCGAAATCGCCAAGGGCCTGTTCTGCGGTGAGCTGAAGCTCCATATCCAGGTTCAGCACCAGGTCCTTTCCCGGTACGGGCGGGATCATGTCTATCACGCGCAGTATGCGGCCTTCAGCATTAACCTCGACATTCTGCTGCCCGACAGTGCCGTGAAGATCGCCTTCATAGTACTTTTCCAGGCCGGTCTTGCCGATGTGCGATGTGCCGCGGTAATTACTCACATCGATCCTGGTGAGTTCCTTTTCGCTAATACGCCCGACATAGCCGACCGCATGCACGGTAGATGAACCCTGAGGATAATACCTGCTCAGTCGTGCCGCGATATCAACACCCGGAAATCGATGACGGTTAACTGCCAGACGCGCCACTTCCTCTTCGCTGAGTCGTGTTCTCAGCGAGATGCTTTCAAATGGCCGATGTGCGCGCAAGGCCGTTCGGAATTGCTCAATATTCTCTTCAGTGATCGTGACAACTTCACCCAGACCCTGCAGGGTGGCATCAAGATCTTCAATCTGCTCGGGGATAAGTTCAAGATGATAGGTGGGACGATTCTCGGCGAGTACGACACCGTTACGGTCGTAGATCAGACCCCGGTTTGGCGGCAGCGCCATCAGTCGAACACGATTTTCCTTTGACAGACTGGCAAAATGTGCATACTCAACAATTTGCAGCTGGCCCAGTCTGGCCAGTAACGCACACATCAGCAAAAAGCTGACCACACCGGCAACGATGGCACGTCGTTTAAACAGCCTTGAAACGATCGAATGGTCTGTTACAACAGATCTACGCACGACAAGACCCCGTTGGCATCGACCGAACCGTTAGCGCTTTGTACAAACCAAGTCGCGTATCGCATGAAGAATCTGGATTTGCACAGGCAAACTGAGCATAAACGCATACGGAGAGGTTTTCGCGCGAACCCTGCCGTGATCAGTCGCATCGATGCGGTCAAGCACCCGGCGGGACAGGCGCCGGTCGATTGATGGCCATCGCTACGGATCAGAGGTAATGTTTGAAAGTGTAATGCCTGTTTGCTCATGAAAAACGTTGGACAGACTATAGCAGGATTAAATCCATGAATATGCTGTGGCCAATTGTAATATTATGTTGCAATTACTGACTATACTATCTTTATATATTGATCATTCGGCACACGCCTGCACACAATAGGCGGGCTGAATGTGATCTGGGCTATTTCCTGGACAGATCTGGGTTCGTTGCCGATCTGCGGGGATTATATTTGACTTCAGGGCATACTGTGCGGGAATACACATGTTTGGCTCGACAATCGCTGAACAAACGATAGAATCCTCGAAGTTTCTGTTTAACTGGCTGTAGGGAGTACATGAATGAGACTGGTTTTGATCGGCGCCCCGGGCTCCGGCAAAGGCACACAAGCAAAATTTCTGATTGAGAAATACAATATCCCGCAGATATCAACAGGAGACCTGCTGCGTGCAGCCGTTACCGCCAAGACTCCTCTGGGAAGGCAGGCTAAAGCTGTTATGGATGCTGGCCAGCTGGTGCCCAATGATATTGTTATCGGCATGATTCGCGAGCGCATTATGCGCCCGGATGCCGAAAACGGCTTCATCCTGGACGGTTATCCCCGCAACCTGGAACAGGCGGAAGCCCTGGATGACTTGCTTCTCAGCCTCGGCCGACCAATCGATGCGGTTTTGCAGCTCAATGTCGATTTTGACTTACTGATGCAGCGTATGGTCGGGCGCCTGACCTGCCTCTCTTGCGGCGCCCTGTTCAACTCATTCACCAATCCGCCCGCCATCGACTCGCAGTGCGATCTTTGCGGGGGTACCCTGCACCATCGTTCCGACGACAATGAGGATACCATCGATCGACGTCTGCGCGTCTACGAGACCCACACCCAGCCAGTGCTGCACTATTACAGCAACAAAGGCACCCTGCATACTATTGACGGTCAGGGTACGGTTGAGGAAATCAAGAAACGCATGAAATCTGCGTTAAGGGGCATGCGTTCTTCACGCATCAAGTTGCAGCCAATAACACAACAGCCGGCAGCAAAGCCCGCCAGTGCCAAACCTGAGGTTATTCGCACCCAGGTCGACGACAGCCACAAAACAGCGATAAAGCAGAAAAAAAGAGAAGCCGCCGCCGTCAATCCTGTGGTTAAGAAGCGGTCGAGTAAAGCGCTCACAGCAGCCAGGGCAAACTACATGCAGCAACTCAAATTAATGCAGAATGAGCTCAAAACCGTCAAAAAAGAGCTCATGCAGGTCAGTCGCACAGAAAAGCTTCTAATCAAGGAAATTGAAAAAAATGAAGCCGAGCTGAAAAAGCTCAGAGCACACGAATCCACCCATCAATAAACCAGGAACGAGGCGCGACACAAGCGTTGTGTGTGTTGACTCAGATCTGAACTTACAGATTGTGGGAAAGATGCAGCAGTTAACTGACAACGGAGCGGCATAGACTGCGCCATCGCTCAGAAAAAGCATAACGCTGCAGCGCGTTAAACGCGATCAATGGCTGAATTCAGGTTCAGGCATTACCCGCCTGCTGAGCCTCGATATCGGCTTTTACCTTGTCCATGTCCAGCTCCCTGGTCTTGGCAACAATCTCTTCCATTGCAGATTCAGGGAGCATGCCCGCCTGAGAAAAAATCACGATCTGCTCGCGCATAATCATTAATGTAGGAATCGAGCGAATCTGGAAACTTGCGGCCAGCTCCTGCTGCTCCTCCGTGTTGATCTTGGCAAATACAACATCGTCGTTCTTCTCGGACACACTTTCATAAATCGGCGCAAAAGACTTGCACGGTCCGCACCAGGGTGCCCAGAAATCGATAAAGACAATGTCATTGTTGTTGATCGTGTCCTGGAAAGTTTCTTTGGTTAATTCAATGGTAGCCATATGTGTTCTCAATAAATTAACGGGTTGGCGCGATAGTATCACACCAACCCGCAGGTTAGTTTTGCGCTACTCCTCAATAACGATACTGGTACCCGCTGTCGCAGGCAAACGCGGCAGGGTGATCTCAGGATACGGACCTGTCAAGGCACCGAGAAAAGCGACGATATCGTAGACATCAGCATCGCTTAGTTCCTTGTTTAGTTGCGTCTTCGCCATCACCCTGACCGCCTCACTCAGATCGTTCACTGAACCGTTATGGAAATAAGGCGCTGTATCGGTAATATTCCGCAGTGTTGGCACGCGGAACATATTAGCATCCGCTTTATTGCCGGTCACGTCCTCACGGCCCTTGTCCTCTGCCAGCTCGTACTTCGCGACGTATTCGTTGTCGCTAAATGTCGGAAATTTGGCATAAAAGCCTTCCCCCAGCTTGAGTTGCGGGCCATTGAATGCCGCACCCGAGTGGCAGCTGGTGCAGCCATTCGATGCAAACGTGTTCATACCACGCACCTGCTGCTCGCTCATGGCTTTTTTGTCACCCTTGACATAACTGTCATAAGCACTGTTAGGCGTAATCAATGTGCGCTCGAAAGCCGCGACCGCTTTGGCGGCATTTTCGACCGTCATCGAATTTTCACCAAAGGCCCTGTCAAAATAGGGCTTGTAGCCAGGAATTTTTCTGACACGATCCATCGCTGTATCGACATCTTCCATGCCCATCTCAACCGGGTTGGAAACCGGACCCTTGGCCTGGTCTTCCAGCAGTGGCGCACGCCCATCCCAGAACTGGACCGAATGGAAAGCAGCGTTCCACACTGTCGGCGCATTGCGACCACCGGTTTTGCCGTGCACGCCCATGGAGACGTTACGGCTATCATCGCCACCCTCCATGACGTTGTGGCATGAGTTGCATGAAACCGTGCCTGTGGATGAAAAACGCGGATCCATGTACAACATCTTGCCCAGTTCGACTTTGGCTTCACTTGCTGGATTATCAGCCGGGGCTGGCGCAACATCCGGCAGGGCCTGCCATTCAACGGCATTGGCCTGAGCGCCGAGAAGCGATGCCAATACTACTGCGTATTTAAATTTCATAATTCCCTCACACACGGTAATTCGAAGACGCAACAATATATCATTAAATAATAATATATGAATTAACTTATATCAATTAACGGCATAGTTAGAAGCTATCACTGTCAATCAGACAAGCGATTTACATGGAAAATGAGAACAGGATCTCTGGATAGGTGTCGGAGCAGTTTGACACGATGGTTTCGTTGCAGTCCTGGTATTGTTCGTAGACGAATCCAGCCCCAAAATAAAAATTGCCCCGCCCCATGATATTCAACCCGGCGCGATAACCGATCGAGTCCAAATCATCGAAATTATCGATAAAGGTTCTGCGGTAGAACGCCCCGAGATAGGGTTTGACTGTCTTTGGCTGTGTGAACACATACCTGATTTGCGGACTGATTTTGGTGATGGACGGGTCACCACTCAGCCAGAATTGCGCATCAACACCCAGCTCCAGGCCGTTGACCAGGTAATACCCATAACCCACACCGAGAATAAAGTAGTCATCTCTGAAGGCACTGCCTGATCCGGCGATGATGGAAACAGACTGGCTACCCTGGGAAAAAGGACCGGCCTGTGCTGGCGATACCGCTAGAAATAAGATCGAAGCGATGATGGATTTGATTCCGAGTATTTTCATGGCTGGTCCTTTTTTACAGGGGCGATCGGCGATTAACGAGGGCCGAGGATACCAATGAAATTGCTGACACGTCTACTCTAAATTTGCAGTGACTCTGATCGAATCTTACAGATTTTGGAAAGATTCAGAAGTTCACTGACAGCCGAATAGGCTGATCGTAGGGTGCGCCGTGCGCACCTAAAAAATTTGAGTGTATTGCCCAGTCCCGGTGCGCACGGCGCACCCTACGGTCCTTAATAGTTAACTGTGTCGATCTTCCAACTACCTTGCCACGCTTTCCTGGTCTGCTGCCCTTGTATTAACGCGCATACAAATCCCGGTACAGACCTTCCCTGTTGATTAACTCATCATGATGACCTTCATCGATGATCTGGCCAGCATCGAACACCAGCACCCTGTCTGCCTGTTTGACCGCGCTCAGCCGGTGTGCAATGATCAATGTTGTCCGGTTCTGCAGAAAAGTGTGCATGGCGTCGTGCAACCTGGCCTCAGTCTCAGTATCGAGTGCTGAGGTCGCTTCATCGAGAATCACGACTTTCGGATCCGACAGAATCATGCGCGCGATCGCCAGCCGCTGGCGTTGACCACCAGACAGCCTGATTCCACTGCGTCCGATAAGGGTATCCAGGCCACTGGGCAACTCTTCGATAACATCGCGTAACTGCGTGATTTCAACAGCCTGCCACAATGTCGCATCATCGTGCTCACGACCGAGACATAAGTTCTCGCGTACCGTGTCATTGAGCATGGCAGGATGCTGTAAAACCGTCGCCACATTTTCGCGCACGATATCCAGACCAATGTCACGAATGTTGACGCCATCGAAATATAATTCGCCCGATTTCGCCGGGTACAAGCCGAGTATGATCTGCACCAGCGTGGACTTTCCACCCCCACTGGCACCGACCAGCGCCACTTTTTCACCTGCGGCTATGTCCAGACTGACGCCGTCGAGCACATTGAACTCCTGGCCATAGGAGAAGCAAATATTGTCAATGCGCAATCCGACGGTATGCTTGCCCTGAAACGGATTAAGCTTGTGCGGGTATACCGGTTCCTGTGTCAAGCGCAGCAAGCGGTTGATCCGTTCCAGTGCGGCATTAGCACTGTAATAACTGTACTGGATACCGAGGATCTCCTGCACAGGATTCATCATAAACCAGAGATAGGCATAAACAGCAAACATCTCACCAATGGAAAGATCTGTGAACAGCACCAGGACCATACTGGTAGCGCGGAACAGCTCGAATCCCATCAGGAATATAAAGAATGAAAGCCGGTTAGCGGCATCGCTCTTCCAGCCGAAGGCGGTCATATGCTCGCGTAAATCACGGGCGCGCGCGCTCACTCTGGCAAGATAGTGGCCCTCCCGATTGCTGGCACGGATCTGTTGTATGCCATCGAGGGTTTCGCTGAGTGACTGCTGGAAGACCTCAAAGGCGCTGTTCTCATCCCGCTTCAGCGTCTTGACTTTCTTGCCCATCACCATGGTGAAATAGATCACCACCGGATTCATCAGCAAGATGAACAGGGCCAGTTGCCAGTGCATCCACAGCAGCACAGCGGCAACACCGATCACCGTGAGTACAGCGACAATGAACTTGCTCAGCGCGCTGCCGATAAAATCGTCGACCGCATTGACATCAGTCACGAAATGCGAGGTCACCGCACCCGTGCCCAGGGTTTCGTATTCAGCCATGGAAATGGTCTGTAAATGCGCCAGCAGTTGCTTACGAATGCGGTAACTGATGTCCTTCGCGATCAGGGTGAATTCCCGCGTCTGTAAAACCGCCAGCATCAGGGATGCAAAACGCAAGACCATGGTCACCAGCATGACTGTGACGATGAAGCTCACCGGCCCGTACCAGGACGACGGCAACACCGATTCCAGCATCGCAACGATATTCCCCGGCTTGTCGAGCAGCACCTCGTCGACCATCATCGGCATCAGCATCGGCACCGGCACACTCAATAGCGCAGAGATGATCGCAATTAGGTTTGCACTAATCAGTGCAGACTTATGTTGCCTGGCTATTTCGAGAATGTAAGACCAGTTCATGTTGCCAGACGCGTCGATTATGGTTGACCGTTGATTAAGGCGTATTCTACAGTCTTCATGGAGCAGTCTGCGATAGATATATTTTTCAACAACTTACCCGCAAAAGGCGCTATAATGGACAGCATCGCCGAATCTGTGCTTGACAATCAAGGAACCAGTGTTGCAATTAACACTTGACACGCCGCTTAATTGGGATTATTTTCCCATATATGGACACCGCTAGCAACAAGATACTCACTGCTACCATTGGGCAGATACTGCGCCCATTGGTTCGTATATTGTTGAGAAATGGTATTGCCTGCGGCAGTTTCGAAGAGATGGTCCGTAAAGCGTATGTGGATGAAGCTTTTACCCAGGCGCGGCGCATTCACAACAAGGCGACGATTTCCAGTGTTTCTGCTGAAACAGGACTGTCCCGAAAGGAGGTCAAACGCCTGCATGAATCCGAGCTCAGCGACAGTGAGAATACGGAACAAAAATACAATCGCGCTATCCGCGTAATCAGCGGCTGGCTGAATGATCCCCTGTTTGCCTATGAAGAGGGCAACCCAAGAACGCTGGCCGTGGACGGCACCGAGAACTCATTCGCCAGGCTGGTCAAGCAATATAGCGGCGACATACCCACCAAGGCCATGCTCAAACTGCTCGAGACGTCGAATTGTGTCGAGGTCCGGGAAGGCCTGGTTCACCTGGTTAGAAATGCCTACGTACCCGGCAACGATCCGGAAGAAATCATCCGTATTCTCGGCAAAGATACCAGTGAGCTGATCAATACCATCGACCATAACCTGACCACCGAAGGCGACGCCAAATGGTTTCAGAGAAAGGTTTCCAATTCAAAGGTACATACAGAAAAACTGACCGAATTCAAAGAATATTCACGCAAGCGTTCTCAAGCATTACTGGAAGATCTTGACGCATGGCTCAGCCAGAACGAAGCTGACGAAGACATCGATTCACGTTACGTCAGTCTTGGCATCTACTACTACGAGCAAGATTCCGATGAGGATTCGAAATCATGAAAAAATCATTCATATACAGCGCTTTGACTGCCGCAACAGCCATCAGTATTACGGCCTGCTCCAGTGGCGGCGGCGATGTAGCGGGCATTGGTGGTAGTGGTGTCCTCCCAACAGGCGGCTTCGTATCTTCCGGCACTGTTACTGGTTTTGGCAGCATATTCGTCAACGGTGTCGAATTTGAAACCGGCAGCTCGACATTCAATGTTGATGGTAATCCCGATGGCGTTGAAGGCGATCTGGCTATCGGCATGCGTGTGACAGTGACTGGCAGCGTCAATGCGGATGGTATTACCGGTACGGCCAATAGTGTCGAATATGACGACGAAATACAGGGACCGATCAGCGACCTGTCACCACCGGATACCGATGGCGTTAACAAAATATTCAAGGTATTTGGTACAACTGTACTGATCAACAGCACAACCACCAACTTCGATATTTCCGATGACATAACGACACCCGGCACGTTCGACTTCATCACGCTCGCCGATAAAGATCATGTTGAAATCAGCGGTTACTTCGATTCAACCGGTGTGCTGGTCGCAACACGTGTCGAACTAGAGTCTGAGGCGTTCAATCCCGGCAATGATACGGTCGAAATCAAAGGGGCGATCACCGATTTGGCCAATAATACCTTCAGTCTGGCCAACATCACTGGCCTGACGATTGATGCTTCATCAGCGGTGCTAGAGGATCTGCCGGACAATCAGCTCGCCGATGGTGTTTTCGTAGAGGTCAACGGCAGGTGCTCGGATGCCAGCTGCACGACCGTCATCGCATCACGCATCGAAGCTGAAAGTGGCGACTTCAATGATGACGATGAAGTCGAGTTCGAAGGCATTATTACCGTTTACGTCGATGATGGTAACTTCAAGGTCAACGGTTACCCGGTCGATGCCTCCAGTGCACTGAAAGTACCGCCGTTACTGGCTCTGGACAACGATGTCATGGTCGAAGTCGAGGGACGCATCGCTAACGGCATCCTGGTTGCATCTCAAGTCAAGCAGGAAGGTGGTGAAATAAAAGTTGCCGCCTTTGTCAACAGCGTCGATACAGCGGCAAACCGCTTTGTGCTCGAGCCGGTTATCGGCCAGATCCTCACGATCGCGATCGATAGCTCGACAGAAATCGAGGACGAGATCAACGAAACCATCGATAACCCTGCAGAGCTGCTCAACACTTTGATGCCGGGGGATTTCCTGACGATTGAGGGTTACGATGACGGCACGGGTTTGATCGTTGCGAGCAGCGTTGAGCTCGACACGCCGGATAAGGTCATTGTGCAGGGCGTGGTAACAACAGTCTGCTCTGGTGATGCCACCTCGGGCACGGTCACCGTTCAGGGTGTCGCCTTCCCTTACGATGAATCAACCAAGTTCGAAGATGAGAATGATGAAGGCTCATACGCAGATGCGGTTGCGTTCTGTGGCGACCTGGAGTTCGGTAGCAGCGTGGTGAAAATAGAAGACGAAGACCGCGACGGCACCGCCGACGAAATCGATAAAGAATCCTAGTCTCTTCCAGCACACGGAAGTGCACCTTTTTATTAATCCGCATGCTTGCATTGTGACATGGGTGTTCGATCGTAGGGTGCGCCGTGCGCACCAATGCTGGGGCATTCAATATGCTCCCGGCCACATGGTGCGCACGGCGCACCCTACGCACAAGGACCAACACCAACACCACAGCTGTAATACCTCTGCGCCTCAGCGGCCTCTGCGTTAGTTACCCTGTATGAAGGCAGATTAGCTGTCTCACAATCGCCTGATCGCGTGCACCAGCGCCTGCGTACCGCTTTGTCCATGACCGATTTCCTGCACTTTTTTGTACAGTACGGTAGCGAGTTCGAGACCGGGCAGGGACAGGCCCATCTGTTCCGCCTCCTGCAAGGCAATACCCAGATCCTTGACGAAGTGATCAACCATAAATCCGGGGGCATCGTCGCCCGTGATGATACGCGGTGCCAGGTTGTCCAGCGTCCAGCAGCCGGCTGCGCCTTGTGAAATCACTGAAACCAGCGTGTCCAGATCAACACCCGCCCGCGCAGCGTAGACCAGCGCTTCGCACACACCGATCATGGTGCCGGCCACAACCAGCTGGTTAGCCATTTTGGCATGCTGGCCATTCCCTGCCTGCCCCATCCAGGTCACTGTCTTTGCCATGCAATCGAACAACGGCCTGACCGCATTAAAGCTCGCCGCATCACCACCGACCATGATCGACAGCGTGGCATTTATGGCGCCGACATCACCACCGGATACCGGGGCATCCAGGGCGTGCGCCTGCATTGCTCGCGCACGTTGGCTGATTTCTGATGTCAGGCTGGGCGGCGTCGTGCCCATATCAACGACGATCGAGCCGGCACGCAAGCCGGTAAACACACCACGCTCGGCGAAATACACGTCACGCACCTCGCCTGGCCTTCCCACCATGGTAAAAATGATATCCGAGCACGCGGCAACTTGTGCCGGTGACTCACACCAGGCAGCGCCCTGCGTTATCAGTGCATCAGCCTTACTTCGGGTACGGCTGTTGATACGCAACGAATAACCGGCCGACAAAAGATGCCCGCACATCGGCACACCCATGACGCCGGCACCAATCCAGCCAAGCCCTGGCTTGCTCACCTTGTATACTCCAGCTCAATCAGCGAAAAAAACACCTTCAAAGATTAACTGATTTGATATCATGCGTCTCCATGAATAATGGACTAAAAGCCCTGCTGTTTGATGTAGACGGTACACTGGCAGATACCGAGCGCGATGGTCACCGCGTTGCCTTCAATGCCGCATTCGATGAATACGGCACGGGCTGGCACTGGGATGTCGACCTGTACGGCACGCTGCTCGCGGTCACCGGCGGCAAGGAACGCATCAGGTTCTATGCTTCAGCGTTTTTAAACAACGAAAACCTGCCAGCGAATTTCGAGCAACTGGTTCCCGAACTGCATGCCGCGAAAACCCGTCACTACACCCAATTGCTGAGCACCGGCGCCATACCGTTACGCCCCGGTATCGAACGGCTATTGAAGGAGGCACGCAAGGCGAATCTGCGCCTGGCGATTGCCACTACAACCACACCGGATAATGTGACCGCGTTACTGAAACATACCCTCGGAAGCGCTTCACTCGGCTGGTTTGATGTCATCGCAGCGGGTGATATCGTGCCGGCCAAGAAACCCGCCAGTGACATTTACGATTATGCGCTGAGCGAAATGAAGCTTGCACCCTATGAATGCCTGGCATTTGAAGATTCGCACAATGGCATCTTGTCTTCGATGGGGGCAGGTATACCCACGATCATCACTGTCAACGACTACACCCGTGAGCATGACTTCAGCCAGGCACTCCTGGTACTGGACACCCTGGGTGAGCCGGATCAGCCGTTCACCGCGATGCAGGGAAAGGCCCACAACCATACCTACGTGGACTGTGCACTGCTCAAAATGCTGCACGGTCAGTAGCAGGTAATAACGGAAATCCGGGCTGGATATTGGTTCGCAAATTAACGCTAATATTCTCGAGTCCGCAAATAATGCAAAACACGCCAAGCCCCTGATGTCTAGAACGAGTCAAAGTTTCCGACAATAGAGGCGCTGTGAGCGCACACTTTTGGATTACTACATTGATAAAAACGCCATTTTTTACATGATCAAGGACTGCAACGCTTCGCATATTCGCGCCTACAACAGGCCATTGCTGTATGTGTTAGGTATTACATTGATGTGTGATGACTGACGGCCGTAGGGTGCGCCGTGCGCACCGCGCATTGCTTCAAACTGTTGCATGATGGTGCGCACGGCGCACCCTACAGATCCAATATGACTGGATGCCATGACTGAAGTCCTCCTGTACCTGCTCACGGGTGCAGTCGCGGGCCTTTCCGCCGGCTTGTTCGGTATCGGCGGTGGTCTGATCATCGTGCCGATATTGTTTTTTGTTTTCAGTGCTCAGCCTGTTGCATCTGAACATGTCATGCATATCGCCCTGGCGACATCGCTGGCCACCATCATCGTAACGTCGTTGTCTTCTGCCTGGGCACACCACCAACGTGGTGCAGTGTTATGGCCGATTGTCCTTAATGTATCACCCGGCATTATCATAGGCGCCTGGCTCGGGGCCACGTTAGCCAGCACACTGGCGACTGACCTGCTCAGACCGGTCTTTGGTGTGTTTGAACTGATGGTTGCCCTGCATTTACTCGTCAATGTCAAACCCGGCACACATACAACATCACTATCCAGACTCAGAAGCATCACTGGCGGTGTTGTCATTGGCAGTATCTCGGCTGTTGTCGGTATCGGTGGAGGCACTCTGACTGTGCCTTTCCTGCTATGGCACAACATTGCCATCAGAAAGGCGGTAGCAAGCTCTGCTGCCATCGGGTGTCCTATCGCTGTAGCCGGCACTGCCGCGTATATCGTCAGCGGCTGGAATATTGAAGGACTACCCGCATTCTCACTCGGTTATGTCAATTTGACGGCCTTTGCACTGATCATCATCACCAGCATGATCACGGCACCTGCAGGCGCCAGCCTCGCACACAAGCTGCCACAATCCACATTACGCCTGTTTTTCGCCATCTTACTGTTGCTGATGAGTATGAAAATGCTGTTGTTCTAGCGCGCCGCTAGCTCACAGGCTCTCAGCGAAAATCCAGTTCAGGCCAATACCAAAGAACCAGTAGTTATCATCTTCAAATAGTGGACTATCTTCATACTGTGCGCCACCCAGATACTGGTAGCGCACCCAGGCAAAATAAATCAGGTCCCTTCTCCGCCAACTGGCAACCAGATCAGTAAACAAACCGCCATAACCGCCGGATGCACTGTACGCGGGACGTGTTAGCGTCGAAAACCGAGGATCGACGTTGTAATAGTATGCATGGTACTTGTCTGTTGCAAAACGCACGCCGGCGGTATACTCATAGGCCCAACCCGCTTTGCGTTTACGTTTCGACTCGTACACCAGTCGTGGTTCAAATAACCAGCCGATGTTACGCGTGGAGCTGAAATCCGTGGCGACCGCTAATCGAACAGGAAGTTCGAGTCGAAATTCTCGTGCACCTTGACTGCGTCTGTCAAATATCACATCCAGCGAAGGACCCACCTGCAACACCAGGTCAAGATCAGGCATACCTTCTCGCGCGGTACTGTCAGCACTGTTGACGGGCACTCCCAGGCCACCGCTGAGACTCAACCTGACCTTGTTTGATCTGAAAAGCCTGCTTTCGATACCCTGGTCAATATCAAGGTATTTTGACTCCAGGCGCAAATAAGGAAACGGGATGAGATATCCGGCATCCTGTGAAGAGCCGGGATATAGCGGCAGGTGGATACCCACCAGGCCGACACCCGCCTCCCAGCGCATATCCTGTGCGGATGAACTGGCGGAATAGAACGCTGTCAGTAATAATAATATGAGATGTCCAGTAGCCTTGTTCATAATCATGCATATGGGGGTCACTATCGTGAATGTAGCAGAACTACGGGTAACTGTGTTCAGTGATTACATCTGCCCCTTTTGTTATGTTGGCTATCATCGACTGATGCGGCTCCGTGACAGTTATGATTTGAAAATCAACTGGCGTTTCATTGAAATCCATCCTGAAACATCACCCGAGGGCGAGCCGGTCACCTCGCTGGACTACCCTTCGCAGCATTGGAACCAGCTGATGCAAAACCTTGAAGCTGTTGCCAGAGAGGAGGACATCCCGATAGCAGAACACACTTTCACGACGAATTCACGGGATGCGCTGCTGTTAGCGGAAGTCGCGAAGGAATCAGGCCGTGACAAGTTCTACGACCTGCACGAAAAGCTGTTCACAGCGTTTTTTGTCGATGGTAGAAACATCGGTGACAGGAACATCCTGCGTGAACTGGCAACCAGCAGCGGTATACACAGGGATGCTGTCGAGTCAGCGTGGCAGGAAGAAAAATACCAGCATCGCATCATGTCCAACTACCACACTGCGAGGCAGCTCGATATACAGGCGGTGCCCAGTTATGTTTTTGGCGAGCGCAAACTCACCGGCGTCGTATCGGAAGACGTGATGCGTTCAGCGGCAAGTGAGTTGCTCAATCAGCGTACGTCATGAACACAGATGCATCACGCGTTTAGCGCGACGATACTCTTGAATGAAAAAGTATTTCAACACTCGCTTTGGCCCGGCAAGAGCAAAAACTTCATCTCTGGTCCGCGCCAGTCTCTCGGTATACAAAGCGCCAATACCATTGAGCTGAACGGTTTGGGTTGCGCCTGGTAAGGCACGTTTTTCATCAAACTGCATGCCACCGAATTCGCGTGCCTGTGAAACACCTGCGCAAAGCACCAACACAGACGCCAATAACACCAGAATGTTTTTGGGCATTCGTTTTCCTTCCTGTAGAAATGAAAAATCGATATGATGGATGTCCCATTTCGTTTTACGGGCGTTGCCATGCTTTCAGGCTCATGATCATGCACGAAGCTATTGTACCAATGCGTGAAAAAATGCTGGTGTATTTTCTGTACATTGTCGTATCCTGCTTGTTTACTTCAGGTCTGAATATCATTCATGCAAGGTACATGCTCGACATACCGCTCACACCTGAAGCATTCGTCGCACCTGTTATTGCGGGTTTTTTGTTTGGGTACCTGTTGGCAAGAATTAAACTGCTACAGGAACGGATGAGTCGGGTGGCTTATACCGACCCGCTTACGAATACCTATAACAGATTGCATTTCGGCCATTTTCTTGATTCAGAAATCGACAGGGTAAAACGCTACGGCGGGACTTTCTCACTGATTTTTTTCGATCTCGACCAGTTCAAGGCAATCAACGATGAATACGGCCACCTTGTCGGCGATGAAGTACTGAAGGAAGTTGCCTCAGTTGTGCAGAATGCCAACCGCGGTGCGGATATTTTTGCACGTTACGGCGGCGAGGAGTTCATCATCCTGGCACCCGCGACTGATCGTTCAGGTGCCTGCACACATGCCGGGCGCTTGCGCAAGGATATCGCGGAACATCGATTCAGCGAGATTGACCGACTGACATGCAGCTTCGGCGTGACAGAATACAGAAAGGATCACGATGATATTGTCTCATTATTCAAACGTGCGGACAACGCGCTTTACAGTGCGAAAAACGGCGGGCGAAACCGGGTGGAATCCGGTTAGTCGTTGATGGCATTCGAGCCCGCATTGCTCACCTGGGGGGTGAGAAATGCGGGCCAGGTCACGCTTTCCAGGCGAGATCCAGGTTACGGGCGGCACTGACTTCATCAAGACGCTTGACCGGCAGCGTGTGTGGCGCAGTGGTGACCATTTCAGGATCGGTTTTCGCTTCTTCTCGTATTTGTTCGAGGGCATCCATGAAACCGTCCAACGCTTCTTTAGCCTCTGACTCAGTGGGCTCGATTAACAGGCATTCGGGCACTAACAGCGGGAAATAGGTTGTCGGTGCATGATAACCGAGATCAAGCAGTCGTTTGGCAAAATCCATCGCAGTAACGTGAAGCTCACTGGCTTCCTTCTTCAGCGTGATAATGAATTCATGACTGGCTCGACGCTCCGGTATAGCTAGCTGGAAGCCGCGGCGTTTTGCTACTGCCATCATGTAATTTGCATTCAGTGTGGCAAACTCAGCGACCCGCTCCATGCCGGCCTTGCCCAGCATGCGCATATAAATATAGGCCCGCAGCAACACGCCTGCGTTGCCCATGAAGGCAGAAAGATAGCCGATCGAGTGTGGCGCATCCTGCTCCGCCACGCAGTGATAGCGCCCGTTATTCTCCGCGACCATGGGTAATGGTAGGAAAGGCTTCAACCTTTCAGCAACACCCACTGCGCCGGAGCCGGGCCCACCCCCACCGTGGGGTGTAGAAAATGTCTTGTGCAAATTGGTATGTATAACATCAAAACCCATGTCGCCCGGACGTATCTTGCCAAGAATGGCATTGAGGTTGGCACCATCGTAGTACAGTAGGCCGCCAGCTTCGTGCACGATCGCTGCGATGCTCTCGATGTGGCGCTCGAACACACCCAGAGTCGAAGGATTTGTCAGCATCAGCCCAGCTGTTTGCGGACCCGTTGCCTGACGCAGGGCATCCAGATCAACGTCACCATTATCCAGTGTCGGGATTTCCCGGACGGTGTAACCGCACATGGTCGCGGTAGCCGGATTGGTGCCGTGGGCCGCGTCCGGTACCAGGATCTCCTTGCGCGCATCATCATTGTTTGCCTTGTGGTAGGCGCTGATCATCTTGATACCGGAAAACTCACCCTGCGCCCCGGCCATCGGTGCCAGAGAGAAAGCAGCCATACCCATCGCCTCACACAGCATCGACTGCAGCTCATACATACAGACAAGAAAACCCTGACTGTATTTATCCGGTGTCAGAGGATGCCTTGACAGGAAGCCGGGCAACATCGCCAGTGTGTTACAGGCTCGCGGATTGTATTTCATCGTGCAGGAGCCGAGCGGATAAAAATGCGTGTCGATGGAGAAATTCTTTTTCGATAAACGCGTATAGTGCCTGACAGCCTGCAATTCAGATACCTCGGGTAACCCGGCCCGGTCCTGACGTAACAGGTGCCGGGGAATATCGCTAAGATCGGCCTTGTCCACTGGCGCCTGGGGAGCACCCCTGCGTCCGGGTTGAGAGTGTTCGTGTATCAGCATCAGGCGATTTCCTGGTGTCGGGTTTCTACAGCGAGGATAGCCTGCAGCGCTGTTCGGTAGGCGACTATTTCTTCCTCCGTTCTGAGTTCGGTGGCACACACCAGCATCGCGTGACCCAGCTCCGGATAATCAGCGGCCAGATCATAGCCACCGAGAATATCCTGCTCTGCCAGCGCATCCAGCACCTCATCAGCCGGCCTGTCCAGCAGCAGTACGGACTCATGGAATACCGGAGCGCTAAAAGCCGTGCTGACACCCTCAATACCGCTGAGTTGCGCAACCAGCTCGCGCGTGTTTGCGTGACAGGCTGCAGCGGTGTGCTCCAGCCCCCGCGGGCCCAGAATGGCCATGTGAATCGTCGAAGCCGTGATCACCAGGCCCTGGTTGGTACAGATATTCGATGTCGCCTTGGAACGTCTGATGTGTTGTTCACGCGCCTGCAAGGTCAGTACGAAGCCCTCTTTGCCGTCGACATCCGTGGTGCGACCAACAATGCGCCCGGGCATTTGACGCACCAGCGCCTTGGTACAGCATAAAAAACCATAATAGGGTCCGCCACACGAAAGCGGGGCCCCGAGAGGCTGGCCGTCACCACAGGCGATGTCCGCACCACTATCGCCCCATTGACCGGGAGGCTTAAGCACAGCGATACTCAATGGATTGGTTACCGATATCACCAGAGCGTTATTCTGGTGCGCCCAGTCGGTGATAGTATCGACGTCCTCCAGGGTACCAAAGAAACTGGGCTGCTGAATAACCACCGCGGTTATATCGTCACCCGCAGCCTGTTCGATTGCATCGAGCTGCACGGTACCGCTGGCACGATCATAATCGACTTCGACCAGTTCAATATTCTGGCCGCTGACAATGGTATCAGCGGTTTTACGGTAGGCGGGGTGGACCGTTCGCGGTATCAGAATTTTACGCGACTTTGATTTACGGTTACCTCTGACCGCCATCAATATCGCCTCGGCGAGTGCCGAAGCGCCATCATAGAGCGAGGCATTCGACACATCCATATCGGTCAAGGCCGTCATCATGCTCTGGTATTCGTAAGTCAGTTGCAGCGTTCCCTGCGACGCCTCGGCCTGATAGGGTGTATAGGCCGTATAGAATTCACCTCGCGTGGTCAGCTGCCATACCGCCGCCGGAATATGATGCTCGTACGCACCCGCACCAAGAAAGCATACCGCTTGATTGTTCTGAGCGGCACGCTGATGCATCAGGCGAGAAATCTCCATCTCGGTCATTCCTTGCGGAATGCCGTCGAGACCCGAAATCCTCAAATGTGATGGAATTTCTTCAAAGAGCGCATCGGTATCCGTGATACCGATAGCCTCGAGCATTTCATCTATTTCCTGATTGGTATGGGGTATAAATGGCATTGCTAATCTTCTGCTGCTTCTACTTCGTAACTGTCTGCATCCATCAAGTCACTGAGTTCATCGGGATTCGACAGCTTGATCTTGATCAACCAGCCATCATCGTAAGGTGAATCATTGATAGTTTCTGGCGCATCAGCCAGTTCTTCATTCACCGCAATGACTTCGCCGCTGACCGGCATGTAGACATCGGACGCCGCCTTGACGGATTCGACCACGCAAGCTGCATCTTCGGCCGACATTTCAGTGCCAATTTCAGGCAACTCGACAAATACCAGATCACCAAGCAACGCCTGTGCATGATCCGTAATGCCGACAGTGACGCTACCATCGTTCTCGTCTCGCACCCATTCGTGAGATTTTGTGTATTTCAGTTCAGAGGGTATTTCGCTCATAACGATTACCTATTATTTTCTCGAAAAAAACTCTCGTGATCGTACATTGTCCGGTCGACAACGAAAATCACCTGATACGGCTGATGGAATAATTACACCGCCTTGCCGTCACGTACAAATACCGGCTTGGCCACCCTGGCATTCAACAACTTACCACGTATCTCCACCTGGCAATGCTCACCGGTTTCCCTGGGAACACGGGCAAACGCAATCGATTGCTTCAACGTCGGTGAAAAGGTGCCACTGGTCGTCTCGCCTGCGACTGCACCTTCAACCACCACTTTCTGGTGACCACGCAATATTCCCTTGTCTTCCAGCACCAGACCGACCAGTTTTTGCGTAACACCCCGATCACGCTGCTTTTGCAACGTCCCCCGGCCGATAAAATCACGGTCTTCGGGCTCCCATGCAATGGTCCAGCCCAGTCCCGAAATCAGCGGGGATGTCGTCTCAGTCATATCAGCACCGTACAAGTTCATCCCGGCCTCGAGACGGAGGGTATCACGTGCACCCAATCCACAGGGTTTGACCCCCGCCTCGGCGAGCCCGTCCCAGAACGCTGGCGCCTCCGTGTCAGGCAGCATGATCTCAAAACCGTCTTCGCCAGTATAACCTGTTCGCCCGACAAACCACTCACCGCAGGCGCAACCGAAAAACCTTTCGAGGCCAGATACCGCCTCGACCACATCAACCGGTAGTGCTTCTACCGCCTTCTCCCGCGCATGCGGCCCCTGTACCGCGATCATGGCCAGATCAATGCGCTCATTGATCTCGACATCATAACCGGCGGATTGTTCATCGATCCACGCCAGATCCTTGTCACGGGTGGCCGCGTTGACGACCATACGATACCAGTCGTCACGCATGAAATAAACGATCAGGTCATCAATAACACCGCCGTCGAGATTCAGCATACAACTGTAAAGCGCCTTGCCCGGCTGTTTCAGCCGGGCAACATCATTGGCCAGTAAGTATTGCAGAAAGGCTTTAACGTCCCCGCCAGTCAGATCAATCACCGTCATATGGGAGACATCGAACATGCCGGCATCTTTTCGGACCTGGTGATGCTCATCGATCTGCGAACCATAATTCACCGGCATTTGCCATCCGGCAAAATCGACCATTTTGCCGCCATATTCGACATGTTTGTCGTACAGTACAGTTTTTTTCATGACTCTTCATTAAAGATTATGATGCGCAATCCTACACCTTTCAGAACAAAAATTTCCAGACATTTCGAATGAGGAATCACCGTGTCAGCGGGCTCAATGCTTACCCAATGCCTGCTGAATCAGCATCTGCTTAAGCGGGCCGACATGGTCAACAAGATTAAGACCCGCATTGCGTATTTCAGCCAGAAACGGATTGTTGTTGCCGAAAAGATTTTTAAAGCCCGTCATGGACGCTTCCATGATTTTGTTGTCACCTTTGCGGCTGCGTTCGTATTTTCTCAGCGTGTGCAGCGCACTCCACTGTCGTTGTGCCTTAATCGCCGCGGTTATCACCCCGGCCAGATTGGCCGCATCCATAATACCCAGATTGGCGCCCTGACCCGCCAGCGGGTGTACATTGTGTGCAGCATCTCCGATCAGCGCCAGACCCGGTTGAACATATTGTTCGACATGGCCGTGCGCCAGTGGAAACATGGCTTTCTCGGAAACTGGTTTTACCGCGCCCAGTCGGTACTCGAATGATTGTTCCAGTCTGGACCCGAAAGCCTGCTGATCGAGTGCCATCATTGTTTCTGCTTCAGCCTGATCCAGCGACCACACAATAGAACAGTGGCCATCACCAAGTGGCAGGAAGGCCAGCGGGCCGCTAGGTAAAAAACATTGCCACGCCGTTTGCTGATGGTCGAGCTCTGTAGCAACGGTGCAAACAATAGCCTGCTGTTGATAGGATCTTCGCACCAGCTCAATCCCCATGGCCTGGCGCACGACCGAGTCAGTGCCATCTGCACCGACCACCAGTTGCGCTGTTAATTCGCCACCCCCAACCAGTTCTACACGCTTCAGCCTTTGTTGAATATCAACCGATTGAATTTGTGCCGGGCAAAGCCAGTCAATCCCATCTGCCTGCTTGACCACTTCCAGCAGCGCAAGCTGGATAACATTGTTTTCGATAATGTAGCCCAGTGAATCCAGCCCGAGCTCGGCCGAGTCGAAATGGATCTGCCCGACGCCGGTTGAATCCCATACGTGCATTTCGCGGAACGGAGAAACACGCAACTGCCGCATGCGTAAGAGCGCACCAACATCATCAAACAACTGCAAGGCGGCATGATTGATCGCGGAAACACGCAAGCTGTATTCATCGGTAACGGGCGCAGGCTGATGTTGATCGATAACACCGATGCGCAGTCCCGTGTGTTTGAGCACACAGGCCAGGGTCAAACCGGTGATACCACCCCCGGCGATGATGACATCGTATTGTCTGGATCCTGCCTCAGACACGCCCGGCCCTGCGTCCCAGCTCAGATGATCGGCCACTCAACCCCATGCTCAAACGCGCAAGCTGATGACGCAACGGCGGCACCAGGCCGACCACGACCAGCCCTGCTGCACGCAAATGACCCAGCGTTGTACTGTGGTTGGAAAATATTTTCACCAGACTGTCGGTAAATCGATAAACGCGTCTGGCATCATCCTGCCGCTGTTCGACATAAGACTGCAGCAATCTGCTGTCACCGGCATCTTGCACGCCTCCGATCAGTTCGGAGAGAATCGCGATGTCTCTGAGTGCGAGATTGAAACCCTGCCCGGCCACTGGATGAATGGTATGTGCAGCATTACCGACGATGACCACGCGATCGCGCACGACCTGGGTCGTTTCAATCAGCTTGAGCGGGTACACATGGCGGCTGCCGACTTTGTGCAGTTGCCCGAGACGAAAACCGAACCGCTGTTGCAGCCGGTGCAGAAATGCTGCATCGCCAAGCTGCATCAGTTCCTCGGCCTGACCGGCAGGTACCGTCCATACAAGCGAACAGCGATTATTTGTCATCGGCAGCAAGGCAATCGGGCCATCATCGGTAAAGCGTTCATAGGCGGTATTCTTGTGCCTGAGACCGGGTGTAACGTTGGCTATAACCGCACTCTGGCCATAATCCTGGACGCTGCAGCCAATATGTAACAAATCACGCACCTGTGAAATCACGCCGTCAGCCGCAACCATTAGCCGCGCACTGATGACACGCTGTTTCCCATTCTCCTCGATGCGTGCGATTACAGCGCCATCCTTCTGCTCAATACTGATCAAGCTGGCCGGACAATGAAGTTTGAGCTTGCTATGTTGTTCCATGCGCCGGTACAAGGCTGCACCGAGCACACGGTTTTCCACGACATAACCCAGGGCCTCGACATGCTCTTCTTCATGCCGCAGACGTGTCGCGCCGAAATGGCCTTTATCGGAGATATGAATCGTGTTGATGGCTTCGACGCTGTCGGCTAGTGTTTTCCAGACACCCATGCCTTCAAAAATGCAACGGCTCCCCCACGACAGCGCAACCGTCCTGTCATCATAACTGGGTTGTGCATCGGACTGGAGTGGAACGGCCTCAACGACCCGGATGGCGTGTCCGCTGCTTACCAGCGCGCAAGCCAAACTGGCACCTACAAGCCCGCCGCCGATAATCAACACATCACAATCTATCGCTGACTCAGTCATCATTAACTCTTGATTAATAAATTTTCACTGATTCAAATGACACTTAATTAAGCTGATAACGCATAGAATAAAAGTCAATTCGTCATTGCGAGGCACGAAGCAATCTCCGGCTGACAGGCAACAGAATAAAATCGATTGCCGCGCTATTGCTCGCAATGATCTCTATGGCAGCCTACGTCAGTGCCATTATTCACTTACCCCTGTCTATTGTGAATGAATCTAAGCCGCCATTACCGCTTCTATCTCATCACAGGTCCTGGGCAATCCCGCTGTAAGAATTTCGTGCCCGTCCCGGGTCACTGCAACATCATCTTCGATACGCACACCAATGTCCCACCAGCGTTTAACACCTCGTATACCGGCCGGAATATACAAGCCGGGCTCAACTGTCAGCACCATACCCTGCTCCAGCAGCCGCCATTCATCATCCACCTTGTAATCACCCACATCGTGAACGTCCATACCTAACCAGTGACCGGTTCTATGCATGTAGAACTTGCTGTATTTTTCTTCCTTGATCAGACTCCTGACATTACCTTTCAACAGCCCCAGCTCCACCATACCCCTGGTCAAGACGCGGACGGCGGCTTCGTGCGGATCATTCCAGTGGTTGCCAGGTTTGACCTGTTTAAAGGCTGCCTGCTGTGCTTCCAGCACCAGCTCATAAATTTCTTTCTGTGGAACTGTGAAACGGCCATTCACCGGATACGTACGCGTGATGTCAGCGGCATAGCCCTTGTATTCAGCACCCGCATCAATCAACACCATGTCACCATCATTCAAAACCTGGTTGTTTTCGGTATAGTGAAGAATACAACTGTTGGCACCACCACCAACGATCGACTGATAGGCCCAACCGGCACCCTGTTGATTGAAATGATACAAAAGCTCAGCTTCGAGCTGGTATTCGTACATGCCAGGCTTGCAGACTTTCATGGTATCTATGTGTGCCTGCACGGAAATCTTTGCCGCCTTGCGCATCAGGCGAAGCTCATCACGGTGTTTGTACAGACGCATATCGTGCAGCAGGTAATCGAGCGACACAAACTCGTAAGGCACATGAGTACCGCCACGAGCCTTGCTGCGAAGATTGTTGACACAGTTCATTACGTGCTTGTCGAACTCGGGATTGAGCCCCATGGTGTAATACACGCTTTCGCAGTGTTCCATCAAATCGGGCAGTATGTCCTCGAGCTCGGTGATTGGGTGCGCCTCATCAGCAGCAAACTGCTCGACTGCGCCTTCAGGTCCATAGCGTCTTCCATTCCATGTTTCCTTGTTTTTGTCGCGGTCACGAACAAACAGAATGAATTGCCCCTGCGCCCGCCCGGGTACGAGTACAATGACGGACTCCGGCTCGGGAAAGCCGCTCAAATAATAAAAATCACTGTCCTGGCGGAAGCCGTGTTCGACATCCCGGTTACGCAACAGGACCGGAGCGGCGGGCAATATCGCGATAGCGTTCTCCCCCATCATGTGCATTAATTGCCTGCGACGCTGTGCGTGAATCTTGATATTCATCATTGTTGAGTTCAATGGATCGTTTGAGTCGACTGCAGTGGTTGCAACTCCTCAAAAATCAGCAATGCACCCATACGCACATATTCTTCTATTTCCATATAGGCGACTTCATCTTCCTCCTCTATCTCAGTCACCGCTCCATCATCCACTTCATGCGTGGCGCGTGAAATCTCCACCATGTCTTTTAACAACTCCGCTGTGTCTTCAGGCAACTCACTGTCCTGTCGAATGCCACCGGCAGCGAGTCCAAAAATGAAGCCCTGACACCAGGCCGCGAGCGTTTCTACGCGCTCCGGCAGCGCATCATCGTCATCGAGTAATAACAGTCTGAACTCACCCGTTGCATCGTTCATCATTACCAGGGTCGATTCATGCAATTGTGACAATGCATGTACGACATCATGCAACAGGCTGCCACCCTGCTCCTGCTCACCAATGACGTGATCAATCCATTCTGACAGCTCGACAGTACCACGAGCACACAGCATACCGCATAAAGCCCCATGCGCTTCAGCAGCATTCATGCTGGCATCAATTCTATAAAGCAGCTCGTCCAGAGCTGTTATTTCCGGTAATTGATTCATACCCTGATTGTATCACGACGCTTTTTAATGCTTAGTCAGTAAAAGTAACCGTCAGTTTCATTTGACCCGCAAGCGTTCACGTCCTAGTATTAGTCCTGACCTGTTCGCGCCAGTGGCCTGTTTGAACTAACGTTCAAACAGGCCACTGGCAATACGCCAACAACAATCAGAAACAGAACTGCTATGAACGATACCAACTCAAGAATCAATCGCCTCGAAGAGCAAGTCAGTGAATTACTTGAACTGTGCAAACGTCTGGGCAAAGACAACAGCGACCTGCGTGCGCAAATGCAGGCATTATCTGGAGAGCGCGCTACCCTGCTTGAGCAAAAGGAGCAGGTCAGATCGCAGGTCGAGGCCATGATTTCGCGCCTGCGCTCGATGGAATCTGCCTGATAATCATCCGGTAGCAAGCCAATCCCGCCATGAAAAACCAGGAATCCCTCAGTATCACCATTCTTGACAAAGAATACAGGGTCGCATGCCCACCCGGCCAGCAGGACAGCCTGCGAGCCTCAGCCGCAGAACTCAATAAAAAACTCACTGAAATCAAGAATAAAGGTGCAGTTATCGGCACCGAGCGCATCGCGATCATGGCTGCGCTCAACCTCTGCCATGAATTGCTCAGCGGACAATCCCTACAAGACGAACACGCTGAACTCAATGATCGCATTGACTCTCTGTCAGAAAAAATAGACAGCAGCATGCGAGAAATTCAGTTATCATAAACACAACAAATGGGAGAACTGTCACGTACTTCAGTTCTCCGCAGAAATTAGGTTTGGGTGTCTCTGGGGTGTGCGTAAGCAAACTGAAAAACCCTTGAGCCTAACTACTAACCAGGGGAGTCACGCTGGTTATACTATGTGCAATACCGCCATGAGCGGGAAGCCTGATGTATGATCGCTATCCCCACCTGAACCTCTGGTTCAAGGTTAGCAGTCGCTGCTACGGCACTTTTGGAGGCACCTTCTATTTCACGGCACCGTTATGCCCTCAAGCAACAGCCTCATCCGTAGCCGTAAACGCCAGCTTCGTAATCAGCTCACAGCGCGTGAGCAATCGAGCCATGCGACGGCACTGTGCAGCCAGATCCGCCGTCTAAGCGCTTTTCTGAATAGCCGTCGCATCGCCTGCTACCTCGCCAACGACGGCGAGATTGACCCGAAAAACATTATTCAAACGGCGTGGAACCTGCGCAAACAGGTGTACCTGCCTGTACTCTCGCCGTTTCAAAGCAAGCTCTACTTCGCACCGTATTCGGCGGGTATGGATATGCACATCAACCGCTTCGGTATTCGCGAGCCAGCCTGCAGGCCGGTTAACTGGCTTACCGCCTGGCAACTCGACCTGATGCTGCTGCCGCTGGTCGCGTTCGACGAAAATGGCAACCGCCTGGGCATGGGCGGCGGCTTCTACGACCGCTCGCTGGCTTACAGACACTCGCGTATACATTCACTCAGACCAAAGCTGATCGGCCTGGCTCACGAGCTTCAACGCGAGGATAAACTGGCTACGAACAGCTGGGATATACCGCTGGATCTGATCGCCACTGAACAGCGCATCATCAAGGGGTGCGAGAACTGCAGGCTGGGGCCTTAATCTAAAGAAAAAGCGTGTAGGCAGGATTCTCTGTCTCTTCCCAATACCTGTAGCCCAGCTTGTCGAGATAACGCACCAGATCCTTGTGTTCATCATCGGGTGTCTGCAAGCCAACCAGCACGCGCCCGTAGGCGGCACCATGATTTCGGTAATGGAACAGACTGATATTCCAGCGTTTGCCGATACGGGTCAGAAAATCCAGCAACGCGCCCGGTCTTTCAGGGAATTCAAAACGATACAGCACTTCATTACTGACATCAGGGTAACGACCGCCTACCATATAACGAACATGATTCTTGGCCATTTCGTTATCGGTCATGTCCACGACCGGATAACCGGTATTGTTCAAGGTTTCCAGCAATTCTTCCTTCTCCTGCATCCCTTTTATCAGCTTCACGCCGGCAAATACCTGCGCATCATTGGTGTCAGAGTATCGATAGTTAAATTCTGTAATGCCACGTTTACCGATGGTTTTGCAGAACGTTCTGAAGCTGCCCGGCCGTTCCGGTATGGTTGCCGCCAACAAGGCTTCACGCTGTTCACCCAGTTCGGCACGCTCAGAAACATGCCTGAGCCGGTCGAAATTCATATTGGCGCCGCTATTGACCACCACAAGGGTCTGATCGATGATATTTGTTCTTTCGACGTACTTCTTCATCCCTGCTACGGCAAGCGCACCAGCCGGCTCCATGATCGTCCGTGTATCGTCAAAAATGTCCTTGATGGCGGCACACATCTCGTCGGTGGAGACGCAGACCACTTCATCGACACATTGCCTGGCGACGCGAAACGTTTCACGTCCAACCTGCTTTACCGCCACACCATCGGCAAAAAGACCGACGCTGTCGAGCACCACACGCCGTTTTAGACGCAAGGCCTCGGCCATGCTCGCGGCCTCTTCCGGTTCTACCCCGATAATTTTTGTATCCGGGCGCAGATACTTGATGTATGCGCCGATCCCTGCAATCAAACCGCCACCACCAACAGGTACGAATACGGCATGGATACCGTCATTGTGCTGACGCAGGATTTCCATACCAATGGTACCCTGCCCGGCAATCGTGTCAGGATGATCGTACGGATGAATGAATTCGAGGTTTTTTTCTTGTGCGAGTTTGATCGCATGCTGATAGGCATCATCGTAGGCATCGCCCACCAACACCGTCTTGCCACCCCTGGCCTGCACCGCCCTGACCTTAATGTCCGGCGTGGTTTTAGGCATGACGATAGTGGCATCGATGCCGAGCCGGGAAGCAGCCAGCGCAACGCCTTGTGCATGATTTCCCGCCGAAGCCGCGATGACTCCGTCGACCTGTTTCTGCCGCAGCAACTGGTAGATGCGGTTATATGCACCACGACATTTGAATGAAAACACACTTTGCAGATCTTCACGCTTCATCAGCACGCGATTATTAAGACGCTTGCTCAGATTGAGCGCATCATCCAGCGGCGTTTCCTCAGCCACATCGTAAACATGCGCCTCCAGAATCATTTTGATGTACTTGGTTGTCATTCAGGGAAATTGTCTTCGTCATCTGGCAGTAATATGAAGACTATAACAGATCTGCAGTGACGGAGGACGACGCGTAATTGCGTGTGTTCGCTAGCTCGTTGACGAAATCTGCGTGCTGGAAAATCTTTTTGTTACCGCGCCTCTGCGGTGAATTACCTTGCTCGGTTGTCAGACGAGTCAGGCAGGGTGCGCCGTGCGTACCAGTCTGCAGCAATCAGGCATGTAATACTGATTTCGGTGCGCACAGCGCACCCTGCGACGTATACGCGTTATTTACGTATACGGGTTATTTCATTAACGAAATACGAAACATGCGCAAAATGCGGGCTAAAGATCAGAACAACTCTGCGTTCTTTGCGTCTTTACGGTGAAAAATAACGCCTTATTTCGAATAGACTGTTCGTGCGCCGTCCGGTGTACCCAGTATCAGAACATCGGCCGGACGGTTGGCAAAAATCCCAACCGTGACCACACCGGGCAGGGTATTGATCGCATTCTCCATTTTAAGCGGTTCCAGAATCTCAAAATCGTGCACATCGAGAATGATGTTGCCATTGTCGGTGACGAAGTTATCACGCCACACCGGTCTGCCACCCAGCTTGACCAGTTCGCGTGCGATAAAGCTGCGCGCCATGGGAATGACCTCAACCGGCAACGGGAATGTGCCCAGCACGTCGACCAGCTTGGTTTCATCGGCGATACAGACAAACTTGTCACTGGCGCCTGCAATGATTTTTTCGCGCGTCAGGGCGCCGCCGCCGCCTTTTATCAGGTTCAGGTAATGGTCAGATTCATCGGCACCGTCGACATAGACCGGCAGTTCGTTGACTGCGTTCAGATCGTAAACACGGATGCCGTGTTGTTTCATGCGCTCGGTTGAGGCTTCGGAACTGGAGACAGCACCTTCGATCTTGTGCTTGATCGTTGCGAGCAGGTCGATGAAGTGGTTGACCGTGGAACCGGTGCCGACACCAACGATGGAATCAGTCACCACGTATTCGATGGCAGCTTCGGCTGCTTTTCTCTTCATTTCATCCTGGGTCATGGTTTGTGCCTCTCACTCGCTTGAATTGACTCGTACTATTATGGACAGAAATTGTACCTGTGTGAGCAGCGGAAGTCATTGGAAGCTCGGGATTTGATTGATACGACACAGAGCACACAGAGATTATGATGGCATATCGAAAGCTCGGGCTGGAAATTAGCCGCAAACAACGCAAATAACGCGAAGCTGCGACCGCAGGGTGCGCTGCATTCAGCAGAAAGCCAATGCACTGGCTTCCCGACAGCGGCGGAGCTCATCACGCAGACGGTCGATATAACCGATCCATTTCGGTGCGCACGGCGCACCCTACGGCATGTCACAGCAATCGCCGAGGAACGTGTGCTGATAAGATTGGCCACAGCACGGCTGTTCAAGCTTTAAACACATTGGCGTGTTTTGCGGCTACCATTTTTTATCAATAATTATTGTGATTTTTTTACCCGGCTTTTTCTATCACAAAAAACGGGATCCGAAGATCCCGTTTTTTCCAGCCTGATTGTCTGCTGGTCTTGCCAGATCAACAAGTAATCAGAAGCTCTTACGGATACCCAGGGTGAGTACAGAGCCTTTATCCGCCGGATTGGTACCCGCTTCATCAAAAGTACCGGTACCGGTGTAGCTGCAAGACACTCTGGCGCCCGTGGTTGGATCCGTCCGACACGAATCTGATTCAACAGAACCGTAACCCGCATAGACATTGGTCAGCTTGCTCATCTTGTAGACATAGGCCAGTGCGTATGCCGATGAGATATTGTCCTGCTGTCCAACAGAAAGCGTCACGATATTGTTCTTGTTGATGTTCCACAGACCGTTGGCGAACATATAGTCACCGCCGAGCTGGTCTTCGGTCGCTTCGTACTGGGCAGACACCTGGAAGGCCTTGCCGGTCCACATACCACCGATTTTTGCCACCGACTCGTCTTTGCCGCCGTTGATTGTGGTACCGGCAGTACTGTCGAACGCACCGGTGCTGGCACGGTTCGGATCCAGGTAGTCGAGGAAGACCAGGAAGCTCTTGTTCGACCAGCGGATACCGGCGCCCAGGGTTTCATCACAGCCTGCACCGTTTAATAGGGCCGCAGCCTGATCACAGGTACCTGCATCAACCGCTGAAACGGTGGTGTTTACCACGAGTTCGAAACCCGCCATCTTCGGCGTGGTGTACTGCAGCGTCTGCTCCTGACGACCTGCCCCGTCAGTACCGGCACCACGGTGCAGATTTGACTGCATGTTCAGGATACCACGCGCTTCAGCCTCGGTACGGTACAAGGGATCAATCTTGCCGCCCATCTGCTTGTAGTTGGTGCTCATGGTACCAACAGCGGCCTTACCCCAGCCGCCCTTAAGACCAACCCAGATATCACGACGCTCAAGCGCTTCGTCGCCATTGAAAGGATCGACTTTAAACTCGGCCTTGTAGATGGCTTTCAGTGCGCCACCCAGGTCTTCCGTACCTTTGATACCGATTGCCGATGTTTGGCTTTTCATTTCCGGTGAATCGGCTTTGAGAATATCACCATCGGCACCATAGTGTGCATCATTATAGGTATCAATACTAAAATGAAGAATACCGTATACCGTAGGATCTGCTTGAACGGCTCCGGTAGCCAGCATACCTGCAGCAACGGCTGTTGCAATTAAAGATTTTTTCATTATGCAAGACTCCTGCATTAGTTAATTTATTATCATAGCTATGATTACAAAATAACCATCCGAATATGCCCTGCTCGATTGAACTTTCGCCTGTTCTTCAGATCTTATGTGAGCAAGTAATAAAATTCGAATGTAACACTGCAAAAACGTAAAGCATTCACGCGTGCAGTGCTAGGGGCAGTATATTCAGATATTGTGAAATTGCAAGCTCAATAATGTTTTTTTTCAGATATTTGCCAACCAATTAACAGTAATTACCTCAAATATTGCAGGACCATTTGATCAGTTTTCAAGCAATACTCGGGATCTGAAATCTTCGCCCTGGAAATTGTCGCATTGCGCAATTTTTTTGCAGCTATGGGCATTGTTACACCCGATCAATACAGACAACGGTGTTCAGTGCGTCTCACGGATTAACGGCGTTCATAAAAAAGCCCCTGCTAAGGGGCTTTTGTTTATGGCTGGGGAACTAGGATTTGAACCTAGATTGACGGAGTCAGAGTCCGCTGTCCTGCCGTTAGACGATTCCCCAATTAAACAGGTACGCGTTACGAGGGACAAGTGGCGCGATTGGATTTGTTGCTCGTCTTCTTAATACTTAATCAGTCCCCAAATCACGTTTGAAATTTCGACTGTTTCGCTCCCCTCGTGACCCGTCTTTCGCCACTTTTCGCAACGATGTTAGCGTTTCGAGAACTGCGTCGCGCGACGTGCTTTGCGCAGACCGACTTTCTTGCGTTCCACTTCACGCGCATCGCGTGTCACGAAGCCCGCTTTACGCAGATCTTTGCGCAGTGTTTCATCATATTCGAGCAATGCACGCGTGATGCCAAGACGAATAGCGCCAGCCTGCCCTGAGATTCCACCGCCGGTGACCTTGACGGTGATATCGAACTTGTCATTCATCTCAACGACATCGAGCGGCTGGCGCACGATCATGCGGTTTGTCTGACGACCAAAAAATATATCAAGTGGCCTGCCATTGACGGTGATCTCGCCATTACCGTTGTTCAGGTATACGCGCGCACTCGAGGATTTGCGACGACCGGTTGCATAGTAACTTTCTGCCATTTTAATCTAACCTTTTATATTTCTAACAGTTGCGGCTGTTGTGCGGCATGTTTGTGTTCAGCACCCGCATAAACCTTGAGTTTGCGGAACATGGCCCTACCCAGTGGATTCTTCGGCAACATACCCTTCACGGCTGTCTCGATGACGAGCTCAGGTGCTTTTTGTATCAGGTCTTCGAAGTTGATTTCTTTCAATCCACCCATGTAACCTGAGTGCCTGTAATACATCTTGTCTTTTGCCTTGTTGCCGGTTACCGCAACTTTTTCGGCATTAATCACAATAATGTAATCCCCGGTATCGACGTGCGGCGTGTACACCGCTTTGTGCTTGCCGCGCAAACGACGTGCAATTTCCGATGCCAGTCGGCCCAGAGTCTTGCCCTCGGCATCGATCAGGAACCAGTCCCGTTCTACAGTTTCTGCTTTGGCGCTGAAAGTTTTCATTGAACAAATCCAGTCAAATCAAGGTTGTGAGCACGCGCATGGCGCGAGACAAAGACGCGCAATCATACAGAAAATGACGACCAGCAACAAGCATTTTTCGTTTATTTGGGGCAAAAAAAGGCGCGGATAGGATCCGCGCCTAAAACCACCAAAGGGAGGATGGAGGAGTTAAATATGTTTTGCAATTCAGAGCGTATTAGTAGTATCTAATATTATTATCTCATTGTCAAGCTTATTTAAGGTTCATTTAAGGTTGCAATGAATCGATTCGCGAAATACTGAAGAAATTCTATTTTTTTCAATGAGTTATATCTTCAACCTGGTCACAATACGTCCGTTCATCAGATGCTCGCTGATGATCTCATCGACATCATCACGATCAAGGTATGTGTACCAGACCTCATCCGGGTAAACGACAATGACGGGGCCAAGCTCGCAACGATCCAGGCATCCTGCTGTATTGATGCGGACCTTGCCCGGCCCGGCCAGGCCCAACTGTTTGATTCTGTCCTTGGCATAATTGCGAATGGCTGTTGCGTTGCATTGCTCGCAGCATTGCTCGCCCTGTTCCCGCTTGTTGGTACAGAAAAATACGTGGTATTTGTAATAAGACATGTGCCGCTCCTGTGAGTACAATGGTAGCTATTGTAAGTGCAATCGCTGCAAGGCAGAATTGATTCAGACATTATTAGAAAGATATGCGAGATTACAGCCTATTTGACCGTTTTCTGATTCACACAGACACCGCGTTGCGTACCATCGCGGGACAGCCTGTGGCAACTCATCGCCCGTACCCGGCGGCCGATATCGAGGACTGCACGCTGGATGCGGCAGAAAGCAGGCGTGTAGCCGGCTTGATGCGTGTCAACCATGCAGGCGAAGTGTCAGCGCAGGCGCTCTACCAGGGACAGGCGCTGACTGCGCGTAACCGTGAAATCGTCGAAAAACTGGAACAGGCTGCACTCGAAGAAAATGATCACCTGTTATGGACTCAAAACCGACTGAAAGAACTGGGCGACCGGACCAGCCTGCTCAATCCGTTGTGGTATGCAGGCTCTTTCGCCATTGGCGCATTTGCCGGTGCACTCGGCGATAAATGGAACCTGGGTTTCCTTGCCGAGACCGAGCAACAGGTGGTCAGGCATCTTGATTCTCATCTCGATAAAATTCCTGTTTGCGACGGTCGCAGCCGCGCCATACTGGAGCAAATGAGAATTGATGAGGCCAAGCATGCGATGACTGCACTCGATCATGGCGGAAAACCTGTACCGATGCCGGTGAAAAAGTTGATGCGGGCTATGTCGAAAGTTATGACAGGCAGCGCTTACTGGGTATAAATTCAATGCAGATTGATCCTGCGACCCATCTGCTCAGGCAAGCTGACTATATCCCGTCGCCGAACATGGATGACAGGCCGGCCGGTGCGGATATCAATCTACTGGTTATTCATTCCATCAGTCTGCCGCCCGGTAAATATGGCGGAAATTTCATTACGCAGCTTTTCACCAATTCACTACCGGCCGATGCACACCCCTATTTCGAACAAATACATCAGCTGCAGGTCTCTGCCCACGCGCTGATCAGGCGGGATGGCAGTATTATCCAGTTTGTGCCATTCAATAAACGCGCCTGGCACGCAGGAGATTCCTGTTATCGCGGTAAAGAACGCTGTAATGATTTTTCAATCGGTGTCGAACTGGAAGGCACTGATACCGATACTTTTGAAGACAGCCAATACGAAGCGCTGGTCGAACTGGTCAAGACACTGTGTAAACGCTACCCTTTGATAACAACTCAACGTATTGCAGGGCACTCAGATATCGCACCAGGACGAAAGACCGATCCTGGCAGCGGATTTGACTGGGACAAACTTTCTTCCTTGCTGGCCTGAAAAAAATGCGATGGCAGCTATCATTAGTTGTGATAATAACGATTTAATCTGACAGACGACGGCAACTTAGTGCATATTAGTTAATTCATGGCACTCATATCCATCATCATTGGTTTGATGTTCGATCGCGCGTTCAGACACCTGCACGATTTGCGTGACTTGTCGTGGTTTGAATATTACACCAGCGCGGTTGTGCGTCTGATACGCACCTCTAACGGCGTCGTACAAATCATAGCGGTGTTGATATTTCCGGTACTGATCATCGCCACCATTCAGTACCTGCTATCGGGTATGCTGCTGGGCTTTCTCTACCTGCTGTTTGGCATACTGGTGTTCGCCTATTGTCTTGGGCCTGCATGTCTCAGTAGTGATATTGAATACTATCTTGACGCGCGCCGTCTCGGTGACGAAGATGAAGCCTTGCACTATGCCGGTGCATTGACAGAGCGTGCGGCATCGACTGCACCTGATCAGCAAACCAACGATGTTACCCGCGCAATCTTGCACGTTGCCAACGAACGTATTTTTGCCGTGATATTCTGGTTTGTCATTATCGGTCCGGTAGGCGCGATATTGTACCGTTTGACAACCAATCTCAGTAAGCAGCATGGCCTGAACGACAGCCTGGCAGCCGTCGCGATTCTGTTTCAGGCCGTATTGACATGGGTGCCTGCAAGAATGCTCGCACTGGGGTACGCCCTGACCGGTCATTTCGATGGCGCGTTGCAGGCCTATCGCAACAGACCTTTTGAACCAGACCTTGCGCTTGAAAATTATGACGTTCTGGTCAACACCGGTATGGGAGCACTGCGCGATCATGAAGCCACAGATGAAATATCCAGCATATTGGCAGCAAAAAACCTGGTTATACGATCCATATTGATATGGATTGCGCTGCTTGCCTTGCTTACGCTGGGTGGATGGCTTGGGTAAATCAATGACGACTCGAATTGATATCATTCGTCACGGCGAACCCCTGGGAGGGCGTCGATACCGCGGGCACGGGGTCGATGACCCGCTTACGGATGCAGGCTGGCAGCAAATGTGGGATGCGGTTGCTGACCGCAATCATTGGCAGCATATCACTACCTCTCCTCTATCGCGTTGCCTGGATTTTGCCCAAAAGCTGTCTAAAAAACTCAAAATCGGGTACAGCATAGATGATCGATTCAAAGAGATTGGTTTCGGTATATGGGAAGGCTTGCGTCCTGATGAGATCCTGAGCACAGACCCCAATGCCCTGAACCTTTTTTATAAAGATCCAGTCCGAAATCGCCCTGAAGGCGCCGAACCGCTGGAGACATTTTCAGAACGCGTATGGCAGGCCTATCAAGAGACCGCAAAAAAACACATGAATGAAAAGGTGCTTATCGTTGGCCATGCCGGCGTCATTCGCGCCATCACTGCGAACGTACTGGATATGAACCTCGAGCGGATATACAGCAACCTCAAGATAGAGTACGGTGGCATTGTGACGACGGTCATTGACGATACTGCGACAACGAAACTGGTCATTACAGGTAATTAATTTTTATTATCCCAGAGACCTCAGAGTTGTGTTGTCTTTGATAGAGCTGGATAACCGTGTGTCTTTCCGACTGAGCACGTCTTTGTGGATGTAAAAATCAAGTGAGGGCTCGTTCATCTGGTGCAACATCCGGGCGAGTGTATTTTTCATTCGGAAGATGCTCGCAAGACTGATAAAATGCGCCACATCACACAGCAACCACGGAATCCGCTTCATTGAGCCCACAAAGCCTAACGCGAATGTCTCAACTCGAAGACTGGTTGCACTCAATTCACGAATACGAGCTGGCAGACATTCGTCCAGCATCAGCCGACGCCAGCTTCCGGCGCTATTTCCGGGTCACCGACCGGAAGTCAGGCCAGACCTTCATCGTCATGGACGCGCCACCCGACAAGGAGGATTGTCGGCCTTTTGTCCACATCACCGGGCTTTTGCGCAGCGTTGATGTCAACGCCCCAGAGATCATCAGCATGGACCTTGCCCGTGGCTTTATGCTGCTTGCCGACCTTGGCGACCGTCAGTATCTTGACCACCTCGATGAAAACACCAGTCGCAGGCTATACAGTGATGCACTCACAACACTGGTCAACATGCAACGCATACAGGACCATCTGCCCGCCTATGACGAACAAAGGCTGCATGACGAAATGGGATTGTTCGAACCCTGGTATCTGAACAGGCATCTGGGCATTGAACTCGATCATCGACAGAAATCCGTTCTTGAGAACATTTTCAATTTATTGATCGACTCCGCCTTGCAGCAGCCGCAGGTCTTTGTCCACCGGGATTATCATTCGCGCAATCTGATGCTGGTTGATGATAATAATCCGGGTGTGATTGATTACCAGGATGCCGTCATCGGACCGATCACCTATGATCTGGTCTCGCTGTTCAAGGACTGCTACATCGAATGGCCCAGAAACTGGATTGAAAACTGGCTGGACGACTACCTGGACCTGACAAGCATCGATATTCCAGTCGAGAGAGACCAGTTCATTTGCTGGTTCGACATGATGGGTGTACAGCGCCACCTCAAAGTACTCGGTATATTCGCACGTTTGAATTACCGTGATGGCAAATCGCAGTATTTGGATGATTTACCACTAACGCTTAAATACGTTGTCGATACCTGCAGCCAATATGAGGCATTATCACCCTTACTGGAGCTGCTCGAAATGACGGTATTACAGCGCGCGGGAACAAACTGATGGCGGCACTAATAAAGGTGATCTTTGCATGATGACAGGAGAGCATCACACACTGAACCGTAGTCACGATCGACGTGCCGTCTTCACGGCCGCGGCTGTGCGGTTCTCGCTGTCGAAGTATTTACACAAACAAACCCTGATCAAAGGTATTCAGCAATGAAAGCCATGATACTGGCTGCGGGCCGTGGTGAACGCTTGCGGCCGCATACCGACATAACGCCAAAGCCCTTGATACAGGTGGGACAGCACCGTCTGATTGAGTACCACCTGCTCAATATCGCCAATGCGGGTATCCGGGATGTAGTTGTCAATATTTCATGGCATGCTGATCAAATCAGGGACACGCTGGGTGATGGCAGCCGTTATGCTGTCAATATCGTTTATTCTGACGAGGGCGAAGACGCCCTTGAAACGGCCGGTGGCATTGTTAATGCTTTGCCACTGCTTGACCACCATCCATTCATCGCAGTGAATGGCGACATCTGGTGTGATTTCGATCTTGCCGCACTCAAGAACAGAGAACTGGATCACGAGGCGCACCTGGTTCTGGTAACCAACCCGGATCATAATACCTCCGGCGATTTCGCTCTAGAAAACGGACTCATCAGAAACACGGGGGACAATATGCTGACGTATAGCGGTATCGGGCTCTATACAGCCGATTTTTTTGCGGGTATACCACCGGGAAAAAAGGCACTCGCACCCCTTCTGAGAAAAAAATCGGATCACAATAAAATCAGCGGGGAGATCTATGATGGTAAATGGATCGACATAGGCACGATAGAGCGGCTCGCGCAACTAAGGTCATTTCTGAGTTAGTCATTTATTCACTGGATATAGCGCATGGGTGAAGAAATCACATACAGTCGTTTCGTGAAGGCCGATTACCAGCAGTATGAGAAACATCTGCGACAGGAAACCAACCTTCTTGCGGCGTGGTTTGACAACCATTCCCTGTCAAAAAAAGAACCGGTTGCAGGTTACGAACTCGAGGCATGGTTGATTGATGATAACGCTTCGCCATGCCCGCGAAATGAAGCTTTTCTCGAGCATGCCAACAACCCTTATCTGTTTCCGGAGCTGGCGAAATTCAATATTGAACTCAATGTGGACCCGCAGCCGTTCAACAAAAACCTATTGAGCGACTTTGATAAGCAATTGCATCTACTGTGGCAAGAGTGCAAGCAGAAATCGAAGGGCATTGGCTGCAACATGCTGGGCATCGGCATCCTGCCCACCCTGACCAACAACGATCTGTCATTGAATAATATATCATCGCTTGACCGCTATCGCGCCCTCAATGAGCAGGTTCTTAGGCAACGCAAGGGCAAAACCATCAGTTTGAACATCAATGGCAATGAACACCTTGAAGTATCACACAGGGATGTCATGTTAGAAGCCGCATCAACATCACTGCAGATCCATTTACAGACACCGCAGGATAAAGCGGTACGTTATTACAATGCATCCATGGTGCTCTCGCCCCCCCTGGTCGCTATTGGTGCCAATGCACCGTTCATGTTCAACAAGGACCTGTGGTATGAGACCCGGATTCCCGTGTTTGAGCAATCTGTCGATATTGGCGGGATAGGCGGTGCCGCCAGTGGTCCGATACATCGGGTAACCTTTGGCAGCCAGTATGCCCGGGATTCACTGTTCGAATGCTTTAGTGAAAATCTTGAGCACTATCCCGTGTTACTACCTGTAAGCTACGATAGCGAACCTGAAACATTGAATTATTTGCGACTGCACAATGGCACCATATGGCGCTGGAATCGACCGCTGATCGGCTTTGACGATGATGGCACGCCTCACCTGAGAATTGAGCATCGCACCATGTCGAGTGCGGCCAGTATGGTTGATAATATCGCGAATATCGCATTTTATTACGGACTGGTTGAATACTATGCAACCTGCACTACCCCGCCCGAATCAGCACTGACTTTTGCCGAAACCAGAGACAATTTCTACCGGTCGGCCCAGATAGGACTGAATCACAGACTGCTATGGTCAGACGGAAACAGATATACCATTCAAGACCTGGTACTAAGCAGGTTGCTGTCTGAAGCCGAAACCGGGCTGAGCAGACTTGGGATTTCTGACACAGACCGCAGCTATTACCTCGGCATCATCGAATCGCGTATCGAAAGTGGACAAACAGGATCACAGTGGCAACGAAAATTTGTTGAACTTAATGGTCGTGATATGAGGCAACTGACCAAAAGTTATTACCACAATCAACAATATAACAAACCTGTACACGAATGGGACTTTGAAAGCTACACATAATGTTACACGAAACCGACACCCTTCCTGACGGACTCCTCGAAGCCAGGGCCACCGAATTATACGATTTACTTGGCTCACCTACGCTTATCCATTTGCAGGGTGAACAACCGGAACCTTTATTCATCAGCACGCTACTCCATGGTAACGAAACAACAGGTTTTTATGCCATTCAACGCTTGTTGAAGCAATACCAGGACAGACCTCTGCCCCGCTCTGTTTCCATATTCATCGGCAATGTTGCAGCTGCGGCTGTTGAGCAACGAAGACTGGATCAACAGCCTGACTACAATCGCATATGGCCAGGCACTCATCATGATGACTGTGCAGAAACAGATATGATGAAAACTATCTCGAATATCATGTACCGACGCAACACCTTCGCCAGTATTGATATTCACAACAACACCGGCCTTAACCCGCATTACGCCTGTGTCAATATCCTGAATCCGCATTGTATACAACTTGCCGGCATGTTCGGTACAACAGTGGTCTATTTCACCAGCCCCAAAGGCGTTCAGTCCGCCGCGTTCTCGGATTTCTGCCCGGCTGTCGTGCTTGAATGCGGTCAGTCAGGCCAGGCGGATGGTGTAACTCACTCTACCCGTTATCTGCAGGCAGTCCTCAACACCAGCAAACTGCCATCAGAACACCCAGCACATATCAACCTGTTTCATACCGTGGCGCGTGTTACTGTACCCGAATTATTTTCACTGGGTACCGATAACAATGCCGATATCCATCTCAGTCACGAACTCGAAAACATGAATTTTGAACAACTGGGCAGAGGCTCTGTCTTTGCCGGCCTCAGACCCGAAAGCAATGCACACCTTCTTGTTACCAACGAGAGCAATGAAGATGTCACCAGCGAGTTCTTTGAAATAGCGAATTCAAGGATAGTTCTTAAAAAGAACGCCACGCTCTCTATGTATACCACCGCCGAAACAGCGATCAGACAAGACTGCCTCTGCTATCTGATGGAACAGATTCACATAGGGTGACGTAAGCAATGGGAAAAACCGGCGTAACTGGAATAAAGAGAATAATCAATGCTACAGGTTATTCCTGGCTGGGCCTGAAAGCCGCTTATAAGCATGAATCGGCTTTCAGACAGGAACTGTGGCTTGCTGTATTCATGATTCCACTGGGATACTACCTGGGTCAGGACTGGACAGACAAGGCGGCATTGATATGCAGCGTGTTGTTCGTGTTGATAGTCGAACTCCTGAATTCCGGAATTGAAGCAGTCGTTGACCGTGTCGGTGACGAACCCCACAAACTTTCCGGACGCGCCAAGGACATGGGCTCGGCTGCAGTATTGATCGCACTGATCATCACTGCGATGATCTGGGTTGCAGTGTTGATCGATAATCCACCCCCTTTGCTGAATTAACTACCGTGTTGTTGAGTTCAGCGGTTCCTTGTGTGCTTGCAAGAACCAGCGATCTGTCACGATTTTCCGGGTAAACCACTCTGTTTTCATTAATGCAGAAGCAACTGGCTTCTTGATACCTAGTGGCAGCCGTTCTAGCAGACCCGGTTCGGGATGGCGTTGACCAAAGCGCTGCTCGATTAGTTCATGATAGGACTGAAGCTGTGCAGCCGAATAATCACCATTGCAGGTGTTGATGACCCGGGCGGCAAGTATTGCAGATTCCACTGCAGGACGTATTCCTTCACCACTTTGCGGGTATGCGAGCCCAGCTGCATCGCCTACAAGTAAAACATTATCATCGACGATGTTGCGTATCGCGTGCGGATACAGCAGATACGCATGGCCACAAAACTTTTCAGGCAGATCGTACGGGACCTTGTTGCGCCGCTTCAGGTATTGAATAAAATCCTGCACATGGCTGGAAAGCTTGTGCCGGTCTTCACGGCCCAAGCCGATATTGAGGTAGTTTTGTTTGCGAAAGATCCAGCCATAACCTTTAAGATCGGGTGTGAAAAAAAGCTCGGGCACCTCGGCATCGATGGCACACGCAGCCACCTGCTCGTCTGTCATTTCAAATTCGATTTCCTGTGCGGCAACAGCGACCTCACTCACACCTTTTGCACCAATCGCGCGCGCAACCGGGCAGAAATGCCCGCCAGCTCCAACAACCAGTTTTGCCTTTAACTCATTATTTACACACCATCCGTAATCCGTGTGTTGCATCTGTTTGAAGGCCTTGCCTGTCAATAATTTTGCTTTGCTACGCTGCAACAGATAATTGTCGAACTCGATGCGGCGTATACCATAACTGACGGGCCCACCCGAATAATATGACTGCACCTGCTTTTGCCCAAGCTGACCGATGCGAAAACCGTTAATTGGCTGAAGTACCCGACCATGGGCATAGTCATCCAGATCAATATCCAGCTCCTCCATTACTGCCGGCGTCACCCAACCAGCGCAGATCTTCTGCCGTGGAAAATTCTCCTTGTCCAGAATTGCAATATTCAGACCGGAATCACGCAGCGCCCATGCAAGGGTGGATCCCGCCGGACCACCGCCGATGATGAGCAAATCAAGCATGACTGGTATCCTGAAGCACGATGCTCAACCTGGCCCTGCCGTCAAAACCGTCGTCATACAGATGCGCACGTGACCAGGGCAGCTTGTTATTGATGTCTCTGGCAAATACAACCTGGTACAGTTGCAGCTCGCCTGCGTTGAATGCCGCTAGCGAGCCTGCCAGGTAGAGACGCCAGGCTTTGACGAATTCTTCGTCCATCATATCTCTGATTTGATCCCGGTGGTGCTCAAATCTGTGCAGCCAGTGCTCCAGTGTTTTTGCATAGTGCAATCTCAGATTTTCAACATCCAGCACAGAAAACCGGTGAGGCTCGAAGATAACCATCATTTCCTTCATGGAGGGAGGATAGGCGCCAGGGAATATACGACGCTCGATCCAGGCATTCATTGGGCCTGGCCTGATACGGCCGATAGAGTGGATCAGGCCGCGGCCTTCAGGTTTCAGACAGCGATCGATTACCTCTCCCAGTGCGGGGTAATCGGCCTTGCCAACATGCTCGAGCATACCAACAGAAACGAACACATCAAACTCACCGGATATGCTGCGATAATCATCGAGCAGGTACTCCACCCTGTCTGATAGACCCTGTTCTTCGGCGCACTGCCTTGCATAACGGATCTGCTGTTTGGATATGTTATAGGCTTTGACCTTGACGCCATAATGTTTTGCCATAAAACGAGCAAGACCGCCCCAGCCGCAGCCAGCCTCGACTACAGTATCGCCGGGTTTAAGCTGTAACTTGCGACAGACATGATGCAGCTTTGCAAGCTGCGCCTGCTCAAGACCCATGTCAGGGTCTGGAAAATAGCCGCAGGTATATTGCATCGCCTCGGTATCGAGCCAGAGTTTGTAGAAGTCATTACCTATATCGTAGTGGTGGTGAATGTTTTCTTCCGCTCTGGCCCTGGAATTGGCGATACGGCGATGTCCAAGCCAGATTATGGCGCGACGTAGCCAGCTACTGTCTTTCCTGCTGCTGTAAAGATGTCGGTATACATTTTCCAGAAAAGTGGCCAGATCACCCTCGAACTCAATCTGGCCATTGCAATAGAGATCGCCCCAGTGTAGCTCGGGATTGATAATGGTTTTCCACATGGCCAGGCGATTGGTATATTGAATGACCGCAACAGGATCATCCAGGCGCGGAGTCAGGTCCCGCCCATCCCACAGGCGCAGCGTACTTGCAGGATTACCAACCACATCCATCATGGCCTGTGCCAGCCAACGGTCAAATCGGGTCACACTCGGATGAAATAATGGCGTTTTATGTTTGCTGGCGAGACTAACAGTGCACTTTTCTTCAATGACGGAAGCGCCGGCCCCTTTCTCGTTCACCCGATGTTCATTGCCAGAATGCATCAAACAGCCTCCAAAAAAGCGCGAAAACCAAGGATCTGGATCGGCACAGTCCGCTTTAGCCAAACACGATTACTTCATCATAATCAATATGGTGCATGATTTGAAGCCATGTTTTCAGGCTGGAACAAAGGCACAGAGGCGCGTCAGTGATCGGCATAAGCATGGAATATGCCGGAAAGTGGGCCTTTTCAGGCCCTCATCAATGAAGCGATGTAATGATGCTGTCAGCTTCGAGACTCTGCGGCCAATGGCACTTACTTAAGCTGAAAATGCACTGCTTTACAGTAAATTCGCGTGGTACGAAGCATGACATTCCTGGAAAATGTAACGCACGAAGTGTGGCCCCACAGGGGCAACACACGGACGTAATTTGTAATCTTCTGAAACGCGCGCTACAGTGAGATTGCCACGTCGCTGTCGCTCCTCGCAATGACGCTACTCCAATCATTTTATGCTTAAGTAAGCGGCACTAGTCTCTGTGGCCATTCTGCAGTTATCTACTGAGCAGATTTTTCAGCTTGTCCTCAGCTTTCTGCTTTTCTTCCTCTATACGCGCATCAGTCTCCTGTTCCAGTTTTGCCCGTTCCTCATCGATACGTTGTTGGGCTTTGGCCTTTATTTCTGCAAGCTCCTTCTCGAGGCCCTGTTTCTGGATTTCCTGCCTGGCATGGTCGATCAATTTATCCAGCAGCTGCGTCGAAATTTGATCTGGCGTACCCCTTAAGTTGGTGAGCACCAGTGCAGGCAACTTCAGGTCATACGTCTTGTCATCCAGTGGTACAATCCTGGCATGCAAACTCGCATCCTGTAATTCTAAGCGTGCAATATCGAGTTGTATCGGTGCGGCTTCGTCGACTGTGGACGTGTCGCCTTGCGGTGTGGTCGTGCCGGCACCGCCGCCCAGATTATCTTTAAGCACATTAAGGCTGCCCTGGCGCGCTGCATTGATTTCGTAGAAAACCTGCGGAGCGGCTATGTTTATCGCATCGATTGCAATCAGCTCCTTGTCTGTTTTTTCAAGATTGATATCGACCGCTATCTCACCGAGAGAGAATGCCTGTGGCATTGAAAAGCCTTCGGGATTGGCGATTGTCAACCCCTTGATGGCTGCTGCACCCTCGGTGAGCTTGATTGCGACGCCCTCAACCTGCACGGATGTTTTAACCGCATCACTACCGTGTTGCTCGATCGCAGCCTTCACAATGGCATCCAGATTGCTGAACACATAGAATACAGCGCCAACGATGACAACAATCAGAACGGCAATAGTAATAAATATAGTTTTTTTCATTGAACCTTACCTTATGGAATTGAACAACACTGCATGTTTATGAATGTAGTGCTGATTGCGGAAATACTATGTTTTCTCTCAGTCCGGCTTAAACGCATGCCTGCCGCTGCCAAGAAATACGACAGCGAGCGCACCGAGCAAGAAGAATCCCTGCAGTTCCAGCCTCCAGCCACCCTGTTCACTCAGGGCAAATAGTTGATTCATGTGCATCAACATAATAGCGAACACCATATTGATGACGACGATGATCGCGCCAAAACGACAGAAAATGCCGAATATTATCATCAAGGGTGCTATCACCTCACCAACATACACACCATAGGCAAGCATCGACGGGAAACCCGAACCTGAAAGCGCACCGGCAATAGAATCGACTTTCGCAGGATTCACTATTTTATCAACACCATGAAAAAGTGTCAGAACACCGACGGTCAGCCGAAGTATCAATTTACCCAGCGCTTCATTGTGTAAAAGCATGTTCATCGCTTGTCTCCAGCTTTCGTTATATTATGTCCTGTCGTGACCGGGTTACTTGAACTATTGTAATATACGCGCCCGGTGCATACTCAGCCTTCCGGGTATAAATTAACATGTTCGACGGATTCACAATAAGCGAATCGACCCTGTGGTATCTTGCGGTTTTTTCCACTATCAGCTTTTTCGGCACATTGATGGCCATTCCCGTGCTGGTCATAAGAATTCCCGAAGACTACTTTAGTGGAAACAGGCGTCACCGATGGGAGCCGTGGGCTCATGAACACCCGGTTATACGCTGGACACTGTTGATTACAAAAAATTTACTGGGCTACATCTTTATCATGCTCGGTATCGCGATGCTGGTGCTGCCGGGTCAGGGGATTCTGACCATCCTTATTGGCGTGATGTTTATCAATTTCCCCGGTAAATACCGGCTCGAGCGCTGGGTAGTCATGCGCCCCCCAGTGCTGAAAACCATTAATAAACTGCGCCAACGCGCTGGTCATGTGCCTCTAAAAACGTGAACAACCCTGTCATGACGCGAAATGCCGTACCGAGACTCACGGAGACCATGCGAGCCGGGGCATCCGGATCATTTGCTCGAACCTTGAAACGTGAACTCGAATCCCTGCCCGCCGGCTGCCTGCCACTGCAGGAGGCTGCTGTCCACTGCGGTATCATCGACGACAGCAATATCTCGGTTACTGTCATCAGAACCAGCCAAAATACAACCCGACTTCAGGCCACAGTAGGGGTGTTTTTCACGGAAATCGTCGCCGGCTGTGTCTGCGGTGAAGATCCATCGCCGGTAAATGCCTATTGTGAGATACGGGTTGGCATCGACAGAACCACAGCGGACGTGGATTTTGAACTGATTCAGCCCTAGCCCGCATTTCTCATCAGGCGGCGTCGAATACTGATAATGCATTGGCCCTTTGGAGTAAAGCTCGAATTATCAAAGATACAGTGTGTTTTCAAGCGAGCCTATCACGGTTCAGGCTGGTCTTCGTGCCCGTAAGCTTGCTCTTCACTCAAACCGTAGCTATTGCTACGCTTCTCGCTCCAGAGCGGCGCTTGCGAACACGAATCCTGCGCCGGCTCCCGTGATCCTGGTGAGAAATGCGGGCTAGCCTGCATGGTCTGCGTCGTGTATTTCTGAAAAATTCGCTTCAGGTGAACCACTCGGGCCAGCATTTTTCAATAACGGGCGGCAAAGGCCGCCATGACGCTCAAAACTGCCGTATAAAGCCTGCATTTAGTATATAATCCGCCCTCCTGTTTTAGGCTTGCCTGCGTCATTGCCATGCACGCCAAGATGACGGGAGTGAAAACAGGCGTATCTGACTGGCTTTACCAGCCTACCTGCAGCGTGGTCCAGGGACGCCAGCCGATTAATCTTGAACTGCATAGAGCAACCAGCACAATGACTGATTTATCCAAATACAGAAACATAGGGATCTTCGCACACGTGGATGCCGGTAAAACAACGACCACGGAGCGTATTCTGAAACTGACCGGTAAAATCCATAAAACCGGTGAAGTCCATGATGGCGAAGCGACCACCGACTTCATGGAGCAGGAGGCTGAGCGCGGCATTACTATCCAGTCAGCAGCCACCAGTTGTGAATGGAACGATCATCGCATGAATATCATCGATACACCGGGCCACGTTGACTTCACCATCGAAGTGTACCGCTCACTGAAAGTACTCGATGGCGGTGTGGGTGTGTTCTGCGGTTCCGGCGGCGTTGAACCCCAGTCGGAAACCAACTGGCGTTATGCCAATGAATCCGAGGTTGCGCGCGTCATTTTCGTCAATAAACTCGACCGCGTCGGTGCCGATTTCTATCGCGTCGTCAAGCAGGTCGAGGACGTACTGGGCGCCAACCCCCTGGTCATGGTGCTGCCTATCGGCGTGGAAGACAATTTCTCCGGCGTGGTGGATCTGCTGACGCGCAAGGCATGGGTGTGGGATGATACCGGTCAGCCTGAAAACTATGAACTGCACGACGTGCCCGCCGATATGGTCGATACCGTCGAGGAATGGCGCGAAAAACTCATCGAGACCGCGGTCGAGCAGGACGACGAGATGATGGAAAAATACCTGGAAGGGGAAGAACCGGCTATCGAGGACATCAAGCGTTGTATCCGCAAGGGCACGATCAACCTGGATTTCTTCCCGACCTACTGTGGTTCGGCATTCAAGAACAAGGGCGTGCAGCTCGTGCTTGATGCCGTTGTTGATTATCTGCCCGACCCGACCGAGGTCAAACCACAACCCGAGACAGACGAGGAAGGCAATGAAACCGGTGAGCTCGCTATCGTTGACCCGGCCAAACCACTGCGCGCACTGGCATTCAAGATCATGGATGACCGTTTCGGGGCCCTGACCTTCATCCGTATTTACTCTGGCAAGATGAATAAAGGCGACACCGTACTGAATACTTTCACCGGCAAAACCGAACGCATCGGTCGTATCGTAGAAATGCACGCTGACGAGCGTATCGAACTGGATGGCGCCCAGGCTGGAGACATCGTCGCCGTTATTGGCATGAAGAACGTGCAGACCGGTCACACCCTGTGTGATCCCAAGGCGCCCGCGACCCTGGAGCCGATGGTCTTCCCGGATCCGGTTATTTCGATTGCAGTGGCCCCCAAAGACAAAGGCGCCTCGGAAAAACTCGGCATCGCAATCGGCAAGATGATCCAGGAAGATCCGTCATTCCGCGTCGAAACCGACGAAGATTCTGGCGAAACCATCCTTAAAGGTATGGGCGAGCTGCATCTGGATATCAAGATCGATATCCTGAAGCGTACCCACGGTGTTGATGTTGAAGTCGGTAAGCCACAGGTCGCCTACCGCGAAACCATCACCCAGCGCATTGAAGACAGCTATACGCACAAAAAACAGACGGGTGGTTCTGGTCAGTACGCAAAAATCGACTATATCATCGAACCCGGCGAGCCCGGTAGCGGCTACGCGTTCGAATCAGTGGTTACCGGCGGTAATGTACCTCGCGAATTCTGGCCGGCAGTAGAAAAGGGTTTCCATGCAAGCATGGAACGCGGTGTTCTGGCAGGCTTCCCCTGCCTGGACTTCAAGGTGACCTTGGTCGATGGCGCCTATCACCCGGTCGACTCGTCAGCCATCGCTTACGAGCTGGCATCCAAGGCAGCCTATCGCAAGACCATGCCCAACGCCGGCCCGCAATTGATGGAGCCGATCATGAAGGTCGATGTCTTTACACCGGATGATCATGTGGGTGATGTCATTGGTGACCTGAATCGCCGCCGTGGCATGATCAAGTCACAGGAACCGGGTACGACCGGGGTGCGCATCAAGGCCGAGTGCCCGTTGAGCGAAATGTTCGGCTATATTGGTGACCTGCGTACCATGACCTCTGGCCGCGGCCAGTTCTCCATGGAATTCCTGCACTACATGCCGTGTCCGAAGAACGTGGCCGAAGCAGTGATCAAGGAAACACTGGAGCGCGAAGGCAAGAAATAGTCCGAATCCAGACGATAAAAAAGGCCGGTTCTTCCGGCCTTTTTTATCGATTAACATAATCCTCACTGCCAAACTCGTGCACGATTTGCTGAATGACGCCCTCGATAACGCCGAGGCACTGATCGACACCTGCCTGGTCATGCTGCCTTTTGCATGCATTCAAGCCGGACAGCGCAATGTTGAGGGCGGCGTGGTAGTTACCACGATCGGCAAAATCCTGAACCTCGTTTTTATAGGAGTCGATATTCATCTAGCCCGCATTTCTCACCAGGATCTCGGGAGCAGGCGCGGAACTGAGCCCGCCTGGTGAGAAATATGGGCTCACTTTCATGTTTTGATCTGCAGTGGCTGGCCAGACAGTATTCGGCATGACCCGCGTAAACGTTCGGCGCCAACGACAGCAGACCGTCAGTCTTTCATTTTCAGCGCCACGCCGTCAAAACGTACGCCCTGCCAACCTGCTTTCATAAAACTGCGTATATTTGGATGATCCAGATTATTTGGATGTTTTAACACATCATTACGATAAAAAGCGCCAAAACAGTTCAATGTCTGTTCTTCAGACAGGCGAACAAGTTTGGCAAAGGCCAGTATTTTACATGACCCCAAATTTCGGCCTGCTTCATTGACAAGGTCGCCATTTATAAACTTGACGGGTGTAAATTCATACAATTCATCAATCAAAGCCAACACAGCATCATACTCAATTTCACTCGGATTCTCTCTCAGCGACCTGAGCAATTGATCGAAATCCATGACTGATTACCACCTTGCCGATATTTTTCTAAACTGGACAAACCCAAGTATAGCCTGTTCATTCTGAAATTCATTTGCTCGTTAACATTTTATCCTCACTCCGTCGCTCAGCACGGATTCAGCCTTGCGGAATGACTGTAGACCAAACATTGCCGTATACAGGCTACTAGCCCGCATTTCTCACCAGGATCACGGGAGCAGGCGCAGGACGGAGCCCGCAGGCCTCACCAGAGGGACGAGCCCTCACTTGATCTTTGAATCCACAAAGCCTTTTACTCAGTCGGCAATACACAAGGTTATTCCACTCCCTCGCAAAATCCTTTGTGGATCCAAATCTCGGCGTGATCATCTCGTCCCCTGGTAAGTCCTGCGGGCTGGTGTTCGTAAGCGCCGCTCTGGAGTGAAAAGCGTAGCAATAGCCTGGGCGAAGCGGCCGTAGGGTGCGCCGTGCGCACCGAAACAGCCCAGCACACTGAGGATTCACGGTGCGCACGGCGCACCCTACGATCTCATGCAAACGAAGACCCGCCTGAACCGTGACAGGCCTGTTTGAATAACACACTGTATTTTGGGTCATCCTAGCTCTACTCTAAATGGCCAATGCCATATCAGTTTTCTACGCCGCCTGGTGAGACATGCGGGCTAGAGCATGGCTATGCCATTTCACATAAGCCACAACACAGTGCCATAATATAAACAAACCATGTTTCAGAGCCGTTGCAATGACTGCGCGAGAACAAAAGAATAAAGACAGCACTCTCGAGCTTAAGTATCCGGACGCAATTACGTTACAACTCGTATTGACGGGCTCGTGGTGTCTACACGACAGCCTGCCATCCGCTGAGCCTGTCATCCGTGAATTTTCATCCAATGCAACGCTCGAGCGGATCACTTTTTCCAGTGAAGGTATCACCCGATGGGACTCCGGGCTGCTGGTATTTCTGTCCAAACTGAATCGCAACTGCCCGCAACAGGTCGTGTCGGCGGGATTACCCGCAGGTGTGCGCACACTGCTGGATCTGGCAGCCTCATCGCCGGTTACACAAGACACGACAAGGCGTCATGAAACAGAAAATCTTCTGAGCCATATCGGCAATGTCACGCTGGATCTGATTGATGCTGTTCCCAATGCGCTACACTTTCTGGGTGAATCACTGAAATCGATTGCTCGCCTGCTCACCGGCAGGGCCCAGTATACCGTTTCTGACCTGTTGTTCATTATTCAACAGGTCGGCCCACAGGCGCTACCCATAGTCTCGCTCATCAGCTTTCTTGTCGGTCTGATCCTCGCTTACATGGGTGCCCTGCAGCTGGAACGGTTCGGGGCGCAAATATATGTTGCGGACCTGGTCGGCATCGCCATGGTCAGGGAAGTCGGCGCACTCATGACCGCGATCATCATGGCTGGCCGCACCGGCGCCGCCTATGCCGCCGAGCTGGGCACCATGCAGGTCAATGAGGAAATCGATGCGTTCAGTACACTGGGCATTTCGCCGATGGACTACCTGGTCATGCCACGCTTGCTGGCACTGGTTCTGATGATGCCCCTTTTATCACTGTACGCCGGCCTGGTCGGTATTAGCGCCGGCATCTTTGTTTCCGTTGCTGTGTTCGATCTCAGCGTGTACGAATATTATCAGCAGACGCTGCGTGCATTGAACTTCACGCATTTCACCGTCGGCATGCTGAAGGGAACACTGTATGGCGTATTGATAGCGTTGGCAGGATGCCTGCGTGGCATGCAGTGTGGTCGCAGCGCTCAGGCTGTTGGCCAGGCAACAACCTCAGCCGTGGTCACCAGTATCATCAGCATCGTTGTGGCAGCATCATTGACAACGATCATATTGCAGAAGCTGGATATATAATGCGCCAAATAGATCCGGACAGCCCACAACAGGTGGACCAGGCGCATATTTCGGTGATCGACCTGACCATGGCATACGGTGAATTTATCATACAGCAGAATCTCAATTTCTCTGTTCAACATGGCGATATATTTATCATCATGGGCGGTAGCGGCTGTGGTAAAACGACACTACTCAAACACATGATCGGCTTGAAACAGCCGGCTAGCGGTGATGTGTACTTTAGTGACGACAATTACTGGAAGTCAGATCTGGAGAAACAGCAGGCGATAAAACAGCGTTTTGGGGTGATGTTTCAGGCTGGGGCATTATGGAGCTCGATGACTCTGGCAGAAAACATTGCCTTGCCGCTGACCGAGTATACACAGTTGAGCGATGCCGAAATCGGTGATGTGGTTTCATACAAACTTGCCCTGGTGGGACTGGCCGGTCACGAAGAATACTATCCCGCCGAGCTCAGTGGTGGCATGAGAAAACGCGCCAGCCTGGCGCGCGCCATGGCACTGGACCCGGAGATCCTCTTCTTTGACGAGCCCAGCGCGGGGCTTGATCCGATCAGTGCCCGCCGACTGGATGATCTTATTATTGAATTACGTGATAGTCTTGGTACGACGGTTGTCGTGGTGACACACGAGCTGGCGAGTATATTCACCATCGGTAACAATTCAGTATTTCTGGATGCAGACAGCAGGACCATGATAGCAGCAGGCGACCCCAAAATATTGCGCACTGAATCACAGCACCCCACGGTGAGATCGTTCCTCACAAGGGGTGAGGCATGAGCAAGCGTGCCAGCTCCACCCTGATCGGTGCTTTTGTGGTCGGCGCAATTGCGCTGGCGGTTATGGCATTTCTGCTGCTCAGTGATATCGCCCTGTTCAAGGGCAGTGAAAAAGCCATCATGTACTTTACCGGCTCGGTCGAAGGCCTGCAAAAAGGCGCACCTGTCAATGTTCGCGGCGTCAAGATAGGCACCGTGATCGATATCGACGTCAAGTTTCACCCGCTCGATGGCGAGTTCTTTATACCGGTGATCGTCCAGTTCGAACCCGATGCGGTCGATATCGTCAGACAACTGCACGTACCCGACCCTGAAGAAAACCGCCTTAAATACATGGTCGAGGAGCTGGGACTGCGTGCTCAATTACAGCTACAGAGCATACTGACATCTCAAATGGCAATACAGCTCGATTATCATCCTGAAACACGGGCGCAATATCTCGGAGACGGCGAATTACCCGAGATCCCGACGGTCCCGATGACAATCGAAAAGTTCAATGAAGAATTTCAGAAACTACCGATCGAACAGATGCTGAACGACATTACATCCTCACTGTCAGCCATCAATCAGATCGTCAGCTCACCCGAAATCATGCACACGATAAGCACGCTCAGGCAGACACTCAGATCAGTCGACGCGCTCGCCAAAAATATCAATCGAAATGTACAGCCCATAGCAAACGATACCGCAAAGACGCTGAAGGATGCACAAAACACACTGCGCGAGGCTAATGCACTGTTGAGTAGTACAAAACAGTTATTGAGCGAAGACTCGGCCCAGGTCTATAACCTCAATGTCGCTCTTGAAGAAATAGTCAACGCCGCACGATCTATACGTAGGTTTGCTGAAACCATAGAACGGCAACCCGAGACGCTGTTAAGAGGCAAGTACCCGCAGGATTAGCATGACCCTAATGATTTATCGACACAAACCGGCACGACTGACCTTACTTGCATTGATATTCGCACTCGGCGCTTGCGGCACAACGCCACCGTCAAATTTCTACACACTGGAGCCGGTGACAGAGCGTGGAACCGGGCCTGTCTCAACTGAAGCGCGTAGCGCGGTGCACATTGGTGTTGGCCCGATCCAGCTTGCTGAATACCTCAACAGAAATCAAATGGTTACACGAACGCAGCGCGTGCGGGTGAACCTGTCGGAAACTCACCGTTGGGCTGAACCCTTACAGGTCAGCTTCGCCCGCATCCTGGCAGAAAATCTGTCGATACTGGTGAACACAGACAAGGTTTCATTGCATCCATCACGCAACTGGCCAGATATAGACTATCAGGTACTGGTCAACGTGTGGCAATTCGACGCCAGCAAACAAGGTAATGTCACGCTCGTTGCCAATTGGAGCATTCGCACGAACAAGGGATCAAATTTATTGTTCATGAAGAAATCGGTGTTCAGTGCCGATGTCGGGCCCGCAGCTTCATACGATGAAATTGCTGTTGCCCTGAGCAAGACCGTCGAGATGCTCAGCTATGAGATAGCCGGGGTTATCGGCAAACAAGAACAGTAGTAGCCCGCATTTCCTTTAACCCGGTGAGAAATGCGGGCTAACCATACTCACAACATATTAAGGAATTTCTGATTCAGAGTTACCTTGCGGCACATGGATGTATCGCATTATTTTCCGTGCACGGATAATTCCTGGATGGAATTATTCAGAGCCTCCTCAAATTCATTATTTGTCAGTATTCCGAATACCAGCTCCCATCTGCTTTTCTGACGAACCAGTTATGACTATACCAGTGAAAACGGCCCTTTTCTGATGACGGCATCGTACAGTTGGTACGGTGACGCCCCGGTGCCAGATCAAAATCGGGTGATACCGACAACTGGTCGGGCGTGTTTGTTGACCAGTCGATTCGCACATCATTACTGCCTGCTATATAACACTGGATGGCCGCTTTCGAATACGCCCCGGGCACCAGCCTGAGCGTCAAGGTCGGTCGTCGCTGTTGCAAGGATACCAGCGGATCTCTCGGCAATGCCTTGACGACCGGGAATGGCAGTGTATTCACCTTGGTTCTGAAATTCTCAAGACTGGCGTATTGTGCCGCCATTGGAAAACGCGGCAGCGCAGAAAAATCAGCACCCGGCCAGGCGGGCCCCGACTGTTGACCAAAACCTGCGAGGCCCATCTGGTTTATGATATGCAGCGTCGTCGGGTTGTATTCACCGTATGGATGGGCGAACAGCTTCGGTGCAATACCGATTTCTTTGGTGATTCTTTGCTGCGCTGTCGTTATGTCATCCGTCACTCGCTGCTGCCAGCCTTCATCACTTTCCGCCTGCTTTTTACGAATCATATGAATATGACCGTGACCATGGTTCTCAAACATCACACCCTGTGTTGATAATTCACGCATTTGATCCCATGTCATATAGGAGGAAAGGCCTTGATCAACAGCCTCGGTGTTTACAAAGACCGTCAACGGCCAATCCAGTTTTTTCAATCTTGGAGAAGCATTTGTATAGACAGACCGATAGGCATCGTCCACGGTCAGGCTGACACAACGGCCCGGCAGTACCTCGTTATTCTTGAGTGCGCTGACAACCTGGCGCAACGGCAGAACATTAAAGTCGTGCGTCAGCAGATACTCGAGATGATCATCAAACTGCTCCAGGCTCACACTGGTAATCGCTGGCGTATCGTCACTGAAGTGATGGTATTGCAGGATTACACAGTGATGCGCAGCCAGCACCGGCGCCCCTGCCAGCAGGAGTATCAATAATGATGATAGTTTTGTCATGCACTAGCCCGCAGTTCTCACCAGGATCACGGGAGCAGGCGCAGGATTCGTGTTCGCAAGCGCCGCTCTGGAGCGAAAAGCGTAGCCATAGCTTGGGCGAGGCGGCCGTAGGGTGCGCCGTGCGCACCGAAACAGACCAGCACACTGAGGATTCACGGTGCGCACAGCGCACCCTACGATCTCATGCAAACCAAGACCAGCCTGAACCGTGATAGGCCTGTTTGAATAACACACTGTATTTCTGATCATCTGGATACTCTTAAGGAAACTCTGATTAATTCAGAGTTTCCGCGGCGCACGGATGCGCCGCCATTTTCAATCGCGTTAAGCGATTGAAAATGAAGGGAAATAGAAAATCGCATTTTATGTTTCCCTTGCTCTGATAATTCACGGATGAATTATTCAGAGCTTCCTTAAATGGATTAGTGCCTTATCAGTATTGGACGCCGCCTGGTGAAAACTCAATCGTCTCAGATTCACTTTACGCAATATCAAGGCTCAATCGCGTTTCTTTAACGACTCGAGTGATACAAGCTGAATGGCGTCGTTACCAACATCATTGCCTTGCTTGCTATCGATAATGAACAGGCGATAGCCATTCACCATAGCCGAAATATCTGTTGTCTGGTTCCTGTAATCGTGCATGATTACGCTGACAATATGCAAGACACTGAACCACAGCACGATTTGCGCCCAGAAAACATGCACAGATGGTAGATAAAAGCCGAGCACAATCGAACTATCGGGCATGGCCACACCGGTGGCTGCAAGCATCATGAGTGCAAGATAGAGAATCAGGTAAACAGGCTTCCACAAAGGATTTTGCGCGTACCAGCGAGGCAGTGGCGATTTGCCCAGGCTGATGTAGCAACGTAATGTTCTGGCCATCGCAGTCAGCTCGCCGCTTGCTGGAAACAGGCTGGACAACCGTTCATGTTGCTCTCCGGTGACCATCAGTATAATGCGGACCACAAGTCCGAATACCAGAAAACTCGCAGCGACATAATGCACATCATCGGCTTGCTCTGCCAGTGAAGGACTGTCGGCCAACAACCAACCTGTCAGCAGCAAGACCGGGGTCGCTAGCGCTATGCACGCATGGCTCAATCGTAGCCACCCTCCCCATATCATCACGCGTCTCAAGTTATCCGAATTCATGTAACTGCGACGTCAAGCACCCGCATATTGCGGGTTGGGATGATCACACCCTTCATCGCTGGATGGTGTTATGGTTTAGGCAGATGTGACTTCCACTCGTCAATCGCCACGCCATCGTCGCTTTCACTGAATGTGTAATCCAGCCCAACACAGAGTTCAGGGTATTTTTCACGTATCTCCTTACAGAGTTTCAACGCATCCTCATTACTCTCCAGCATCGTCAAATGTCTGGCCAGCGTTCGCATTTTTCTCTCATTATTCACGTTACTACGGCTGATGAGTATAACGACAACCGTGATGACCACCGTGATAACGACAGCTGATAAGGTCAAGGCATCATAGGACATGGCATTTCTCCCGCAGTGTTCATGTTTACATCCGGTCATGCAGGCAACATGCCGGTGATATCTTATAAATATAATACAACGAGTCACATATCCTGGCCGGGACGCAATGAATGTTGAGAAGCCATGACTGTTGATTGTTCAAAAATTCCACATTTCATGCATCAGACTTTCAATTCCTGGCAACTATGCGAGAGCCAATCGACAGGATCATCTGAAACCGGACTCATTGACTCTGAGAAATCATGTAATCAACCGCAACTTTGATATCATCGTCAGTACACGCATTGCAGGTCCCTCGTGCCAACATCGCGGTTCCCGGTACGCCCTTAATCGCTGACTGGACAAGTGCATCAGAGCCTTTTGCGATACGGTCTGCCCATGCAGATTTGTCACCGACCTTGGGAGCACCTGCTGCACCTGTCAGATGGCATCCTGCACAAGCCCTGTTGTACACCGATTCGCCAGTATTAGTGCTCGCAACCTGATCGGCAGCTGCAATCTCTTCAGCAGGCTCGGCGCTGCCAGCCGGTGCGGCCTGCTCTTCCAGGGTTACGGCTGTTTTATCAGTGACCTCGCTGACCGCCCCGGCTTTATCTGCAGTGTCATCACTGCCTCCACAAGAAATCACGCCAAGACATAAGGCCGTTGCAATAAATACTCTTGAAATCATGTTTCACTCCAAATCTTCATGGTCATTGTTTTACGGTATCTAAGCCGCATTTATAAATATCAAAGCGCTGTGAACCATCGATAGCAGGTCCTGTAGCAACAATAGAGTCACCACCCATCTCCGCGGCGTGGTTTTTCGCCAGATTTACCAGCTCTTCGTTGACTTTTTCTTCACTTCTTGTAACCGGCCCGACAGTATGTTTGACCGTCGCTTTCGTTGAACCCAGATGCTGACAGCCTTGCACATTAAAAGACTTGACCAGTAAGACCTCCTGTCCCTCTCTGGTTGGTTCAACCCACGTACAACCAGACAGCCATATACTGACGGTGAACAGGATAAATTGATTCAGCTTCATATCGTCTACCACCTCTTATTCTAATTAGTTTTTGTTTTTAGTTTTTGTTTTTAGCTTTTGGATGGCCAGTGTGGTGCAATTAGTTCGCACTCCTGCTCGCCGATTCTGCGCGTCAGTATTTTAACGTAAAAGCATGCCGTGCAACTCATCCAATTGACCCGAGGATTGTTTCAAGACAGATGACTATTAGCCCGCATTTCTCACCAGGGGGCGAGACCTGCGGGCCAGGAGTAAACACAGAGCGGCTGATGAGCGCGGAGTCATGTATAGGGTCTTATTGACGCGCCGGACGACAATCATCGCCTGGTGAAAAATCGCCAAAACGTGTCGTCATTAGCCGATGCGCATTGCGTAAACGCATCATCAAAGAGCATTAGTTCATTATTATGTAACAATATAGTGCACTAGATATGCTATATTCCTCCCTGCTCAAGCATTGCGGATACTGAATTGTTATTACAAACAACAACTTATACCTACCGCCTTATCTGGCGCGGTTAATGCATAAGAATAGAAACTGTTTTCACAGCATGATCACGCAGTCATAAATGGACCAAATAATAATAATTATCATTCCAACAGGAGGTTAACTCATGGGGCCCAAAACGATACTGGCATTAATACTAGCTTCTTTTTCAGCATTGACTTGCGCCGAACCTGTGTTTGAACAGGGCGACGATTACATAGAATCATCCATCGAAAAACTCGACAGAATCAACCACCTACCGAATCTGCTGCCGGTTATACTGGAAAACAAGGATTTCATTGGACTGAACGACGACCAGGTTGCTGCGCTGGATCATTGGCGTGATAAAAACAGGGAACCTATGCTGGCTGCCATGAAGGAAATCGCGCGCAAGCGTGTCGCAATCAGGGAAGCCGCAATATCACCGACGGTTTCCTCGGCAAGGCTTCAGCAGATGCAAAATGAAATTTTCCGGCTACAAAGACAAGTGCTGCAATACAAGCTTTCGTGCCGCGATCATATTGTCCAGACCTTCAATAACGAAAACTGGGCCAGCTTTTTCTTGATACTTGCAGATCGGGGCATTGAAGTCGCAATACCCCTGAATTACGCCGGAAAATAGCCGCTGCTTCGTCCATCGAGAACACGATAGTTCGAAACTGAGCGGTCACGCCGAAAAATCCTGATTACGTGGTCATGATGGGGCGTAACCACCAGCGTATACGCATTTCTTACCAGGGGTTAGCTAGCCCGCGATTTTGACGTGCAAATGGGACAGTAGCATCAAGCCTTATCCTAAGTTATCGCTCAGACTGCGCACCAATGGATACAGGTGCTCGGTCTCATCCTGGATACGCTGCAATATGATTTCAAACAGCTCGTCCGTATCTTGCAGGAATTGAGCATGATCCTTGATGTGCAAAGCGTCTTTTTTCTTTGACGCGGGACACCATCGATGGGTAAATTCGCGCAGTATCTTCCTGACTTCTACGGAGCCGGACATGAAATTCTTGGCCACATTGGTGACTTTGTCATCCGGGCTAGCCAGTAAGTCCTTATACATTTCCTTATCAACAAGCTCCACATGCTCCTTTACCAGGTCGACATAACGATAAAACAGCTCACAACACGAACCCGTATCACACATCGACCGATCCTTGAACAAGTAATGAAGCACGTTGGACAGTTCAGTGATGCGATGGTTTTGCTCGTTTAATTCCTCGTAAGTAATCACGTTCTACTCCAGTTTTCTCGGTTCTTGATCGCATTTTCACCTTTAGTGCCACTGCAATGCAAGGTCGCTTGAACTAGCCGGCATTTCTCACCAGGGGAGCGAGAAACGCCGGCTAAATGGTGCACGTGGTGCGACCTTAGATCAACTGTCAAGACCGCAGAGTCCACCACTGCAACAGCTGGGTGTCGCGCAGGCATGTGACGATGCAGGCGAGGCTGCACCCGTGGCAACGAAACCACCACTGATAATTTTATGTACCGGGCTGTCCTCCGGCGTGTCTCCACTTTCAATACCGGCAAGCGCGCACAGCTCACCCCATGTATTGACGGTATCGTTCATCGAATGACTGACTTCGATGGTCTGTTGGTTCAGTTCGCAGCGATAATCGTACTTTGGCATGAATCTCTCTCATTTGTGGAATATTCCCGCATTGCTCAACACTGGGACCGGCTGGCGGTGCCTGTTCAGAACACGGACTGGTTAAGGAAACTCTGATTAATTCAGAGTTTCCGCGGCGCACGGATGCGCCGCCATTTTCAATCGCCTTAAGCGATTGAAAATGAAGGGAAACAGAAAATCGCATTTTATGCTTCCCGTGCTCTGATAATTCACGGATGAATTATTCAGAGCCTCCTTAAAAATACTGTAATTATATAATAAGAAAACTCTGAATTAATCAGAGTTTCCTAAACATCGGCAGGTACTCTTGCGTATGTTGGCGTGCCTCATCACGACCTGTGCATCCATCTGCAAAAACCCAGATTTCTACGCCAAGTGGCGATAGACCAGGCCTAATTGTTCAGACCCGCAAAATTACCACAACCATTAATGGGAACATAATGACAGTTTCTAAGATTTCAACCACAGCGGACACCCTAACCCGGATGTTGCACGAAGGCGGACAAGCGATGTTGCAGATTAGCCGGCGTTTCAATCAGATACGTTTCAAATATCCAGGTATTGCGCGGTTACAGCGGGAATCGCGCCGCAGCCACACGGATAAACGCGAATAGCATTAATTCTCTGATGCGTTAGCCTGGTTTAAATCCAGTGAAATCAGACCGTGGGTGTCCGATTGGGTCTGTGCGAGGACAATCCAGGGAATGCAATAGGCGACTTATATCCCTGCAACGACCTTGCTGGCCTTGGTTCGCTGTCCTTGAAAGAAACGATATTGCCTGATCATGGATCGAATCTCCTCGACATATTGTTGGCGCCTCTCTGAATAGAACAGCAAACCATCAACCAGCTCGTTGCCCTCGATCGCCAGTCCCTGATTCCTCAGATCCTGACGCAACTTCCTCAGTTTTTTATATCGGTAGTGCGAATTCAGGTTGTGGATGTAACTACCTATGGCATCGCTGATACTGTCAAACTGGCGCACTTCATGCCTGGCACCAGCGGGCCGTTCCCTCGGAATAACACCGCAACCTTTTTTATAACACCACTGACCAAAGATATTGTTACTCTGCACGGCATATCGCGATCGACCCCAGGAAGATTCTTTCGCGGCCTGTACCACCGCCAGCTGTACCGGCACGATATCCACCCTGCTGATCAGCTCCTTGATGACCGTCACAGGCTGTTGCGGATTCCAGTAAACGTCATATTTTCGCGCCAACGCATGTAACCATCTGGATTCCGAGCGAGCCAGCGCTTTTCCAGCTTCGACGGCGCCGTGCATCTTTGCCAGCCGTTTTCTGTCCTTGAGGACCTGCTCATTGTGGTATTCAATAATGGGGGTCAGATAATCAGAGAAAGCCGCCTTCATGTCCTTGACCTGTCTATACGCTGTAAAATCCGGCAGTGGCGGAAATTTCACCACCCATCGATTGCTCAGGAAAACGAGCATGGCCAAAAACACAAGCAATGCAACACAGGTCGCCAGTGTGCCGTAGTTTATGCCGACATCCCCGTGCTGTTCAGCTACAGACACGATACCGGCCCCGAGGTTATTGAGAGTGCACACAGCGTCTTCCTGTCCGGATAGCCGTCGGCTATGATACCGTTGGAAATTTGAAAACGCTGCAAAGCAGCCTGTGTCGAAGAACCCATGACACCATCGATTTTGCCCGCGTCATAACCCAGCTTATTCAGTTGCCGTTGCAGCTGTTCAATAATACTGCGACTGAGCGCTGCCTCTGTGGTTGACGGTGGCCGCACCAGTGGCCCCGCGCCAATGAGTCGGTCGGCCAACAAGCCAACAGCGAGCGCATAATATTCACTGCGGTTCCAGCGCAAAATAACATCGAAATTTGAATTCACCAGAAATGCCGGCCCGGTGTGACCTGCAGGCACCAGCACGGACGCTTCAATTTCGGAACCCTCGAGGGCTGCGCCTGTCGCAGGCCTGACGCCCAGATCGCGCCAGTAACGCAGCGGTTGACGGTTGTTGATCCCTGTTTCACTGTACGGAAAATTCTTCGGCAGCAAGACTTCACGTCCCCAGCGCTGCTCTTCTTGCCAGCCGAGCGCGTGTAGATAATTGGCACCGCTGGCGAGTGCATCCTGTTTGCTGCGCCACAAATTAACCCGGCGATCGCCATCGCCATCGATGGCATAGCGGTTGTATGCGGAGGGCATGAACTGCGTATGCCCCATGGCGCCAGCCCAGGAACCACGCATATCACCGGGCGACAGCGATTCACGATCCAGTAAAATCAGTGCCTGCATCAATTCATTGGTAAAAAACTCGCCGCGGCGCTGATCGCAGGCCAGCGTGGCCAGACAATCGAGTATCGGCATCCTGCCGAGATAACTGCCAAAGTTGGTTTCCAGCCCCCATAATGCAACAAGGTATCGGCCGGGTACGCCGTATTTTTTACCCAGGTCGGACAGGAACTGATCATGCTTGCCGAGTAACTCCTGGCCACGCGCAATACGTTGAGGTGTAACGCGACGATTGAGATAGCTGGCAAAGGTCTGGCTGAATTCAGGCTGTGAGCGGTCGAGTTCGATCACACGTGGCTGCCATTGAAGGTTTGCCAGCACCTCATCAACGATTCTCGATGGGAGTTTCTCAACGCTGGCCCTGTGCTTCAACTCAGATATGCAGCTGGAAAATTCAGTATCCTGCGCCACCGCACTCTGAACACTCATGAGCACACACAACAACATCCCCAAATACTTGCGCATAAAAAACAGAATCCCGGCCGGTTCAGTCCTTAGCCCGCATATTGCATGAAGGATTTGGATTTTAGGTTGTTCATAAAACAAAATAGGACAAAGTGTAACCGTAATAAATTCGTTTATTACGCGATAGATGATTGAAAACTCGAACAAGAATAATCATTGTGAGTCCGCCTTTATGCAATATGCGGGTTAGGAGGCATCCCGCTAGCTTGTTCAAAAAACCAGGCAGTACGAACCGTCAGTACAGCTAAGCCGTTTTTTTTACTGCTGCTGACGTTCTATCAAACATTTGCAATCATTTTACGGCCGCCTTCGTACACTGCGGGCAGGCTCAAACTATTATGGATATAAAGATTAATCATAGGACACAGATCACGTTTTATGAAGCAAGCGTACTGATATTGACTGCTTTTTTTTGCATCCTGTCATCCTGATTTCAACAGGCTTGCGCGCAGATGCCGGTTCTATTGAACGCACGGGTGCTGGATGAAAAAACCACCGAGGTGTTGAGCCAAAAATACGCCGAATAGCCTAAAGATTACCGGAACAATGCCGATCACTGATTGAGATCAACAAAAACAACAAGAAATCACGCCAAGTGACGCCATGAGGTCATAAGCTATGAATGAAGCGACTCAAGCATTTAATTGTGGATTTGAGTTTGTCACAAACCTGGGTGAGGAATTGAAGAGCGGGAATCTCGAAATCCCCGCATTCCCTGACGTTGCCATGCGCATCAAGAATGCTCTGGCTGACCCTGAGGTTACCGCCGAACATGTCGCACGTGTCGTGGGATCAGACCCGATCTTCAGCGCTCGCCTGCTAAAAGTTGCAAATTCAGCCATGGTCAATGGCGCCGGATCCCGAATCACTGATATCCGTATGGCTGTTACCCGCATGGGATTCAAGATGGCGTATAACACGGCAGTTGCGATTGCTATCGATCAACTACTCCATTCCAGTTCGGTCGAAGTGCTGCGGCCTTATCTGGAGAGTTTATGGCGCCACAGCATGAACGTGGCCGCTTTATCCTACGTGATCGCCAGAAAATTGACCAGGATTAACCCGGATGAGGCCATGCTTGCAGGTCTGCTGCACGATATCGGTAAATACTACATCCTGACACGCTCTGAGCAGTACCCGGTATTATTCAGTGAACCGCGCATGCTGGATGACATTATGAATAAATGGCATACCAACGTGGGGCGCTGTATTCTGGAGGCCTGGAACTTCAATGAAGGCATCATTAGAGCCGCCGACGAACATGAGACGCTCGATCGCATGCATTTTGGTCCGGCCGATTTCAGTGATGTCGTTCTGGTTGCAAATCTGTTTGCTCAGAATGAAGAGCTCTATCCTCTGCCAGAGCTTGACTGGGACACCATTCCAGCCTTCAAAAGACTCGAGCTTACCAACGAGGTCGCATCAGAGATACTGGAGAAATCAAAGGAACAGATACATTCAATCATTCAGGCTCTGGGGAATCCTGGCGCTTAAACCGCAGCCCAAACGGATGAGAGTCGATGTTTGGCTGTGGAATTCTCGCAAAGGCGCCAAGGCCGCCAAGAAAACAATTTAAAAAACTATTCACCACAGAGTCACAGAGGACACAGAGTTTTACCTGGTTTAGTGCGCCTGTGGCGTAGTAAATACTACAATGCTTTTCGCTGTGCCCTCTGTGACTCTGTGGTGAAATACTTGTGAGTTTTTAACTGTCAATCTAGATAGAAATTAATATTTATAATCGTCAGCTTGTGTTCAATCCAGTTCACATTATTTCTTTTCTGTGTAATACAGTCCGGGTATCCAGCTTTTGGTAATCTTGTCAGTTTTCTCAAAATCACGTTGCTCTTCGTCAATAAAAACGAAGTTATTCCAGCCAATCCGAATAATGTCCTTGTGGTGCAGCGGCTGACATTCCACTTTTTGCTCGTTTAAAAATGTGCCATTGGTACTACCGAGGTCGTGGATCAGGTATTTCTGCTTGCCTTCGTTACGTTGCTCGATAACGATTTGTGCATGGCTGCCACTGACCGCAGTGTCATCGATCTGCACCTGATTACTGGCTGCACGACCGAAACTCAAACCGGCCTGATCGATATCAAACCGGTTCACGATAACACCATCGACGGTTTGAATAATGATTGCCATCGGGCATCCTCATCAATGATTTCGTTATATCTGGATTATAGGAAATTACCGGACTGAAGCGGCAATTTCAGCAAAAGCCTTTATTTTTTTTCGCAAAAACAACAAAATACGCCCTCCCATTTACAGGCGCAGGCACGTTGAGACCGTTCTGCACAAATATTCACTATTATTCCGAGGAATTCCCATGAAACTCATACTCTTAGGCGCACCCGGTGCAGGTAAAGGCACCGTTGCTAAACTTCTGACTAAAATGGACGGTTCCGTTCAAATCTCTACCGGTGACATCCTGCGCGGCGCTGTCGCTGCCGGTACCGAACTGGGCAAAAAAGCCGAAGCGGCAATGAAGGCCGGCGACCTGGTGTCCGATGATCTGATCATGGGTATCATGGAAGAACGCCTCAAAGAAGACGACTGCCAGGCGGGCTACTTGCTTGATGGCTTTCCTCGCACCATTCCCCAGGCTGAAGCACTGAAAGTCCTGCTGGAAAAAATGGGTGAAAAACTCGATTTTGCCGTTGAAATCGACGTACCGCGTGAAGTGATTCTGGATCGACTGACCACACGCCGCACCTGTTCTGACTGCGGTGAAATCTACAATGTCAAATCTAATCCACCCAAAGTCGAAGGTGTCTGCGACAAGTGTGGCGGTGCTGTGGTGCAACGTGATGATGAGACCGAGGAAGCTATCAACAACCGTCTGAACGTATACAACGATCAGACAGCACCACTCGTTGATTTCTACAAAAACGAAGGCATGCTGTTATCTGTCCAGGCCACCTCTTCCGATACGGTGATCGAAGCGATCAAGGAAAAACTCAACGCCTAACCCGCATTTCTCACCAGGCGGCGTTGAATACTGATAAGGCACTAGTCCATTAAAGAGTAACCAGATGATAAAAAATACAGTGTGTTATTCAAACATACCTATCACGGTTCAGGTGGTCCTGGTGTGAAATGCGGGCCAACTGCTTTGTCATAGCCGGCAGCCCGAAAGGACTGCCGGCACAACGTGTGTTAAGGACGGGGCTCGCCAGCGGTCATTTGCATTCGTAGGCGACGCCGTAACCGATAACTTCAGTTCCTGACAGTGTGGTATTGAACAACCAGACCGCATCTGCACCGTAGTCAAGATAGGCCCGCTCACGGATATCTCGCTTCATGACTTCGGCAGGACAGGGGCTTGTGTTTGCACAAACACTTGCCGTCACTTCACCCAGCTTTTCACAATCGGCCGGAACGGCATTTTCATCCTTATATAAAGTCACTTTCTCAGCGATCGGAGAGGTCACCGACATAGAACAGCCTCCCACGTAAGCGGCTGCGCATAATACTAAAATTGAATATCTCATAGACTGATTATATGTGAACTTTGGCCTGAATTAAGGATACTCAGCGGCATCAGCGATTCCCAGAGGTAACCTCCTGGATACGTTGCGTGTTATATCAGGCGCGCAAAAAAAAACCGGCCGCTTGTTCAAGCGGCCGGTCCAGTTCGATCTAATGGTTATTCAGTGAAGCCAAATCGCGTTCGCACGGGCGATTGCCTGATCAGCTCCTTTTTTGTTGCCTGCTCGGGCTTGAATATCAACAAGGTCGCCCAGAATACGGTCAGGATTGTGAGTATAACCATGACCAGTAGATACGCCATTAGAAACAAATTAACGATTATGCTCATTTCATCTACCTCCATTTACATTCTGCTCATTTCACAGTTGTACACGCAGGAACCGTGCCTGAAATGAATCTATACTTTATTTATCAGATGCTTATGGAATAATCTGGTTAGTCTTGAGGGCGCAGAGTGTAAGGATAGCCTTACAAAATTCAGAAAATTTTACACATGGACCAGCGCCTGAATTTCAACACTTATCGACTGACACTGACAGGTCAGCATAACCATTGGCTACTACTCTACCACACGAGCCACGCCTGCTCGTCGTTGATCACCTGCACCGCAAAATACGCCTTGATGTTCGCAAACCGTGTGCACGCCGCCAAAATACACGTTCTGCTGTAGCCATAACTTGTGGTTTTTAAATTTATTCAACAGGGATTGCACGGCATCGCCATCAAAGCCGGGCTCGATGTTCAGCACATCATTTTCAAAATGCAACCGCGGGTGATTGACCGCATCGTATAAAGGCATGTCAAAATTAAGAATATTTACCAGTACTTGCAATATCGCCGTGCGCAGTCGGTTTGATCCGCCCGATCCCAGACTGATCATCTTTCCTTGTGGGGATATCACCAGTGTCGGCGCCATCATAGAGGTCATGCGTTGGTTGGCAGGCCAGCGATAAAAGCCATCGGGATTCAAATCTTCTTCACCGAGCATGTTATTTAACATGACACCGGTGTCGGGAATGATATGCCCGCAACCCTCACCGTTGCTCGCCGTCAGCCCGGCAACGTTGCCCTTGTTATCCATCACACTCATGTGTGTCGTGCCGCGCACGCTGCGACTGTTACCAGCAATCTTGTCGCGGTATTCATTCAACAGCCTGCTGTCGAGCAAATGTTGCAGTGTACTGGCCCCAGACGGTGCTGAATGCGCCTCGATGCGCGCCTCATTAGTCAACTGCATCACCGTGGTGAGTAACTGCAAATGCCGGGATGAGCCAAACTCAACACGGTTGATGCCAGCATGTTCCAGCATATTCAAGGCGAACGCGATCAGGGTACCACCACAGGAGGGTGCCGGGTTGGTCAGCACCTGGTATTGCTGGTACCGTATATTGACAGGATTACGCAGCACAACCTCGTACCTGGCCAGGTCCTGCGTACTTAACTGTCCGCCGCCCTTTTTACACATGCCGGCAATGGCGTGCGCTATTTCACCCTGGTAGAACAAATCACACCCCTCTCTGGCGAGGGCTTCGAGAAAATCCGCGACGTGCGACTGTTTGAACAATTCTCCGGTATTGATGAGCGCGCCAGGCTGTTCAACACTTTGATACTGCTGCCTTGCTGGTTCTGTCGCGGTCAATATGGGTGCAATGATATTGAGTATCGAGGCCTGAAACGGACTCATGATCACACCATGACGAGCAGCGTCGACCGCCGGCTGCACAAGTTCTGTCATGGGTATGGTGCACAGGTCTTGATGGATTTTGAAAACACCCTTGACCGCACCGGGTGTGGCAATCGACGCAAGGCCGATGTGGAACTCCTGCGAGGTGGGGCCAAAATCAGCCTGGATCGGGTAAAAATCCAGCCTGTCCTGTGCTAGCGGAGTGTGTGGGGTTTGGGCAAAAAAGTCATAAATGACATCGCGCTGCTCAGCGGTATGCGCCAGCATAAAACCGCCGCCACCCAGTGAGGCCAGCACCGGTTCAACCACACAGGACGTGAGAAATGCCGAGATTACGGCATCAAAAGCGTTTCCACCTTCTTTTAAAATCAATTCCGCTGCTTCTGCGGTTCGTGGATGACCACAGGCAACCGCACCCAGGGATTTCATCTATCGTTGTCACCAGAGTAGAGGGCTTTTTGTTATTTACCGAGTCTAGTGAAAAAGATCTCGAAAAAAAAGCCGGAATTTTTGCCTGGTCCTTCCCTGAATCGAGCAGCGTTATCATCATAAAGTCCACAGCCGCCTCGTTACCGTCATATCCGGGACAATGGACGGCAGTGCAATATTCGAGAGAGGGAATTTCAGCCGTGTTAATAGAGCGAGGTCTTTCCCTGAATATCCAGCGGCATTACGTATTCTCTTAACATTTCAATACCTGTATCCAGTGTAACACCGCCTTGTAGCTGGTATTCCAGTGGCTGCCTGCTGGAAAGCATTCGGTAAGCCGTCTGCCCCATGCTTGTCAGATTGAGCTTCATCGGTATTGCAATAGTGCCCTTGCCTTTTTTCGGGATAGTGCTGCTTTGATCAATACTGCCCTGACCCCATGCCTGCTGATTAACGTTCAGCCGGTAATCAAGGTCGCTGAGGCCAAGATCAAAGGCATTGGGATTGTCAATCTCAACTTGCGCTACCACTTCAGCTGCCATAAGGCTGAGGTTTTTGAGTTCGATATTTTTAATCCTGACTGCTGGTAACTTGGGCACTGGCAGCTCGCCGGATCTTGAAAGCGGAATTGCATAGTCACCAATCACCGGCAGATCAACGACAAATTGCGTGTCCAGCTGATAGGCAAAGTAATCCTGCTGCCAGAGCTCACCGGGTAATTTCCGCAGATCATCGAATTTCAGGGTCACCGGTAATTTGACATTGCTGGTCGATGCGGCTTTGATTTCCATGCCCTGAGCAGTGACACCGCTGATCAATGAATGGTCCTCAATCTTTAAATCATAATCCAGCCTGGCCAGGTTGATCGCTATGGGGTTCTGATTTTCTATCGCCAGGTCGAATACCAGGTCGGCCTGCTCAAAGTTAATATTCGCCAGTCGTGTAGCGGTGAGTTCAGCGGTAGGTTTGATGGTTTCAGTATGTTTGGCCAATTCAGCACAAGCCGTCAGCAAAATCAGCCCTAACGTGATAAAGAGTGGTCTTATGGATTGTCTCATAGTTGCGTGTATTGAATTAAGCAAAGATAACACAGCATCGTCATAATAATGGGGGCCTAAGCCCCCAATATCCATGTCGTTGGTTACGAGCGTTTACCAGCGTGGATAATCACGTGGTGGCGGCGGTGGTTCAGGTGCGCGGTACCTGCGGTAATCGGGTGAACCGAAGTCCTCATTAAAATCCATTCGACCAAATTCCTCACGCATAGGCGGTGGTGGCGGCGGTTCCGGCATACGTCTCATACGGTATTCGCGCATACTGAGTTTGCCGTCATCATTACGGTCAATGCGATCAAATTTTTCACTGGCGAATGCCTGTTCCCGGCGTGATATAAAGCCATCATCATCGCGATCAACCGTGTTGAGGATCTTGTTGGCGCGTGCTTTTTCAGCCTCGCTGATTTTACCATCACGGTTATAGTCTACTTCGTCGAACACCCAGGTGGCGAAGGTTTCCTCACGGAAACTGACGCGCCCATCACCATCGATATCAATTTGCTTGTATACGCTGATTGCGCGATCACGCTCACGATCGCTGATATGACCATCATCATTTTTATCGACCCAGGTGATGATCTTCATGGCGCGTTGTTTCTCATAGTCGCTGACTTTTCCATCCCAGTCCTGGTCAACTATCCTCCTCAACTGGCGCGCATAGGCCTGCTCTTTTCGATTGAGCCTGCCATCGCCATCGCGGTCGATGGACTGCTTCACCTTGGATTCGATCGCGTCTTCCGGTGAAGCTGCCTGTACCGTCGCAGAAACTGCAAGGGTTGCGCCAACCGCGAACAGGCTGAGTGTCTGTAAGATCTTGGAATGCATACTAGGCCTCCTGTATGTTTAAAGATACAGCTTGAATTGGTTCCAATACATGAAATATGCTGGTGAATCTGTACTCTATTCCGACTACAGACCAAATGTCCAGTTTTAATCAGGTTGATGTGCGCATTGACCGGGAATCTCAAGCTTCAGTTAAGACCAGCAGCTACGTCTGCATCCATCTGTTTGAGCGGACAGATTGATGCTGGTTTTGCTATTCAGCGGTAAAACCAAACGCCTTGTCATGGACGTAAACCAGCTTGCATGCGTCGATGTATCTGGCATCGTGAATCCGTCCTGCCTTGATATAGCCGGTATCACCCTGGCTGAGCACAACAGGCTCACCATCGGCAACAAGGCCATCGGCAGACCGGGTGTAGAACTGGATCGACATTTTGCCTTCTACGACGATCGTCATGTCATCTCCCGGATGTGAATGTGGGGGCTCTTCAGAACCGGCTTCCCAGCGCTCGAGCATCACTTCGACGCCGTTTGGATTGCCCGGGTAGGTCGTTCTGACAGTAAAGCCATTCGGTGTATCGGGCACCGACTCATGGTTCTGCCAAACCGCACTGGTATCACTGGTTAGTTCTTTTACTGTACCGCCGTTCATATGCTTACCCCTTAATTATTGGCAACAATCGTGAACACGGGATCCATGCCCCATTGCTCCTGATCACTTGGTAAACCAGAGAGTAACAAATTGATCGCTCGATCGACAGCCGGTATTGGTGGTTTATGATGCGGCCTTTGGCCTGACGTTCGCAGCGATATATGCTTGTTTTAAATAATTTTAAAGTCGTTTTTTTGATTTTGCTGCTATATTCAAATTATAAGCTCGCGTGAAAATAAATAATTATACGTAAAACCAAATCATCGAGCTGAAACGCAATCCAGACTACGTGGGAGCCTGCATGAAAACACCCGAAATTCCACAAAATGAAGTCACCCGGCTCGAGACATTGAAGTCGCTCGATGTACTCGATACAGCAGCCGAGGAGCGGTTCGACCGGATAACGCGCATGTCAAAACGTTTGTTCGGCGTACCAATAGCACTGGTTAGTCTGGTTGATGAGAATCGTCAGTGGTTCAAATCCTGCGTCGGCCTGGGCGTGAGCGAGACCCCACGTGATATTTCCTTTTGCGGTCACGCGATACTCGGTGACGACATATTCGTTATCGCCGATGCAACCGAAGATGAGCGATTTGCAGACAACCCGCTGGTTTTAGATGAACCGCACATCCGCTTTTATGCTGGATGTCCATTAAGCTCAAGGAATGGCAGCAAGTTGGGCACCCTTTGTCTTATCGACAAGCAGCCGAGGAGCCTTTCTACTGAAGATCTTGATACATTGAAAGACCTGGCCGCCATGGTTGAACATGAACTGGAAGCCGTACAACTGGCGACGCTGGACGAACTCACCCAAATTTCCAATCGTAGAGGCTTTTTGGCGCTCGCCCGGCACAGCTTGAAACAGAGTATCCGGCAGGAAACATCGACTTCACTGGCGTTTATTGACTTGAACGACTTCAAACCCATTAATGACAATTTCGGGCACGCAGAAGGCGACAGGGCACTGATCGCCTTCACTGAGCAGATGAAAAGCTTTTTCCGTGCAACAGATTTGTTTGCCAGGATCGGTGGTGATGAATTCGTCATTCTGTTTTCCAGTACATCAAGGCCAATCGCCGCAGATGTTATGGAAAAATTCAAGAAGGCTTTGAATAGATATAATCAGCAAGCCAGTCGTGGCTATGATATTTCGTTCTCTTATGGCGTTGTGGAATTTCATCCTGACAAGCATGATAGTATCGAGGCGTTACTGGTTGAAGGTGACAGCTTGATGTACGAATGTAAAAAACAAAAAAACGAGAATGCCATTGATCGCTTATCAGTCGGCAGTCTGTAGTTTAGCCCAGTCAGACCAGCAACTGATCTTTAGCTCTAGCCCGCATTTCTCACCAGGATCACGGGAGCAGGCGCAGGATTCGTGTTCGTAAGCGCCGCTCTGGAGCGAAAAGCGTAGCAATAGCTACGGTTTGAGTGAAGAGCAAGCTTACGGACACGAAGACCAGCCTGAACCGTGATAGGCAGGCTTGTATAACACACTGTATTTTGGGTCATCCTGGCTTTACTTTAGATAGCCAATGCCATATCAGCTTTCTACGCCGCCTGGTGAGAAATGCGGGCTAGACTTTACACGTCTTAACCGAAACAATCCTGTTTGAATTGTTGCTGTATTTTTTCTATTTCCTCAATATTTTCCAGTAGTGCATTGACACAATCCTGATCGAGCTTCTCGCCCGCCAGCTGATTCAAGGCTTCAAAAGCGGCTTCATTCGTCCACGCCTGCTTGTAGGTCCTGCGACTGGTAAGGGCATCAAATATATCAGCCACGGCGACGATACGTGCTTCCAGGGGAATGTCATCGCCGCTTCTACCGGCGGGATAACCCGCACCATTGACGGATTCATGGTGAAATTCGGCAATGTTCCTGAGGATATTCACGTAGTCGACGCCATCCAGGCCAAAATTGATCAGGATTTCATCGATAATTTCCCTGCCTTTGATTGTATGGGTCTTCATGATTTCCATCTCATTCGTATCGAGCTTATCCGGCTTCATCAGGATATCATCGGGAATACCGATCTTGCCGATATCGTGCAGCGGCGAAAACATGAAGATATGCTCGATGTAATCATCTTCCAGCCTGTATTTATCAGCCAGTGCGCTGGCGATCAGGCGACTGTAACGCGACATGCGGTCGAGATGAGAGCCTGTCTCCGGATCACGCAAGTGCGTTATCCTGCCACTGGTTTTCAATGCTGCGGCGAGTGTCTGGATGTTGGAAAGTTCACTGATGATCATCAACGAAATCAGATGGCCAAAAATATCGAGCTGGCTGAGTGCATATTCATCGAACACTTCGGTCTGGAAGGAATTAAAAAAGATGAACCCAAGAAAATCGCCATTGTTGAATATTGGCATGGTATAGCTGGCCGCATAACCGGCCCGGCCCAGTCGTCTATTGTGTTCCTTATTATTGTGATCAAAGGTCAGAAAATTATTAATCACCCGGGGTCGGCGCTGGTCAAGAATACGCTTCAGCGATGGTGCATCATCGATCAAGGCGTGGTAGTTCTCCAGCGGTGTTGTTTCATCGCTGCTATGGATGAAGGTTTTCAATACCCGGGTTTCTGGATCGTATATTGCGATGGCAATACGTGCGATGAAAGGCAGGTTTTTTTTAATGACCTGATGGGCGCTGACCAGTTTCTGCTTGAGTGGTATATGCTTGTTCAGGTCATCGAGGGTATCGATATGGTCCGACATATAACCTTCCGCGCGGCATTTATCTCCCTCTGACTTTAGTCAGCAGAGCCACATCTGTCCATGAAAGCGCGGTCAACAACAGTAAATTTTTGTCAGCTCGTATAGCACCTCGGAAGAGAGAACCGCAACGGCTAATCCAGGCCTGGCGCAGGTAGCGCAATCACTGCCCTCTGGCGCTACTTATCAGGTACCGGCTGTTTATGTTTAGGCTGAAATGCGTTGAAGAGCTCCATTGGCAACGGAAATACGATCGTCGAGGCATTTTCACTGGAGATATCGTTCAGTGTCTGCAGATAGCGTAATTGCAGAGTTTGCGGGTTCTTGGACATCATTTCTGCGGCCTCGAGCAGCTTTTTGGACGCCTGCAATTCACCCTCGGCATGGATGATCTTGGCACGGCGCTCACGTTCGGCTTCGGCCTGTTTGGCGATGGCACGAATCATGCTCTCGTTCAGATCAATATGCTTGATCTCCACATTGGTCACCTTGATTCCCCACGACGCCGTCTGTTCATCGAGAATATTCTGGATATCGGCGTTCAGCTTGTCGCGTTGCGACAGCATTTCGTCGAGATCGTGCTGGCCCAGCACCGAGCGTAAGGTTGTCTGAGCCAGCTGGTTGGTCGCATTGAAATAGTGTTCGACCTGAATGATGGCACGCTCGGGATCGATCACACGGAAGTAGAGCACGGCACTGACGTGCACGGTGACATTGTCGCGGGAGATGACATCCTGCGTGGGTATATCATAGGTGACCACGCGCAAATCGACCCGCACCATTTTCTGGATGACCGGGATGACGATAATCAGGCCCGGCCCCTTGACCTTCTGAAAGCGCCCGAGGAAAAAAATGACGCCCCGTTCATATTCGCGTAATACGCGAACTGCCGAGATGATAATGGCAAGCACCAGTAAGGCTGGCGTAATATATTGCAATAAGTACATGGTTATTCCTCCCCGGTTTCGTCAGCCGGTTCAATTTTAAGAACGAGTTTATCAATAGCGTCGACGCGAATTTTTTGCCCGGTAGACACCGGCACCCGGCTCTCGGCCAGCCAGGATTCGCCGTCTATTTCAACCCGCCCACGGCCACTGAACGCTTCGATCACTTCACCGCTGCGGCCGACCATGTACTCTGCACCACTGACCACCTGCCTGTGCCTGAGCGTGGAAAACTTTCTGAGTATCCACAGCATGAAGCCAGCGGCCACCAGAGCCGTGCCACCGATCAAGGGTATCGACACGGCGATATATTCATCGTCGAACAGCATTATCGAGCCTACCGTGAACGCGACCACGCCACCGATACCCAGTATGCCGCCACTGGTGACAAACAACTCCGAGACGATAAACGCAAGACCGATACCCAGCAGTGCCAGACCGGCATAGTTGATCGGCAATACCTGGAAGGCGTACAGGGCGAGCAATAGGCTGATGGTGCCCACGACACCCGGGAGTATGGAACCCGGATTGGAAAATTCCAGGATCAGCCCATAGATGCCGACCAGCATCAATACGTAGGCGATATTCGGATTGGTAATAATGGCGAGCACGCTGGAACGCCAATCCGGTGTGATGCGTTCTATGACCAGGCCCGTGGTATCGAGTGTGACGATGCGTCCCTTGACATAGAGTTCCCGTCCATCGAGTTGCTCCAGCAACGCGCTGAGGTCGGCGGCAACCATGTCGATGACTTTCTGCTCCAGCGCATCGTCAGCGGTAAGGCTGGCGGCTTCACGTACAGCCAACTCGGCCCACGCCTCATTTCGGCCCCTGAGTTTTGCCAGCCCCTTGATATAGGCTGTTGCGTCATTGATGATTTTTTTCTCCATGCTGGATTTATCATCGCCGCCCTCTGCCTCGTCCTGTTTTTCGCCGGGATCCAGCGGCGTTTCAGGCATACCGCCGATCTGCACCGGCGTCGCCGCGCCCAGGTTGGTCGCAGGCGCCATCGCCGCGACATGACTGGCATACAGGATATAAGTGCCCGCACTGGCCGCGCGCGAACCCTGCGGTGAGACATAGGTGACCACCGGGACATGCGCATCGAGTATGGCCTGAATAATTTCACGCATCGAATGATCGAGACCACCCGGGGTGTTCATCTGCAGAATGACCATCGCGGCACCGTCAGCTTCGGCATTGCCGATGCTGCGCACAATCAGTTCCTGGGTAACCGGTCCGATCGCACCCTCGATTTCCACCAGGTAAGCTTTTTTCGCCACGGGGTAGTCCGCGAAGCTGGCGTTCGCCAGCAGCAACAGGGTAAGCGCGAAAATCAGAGGGTTAAGCAGGTATGTAGGCTGCATATCATCCATCAACGACCGCAATACCGACAGTATAAACAGAAAACAGCTGGCTGGGAAACGGCACACAGGAACAGCGGTGCTGATGATCTAACGGCCGGTCAGGCACTCTGCAAGCGGATTCGTTTTACGATGATGACGGCGAGCAAGGGCACCGCAAAAACCAGCAGCGTCACAGTGATAAATAATATTCCCAGCTCATCGTAATTGGCCGGCACCGTGACAGCACCCGTCTGAGGGTCCTTCACCTCCCGTGTGATGGTAAAAACCCGGTTAACGTACTTGGTCCCCAATTGACTGGCCGATAAGGCCAGATTGGTAAAGGAAGCCATCACGGCAAAGAAAGTCGCCTTCAATTGTGACGGTGCCGAATTGGCGATCCAGGCCAGCATCGGAATCATCGCGACTTGCCCGAGCGGTGATTCCAGTGCGGTATCGACAATAGCGATAAAGCGCGCATCGACGACACCACCGGTATGCGCCGCCGTCCATTCGTGAAAGCCGTAATACATACCGACGATCGGCAAGGTCAACACCGTGCTCACGATCGTCAGAAACACAACGATGTAGGCGATCGATTTTTCCGCCATGAATCGTCGAAACAGAAACATGACAAACAACGTGATCACGGCGGCTATTAGTGACAGTACCGACAGAAACTGCTGATCGAATTCCAGCACATCGATCATCCACCAGGTTGAGCCCTGCCCGGGCGTTGGCATGGCCCGGTAGACGAATATAATGACTGCGGTACCGACCAGGGTTCGTCGTGCATCGACATCCAGCACCTTGACCAGCCGCGACATCAAAAACAGAATGATCGCCATCGAGCCGACAAAAATGATTTCCTGATTATAGGGAATGTCGCCCAGGCCCATGCTCAGGGAAAAAACCACGAACACCAGACTGCCGCCCAGTATCCACCAGTTCGGCGCGGGTGATTCTTCCTGAACATTGATCAACCGCCAGGCCCTGGTGCGCTGGTGCCCTTGTTGCCGCAAGCGAATGAATTCACGCCATTTTAGATAATACCCCAGCAGCACACCCAGCACGGAAACCACCGGTATGAACAGTGCCAGCTGATAGATATCTGTGTAGACTTTTGCCTTTTGCGACTCCTCCAGGATCTCCACGCCGCTGAACATGTACACGTTCATCAATGCCACCAACACGCCACCGCCGATTATCGCCACCCGCCCGAGGGTCTGCATCGTGGTATGCATCAGACGCTTGGTTTCCGCATCGAACGCCCGGCCCTGTGCATCAAGCCGCGGCACCGCCTCGACCGTCATCGCATCGGCAACGACATCCTGCAACACAAAGCCGACCGGTGCCAGTAAGGCGCTGATCACGTACCAGGCCTCGGTCGGCATGATTTGCCGCATCGCATCCGGGTCGGACAACAATGCCACCATGATCAACAAGCTCGCTGCGATCAGTGCAGCACCAATAAACACCAGCACCGATTTGAATTTCCAGATCAGGTCGACCAGATGCCCCAACGGCATCTTCAGCGCCCAGGGCATGCCCGCCCAGAAGCCTAACGCGGCCAGAAACTCAGCCGACAGACCCAGATATTCTTTGACGAAGAAAGTGCCGACGATACCTGTCAGCCCGGACACCCCCGCGGCCACATAAACCATCAATGGCGGTAAATACGACAGCCGCATTTCGCGGCCCAGTTCCAGGATGTTTTTGTCAATCCAGCGATAGATCTTTTGCAAGGCACTCATGGCATCATCATTATCATTCTTATTTAGTGGCCCGCGTATTTAAGCACAAGATAAAAGCGGACAGAGGGCGTGCCGCTCTCTAAGCAGCGAAAAAAAACTAATTGTCATTGCGAGGCGCGACAGCGACGCGGCAATCTCCTTCAGTGAGGTAGGGTGCGCCGTGCGCACCGCTCTATAGCAGCCTGGCTTGCTATACTGATTTCGGTGCGCACGGCACACCCTACGATATATACGCTTTATTACATCAGGGGATATTGGGGACGTTACCCTATAGTCAAAAATGGAAAGCGCGACACCGAGAAAAAAATTGTCATTGCGAGGCGCGACAGCGACGCGGCAATCTCCTTCAGTGAGGTAGGGTGCGCCGTGCGCACCGCTCTATAGCAGCCTGGCTTGCTATACTGATTTCGGTGCGCACGGCACACCCTACGATATATACGCTTTATTACATCAGGGGATATTGGGGACGTTACCCTATAGTCAAAAATGGAAAGCGCGACACCGAGAAAAAAATTGTCATTGCGAGGAGCGACAGCGACGCGGCAATCTCCTTCAGTCTGCGAATGCGCAGAACATGGACTTCGACAGATCAAAGTATTCGGGTCAATCTCTCTGTCAGGGCATAAACCGGCTGACACTGGACATGGCAGGCGACACCGTACGCGACATATTATAGACGTCATAGCGCATGTTACTCACCGTCGCATTCATGTGACCGATGTTGGCATTCATGGTTTCCATCTGCACATTCATGTTGGCCGTGTTGGCTGTCATCTGGGTCGTGTTAGCCGTCAACGCCTGGGTATCCTGGCTCATCGAATCCATATAGGCCGTTATCTGGTGCATGTCCTGCGACATGCTGGTCATCGAGATTTCCATCACGCGTACCACATAGAACAGGTACACCACTGCAATCAATGACAACAGCGTCACTGGAATCGATAGCAGTTTGACGCGCTTTAACTGATAGCTGTGGGTACGGTCGATGCTTTTGAGTTTCGCATCCAGCACCTGTTCGCGCTCTTCCAACTGCTCATGCATTTGATTGAAAGCATCCTGCATATGGGTCGCGAACTCTTCGGCGATCTGCTCCTGTGCCCGGTCACGGTCACGGTTGTCGCGATGGATCTTGTCGAAAACACCTTCCAGATTTCTGAGCAGACCCGGCATGACCTTGTCATCAGCCCGCCGGTCCTTGATCGACGTGCGGCGCTCGGTTGAGGCTTTGACCGCCGGTTTCTTAGCCACTTTTTTCTTGACGACTTTCTTGCTAGCAGGTGTTTTATCAGTCATTTGAGTCAACCTCGTGAAGGCGCAGATCAGCCGAATGCCCGGGCCAGGCTCCATGATTGAAACCGCTGCTGCATAAATATATCAGCCAGTAATTATAAGAAGGATTTCAGAAATGTGGGCGATTCCGACGTTTTTTAATGTAAAAAGGTGTAATAGCCTGCACTATTGAGAAAGTCTGATCCGGGCGAAAAATATATCTCTGATAACGGCAGAAAATGTAACGGCGTAAGGTTATAATTCTGCGCTGCCCGGGTGATCATTATAAAGCTCAGTGCCAACCGTAAATTCAAGGACATCACATGAAACCAAGACCACTACTGCTGGCTATCTTCGACGGTTTCGGACTCAACCCCAGCCGCGCTCATAATGCCTGGGCGCTGGCACGCACCCCGCACCTCGATCATTATTTCGCTTCGTACCCGCATACGGTACTGCAGGCATCGGGCAGGGCTGTCGGCCTGCCGGACGGTCAGTTCGGCAACTCCGAAGTTGGCCATCTCACGCTGGGTTCGGGTCGTATACTGGAACAGGATCTGGTGCGCATCGCCAATGCAATTTATGGCGGCAGCTTCGGACAGTTGCCGGCGTGGCAGTCGATTACTCAGAACACCCGGCGGATCCATCTGGTCGGACTGGTTTCGGATGGTGGTGTCCATTCCCATATCGAGCATCTGCTCGGCATTCTGTCGTTGTTGCGCACGACCGATATCGAACCGGTGATACACATGATTACCGATGGCCGTGATACCGCACCCAGGGCGGCGCTGTCCTATCTCGACCAGATTGAGGAAACCATTGCCAGTCTCGGCCGCGGCTCGGTGGCGACCGTTAGTGGTCGTTACAGCGCCATGGACCGTGCACGCCACTGGGACAGAACCGAGCGCGCGTGGAAAGCGATGGTACTCGGCCAGGGTTTCACCGCCGAAAGCGCGCGCGAGGCCATCGAAAGTGCTTATACGCGTGGTGAAGGTGATGAATTCATCCAGCCCACCGTTGTTGTTGGCCATGGCGGGATCGCCCAGGACGAACCGGTAATGTTTTTCAATTTTCGCAGCGACCGTGTACGCCAGCTGGCCGCGGCTTTCGGGCTGGACAGCTTCGACGAGTTCGAACGCAGCGGCATCCAGCTGAAGAACCTGCTGTGCATGACCGAATACGATGCCACCTTCCCGTTCCCGGTGCTGTTTCCATCGACGATGCCGGAACAGGTGCTGTCCGAAGTCATCAGTAACGCCGGTCTGGCGCAACTGCATTGCAGCGAGACTGAAAAATTCGCTCACGTGACCTATTTCTTCAACGGCGGTCGCGAACCGCCGTTTCCGCTGGAAGACCGTATCATCGTGCCATCACCACAGGTCGCCACCTATGACGTGTTGCCGGAAATGAGTGCGCCCAAGATAGCTAATGAATTAATCACCGCGATTGAAAGCGGGGAGTATTCATTCATCGTGACCAATTTTGCCAATGCCGACATGGTGGGTCATACTGCCCGTCGCGAACCCATCATCCGTGCCGTCGAGACACTGGATCAGGAGAGCCACCGTGTCTTCAAGGTGGCACTGGAGAACAACTGGCGTGTACTGCTCACCGCCGACCACGGTAATTGTGACGAGATGGTCAACCCCAACACCGGCGAGCCCCATACCCAGCACACCGAATATCCGGTACCGTTTTTGATCATGGGCGAAGGCGCGGCGCGGCTCAGCACCGGTCGCGGCCTGGCGGACATCGCACCGACGGTACTGGAATTGCTCGGCATACCCCAACCGCGGGTCATGACCGGCCGCAGCCTAATTCTGAAGAAAGGCCTGCTTTGACAGGGAGATACCAATGAACGACCAACAAAACCACGTATCGGTGCTGGCGCTGAATCCGTCTGTCGATATCAGCTATGAGATTTCGCAACTGCTGGAATACCAGAAAGTACGGGCTAAAAAGACCTTTTATCATCCGGGGGGCAACGGCATCAACATCGCGCGAGCGCTCACCGAACTCGCAGTGCCGGTCAATTGCTGCAGCATCGTTGCCGGAGAAAGCGGCGACCTGCTACTCAAGCTTCTGGGTGATACCCTTGGCGACCGCCACAAGTGGTTTCGCGTCCAGGGCGAGACACGGCTGAATACCACGGTGCTGACGCACAATCCGCCGGGTCAGTACGAAATAACCAGCATCGGCCCTGAAATCCCGCCCGAGGTTCTGCAGAAATTATTTGACAGTCTGCTGGAAACAGCAGGTAACGGCATCACGGTATTGAGCGGACAGCTACCACCGGGCGTGCCCGACAGCACCTATCAAACGTTGATCGAACGCATCAATCAGCAGGGCGGTAAAGCCGTGCTCGATTCCCACAGCGAAGTGCTGCAACTGGGTATGGAAGCAAAACCCTGGTTGGTCAGATTCAACCGCCACATCCTTGAAATGTCGGTTCAACGCCGTATGGACACCGTCCAGGATGTCGCCGAGGCTGCACGCATGATCCAGCAGCAGCGCGGCATCGAATACGTATGCGCTTCCCTGGGCGACCAGGGCGCGGTCCTTGTCGACAGTGACAATGCCTACCACTGTGAGGCACCCAAAGTCCACAAACTGTCGACCGTCGGCTGCGGTGACTCGCTCGTTTCCGGACTGGTTGCCGCCGCCCTGAATGGCGAGTCAACAGCGCCCATGCTGCGCTTCGGTGTCGTCTGTGGCAGCGCCACCGCATCGCATCCCGGCACCGAGTTGTTCAGCCGCGAGGAGCTGGATTCACCAACGATGGATGTGGAAGTGACCAAACTGGATAGTTAGAAAGTTAAGGCGTGTATATGTAACCGGTACAGGATGTAACGAAAAAATTGCAGATACACAAAGCACGCAAAGATCTTTTATTTGTTGAGGCTGCCCGGTATAACACGGCCAGGTCATCGGCATTGAAGCATACGATGCGCCGTGTACGCCATGCACACCGTGCTTAGGAATGGTTGGCTTGGTGGATTGCGGTGCGCATGGCGCACCCTGCGGGCCGGCTGTTTCGACAGGCGAGCTTTGCTGCAGCGCGTGCGAGAACCCGATTAAAAGGGCGGAGACCGGCAATACCGGTCTCCGCCCTGGAGCACACTGACGTGACTGCAGAATCAGTCGTTATCGGTGTGTTAATCACGCCTCCCCTTACGACGACGTTTTTTCTCGACCACCTCGGTCGTGGCGGTCGCCGTATTGTTGCCAAGGTCGGTATCCCCCGCGGCAGTGACTTCTGCGACCCAGCTGATCACAGTCGGATATGATGGCGCTTTCCAGTCGAACTCGATCTCGTCTCTGCGCTCGGCGGCAAGGTCAGTAAATTCATCACTCAAGGTAACGACCGTAACACCGTCACTGTCCGTACCCGTCACAGTGACCGTGCCGCTCGCGGCGTTTGGACCATCGTTCTTGATGTAGACCTCAAGCTCCTCTCGCTCATTGACTGTGACGCGACGGTCGACGTCCAGGTCCTTGATCCACACATCGACCTCGCCTGCTGCTGGTGGTGGCTCGACCGGCGGACAAACGTAGTCAGGATCGATCTCCGGTGGCAACTGAGCCAGCCAGGGCGTGGCCAGGACGTTGGTTTCTCCGGTATTGGTGATGCGCAGCGTGAACGTTTCGCCTATGCTTGATAGATCGGCTGCGACGTTAATGTGGTAGTTGTTGTTGGTCAGGCCCATGTCGTCCAGCACGGCAACGAACAGGAACGGCGTCACTCCATCCAGCGTATCCTTTTGGTTACACCACTGTGCCACGACGTTGTCCGGCACCGGTACCGGGGGATTGTCCGGACGCAGATAGTCGCCGGTGTCGTCGAACTGCGGGACACCGGTGACCGGATCGATCAGCACGTAGGTCTCCCAGGAAGCCCCATTCCAGTTCGCAACCGTGGTGGCATCTGTGTCCGGATTGCCATCCTCGTCGTAGAAGTAACCGTAAGGCAGCTGGCTCTGTCCGAGCATGTTGCCGAACAGGCAGTAGTGCAGGCCCTGCACCGTGCCATCTGTCGCAATCTCGTCTTCACTGGCTGTCAGGTTCCAGTAGGAACGACCGGTTCCTGAAGGATCGGTGGCGCATTGATTACCATCGAGGCCCGTGATCACCGTTTCCGGCAGTTTGAAATAGCCATCACGGGTGATGTTCTGGTTGAAATCAGCTTCACCGAACAGTCCGGCGGACATCAGGGAGCCGAGGTCGGAGTTGCCTGGTGGCGTGCTGTTGGGGGGTACCTGACTGCCGTCGCGGGAAGTGAAGGCGAGGCCGTCACCAGTTGTAGAGGGGACGAAAGCATCACCGGTGCCGTAGCCAAGTTGAATGGAAAAAGCGTCCATGCGCTCCAGAATTGAGTTGATGTACTTCTGGAACACGCGATAGGTCCTTGCTGTTGTGTCCGCCGTGCTGACGTCAAACACCAGGTCTATCGACGTACTCGGAACCCGCGCATCGGTCTTGACGCGTTTGGCTGATTGGAACTCGTCGCTGCAGGTCTTGTCAGGGCTGGCCGGGTCGGCGCGGTTGGTGCCGGTGGTGATGATGCAGTTGCGGCCGCTGCCTTCTGGCGAATCGGTTAGCACCTGCATGCCGGGCTGGATGACGGCACCCTCTTTCCAGATCACGGCGCCATTGGTCGTGGTTTTGGTACCGTCGGTGTAAACGACGCTAGAGTACTCTTCGCCGACTACGTAAGGGCCTTGATCAACATCGACATTGCCTAGATTCCAGCTGTCGATCGTGGTCGCCTGGGCGACCGAAAGCGCCGAAAAAAAGGCGATGCTGGAAAATGTTGCTACGGGTATTCGTAACGGGTTATGACTGGATCTCATCTCTTATCTCCAAAACTTTGGGGTTGTTATTATTTTCCTGTGCTGTCGTCATTCACACCGAATCGTACGAGTTGAATGACCACGAACATCAGGCAATGAAATGACACAAAATTCGATGCCGCCCGAAATGATGTGTCACTGTATGTGCAGTCTCCCGACCCTGGTGATGATGGCACAGTTGTCACAGTAGCTCTGATCAACAGCACATGAGCTATGTGCATTTATTGTTATCGATTCAAAGATCGGCTGTAAGGAAATGGATTTCCTTATCGCATGCGTATTAAGTCTTTCAAATCTGAACTTGCGTTTCGCATCGTGTCGTAGGCAATGTCAGACCAAAAGAGTACGCACAAAGAACGGCCGCTCCCCCCTATCCAATGTGGTTAAGAAAAGCGTTTCCATTTGTAAAGAAATGTAATTATAAAAGCCCCCACAACGTAATATCAACCGAATTATTAAAAAAAACACTTGCAATACTACATCGCAGCGTGCATCGACTTTGTTAGGTGATAGCTACGGGCGTTTTGGTTAACGTAAAGGCACAAAGGACGCCAAGTAGTTGGATTGCCTGAACCGCAGAGGCGCAGAGACTGCTGGTTTGGTAGACTTTAGTCGCAAGTTCCAACAATTTATGTGACAGTCTGCTGGAAACAGCAGGTAACGGCATCACGGTATTGAGCGGACAGCTACCACCGGGCGTGCCTGACAATACCTATCAAACGCTGATCGAACGCATCAATCAGCAGGGCGGTAAAGCCGTGCTCGATTCACACAGTGAAGTGCTGCAGCTGGGTATGGAAGCAAAACCCTGGTTGGTCAGATTCAACCGCCACATCCTTGAAATGTCGGTTCAACGCCGTATGGACACCGTCCAGGATGTAACGCAAAAATTGCAGGTATACAAAGCACGCAGAAATCTTTTATTTGTTAAGGCTGCCCGGTATAACACGGCCAGGTCATCGGTATTGAAGCATACGATGCGCCGTGTGCGCCATGCACACCGTGCTTAGGAATTGTTGGCTTGGTGGATTGCGGTGCGCATGGCGCACCCTGCAGGCCGGCTGTTGACAGGCAAGCTTTGCTGCAGCGCGTACGAGAACCCGATCAAAAGGGCGGAGACCGGCGATGCCGGTCTCCGCCCTGGAGCACACTGACGTGACTGCAGAATCAGTCGTTATCAGTGTGATAATCACGCTCCCCTCGATGACGACGCTTTCTCTCGACCACCTCGGTCGTGGCTGTTGCCGTATTGTTGCTGAGGTCAGTATCCCCCGCTGCGGTGACCTCTGCGACCCAACTGATCACGGTCGGATATGCCGGGGCGTTCCAGTAGAACTCGATCTCGTCACTTTGCCCGGCGGCCAGGTCAGTGAATTCAGCACTCAAGTTAACGACTGTAACACCCTCGCTGTCCGTACCAGCCACAGTGACCGTACCGCTCGCAGCGTTTGGACCCTCGTTCTCGATGTAGACCTCGAGCTCCTCTCGCTCATTGACTCTGACGCGGCCGTCGACGTCCAATTCTTCGATCGCCACATCAACGGGATCCTCACCATTGAGGAATGTTTCCAGCGGCGGGGCCGGATTGCTGACCCACGCCGGACTCTGGTTACCGTTGGCGCCATCAGTAATCGGGAAGCCAGGGGCTACCGTACCGTCACCATACGGATCGGGATTATCCACCGAAACCGCGGTCATACGAACCGTAAAGGTGGGGTATTCGGTGACATTGTAGTTACGACCCAGATAGACAAAGTAGTCGATATTGAGACCAGCCAGATCGTCCGTCACGCCGATTTCGTACAACGGACCGGGAGGGAAGCCGGTATCCGGGTAGAGATCGAAGTCAGGCTCCTCTTGTAATGGAGACAGCGCCCATTCTTGCAGATCGGCTAGAGCAACGGGCATAAATGCCTCGTCCGGGGTGATTATGCCGTCGAACACGGGACCGTCGATGCCCCAGCGATACTGCAAACCATCCCACCATGCGATCAGCCTGCCTTCGGTAGCAGGGTCGCCGTCATCGTCTTCGTAGATACCTCGCGGCAAGATGCCGGTGTCCCCATCTTCGAGCACGCCCGAGTACATGAGGTAACCAAAGGGGTCCGGTGAAGGAACATCGTCGGTTGTCGTGGCGCCGGCCTCGGCGGCCTGCGTCTCTAAGATATTGAAGTAGTTGGGTGTGGTGGCGCCGTAATAGCCTGGCAGCGGAAGCGCACCGTCGATCCGGCTGTCCCAGTAGACATCAGCGTCACTGGGTTTATAGCCGCTGTCGAGCTTGCCCAGTCTCTGGATCTCAGGCGGATAGACGCCGCCGGGGCGTTTGTCCCAAAAACCGCCGGGGATGCCGAGGCCCAGCATGCGCTTGTCATCTCTGGTGGAATACATGATCGGTGAGAACGTACCGTATTCCTCCTCCAGCCAGATTTCCTGCCGCAGGGGCTGGCCAAATGAGTCAACCTCGTAAAAACACGGGTTGGTGCCAGTGCCCGGATATTCGCGCAACACATCGAAGAAATGGTCCGGCATGCAGTGGCGCAACTCAAAACCAAGCACCTTGTCCACTTCGAGACCGGTGCCTGCGGCGTCAGGGATAGGTTGAAAGGCGCTGCCAACGCCATAGCCGAGTTCGAGGCGGAAGCCGGCGATACGCACGCCTTCTCGCACCTGCGTCGCTGTATCCATCGACGTGCTATTGTGCCATGTCTGCAATGCGCGGTAGATACGGCCGGATTCCTCGACGCCGTCAAACGTCGGCAGGGTGTCGTAGTTGAAGTAGGTCAACGGGTGCTGCTCGACATTGTAGACCAGGTCGATGGGTACGTTCGCTTTTAGCACATTCATCTTGAAGTGCTTGGAAGAACCTATCGGGTTACTGCAGGTCTTCTCGATTTGAAAACCGCCGGGCACCGGAATCACATCACCGGCGGCCATAATACAATTGCGCGATATGAAGCCGTCGATATCGGATTTGGACATGATGCCCGGGAACGAGCCGCTGCCGTTGTCGAGTTCCCAGTGGACCATCGCGACGGCGGTATCCGGGATTGTCGTTGGCATACCCGTCGGATCATTTGGGCCCCACCAGGCATTAGCGGTGGCCGCATCCGGGAAGATGTAGATCACGTCGTAGGGCCCGCCTTCCGGGTCATCATGGTCAGGGTGTACACCGGCGCGGATGTTGACCGGATTCAACGCGTAGACATCGTCCTCGGCCAGCCATTGGGCCATGTCATCAGCGAAAATGTAGTTCTGCTTGATCCGCTTTGCAAACTCTTCAGTAATTGCTGCATGGGTTGATAAGGTGGCAAACACAATCGTGCCTGTTATGGCAGCCGTCATCGGCTTAATATAAGCATCTAGGATTGTCACAATTTTGATCCATCCGGTTGAGTCGTGATTGATTGCTGTAAAGCAATGCGGTAAAGCGATGTGTATTCTCTTTTACTGATTCAAAGATTGGCGCTTCCTAAATGGAAGCTCCTTCTCGCTAGCGCTGTTTGTTATTGTTCCCGGCCGTTTCTAGCGGCAGGCTCCTTCACTGCCAGATGTAAACAGTCACGGGCAATCGGCAATTCGCCTTTCCAATGTGGTTAATAAGTATAACACCCATCTTGAAGCAGTATCATTTATGGATTAGAAAATACTGTAAGCAACAAATAATTAAATATGTTGATGTGCCGTGCGGACCAGCAGGGTTTTTCGATGCGGCGGCTTTGGTGCGCACGGCGCTCCCTTCTATATTTGACTTACGTTTGAGATCAGCTTTTCTATCAGGATCAAAAAAACAAGGGCGCGAACGCTTGCGCGCCGCGCCCTTCACACAGCCCTGGCGGGGGATACGATTCACATCGCCAGCGATGGGCCAGTTTTCAAGCGCGCTTAGTCGTCCTTACCCTTGCGCTTGCCTTTGTCGTCATCGCCATCATCATCGGCTTCCATGTAACCATCACTCATGGCCATCATGAAGGCGACTAAGGCGTCTTCCTGTTCTTCAGTCAGCCCCAGGTTGCCGAGCTCGTCGGTGTTCACGGTTGGGCCATCCACCTCCGGTTTTGGCCAGCAGTCATTGGCTAGGGCTACTTCCTCGGTGGCATCAAATATTGGTTCAGGCAAGTCTTCGCATGCGGGCTTGATGTCACGCGTATTGTAGAAGTGCACCACGGTTTTTAAACTCTTGAAAAAGCCGTTGTGCATGTAAGCCTTGACGATGCAGTCGTCGTGCTTGCCGTTACCTTTGCCACGATTGCTGTGATGACCGTCTTCGCCATCATCGCTGTTTTCCGCGGCTTCACACGAACCGAGTCCGACATTACGCAGCGTCGGCACCTTGTGCTTGCCCCAGTTTGCATCCGCATAATCGGTGTAACCCGAAACCGTTGAAAGAAAATGACCCAGACCGGGATCCCGCCAATCAGGATCAGCGATTGAGGCTGGATTTTCCGGATTTCTCGGCACGCCTAGGTTGTCGAAGGTGAAGTCGGTGAACAACGGCGGCGCTGCACCGGGTCCCGGTGTACCAACATGACAGGCCGAGCACATACCCCTGCCGCGAAAAATCTGCCGGCCAAGCTCTTCCTGCGCGTTGAAGTCATACAATCCAGCACGGTGAGCATCGATTTTCGACGTGAAAGCATTGCTCGCCGATGAGTCCTCGAAGGCTGCGATCGACAGTGCAGTCCGGTCGTAGGCACGATCGACCTTTTCTCGATCCATCGGTGACAGCGCGACCTCGCCGTCCGGATCCATACATGTTCGATTGACTTCCCCTTTCGAAGGCCAGTTGATGTTGCAGGCATTCGGGCCCCAGACTTTGTCGAACAGATCGCCGTAGCGGCCCTCGCAGACCCGGTAGACCACGCAGGCGGCATCCGGCAGCGCCTGCTCGACCGGATTCAGGAACGGCCCCTGTGCCTGGTCGGCAGCCGGATTGCCCAGCTCCCAGCCGGTGGCGCGGCCGTCCCAGAAATTACCGCCGACGAAAAGCGGGTCGAAATCAAAACCAGCTTCAGGATCGTCGACCAGTCGGTTGCCGAAATCCGCGTAAAAAATCGGCGACTGGGTGGCGTAGGCCGAGCTCGGCGGTTTGCGGTTGCCAAATTTGCCGGATATCGACCCCTCGTAGACCGCACCGTGCTCATTGATTTCAGGATCATCGCCAACCCAGCCGGCCTCGGGTACGTGGCAGGTTGCACAGGACTGGTTGCGATTTATAGAAAGCTTCTCATCGAAAAAGATCTTCTTGCCCAGCTTTTCGATGGGCTCCAGTTCGTACGAGCCGGCGAGTGCCGTGCTCGTGGCTACGCTGATAAGTATCGCGAGTGGATAGGTCAGTGTTGGGTGTGTGTAATTTGTGCTCATTTTTATACTCCGTTTTTTGGAGGCACTAATTTTAGGATCGTGATTCTTAAAAAATCAACCGCCAAATCGAAATAAATCTCATTATTGGGCAACCACCGTTATTGTGCTTTATCCCGCATGCATGCCAATAGGGGTGCAAATGTTTGCAAACAAGAGCTAACAACCTAACCTGCGTTCCTCAATAGCCCGCATTTCTCACCAGGATCACGGTAGCAGGCGCAGGACTTAGCCCGTATGTCTCACCAGGGGGCGAGATGTTCACGCCGAGATTTGGATTCACAGAGAATTTTGCGAAGAAGCGGAATAACCTTGTGTATTTCCGACTGAGCAAAATGCTTTGTGGATTCAAAGATCAAGTGAGGGCCCGTCCATCTGGTGAGACATACGGGCTGGTGTTCGTAAGCGCCGCTCTGGAGCGAAAAGCGTAGCAATAGCTTGGGCGAAGCGGCCGTAGGGTGCGCCGTGCGCACCGAGACAGCCCAGCACACTGAGGATTCACGGTGCGCACGGCGCACCCTACGATCTCATGCAAACCAAGACCAGCCTGTACCGTGATAGGCATGCCTGAATAACACACTGTATTTTGATCATTCGGGTTTTCTTCAAAAAGACCAATGCCTTATCAGTATTCAACGCCGCCTGGTGAGAAATGCGGGCTAACCAGGTTCGTCATGATTAACAGTTCGGGCAGCCGGACCAGAGCTTTTCCAGCGCCTTGAGCACGTCGTGACGACTGATCTGGCCGACCAGGCGATTGTCTTCCATGACCGGATAACGACGGTGGCCCTCCTGTAGAAACATCGAAGCCACCTCGATAATACTGGCGTCGGCTTCTATCGTCTTCGGCACGGGGTGCATGTACTCCGCCACCTTGCCTGCCGACTCACCATAGTAGCTCGACGACAGCGCGATCTTCATGCAATCCCGCTCGGTCAACATACCGACCACGTTGCCGGTCCTGTCAACCACAGGCGCACCGGATATCCTTTTTTTTATCAGCTGATTGATGGCTTGCTGTATATCCATCACGGGTGTGAATGTCACCACATTGGCAGACATATATTCTTTAACACTGGCATCTTTTGGCATCAGTAAGCTCCGCAATATTTCGCAATATCATGTTTATTCGTTTCGATTAAAGCTAATCGATCAGGTCAGAAGCTAGTTGATCAGATCCTGATCTGTCTCATGGTGAGCTGGACAGGAATGTCGGTGTTTGCAGTCGTCGCGCTCATCGCTACGTTTTGTCCCACAGGCACCGCTGCAGCCGTCGCCGGCATCAAAACCCCGCAGGTTCTCCGTTGCACCGCAGCTACCCTTGATCGGTCCTCTGCCGTATATCAAACTCAGGCTCAGCCCCAGGATACAGAGCGCGATAACAATAAAACTCAGCACAAATACAATCATAAATTAATCGCTCGAAACGAGATATTGCATGAAGGGCTCGGTCGCATCAGCATCGAAGCCATCGGCCGATTTAATGATGAAATAGGCCGCCATGCCGTGTTGTTCAGCCAGTCTACCACCCTTTTCGGGACCGGCCACCATCAACGCCGTGGCCAGGGCATCGGCGTGCATGCTGGACTCGGCGATCACTGTGACCGATGCCAGACGGTGATCGATGGGCTTTCCCGTAAGCGGATCGATGGTATGCGAATAGCGTTGGCCGTCCTCTTCGAAATAATTGCGGTAGTCACCCGACGTGGCTACACCCATATCATCGAGCTGCATGACACTGAAAATGTCCCGTATTCCGGGTGAGGGGCGTTCCACCGCAATACGCCAGGGCGTACCTCTTTCATTCTGGCCTTTCAGTCTCAACTCACCGCCCACTTCGACCATATAATCCGTGATACCGAGGCTCTCCAGATAGTCCGCCACCCGGTCCACGGCATATCCTTTGGCCAGCGCAGACAGGTCCAGATAGATATCTTCCCGGTCTTTTTTCAGCGCCGGCGGATCCTCGCGAACGTGTATATACTGGAAACCAACCCTCGCCATTTCTGACTTTATCTGTTCCGCAGTGGGTACTCGATCGGGGTGCTGGTCCGGCCCGAATCCCCACAAATTCACCAGTGGACCGACAGTGATATCAAGAGCCCCATCGGTCATCTGGCTGACCTGCAGGGCATGATCGACCACCTCGATCATATCATGGGATACCGGGAACCATTCGGTTGTCTTCGCCGCATTGAATCGGGACAGCTCGGAATCCTCGCGATACGTGGACATTTTGGCGTCGATATCCCGCAACAGGCGGTTGACGTCTTCATCCAGCTGGACCAGGGTCAATTCTTCGGGCAGGTCGATGACCTTGATCAAAAACTCGGTGCCCATAATAGCGCCGATCAATGGGGTGACTTCGCGACTTTCCGCCCCCCTGTCACAGGCCGTGACAGACAGGCACATCAGCAATAACACTGCCACCACCGCGGCCTGTAATCGGTTGTTCACGATCGTATTCGCCGTTGAGGGTTAACCGAAATCGTCGAGGAAAATATTTTCACGCTCGACACCCTGGTCTTCGAGCATCTTGATAACCGCGGCATTCATCATCGGAGGCCCGCACATGTAATACTCGCAGTCCTCCGGTGCCGGATGGTCCTTAATGTAGTTTTCATACAGTGACTGATGGATAAAGCCGGTATAACCGGTCCAGTTATCCTCTGGTAGTGCATCAGACATGGTTATAGACCAGGTGAAGTTTTCATTTTCAGCCTTGAGCTGATCAAAATCCTCAATATAGAAAGCTTCACGCAGACTCCTGGCACCGTACCAGAAACTGACCCTGCGTTTTGTGTTGAGCCGTCTCAATTGATCGAAGATATGCGAACGCATCGGCGCCATACCTGCGCCACCCCCAATGAACACCATTTCGGCATCGCTTTCCCTCGCGAAAAATTCGCCAAAAGGACCGGATATGGTGACCTCATCCCCCGGCTTCAGATTAAAAATATAGGAGGACATCTTACCGGTTGGCACTGACTCCGGTGCCCCGGGTGGCGGTGTTGCGATGCGAACATTGAGCATGACGAAGTCTCTTTCCGCAGGATAACTCGCCATCGAATAGGCGCGCTGCGCTTTTTCTTCGACGACGGACTCGTAGCGCCACATATCGTATCGGTCCCATTCTTCACGAAATTCTTCATCGATATCGAAATCGCTGTATTTGAGACGGTGCGGCGGGCACTCGATCATGATGTAGCCACCGGCGCGAAAATCGATATATTCGCCTTTGGGGAGATCCAACACCAGCTCTTTGATGAAAGTGGCGACATTACGATTCGAACGCACCGTGCATTCCCATTTTTTCACACCGAATACGCTGTCGGGAACCCGGATTTTCATATCCGCCTTGACTGTGACCTGACAGGAGAGCCGACTACCCTCGGCGGCTTCACGCTTGGTGATCAGCGAGGTTTCGGTCGGTAGAATCGCACCGCCGCCTTCGAATACCTTGACCCGGCACTGGCCACAGGTCCCACCGCCACCGCAAGCTGATGACACGAACAGCTCCGCATTACCGAGGGCGGCGTTGAGTTTGGAGCCGACCGCAGCCTTGATCGTCTTTTCGTCATTGACGAGGATATCGACACTGCCGGTACTGACCAGCTTCGACCGGGCTATAAGGATGACGGCGACCAGAGCGAGCACGATCCCGGTAAACATCGTGACACCCAAACCGATTTCAAGCATGATACTACCCTCACTCAGTTAATCGTCCAACCGCGCTTCTGCCACAAAACATTCAGCCAAACCCGGCTTTGTGACAGCGTTTGCGTTTTCTCTCAAACCGCACGACGTACGTATCTACAGCTGGATTCCAGAAAATGCCATAAAACCTAACGACATCAAGCCCGCCGTAATAAAGGTGATACCCAACCCCTGCAGGCCGGCCGGTACATCACTGTATTTCAAGCGTTCTCGGATACCGGCGAGCGCAATCAACGCCAATGCCCAGCCAAAACCGGCACCGAAGCCGAACACAACACTCTCGCCGAAATCGTATTCACGCTCCACCATGAACAAGGATCCACCCATGATGGCGCAATTCACGGTGATCAACGGCAGGAAGATACCCAGCGCGTTGTACAGCGCCGGAAAAAACCGGTCCAGAACCATCTCCAGAATCTGTACGATTGCGGCGATCACGCCGATGTAGCTGATCAACCCCAGAAAGCTGAGATCGACACCGGTGACGCCTGCCCACGCCAATGCATCTTCTTTCAATAAATTTTGGTAGATCAAATTGTTGGCCGGCACCGTGATGGTTTCGATCACGATCACGGCGACACCTAGGCCAATGGCGGTTTCGATGCGCTTGGAAATGGCCAGAAAGGTGCACATGCCAAGAAAAAACGTCAGCGGCAAATTCTCGATGAAGGCGGCCTTGATGAACAGGTTCAGATACGCTTCCATCACATCACCTCGTGTCGGTGCACTTGATGTATCCGGTAAGCTGGGCTTTCAGCCTGTTCGGTCTTCCAACTACGCAGCGCCCAGATCAATAAACCGATGATGAAAAAGGCGCTGGGCGCCAACAACATCAGTCCGTTCGGATAATACCAGCCCTGCTCCGTTACCAACGGTAGAATCGGTATGCCCAACAGTGAGCCGGAACCCAGTAACTCCCGGGTGGTGCCAACCAGAATCAATACCAGGCCGAAGCCCAAACCGCTCCCCAAGCCATCGAGAAAACTCAAACCAACCGGGTTCTTCGACGCAAAGGCCTCCGCGCGGCCCAGCACGATGCAGTTCGTTATGATCAGGCCAACGAAGACGGACAGACGTTTGCTGAGTTCGAACGCGAACGCCTGCAGTGTTTGATCGACGATGATGACCAGCGATGCGATGATCGTCATCTGCACGATAATCCGAATGTTGTTGGGGATGACGTTGCGGATCAAACTGACGAACACATTGGACATCGACACGACGAACGTCAGCGCGATCGCCATCGTCAACGCCGTCGACAACGACGTAGTCACTGCCAACGCTGGGCAAATCCCGAGTATCTGCAACACCACAGGATTATTGTCCACCAACGGGTCGAATACGGTCTTTTTGGTTTCTTCTTTCATGCCTGTGTCCTCATGCAGACTGCGTTCACTTATGGTGTCAATCCACTACGGCTGTTATGTCGAATCATCCTTCACGTAAGGCTATCCGCTCGAGTAAGGCCTTGTAGCCCTGCTCACCGAACCAGAAACGCATCAAATTGCCGACGCCGCGACTGGTCAGCGTTGCACCTGCGATGGCATCGACTTGATATACGGCCTGCGCTTGATTGGAGTCGATGGGGCCTTTTACCAGTTCGATCCGGGTCGCACCCGTATCATCGTAGATGCGTTTGTCACGCCACTTGGCGCGCCACTTCGGATTGACAATTTCGCCGCCGAGACCCGGTGTCTCGCCCTGGTCGTAAAAACTCAATCCCTGCACGGTAGTACCGTCGGCTTTCAACGCCAGAAAGCCATACAGGGTCGAGTACAATCCCGCTCCGCGAATCGGCAGAATAATATATTCGATTTGGTCCTGGTCTTTGACTAGATAGAAAAGGGCGTACTTTTCCTGCCGTCGAAGCTTGGCGATATCCTCTTCTTTGGCTATTACCTTACTCATGGACGGGTCCTTGAGCACATTGTTGAGATCGTAGTCCTCGACACTGACATGGTCCACAATTTTTCCTGTCGACAGCTCAACCACGAGAATCTCGACCTGTTGAAATTGCTCCTCAATATCCTTTGCAGGATCGTAGAGACCTGCAGAATTGAGAATATTCTTCTTACGATCCAACAGCTTATTTCGCTCCTGTATCGGTTTGAGTACCACTGCCGCGGTCGACACCATGACCGAGCACACCAGACACAGTGAAATCGTCACGATCAGCACATTAGCGATGCTGTCTTTCGACCGTTTGTTTTGTACGCTCTTTTCTTCAGACATTGCGTCGTATCCTTCTGCGTATATTGGCCTGCTCAACGCCATAGTCGATCAGCGGAGCAAATACATTCGCGAACAGTATGGCCAGCATCACGCCTTCGGGAAAAGCCGGACTCGCCACTCTGATCAACACGATCATAAAGCCGATCAGGGCACCGTATATCCAGCGGCCGGTATCGGTAATCGACCCACTGACCGGGTCGGTCGCCATGAACACCATACCGAACGCAAAACTGCCGAGCACCAAGTGCCAGTGCCATTCAACTGCGTACATCGGATTACTGCCGTCATCAACCCAATTGAACAACAGCGTGGTTGCGATCATACCGATCAGGACACCGGCCATAATGCGCCAGGACGCGACCTTGGTGTAGATCAGCATAACGGCCGCCAGTAGACACAGCAGCGCCGATGTTTCCCCTAAAGAACCCTGTATGTTGCCGATGAACATTTGCATCCAACTGATATTGGCCGCTTCCAGCGCTTCCATGCCACCTTGATTGATCAATGCCAGTGGCGTGGCGCCACTGAATCCGTCAACGGCTGTCCAGACCGAATCGCCCGAGATCTGGCCGGGATAGGCAAAGAACAAAAAGGCGCGACCGGTCAGTGCCGGATTCAGAAAATTCTTGCCAACACCGCCGAACACTTCCTTGCCGATGACCACACCGAACGACATCCCCATCGCCACCTGCCACAGCGGTATCGTCGGCGGAACGATCAGCGCAAACAGCAGCGATGTCACCAGAAAGCCTTCGTTGACATCGTGTCCGCGAACCCCCGCGAACAGCACTTCCCAGAAACCGCCAGCGGCCAGGGTGACGATGTAGATGGGCAGAAAATAGAGTAATCCATGCCAGAAACAGGCCCAGATACTGCCAGGATCGTATCCGATCGCTAACAAATCCAACACAGCCCCACGCCAGCCCGCGGCCGCTTCGATGCCCATCTCGGCCATGGCCGCATTGGCCTGAAAGCCGGTGTTCCACATGCCGAACAGCGCAACCGGCGTGGCCGCAAACACCACCATGATCATCAGACGCTTCAGATCGATGCCGTCACGCACATGCGGCGCACCGCGGGTGACATTTCCCGGTGTATACAACACCGTATCGATGATTTCGTAGAGCGCGGACAACTTCTCGAGGCGCCCACCTTTGGTGAAGAGAGGTTCTATGTTGTCCAGATATTCTCTCAGTGAGCGCATCAACCTTCCCTCTCAATTTGGTTGAGGTTTTGTCTGAGTATAGGCCCGTACTCGTATTTACTGGGGCACAGGAACGTACACAGGGCGAGGTCCTCCTCATCCAACTCCAGGCAGCCCAACTGCTGCGCACGGTCGGTGTCGCGAACCAGCAGATAGCGCAACAACGGAACCGTCAATATATCCATCGGCATCACGTCCTGATACGACTGAATCGGAATCATCGCCCTGGGGCTGCCGTGTTGTGACGAGGAGAATGAAAAGGTGCGCTTTTTGAAAAACGAGGAGACAAATACATTGGTCGCCGAATAGTCCTTCGTACCTGGCGCCAACCAGCCGAGAAAATGGCGCTCACCGCCTTCGCGAATCACCGACACCTGGGTATGGTAACGCCCCAGATAGTTCGCCCAGCCCGCAGCCCTGCGTCCCGACAGCACCGAACCCGATAGCACCCGGCATTCCTGATCTTCGAGTTCGTCTTTGACCAGGGTTTTAATACTGGCGCCCAGACGGGTACGCAGCAATCGAGGCCGCTGCACCATCGGACCGGCCAGCGAGATGATACGGTCGGTGAACAGCTTACCAGTGGTGAACAGCTTACCGATGGCAATCACATCCTGGTACTGCAGATGCCAGACCGTCTTGGTTGCACTGATCGGGTCGAGAAAGTGGATGTGGGTACCGACCAAACCACAGGGATGGGGGCCCGAGAATTCAGCCATAGTGACAGCATCGATTTCATCGCCGGGTACTTCGGCACCAGGATATTTGCAGACGAAAAGTCTGCCTGTCGTCAGTTTGGCAATCACGTTTAGGCCGTTGATGAAATCCTGCCGGTATTCGTTTATAACCACATCGCTGCGGACAGCGAGTGGATTGCTATCCATAGCCGTGACGAATATGGAACGTGGTTGGGTATCGGGGTTGGGTATCTTGCTGTAGGGCCGGCTACGAAACGCCGTCCACAGGCCGGATGTCAGTAAATTATCGATGACCTGCTCGGTAGACAAACCACTGAGCTGGTCTGATTCATACGATGCGAAGGTCATCTGCTCGTCACCGTCGCGTTCGATGATGACGGACTGCAGCACACGCTTGGCGCCGCGATTAATCTCACGAACCGTACCCGCGGCAGGCGCAGTGAAGGAAACTTTCGGGTTGTTTTTGTCCGTGAACAAGGCTTGACCCAGCTTGACGCGATCGCCCTCAGCGACCAGCATGGTCGGCTTCATACCCACATAATCATAACCGAGCAAGCCCACAGAATCGGACTCTGGCCCATCGTATATGACCTGCTCGGGTTCGCCGCTGACAGGGATATTCAAACCTTTCTTAATTTTCATCGTCCTGCTCATAGCGCGTTAAAACCGAAAACCGACAGCTGCAAATTGTGAAACAGCCTAGTAAAAGTCGTACTGCTGTGCAATGCACACATCAAGAAATGGTGGTTCAGAGAATACACAGAATCGAAGCCGGTGAGTCTCATTTGACACCCTCTACACTGCCACACCCAAGAGGTTCTGGATCGATTTTATTGTTGTTCGTTGCGAACGAAGCCTGCTAAGAACAGACCCTTGAGTGCAAAGTTTTCTACCCCGATAGTTAAGTCCAGCCCGTTATGATCAAACTTGACAGTCATTCGTATTCAGAAAGTATAAAAGCCCCATCCGAAAAAAATCAACCGTTTAATAGCTAAAAGCATACAAAAAGTGTTGGCACTATCAACAGGCCCGTACTTATCGCCAGGGTGGCGAGATCTAACGCGGCCTGAAAACCGCCTGCCGGAAGCGATAATGGAGCAATATGCCGGCAAAATCCGAAAAATCGAGGATCCTGATGTAAATTGAATTCACGACCAGCAAGAACGGGTAGCGCAGGCGTAGTCAGGATGTAACCAATTGCAGGGTGCGCCGAGCGCGCCATTTTGTCGGAGATGACGCATTTGAAACGCCCGGTGCGCACGGCGCGCCCTACTTGGCTGGGAAAATCTAGCAAAGGCTTACAGAGAAATCTTCATGGCTAGAGTCATTCTGACCCTGTCTGTCAGACTCCATCCGGGCGAGTACAGCTTATTTGATAATGAAACGCATATTAACGATCTCATGGAAGTCTCTCAGGGTTTTGCCTTCAGCCTTGTGCTTGTAGATCTTCTTCTCGAACTCATTGAGCGCGCGCAGTACCCGGCGGCGGGTGACCAGACCCACAAACTCGTGCTTCTTCTTCACCACAGGCAGGAGCTGGCAGGCTTGACGCGTAAACAGACAGGCCGCCGTGAATAAATCCGTTTGCGGGGTGACACAAAAAGTATAACGCTGCATGATCGACCTTGCGGTCACATCCGGATTACCATAATAGATCTCGTTGGCGAAATACTCCACGCAGTCCTGCTCGGTAATACAGCCCAGCATGTCGATCGTATCGTTCACCTTCTCCACGACAGGCGCCGCAGGTATTTCGTGCTTTAACAGCGTGGATATGACGGTATCCAGACTGTCATTCGGAGAGACCATCACGAACTTTGTCATCAATAAATCCTTGACTTTAGGTGGCACCAGCTTTTTCGTCATCTTTAATCCCCCAGGGTTGAACCCGTAAGCGCCATTTCATCCGCCGTCTTGCATGATGCGGATGTATATTCGATCGTCAGATCCTGTGCAGACCCAACCAAAACCCTTCGCGATAACGCGCGGCTTGCGTTTTTGGTATAAACCCATTTACGCAAAATCAATCGCTTAGTGTCGCAATAAACCAGATTATCTGTACCAGTATACAGTGATTGCATGCGCATAGCGGCAGTTCTCGGCTAAAGCTCGCAACACGGCCGTGGCAGGCAACGGTGTGTAGGTTCATACGCTCGAAAATGATTACGCCGACAGGTCGTATGGCTGCCCAGGTTAGGTACTGTTCGACAATATGCGCAATTTGCCGAGGAATTTCAACACAAACCTGTCGATCATGATCGCTCACAGCCATTTCTTGATCTTGACGAACAAAGTAATGATAATGCTACGGCGTTTCAGATGCTTCTAACCCGGGCTAAATCCCACCAACCATAAACCGATGGAGAAGAGTAATGCACAAAAATAACGAAAAGATCGAGATCACCGAAGACATGATATACGGCTGTTTTGCTGCTGCGAGCCTGTCTGATGACAGCAGAACAACTGCTGAATCCTTCGTTGATGTTGAAGAATATGAAAACCAGGTTATGTACCCTGAATTCGCCCGCTGGGCTGAGAAGGCCGGCTATCCGAAGCTCGCCAGTCTGTTCAGGAAAGTTGCAGGTGAGGAAAAACTGCACGCTGTCTGGCTGAGGGAGCTCTACGACGATATAGGCATGCCTAGCAGGGGTGAAGATACCCAGCGTGCGATCGACGCGCTGGAGACCATTCAGAAAAACTGCGACGATTTGATCAAGTTGAATCCTGACGGCGTGGTTGAAAAGGCGCTCAAGGTGGCAATTTCAGTCGAAGCCCGCGAAGCACAGGATATCTATCCGCGTTTCCGCGATCAGGCCCTCGAGCGAGGCGATCAGGCCACTGCTGATGTCTACCAGCGCGTGGTCGATTCAGAGCGTGAACACATGACCTGGTTCCAGTCTGCTTTGAGTGACCTGCAGTCCGGCAGAATGGCTGTCGCATAAATCATTGGCGCCTTCCCGAGCGAGTAGATGGCAGGCATTAAATCCTGCCATCTACCTTATTTCGGTTCTCCCGGGCCTGGCCGTTGTCTTACTGTCCGATCAACAATCTCTCTGGTCATTCGGCCTTGCATTAGCAACCCTTGCTGTCGTGCTGCTGCAGCACGCGATCAACGTGTTCAACGATCTCAGCGACTGGCGACTCGGTGCGGATATCCACAAGATGGACTCATGGGTACGCTTTCACCAACTCAAATTGTCGGTCGTCACGGCACACGGCACCATCAGTTTTGTCGCGGGCGGATTGCTGGGCCTATACGTGCTGCAACTATCCGGCCAGTACTGGATACTGGCAATCGCCATGCCTCTGGTTTTTCTCGGCTATCTGTACAACTCGGGCAATAAACCCCTTTCCTATAGCAGGGCCGGCGAATGGGTGACAGCCAGCTGTTACGGGCCGGGTGTTTTCGGTTGCCTGTGGCTCGTGTCCGGCCAGGCTATCGATGAGTTCTATGTCCTGGGTTCTGTCGCTTTCGCGGCATTATCACTGTCATTATTGCTCTCTCATCAGCCACCCCAAATAGAAACTGACCGCCAGGCGGGCAAGTTTTCATTTGCGGTACGACACGGCGCCGAGAGTGCGTACCGGGTATCACGCATCATGCTGGTCGTCTGTCAGCTGTGCATTGTACTCGGGCTATACCGGTTACCTGCCAGTTATCCAGCACAGGCCCTTTACCTGTTCTTATCAGCATTACTCGTTATTGTGATCTACAAGGTCAATCCCCAACCAAAGATCATCACGCTGGGCAGCAGTCTGTCTATTGTTGGCGCATTGATACTCGACACCGCCATGGGTTAGCCATCAGTCAGGCAGGGTGCGCCGCGAGCACCACGCTGCAACAATCATGCTCATTGTGCTGATTTGGGTGCGCACGGCGCAGCCTACGATGTATACGCCTTATTTCATCAACGATATGCGCAACACATACACGCACCGTCATGAATTTGTCTTCAGCCCGAACAGCTTGTCGAACGCCTGTGTATTGTTCTCATTGTTGAACTCGCTGAAAAGAGCGGCAAATTCGTCCCTGGCCTGTTGCTGACGTTCCAGCAGGTCGCCAACCAAAATGCCCATTGCCATCAGAGCACTGGCAGGAGCGCCCTGTTCTTGCATCTTTTCAGCGAAAGACTCAATCGCCTCAGCCTGCACCTGAAGATCTTGAAAGTCTCCAAGATTATCCAGCAGCACCTTGATCAGTTTGATCAGCGCGGCGGTGTCCTGTTTTGGATAGAGGCTCTGAAAATACTCCATCAGATAACGCAACTTCTTGCAATCCTTGCGCAGATCGTGAAGTAATTCCGCGGGCGAATCGGGCTCGATCGCCCGTCCCTGCTTCAGCACCCTTTTGTAGATCTTGAAGATGCGCTGATCAGCCAGTTCGGCAATCGGGCGTGTCGCATTGGGCGCTAATGAGGTATCGGCGACGGACTGCTCGAGCCATTCACGCCATGTCTTGATCAGTTCGCGGAATTGGGGCGAATTGAGTTTTCTGACCAGGAGTGCCTGCGCCCGTTTGTGCTGGGTCACTAGAAAATCGTGGAAAGGATCCAGATCCGGTCTGATTTTGGCGGGTAGGCTGTGGCGATAGTGATCAAATTTTAGAAGGTACACGTCCATATCCCGGGTAGGCCCGGTCACCTGCCCGAGCCAGGCAAAACCTTTTTTGAAGGGCTCGAGTTCCCGCTCATCAAATACACCTTTGATCTGACTCATGGCAGACCGCGTACGGCGGGTCGCCACCCTCAGATCGTGCAGAAATTCGCTGTCCAGATTCGCCTTGGTGCCATCGATGTTCGCTTCCAGCGTATTCAACAGACTCAACATGATCTGCTTCGCGGTTGCATCACTGCGAGCTTGTGGATTGAGCTGATAGTTGAGTTTCGAACTGTAGTCGCCGGGTGCTCTGCCGATACCGGCAACGGCCGACTCGTAAAGACTCTGCGTCACGGGGTGCAAGCCAAGCGCGTCGAACTCGAGCTGCATTCGCTTTAGGGCCTTTTGATAACCCTTGAGGGGTTTCAGGACAACGCGGGCACCCAGGGGTCCCGACTGTTTGCCATCTGGAGACGAAAACTCGCTAGCCTGCAAGATCAAGCGCAGGACGGTTTTGTCATCTTTGTTGACCACTTTAAGGGTTTGCAATTGTTGTTGCACATGCACGATTGGCAGCAATTTACGCGACTGCAGTGCCCTGGCAATACGCTCGCGCAAAACGCCAGCGGGCAGCTCCGACGGAAATCCGGGCAGTTTATCGAGCGCGACGCATAACGGTGGTTCCAGGCTGTTTTGCTTGACCCAACAAAGCCGGTTACCCCGCCTTGAGTTTTCAAACTGCAGTTCGGCGCCAGCCTGCCAGATCAGCCAGTCGAAACTGTCCAGATAGGTCTGTTTCAACCGCAGCGTTTCAGCCTCTAACAGGCGGTTTGATTTGGCCAGATCGGCTATCAGCTGATCCAGATCCCGGTCATCGGGTAGTCGGTATTGAATGGGTTGCGGTAACATCTGGTCTGCCCATTTACGAAGCACCGCCTTCCCTTTCGGGCGGTTTACATCGATATTTAGACCCATCAGGTCAGGTCGATAGAAACTAGCCCGTATCAAGTTTAGCGGGCAGTTGGTATTGGCTGCCGATCAACCGCATCCAAACCGCTCATCGGCGTTTGGCGGACCTGCTGAATGCTTTTTCTTATCAAGCAACCTCTAAACACAGTAACAGGATTGTAACATTTTCTCAGCGAGCTTAATCAATGATGAGAGAAATCAATACCATGTGTCAGGCCGTTAGCCCGTATTTCTGACCCTGGGGCACGAAATGCAGGTTAGTTCTTATCGAAGGTCAGCACGAAGCTCACCGGTACGGCTTTGCTGATACTGTCGAGCCCAGCCACTTCACGCAGCTTCTCAACACCCTCCAACAATTCATAGTCAGTCACCTGCAGCACCACCGGTTTGCGACTCGCTACCAGCAGCTTATTCGGCCCTAGTCGCGCCACTGCCAGCTCTGCAGTTACCGGGCCACTCTGACCGTGAAGACTCAGCTGACCTTTCAGGCTGCTCGTCAACATATCGCCAACATCAAGTGTGTTTACCTCACTCGCATCGATCGTTGCCGTCAGGACCGCACTTGGAAATGCGTCGGTGTCAAATAACATCTCACGCATGCGCTGATCACGTATGGGTATGGCTGTATCGACGCTGGCGAGCTGAATGGTCAACTTGACATTGCCTTTGCCATCAACGCTGCCATCGAGTTGGTCGAAGCGGTGCACCTCGGCGATATCGCCCTTCTTGATGGAGACAAAACTGAGCTGTGACTCGGCGTTGTTGAGTGTCCAGTCAGCCCAGGCAGGCGCAACAAACAACAACAGCACCGTAAACCAGACAGTGGAATGCAACGTACACCTGACAGGCTTCATCACTGCCAGATTGCGCAGCGGGCTAATGGTATGAATGTATCTCGCCGCGTGTTCGACGAATCTGTGATGTTTGGTACTGGACATTTCTACTTCCCCCTTATCAGAAAATAAAATCCACTGTGCAATTGATCCGGTTGCTCTCAAGCGATTTTGACACACCCACCCTGCCTGCAGTCAGCGATTGTCCCGACAGAGCTATCGTCGCAGAACCGAGAGGGTATTGTAGTATAAAAACGCCCTATCAATACAATCAATCATCAGCCCGTATGTGCCATGAAGGATCTGGGTTTTATGGCCAAGCTGCACTGCCAGGTTGTTGGTCTCGTCCATGAGACTCGCCTCTTCGGAGCTGACGCGCTATTTTGTTCCAGACAAACGCGTGTTCCAAGAATCAGACAGGGCTAACTGTGAGAGCAGAAATCCGGTTGATTCGCCTGTGATGAAAGTATCGCTACATACACAATACAGGGTGTCCGACTTCGTGCAATTTGCGGGTTGGGTTAGACCAAGGACCACACTCCAGCAACATCAACACTATAATGCAGTAATTATGAATACCCCATTTTATGGATTTACCGGACCCGTACGCACGATGATCAGCCACCGTTTTCTACCTTTAATACTCTCGATACTGCTTGTCATGCCCGCAGACGCCGCAGCGAACCGGGACCGTGATATCTGGATCCTGGTGGATACCCAGGCGATGGTCCTTTCTGTACTGGAAGGCAACAGGGCCAGGCGTACCTACAACGAAATCGCCATCGGCCGTGCCGGTACCACGCAGAACAAGGTGTCGGGCGATAGCAAAACACCGCTCGGGGATTTCCGCCTGGTGCGGATAGCGCCGTCGGACGTGTTTCACCGCTTCCTGGGTATCGATTACCCAACCCTTGCACACGCTGAACGCGGCTTACGGGCTGGAACGATCGGTCGCGAGCACTACAACGCGATCCAACAGGCCTTGAAAGCCAAGGCCATCCCACCCCAGGAGACGCCGCTGGGTGGTTATATTGGTATACACGGCGTTGGTGCTGGTGATCCGGCGGTACACCAGAACTTCAACTGGACACAAGGCTGTATAGCGCTGACCAATCGACAAATTGATGATCTGTCAAAATGGGTGTATCTTGGAATGCGGGTCGTTATACGCTGATGCCTTGAACCTTTAAAGGCTTTCTTGCTCGTGATCCTGTGGTAGTATTCGTTGCTCTGTATTGCCATATTCATTCAATTTTCAACTTTGGGAGTCACTCATGCATAGTAAAAAAACCTCAATCGCTTTCGCACTGGCCACAATCGCCGTACTCGGTGGTTGTGCTTCAACCGGTGATCTCGAAGAATTGCGCAATGAAATCGACCAGGCGAAGGAGTCCGCTCAAAGCGCATCCGCCAGCTCCGATGCTGCGAGCAGAGAAGCGGCTGAAGCCAAAGCCATCGCCGAAGAAGCCAAAGTCTCCGCGGATGAAGCCAACAGCAAAATCGATAATATGTTCAAGAAGTCGATGTACAAATAGCGCTTGACCGATTAAATCGCTATTTGTGAGTGCACGGCTGGGTCAGGTACTGGCTCAGTCGTGCACGCTACGGCCAATGGCAACCGGCATGCCGTCTTGCTTTTCCAGAGCCTCCTTCAGGGCTTCACGGTTCAGAACCAGTGGTCGTTGTTCTTTGACCGAGTAAATCAGGTCCGCAGCCATTTCCACCAGCACAGACGGGTCCTGGTGCTTTTCCTCCAGAGGCGGATGAATCTCGATGTACAAGGTATCGAAAAGCCAGCCAAGCTTGACCGGCTGATCGACAATATGTACAGAGGTGCCAACGGGCACCAGCGGAAAGAAGGTCTCAATATCTTCCGGATACATTCGCACACACCCGTGAGTCACCCGCATACCCACACCAAACGGTTTATTGGTGCTGTGGATCAGATAGCCTGGACGAGCAAGACGCAATGCATAGTTACCCAGGGGATTATCAGGGCCCGGGGGTATCACATCAGGCAGGGGCTCACCGCGCGCTTCCGCTTCTTCTAGAATGGATTTCGGTGGCCGCCAGCTGGGATTTTCGGATTTAGAAAGCACTTTTGTGTAACCGATTGGCGTTGCCCAGTCCATACGGCCGATACTGACCGGGTAAGTCAGCACCTGGGCCTGCTGGTCCGCCGCCACAGGGGGAAAATAGTACAGGCGCATTTCAGGCACATTCAGCACGATGCCACTGCGATCAACAGTCGGGAGGATATAGCGGCTTGGAATCACAACCTTTGTACCTGCTCGCGGCAGCCAGCGGTCCACATCGGGATTGGCGAGCACAATTTCATCCTGGCCGATGTCGAAACGACGTGCAACATCTAACAGCGTGTCATCCTCCCGGGCCTCGGTGATACGAATTTTACCGACCAGATCGACATCGACCGGCGGCAAGTCCAGCGTTTCCGCCCAAGCCTGCGCGTTGAATACCTGCGCTATCAACACCAGTATGAAACTGCAGTGTATCGAGTTTACGCGTTTTTTCGTGAACAATAGCACAGTTATTTAGCCTGCATGCTGCGTGAAGGAGTTAGCCCGCAAACCCCGCAGGGTGAACCTGACCAATGAGGCGGACAACCGGGCTGGCGGCTCACCCGCTGCGCTATTGGACAGAATCGAATAAGAAACGTTGCAGCTTGGCCAGCTCGGCAAGGCACGCACAAAGATCAGGTAACAGCGAAGGTCAGGACAACCGGTATAGCCATAACCGGTGTATGCATAAGCAGTGACACGGCTTCGGAGGAATGGGTCCAGATGCAGCGCAAGTTTGTTCATAAAACCCCGCGGGTCAACCTGCAACCCGATCAAAACGGGTATTTTTGCTTTGGGTGGTAAAAATTTCAATCAATACCACTCAGTTGACCGGAGTCTGCGTGTTATTGGCGGCAGCGGGTGTTTCCGAGATGACTTTACCGGCAAAGCCTTTCACCTGGTCCCAGTCGGTGTATTCATAGTCGCGTGAGATGTCTGTACCCTCACCTGCTTTGGTGGCGATTTTATGCATGATCCATTTAAGGGGTAGCGGGTATTTTGAATATCGAAGCGCCCCCGCCACCATCTCCAGCCTGTTGAAAGGCACGGGGATTTGCTGCCTGAACTTGTGCTCTGCATCGTGCAACCATGTTTCTCTGAGTTTCTTGTCTTTTGTCGCAGCGCTGAGTAGAACCAGAAAAAAGGATCGCGGCCTGGCACTGATCACTGTTTCATGACGGGCGATGAATGCTCTGATCTCTTTTTCGAGGCCACCTGCGTGCATCGAAGCGCCAAAAACGAGATGATCGAAATCCATCAGGTTATGCGTGAATGGCGCTCTCGCATCGTGCGTCTCGACCGTGACACCGCTTTCTCTGAGATGCTCGGCGAGTTTGAGAGCGATTTTCCGGGTTTGCCCTTCTCGTGTGGCGTACACAATAAGCGTGTTCATCAGCTTCCTCTCCCCCTCCTGATAGCAGTGTGTCGATCTAAACGGCTCATGTGCGGCGAAAGTAACGCACCCTCAACCGAATATTCCCCACAGATTTTACCCGCACTGATGAGCAGATCTATGCGCATCAACGTAATATAATGATTTTCATGCCAACAAAAACAATGATCGCCATGCATGAAAATAGACATATTCTGGATGTAAAGAAAAATGAGCTCAAGCAGACGGTTCTACAGATGTCGAAAATGACCGATGAATCGTTTCAAAGGGCACTGCAATGCATAGAGCAGTGTGATCGCCATAACGGCGAAATGCTCATTATCAAAGATCAGCCCATCAATCAATACTATGATAAAACCGAACGCAGCGGATTCTATGTCATCGCTTCGCAACAGCCCGTTGCACATGACCTGCGCGAAATTGTTGTCGCGATGCGCATTGCCAGCGAACTGGAGCGTATCGCCGATCATGTTGCAAACATTGCCAAGATCCGCCTCGAGATCAGTCGCAGTGACATGAGTGGCCTTTGCGTAACCGATCTGATCAAACTCGGTCGAGACGCACTTTCTATCTACCAGCTGGCTATGACTGCTTATCGTGAGCTCGACACCGGTAAGGCGGAAAGCCTGAAAGAAATCGAAGCCCGGATTGATCAGACAACGAACACAATTACCCTCAAACTGTTCGACCGCATGAGGACTGATCCCGACTTGATCGAGGACGGTTCGAGAGCCTTATGGATTCTGCATACGCTCGAGCGCATCGCAGACCGCGCCACCAATATCGCGGAACAGGTGATCTATGCGGCTACAGCACATGAGGAAAAATTGAACGATTAAACTGGGTGTGAGAAATCACAGCTGGCCCGCATTTCTCACCAGGATCACGGGAGCAGGCGCAGGATTCGTGTTCGTAAGCGCCGCTCTGGATCGAAAAGCGTAGCAATAGCTTGGGCGAAGCGGCCGCAGGGTGCGCCGTGCGCACCGAAACAGACCAGCACACTGAGGATTCACGGTGCGCACAGCGCACCCTACGATCTCATGCAAACGAAGACCAGCCTGAACCGTGATAGGCCTGTTTGAATAACACACTGTATTTCTGATCATCTGGATACTCCTAAATGGACTAGTGCCTTATCAGTATTCGACGCCGCCTGGTGAGAAATGCGGGCTAGATCTTTAACTCGCCGAACAAGGGGCCCAGATCAACCAGGGTATTGCCACTGGCATCGGCGACCGCTTGACGACAGGGAGGTCTGTCGGCACAGGCAGGTTCGACCTGTGCCATCTGCGATTGAAAATCAGGCCGGGACAGGTCCTGTAGAAAGATGCCGACAGGTATGCGTTCACCCCATTGCTGGGCCAGGATCAGAGCCTGATTAAAGCGCTGCTGTGCCAAAGCCGCATCCGTGTCTGGTGTGATCAATGCCTGGTGACCGTCGTCCTGCAGGGTGTAGAGTCTGTCTGCGTACCAGTCCCTGGTGTGGATGTCATTGTATTTGGGACAGGGTTGCAGCACATCGAGAAAGGCGATGCCCGGATGTTGTATCGCTGCAGATATCAGGCCGGACAGGGCCGCTACATCATAAGCATAACCACGTCCGATCCAGGTATATCCAGAGACCATGGCCAGCAGAACCGGGTTCACATGCGCCTGGATATTGCTTCGCGCCATACTTCGGGTTTTTTCACCGATTCTGAGCGTCGGCGCGGGCTGGCCTTTGGTCAAGCCATACACACCGTTATTGAACATGATGTAGAGCATATCCAGATTACGTCGTCCGCTGTTGACGAAATGCCCGGCTCCAATGGAGAGGCCGTCTCCATCACCCCCGATGGCAATCACATTCAATGCAGGATTGGCCAGTTTGGCACCGGCCGCGAAGGACAGCACCCGGCCGTGCAGCGTATGAACACCACAGGTATTAAGGTAATACGGCGTTTTACCCGAACAACCAATACCGCCGAAAACGGCCGTCTGATCTGTCGCCAGGCCGAGTTCGGCCATGGCCTTTTCCAGCGCCCGCAGAATACCGTGGTCACCACAGCCGGCACACCAGTCATTGATATAATTCGATTGATAGTCCTTGTAGGTTAATTCCATCTTGACCGGGTCATCTTTCATCGCAGACGCTCACTCACAGGCATTGCGCAGCACGATACGCGATTCAGCCTCACCGGCATGGATAGCCTGCAACACCGGGAACAGTGCTTCACCCGAGATGGGACGCCCGTTGTATTTCAGCACCTGGTGATCACAGCCTCGTCCTGCCTGCTGTCGAAACAGGGTATTCAGCTGTCCCGAACAGGTACACTCGACCAGGACCGAGGGTTTAGAACTATCCAGTAATCCCAGCACGGCCTCGGTGGGAAACGGCCACAACAGACGCAGTTGTACGGCGCGGGCACGGATACCCTTATCAGACAAGCGATGCATCGCATCGACGACAGCGCCTTTATTGGAACCCCAGGTAAACACGGTTAAGGCTGCATCTTCATCACCGAGGATTTCGAGTTTTTCGGATAACGGAATTTCGGCCGCAGCAAGCGCGAGTTTTTTCGCCCGTTTTTCCATCATGCTTTCTCGCAGCACCGGATCTTCGGTCACCTGCCCCTGCTCTGAATGTTCGACCCCGGTCAACCAGTGCTGGCCATCGACCTGACCCAGTAGCGGCCGTGGCGACAGCCCCGATGCAGTCAGGGCGAAGCGATCGATGCCCCGATCGTGCTGCGGTGCAGCGGCCAGTTCCCCACGTTCAATCGCCAGACGCGACGCTTGAAAAACGGGCACGGTCTGCAAGGTACTGGTCAACGCCTTATCCAACATATGAATGACCGGCATCTGATAACGCTCGGCATAATCGAAGGCCTGAGCCGCATCATAAAAACACGAGGCCACATCGCCCGAAGCGAGCATGATACGGGGAAACTCACCATGACCGGCGTGCAACGCAAACAGCAGATCAGCCTGATCGGTGCGGGTTGGCATACCCGTGGACGGCCCGCCGCGCTGGTACAGTGTCACGACCAGCGGCACCTCGTTCATACCCGCCCAGCCCAGACCCTCGGCCATCAGCGACAATCCCGGCCCCGAGGTGGCGGTGGCACTGCGTGCGCCGGTCAACGCTGCACCATTAGCCATATTGATTGCCGCGAGTTCATCCTCGACCTGCAGCACCAGCGGCCCGGCAGCCTCGCCCGTGGTCAAGCGGACATCCGCATGAGCCTCCAGAAAGGTGCTCTCGTCCGTCGCGGGACTGATCGGATAATAACTCTGAAAGCCCATACCCGCCGCCAGTTTACCCAGGGCCACGCTCTGCGTCGCATTCAGCAATAGACGTTGTCCCGCAGCACCATTCGCAGGTACGCGTAGATCCTGCTGCTCAAGATGCGCCAAAACATACTGGTAGGCGATGGATACTGCCTGATGATTCATCTGGATGATGTCTGGTTTTTTGGCAAAGCTTGTATTCACAGCTGTCAGCAACAGCTGCTCCGGCAGCTTCAACAACGCGGCCGAGACAGCAACCGCAAGCATATTCAGCGTTGCGCTGACGGCTTTTTTGGGTAAACCCAGTTCATCGCCCAGCCGGGACAGTAAACTTTGATAAGGCACGCGGATTGCGGTAACGCCGGCTTGCTCGACCATTTGCAGCAGCCCTTGCGTGCTCTCGGGCAAGCGGTTTAGCCTGAGCCTGGCGCTGATATCATCACGCAGACGCTCATCAAGGTAGGATAGACGCTGAAGCCGGACATCGGCATCGCTATCCGAATAGAGTAAAAAACCGGATTCAGTCACGCTCTGGGCATGACGACACAGCGTTTCTGCATCGAAAGTCACCAGGACATCGGTCGACTCACGATGACTACTGACCGGCAACGATCCCATCAAAATGTCATTGTAACTGTGCCGGCCCATGATGTTGGAATGGTATTCACGACGACAGATCAACTCCGCACCCTGTGATGCGCAGGCACGCGCGAACAGCCTGGCTATGCGGTTAACACCGCTGCCCTGGGGACCACCTATACGCCAGGCCAGGTTTCTGATTACTTGGTTCACGACTGAAGAGCTGTTAATACTGTTGCGTTGAGCATAACAGATACGATGATTAAGCAGTACACCGTACCAGCGACGATCCTGTTTCCATCGCTGTCAGTCAATCAGCCAAGCTAGCTATCGAACGGGTGTTCTGCCGTTGGCGTTGAAGAGAGTACAGGCCACACCTGACAGACCGTGTAAAAAAAGTGGAATAAGTCAGTTTGGTAGCGCACGGGCGTATAAAAAGTTAACGAGGATCAAGCCTGCAACGCGGCTAACATGGTAGATATAGGCCTCGGACTTTCATAAAAAAAAGGTGAATACGGGCTATGGCTCAACGGGCGATACGGGAGTACGACGGCAAACGCATCATACACAATGACTGGTCGAGGCACTTTGGTCAGTTCAACTATAGCTTCAATTCAGTCAGTGTCGCCGATGGAAATGAGTTGAGAGCACTGGCCGCAAGCGGTGAACATGACTGGCTGCAAGCAGGCCCACTGGTCGCCAAACCGGATATGGTGTTTGGCAAGCGTGGGCTCAACGGTCTGGTTCTGTACGAGATCAACTCACCGGGTGACGTCCACCTGGAAGACGCGGCCCGCTGGATCGACGACAAGCGGACGCAAACCACCACTCTGCTCAGTGGCCAGAGCGGGATACTGAGCCGCTTCATCGTTGAGCGTTTCATTTCCCACGACAGCGGAGCCGAGTACTATATTGCGCTGGAAATGGGCGACAGCGGTGACATGCTCTCGATGAGCACGCACGGCGGCGTCGACATCGAGGACAACTGGGATACTGTTCGACAAATCGAAATTCCACCGTTTGTCACTGACGATGAATTGACCCGCCTGATCAAGGCTGCAGTACCTGACGCGGCCTCCGAACCGGAGCGTTTCGCCGTTTTCGCCACTGACTTTTACCGCTTTTTTCGCGACCAGCATTTTACCTACCTGGAAGTCAACCCGTTCTATTTCGACGCTGATGAAGTCCATCTGCTGGACCTGGTCGCCAAAGTCGACGATACCGCCGGCTTTCTGATGGACAAACGCTGGGGCCCATTGTATTTCCCGACCCCGTTCGGCATGAAAGCACCGGGACCGGAGGAAAATCAGATCAAGGCCATGGATGAAAAAAGTGGTGCCTCGCTCAAGCTGACCGTGCTCAAACCGCACGGCCGGGTCTGGATGCTGGTTGCTGGCGGAGGCGCTTCGGTGGTTTACGCCGACACCATCACTGACCTGATTGGCGCAGACGAACTCGCCAACTATGGCGAGTATTCGGGCAATCCGAGCACCCAGGAAACCCGCGCATATACCGAAACACTGCTCGACCTGATGACGCGCAGCCCCGATCCACAAGGGCGCGACAAGTTGCTGATCATCGGCGGCGCCATCGCCAATTTCACCGACGTCGCCAAGACCTTCACCGGCATTATCCAGGCCCTGCGCAAATACCATGAGGCCTTGAAAGCCGTGGGTGTGCGCATCTATGTGCGCCGTGGTGGTCCGAACTACGAAGTCGGCCTGCGCAACATGCAAAAGGCCGCGGCTGAACTCGGTATGCCGATCGAGGTTTATGGCCCCGAAACACACATGACCGATATCGTCAGAATGGCATTGGCCGCATAACTATTGCCCCGGAGGCAGTTATCCATGAACCTGGATCAGCATTCCACTTCAACCAACAGCGTGGCCTACTTGAGCGTAACCGGCTTGTTCACACGAAACACACAGGCGATATTCTGGAACAATCACCAGAACGCGATCCAACGCATGCTCGACTACGACACCCTGATCGGACGCGAACGACCCTCGGTCGCAGCAATCGTGTCTCCGACCAGCAGCAACCGCTTCGGCAAGTTCTTTTTCGGCAACAGCGAGATCCTGATACCGATCTACAACTCCAGCGCGGCAGCCATCGCGCAACATCCGCAGGCTGACGTGCTGTTGAATTTTGCGTCCTTCCGACGAGCTTACCGAGTCAGTAACGAGGCACTCGATATTCCGGGCATAAACACCATCATGATTACTGCCGAGGGCATTCCGGAGCGGCACGCGCGCGCACTGAAGCAGCGTGCCCAGAGCCTGAACAAACTGATCATCGGTCCGGCCACGGTGGGTGCTATCTCACCGGGTGCGTTCAAGATCGCCAATATCGGCGGCACGATTGAAAACATCATCGCCAGCAAGCTGCACCGCGCAGGTTCGTGTGGTCTGGTGACGCGTTCCGGCGGACTGTTCAACGAACTGGCCCACACCATCGCCCTGAATGCCGACGGTATCAGCGAAGGCGTTGCCATTGGAGGTGACCGTTTTGCCGGTTCCGGTTTTCTCACGCACATGTTACGCATGCAGCAGAACCCCGCCGTCAAATACCTGCTCATGCTCGGCGAAGTTGGTGGTACCGAAGAGTATCGTGTTATCGAAGCGATTCAAGACGGCAGAATCACCAAACCGGTGATCGGCTGGTGCGTGGGCACGATCGCGAGTCATTTTTCAACGGGTGTGCAGTTCGGCCACGCCGGCGCCAACGCCAACAATGAGCGGGAAATGGCCCGCACCAAGAACGCAGCGATGCGTGACGCCGGCATTCGCGTACCGCGTAGTTTCAACGACCTGCCCGAAATCATCAATGCGGTACACAGCGAGTTGCACGCCGAGGGCATCATCGAAGACATCAGGGAGCCCGTCATTACACCGTTGCCGGAAGACTGCAAGACCGCGCTCAATGCCGGCCGCGTGCGCAAGGGAACGCACTTCACCTGCACCATCTCCGACGATCGAGGCGAGGAAGCCACGTACGCCGGTATCCCGATCAGCTCTGTGGCAACACCGGACACCGGCTACGGTATCGGCGATGTCATCACCCTGCTGTGGTTCAAACAACGCTATCCGCAATGGGCCAGCGACTTTCTGGAAACCGTGATCAAGACCGTGGCCGATCACGGCCCGGCAGTCAGCGGTGCGCATAACGCGCGCGTGACCGCACGAGCCGGTAAGGACATCATCAGTGCACTCGTGACCGGATTGTTGACTATCGGTCCGCGCTTCGGGGGCGCCATCGATGGCGCAGCACAGTATTTCAAGCTGGGTGTGGACAAGGGCCTGGCCGCCGATGAATTCATCGACTACATGGCCGAACAGGGCATGGTCATACCAGGCATTGGCCACCGCATCAAATCAACCAAAAATCCTGACCTGCGGGTCGAGGGCCTGAAGCGCTACGCACGCGCACACTTTCCTGCGACGCGACTACTGGACTACGCGCTCGAAGTGGAAGCGCAAACCACGAAAAAGAAAGATACTCTGATCCTCAACGTTGACGGCACCGTTGGCGTCCTGATGGTGGACATGTGGCGCAGCCTGGATTACAGCGAGGAACAGATCGACCAGTTCATCGAGTCGGGCACCCTCAACGCATTTTTCGTACTCGGGCGCTCCATTGGTTTCATCGGCCATATCCTCGATGAAAAACGCCTCAACATGCCGATGTACCGCCATCCCTTCGACGACATTCTCTACGATGTAGCCACTGCCCGTGACGACACCCCGGAAGCCTCCTAAGCCGCATTTCTCACCAGGGGACGCGAAATGCGGGCTAAAATCCAAATCATTCCTGTGATATGCGGGCTGGAGATGCGCTGATGGGGCAATCGGAAACATCGTTGGAATTCAAACTGGCGGATCGCAAGGTTCTTTCCAATGTTTTCCCCGAGGTCAGCTCGATACCGGACATGCAAAATTACCGGTGGAAGAAAAAGCGCTTCTCCCGGGATGAGGTCTTGTTCAAACCCGGTCAACCGTGCAACCGTTTTATGCTACTCGGCAGCGGCGTGGTGCGCGTCGAGTTGCAGAATCCGCAATCGCGTTCCATGGTGCTGTACCGTATAGAACCGGGACAGCTCTGCATTCATTCATTGATCAACCTGATCAATGACGAAATGTACAGCTTCATTGCCGTTGCTGAAACGGATGGCTGGTTTTGCTGGGCCGAGAAGGAGAACTTTCAACAATGGATGACGCAATCCAGTGTCTTTCAACGCTGGATATTCAACAACATCGGTTCCCGTTTCAGACAGGTTGTCGACCGCTTTGCGCAGCATGCATTTATCAGCGTTGAATCCCGGCTGGCCGGTCTTCTGGTCGAAAAAATGGGCCCGGATCAGCTGGTCCAATCGACACAATCCGAGATGGCTGCCGAACTGGGCACCGCGAGAGAAATTATATCGCGCCATTTATCACGCTGGCAGAAACAGAACCTGCTCGAAACACACCGCGGCAGTATAAAAATCCTCGACCTGGAGACCCTGGTCGACATCGCTGTATAACGATCAGGCAAGCGCAACACACGGTTGTCCCACATACGCGTCATCCCCGCTCAGGCACACTCAACACGCGCGAACAAGCTATGCCAGTCGTACTCGGTGATGATCCGGATCGGTATGGGGTACTCAGGATCAGCGCCGGCATAGCAGTCCTGCACATAGACCTTCTTCATTATTTCAACTGCATGCAGGCGGTTTTACGGTTCTGTTTGTCCTATTGCGTTTTACTAACGAAGTCAGCGATGAAAACATTGGTCTCACCCTCGACCTTACCCAGGCGATTCGATGCAAACACCAGCTTGCGGCCATCGTGTGAGAACATCGGAAAACCGTCGAAACCTTCGTAGCTGGTGATGCGTTCGACCTTGCGAGTGTCGATATTGATCATATAGAGGTCGAAATTCCGCCCCTTGGGGTCATGCATATTGGAAGAGAATATGATGTGCTTGCTATCCGGATGCCAGTACGGACCGAAATTGGCCGCACCGTTGTCGGTCAATTGTATCGGTTTGCGTTCTGTCAGATTCATGATGAAAAGCTCTAATTTTCCGGGCCGGATCAGCCCTTCATTCAACAGCGTCTGATAGTCCTGCAACGCTTCGCCTTGCGGTCGTGACGCGCGCCATACGATCCATTCACCATCGAGCGAGAAAAAGGCACCGCCGTCATAGCCAGCCTGGTCGGTGAGCTGCTCTACCACACTGCCATCAGGATTCATCAGATACAATTCGAGGTCGCCGCTGCGCAATGATGTGAAAACGATGCGGTCACCCTTGGGCGAGTACACCGCCTCGGCATCATAAACGGTATTATTGGTCAGACGCTGTGGATCCTCACCCTCGGGCCCGGCTATAAAAATGTCGTACTCGGCGTGCAACGGCCAGACATAGCCCTTCGAGTAGTCCGGCTTCGGCGGGCACTGCTTGTGTTGTAAATGTGTCGAGGCATAAATAATCGACCCGTTATCGGGTGAAATAAACGCGCAGGTCGTAACGCCCTGCCCCGATGAAACCTGGCGGACGTCACTGCCATCGGCGTTCATTCGAAATATGGCATCACATTGCAGTTCATCACGCGTTGACTGGAAAATAAGCTGCGTACCATCGTGGGAGAAATAAGCTTCGGCATTCTGACCACCGAAGGTCAACTGCCGCAGTGTTTTGAAGTGCTTCTCACCCGGTAAAGGATCGACGCGGACACTGGGCCCGGCGGACTCTTCAGCCTGCACGTTTTGTAGGGTGAGTAGCAGCAAAACAGCCAATAAAGGTTTAACAGGATGCGTGTTCATCGTTATATCCGTCAGAGTCTTGTATTAGAGTTGTGGGGGGCTCAACGTTCAGTAACGCGAGCCTTGAGTGTTTGTTCAATGCCATTTCGCAGGTAGCGTACGCGTATTTCATCGCCGGGAGCGAGTTTTTTCAAGGTCTGTGAATACGCACGCATGCTTTTGACCGGTTCCGCGTTGACCGCAATAATGATATCACCCGTGCGCAGGCCGGCGCGTTCAGCCGGTGTGCCGGTGCGAACATCATCCAGGCGCACACCCTCACCGCTATAGGTGAAGTCAGGCACTGTACCAAAACTGACGCGCCGCGTCACAGTTGGGCCCACCCTGGCCGTGTTGGGTGTTTCGCTCAGCGTCGAGCGCAGGGCTTCCGGACGCTCTGACAGGTAACGCACGGTTTCATTGAGCACTTTGGCAACTTTGACTAACCCAGGGTAATCAATCTTGTCCGGCGTGTCCCCCGGCCGGTGGAAATCGTCATGATGGCCAGCGAAAAACTGCACAGCAGGAACACCCGCCTCGATGAAGGCTGTCTGGTCACTGGAGCCAAAATCATCGGCTACGGTTTTAACATTAACACCCGTGACATAGCCGGCACCGCGAAAAACGTGCACCCACTCATCGGCCGTGCCTGTGCCGAACAGCACCAATGGACGCTTGTCCAGACGCCCGACCGTATCCAGATTCAGCATGGCAATGATACCATCGACCGGCAAGTCATCGGCCTGCGCAACATAATGACGTGAGCCCAGCAGGCCGGTTTCTTCAGCAGTGAAGGCTGCGAACACGACGGTACGGGGCAGCGATTGAGCTTTCAGGCTGCGCGCCATTTCCAGCATCACGGCAATACCACTGGCGTTATCGTCGGCGCCGGGGTGGATCTGGCCACGCCCCTCGGCACGCTCGCTGTGTTTACCCCGCCCGAGGTGATCGTAGTGCGCACCGACAACCAGGCTTTGTCCCGCATAGCGGGGGTCCTTACCGGGCAAAATGGCGATCACATTTTTCATGGTCACGCGGGCATCGAGTTCATCGACCTGTTGCTGCCAGGCCTGAAAATAGCTGCCGTTCTCACCACCCGGCTGCAAACCCGCGGCCTCGAATTGTCTGGCGATATGGTCGGCCGCCCGATCCAGCTGCGCCGTACCCAGGCCACGCCCGGCTAACTTCATATCGGCGAGGAACTCGATATCGTCGCGCATGCGTTTAATGGAAAACGATTCGGCAGGTACTATCAGCGCCGGTCGTTCAGCCAGGGATGCCTGGCTCGTGCTCACTGTTGCACCATCCAGCTGCCTGACTGGCACCGACATCGGCGACTCCACGACTGGCCACTGCCCTTTAAGAATATTCTCCGGCTCTGTACCGGTGAAGCCAAGATAACTGTAACGTCCATAGTGCGGCAGCTTGCGGCCCAGACCACTCACCGCGGCAGCGGAATCGGCTGCCAGCCAGCCGAGCGCTTGATCGGGCGCATCCGGCTGTCTGCCCAGCACTGCCAGTGAATGCGTCTGCGCTGTCAATTCGGCGCCCGCAATTCGCACATTTTCCCCACGCTGCTCAAAGTCGTAGGCTTCGAGCGCGCTATTGATTTGTGGACGGAAGCGATTGCGCCAACCAAACAACCACACGGCTTTATCAGCGGGCAGTTTCTTTAGCTTATTATCGGCGATGACCTGCAGCTGGCCTGGCCGGGTTTGTTGCCAGCGCTGGGCGAGGAGACGGTAAGCCTCGAGCAAATCGGCTGGCGCCTCACTCGGCACTACCAGCAAGACCTGCTCGGCACCCATTGCCTGACTGACGGCTGGCGGAATTTCATTGCGGTGCAGTCGGCGAAACACATCGAACTCGGGGTCCACATCAAGTCGCAGCGGCTGCGCCGGCGTTTTGAGGGTAATGGTCTGCTTCTTTTCTGACAGATCCACTGTGGTCTGGTAGGCCTGATTAATAGCATTCATTTGCACAGCCAGAGGTACTTTTAGACGATAGGCCGGGCCGGCCTGCGATTGTTCGATCACTGCCGTGAGCTGATAATCCTGGCCATCGGGCTCGGCGCGTGCCTCGCTCACCTTCAATTGCGGCGCTCCGCTGCGCTGCACCCACTGTTGAAAAAACGCGTCCAGCGGTTCACCTGCAACGCTTGCAAAGCTCTCCTTTACATCTTTATAAGCGGCGACCTTGAAACGCTGTTGCTGGTAAAAAGCTTGCAGGCCACGTTTGAATGCCTCATCGCCCAGCTGGAGACGCAACATGTGAAACAGCATCAGCGTCTTGCCATAGCCGACCGCTTCGGTCCGCGCACTGTGTCGGCCACGGAAATGGCTCAGCGGGAAATCTTCCGCCTTGCTGACATAATCAGCATACTTCTGTAGCGTGTCTCGCCGGTACTCGCTGGCGTTGCCGCGTTGTTCCTTGATCAGATGATCAGCCAGGTAGCTGGTCAGCCCCTCCGCCCAGTTACCTTGGCTGAAGTCGATGTACACGCTGTTACCCCACCAGTTGTGCAGAATCTCGTGCGGGTAAGACGAATACAATATAAAGGGCAGGCGGATTACGCGTGAGCCGAGCAAGGTGAAGGAAGGCATACCGTAGCCGGTCTCCCAGAAATTTTCGACCATGGCGAACTTTTTGAACGGGTAGGGGCCGATCAACCGACTGTAGAGCTCGATATACTGATGCGTGTGGTCGAGATATTTGGCAGCAAGCGCAGGATCGGATTCACGCAGCAGCACCATCGCGGTCACAGCGTTTTCGATACTCGAATACGCAACGAACGGTCCGGCTATCAGATAGATTTCTTCCTGAGGTGTCATTGCACGCCAGTGTTCGGCTGCAGCGCTGTGCGTGTCGATCGACTCGCCCTGGCTCATGCTCTTCCAGTCCTGCGGCAGGTTCACTTTCAGATCAAAGCTGATAAGGCCGTCATCGACCTGCGGGTACCACACACTCGATCCTGACAGAAATACACCCTGCGGTGAAATGATGCCCTGTGTTTGCTGAAAACTGCGGGCATACTCTTCACCCTGATTTTGCAAAGCGTGTGCAATGCTGCCCTTGTAGTGCAAGGTAAAGCCGGTATCCCCATTGGCAAGATCCACGCGGTAACGACGGGGGTAAATACCAAGCGATGGCTCCGACTGCACGAGCAAACGGCCTGCTTTTGATGTTAATTCAGTCAGCTTCGCATTGTCGTTCAGCAGTTGGACCTGCAGCCCGGGGTGCAGACTGAAGGTCAGCGATGAGGGGTGATCCGGTGGCAGTTTCAGAGTATCGCGCACCTCGATGCTGGCGTTGTCGAGGTCAAGGGTCACTTCCAGGTCATGGTGCAGCCCTGCGTGTGCAGACCACAGCCAGACGGACAAAACCAGCCCGAAGAGGATACGTCTATTTAAGTGCATGCTAGTGTGACATCGTTGCAGAGTTGAGGTTCATGCGTCCTGGCGAGCCCAGCGAGGGCTTGTGCAGCCAGAACTGGGTGGAAATTAGCATAACAGATTCGATGCAACACAGGTCACAGACGCGCAAAGTCGCGGTGTGATTTTAGAATGAGTGCCGTGCGGTATTGCACCTGAAACTGTGTCAAAAAAAAACAGGATTTTATTGCAACTTTGCGGCTTGGCGCGAGCCGCTAGCTGGATTTTACTACTGTATTTAACCGCTTGTAGGGTGCGCCGTGCGCACCAAACATATCAAATCGGTTATCTCCAACAACATGGTGCGCACGGCGCACCCTACTGGGCGGGGAAATATCCGTGGTATCGGACGCAGACCGGATTCAAGCCTGTGAGATCAGGCCGTCGCTGTCGAATGGTGTCGCAACGACGATCAAAAAAGCATCAGCCAGATTCCTGTTCAATCATCAACTTCAGGCGGTCTCGCATATCGAACATCTGCTGCTGGCACTGATGGTTGCAGTACGGTCTCAACTCACGAATATTATCGTCATCGAGATCGAGTAGCGAGGCCAGCACAATCCATGCTTTTTCAGTATCGGTTTTCGCAGCACCGAGCAGCACGATCGTACTGATACCTTCTACATACCGCTTTCGAGCATAGTATGCAATATGGTCGAAGTCGATTTGTCTGATGCATCCTGGATTTTGACAGGGCATCATATCTCACCCCTCTTTTTTTAAACTGTATATCCCTTGATAACACTGACATCCATCAAATCAGTAAATACTGTTCATTATGCTTTCAAATAAACGATGCGAAGTTCATGCCATTTTCACATCTCTATTAGATATCAACACCTTGTGTAACTGTTGATACAACGCTATTCCTCAATTGTGTAAACATTCCTTTACACTGTTCCAGCATTTCGACAATGTCATTGAGCTGGAATCAAAAGCAGTACTCCTCCAATGTTGAGCCCATTCGTATCGCTGTACGGTGAATATTTATCATCATCTAACCAGACAGACGTGAGCTGATTTGGTGCCGCGTCAATCTGAAGCCATTGCTCCTTAAAATCCATATATCACTGCAGCGCCTGTCGCATTGCACTAATCTCTTCTTCCGCTTCATCCATAACACGCAGGGACATACCGGGACCCAAGCCTCCCACAGCCAGCTTTTGAAATGCGGGTACCCTGTCGATACGCGGAATTTCGGCCATCTTCGAGGTGCCAATGTGGCTGTGCATCTGTGCAATAATCACAAGATCAGTGTAGTCAGCCTGATCCTCACCTTGACGTTGCCAATCTTCGGCATGCAAGGCGACATCGATGAATTCTGGAGCGAACCCCCACTGTTTAAGCACCATCGCACCACTGTCCCCACGTAGCCTGCTTACCACCTTGTCCAGTAAATCGGCGTCGTCGGCCAGACGCGGATACCGTGATGCGCTGGTTAAAATCGGTATAACGCCGATATCGTGCATGAGCCCCGCCAGCATTGCCTGACCAGCATCCAGACCAGGAATCTTTCTAGCGAGTGCATAACTGATCGCTGCCACCTGAGTACTGTGCAGCCACACCTGTTCCATGCGTTCCCTGATATGTGGGTTACGGCTACGGAACAGGCCCCTGAGAACGAAACTGATCACCAGATCCCGTGTCGTCGATTGTCCCAGCCGCGTGACCGCATCCCTGCAGGATTCGATCTGCACCCGACCCTTGAAAGCAGGGCTGTTGGCCACCTGGATCAAGCGTGCGGTCAAGGCCGGATCCATTTGGATGATACGCGCTATGCTGTCACTATCAGCAGCAGGATCTTCCAGATGTTTGGCAATATGAACGCCAGTACTCGGCATGCTCGGCAGCTCAAGTGTGCCAGAGCGCAGTGCCTGATAGACATGCAGATAGATTTCCTCGTCCAGGTGGCTGTCTTCTGTTATTGATTGTTCGTTGACCGCAAGCATGAGTGCACGCCCGATCACGCGTTCGATTTCACCCCGGTCGAGACGCATCACGGTCGCCGTGTCGAGCACGATTGCGTCCTCTGCGCACCGGATTTCAGGATTCAACGGGATGTGGGATAGGACGGAACCACCACTGACAATTCGGCTTCCACCTGAAGCATCGACGAGTTTGATATCTCCGTCGACGACGAAGCAAACCTTGACTGCATCGGACGCGCGTTCGAACAGAACGTAATCACCGGGTACCTGCACCAACTCTGACTGCCGTGCTAACACATCGAGGGCACCGTCATCGCAGTTGCGAAATGGGACCAGTGATCTTAGCAATTCAGCATGAGGCGCCTGCTGGAGTTTTGTTATCGTTTTTTTATTCCACATGGCGTATACACATGATGTATACCCAAAGTATAGGAAGTAAAACCTTCTTTACCACAAATACTGTTTGTTTTATTGTTGTGACTAATGGTACTTACTTAAGCTGAAAATGCACTGTTTTACAGTAAATTCGTCATTGCGAGGTACGCAGCATGACATTCCTGGAGAATATAACGCACAAAGTGCGGCCCCAAAGGAGCAACACACGGACGTAATTTGTAATCTTCTGAAACGCGCGTTACAGTGAGATTGCCACGTCGCTGTCGCTCCTCGCAATGACGCTACTCCAATCATTTTATGCTTAAGGAAACTCTGATTAATTCAGAGTTTCCGCGGCGCACGGATGCGCCGCCATTTTCAATCGCGTTAAGCGATTGAAAATGAAGGGAAATAGAAAATCGCATTTTATGTTTCCCTTGCTCTGATAATTCACGGATGAATTATTCGGAGCTTCCTTAAATAAGCGACATTCAGTGTTGTGACTGTTATGTGGGACAGCGCTGGCAGCAAACTCATTTTGATGTTTACCATACGCGGGAATGGCAATCATAGCCATGAGCGTGAACAATACGGCACCGAACTCGACGACAATAACAAGCTTTCATTAAGTGAGTACCTGCAGACATTATGAGAGCAGATGCAACGGGTGGTTCTGCTGCTTATAACGCAAAGTCATCAAACCCGGGACCGCCCTTATCCGCTGCTAAACCGGTCATTCTCTCGAGTAAGATACGCTCAGGCGTTGTTCACTGCCAGGTTGATTGAAGCCCTGCTGAATCGCCAGCACTGCGTCAGTCGAGACCGGGGTATCCTGGTACGGAACGAGAGCTAGCCCGCATTTCTCACCAGGCGGCGTGGAATACTGGTAAGGCATTGGTTTTGTGGAGTGAAACTCGGATGATCAAAAATACAGTGTGTTATTCAAGCATGCCTATCACGGTTCAGGTATCGAAGCACAACACCTGCCACATTTAACCGAGCCCTTCTATCGCGTCGATCCATCGCGCCAACGCGATACCGGTGGCTACGGCCTCGGGCTCTACCTCTGCAGAATGATCGCCGAAGCGCACGGTGGCCAGCTTGAGATAGAAAGCGCTGTTGGCGAGGGCACGCACGTGTTGATCAGGCTGCCTGTGTAACTTGGCGGAAACATCCTGAGCATATTCGAAATCCTCATATACAACGCCACAGTAGTCTGATACTTTTAGCGGCATGCGCGCCACTCAAGCGTTATTCACCATTGCACTCCTCGTCGGCCAGCCTGCGGCCGCCGATACCACGACCATCGCCTTCGGTAGCTGCCTGCGCCAGTGGAAGCCGGTTCCGATACTGCAGACGGTGCGTTCGATGAAACCCGATGCCTTCATCTTCGCAGGTGACAATGTCTACACGGACACAGGCCTCTATCGCTTCAAACGCGAACCCGACCGTATTGCAAAAGCCTACAAGCAACTGGCGGAGACAGCGGAGTATCAGGCACTCAAAGACTCGACACAGCTGTTCGCCACCTGGGACGACCATGATTATGGTCGTAATAATGCCGGTGCAGAGTACCGCTACAAGGACGAAGCCAAGCAAGCGTTCATGAACTTTTTTGACATACCAGCTAATGCACCGCAGCGAGCGCGTCCCGGGATATACGCGGTGCACTACCTTGGTGAAGCCGAGCATCGTATTCAGATACTGTTACTGGACACACGGTCTTTTCGTGATCCGTTGCAGCAAGGCGAAACTAACCAGCAGTGTCCGCGCAGCCGCCTGGTGGCCACGACAGACCGCACGGCTACGCTACTGGGTGATGCGCAGTGGGCCTGGTTGTCGGATCAGCTCGCGCAACCGGCTGCGCTGAGGCTGATTGTTTCCAGCATCCAGGTCATTCCGGACGGGCACTGTTATGAAAAATGGGGTAACTTTCCCCACGAACGCCAGCGACTGATCCAGCTGATCCAGGATGCCGGGGCACAACACACCATTTTCCTGAGCGGTGACCGCCACCTGGGTGAAATCTCCGCGCTGCCGGCGACGGAGAACACGTTTCCACTCTATGAAATTACAGCCAGCGGCCTGAACTCGGCCGGCGCCGGAGAAGGCGAACACAATCCATACCGTGTCAGTGATGATAATGTGCGCGACGATCACTTTGGTGTTGTCCGCTATATCACGGATGCATCACCTGCCGTCGAACTGACGCTATACGACGTCGATGGCGACGTTCTGCAGCACTACCTGATCGATTATGCGAGCTGGCAGCTAACCCTACCACGCATAGCCCGATAATACCGGCAATGCCCGATCAATCCGAGCCGCAATGAAACACCCCCTGTCATCTTCTCGGCAGAATCCCGTTCAAGACACCTCTCATTTGAAGCGATCTTTCATGATTGTGGCGTCCTTCACCGCATTTCTGTGGCTGATCAAAATCATCGAGAGCGTGACAGGCACCAGCTTTGCCCAATATGGCGTCTACCCGGGGCAGCTCAGCGGACTGACCGGCATACTCTGGGCACCCCTGATTCATGGTTCGTTCACACATCTGCTGGCCAACACCCTGCCCCTGATCATACTCGGCACAGCGCTGCTCTATGGCTATCCGAAGTCGGCAAGGATTGTGATACCGTCGGTCTATGTCGGTACCGGACTGGGTGTGTGGCTGTTTGCACGCGCGGCTTTTCACGTCGGAGCCAGCGGCTTGACTTTTGGCTTCATGTTTTTTGTATTTACCGTAGGAGCGCTTCGCTGGGACAGGCGTGCGATAGCGCTTGCCATGGTCGTGTTCTTTCTGTACGGCGGCATGATCTGGGGGATCTTGCCGAATCAACCCGATATCTCGTTCGAGAGCCACCTTTTTGGTGCCATGATCGGCCTGGTCCTGGCGATACTGCTCAGGAATCATGATCCCCGCGTACCGCAGAAACACTACGACTGGGAAGAAGACGAGATCGCTGATCCGTCACTCGATAGCGAAGCAGACGACAATACCTCTGGGCGGTGACTCTGGACAAGCCACTGCCAGTCAAGATATCCATGAGCGCGATAAATCTTTTAAGAAGATTTATTCCCAATTTACCCGTAAAATCGAGCGTAGCTGATTGAAATATAGACTAATCCTTAACATTGCACGCCCGCCTTCGTGCAACATCTGGGCTAAGTCGCTTGAAATGGTGTATTTTGAATCGATATGAACCGGCTGTCGGCTTGTCTCCAGACGCTCTCAATGAACAGGCCTGTATTTCTCCGGGCAGCTAATACATATCTGGCGTCGTTTGCAGCAAAACGAAGTTACCAATTCATTATGAGTGAGTATTCTGTCATGTCTGCAGACGTATACACTGAAACACAGATACATAAATCCTAGGGTCCATGACATGGCATCCATGAATACGCTGGCGTTAAAAAAGACCTTGCGAAGTATATTTTACGGTCGCTCTGTGGGCACGACGTACGCCAATGATTTCCTGTTGCTCGCAAACCTTGTCGTTATTTTCATGTCGATCGTATCATTTTTCCTGTCAACCGGCCGCGTTTTCCAGTATGTGGAGTTCGGATTCGGCATTTTTTTTGCGATTGAATATATCTTGCGATTCTGGGTGTCTCGCCAAAAGCTTGGATACGTCCTGAGGATGGTAAACGTGTTGGACATCTTGTTGATAGGTTCACTGCTCACCACCGTATTCGTGCCAAATCTTGCGTTTTTACGCATACTCCGAACGCTGCAGATCCTGCGGGCATACAAGTTCTACGGCAAGCGCTTCGATTATCATAATCAGTTCATCTATCGTAACTTTGAGATCGTGTCTGCTACGGTCAATATCGTTGTTTTCCTGTTCGTCATGTCAACGCTCGTCTATCTCCAGCAGGCGCCGATCAACGAGAATATCATTACTTACCTTGACGCCCTGTACTTTACGATCGCGACTGTCACTACGACCGGTTTCGGCGATATTACCGTCGTCGGCACCACCGGCAAACTGTTGTCAATCATTATCATGATCCTTGGTGTCACACTGTTTTTTCGTTTGGTCAAGAGTATCTTCGTTCCTCACCAGCTCTATTCCATCTGCCCGAACTGTGGGCAAGACCATCACGCACTCGATGCACACTACTGCAACCAGTGTGGTCGCAAAATAAAGAACCGTTACTTTATCGATCACATCCAGAGACACAAGGACGACTTTTAGTTTACATTGGGGGCTATTCCTGTTCTTACCAGAGCTGCTTCTTTATACTCCCATTGTGAATAAAGAACATAGACGAACTGCGTACGCTCCTGAAAATACGTCCCGGCCGGCCTGGCGCCAGCTGCTCAAGACCACCGAAGGCCGCATCTTATTGCTTGGCATCATTGTTGCCTTGCTCGGTCTGATCACAATGGGCGTGGTCGCTATATGGTCACCACAAGCCGCACGCATGATTGGAGCGATGTCTTTTTTCAATGTTGTCTTCGGCCGCGCTGTATCCATGTCGATCGGTTATGCCGGTGGCTACGGCCATGCTCTGGTGGTGCCGGTGAATATTTGGGTGGAAACAGTGCTGGTGTTGCTGTTTTATCCGCTATTCGTTTTCAGCATGCGCAGGCTGGTCGTGTTTCCCAGTCTTAAGCGCTTTCTCGAACGCACACGCGCCACCGCCGAGCATCACCATGATAAAGTGCGCCGCTACGGTATCGTCGGACTGTTTATTTTTGTCTGGTTTCCGTTCTGGATGACGGGACCGGTGGTCGGCAGTGCTATCGGTTTCCTGCTCGGCTTTCCTGCCTGGTTAACGGTGTCGGTCGTACTCGGCGGTACTTACGTCGCCATGGCTGGCTGGGCCTATCTGATGTTCGGTTTGCATAGCCGAGCTGCAATCCTCGCCCCCTGGGCACCGTCTCTCATCATCGGCCTGATCATCTTTTTTGTCCTCGCCGGTTACTGGCGCAATCGACAAGGGAAAGGTCGACATTCACAAGACGCCATGAATACCCAGGACGAGACCATTGAATATGAGCCTGACCACATAACCTCGACGGATTCTGACAAACCTTGAGCATGCGATAAATTTTAGCTGGCCCGAACATTGCGCAATGGCGTGTGCCAAACGAAGGATAGTGGTTGATCCTTCAAACAACCATGTCAGAGCAACCCCGAAAAAAATTGTCCTGATTCAATTTCTCGCGGGCAACGCTGATCAAAATCATTCACAAAATGATCAGTTAATTTTTGTAGTAAATTACCTACAATTCTCTATTTGAGTGAAATAGGCCTATCATTCAATGGGAGGCGATCACCATTCTCGATTATCCGTCATCGTCGTGATCAAGCCGCGCATGTTCTGATCTCAGACAAAGCAATATCAGCGAATTTTTAGAAGTAGAGTTGTATGACCCAAGATCTTTATATCACAGGTGCAGAACGAGGCAGCGGTAAATCCGTGATCGTGCTCACGATCATGGAGATGCTCTCTGGCCATGGGGGCAAGATCGGTTTTTTCAGGCCCGTCATCCGTGCCGGCGAGCCGCAGGATGAACTCATCGACCTGATCGCGGCACGTTATCAGCTTGAATGGCCCTATGAGGACATGTACGGTTGCGACAGCGATGTCGCTCGTGAGCTCATAGGCGCGGATCGCTATGATGAGCTGCTGAAGATTATCCTGGGAAAATACCGGCATTTGCAGGCGACTTGCGACCGGGTATTGTGCACCGGTACCGATTATCGGGGGGGGCACTCTGCGTTGGAGTTTGATTTCAACTGCGATGTTGCCAATAATCTGGGTTGTCTCATCCTACCCGTAGTGCGCGGAAACGATCGCAACTTGCTGGAGATCAGAGACGCCACCAGCGGATTTCTGAAATCCCTGGAAGAACGTAACTGCGATATCGTGGCAACTGTGATAAATAGTATACCGCGTTACCAGGTCGATACGTTAAAGGCCGAACTGGAGAAGACACCGTTGCATGAGTCCCCGGTGTATGTTGTACCGGAAGAACCTTTGCTTTCAAAGCCGACCATTGGCGACATCACGCGGGGTCTCGACAGCCGGGTCATCTACGGTGAAACGACTGTCCTGAATCGTGTCGTCAAGAACTACAAAGTGGCTGCCATGCAAGTACCGAATTTTCTCGACTATGTTGAGGAAGGCAGCCTGATCATAACACCGACTGATCGGGCGGATATCATCCTGGCCTGTTTAAGCTCGTACCCCTCAATGGCCTATCCTCAGATTGCCGGTATGCTACTGACCGGCAGACGTCAGCCAGCACCCCAACTGCTCGAGCTACTGGCCGGACTGGGCAAACCGCCCTTTGCAATCCTCAGCGTGGACAGCGACACCTTTACCACAGCGCTGCACGTGAACCGGATACCGGCGACGCTGGTGGCAGATAACGAACACAAAATCGCGTCGGCTTTGGGTGTCGTCGAGGCTAATATTGATTTGCAACAAATCGAGCAGTTACTGATGGGTCGACGGACCACCCGCGTCACACCACTGATGTTTGAGTACGAGCTAGTACAGCGCGCCCGAACCAACCCACAACACATCGTATTACCCGAAGGTAGTGAGGAACGTATTCTGCGCGCCGCGGAAATACTGACGCTGCGTGGCGTGGCGCGACTGACCCTGCTGGGTGATGCGGACAAGATCCAGCAAAAGATTCAGGCGTTGAGTCTGCAACTGGACGGTGTCAATATCGTCGATCCACTGCACTCGGAGCTTCGCGACGACTATGCAGACACATACTATCGTGTTCGCCAGCACAAAGGTATCTCAAGAGAAATGGCTTTCGATACCATGGCCGACGTGAGTTATTTTGGCACTATGATGGTTCACCACGGCCAGGCTGATGGTATGGTCTCTGGTGCTGTACATACTACACAACATACCATCCGGCCTGCCTTCGAGATCATAAAAACACGGCCCGGTATTGCAATCGTCTCCAGTGTGTTTTTGATGTGCCTGGAAGACCGTGTACTGGTGTACGGTGACTGCGCTGTGAATCCGGACCCGAATGCCGAGCAACTGGCCAATATCGCCATTAGCTCGGCCGATACCGCCAAGATGTTTGGCATTGAACCACGCGTTGCCATGCTATCCTATTCCACGGGTGAATCAGGCAAAGGCGAAGCCGTTGACGAAGTGCGCGAAGCAACCCGGCTCGCCAGATCACTGCGTCCGGACCTCAAAATCGAGGGTCCGATGCAATATGATGCGGCAGTCGATATGGGTGTCGCCAGAACCAAACTGCCCAACAGTCAGGTAGCAGGCAGTGCCACGGTATTTATCTTTCCCGATCTCAACACCGGCAACAACACCTACAAGGCCGTACAACGCTCATCGGGCGCCGTGGCCATCGGCCCGGTTCTACAGGGTCTGAACAAACCGGTGAACGATCTCAGCCGCGGCTGTACCGTTACCGATATCGTCAACACCGTTGCGATCACTGCCGTCCAGGCGCAGACTGTCGAACACGCGTGAAATCACAAGTAGCTCACCTGCCGAACCGTATTACTCACCCGTCGCGCGAAAAACACAGGCTAACAGTCCGACCGACTGCGAACCCGCATTTCTCACCAGGCGGCGTAGTATGCTGATAAGACATTGGCCCTTTTGATAAAGCTCGGATGATCAAAAATACCGTGTGTTATACGTATATGCCTATCACGGTTCAGGCTGGTCTTCGTTTGTATGAGATCGCAGGGTGCGCCGTGCGCACCGAAACAGCCCAGCAAACTGAAGATTCACGGTGCGCACGGCGCACCCTACGGTCGCTTCGCCCAAGCTATTGCTACGCTTTTCCAGAGCGGCGCTTACGAGCACGAATCCTGCGCCTGCTCCCGTGATCCTGGTGAGAAATGCGGGCCAAGCACTGCAGCATCGTATGACGTTGACTTTTTAACGGAACCAATCAGGCATCTCAAAGATACGATACAATTGTGATCTGCCCCGACATTATCTATGATCCTGGCTGACTGACCGTGCACAAGAAATGAGTTCAAATACGCCAATGCAACAAGAGAATTATCCATTAATCGGTCCAGAAGACCCAGCACCGTTTACGGTTATCAACGAACATGGCACGGCCAGAGTATTACTGGTCGGCGACCATGTCAGCAATACGATACCAAAAGTGCTTGGCAACCTCGGTCTGGACAATGCGCTTCTCGGTCGGCACATCGCTTATGACATCGGCACCAGGAAACTCATCCACCATCTTTCTCAGCATCTGGATGCGCCTGCCGTACTGGCAGGTTATTCGCGTCTGGTGGTTGATCTCAATCGAAGCCTTGAGGACGACAGTGTCATGCCGGAAGTCAGTGACAACGTGGTAATCGAGGGAAATCTCAATATGTCGCAGGAGCATCGCAACCAACGTATACACTGCTTCTATACGCCTTATCGCAGCGCAATTGACATGAGCCTTCACCGATTCAGGCAACAGGAAGTGGTACCCGCTCTTATTTCAATCCACAGTTTTACGCCAGAAATGGCTGGATTTTCCCGACCATGGCACGTAGGCTTGTTGTGGGACAAGGACCCGCGCATTCCCGTGCCATTGATGAAAAACCTGCGCGCCCATCCTGACGGTTTCAACATCGGCGACAACGAACCCTACTCGGGCAAGCATCCAGCCGACTATACCATCGACCATCATGCCGAAGCCGCCGGCCTACCCCACGTTTCCATCGAGATCCGCCAGGATCTGGTCAACACCGAAGCCGGCGCTGAACGCTGGGCCACGATTTTGGACGAAGCGCTGCATGATATTCTAGCTGACCCGGCTCTGTATCGTATCTGGCAGTCGCTATGAAATCCACCCGACCCAGTTTCAGCCTCGGCGTGGAGGAAGAATACCTGCTGGTCGATCGTGACTCGCGTGATGTGGTGAGTGAGCCTCCAAAAGACATCCTGCAACAGTGCCGGGCATACGAAGGCGATCGTTTTATTGAACCCGAATTGCTGCGTTCACAAATCGAGGTCAATACACGGGTTTGTAATAACGTTGCTGAAATTCGCGAAAACCTGGCACATCTACGCCGTATCGTCGTACAGACCAGCGAGCAATTCGGTATGGCACCGTTAGCCGCCTCGACTCATCCATTTGCCCGCTGGCAGCTTCAGCACCACACCCCTAAGCAGCGTTATGACATGCTGACCAGGGATATGCGTTCGCTTGCCAGACGCGTGCTGGTGTGCGGCATGCACGTTCATGTCGGCGTCGAGGACGATGAGCTTCGAATCAAACTGATGAACCAGTTAAGCCACTTTCTGCCATTACTGCTAGCCTTGAGCACCTCATCACCCTTCTGGGAGGGACAGGATAGCGGTCTAAAATCCTATCGCCTGCCGGTATTCGACGGTTTTCCACGCACCGGCCTGCCCGAACGTTATGACAATTATGCCCAATACCGCCATCATGTCGAGACGCTGCAGCGAGCCGGTATTATCAAAGACGCCACGGTGATCTGGTGGGACTTGCGCATCAGCGACCGGTATCCGACGCTGGAAATGCGCATTACCGACATGTGTACCGACATCAATGATGCTATCGCGCTGGCAGCCCTGACCCAGTGCCTGCTGCATTATCTATATCGTCTGCACAACAGGCACATGCGCCGGCACGACTATCACCGTTTCCTGGTTGATCAGAACCGCTGGCGCGCCATTCGTTATGGTTACGACGAAGGTATGATAGATTTTACTCACGCAAAAATCGTCCCGGTAAGCGATATACTGCACGAGGTGGTTGCCATGGTAACCGAGGATGCGCGCGAACTCGATTGCCAGGCCGAGTTAGAGCGCGTGCTGGAAATTCCTGAACGGGGTACCAGCGCCCACCAACAACTCGCTATCTATCATCAGGCGCTTGCATCGGGGAGCAGTCACGAACAGGCCTTGCACAGCGTCGTCGATTTTTTGATAGAGAAGACCGCAGCATGCTTGTAACTCACCAAACAGCAGCATCAATCACTGGCATCTGCTTGGCGTATAAAAGAAATAGCCCGCGTCATGTTAGAAGTCACACATGTCTCAACGAATACATTGACCGCAGAGACGCAGAGAACACTTCATGTTTTCGCAGGAGCGACTTTAGTCGCGAACCTTCGGCGGTTCGCGACTAAAGTCGCTCACGTAAACAAAATTCTCAGCGCCTCTGCGGTGATAGTATTTTTAATTTTTCGATATCCCAAAATGATTCCAACGGCTAATCTTCAATTTGCACCGTCAAGTTTATCCTGCTGTCGCTGCAGTGCCTCATTCATGAGATCGGCCGCCTGCGTGGCCTGGTCGATCTGTTGTTCCGGTTTCATTTCGTCATTCGTATTCGGCGAGGAACCAAGATAGATGTGAATAGAATAGCCGATAATAGCCAGTGTGATGATCAGTCCAAGAAAACGCATGATAGCCTCATTGCAGTAGTTTTCGTTTAATATTTAGACGTGTTTCAAACACATAGCAAGGAATGCACGGTGTGGCAGTTGAAATGGCCAAAGGGTTCAACTTACCGAAATCAGCTTTTCCAGGCGTGATCGTATTTGCCTATGTACTTTAGTGAGTTGTTGCTTATTTTCTGTCGGCAGGGTCGTCAAAGCCTCGATCCGGTCAGGGTAATCAGCACTCAGGGTAACCAGCCGATCGATTGTAGCAACGGAGTCTGCTTTGCGAATGCCGAGCAGATGGGCAAAACGCGCGATGGCCAGTTCCAAGCTGACCGGCGTCTCCGATGTCAGATCGGCAGGAAAATCACCATAGTCACCAAACGTCATACCCGGTGGCGTGAGCATGTCGTGGATCTGATAGGCCCGCATTGGCGCGGGATCGTAAACCGGTGAAAACGCAAGCTTACCGTCTCGTTCGATAATACCGAGGTTTTGCAGATGCAGATCTCCGTTGCCGGTGAGCAAGGCCATGATCAGTCGCTCGAACAAGTGTTTCTTGGCCTGCCTGCGATCATCCACGAGTTGAACGCGTGGGTTATCGATGGCCTGCGCAATACGATCATAGGATGCGCTATAGTGTGAGCTTACGGTTCGACTCCCCGAAGCCAGAATCGAATACAAGGATTCGAAAAATACCGGTATACCGTCGGGCGTGCGATCAAAACGCTCCACTGCGAGGCCACGCAGTCCACCGATTCTGACCGGCCAGTAACGCGGGACATCGAATCCAGCCATACGGTGCATATCCAGACCCAGTTTTTCGAGTTCGGTTATACCTGGATAGGTCGCGGTGTTTTCGAGTTTAAGGATAATGTCACTCCGATCGCTATCACCGTAACGAGTCGGTAGACCAATACGTCCGTCCCAGCCGGTTCGTGGAATCGACAACGGCAGCTTCGGAATGGCGCCACCAACCGTCGGGGTTGGTCCTAACAGGTCGATCAGGGTGCCCGCCTTATCATCGAACCAGGTCATGAACTCGCGCAGGCTGAAACCAAAACGATCGTCCGCTTCGACCAGATCACGTCTCGAGGGCGTGCTGTACCATTGACGCGCGTCCTCGTCGCTCTCGAACACATCCAGATGCCCTATGCCGCCATGGCCGGCACGAATCAGAATTTCCCAGTCGGTTTCAAACCCGGATTTGACTTGAACATGAATGGTATCCAGGTACCTCAATAACAACGCGCGCTGGAAGTTGCGTTCCGAATGCGGTGGCACCAGATTTTGAATCGGCGGGTGAAAGTCGAAGTATTCGCTGCGCTCACGCACGATCGTGCTGGTGAACTCATCGGGCGGGTAGATTAGGCCGAGGCCGCGTAAGCCGGTACTGGCATAATCAGCCTCATAGGTAAAACGTGCCTGCTGGTCGGTCACGGTCAGGATGCCCATTTTGACAGGCTGGGCACCCAGCCGGGTCCAGATCACTGCGCTTCGATCTTTAATACAGCCTCCTGTTTCAATATAGCCTATGCATCTGGCACCGGCCGTTTCAGGAAATGACCGGGTGAGATTTCCAATCAGTCAAACAAATCACCCTTGGCGACAAGCTCAGCAAGACTGGAATCGGGTACCCAAATCAGCTTGAGTCCGACACTTTCGCCGAGCGCCTGCAAGGTTGAAAACCGGGCATCATCGGCTTTTTTCAAACGCGACAGACCAACTTCACCAATCTGGGACAGTTCAGCAACATCCTTCTGCCGCAGACCCTGCTTTTTCGCCTGATCCAACGCTTCCGTAACCAACATGACCAGATCGATATTCATTATGAGTTATCTCGCAATATAATTGATAGCCAAAGCATAGCAATAATTAACAAAAAAGATAATAGTAAATATTATCTAATATGATAATTTAGCGAGAAAAATGTGAATTATTGCCTTATTAGTTAATTAGCGCTTCGTCGATGGGTTTTGGCCGGCCGATGCCATATCCCTGCGCATAATCGACGCCGATTTCTCTGAGCCTTTCCAGGACGGCGGCGTTCTCGACAAACTCGGCAATCGTCTTTTTGCCCATCACGTGGCCGATTTCGTTGATCGATTTCACCATCGCAAGATCCATCGGATCATCCAGAATATCCTTGACAAACAAGCCATCGATCTTGAGAAAGTCGACCGGAAGATTCTTGAGATAGGCAAAAGAAGACAGACCACTGCCGAAATCATCGAGGGCAAAACGGCAACCCAGTTCCCTGAGGCTGCTGATGAATCGAATGGCGCTACTGAGATTGGCGATAGCCACAGTCTCGGTGATCTCAAAACAGATCTTCCATGGCGCTATGCCGCAACTCTCCAGTTCCTTGATAACAAATGATAGAAAAGCCTGGTTGTTCAGTGAAAGCCCGGAGAGATTAATCGAACACAGATTGAGCTGTTGCTGGTGTTCCGGGTGCTGCTGAAACCACTGAAAAATTCGGCTGATGACCCACCGGTCGAGTTTGTCGGAGAGATTGTAGCGCTCGGCCGCTGGCAGAAAAGCGCCCGGCATGATCAACTCGCCCTTTTCGTCCTGCATGCGCAGCAGCAGTTCGTAATGCGCCGCCGCGGGCTCGTCGCCCAGAATCGGTACAATTTCCTGAAAATAGAGCTGGAATCGTTGATCTTCCAGGGCACGAGGAATGCGTACGGCCCATTGCATCTCGCCATAGCGTCTGGCCTGTTCCTCATCATCATCCTGGTGCACATGGATGCGGTTACGGCCCTGTTCTTTGGCGATATAGCAGGCACTGTCCGCGGCGCGCAGGATCTCCCCCATACTTTTACTCTGCTGATCGACCGAAACCAGGCCGATACTCACGCCGATATTGAAGCTATGATCTTCCCAGGGAAAACTGAAGTCGCCGAGCGTATTGATCAGGTTCTCCGCAATACCCCGGGCTTCGGTGATGGAACAGTGTTCAATCAAGAGCCCAAACTCATCTCCACCGAGGCGGGCTAGAGTGTCCCGTTTTCGGATGTGTTGCTCAAGCAATCGGCCAAGCTGGCGCAATAGCTCATCGCCCGCCACGTGACCACAGGTATCGTTGACCAACTTGAACTGATCGAGGTCCAGATAGCAGAATGCGTTCTCTGTCGATTGCGTGAGAGCAGTCTCGAGAACGCGCTGCAAGCGGCGTTCCAGCTCGGTACGGTTGACCAGACCGGTCAGGGGATCGTGCGTTGCCTCATAGGATACCTGCTGTGACAATTTCCTCGCTTCCGACACGTCCTTGAACACCAGCACGACGCCCATCACCTCGCCCTTATTCATGATGATCGGGGCCGCCGAGACCTCGATTGCGAACTCATTGAATGAACGGCTGACTAAAATCGTGTGATCTGCCAGGCTGATGATGTTGCCTTCATTCAGACAACGCAGGACAGGATCCTGTATCGGTTGACGGGTTTCCTCGTCGATAATCAGAAAGAACTCCTTCAAAGGTCGTCCGACTACTTCATCTGCTGACCAACCTGTTAACGCTTCTGCTATCGGATTAAGGATTTCAACAACGCCCTTATCATTGGTCGTAATGACCGCGTCACCAATGGAGTGTAGCGTCACCAATGCCTTCTCTCGCTCCTTCAGCAGCGCCTGCTCCAGCGCCTTCTGCGCCGTTATCTTCCTCCCTACCCCAACGATACTCACCGGATTGCCGGCATCATCCAGCACGGCCTTATCGGCCCAGGCGAGCCAGTGCCAGCCTTCCGCTGTTTTGGCTCGCTGCTCGACGTAGCACTCGAAGGGAGGACGAAGCAGTGCTTGCATCGCTTGTGCAGTACCCGGCTGGTCCTCCTCGTGTACCAGCGGCATGAATGTTTTACCGATAAGCTCATCCTCTGATTTGCCAAACACCTTGCAATAGCTGGGACTGACAAACTGAAACCTTCCGTAGATATCGACTTTCACAACCATGTCGGTCTGGTGTTCCACCAACAGTCTATATTTCTGTTCACTTTCAAGCAGAGCCTGTTCAGCGGTTTTCAGCTCGGTAATGTCGGTGGCAACACCCTCGATGATGACTTCATCGTGCAGTTCGCGTCGTCCGACGGAGCGATCGTGAAGCCACAACCAGTTGCCGTTCTTGTGACGAATCCGATAGATCAGATTGATGGGGACGCCCGCTTCAAATTCAGCAATGGCTTCATCCACCATGGGCACGTCATCGGGATGAATGGAGTCATGCCAGATAAAGGCATTGTTTTTCAGGTCCTGTTCCGAATATCCGAGGATGGCCTGCACCTGGGGTGACCAGTATTCGGCTCCGGTATTGCTCGAGAACCGATACACGATGGCGGGTAGCGCCTCGACCAGGCAACGGTAACGCCGCTCACTCTCCGCTAACGCCAACTCCGCCTGTTTGCGCTCCGTGATGTCACGCGCAATCCCTGTAGTACCAATTACCTTACCGCTGGCGTCAAAAATCGGCGTCTTGATGGTTTCGATGGTCCGCTCACCATGATCCTTAACGGCCAGCGGTTCTTCGACGCGCTTGCGATGGCGCGTACGCACCACTTCTTGATCGTCCCGGCGATAACGCTTCGCCAGTGCAGCTGGCCAGATATCCAGATCCGTCTTCTGGACCAATTCTTCAGCACTGACGCCGGCAGAACGCGCGAACGGCTCGTTAACGAAGATGAAACGACTCTGTTCGTCCTTGAGCCAGGCAATGTCAGGAATATTCTCAAGAATCGCCATCTGGCGTTGTAAACTCAGATCCAGCGCGCGTCGCGCCTGCTCCCGTTCGAGAAAATCACTGATCAGTTGTGCGGCAACCTTCAACAGCTCGACATCCTCGTCCCGCCATTCAAATACATCACGGACATTGTCAAAGCCTACGAACCCGATCAGCTCATGCTGTTTATGCATTGGCATAATCAAACAGGAACGAATATGCTGGGCTTCAAGCACCGACCGCTCGGTCGCTGCCTCTGGTGGTAACGCAGCCACATCGGTGATCTGGAAGGCGTTTCCCTTCCCGAGTTGCCGCATAAACCAGGGCATGCTTTCGGTGGCCAATCCTTGCAGATTGTCAATTTCATGCGAAACACCCGGGGCGCACCATTCGTGAGTATTGTCCATCTGGGCGCCATCGTCCTTGAGATGAAAGACATAGGCACGGTCTGCGTCGACCATATCTCCGATATCGCCGAGTGAGGCATGGACACCTTTACCGATGTTCTTACAGAGCGCCAGACGCGAGGCGATACGGACAAGCACGCGTTCTATCTGCAAGTGCCTCTCCAGCTCGAGATATTTCGTGGCTGATATTTCGGGAGTTGACCGAGTATGATCCGGCGCGTTGATCGGTTTTTTATCCATTGAGCGTTATACAGTACCCCCCGCTGATTAGAGAATAGAGACCCCGTGGCATGATTTAAGCGCACTGATGTGCTTCTATCTTACATGCTTGCGGGCCTGTACCGCTACCATGCGTGCCTCAGCGGACGGGCGACCGCCCCAAACTGCAACCGAAATGAATCCTTCTGTGTTGCAGCTTCTGTGTATTCGGTCACTAAACATCCAGTCTCTTGCATCCTCTTTTCGCCATGCACAGATGACAAAATTGAACCGTTTCACACAGCTAACGGACAATCGAGATAATACCGGTAATCAAACTGACGGAAATATACAGAAAGGTGAAGCAGCGGGGCCCAGCAACATTTTACAAAATCAATCTCGGCCATCCTGGTGTTAGTTACCAACTGAACAATACCGCAGCAGAACTGGTCGACGACAGCATAACAACAGCCCGGATTTCTCACCAGGGAGCGAGATGATCACGCAGAGATTTGGATTGATGAAATACATCCCTGTATTTCACCCCTTCGGGGTTGCCTTGCGGCTCCAATCCGTTCCTGACGGATCTGTCGCAAAGGATTTTGCGAAGACGTGGAATAACCGTGTGTATTTCCGACTGAGTCGGCACAAGCAATCAACGGCGGAATCCAGGTTCACAGATCAAATGAGCGCTCATCCATCCGGTGAAAAACGCAGGTTAGTAAACTGGCACATACATATGTTTAAACAGAAACATGAAGGCTGTCATCATCTGAAACAGACCTTCTGTCTCATTCGGCCACTGGTCGCGATCCAGTATCTGCAGCTGGCTGCGCATCTGCTCACAGGTTGCCGCTACAGTTGATACCCGTCTGGACGGTGCTTCCGTACCGGGTTTAGCGTTTTGCCAATGCTCATACATTTCAAGATAAGCACTCATTAGCAATGCCGCACCTGCTTCATCGTTATTTCTTTCGGCGGCAGGCTTCATCTGGTGATAGGCGACATTCGCATGCGCGATACAGGCTACTTTCTCGAGATAATCGATACTTTCTTGCTTCATATTTGCCTCGTTACCGGTGTCAAAAAAACGGCGTTAGTGTCTTACACCAAATATAATGCAAGCTGCGTGCCAAACAACAGCGCATGCATCCCTGTTTTTCACCCCTTCGGGGTCGCGCCTTGCGGTAATCACAAAGGATTTTGCGAAGAAGTGTAATAACAGCATGTATTTCCGACTGAGGCGGCAGAAGCGATCAACGTCGGAATCCAGGTTCACAGATCAAGTGAGGGCGCGCACATCTGGTGAGAAAGGCGCGCAGACTCCTAGCTGTGCATAGCGGTCATAACCTGCAACCACAGCACACAAACTCGAGTCGAATTGCTTTGAATTCTGCTCAAAACCGTGATCAGACCGGGTCGTCGATAACACCAACTATGCGGCTTCGACGTTGCTCAATCATTCAATATACAAGCCATGGCGATAGTGCCAGTCGAGAATGCTTTCATCCGGGAAACGATCAAAGTGACGATGGCCTTCGCCTGTCAGAACGTATACCCAGGGCGCTTTAAAATCGAGCATGATATGCACTGTCTCCGGCGGTTTGGGTAAAACGGTATCAATGGCCGAAGCAAAAGGATAAAACCATTGCGGCCAGCGAGGATCAGCCGCCCACAGCGGACTGCCGCATTCACGGCAAAAATAGCGTAGACCCGGACTCTGCCTAAGCACATCAGTATCTTGATCATGAACCATGCCATGATGAGAGCCCAGGACCTCATCGCCTGTAAAAGTGAGCGTTTCTTTCTCCGCCATGATATTGATACCATACCCACCGCTACCCGATGTTCTCCGGCAAAACGAACAGTAGCAGCGCATGTATGGGTACGGCGTATGCGTTAACGCCGAGAACGAGACCGCTTTACAATAACATCCTCCTTCCAGCTTCAGCATACAAGCTCCCACAGGCAAAGTCTGTGCTTTCAGTCCAAACAGGAAAGCGCAGCAACACGCGACAGATGACGCACACTATAACGTTTATCCGTTTATCTGTGTGCTTGAATAATGACTCGATTGGCGCCTGCTCTGCACTATTTTGCTCATCGACGACCATTGTGCTGATGCCGATCTTCACCCGGTTCAACGCACAGCTCCACTCTTCCGTTGTCAGCCTTTTATTTTCTAGTTAGATCCTGTTACCATAATCCAAGATCTCGCTTTCACTCTGTTTACATCAGCTCATGCGTGATAAATTGTCGCGAAGAAAACTGCTCATCGGTATGACCGCACTGGTCGTAACCCACCCTGTCGCCCTCGCGGAAAAACTGATTGCCACGCCACGCCAGAGCGCAGGACCCTTTTACCCCGTCACCCTGCCACTCGATGATGACAATGACCTGACCAGTGTCGAGGGTAGCGAGGTCAAAGCTGAAGGATTGATCACCGATCTTGGCGGTAAAATTCTCGATGTCAACAATCGTCCTCTCGATGACCTCAGAATCGAGATCTGGCAATGCGATGCAAACGGCCGCTATCGGCACCCTGATGAGCGTGGCCCAAGAGCCATCGATGGAAATTTTCAGGGCCACGGGCATACGGTCACGGATGCGGATGGCCGCTACCGCTTTCGCACCATACGACCCGTTACCTATCCTGGTAGAACACCGCATATACACATTGCCGTGTTCCCAAAAGGCGAACCACCCTTCGTGACGCAGCTATACGTCAAGGATGAGCCGCGCAACGCGAATGATTTCCTGTTTCAGCGTGTGCCGGCAGATCGCCGCCATCTAGTGGTGGCCAGTTTCAACAAAAGCCCTCATCCGGGCACAGCGTTTGATGCCAGCTTCAATATCATTCTAAATCGGACCGACGGCACACCACATGAGAGCTAACTAAAGGGCTCAGGTCTTTTTATCCAGTCAATTTAGACATCGGTGACAACCCGGCGCTGGGCCGAAGGGCACTTACTGAAGCCGTAACTCTGGTCATTACGATACGAAATGCCCCGCTGATCATCGGCGGACTGGTCATGCTGATCCTCACCAGGATAGCGCCATAACCAGCCCGCAGTTCTCACCAGGATCACGATAGCAGGCGCAGGATGGAGCCCGCCTGTCACACCAGATGGACGAGCCCTTACTTGATCTTTGGATCCACAAAGCATTTTGCTCAGTCGGCAATACACACGGTTATTCCACTCCTTCGCAAAATCCTTTGTGAATCCAAATCTCGGCGTGATCATCTCGCCCCCTGATGAGACGCGCGGGCTAGTGTTCGTAAGCGCCGCTCTGGAGCGAAAAGCATAGCAATAGCTACGGTTTGAGTGAAGAGCAAGCTTACGGACACGAAGACTAGCCTGAACCGTGATAGGCAGGCTCGAGAAACACACTGTATTTTTGATCATCTGGATATTCTTCAATGGATTAGTGCCTTATCAGTATTCAACGCCGCCTGGTGAGAAATGCGGGCTAGAAATTCCTTTGCGGTGAAATAAATAAATTTACATATTTGAAGTGTTTAGATATTGTATCTGTCCTTCGATGATAGCTTCCGGTAGTTTATGACTTATGGCAATTCGCTGGGGTAGTTACAAAGTAAAGGGGATTTATGATGAGCTGATTCGTGTCACTGGAAAGCCCCGGCCGGCGGCTGTTGAGTTGTGCCGTTATTTGCGCAACCTTACCGACAAGGAAATCGAGAGCTATAAATCAGCAGCAGACATGGCCATTCATGTCATGGGTGTTACCTTTACCGTGTACAGCGAAGAGGAAGGTTCTATCGATCGTGCATGGCCATTCGATATTATTCCACGCATCATTCCAAAATCTGAATGGTTACAAATCGAAACCGGGCTCAAGCAGCGCGTGCTCGCGCTCAACCAGTTCATTGACGATCTTTACCATGACCAACAGATCGTCAAGGATGGCGCTTTCCCTGCAAGTTTATTAAAAAATTCCGTGAATTTTCGCAAACAATGTATCGGCGTAGATCCACCCGCTCGCATCTGGGCGCACATTTGTGGTTCCGATCTGGTGCGTGACAAGGATGGCACGATGTATGTGCTGGAAGATAATCTTCGCGTGCCTTCCGGCGTCTCCTATATGCTGGAAAACCGCCTGGTGATGAAACGCGTTTTTACTGAATTGTTTGAGAATCAGCATATTCTGCCCGTTGACGATTACCCCTCGCAGCTCTATGACATGCTGGCTGCACTGTCACCGCGCGAGATAGACAAGCCGGAAATTGTCGTGTTGACGCCGGGCATCTATAACTCGGCCTATTTCGAACATTCCTATCTTGCGCAGCAAATGGGCGCAGAGCTGGTCGAGGGCCGTGACCTTGTGGTGGACAAGGATGACTGCGTCTATATGCGTACAGTCGATGGTCTATCACGTATTGATGTAATTTACCGCCGTGTCGATGACATGTTCCTGGACCCGGAGGTATTCAATCCGGATTCCGCACTTGGCGTCTCCGGGTTGATGCGCGCATGGCGAGCAGGGAATGTGGCTTTGGCCAATGCGCCCGGTGCGGGAGTTGCCGATGACAAGGTGGTGTATTCTTACGTGCCCGAGATTATTCGTTATTATCTCAACGAGGAGCCACAAATCGCGAATGTACCAACGTACAAGTGTATCAATAAGCAGGACAAGGAATACGTACTGGAGCATATCGCTGAAATGGTCATCAAACCGGCCAATGAATCGGGTGGTTATGGTATGTTGATCGGGCCGCAGGCTACCCAGAAAGAACGCGAACGTTTTCGAAAATTGATCATGAAAGATCCGCGTAACTACATTGGTCAGCCATTACTAACGCTCTCCACGGCACCCACTTTAGTGGGTACTCGCGTTGAACCACGTCATCTTGATTTGCGACCTTTTATATTGACCGGTCCTGACTCAACCCAGGTCACAATGGGCGGCTTGACCCGCGTGGCCTTGCGCAAGGGATCAACTGTAGTCAATTCATCACAGGGCGGCGGCAGCAAGGATACCTGGGTACTGGATGACGAGGGACTTTAATTATGTTGTCACGTGTTGCTGAAAATACCTACTGGATGGCACGGTATATCGAACGGGCGGAAAATACTGCGCGTTTGATCATGGTCAATACCAATCTGTTACTGGATCTACCCAAAACCGGCCAGCTGGGCTGGCAGCCAATTGTCGAAATCCTGGGTATTGAAGAAGATTACCTCGAAAAATTTGAAGACTATGAGGAGCGCAACGTACTGAAGTATCTGATATCGGCTGCCGACAACCGCAATTCGATAATCAACTCGTTGCGCCTGGCGCGAGAGAATGCGCGCACCATACGTGACATAATTCCCCGTGAAGCCTGGGAGTGTCTCAATGACCTGTATCACACGGCACGCTCAACTGCACAAAGCGGTTACTACAGAAAAGGGCGTTTCGATTATTTACAGAAAATCATTCTCAGCACACAAACCATTACCGGCCTGCTGGCTGGTACCATGCTGCATGACATGGGCTATGACTTTTTGAAAATGGGCCGCAACCTGGAGCGAGCCGACATGACCACACGCATCATCGATGTACGCTCAGCAGACTTGCTACCGGAACATGAAGCAATGACACCGTTTGAAAGCATCCAGTGGATGAGTGTGCTCAAGTCTCTAACCGGATACCAAATGTATCGACGCACCATCCAGGAGCGTGTCAGCAGGCCGTTTGTGCTCAAATTCCTGCTCAAAGAGAAACTGTTCCCACGCTCATTCTTCCATGCGCTGCTCGAAGTCAAACGTTGTCTGAAACATCTCAAACGCAATGAAGACGCCATCAGCACACTGAATGAACTGGGTAAAAAGGTCCTCAGAGCTGATCAGGCGATTCTGAAACAAGGCGAGTTACACAGCTTCATCGATGAGCTGCAAATGGGCCTGGCTGAGCTTGATACGGTTATAAGCAAGACCTATTTCAAGCAGGCCTGAACACCATACTGTTGCGCATTAACAGACAACCACAATGCAAATCGCGGTTAATGCCGCTTTATCAATACATTTGTGTCACAGGAAAAATGCAGTCACCTGGCGCACATTTTGATGATTATCATGGTGAGAAGGCCTCACAGACGCTGTCGTCTGCGCCGTGACTCCACAGAACCGTCATCAATGTTGTTTGCGTAACACACAAAGCGCATACACGTAGGGTGCGCCGTGCGCACCATTTTGCCGCAATCAGCTTTGATGTGCTGATTGCGGTGCGCACGGCGCACCCTGCCTCAGCTATTTCATCACTTCACAAGAACCAGAGAGGTCTGTATCAGTTGATCGATGGTAAAATCCCACTATCTATGCTAAAACAAGACTTATCAATGAGTTAGCTATCACATACAATTGTGCGCAATGGCGCGTATCATATGCTGGCAGCTCGAAATCGATTAAACTGGCCTGCCCAAGCTATGACTGACTGGATCTGAAATGACCTACTGTGTGGCAATTTCTACCGCAAACGGCCTTGTCTTCTGTTCTGACTCTCGTACCAATGCCGGGCCCGACATGCTATCCAGTCACAGTAAAATGCATTTTTTCAATCCAGGCAACGATCGGGTTTTTATTATCCTTGCTGCAGGTAATCTGGCAACCACCCAGTCGATTTTAAGTCGCATCGGGCAGGACCTCGAAGAACCGGACAGCGAGAGTCTGAGCACCTGTGAGAAAATGGTGGAGGCCGCTCAATATATCGGCCGGGTCTGCCGTGAAGAAGTGGCCCAGGCCAAGGCCAACACGGCTTCGTCTGGCATTGACGCAACGGTGACGCTTATATTTGGCGGCCAGATCAGTGGTACAGCGCCGGCTATTTACCAGATGTACTCCGCGGGCAATTTCATCAGTGAATCCGACCAGACCCCGTACCTTCAGATCGGTGAAAGTAAATATGGCAGACCCATACTGGATCGCATTCTAACGCGCGAAACCTCGCTCGAGGATGCAGCGCGCTGTGCCATCGTCTCGATGGACTCGACCATTAAATCGAATGCAACCGTGGGACCTCCCATTGAGGTGCTGGTGTATGAGAGAGACTCCTTTCGAACCGATCACTATATCAAACTGGAGGAGGATGACAGCTATTTGCATGAAATCAAGCAGATCTGGAATGAGGCATTGAAACAGGCATTCGCTCAACTACCCAGATTTCATTGGGAGGAACGCGTCTCGGCCAACTTGCACACGGTTAGTGATCATAACTCCAATCACGAGCCAACATAATTCCCCCCGCACTATCCCGAATCCTGAACAACGGGAATACCATCATCGGCAAAATCTGAATCCTTCCGCCGCAGTGCGTACAGTCCCGCGATGAAAAAGACGCATTATTGCGCATATTCATACTTATCTTCTGTATTCTAATCCTTTCCAGGTCGGTTTCAGCGCTTGCCAGGGACAAAATACGAATCGTAGGCGCAACCGGGCAAGAGACAGTGCGACAGGCCTTAAACCCATAGATTTTTATTTGATATCGGTTATCTAAAAAATATCGTAATTAGTTGGCCAGTCACTTTCACTTGGCACATAATCCCTAATACAATGCAACATCAGTCAATGGTGATACTTCACGCGTCAAATCACTCATCGTTAGTTCATTGGATTGCATGAGTTGCTGATAAATCATTGCGTATACCAGTACAGATGTCACGTAATGGCGGGTTTCCCGAAATGGGATAGTTTCGATCCAGATGTCAGCCGGGATTGATTCATCAGGCAGCCATTTTTTCACTCTATGGGGTCCCGCGTTATAGGCTGCGAGCGCTAATGCATAATGTCCATTGAACTGATTCAGCAGCTTTTGATAATAGTACGAACCGTATTTTAAATTTTTCACAGGATTATACAGGCTGCTCTTACCTGACCAGCGCTCATTGAGATCTTTGGCGATTTGACGCGCTGTTTGCGGCATGATTTGCATCAGTCCCCGGGCACCGACCGGTGAATGCGCATCTTTATTGAACGCGCTTTCGCGGCGAATCAAACCAAACAGTATGGCTGGATTAAGATCCTGTTGCATCGCATGCTGATGAATTTTATCGGAATAGCTGAGTGGAAAACGCAGTTCTATGTCATCCCAGTATTCCACTTTGGCAATGGTGAAAATCGCAATTTCGTCCCATTGCCATTGTTTGGCCAGTTTCGCTGCGGCAGGAATCTGACTTCTATCTAACTGCTTTAGTGCATGCCACCATTGCAACTTGGCGCTTCCATCTCTTTCCAGTGCCAAAAACTCGTATGCAACGCGGAATTCCCTGTGGTTTTTTACATCCGCAATCGCCTCTGGAGTAACTTCTATTGGATTATCTGATAGCTGATACTGGCGGTTTAACCTCTCGGCCGCGAGATACCCATAAAAGTCACGCTTAGACGAAAGCTCACTCAACAGCTCTTCAGCCTGTATGGGTTTGCCCGTTTCCTCACAGGCACGCGCCATCCAGTACTGCCATTTCTCCCGTTTTTGATCTTCAGCACTCAGGTCTTCAATCGCGGTAATCACACGCGGCCAGTCCTGCTCGTACAAGGCAACTCTGATACGCAATGCCTTGCTGCTATAGTCAGAATCCTTGAGTTGCCCCAGTCGCTCAAACGCATCTGACTCATTTTTGAAGGCCAGTTTCAGGGCCAGACGTTTTTCCAGTTTGTCTGCACGATTCTTGTTGATATCAAGACGCTGTTTGTTACTGTCCCATAATTCAATGGCCCGATACATGTCGCTGCTGGCCAGCCGGTGAATGGCGTGAGCGAACATTAGAGGTGTCTGCTCGGTTTCTGAGCGGCTTAGCAGCTCGGGTATATGCTGTTCTGGATTGCGGTGAAGCTTCAACCATAACTCTGCTGTTTTCTGATCACCCGCAGTCATGAGTGTCTTCACGTATTTTGCAAGGCTGGTTTTATTGTTTTGCAGTGCTGCATCAAAACGCTGCCAGAACAGGTCCTGGTTGAACAGACTGGACTTTTTCAACAATGCGAACAGCGGATCGCAGTCTTTGGGTTGAGAATAACCGACGGCCCAGAGTTTTTTCGCACCGTCAAGTGCGGCCTGTTTATCGCCCGTCTCGAATTGCGCCTGATGATAATAACAGTTCAGGCTCGAGCTCGTGGTATCGCTGTAGTATTCTAAATACGTTTGCCACTGTTTTTTCGTTGCCAGACGACGTAGCCACTGGCGTTTCAGCATGCTGGCATAACGTGAAGACGCATGCTGTTCCAGAAAGTCTTTTACCTGTTGCTCCTGATGCAGATGTTTTCTTAGCCATTGATATTGCAGATATGGATACAGCGGGTATCCATTCAGTTGATCAGCAAGCCGGGAATATTTACTGCTCTGCTTCTTTTTGACAGCCTTTTCCGCCTGTAAAAAAATCTGCCTCAGGCGTTCCAGCTCTTCTTCGGTTGCATATTCTTCAGCAGGCACGTCGCTTGCAGTCTGGCTGCTGCGGTCGTCCGTCTGAACATCAATATCGTCTTTATTTAAGGCTTTCTCCGGATGCGATTCGGTCTGTGTCTCCTTCAACATCGATAATTGAATTGGCGCTGCATCATCAACTGCCGGACTTTTATTGCTGTAAACAGCAGGCGACTGAAGCAGGCACACAGACACTAAGAGCAGTAGAGGACGTCTTTTTATCATGAGTTATTATTGGCCTCTTTTGGGAATAAGCGACAAACGGGCGATTGATTTCAGCCAGTCGATATCGGTTTCAAAACCACACGGCAGCGTAATCAAATGACTTATTAAATACTACAATATAATTGGCGCAAATCAATCGAATTTGATGTTTTCTGGCCTTGAAAATTGCCAGAATTCGACGCAATTTAAATGTATACCGGCTACGATGCGTATCCACGACAAAAATACCATAATTTAGAATATAAAGAAAAATTAAGGAAACTCTGATTTATTCCGAGCTTCCGTGCAGCACATGGATGTGCTGCCATGCTCAATCACGTATGTCATTGAAAATTATGAAAAATCGCATTTTTATTTTTCGTGCTCTGATAGTTCCAGGATGGAATCATTCAGGACTTCCGTTGATTATTTGCCCCATCATAATTTCTTTCATTGATCGGCCCAAACCTTTCGCCCGCATTTCTCACCTTGATCATGATGATATACACATTCGCGGGAATGCGGCGACTTTAACCCGGGCCGGGTGGCATTCAGGGCAGTCAGCCCGGTGATCATTAAAATATACGATGGATGCATTGCGCATTCACTGATGATTTAATTGGCGAGCCAGTATTATCAAGCCATGATAGGCTTGATCCTGGACATGTTGCTCAGGAGCGTATTGCTCGGCAACCATGATCTCTAACCGTGCGAGGACACATCAATCGGGCTGGTGATGGAAAGATTCGAGCGAACGCCGATAACGAACCAGCCGGCAACACGGTTTGACAGGGACGCGTCGATAACATTAAACAGTAATATCCAGTCAAAGCCATGCAAAACATCGTTTCAGTATCGAATGTTTCCAAAACCTACGCCAGTGGTCATCAGGCACTCAAAAATCTGAACCTGGATATCAAGCGGGGTGAGATCCTCGCACTGCTTGGCCCCAACGGTGCCGGCAAAACCACGTTGATCTCGATTATCTGCGGCATCGTTAATGCAACCACCGGTTCGGTCACTGTGGATGGCCATGACATTATCTCTGACTTCCGCACGACGCGTAGCATGATCGGCCTGGTACCCCAGGAACTCACCCTGAGCGCTTTCGACAAGGTGATGAACACGCTCAGATTCAGCCGTGGCCTGTTCGGGAAGAAACCCGACCCCGGCTACCTCGAACAGTTACTCAGAAACCTGTCGTTGTGGGATAAACGGAACAGCGAGATCATGACCTTGTCTGGTGGAATGAAGCGGCGCGTCCTCATCGCCAAGGCATTGGCGCACGAGCCTGCTGTGTTGTTCCTGGATGAGCCCACTGCCGGTGTTGACGTCGAATTGCGCAAGGAGATGTGGTCGCTGATACGGCACCTGCGCGAGTCCGGTGTCACCATTATCCTCACCACGCATTATATCGAAGAGGCCGAGGAAATTGCCGATCGCGTCGGCGTCATCAACAAGGGCGAACTGCTGCTCTTGGATGCCAAGCACACTATCATGCACAAGCTGGGCAAAAAACAGCTAAAAATAGAGCTCAAACAGTCGGTGGTCACTGTGCCCGAAGTGCTGTCGGACTGGGACCTGGAGCTGTCGTCCGACGGCAACCAGTTGACCTATACCTATGATCCGCACAATCCGCGTACCGGTATTGCCGGCTTGCTGGACGCCATCAGTGACGCAGGTCTTGTGTTAAACGACGTCAATACCTCACAGAGCACGCTGGAAGATATATTTGTCAGTCTGGTTAGAGAAACATCATGAACGTTCATGCCATCAAAGTCATCTACAAGTTTGAAATGCTCCGCGCCTGGGAAACACTGCTGCAAAGCTTCGCTTCACCGGTGATTTCCACCGCACTTTACTTCGTGGTGTTTGGTTCTGCGATCGGTACGCGCATCCAGCAAATCGATGGCGTACCCTATGGGACCTTTATCGTACCCGGGCTGATGATGCTGGCGCTGCTGACCCAGAGCACGGCCAATGCCTCGTTCGGTATTTACCTCCCCAAATTTACCGGCACCATCTATGAAGTCATGTCCGCACCAATATCATTCATAGAGATCGTGATCGGCTACGTCGGCGCAGCCGCAACCAAGTCATTGATCATCGGTTTGATCATTCTTGGCACAGCGGGATTTTTTGTGCCACTGGAAATTGCCCACCCATTCTGGATGATGGGTTTTCTGATTCTCACCTGCATCAGCTTTAGCCTGTTTGGTTTTATCATTGGCTTATGGGCCAACAACTTCGAGAAACTGCAGCTGATCCCGCTGCTGGTCATCACCCCGCTCGTGTTTCTCGGCGGCAGTTTCTATTCGGTCAAGATGCTGCCACCCGCCTGGCAGACCGTCAGCCTGTTCAACCCCGTGGTCTACCTGATCAGCGGCTTTCGCTGGAGTTTTTTCGAGGTCGCCGATGTAAGCATAGGTTTGAGCCTGAGCATGATTCTGGTATTCATGACGGCATGCCTGCTCGTTGTGTGGTGGATGTTCAAAACAGGGTATCGTATGAAGCAGTAGTTCGTGCTGAGCAAAGGCCTCTGCCCGCGCGCCCCATGTAATTCATCAGGCTTTTGGATTTGGCATGAAGGGCCGGGATTTTAGCCCGCAATTCTCACCAGGATCACGGGAGCACACGAAGACCAGCCTGAACCGTGACAGGCATACTTGAATAACACACTGTACTTTTGATCATCCGAGCCTTACTCCAAATGACCAATGCTTTAGCAGTATTCGACGCCGCCTGGTGAGAAATGCGGGTTAGGGGCTATCCGGTAATAATGCTTCAAGGCGTTTATAGTTACCGAAATCGGCTTGCAGGTAGAGATCGCCATCGTGCGAGATGATAGCGATGGTGGCCAAGGGCTGTCCCTCGCGCCGGAAGCGGCCTGGGTCAACCGGGATCAACTGACGTCTGCCGCTCCCGGACTGTGTGTAAAGCGTACCTTGTTCCAGCACGACTTGAATCCGGTCCTCATCCAGCTGGGCCGGCGTCTGCCACTGAAAACGACGGGTGACCGCGACATAGGTCCCGGTGAGCGCGCCCAGGGTATCGGGATCAATGCTTGCAGGTGTTGGTTGCGGTGCTGTCAAGTTACGGGTGAGATGATTCTGCACGCGCTCACGCATCTCCCGCAGAGCGTCGTGTTTGAAGGCATTGATGGTCAGGAAATACCCGGCGTCAGCCGCACGATTGTAACCGAAACGGGACAGATAACCATCGCCATCACCCCCGTGGCCATACCAGATAAAGCCCTTGTGTACAGACTGATCCAGCCCCGGCCCGTAGCCATACGTCAGGCCGTGGCGTGATCCCAGCGTCGTGGTGGGTTGCTCCATGCGTGCTATAGAGTCGGTATTGAGCAGACGTTCGTTACCCACTCTGCCGCGACGCAGAAACAGCTCCAGCAACGCGCCCATCTCTCGCGGCGTCGCATTGATCGCACCGAGCGGCGGAAAGATCATGTGCCAGTACGGGATCGGCGTTTTGCCGTCGCTATCGTAGCCGGTGGCGAGTCGCTCGCGCGTGGTCGTATCATCCACAAGACTCGCTGTGTGCATCGCCATGGGCTGCAGCAGACGCTCGGTGATGAAACAGGCATAGTTCTGTCCGCTCACGCGCTCGATCACCAGACCAGCCAGTCCGGCGTTGGCATTGGAGTAGACGTGGTGCAGTCCCGGCGGCCACTGCACCACGCGCGCCTGTGGACGCCAGGCGAGCGCGGCCTCCAGCGTCGGGAAAGGCTCGTTGTGATCAAACTCTTCGCGTGTAATGTCGAGCAGCCCAGAGCTGTGTTCGAGCAGATGCGCAACCCGCACAGGATGCGTCTCAGCCCAGGGATTATCCAGCGGTGCGTCGGTGATGATCTTGCGCACTGGGGTCTGGGGATCGAGACGCCCCTCTTCGACGAGTAGCATCACTGCCAAAGCATTGAAGGTTTTTGTGATGGAGCCGACGCGAAACAGGGTGTCAGCCGTAACCCGTTTTCCGCTGTCGCGGTCGGCCACGCCGCCCGTTCCGGTTCGTCGGCCTTGTCCGCCAGATACCACCGTGACTGCGAATCCGGCGACTTCGTGTTTGGCCCGCAGGCTCTCGAGGTCAGCGATCAGCTGCTCGAAGGAGGAGTCGGACGCCATCGCCAGTAACGGAGAACCCACGGCGCACAGCAACGCGGCCTGTATTGCTGCCTTGCGCATAAAGCTTGCAGCAAGTCCATAATTCTTATGCAAACCGACATACAGTCGCGGGTGGATAGAGGTGCAGTCTGTTTGTGCCGATAGGCTTGCTCGCATTTCTCACCCGATGAAGCACAGCCCCGACTGGAGAAGTCACCGGGGTCGTCAGTCGCCAGCCTCGAGCGCAACCAGACCATCCAGAACCAGGGCGCGCGGACTCACGGTACCAAGAATCGAGCTGTCTTTCACAACCAGTACGCGCATCAGGTCGAATCTGGCCATCAGACGCGAACAGTAACGAATGTCCATATCGGGATCGACACAGACCGCTGGCTTCGTCATGATCTCATAGGCATTCACTCTGCTGGACGCCCTGTCATTAGCCAGCACCTTACGCGCGATGTCAGACACCAGCAAAAGACCGTACTCATCATTCTCATCTCTTTTCTCAACGACGAGAACGGCAGTCTTCAATCTTTTCATTTCGTTCAGGGCCTCGGCGATCGTCGCGTTTCCGTGGATAGTACCGCAGCCAGGCTTCATAACGTCTTTAACACTGATGTGCTTTTTGCTAGTCATCAACGATACCTCATTCGTGCCTGTCAGTTACTGATATCGATAGCATAACCCTATCGGCACTGGGTGAATAGCATAGAAGTATAAAATCCGTGTATAACCAACATAAAGACTGACCCGCATGCCGCATCGCCAGACACAATGAAGGTAGCTGTGTAATGGAGACTTCAATGCGTTACAGGATGATTGAGAAGCTACCGTCGCTTCAGCAAATACAGTGATAGTGCTGCGACTGCGACTACAACGACCGACATGACGAACAGTGCCCGGGAAGGTCGGGGGTTTGCTGCCACTGAGGTGCGCGATTGATGTCCATCGCTGGCCGACAGTCTCTCGGTCCGTTTCGTTTCTGGTTCAGGATCTGGCGTGGTCTCTGCGCTGAAGCCGGCTGCCTGGGATTTGCCCTGTTCTGCTTCGGGGGTAAGGTCTAGTTTGGAACGTTTCTTCACAAGCCCATATCCTCTTTTATCGTCTCCCACAAGCGGGTGATTTCTCGCGTCGCCTTGCCACCAGCATCAAATTCGGCCACCGCTCGTCCGTCGATCAGGGCGTGGCTGAATGCCGCGCGTTGGCTTATCGCCACTCCACAAACCGGCAGACCATAGTGTTTCAAAGCCTCACGCGCCTCGCTGACAATATGCGGTTCTCCGAACAACTTGGGAGGTGGACAGGCATTCAACACAATAGCACAACTGGCACGAATCTCACTGACAATGACGGTCGTGGCACCGATAGCGTCCAGATCCAGAATCGCCGGTCGTGTTGGAATGACCACATGATCCGACAGCCGTGCACATGCACTGGAGTCGGCTGAGCTGTGGGGTGCTGTATCGATGATGACCAGATCATACGCCTGTGACCGCGCCTGCTCGAGGATCCGCGGCAAGGCCTCACCCCGGGCCTGAATCAGTTCCGGGTGTTCGTCACGGCGTCGCTTCCACCAGGCAGTGGCGCTGGCCTGGGGATCGATATCGAGCAACAGCACGCGCAAGCCGTCCAGCGTCGCTTGTACAGCCAGGTGCACACTCAATGTGGTTTTACCGGTGCCGCCCTTTTGGGCGATGACCCCAAGTGTCTTCATCCACTCAAAGGCCGTTGAAGTCGTTGTTGGCCTTTTTGCCTCACGTCTGTTGTTGTTCTACCCGTTGGTTAATACCTTGACCTTCCATCACGAACAAACCCCATCCCTGCTCAGCTATCGTTTGCGATCTTTCATTTTGACTGATGCCTGGTCAGCTTCTCGGATCCAATGTCAGTGACTCCAGATCAAACACTCAAGCCTTCAAGGTCAGTCACTGCTTGGCGCTGGCGCTGGCTCTTCCTCAACCAGTTCCCCGTTAATCACGACGCCTCGCCGACGCCTCATTTTCCGTAATTCTTCGGCGACTGGATCCATGCGGCCCACTGCCCGCCCTATCTGAAAGCCCAATGTGAATAGACTAATACCTATAAACACGCGTATAACGGTTGAGATCTCGCACCTCCCGATTTACCGAAAGAATAAATGTCATTCTCCTAACAGTCCAGATCATTGATACCCGTGCATCGCGTTGCATTTTTTAATCAGCTGTAATAACGGAGTATAAAGCACCTTTGAAAACAACATCAAGCCTAGCCCACTGGTGAGAACTGCAGGCTAGAGGTGAAAACTGAGGTAATGCAAGATGCGAATACGCTTTTTATGCCTCAATCCCAGTTGGCCGTGAATTTACGGCCATCTCGACACGGTCCATTTTGATTGTAAAAAGACTGGAACGGCGGTTAAACTGACCCGCATCTTGCATCGTCAAACAACCTGCACCGTGGAGAGCTTTATCGTGAATCCAAAAAAAAACAAACTCGATAAGCTTATCGCCGAAGCGCGTCGCGCCAATGAAAAACGCGAACAAGGCTACCGTGAACAGGCGTTGAAGATGTACCCGCACATTTGCGGTCGCTGCGGCCGCGAATTTGACCGCAAGAACTTGCATGAGTTGACGGTGCATCACCGTGACCACAATCACGACAATAATCCACCTGACGGCAGTAACTGGGAATTACTCTGTCTCTATTGTCATGATAACGAACACCAGCGGCAGTTGGAGGCACAACAGGGTTATACTTCAAACGACGATGGTAAAAGCGATGCCGCCACCTATAATCCGTTTGCAGATCTCAAATCCATGCTCGATGACAACAAGTGAAGTCACAATATAATCGCCTCTAACCGGCATTTCTCCCCAGGAGGCGAGATGATCATGCTGAGTATCTCAAATCACTGCAGCCCCACCTGGGCAGCATGCATATTGCACAAGGCTGACTAGCCCGCATTTCTCACCAGGATCACGGGAGCAGGCGCAGGATTCGTGTTCGTAAGCGCCGCTCTGGAGCGAAAAGCGTAGCAATGGCTACGGTTTGAGTGAAGAGCAAGCTTACGGACACGAAGACCAGCCTGAACCGTGATAGGCAGGCTTGAATAACACACTGTATTTTGGGTCATCCTGGCTTTACTCCATATAGCCAATGCCATATCAGTTTTTTACGCCGCCTGGTGAGAAATGCGGGCTAGTCAACGGATTTGCCTATCCTTTGGATGATCTCGGTTTCGATGTCCAGCTTGTAGCAACAATCGAGGTCCGCCCAACGGCGCTCAATTTCCTTCTTCACCCCTTTCACACGATCGTTGACAAGTGCCTTTTGTTCGACCTCAGCCGTGTACACCAGGTACAGAACTGAAGGCGCCTCTACCAGTTTGTCCATCAACAGACTGACTTGCGGAAACCATCGCGGGTTTATTTGTTTCGAGTTTGGCTCAAACACCGCATCCGCCAGGTCCAGACGAACCACGCGATGCATGGCAGCACCGAAATTGAACTTCAGTATTTTTCCGCGGGTGGCGCAACCAACACGTGGATTCTCTGTGGTCAGGCGATAACCGGCTGGCAGGCTGCGCAGGTCCAGCTTGATGACAATATTCGAGCCATGATCCAGGTTTGGCGCCAGGGCGCAGGTAATATGGAAGCGGCCACGCGCATCTGTTGTTGCCTCGAGACCGCTTGCCGTGATTACTTTAGCACTCGGCAGGCCGGCTTCACCTTCGTCCTGATAGCCATTCAGATTGCTGTCATCGAACACCTTACCGATGACATCGGCACAGTCGAAGGTTGGAACAGATAAGCTTCGAACCGTATCTGTGGCTTGCCCGGTGGCGGGCGTGTCGGTACGATTATCGAATACCTGCGCCATGTGAGCGGGCTCCATATCACTGACACCTGCACCATGTTCCGGCAGATCTATGCTATGGCGACGCTCATCGGTATAGTTCGTCACAACCGGCCAGGACATTTGCATGCTACTAGTCATGTGATCCGCGGGCACATTCTCAATGCCTGATTGACCAGCCAGATCCTTGGAACTTATCGGCAAGATGTCGACAAAATAAAAATCCTGCAGCGCCGCTGCCAGGCCGTTACTGCTCATGAAGGTGATGACATATGGCATTAGCCACCTGCATACCACAGTCAAGAACATCGGGATTTTGATATAACAGGCGATCAGCGTTTGCATTTCTTAGAACAGCAACCATTCATATTTCGACTTAAGCATGTTGATGGACGAGCCCTCGCTTGATCTGCGTAAATCTCTGCGTGACCATCTCGCCCCCTGGTGAGGAATGCGGTTTAGAAAGTTTTTGATAAAATGGCCGCGAGGAAACCCATAAGCGTTGACATCCCGACAACCGAGCCGCCTTTGAAATAAGCCTCCGGTAACATGGTTTCAGCGATCATTGTCAGCATTGCACCTGCTGCCAGACCTTCGATCAGTACATAGGCAGAAGGCGATGCTCCGATGAAGAACACGCTGCCCAGCGCGGCACCTACACCGGTGAGCAACATCAATGATGTCCACATCAGCAATATATGTGATTTCTTCATACCTTGCCTGCGCATGCCCATCGAACTCGACAACGCTTCCGGATAGTTTGCAAGGAAAAGACCTGTGATCAGTGAAATTTCTACCGGCGCGTGCAGCATACTGGCACCAATGACCAGTGATTCCGGTATACCATCGAGCGTAATACCCAACCAGATCGCCAGTGGCGCACCCTTGTTTTCAGTGATCTCATGCCGTATATCCGCCGCTGCCGGTATTGGCATACCGGCATCTACGCTGCGCATGGCCTGCCGCATCCAGCGCGCCGTATTATCCTCATCGATGTTATGACGATCCATCAGATAACCATCTGCTCCCGCATGGCGGATATACACACGAACACGATCGCGCAATTCCGGTGATCGTTCGAGCAGCTCATCGAAATCGGCTTTACGCAATTCCCACACGGTTGTGTCATCAGCGGCAATGGCCGTGACTGAGTGGTTTGCACCTGTAATCATCGATATGTCGCCGAAGGCGTCATAATCGTGCAACACCTGTGGGGCACTGGAACTGGCGTTTGCATCGAACAGATTGACTTCACCGTGCTCGATTATAAACATGCGATCAGCACTTTCGTGCTGGTAATAGAAGCTCGTACCCCGTGGATGGTACTTGTAAATCAAACGTTCACTGATCAGTTCCTGCATTGAGGCGGTCAGGCCCTGTGTCAGTGGTATATGCTGCATATATTCAATTTTACTGCGAAAGGTCTGTCTTTTTCGATGCACTTTCGTGGCTGGCGGTATCACTCCATGTTCGAGCAGACTGCAACTTGCCTGATGCAGCCATTCTTCGGCTTTTTGCTGATCGAGGCCCTGGTCCTGCTGCAGATACTGCAGGATGTTCTCACTTTTGAACGAATTGTAGACTTCTGTCCGGGATTCTTCAGAATTCAGATTGAGTATGTCTATCACCCGTTTCGGCACAACCCAAAGGCTGACTTTGCTGTTTGCCAGTGCCGAGTAACAATAAGGCGTACCTGTAATGACCGCGCGCCAGCCAAAGACATCGTACTTTTTCAAATGCTCGGGTAATTTTTTTCGATTACGCGGATTGACCAGCAGCACTTTACCGCTCATGATGATATAAAGGTCATCGGACGGATCACCGCTTTGGTAGATCCAGCTGCCCTTGTTGAGTTCGATGTGGTTTATCGATGCGGCCAGTAATTTGTAATCATCTTCTGATAGAACCTTGAACAGATCGACCCGTTGCAGCTGCTTCGCTATTCGCTTCAATCTCTGGTGCTGTTTGCGGCGCAGATAGTAAACCGTGGTTGAAACCTTGCGCAGAAACCCGCCATAGTCGTTGATAACATGATTCAGGCCGACAAACAGCAGACCGCCTGTAATCACACCAATGGCAAGCGCTGTAAAATCGCCCCGTTCCAGTGCGGGACCCACCAGGTCAAGCGTGAGTGCAGCCAACAATGCCCCCCCGCCAAATGCCATTAATATAGCAATAGTACGATCTGTCGGGCGCCAGAAAAAAGTGGTCAGTGTACCCAAAGGCAGTGACACCGCGCTGATCAGGCCCAGGAGAAACGCTGTAACAATTACCGATTCAAACATTATTAAAGTATCGAGCATTTAGCCATTTAGCACAGGCAACTATATCACAGCGAACATAACATCCTTGCCACGCTATATCACCCTGCGACAGTAATTGGCTGGCCCCTCGTCTATGACAAGCTTACTGGACCGTTTACGGCTGAGTACCAGTACGAACCTGCGCGCTATTACCTTACCGGACTCGGTGCCGGCTGGACGCCATCGTACAAGGCTCTGTTGAAATCGCGGAATTCTCTCTCAGGTGTATTGATCCGGCCTGAGTGATTTGAGTTAGAAACGCTTGCAGATTTGAGGCCTGGATCGAATGGCACTTACTTAACCATCAATAAGAGCAAACCCGCGTCATCGCGAGCACTAGCACGGCGATCTTTACGGCTTTGCGTCACCCCATAAAAGATTGCTTCGTACCTCGCAATGACGGTCAGAAATACAGTCTTTGCGAGGTACGAAGCAATCTCCTCACTCCAGTTTGCCCTTCAATAGGCGCAAAGAGCAGCTCCTGTAAATGACGGCTGAGTCCATATTATGCTTGAGTCAGTATTTAGGCCAGGACCCTGTCAGTAGCGATACCGACAGGGTCCAGTGTTTACCAGGTACTTGCCCTGATCATGCTGCGTCGATCAAAAACCACTGCTCGTGATTTTATGGCACCCTCTGCCGCCACCGCTGCAATCCTTGTTTTGTTCGACAGTGCCGTTTCTTCCACCAATGTGATCCCCTTCACTTCTGAAGTCACGTTCATGACATGCGGCACAATAGGGAGCGTATCGGGGTGAGGGCCACGCAAACGTGCTGCTGATGCTGCTGCCGTGGCAGCCGCTGCAACCTGGATTCCTCCTGTGATCACCCGGGTAGTTCCCGCGAGGATCATGACTGAATATGTCCGGCGCCCAGCGGTCTGTTGAATGACACGCGTCGCACTGCACATTCGTGCTTAAATGCCCTCGTGGCTTCGAGGTTGCGCCGCCACCACTGCTATGGCACTCATCGCACCGACCCGCAGTGCTGGCATCGTGGAACCAGGTACCACCGACGAAGCTTGCGGTGGTATGACAGAAATGGCAATCCGCCGAGGTCGCGATATGGCTGGAGTGCTTACCGGTCGCGCTAACCCCATGACAGGACGAGCAATTATCCACGATGCCGGTATGATCAAACACCGCACCGACAAACGTGCGGGTGTTATGACAGACACCGCAATCCTGATTTGTGGCGACATGGTTGGCCGACTTGCCAATGGCGAACACATTATTATGGCAGGAGCGGCAGTTATCCACGATACCTGCATGACTGAAGGTTGCCGGTCTGAAGCCTGTGGTGACATGGCAGGTATTGCAGTCTTTGTTGGTCGGCACGTGGTCGGGCGGCGGAGTCTTGCCTCTGGCGGTGTTGCCATTGTGGCAAGAATCACAACTACCGGTGATACCCGTGTGGTCGAATCTGGCACCCGCAAAAGCCGTTGTGACATGACACACTGCGCAGTCCTGCGTCGTCGGAAGATGACCAGCTGACTTGCCGGTTGCTGCCGTGCCATTGTGGCACGATGCGCAGTTATCCACGATACCCGCATGACTGAACACCGCGGTCTTGAAGCTGCCAGGTACGTGACAGACACTGCAATCCTCGTTGGTCACGATATGACCAGGGTTCTTGCCAATCGCGCCACCGGCACCACCATCATGACAGGAGTCGCAGCGCTTACCCACAACTTCGGGGCCGCTATGGTCGACAAAGGCGTCAGCGAAATCGGTGGTGTTGTGGCACACACCACAATCCTGGTTGGTTTGATGAACGGGCGAATTCGTCTTCGCTCTGGCATTGAGCGCAACGAAATCACCATTGTGACATGAGACACAATCACCTGTGATGCCCGTGTGGTCAAAAATCGAAGGCATGAACGCATTGGTCGTGTGGCACACGTGGCAATCCTGCCCTGTCGGCAAATGGCTTGCTGACTTGACCACATTCGGATTGGCCGGGAAGAACCGACTGACATGACAACCTTCACAGCCAGTGGTCAGGCCCTGGTGAACCGTACCAAGGAACATTGACGAAGCAAAAGTAGCAGTGGAATCGTGGCAGACACTGCATTCATTCTCTGCCGGGATGTGGCTGAGTGTCTTGCCCGTTGCGATACCCGTGTTATGACAGGATGCACAGTCGTTGGGATCGATACCCTGGTGGTTGAAGGTGATACCCGCAAAGCTGTTAAAGTTGCTGGTCGAGTGGCAAGAAGAGCAATCCAGACTCGTCGGTACATGAGTCAGAGACTTTCCAGTACTGATATTGCCGTCATGGCATAGCGTGCAATTGCTGGTATCGATTCCCACGTGGCCAAACGTCGTATCAGCAAAGTCGGTGGTGTTATGGCAATCGGCGCAATCCTGGTTATCGGGATTGGTCGGTATGTGATTCGGGAGCTTGCCGACACCGATCACATTGTTGTGGCACGAATTACAGTTATTCGTCACGCCGGCATGATCATAAGTGCCTGTGCCAAAGGTACCCGGGGAGTGACAAACCTTGCAATCCTCGGTGCCGATTGGCATGTGCTCATAGAAAGGCGTGCTCAGCGGTATACCGGTCGCATCAGCACCGTTGTGACAGTGATCGCAACGTTGTGACAGAATAGCTGGATCCGTGTGGTCGACGCCAAACGCAGGGCTAAAACTTTCGGTGGCATGGCAAGCGCCGCAATCGGCGTTGGTTGCCGGGTGGGCAGGCACTGCGGACGATTTGGTCGGAGCGTTTATACTGGTGCTGTCGTTGTGGCACGATTCACACGATTGCACCGTGGGATCGACCACGCTGTGGTTGAAAACACCACCGGGCAGTTTGAAAGACGCGATGCTATGGCAGGTATCGCAATCGAGGAAAGCGTTCGTAAGCGGATGGCCGACCGATTGACCCAAGGCCGAACCCGATCCATCAGCAACATGACAGGAATCACAGCTTGTCCCCGTAACAGCTGGGCCGGTGTGGTCAGGATAGGCATCCTGAAAACTGACGGTGGTATGGCAGTAACCGCATTCAGTGTTGGTGTCCGGGTGGGTGCCGCCCTCGCTGATGGTGGGCGTCTTGCCAGTGGCTACAGCACCGTTGTGACAACTGGCGCAGACTCGGGTTATGTTCGAATGATCAAAGCTGCCGTCCGGTCCCAGCTCCAGAAAGCTGGTGGTATTGTGGCAGTCATCGCATTCAGCCTCTGTTGGTGTATGAAATTCAGATTTTCCGATCGCCTGTACACCGTTATGACACTCGCTGCATGCTCCAAATACTTCCTGATGATCGACGAAAGCGGCCGTGGCAAATCCCAGGGGAGTGTGACAAGCCTCGCACATATTACTGGTAGCGTGGTGATCCGGCACTTTCGGTAAAAGTAATTCACCGCCTGATTTAAGGTTCACGCCGTCATGACAGAGCACGCACTGTGACGACAGGCCGGCATGATTAAACGGACCGGTGAGACGTTCGGGTGGAATAGTGGCTACAACAGACGTAATGGCGCGTTCACTGGTAACGCCTCCAGCACTGACCACCAGTTGCAGCATATAGATACCTCGAACATCAGCGACGAAACTGGGATTCGCGCTTGCGGCGCCTTCCAATGTAGCATCACTGCCAGCGGGCTTATACGCGAAGGACCAGCTATAGCCCAGAGGTTCATCGGACCTGACATACGACTTGGTGTCATCCAGCATCACCGCCTCACCCACTCTGACGGCAACGATGGGTCCGGCAATGGCCGCAATGTCGACAAAATTTTCTGCTGAAGGTAGCGTCGGTGTTGTGTCAGTTGTTGCATCGGTTACGGCAGGATCGCCAGAACCACCCGAGCACCCTGAGCCGACGCTGATAAACAGACAGATAAATAAGTAGCCAAAAAGTGTTCTGTACATCTTCTGAGTCACCCTGTGTGAACAGCCGCTGACGTTATTGAGAATTAGAAATTTTTTTGCGCTGATACAAACAAGAACGGACCGTGACAGTCCCATCTGCCGATAGACAGTCATGCCTGAGCACGCATTCTGTGGGCAAATCTCAGTGATTTACCGGGAGATTTTGATCATTTAGTGGACTGAAACCCAAGGTAAGGTATTCAGCGATTTTCTGTAGGCAATTGATAGACATTTATAAGCAATTGAATTAATTGAGTAAATTAACAACTTCCAGCTACTTAAATGCCTGCATAATTTAAGGTTGATGAATATATAGAGTGATGCGTTGAAGAAATCAACTCGCAACGACAGAATTTTCGACAGGCGGTGTAATAAAATCCGAATCAGTGTCGGTTTTCAAGAAGCGCTGTCGAATTATTTGAATGGATTCATTCATACGCATGGTAAAGCAATTTGTCCATGTAGCGCTATACTTGGGATAACACCTACTGCAACGATACCACATGTCTGGACCTATCAGCTTTAACCCTGGTTTCAATGGAATGCATGCCGGTCTTGACGGTCTTCAGAAAACGGCCAGTCAGATCATTTAAGCATCCACTAACCTCGTACACGGAATAGAAGCTGCTTGGAGTATCGATAAATACCAGCCCGCATTGTGAATCCGCCATCGTGAGAAACGCGGGTTAAGAGAAAATCGAGCATCGATCCTGCCTCTATACACGACTTAAAAATAGTTCTGTCACAATTATTTCGTATTTGTTTAGATATCACACCTATGTCTGATGCGAAGGCCTTTCATCTGTCGCGCCCCTCTCGTCTGAGCGATGGCGTTTCTGTGCGTGTTTCCAGGCGACGAGATTATCGCAGAACTGCTTGTTTCTGCCGGTTCACGACACTGGTCGTCAGCACGCTTCTGGCGGCATGCGCGAAACCCTACGTGCATCCATCGCCCGGCGCTGTCGCTGTGCCGCAACTTGCGATGAACCATGCCCTGATGGAGGACGGGTACCACCTGCCGTTGTCGCGCTGGGAGGCGGTCGACGATACCCGTGCAGTGCTGCTGGCGCTGCACGGACTCAATGACTACAGCTTCGCTTTCGATAACCTCGGCCGCTACCTGGCTCGCCGCGGAGTCACTGTCATCGCTTATGACCAGCGGGGTTTCGGCAATACCAGTGGATCTGGCTTATGGCACGGCAGTGAACGTTTGAGCGCCGATCTGAATACCATGACAGCACTGTTGCGCGAGCGTTATGATGATATTCCACTGTACGTGCTCGGCGAGAGCATGGGAGGCGCGGTGGTGCTGACGTCTCTCGCCTCAGCATCCCTCGATGTTGACGGAACCGTGCTTGTCGCTCCTGCGGTCTGGACGCGACACAGCATGCCCTACTATCAGCGGCTCGCGTTGTGGGTCGGGGCCCACACGTTTCCAGGCAAACAACTGACCGGCGAATCAATCGATCTCAAGCTCAAACCCTCCGACAACATAGAAATGCTGCGAGCACTGAGTCACGATGACCGGGTCATCAAAACCACCCGTGTCGATGTGTTGTACGGTATCAGCAACCTGATGGACAGGGCCATGCTGGCGTCGAGCGAAGTGCCTGGTGATATACTGTTTTTGTATGGGGAACGGGACGAGATCATACCCTCACAGCCAACCTGCGAGTTGCATGAACGACTCTCTAACAGTGCATCAACCCGCTTGACGGCTATCATCTACGAGCAGGGTTACCACATGCTTACCCGTGACCTGCAGGCTGAGGTCGTGCTGGAAGACATTGCGGCATGGATAGAGGAGCAAAGTACACCTGAAACTTCCGACAGCAACATGCATGGATACTGTAAAGAAATGGGGCGGTGATAAAGCCCACGACCCCACTGTCCCACTTATTCGTCATTGCGAGTCACGACAGCGGCGTGGCAATCTCCTGAATCTTGCGTATTCGTTGAAACACTGAACCTGACCCGCGTCCTCACCGGTGGGCCAAAAAATCACAAGGATTATTCGCAAAAAAATCTTAGACCGGATGTTGCACAATACGCACAAGACCGGGTCCGCCTGTACCACATCACAACAACGGCCCCTGATGTGGCTTATGGTATGCCGCGGGATGATGCTTGTGCGTGAGCAGATTTTTGATATGCCAGTGCTCGTTGACCGGTATATTTTCGTCGATCTCGATTTCACCACTTTGATTGGTCGCTATCGGCTTGCCGTTTTTATACAGAATCCGATGACCCGCCTGGGCAGCGATGCGTTTGCCCGGCGTGATGACGCCTGTCAGATTCAGTGGATCAGCGCTACTGATCGTAATCAGTTGCTCATCGTGCTGTTGTTTGCGGACTTCGCGTAGCAGGCTGACCGCTTCGGGTAAGGCGAAATGTTCACCGGCAAAACCCTGCACAAAACGCCCACCCCGGATTTCGCCACGGGCTTCCAGTCGACGAAACACGTACAGTAAATCACGCCACGCGGGCAAAGCGCTCTCTCGTTCCAGCACTTTTCTGAACACGACGCCATAGCGTGACAGCATGGTGCGCGCGATTTGTTCGATGCGCTGCTGATCATGTTCATTTTGCAGCGACGGACGAATCAGCGACCAGCGGCCACCGGCAGCCAACGGTGTTTGCAGCACGGCACGGCGCCGGCTGCGTTGTTGTTTTTTCTGCGGTGCAATCAGCGCACGCAGACCCTGAAACTGGTCCGAATTGACCAGCCCCCAGGCAACCAGTTCCCCGAGGGTCGATTCCAGCTGGGTTTTGAGCAGCCCGGTTTGCTGTTGGAGCTCATCAAAGAAACTGGCGCCCCATTGTTTCAACACATCGAGCACTTTTACCGCAGACGAGCTCAAGCCTTCCGGTAGTGTTGTTTCACCCTGGCACCAGATCATTAAATTCGGCCGATAGATAAATGCCAGCGGTGTGGTCTTGATCGCAGGATTCTTGCGCTTGTTGTCTTTGGTGGATGGCGTATTCAGGCGTAACCAGGTGAGCCTGCCCGAACTGCACAGCTCATCCAGCTCGGTCGAAAAATAGGGTTGCAGGCGTGCCGGCAGGATGTCCTCTTCCCAACTACCGGCGGGCAAGCTCAGGCCTTCCAACTGCAGCATGACTCGTTCCAGTGCCGCGATACCTTCGGCCGGTTCATGCAGGCCCTGCCAGTTGAACAAAAAGCGCATGAAGTCGGCAGGGCTCACCGGTTCGATTTCACTGCGCAGTTGTTTCAAGGTGTAGCGATGGATGCGCGCCAGTAGTCCGCGTTCGCACCATTCCGTTGCCCACTCGGTGTCAGAACGCTGCGGGTTGAAATGACCCTGGATCACAAAGCCTTCCTGTTCCAGCTGAAGCAGGGCCTGTTGGACTTCATTCATGGATCGACCAACGGGCTTCGCCAGCTCGGCAACGGTGACCGGCCCCAGACTTTCCAGTCGGCTGCGCATAATTTCGGTGATCGCGGTTTCAACCGATTCAGCTTCCGTTGCCGGTAACAACTCGATGGCTGGCGCCAAGCTGCCTTCGGGACACAACAACAGCAGAGCCTGCAAGCGTTCTGCCGCCACCCACAAGGCAGCACCGGATGGCGTCTGCAGACGGGTAGCGCGTTGCTGCTGTTGCAGTTGCGCCAGATAGTGCTGCCAGCGTTCCATGTCCCTGGAAGCGATTTCACTTTCTGCGATAAAACCGGTGATCACCAGCGCATCATGCAACTCATCGGCATCGCGCGGTTGCGGCCAGGCTTGCTCTTTGACTTTTTGAATCGCTTCAGGATTCAAGCGCCCCATATCGGCTGCCGTTTGTGGGTCCAGATGGCGGCGTTGCTGTACCGCCAGCGCACGTCGCTCCTCGGCCGGGGTATCATCAAGAAACGCGTAGGGCCTGGCATTCAGAATCTCGTGCGCCATTGGTGACGGCGTCGGCAGGTCTTTGGCAACCACCTGGATGCGCTGTTGCTCGATAGCCGTCAGCAGCTGTTTCAGGCCATCGATATCCATCAACTCGTGCAAGCAGTCCCACAGCACCTGGTTCACCAGGGGGTGATCCGGCACTTCGCGCTCGCCCTGGATGTTTTCAAAACAGGCCAGCTGGTCCGGAAACACCAGTGCCACCAGGTCTTCGGCATCATTGCGCTGGAACGGCGCCGGGACTCGCTTGCCACCGCGCATGCGGGGTACCGCCAGAGAAATATTCGTCACCCAGCGCCAGCGGGTCGGAAACATTGGCGCATCCAGCAGGGCCTGGATCAACACGTGTTCAACCGTGTCCGCGGTTACATACCCGGCGGGTTCGTCCAGTGGAAAACTGTGCGTCGGACCGAGCGACAGGATCAGGTTATCCTCGTTGGCCGCCGCCTGTAATTCAAAGTTAAACCGTCGGCAGAAACGTTTGCGCAGTGCCAGCCCCCAGGCCTTGTTCACCCGGGAACCAAACGGTGCGTGGATAACGAAATGCAGGTCACCGGTTTCATCAAAGAAACGCTCGAACACGATCGTCTTCTGGCTCGGAATCACACCGAACACGGCTTTGGTCGTGGCCAGGTATTCGATCAACTGCGCCGAGGCCGCCGGATCCAGCCCAAGCTCTTGCTCCAGGTATTGCAGTGTGGCCTGTCGTCCCTGATCCAGCCGTTGATCGACGGTTTCGCGCAGGCGTGACACGGCCTGTGACAGTTCGAGGGTACGCCCCGGGGCTTCACCAAACCAGAATGGAATCGTCGGCGGTAGACCGTGCGCGTCTTCGACAAACACCCGGCCCTGTTCAATCTTCAGCATCCGGTAGGACAGATTGCCGAGTTGAAAAATATCACCCGGCATACTCTCGAAGGCAAAATCTTCATTCAGACTGCCGACGAACAAACCTTCGGGCTGCAGGACAACATCATAATCAAACTGATCGGGAATCGCCCCGCCGTTGGTAATGGCCGTCAGGCGTGCACCGCGGCGCGCGCGCAGTACACCATTCACCGCATCGCGATGCAGGTAAGCCCCGCGCCGCCCGCGGCGCGTGTGGAAGCCGTCGGCCAGCATCTGCACAACATCCAGAAACTGTTTTTCATCCAGATCATGATACGGACGGGCACATTTAAACACCTGGTAAAGCGCCTGTTCGTTCCACTCACGCCCGGACACTTCGGCAATGATTTGCTGGGCCAGCACATCCAGCGGATGTTCAGGAATCAGAATACGGTCGAGCTCATCGCGCCTGATGGCATCGAGCATGGCCACCGCCTCCACCAGGTCATCACGGCTGAGCGGGAACAAGCGGGCTTTTGGGGTGCCGCTCAGATGATGCCCGGAACGACCCGCACGCTGCAGGAAGGTAGCGATACTGCGCGGCGAACCCATCTGGCACACCAGATCGACATCGCCGATATCGATACCCAGTTCCAGCGAAGCGGTCGCGACCAGCGCGCGCAGTGATCCCGATTTCAGTCGCTGCTCGGCACCCAGCCGGTGCTCCTTGGCCAGGCTGCCGTGATGCGAGGTCACGGCATCTTCCCCCAGCTTGTCCGCCAGCGCCGCCGCGGCGCGCTCGGCCAACCGCCGTGTATTTACAAAAATCAGCGTGGTGCGGTGTTGTTCGACGAGCTGTTCGAGGCGACGGTAGATTTCATCCCAGGCCTCATTTGCCATCACCGCCTCGAGCGGCGAGCCGGTCATCTCGATGGCCAGATCGCGCTGGCGTACATGACCGGTATCGATAATACTGCAGGCCCGTTGTACAGGGTCCCGGTGTTGACCCGTCAGAAATAACGCCATGTCCTCGATCGGTTTCTGCGTCGCCGAGATGCCGATACGCACCGGTGGCCGCTCACACAGCTGGTTCAATCGCTCCAGGCTCAAGCTCAGATGGGCACCGCGCTTGTTACCGGCCAGTGCATGAATCTCATCCACGATCACGCTGCGCACGGTCTTCAACATGTCGCGGCCGGAATCCGACGTCAGCAGAATAAACAACGACTCCGGTGTGGTCACCAGGATATGCGGTGGATGACGCTTCATCATCGCGCGTTCCGCCTGCGTGGTGTCACCGGTTCGGACCTGTGCACGAATCGGCACATCGGCAAAACCGTTTTCCAGCAAGGCATCGCGGATACCGTTCAGCGGCAATTCTAGGTTTTTATGGATGTCGTTGGACAGGGCCTTCAACGGCGACACATACAGCACGTAGGTTTCATCGGCCAACGGAAAGTTCAGGCCATCGTGTATTAGCTGATCGATCGCAGCCATAAAAGCGGCCAGTGTCTTACCGGAACCGGTGGGCGCCGCAATCAAGGTGTTCTGCCCAGCCTGTATGGCCGGCCAGGCCTGGGCCTGGACCTCGGAAGGCGCGCCAAAATGCGCGTTGAACCATTCCGCGACAGCCGGGTGAAAATGAAACGAAGACATGGAATCATGATACTCCATTTTTTCAAGGAATCGTCGGCAGCTTGAGCTGCGACTCTGCCATCCTGGATGTGAGGGTTCTTGTATTCAATGACAGGCGGGGCCTGCCCGAATATGAGACCTATGGAGGATGGTTCTCGCCCTGTAGATCGAGTACAATTCTGACCCTATAACTGAATAGATATAAAAAACATATACTTAGAGAGCAAAATAATGCAAGTACAGAGCATGCGCATACTGGATCGCTGGGTCGGAGTCCCGATGTCTTTTGGGCTGACACTGATTCGAAGGGTGGGTGACCTGTTTCGCAGCATACCCGACAACAAGCCCAAACGGATCGTCATCATAAAACTGGTGGAGCAGGGCGCAACGGTTGTCGCTGCACCCGCGATAGAACGAGCGGTGGAACTGGTAGGGCGAGAAAATGTGTATTTCGCTGTATTTGCGCAAAATCGGCCGATTCTGGATTTGCTCGATATCATACCGGCTGAAAATGTGGTCGCTATTCGCAGCAGCAGCCTGTTTTCGGTTGCTTTCGATACCCTGCGTGCGATTCTTATGCTGCGGCGCGAACGCGTCGATACCGCGGTCGATTTTGAATTCTTCTCCCGGTTTTCTGCAGCCTTAGCCTATCTGAGTGGCGCAAGCAGGCGCATAGGCTTTCACTCCTTTGCAGGCGAAGCAGGTTACCGGGGCGACCTGATGACGCACAAAGTGGCTTACAATATTCGTCTTCACGCCAGCCAGACCTACCTCATGCTGATCGATACCACCAGGGTGAGTCCGGACCAGTTACCAAGCCTGGATTTTGTGCCACCTGAAAGCCTGGATGGTGCACAATTCTATCCGGATCCGGACGATATTGTGAACGTGCGCTCGATGCTTAGCCAGCGCTTTGACGGCAAGCTGCCTTCCCGGCTAGTGCTTCTGAATGCAAATGCAGGTGACCTGTTGCCGATCAGGCGCTGGTCTGATGAACGCTACATTGAGCTTGCGAAACGGCTTCTCGACCATGACAAAAATCTCCGCATTGCGTTGACCGGGGCAGCGGACGAACTGGCGCATGCAGAAGCGCTGGCCAGTAAAGTGGCTTCGGATCGCTGCAAGAGCGTGGCCGGGCTTACTACACTCAAGGAACTGTTCACATTGTATGGTCTGTCCGACATCATGGTGACCAATGACAGCGGTCCGGCGCACTATGCCACGACCACTTCCATCGATGCTGTTACCCTGTTTGGACCCGAAAGCCCGGCGTTTTTCGGCGCACGTTCTGAACGGAGCCACCTGATGTGGGCCGGACTCGCGTGCAGCCCTTGCGTCAACGCATTCAATCAGCGGGTGACGACGTGCACGAATAATCTGTGCATGCAGGCAATCAGCGTTGACGCGGTATTCGACAAGGTGACGTCAGTGCTGGCGCAACGGGATACCGGCCTTGTTGTGGAGCCTGCGCTGATAGCGACGGCCTAGCCCGCATTTCTCACCAGGATCACGGGAGCAGGCGCAGGATTCGTTTTCGTTAGCGCTACTCTGGAGCGAAAAGCGTAGCAATAGCTTGGGCGAAGCGGCCGTAGGGTGCGCCGTGCGCACCGAAACAGCCCAGCGCACTGAGGATTCACGGTGCGCACGGCGCACCCTACGATCTCATGCAAACCAAGACCAGCCTGAAGCGTGATAGGTATGCTTGAATAACACACTGTATTTTGGGTCATCCTAGCTTTACTCCATATAGCCAATGCCATATCAGTTTGCTGCGCCGCCTGGTGAGAAATGCGGGCTAGCTGTGATCTATCACCCGAGTCGAAGCATGGGCCCGATGGCAGCGAGCCTCTCCAGATCATGCGGTCGATACAGTGCAGAGAACCGCAAATATGAGCGGTTTTGGGTGTCCAGAGGAACGACGGCGATATCGAAGGACTCCATGAGCTGCTTTGCCGCGTCCTGGGCCGACGCTATCGGCGTGCCACCAATACTTTTCGGTACCTCGCTGATCAAATAAGTCCCCGAGTTTGCGCTGAATGTTCTGAAGCCGATCTCGGTCAAGGTTAATCGCAACGACTCCAGCTGCCCGGGAACGTGATCGCGGAACTTCTGAATTCTACCCTCATCCGTCAAACATTCGGCAGTTGCTGCAAGCTGAAGACGACTCAAGGGTGACCAGGCATACTCGCTGTATGTCGCCATCGATTGAACAAGCCATCTCGAACCCGCCAGAAACGACACGGCCAGTGGTCCGATCGGAAACAGCTTTGAGAATGAATGCAGTTCAACCACGTCGGGGCCGTCGTCCGAGGGCAAGACTTCAGCGAGCAGTGAGCGGGGCTCGTCGTTATAGACCAGCGGCCCGTAGGTCGCATCATTGAAAAGTGTTGCGCCGCCGCTGGCGAGATATCCAAGCTTCTCGCGCACCGCCGAGGATAAGGTGGCGCCACTCGGATTGTTGGGGTAATTGACCGCGACCATAGCGACCGATCCTTGTACCAGGTTCTCGTCATACTCGAACTCTGGAGAGAATTCATTGTTCGGATTCAATTGGCTCGCGATCACCCTGGCGCCCCGTTGTGCCGCAATCCGCGCAAATGCCGGATAACCCGGTTCCGTGACGATCACCGTATCCGCTGGTGTAATTGTACAAGCCGCAAGAATGCCCATGCCGGCCCGACCACCGGCAGTGGGTAGAATGCACTCCGGACCGATATCCAGACCAAATTGCCTGTTCAGGTAGGCCGCAGCTGCCGCTGCAAATGCGTTAATATGCTTCGGCGTGGCCGGCGCAAGTGCCAGGTCCGTATGCTGCCGAATCCAGTCAATCATTTCCGATGACAATGGAAACGGCTGTGTGCCGATAGCAAAATCCAGGGCCTTCCCCTGTCTTTTCGCGATATTCTCTTTGATTAATGTGAAGGGGTATTTTTCGCTCACCCGGATTCTACTCGTGTTGATTCTGTTGGTTCGGGTGTTGCCGGGGTCATTCTGCGCAAGATAGCGAGGGCGACCCACCCTATCGGAATCCACATCCAGAAAGTGATGATTCGGAATGCGGCCACGGCAATTGCCAGATGCTCCACCGGTACACTGCGAATACGCAGCGACGCACCGAGAAATCCTTCCGTTGCCCCGATTCCCCCGGGCAGTCCGGTAGCAACGCCTAACACTGCAGAGCCCGGGCCGAAAAACAGGGAATCCCACAGAGTCATCTCGCCAGGCAGCTCCGAAACAACGACATGCAACGCGACGCCATGGGCGACCCAACCAGCCATGCAGACCAGTATAATGAGCAGTGTTGCCCGCTTCCACCAGAATGCCGCCGGTAAATGAAGTCGGGTGTGCGTGAGCGATTCTGCGACAAAATTCCCCATGAACATCGATGTGGCGATAATTGCGAGCACCACGACTGGCGCGGCGACAGGATAGAACTGATATACGACCAGGCCCGCCAGCAGGCTGACGACCGAGATAGCGTCCAATGCGAATAAAACGGCCTCTGCCTTGAGTGCGACGGAAAGAGTGGTTCGCTTCTGTTTCAGCATCGCGTCAGGACGAATCAGCCGACCGAGCTGGGCCGGCATCAGCAGTCCGGCCCGGCCCGACAGGAACGCGAGGGTGCCCACTCGATCAAACACTTCGACTCCAAACCGGTGGTAGACCCACATCCAGGCCAGACACTCGAGCAAGACATCAAAGACCGAAATTAGAACAAGAACGGGGATAATCTCGCCATGATCTTTCCAGTAGGCCGAAACGTCAGTCCAGTCACCGGTCATCAATTGGAACACGCCATAAACAGTTATTACGCCGAGCAGCAAGAACGCGAATATTCTGCCGTAGCGAAACAGTCTGGATTCAAACATGTCGTTATTTGCGGACAGAAGCAACGGCGCGGCGACCGAGGGGCACGTGATCAGGCATCAGATGTCGAAAGTAACAGTCGGAGGTCGTGAATGAAAACAGTTGTCGTGAAAAATACAGCCTGGGTTGCTTACTGTCCAATATTGAACTAGATTATCGCACTTCTCACGACCTGCTGCATCCACATTTAGAACACAATGGCCATTCCCAGACAACGTATTCGACTGCCGCAAGGCGCGTGGCGCTCGGCGATCATGAGCCTGCTCCGGGGCGACTTGTGGGAAGGAACCCATATTACGAATTTCGAGCGCGATTTTGCTCATTACATCTCGGTCGAAGACGCGGTGACGGTGCCTTCGGGCCGCGCCGGTTTTCGCTTCCTTTTCGATAGTCTGGGCATTGAGCCGGGCGGCGAGGTCATCTGCTCGGCTTTCGGCTATCCCGTGGTGCCGTTCATCGTCAAGTCCATGGGCTACGATTTGAAGTTTGTCGACTGCGAGATGGAGACGCTGGGCATGGACCCGAAGCTTCTGGCGCGGGCGTGTTCAGATAGTACCGAGGCGGTAATCGCGACCCACCTGTACGGGGTGCCCTGCCAGATCCAGGCAATCGCCGAAATCTGCGCGCCCCACCATGTGAAGCTGATCGAGGACTGCGCGCACTGCTACGGCGCATCTGTCGAGTCCAAAAAGGTTGGTTCGTTCGGCGTCGCGGGCTGTTTCAGTTTCGAAACATCAAAGGTAATCAATACCATGGGTGGCGGCATAGTCACTCTGTCTGATGCACAAGTGGGTCAGCGACTCAGGCAGTTTGCTGCCAGGGAGCCCCGAAATGGTTTCAGGTGGCTGGCGCGCCGACTGTCCAGGACCAGTTTCGAGGCAGCGGTTACCCATCCATTGCTCTTTAATATGGGCGTCTATCAGATGTTGCGTCTCGCCTCTTCGAAAGCCGGCGAAGAGGACCGGTTTGCCTCGGGCTACCAGGGCGACGAAGTGTCCCTTGCGGGCAAGATGGGTCGCTACACCAATTACCAGGCCCTGCTGGGTCTGCGACAAATGAAATCGATTGAAGGGCGGAACCAGCGCCGTACTGCAAATGCCGAGCGGCTGATCAGCCAGCTGGACGGCAAAATCCCGTTGCAAAAACCGCTATCGACGAAGAATGGCAGCTACGCGAATTTCATGCTGGTCACGGTGCTCGCGAGCAAGCTCAAGGCATTGTCCGCAGCCTTATTGAAGAAAGGCGTTGATACCAAGCATCTCTACATGCGCGACTGCAGCCGAATGTTTGAGGGCGAGCAAGCTTTTCCAAATGCAGCCAGGGCCGAGCGAGAAGTTCTGCACCTGCCCGCATACCCCGAGATGTCAGACAGCCAGATAGACCGCGTAGCCAGGGCGGTTGGCGACGCCATTACCGAGGTCGGCCTTCAAGCAGATGCTGATTGAGACATTTCTTTGGAATGTTCCGCCTGTCCCGGATCTGCTGCTGACGCACGCTCGTCGCGCATCAGCCGTTTGTAAATATCTGACTGAAACAACTCCCCAGGGTCCAGCCGCCGCTTGATCTCCCGAAGTTCGCCGTAGCGGGGATAAAGGCGTTGAAATTGATTTCTTGTGAGTATGTGGTCCTTCGCGAGATGCACCTTGCCGCCGTGTGCTATTGCAATCTCGATGAGCTCGTCAGCGAATTGCTTCATCCTGAGCATCTGCCGCTTCTTCGGGTGAAACTCGAAGTTAAGGCTGTAGCCGTCTTCACAAAACGACACAAGGTGCTGATCCTGGCGATGCAGCCGCATGATCAGCTTAGCCGGATAACACGGTGATCTCTGACACACCTTGAGCATCTCGGTAATGGCGTCAACGGCGTCGGTGTCTGGAACGGTGAGTTGCATCGTGTATCCATACGGACCGCAGACCGCCGACGCGGAGGGGATCATGAAGCTCGCATCAAAACTGTAGCGAATAATACTCTCATCATTGTCGGCCGTTCCCAATCGGGTGCGCAACTCGCAATATCGATAGTAAAGTTTATTGAACAGGCCGACGGAAAGTGTCTGAAAATTCATCATCAGGCTGACGATGACGCCAACCAGCGGGGCCAATGTGGCAGCATGCGCACGACGGGAATCGAGTCGCTGCATGCAACGCCGGATAGCACGCTCGAGATTCTTATCATCACTCTCTGCCCGCCAGCGGGTCGAGTGGATAACACCGCGCCCGAATTTGCTGCCCCTGGCGACGGAATCCAGCCAAACCACGGCGTGGTCGCTGTGTTGTTTTACTGCCCTCAATTTGGCCATCAGTGCTGATAAATTCGGGGCGGGATGGCGGGAAACATGAACGAAAAGTGACGGAATAGGTTTCAGTTGCAGCGTCAATTCGACCATAACCCCGAGAAGACCCATGCCCCCGATTGCGGAATAAAAGACATCGGCATTTTCGGTGCGGCTTGCGGATATGATGTTTCCGGAAGCGGTCATCAGCTTGAAACGGATGATCTGATCGCCGAAGTTGCCAACGCGCCAGCCGTCTTTACCGTTCACATTTGCAGCTGCAGCGCCGGCAATGGTTATGGTCGGCTCAGAGGGTACTGAAGCCAGTACCAGCTTATGCGGAAGCCCCAGTTTCTGAATATCGATCAGTTGGACGCCCGGCTCAACGATGACTTGCGCCGAAGTCACATCCAGACCGACGATGCGGTTCATCTGCGACGTGTCGAGGAGTACATTCTCACTGTTCAGTATGGCGTCGCCGTAGCTGTATCCCCCGCCCTTTGGGCATATCGACAGACCATTACGCTGTGCAAATCGTATTGCCTCCAGACAGTCATGCGCGTTGCGTACGCGTGCAACCAGACTGTTCGAGCACAGCGAGCCAACCAGCGCATGGATGTTTTCCCAACGCATGCACTCTGGCAATGCTTCTTCAAGGTGATTCAAAGATTGGATACTCTGTGGTAAAAATGGTTGAAACAGCGGATCTCTACAGCGCAATCCTAGCATTTATTGGCCTCAGCCAGAATAGCCGGGCCCGGGTGAACAACGTATTGCCTGCTGCCGGCGCGCTTCGCATAGAATACGATCTTACAACCCAACCTGAATAAATCAAAAAGTCACCGTTAGGACTACTGATGTCGATCCGTAAAGAACACATCCACTTTGTTATATTGCTGGCGCTATGCGGCGTGGTGTTTTTTGCCGGTCTTGGCATACGGGATATCTGGAACATCGACGAAGGCATGCATGCTGCCATGGCCCAGAACATGTTGATTTCAGGTGAATGGATAACGCCGACATACAATGGAGAGGCGTTTCTCGACAAACCACCGCTCTTCAATTGGGCCAACGCCATCGCGTTTATTGTATTCGGTATCACGGAATTCGCAGCGAGAATTCCATCCGCAGTGGCGGGATCAGGTTGTGTCATTCTGACATATCTACTGGGTCGAAAAATCTTTGATGCCTGGACAGGCTTGTTGGCCGGAATCATACTGGCCACTTCACTTGAAATGATCATCCTGTCACGCGCAGTTCAATACGATGTTGTGTTCACCTTCTTCACCACGCTGGCTCTGTATCTTTTTGTTTCCGGCGTTATCGAACAGCGTTTTAACAAGCGTTACTTCCTGGCTTTCTACGTGGCTCTGGCACTGGCGTTTCTGACCAAAGGGCCGCTTGCCATTGTCCTCACGGGCCTGGTGATCGGTGGATATTTATTGCACCGTAATCGAATCAAGTTACTGCCACAACTGCAGATACCGCTGGGTACGTTGATTTTTATGGTTATCGTCACGCCCTGGTTTGCGCTGATGGAGAAAGCCAATCCCGGCTATTTGAACTATTTTCTGTACCAGCAACACTTTGCCAATTTCTTTAGCGGGGCAGGCGAATACCAACCGCGGCACATCGAGCCGTTTTATTACTATCTGCCTGTTCTGCTGCTTGGACTCCTGCCCTGGAGCCTGATGCTGCCCCAGGCTATTACGCGCGCCGTGAGGCAACATCGAACCGTGTCGGCCGGAATGTCGCTATTCCTGATTATCTGGGTCATTGGCGTTTTTCTGTTTTTTTCCAGTGCGAGTTCGAAACTGAGCACCTACGTGCTGCCGCTGTTCCCGGCAGCAGCACTGCTACTGGGGCGCTACTGGAGTGAGTTCCTGGATAAGCCGGATAGCAGAGCACGATTTGGAATACTGCTCGGTACCGGCGTTGTTTTTGCTGCGCTGGCGCTGTTCACCGCTTACGTCGTGATCGAGAATCCATGGACCTATCTGCAGTTCAGATCGGGCATCGTATGGCATGATTTTGAAATGTCGCTGTTTTTATTGTCAGCGCTATTTGGCCTGGCATTCCTGCTAACGTGGTTGCGCCAGAACCGGCCCGCATTTGTTGTATTGGCAGCGATTTCACCACTCTTCCTGTTCTATGTCCTGTTTGCCATCGTGCCGGACGTCAATCCCTACAAGAGTTCACGACAGATTGCACTGGAACTGGATGCGTTGTTGCCAGCGGGAGAAAAAATCCGATTCTATGGTCATCATCACTTCGATTCGGCGGTCTTTTACACTCGGCGAGATACGCTTGAGTTACGTACCGAGGAACAGTTGGAGGCGCACCTGGCATCTGACGAAAGACGTTATGCACTGGTGCAAACCAGAGCGCGGACTGAGAAAGATGCGTTCAAGGGCAATTACCACGTGATCAAGGTCATCGGCAATAAAGCCATTGTCAGCAATCGGCCAGATACTCAACAGACCGGAAACTGACGAAGGTTTGGATAAGCTCTTCTCGGTGTTAACAGGTCTGAGCTGTACAGTCTGAGATGTACTGGTCGCGATCCGATCTGACGGATACCAAACCGGGTTGAGATCTGAACTGACACACCCAATACAAATTCAAAAACTATTCACCACAGAGACACAGAGGGCACAGAGAAAAGCATTGTATTGTTAACTGCGCCACAGGCGGGGTTAACCAGGTAAGACTCTGTGCCCTCTGTGTCTCTGTGGTGGCGTACTTTTTAGTTTTTAACTGTCAGTACAGATCGTAGGGTGCGCGGTGCGCACGGCGCACCCTGCTCACTGTTATCCCCCATCTACCCGGGCAGGGACGTCCTGATTTGTGCGCTCGTCCGGCTTGTTTGCAAAAGTTTGACACGAGATCGGCATCAGGCATCCCTTTACCCTCGATGTGCCCGGTGGCGTCGGCTTTCATATGGTGATGGTCACCGGCGAGGGCACGTCTGACGAGGTGGTCACGCCGATAGGGTATCGCGATTCCTCCGGCACGGTGCGCACGCGCCTGATGCTGAAAAATGGCGAGCAGGTAGATCTCGGTCACGTCCCGCTTCACATGGGCCGTAACGCGGCGGCTCAAGATGACCTTGATGATGATGGTGTGCTCGACCACCCGCTGATCCTGGATGACGTCGGTGCCGGAAACCCGCTGTCACTGTCCGATGTGGACGACGATGGTGTCAACGACTGGGATGATGATGACCACGGCGGCTACCACTATGACAGCAGTACGGTCGACCCCCAGGATCATGACGATGATGGTGTCCCGAACGTCTATGATGATGACCACGCGCAGCGCGCGGATGATCGTGACGGCGACGGGCTACCGGATCACATTGACGCCAATCCGGATAATGATCCCGATCATGGCAACGACGCGCTCGATGGTGACTGCGACGCTGACGGCTATCACGATGACGATCACGACCACGACGGATACTATGACGATGATGATGATCGTGATGGCTATCACGATGACGACTATGATCATGATGGCGACCACGACAGCGATCATGACGGTGTCGATGACGACGAGGACCACCACAGCTGCGGCGGCGAGCCTGGAACGACACCGCCTGCCCCCGCTCAGCCACCTGCCCCCGCTCAGCCGCCCGCCGTGCCCACTGATTCTAATGCCGGGCTGGACGGACTGGCGCTGTATGCAAACAACTGCACAGGCAGCGGCTGCCATAGCGCATCTGGCATGCGCGGTAGTACGGCTTCCCAAATCACAAATGCCATAAGCAGCAATCTCGGCGGCATGGGAAGCATCGCCCTGACGGCGGAAAAGATACAGGCGATCGCCAACTATCTCGCGCAATAACCACCTGTAAGCTGGCAATGTGGAAAGTCACTGTCGTTAGAAAGCACGCCTGGTGAGAAATGCGGGCTAAAGCCGTTCCTACGTTCTGTCTTATATCTGGCAACTGAATTTGTAGGCGATGTAATAAGCAGCCCGCGGCCGATAGACATTTAGAAGTCAGCCCCCTAACCTGGTTGGTGAACTAATCCAGAAGGTCGCAAAGCGCCTTAAACCAGAGGGAACTGACATGAATTACTGTGGCATAGATGTAGCGAGCAAATCAAGCGATATCAGCATTATTGACGAGGTCGGCAACCAGCTAAGACGCCAGGAGATAGCAACCGAGGCCGGAGATATTACCGGGGCACTCGCGGGTTATGGCAAGTTAGTCGTCATCATTGAGGCCCACCCGCTGGCCGAGACCGTGGCCCGGATCGTTGAAGAGGCGGGACATAAAGCGGTGATCATCGATGCGCGAGCAGCGAAGAATCTGATGTCGGCGATGAAGAAGACCGATCGTCGCGACGCGCAGACGCTGGCCGAGATTGGGCGCTGCGGTTGGTATATTGAAGTGCACCGCAAAAGTGCGGCAGCGCGGGAGATGCGCAGTATATTGCAGGCTCGGCAAGCGCTGCTGAAGAGTAGCAAGGCACTGGCATCGAGTATCCGTGGTTTATTGCGTGCCCACGGTATTCGGCTGGGTAAAGTGAGCAAGGGGCAGTTTGCTGCCCAAGTGACGAAGGCCGCCGAACAGGAGGTTCCGGGCTTAGTGCCGGCGCTGAGTGGAATGCTGGAGGCGTGGCTGGTGGCTGAGGAACGCGCAGAGCAGATCAAGCAAGCGCTGGTGGCGGCCTGCCAACAAGATAAGATCAGTGCGTGTCTGGAGAGTACCCCGGGGATAGGCCCGATAATCAGCACCGCCTATCGAGCCACCATTGATGATCCGCACCGGTTCAAGTGCGGTGATGAAGTGAGCGATTACCTGGGGTTGGTGCCCCGTATCTACCAATCCGGTGACGTGGAGTACCGCGGGAGCATCACCAAAGAAGGTGATGGTCTATTACGGTCGCTGTTGGTTGAAGGCGCGCATGTGCTGTTAACGCGTGGCCAGGATTGTGCCCTGAAGCGCTGGGGTCTGTCACTGGAGAAGCGCAAAGGCAGCGCCAAAGCCAAAGTAGCGGTCGCCCGCAAGCTGGCAGTACTACTGTGGCGTCTGTGGAAGGAAGAAAAGATGTTTGAGGCTTTCCCACAGACGGTTTAAAAAAGAATAACTGGGCCCGACAGTTTGGAAATCGGGAGTTAAGAAGGACTGGTTGATTGACTACCAGGCTCGGTCGCACCGACCACGATAGCCGCTAGGGGCAATGTGTTGACCCCGTGTAGGAGATGAACAGGCGGTGCGCTCCGATTACATCTTGTCGGCGCCTAATGGCGACCACGTAGAGAAGCCTGAAACCTGGTGGGCAAAGACCATTACAAATTAACCAGATTAGTGGTTGACAAAGACGGCTGCTTTAGAGAAGAGAAGCGGCTTTAGCCGCGAACAGGGTTTCTATTGCACCGAAACCATGTCCACTTCTACTCATGGTTATACATTTACTGTAATAACTGTATATTCCGCATACGACATACAATGATCCGGGACAGCAAGGGTTTTGAACCCTTATTTAATAACAATCGAGACTGTATTTTTATACGTATTCGATCCTATCCTTCATTGGCATTCTTTATATACAAGAGCCTGGCAGGTTGAGCAGATGGATTTATCAAGACGTTTATAAATCTTATGAATTGCCTGTGCCTTTGTGTCGAAAAAATGGTCGTTGCCTATATTCTTGATAAAACACGATTTTGCCGCAAACTCATATACCGAGGACTTTAAGCCCACAAAATACAGCCCTCCATTTTTCTTCATCAGGCGGTTGTTTTCAGAAACCAGTGCCTCAGCACCTGCCAGGTCTATGAAGTTGATCCCAGTAGCCACTATGAGTATATGATAGATCCGTTCATTATCCGCAATTGCTGATATTCGTTTTTGAATATGGTTAATTGAGCCGAAATAAATGGACATATCAATTCTAATTATTTTCAATTGTGGACATTGCTTGAGCGGCTTATGTTGTATATTTATGAATTTTCTTTTCTCATCTTCTCTGCTGTCATCAATAGACAATGTATGAATATCTGGTGTTGATGTTTTAGCCAGGAAAAGGACGAGAGATAAAAGCACGCCGAGGTAAATAGCAAATTCCAGCTCAAGAAACAAGGTTGAAAAAAATGTTGTCAATAGAATAGCCGTTTCAGATTTGCTAAATGATAGTGTTTGATTGATATGATGGAAGTCAATCAAATTATATGCAACAAGCAAAATTATCCCGCCCATGGCCGCAATTGGAAGATAAGCAGTCAGAGGCGCAATTAGGAGCACGATAAACACTAGCAAGATAGCTGCGAAAATCGCTGATAATGGTGTTTTCGCACCAGCCGCAAAATTAATGCCCGACCGTGTAAAAGAACCGGATCCCGCATAGCTCGAAAAGAAACTGCCAAATATGTTCGAGATACCTTGCCCGATAAACTCCTGGTTGGCATCAATTCTCTGGTTTGATCTTGTTGCCACTGCCCGGCTGATAGATACTGCTTCGATTAAGCCCAGAAGAGCCACAGCAAACGCTTCAGGTGCGAGCATTTTGATGGTTTGAAAGGAAAAATCCGGTGATGATAGAGGCGGCAAGCGCGCGGGAATTTCTCCTACGAACGAAATACCCTCTGAGTAATCCTTCAAGAAAAAAGCAAGTACGCTCCCTATAATCATACCAATCAAAAGATCAGGTAATTTTGGCATCAGCTTTTTTGAAAATAGTGCGGCAAATAACGTTACCAGCGCTATCAACAGAACATATAAATTAATGTCGTTGATACCTTGATACACATCGATCCAGATGTGGATAAAGGACTCACCCTTGGGGATAGCCAGAGCCGTAATATGTTTCATTTGACTGGTTGCAATCAGGATTGCAGCCCCTGCTGTAAAACCTATAACCACCGTGTGAGAAACAAAGTTAACCAGCGCACCCAGGCGCGCCAGGCCAAACGCAAATTGGTAAACCCCCGCTAGAAATGTGAGCGTCAAAGCCAATTTAACAAACTCAGGCGTACCCACTGCAGCGTGGTGACTAACTGCGGAAAATATAACGATAGAAATAGCCGTTGTCGGACCTGATACAAGATGACGCGATGATCCAAACAGCGCGGCAATTACAGGTGTGACCATAGCCGTGTACAAACCATACTCAGGCGGTAATCCTGCTATGGTGGCGAACGCTATTCCCTGTGGCAGAACAATAACCGCCCCCGTCAAACCGGCATAGAAGTCAGCTTTGATCGATTCTCTCGTAACTAACTTAAACCAGATCAGAAAAGGGAAAATTGATTCAAGTTTCATTCTTAATATGCTTTGAACACGTTGTTACAAAATCTGGCATCGATATGATCGAAAGCAGAAAGTGAATTAGTAAAATCCAGGGCGATATTATACACACGTGATATTTATGCTTGCAGACGGTTTGTATGTGTAACCTATTCCATAGAGGCCACATAACAAAAGAGCGCTATTATGCAGCCTGAGTACGAAATCGCCGTCTGTTCGCACAAAGCCAATGACACCACTTTCATCATCAACTGCAAATCGTGCAAAAGAAATTACTCAACTCAGAAATTTATGATAAGCATCAAACCGCAAATCTCGCTCCAATCAGGCCAATTTTTCTGGCCGCAGCTTTTCTGGTTCTAACGGGTAACCGGACATCTTTTGAGTGAGTTTCAAATCTATCTCCATGGCTGGAAACCACTACCAATATCGTCTGTTCGAGAGACATTAGTTAGTTTGGTGGCAGTATTACCTATGCCTATGTATTCGACACATACCCTGAGGATATGCGGCCGAATGAACACCAAGCAGGTGAAACCGGCACGTAGAGTCCGGCTTGTAGTGGTGTCGTCGAATATACGCCAATAGAGTAAACTTCCTCTCAGTTTCTACGGATCCGAGGCAGAGCCTATCACGGGTTTTTTTATCTATCGGGAGATATAAAGCAGGTGCGCATCTTTTTTGCCGGCGGCGGTGATTGTACCGAATACATTGCGAAGCGCCTGATTCGTGAAGGCAATGATCTCGTTCTGCTGGAACAGAACGAGGAACGCTGTCATCATTTGAGCGAACGGCTGGACGCAAAAATCGTCAGGGGGCAGGCAACCAGTATCCTGGACTGGCACCGGGCGGGATTGGCAGATGCTGACATGTTCATGGCCTGCACCGAGAATGACCAGACCAATGTGCTGGCCTGCCTGATCGCCAATGACATTGCGCCTGACGCGCTCAAGGCCATCCGTCTGCGCAGTCCCGAATTTGCCGATCTGAAACAGACCTTCGACAGGCTGGGGCTCAGGGTAGATCGCGTGATACACCCCGAAATCGACATGATAAACCGCATCCTGCGCGTGATCACGATTCCCGGTGTTTCCGACATCCGTAATTTTGCCGATAGCAGGATCAAGCTGTTCAGCATGAACCTGGAGGACGGCAATCCGCTGGTTGGAATACGGGTCGGTGACTTTTCACAGCTGACCGGCGGCGGTGAGGCACTGATAAGCGTGGTCTTTCGCGACAAAGAAGCGATTGTTCCTGATGCAGAGCTTCGTCTCTCCATTGGCGATCACGTCTACGTGGTGACCAGTGCAGAGTGCCTTGACCAGACCATGGAGCACGTCGGGATCAGGAAGAGAACGCATGTCCGGCAGGTATTCATAACCGGCGGCGGCGAGGTCGGACTCGAACTGGCGCGTGCGCTGGAACATGAAAAAGTATCGGTCAAGCTGTTTGAGCTAAATGCGCAGCGTTGTGATTTCCTTGCAACGCAGCTGGCACATACTGTGGTAATCAATGCCGATGGCACCAGCCAGGAAGCCCTGCTGCAGGAAAACATCGAAGGTGTCGATGCCTTCATTTCACTGACCGGCGATGAAGATGCGAACATCATCGCATGCCTGCTCGCGCGTCGCATGAAGGTCGACAAGGTGGTGCCGCTTGTCACCAGCATCAACTATCTCGAGCTGGCTCAGAGGCTCGGAATAAATACAACCGTCAATCCCCTGATCAAGGCCGCTGACGCGCTGCTGGAATTCGTGCGCAAGGGCGGCGTCTTGTCTGTACGCACGCTCGGAGAGGAGAAGGTGGAAGCGATTGAACTGGCGGTTCCGTTCGGGTCCAATTACATCGACCAGCCGCTGGGCAGTCTTGATCTTCCGGCGGGCAGCCTGGTCGGGGCAATTGCTCGCCCCGACGGCACGGTACTCATTCCCGACAGTAACACGTCCATCCAGGCCCGTGACCGGATCGTACTGTTCACACAGGAGGGCGTGGTCCACAAACTGGAAAAATCCATACTGACAGGTAGCGAGTAAACGCATGGTGGCACGGCTGCTGGACTACCGGACCATCCTCTGGGTACTGGGCAGCTTTCTTGCAGCGCTTGGGGGTAGCATGCTGGTTCCCTATATCTTCTCCGTTGCAACCGATCATCTCGACCAGTCGGCGATGCTCGCGGCCAGCCTGACAACCACTGCCGCCGCGTTGATCTTCATGTGGATCGGACGCAGGCGCGAACGGCGCGACCTGTTGCAGCGTGAAGGCATTCTGCTGGTTTCGCTGATCTGGATTGCAATCTGCGCGTTCGGTGCATTACCGTTCTATTTTTCGCAGAGCTATGGATCCTTTACCGATGCAGTCTTCGAAGCCACTTCGGGCTTCACCACGACTGGAGCCACCGTGATTGGGGACGTGGACGGACTTTCCCGGCCGCTGCATCTGTGGCGCAGCTTCAGCCACTGGCTGGGCGGCATGGGCATTGTACTGCTGGGCGTGGCTATCCTGCCGTTGCTGGGTCAGGGCGGAAGCGCGCTCTACCGCGCAGAGTTCTCCGGGTCCGCTTCAGAGCGAATGCGGCCCCGCATCGTCGAAACCGCGCGTGCGCTGTGGCGCTTGTATGTACTGCTGACCGCGGCGGAGACGGTGCTGTTGATGCTGGCCGGTATGAGTGCATTCGATGCACTATGCCACGCATTTTCAACCCTGGGCACCGGTGGCTTTTCCACGCGGACAGCGAGCATCGCCGGCTTTGACAGCCCGCTTATCGAATACATCGTAATACTGTTCATGTTCCTTGCCGGCATCAGCTTTATCCAGCATTTCCGATTCTGGATCGAACGCAAACCCGGGGTGGTTTTTCGTGATTATGAGTTGAGGGCCTATTTCGGCATCGCACTGGCCGCTACCCTGCTGATTGCATGCACACTGGTAATCACCTTGGGCATGGCATACGAGCCTGCGTTCCGAACCGCGCTGTTCCAGGTTACATCGATACTCTCCACAACCGGCTTTGTAACCACAGATTACGGACTCTGGCCACCGGTTCTGCAGCTTCTGCTGCTGGTGCTGATGTTCATCGGTGGCTGCACCGGATCGACAGCGGGCGGATTGAAAATCTCCCGCGTGGTTCTGATGCTGCGCGTGGTCCAGCGCGATTTCAGACAGCTGGCCGAACCTCAGGGCGTCTTTCGCATCCGGGCCGGCGACGATGTATTGCCTGAGCTGGCGGTAACCGGTCTGATCAACCTGATTTTCCTGGCACTTGTCGTGCTGCTGGTCGCCAGTCTGCTGGTCTCGGCTACCGGCGTGAACATTCTGACTTCTTTTTCCAGCGTGATCGCCTGCCAGTTCAACATCGGTCCCGGCCTCGGTGCGGTCGGTCCGGCCTCAAACTACGGCGAGCTTGCACCTTTCGCGAAATGGGTACTTTCTTTCTGCATGGTTGCGGGCCGTCTCGAATTCTATACTTTCCTGATTCTGCTTACGGCATTCTTTTGGAAACGCTGATAATGATCAGCGTTCATGTTTATTGCTTTTCTTGCAAATGCTCCAGGCTAAACGCCTGTAACGACCAGGACGCGCGTTCCGCCGACGATACGCGTCGAAATTGGCCCACTATCTCTCGTTCAACACGGTCGATGCGGGGCTTGAGTCCGGTACCGTTGGCAACCTGAATGGCCAGCCCCGGGCGGGCATTGAGCTCGATGATCAACGGTCCACGCTCCTTGTCTAACACGATATCGACACCCAGATAGCCCAGTTCGGTCACCTCATGACAACTGGCAGCGAGCCGAATCATGTCTTCCCACCGGGGCACTTTTATGTCCTTGAGTCGCGCTCCGGTATCGGGGTGATACTCCACTGGACGGCCGCGCTGCACGGCATGCAGGGCACGGCCCGTGCTGATATCCAGGCCGACGCCGATCGCACCCTGATGCAGGTTGGCCTTGCCATCTGATGCGCGTGTCGAGAGACGCGTCATCGCCATCACCGGATAGCCTTTGTAGACAATAACGCGTATGTCGGGGACGCCCTCGTAGCTGAAATTCTCGAACTCGTCGGAAAATTTCACCACCTCTTCGATCATCGCCACGTCAGGCCGCCCCCCCAGGGAAAACAGACCACTGAGGATGTTATTGATATGCCGGGCGATATCGGTAAAGGTGATGAGCTTCCCACTGGATTTAACAAAATGCTCACCGTCGCGACCAACGATAACGAGTATGCCTTTACCACTGCTACCTTTGGAGGGTTTAATCACGAATTCCTCAAGTGGCGCGAGAAACTCGGGCAGTTCCTTGATCTGGCCGGTGAACTTGACCACACCCAGCAGGGTCGGCACGGCAATGCCACCCGTCCGGGCCAGTTGCTTGGTGATAAGCTTATCGTCCACACGCGGATAATGATGTCGCGGATTGTTCTGTCCGATGTAGTCCACGTTACGCCGGTTCATGCCGGATATCCCCGCACGCTTCAGCTTTCCTGGGGTCGTGATGCCAAACATGGTCAGTACCGCGTCAAGGGCTCGAAACGCCTGAGTTCACTGAGCCGGTAGCCGGTGTATTGCCCGATGGCAAGAATGATCGCCAGCACGACCAGCAGCAGCTCCGGAAATGCGAAAAACAGGTAGGCCACGTGACGTTCGATCATCACAAGATGCGCCAGGATGGCGGTCAATAGACTTCCACCAGCTTGTATCATCACCTCTCTTGCACCTTCCTCTTCCCACAGCACCGACATCCGTTCGATAGTCCAGGCGATGATAATCATCGGGAAGTATGTCACGGAAAGCACGCCCATCAAGCCCATCTTGAAGCCGATGATACTAAGCGCGACATACAGCGCTATGACGACGATCAATACAGCCGCGAGACGCGGCACGAGCAGCAGGTTCAGATGGCTGAGATAGCCCCGGATCATCAGGCCAACACCAACGACGACGATGAACAGCGCGATGCCGACGAACAGGGTTGTTTGCAGAAAAGCGAGAGCGATCAGGATCGGCATGAACGTGCCAGAGGTCCGAACGCCCACCAGATTGCGCAGGATGACGACCACGAGCGCACCAATGGGAATCAGCAGCAGAATCGAAAATGTGTTCTGTACTTCCACCGGCAGGGTAAAAAGTGAGAAGTCAACCAGTCTGTCCTGCTCCTTTGTGCCCAGTAGAATGGCGATATTGCGCCCGGCCCGCTCATTGGCGATCACCGAGAAACTGATCTTCGAGTCTTTCCCCCCTTCGACCTCCAGCAGCCATTGATCACCCCGTTGCCAGGGCAGGAAGGTTTCCGAAAGCCCCAGTTCGGCGTTGCGCGGGTCTAGCACGATCCATTCTTTGCCATCGTATACCTCGATCAGCTCCTGCAGGTTCTGACGGCGGCCAATGTCGGTCAGTTCAATGCCTCGCAGTAAGCGGACCGGAATTTCAGCCGAACGCAGCAAAGCCATGATCAACTGATTTTTCTGCTGCCGTCCCTTGATACCCTGTAACAGTATTCGAACGTTGTCATCGGGTTGCTTTGCATTAAGTTGCTCGACCAGCCGGATGGCCAGGGTCTCTACATCAGCCGAGTGTTGATAGGCATCCTCAAGCAGTGTATTGGCAGCGGTCGCCTTGGGTTCCGTGAATACCGGTTTCTCGACCGGCTTCGGTTTCTTCACCCACTCCGACCGCGGCTTGCCTTTGCCGCGGTAGACATTGGTCTTGTAGTAGAGCGTCTGGGTGTCGTCACTTTCACGGGCGGACCAGACACCCCGACTCTCGTGCTCTTTGCTTTTGATCAGCTTAAATCCATAGCCCGGTGATGCCGCCACCGACTCGATGACGACCAGTGTCGCGGTATCGTCCGGCAGGTTCAAGGATGCTTTCACCGGCTGTCCCGCTCCTTCAAACTCAATCCTGGCCTCGACGGTCCATACCGTCTGTGTCTTGCCGGGAACCAATGGGAAACCGAGTTGCCAGTGCTTGTATGCGGCCGTGCCCAGGCCAATAACCAGCAAAACCACCATCCAGAGATACAGCTGTAACCTCGAGTGCAAATCACTTACTCCTTTTCTTGCTCCGCTCGGGCGCACCGGGCGTTTGCTGCGTGTACTTTTGAGCGACGTCGACGATGGCGGCTCCTTTAAGGAAGTCACGACCAATCAGAAGAGGATACTGGAAGTTCGATCGATCGACGAGACTGATATCAATTTCTTTCGTGAGCTCACCCATCGTAAGAACCAGCTCAATGCTATGCCGTCTTTCGCTCTCGTCACCCTGTTGCTTGATCCTGGCAGTACGCGTCACTTCCCTCTCCAGCGGAAATTCCTCATCCTTAGCCGGATTCTTGATGGTAAACCGGACCCAGAGATTACCATCACGTTCAAAAGTCTCGATATCGACCGCATATATGGACGATCTCTTAGCGCCGGTATCAATGCGGGCAGCGAAAACCGTATTGAGTGCCGGTATGGCGACATACTCCGCCTCGCCGAGTATCAGTTTCTCGGGGGGAGCGGATTCGCTTCCCGCCCGATTCACAGTCGGGGGCTTGTCGGCCCGGAGCGGCACCAGAACAAACAGGAAAAGAAGGAGGAATACCAGCAGCAGGCTTAGCTTACGCTGCATGCTGGCACACGATAATTCTGTTACTGTGTTTGATATGGGATTAATCATGGCATCGAAGAAATGCAAGTATATATATCTTTTTTCAACTAAATCAACCAGGTGGCTTATCGACCCATCAAGCCGAAGCTCATCAACCCCACATCAACGGGACATACATAGATACTGCTCTGCCAATAAGTGATAACATCTAGGAGTGCCCGTCATGCTTCAGCATCAACATAAGCACCATCGCCACACGACATCTTGGCCGCATCCCTGGCTGCTCTGCTGCATATCATCATCGATACGTTGTGTGTCATGTCGTTAAAACATCAAGGATTCACCCTCAATCATCAGCTTTCGTGGGATCGGGCCACGCATTATACGTCAAATCCAGGGCCCGAGTGCGGTCGTTCTGTCCGTCGTCCGCAGAGATTATAGACTGTCCTGACCTGCTCTCGGCTTTTCACACCAGGAGTCTGCGCGGACACCTCAGCCCATATCCCGGGATCTGCACTTGAAGCTATGCCCACCACACAGAATCGTGCATAATGCAAACAGTTCTCATTTGTCTACGATCCCATTCTTATCATCCTTTCCCGGAGAGAACTCATGAGTAAGGCAAAACTGCTGCTGGTGTTGGCAATCGTATTGACGATCGGCAGTTATTTCATGTTTGACCTGGGTGGGTATTTCAGTCTCGACTTCTTCAAATCGCAACAGGAAAAAATCGACCAGTATTACGCAGCCAGGCCGTTGCAAGCCGCACTGATATTTTTTTGTATCTACGTGGCTGTGACCGGCCTGTCGCTCCCTGGTGCAGCAATTATGACTCTGGTGGCCGGCGCCATTTTCGGCTTGCTGTGGGGCACGATCATTGTCTCTTTTGCCAGCACATTGGGTGCGACACTGGCATTTCTGGTATCACGGTTCCTACTGCGAGACTATTTACAGGGCAAATTTGCACGTAATCTGAAGTCGATAAATGCCGGCATCGAGAAAGATGGTGTCTTCTACCTGTTCACGTTGCGTCTGATTCCGTTGTTTCCGTTCTTCGTGATTAACCTGGTGATGGGCCTGACCCCTATCAGTACCCTGAAATATTTTCTGGTCAGTCAGATCGGCATGCTGCCAGGGACCCTGGTTTATGTGAACGCGGGCACACAGATCGCAAAAATCGAATCGCTCAGCGGCATACTGTCACCACCGCTGCTGATCTCGTTTGCGCTGCTGGGACTGTTCCCGCTGATCGCTAAATATACCGTAGCCTACATCAAGGCACGCAAGGCTCTCGGACGATACAAAAAGCCTGCCCAGTGCGATCACAATCTGGTGGTGATCGGCGCCGGATCGGCCGGTCTCGTGAGCGCCTACATTGCAGCCGCAGTAAAGGCCAGTGTAGCATTGATCGAAAAACACAAGATGGGAGGCGACTGTCTGAACACGGGTTGCGTTCCATCCAAGGCCATCATCCGTTCTGCCAAGTTTCTGCACCTGCAAAAACGTGCCCAGGAGTTCGGTTTTAAATCCGCCCATGCCGAGTTTGATTTCGCCGACATCATGGAGCGCGTGCAACGTGTGATTCAACAAGTCGAACCACACGATTCAGCCGAGCGTTATACCCAGCTGGGTGTCGCGTGCATCCAGGGCACCGCCCGGATAACTTCTCCCTACACAGTCGAGATCAACGGCAAGACACTGACGACTCGCAATATTATCATTGCCACGGGTGGGCGCCCCTACGTACCCGAAATCGCTGGCATTGACGCCATAGAATACTATACCTCGGATACCATCTGGTCGATACGCGAGCTCCCTAAACGCCTGATCGTGCTCGGTGGGGGGCCCATCGGTTGCGAGCTGGCGCAGGTGTTTGCACGCTTTGGCAGTCAGGTCACGGTGGTGCATCGGCAGCCGACGCTACTGAAACGTGAAGACCCGGAAATAGCCGCCCTGGTCGAAAAACAGTTCGTCGACGAGGGTATCGATTTACGGCTGTCGCATTCGGCACAATCGATCGTTGTCAGGGACGGTGTACGGATCTTCACCTGTGTGCACGAGGGCAGCAACGTGGAGATCGCGTTCGATACGCTGCTGGTCGCGATCGGCCGTGAGGCCAATACCCGTGGTTTCGGCCTCGGTGATCTGGGCATTGCCCTGACCCCACAGGGCACCATCGAAGTTAACGAGTATATGCAGACGAGTATGCCGAATATCTTCGCCTGCGGTGACGTCGCCGGCCCCTACCAGTTTACCCATACTGCAGCACACCAGGCCTGGTATTGTGCGGTGAACGCGCTGTTCGGCCGTTTCAAGAAGTTCAAGGTCGATTATTCGGTCATTCCCTGGGCGACCTTCACCGACCCGGAAGTCGCACGCGTCGGTCTCAACGAAAAGCAGGCAAAGGCAGAGGGTATTGCCTACGAAGTAACGCGTTATGGTATCGATGATCTCGACAGGGCCATCGCTGACGAGGCTGCGCACGGTGTGGTTAAAGTGCTGACAGAACCCGGCAGGGACCGGATTCTGGGTGCGACTATTGTCGGCGAACATGCCGGCGACCTCATCGCCGAATATATCACAGCGATGCGCTACAACCTGGGCATGAACAAGATACTTGGCACGATTCACATCTATCCGACCCTGGCTGAGGCCAATAAATACGCAGCCGGCAACTGGAAACGCGCCCACGTTCCCACACAACTTCTAAAGTGGATCGAGCGTTATCACCGCTGGGTCCGAGGCGCGAATTAGCCTATTCATTGAGCCATAGGTTGCCCAATGTGGAATAGCGCGTAGCCCGATAACACGACCTGTGGTACTGCCATGCCGATGATCTGACCGGCGAAAGCTGAAGTGACCTCGTAGCGTGCGTCGGTCAGAGGGTCGACGACGAATCCCAATCGATCGCCGGGTGCCACATCCATGCCCAGTTCCGCTTCAGGGAAAAAGAACCCACCCTGTCCGGGCGCCACCCTGACCCAGGAGGAGCGCTCGAATACCCGGGACAACGGGATTTCCTCTTGCTCCCCGGGGAACATGCCGAGAAACTCCATGATGTTGGCAACGCCGCGCTCGCCCCGCACGATCTCCTGCTCCTGAAACCGAAGCGGTTCACCAGCCTCGTATATAATGGCCGGGATCCCAGCCTCGACCGCTTCCCTGCGCAGACTCCCCCTCGGGCCTTTCCCCTTGATGATGATGCCGACGCCGAAATGGCGGGCCAGTTCAAACGATGGCTTATGGTCAATATCGACGCGAATCTGTGGCTGATTGGTGCGATGAAACGAAGCGGTATGAAGGTCGATCAGTGCATCGCACTTCACGATCGCATCATTGAAAACCGCATCCGCTATGATCGCTGCGACACTACCGTTCGGCTTGCCCGGAAAAGCGCGATTCAGATCACGCCGATCGGACAGGTAGCGGCGACCCGTACGGAATCCGTCGGCGTTGATGGCCGGCAGAACGATGAGCGTACCGGATAGCTGGGTCGGGTCGGCCGCTGCGAAAACGCGGCGCGCGATCTCCACACCATTGATCTCATCACCATGAATTGCAGCTGTGAGACAGAGTGTTGGCCCCGGGCGATTGCCACGCGCGATCCATAGTGGCGCATCCAGATATGACGCTTCGAAACCAGAATCCTCGACGAATGAGAATTTCAAGGCCTTGCCGGGCTGAATGCTACGCCCCCGAAGTTCGAGCGCTGCCCACGGCGCGGTCTCGACCGCGCGAACCGCGCCACTCAAGGTCATCAGCCCAATAATAACAATGGCACACCAGCATCTATTCATAACAGCATCTCCCAGAGCATCGCTCATGTTTTGTAAGTTTAAGGCCCGATTTTCCCAGACGCCATCCTTCAACGCGTGCACCGTTTCAGCCAATACACCGCGTTTCCGATCATCTTAACCGCTTCGGCTTGACCGCCTACTGCCTATGCAATTCAAGGTAATGATGCGGCGTCTGTGAAAGTCCAGTCGCGATCTTTGAACGGCGTATGGCATGCAATGCAGATTTGGGCTGCTTACCCTGGCGTGATCGCTGTATTTAAACAGAAAAACTCTGGCTGAGCTGGCCATAGCGGCGGAGTGAAAATGAAGGAGATAACATATTTTTATGTATATCAGCAGGTTACGATTCTGACCCCCTTCGATTCAATTAAATGTAAAAAACACGGGTTTTATGCACAAATAACAGGTATACTTCGGTTTACTTTTTCTCCTGGTTTTTATCAGTACGTCTTTCCAAGATTTTTCCTGTTGATTGCCTCGTAAGATTAGTAAATTTTTTAACATATTATGATGAGGTAATTATCATGGAAACAGGAACCGTTAAATGGTTTAACGAATCCAAAGGCTTCGGCTTTATTGCGCCAGAAGATGGCAGCAAAGATGTATTTGTTCACTACTCCGCTATCGCAGACTCAGGCTTTCGCACCCTGGCTGAGGGACAGACTGTGACCTACGATGTGGAAAATGGACCCAAAGGCCCACAGGCAACAAACGTCAAGGCTTAACACTTGAATCGTTTAATGTCTGAGGTAAACCCCGCAAACTGATGCGGGGTTTACTTGTATAAACAATAAAAAAGGCACTTCAATGTGAAGAAACTTTTTGTTGGCAGTTTGCCACCTAGCACAACCGAAGAATCCCTCATGGCCCTGTTCACACCGTTCGGCAGGGTGCATTCGCTCAAGCTCGTTAAAGACATGTTTTCAGGACAATGCAAGGGATTTGGCTTTCTTGAAATGGAAGGGCACGAAGCACGTGCTGCCATTGCCAGTCTCGATGGCAAGTCATTTGAGGGCAATTTCATCAACGTCAAATACGAGAAAGAACAAAAAGGCAGACGTCGCTGACACCACAGTCATATCCGCTTGTGTTCAGCGGCAGCATCGATGATGCCAGACAGATGGAGCAACATCATTAAGTTTGCGCCAAAGAGGCTTTCAAATGCTGAATAAGCCATTTTGAAAACCTACGGTATTTTGATGGCTCGATCTGACTGTGTTGATAAACCACACTGGCCTGTAGGGAGGGCGGCTGGAAATCTTCCAGTATGACGACCAGTTTATTCCGGTTCACGTCAGGCATCACTTGATACGAATAGAAATAGCCAAATCCCAACACAGGCATCGACCGATGCAGCGACGTGGTTGCAAATAGAATTTCCATTCACCTTGATCGAAAGTTTTTTAGAGCCTTCCTGAAATCACCACATTGAGTCAGCGAAGATGCCGCTGAATCGTATACACGCTAATTGCGATAATGCTCGAGGATGTTCGGGCCTACCGAGCCATGACTGAGGTCTTTATCAGATCGAGCCGCTGCATTTGATGCTGAACCTTCTTGCTACGTTTCATCACCCGATTTCACCTGCGCACTGGCGCTGACCAAGGTGTTGCGTAACTCGGTCTCCAGCATCTGTAGCTGGTTGGCTGCCTCGGCGCGTTTCTTGCGCCCTTCATCGGCAATACGCAGGCTTTCCTCGATGGTCTCAATCAAGATTGCATTGGCCTGCTTGACCGATTCGATATCGAACACACCCCGTTCGATTTCACGCCGCGCATCAGCGTTGCCCTGCTTCAGGTTTTCTGCATTAGCCATAAGCAGTTCGTTGGTGAGATCACTGGCTGAACGAATGGAATCGGCCGCCTCGCGTGAACGGTGGATGGTCAACGCCTGGGCCAACTGCTGCCGCCACAGCGGCAGGGTATTGGCCGTGGTGGAGACGATCTTGTTGATCAATCCTTTGTCGTTCTCCTGTACCAGGCGAATGCTGGGCAGGCTCTGCATCGCGACCTGACGGGTCAGCTTGAGATCATGCACGCGTCGTTCCAGCGCATCACGGCTGGCACGCAGATCACGCAACTGCTGGGCCACGATCATAGCATCGCTTTTCTCTGCCTCGAGCTCCATATCAGGAATGACTTTCTGATCGATCTGTCTGAGCTTCTCCTCACCTGCAACGATGTAGCGCTCCAGCTGGTGAAAGTATTCCAGGTTGGCGGCGTAGAGGCGATCGAGTGACGTGACATCGATCAGTAGTTGAGTCTTGTGCTGCTCAAGATCATCCTCAATAACGTCGATCTGGTTGCGTACTTGCTCGTAGCGCTGCAGGAACCGGGCCACGGGTTTGCCCTTGCCGAGCAAACGCGCGAACAAGCCCTGCTTACGGTTGGGATCCAGCGCTCCGAGGTCGAAACCCCGAACAGTGCCGACCATACGGTTCAGGGCTTCGCCGGCAGGCCCCGTGTCCTTGTTGCGCACGCCTTCCAGCATGTCCTCGGAGATGCTGGCCAGCTGCCGCTGGGCGGGAGCGCCGAAATAGATAAGGCTGTGGCTGTCGTTCAGGTCGATCTCCTGGAGCAGTGCGTCAACCGCCAATCGCTCGGCAGGCTCTGCCTGCTGGTAAGCGGCCGGCTCCTTGCCTTGCAGCAGGTCGGCTTCTATCGTCTTGAGTTCAGTCTCGTTCATGGGTCGTGTTCCTCGATCAATCGTAATTTCAGTCCAGGCCTTCACGCTTGAGCTGGGTCTCCAGCACTTCCATCTGCACGTCCAGGTCGTGCAGGTCATTCTCGAGCAGTCGCTGGTACTGCTGCCCGAACACCTCTTCAATGGTGGCAAGAATGCGGCGAAAGCTGTCTTCCAGCGAGTGAGACTGTCCATTCCTATGGGCTTTGACATAGCCGGCAACCACCCGTTGTGCACCATCGAGATAGGTATTGAGGAACTTGCGCGCGCGGCGCAAATCTCCTGGATCACGGGCGATTTCTGCCAGTATGTCGCGCGCCAGTGCGTTTATCCGGTTCAGACGCTGGTTCAGCTCGGGCTGGGTGATATGGCTGCTGGCCTGCTCGATGCTCAGGATCTTCTGTTCTGCCTGCTGCAGTGCCTCGGTGACCCGTTCAAGATTGCTGTGACCGCTGTCGATCACGCCGGGCATGCGGCGTGGCTCGAGACCGTAAAGCAGCACAAAAGCAGCGAACGCACCCACCCCGAAGGCCAGCGCAATGGGCAGGTCGTGATTTGCGCCGGCCCACGCGGTGAAGGCCGTGGCCAGCGCAATGACCATACCACCAAGGGTTTTCAATGGAAAACGGATGGCGGTCTGGAACTGTTGCCGCTGCTGGTTCACTTCCTGGTGAAAACCCTGGCGCGTGAGCAAGGCCCCGGCCACAAACAGCGCATAGGCGCATCCGTTCGCTACAAAGGCCGTGAACTGCCCACTGGCCAGCGCGATCACCGTTGCAGGAATAAGTGGCAGCGGTAAAAGCCACAGCAATCGGGCCTTGCGCGGTGTGCGGGCGGCCGCTTCCTGTCTGCGCCGGCGGTAATCCCGCAAGCCCTGAGCTGCCAACTGGGCCTGCTTTTCCACCTCGGCCACGCCCCTTGGCAACCAGCGCACGGCGAAATTCACACCTTCACGGGCCAGTGATTCAAGTACGCCCGACGCAGACTGCTGTGGTCGCTTTCCCATGATTAAAGGGCCAACAGGGCCTGCCAGGTCGCCACACCAACGGTAGCGAAAAGCAGACTAAGACCGATCAGTGTACGCAGCCATTTTGGCATCGTGCGATTCTCCTGTGAGACAGCCATCAAATAGCCTGTTTTCTGTCTTGATGTGACGGTTCTTATAGCCATCGTTTTGTCCGTGAACATATTGTCGCGTTAGGTCGTTGGAGGCATATCAGCTTGTATAAGTCATTGAAATATCGAATGCTGTTTACGGAATTGATACGTCATTTCCAATCAAACGCCCTGTTCGAGGATATCTGGCGACAAGATACCTAATTTAATCACCATCAATCAGCGATGAACAGCAGCAAGCTATTACGTAACCACCTCACCACCTGCAACCTCGTCTAGCGGACATATAAGCGACTGCATGCGGCAATTCTGCATTATCCTCGCGCGCATGACGCACCACCTGGGTGCGACCTTGCTAATTACATTGGTATGCTGTGCACAGATCCGCCCCTTGAGTTTAAGAAAAACTTCGCAGATCCTATGACTCGCCTAAAGATACCGGTCAACATAGCCTAAGGTATCTTGGTTGTGAAAAATATACTTTCTGGCATGATAACTGCGATAAAATCTATTTCACCCGCATTTTAGGAAAGAGCAGCCATGGCAAAAAAGAAACCGTCAAAGTCCGACGCCTCCCTAAAAACCAGGAAAAAAATCAAAAACAAAATTTACGAGGCCGAACTGGCCAGGTTACAGGACGAGCTGGTGAAGCTGAAAGAATGGGTGCGGGACCAGGGACTCAAAGTGGTTGTGGTTTTTGAGGGACGCGACGCCGCCGGTAAGGGCGGTGTGATAAAGCGCATCACCGAACACATGAACCCACGCGTCTGCCGCGTCGTGGCACTGGGCACACCGACGGAGCGCGAGAAGACCCAATGGTATTTTCAGCGTTACGTACCGCATCTGCCGGCCGCTGGTGAAATCGTTTTGTTCGACCGCAGCTGGTACAACCGCGCCGGCGTGGAACGGGTTATGGGATTCTGTGATGAAGATGAGTATCAGGAGTTCTTGCGCAGTTGCCCCGAATTCGAGCGCATGCTCATTCGCTCCGGCGTAATACTGATTAAATACTGGTTCTCAGTCAGCGACGAGGAACAGGAGCGCCGATTTCAAGCGCGCCTCAGCGACCCTAAAAAACGCTGGAAACTGAGCCCAATGGACATTGAGTCCCGAAACCGCTGGGTGGAATATTCGATGGCCAAGGACGCCATGTTTGCTCATACCGATACCAAGCAGTCGCCCTGGTACGTCGTGAATTCCGACATCAAGAAACATGCAAGGTTGAACTGCATAAAACACTTGCTCGATACGATTCCCTACGAAGATCTGACACCAGAGCCCATCAGCCTGGAACCGCGCAAGACTAATACCAGCTATGTGCGCCCACCCATGTCAGAACAATCATTTGTACCCGAATTTTATAACGCGGATTTTGGCAGGAACTGATCGCGCACCACAGAATAGGTCTTTAACTGTGCGGGATATCGTGGAACAGGCGATTGATGAACTATGCTTGGCTTAACTGTCATCTATCAACAAATGAAAATAAACATTCTGTCCGCGAAATACCGCGAGACTTATTTTTCCGATAGTGGTTTCAGCTCAAGTTCTTTTGCACTTGCCGGCACAAATCCGTAACCTGCATAAATATCTTGCGCATCGTTTGTGGCAAGATAGGCAAGAAACTGCCTGGCCGACGCCTGGTTGCGTCCTTTCAGCATTGGTCCGATAGCATATCCGACTTTCTCCTGCTTATTGTAGGGTGCAGGTATAGCTACACCATCAATTGGGCGTCCTTCGCGTTTTGCATGCACAACTTCAGTTGTCCATACGATGCCAACATCCGCTTCACCATTCTCAATGCGATGGGGAGTCTCTCTATGATGTCGCGAGGTGAACCATGTTTTGCCCTCAACCGCCCAGCAACTCTTGCATTGTTTATCAGCCGTGACCTTATCATAGAGACCAAGGTCTTTTAACATTTCGCTGCCGTAAAACTTAAAAATACCTTCTGTTAATGGGTTTGGGTGTGACTGAACAAGGTCATCCCGCCCCAAATCATTGGGCCCCTTTACTCGCTTGGGATTGCCCTCTGCGACCATAAGTTCGAGTTTATTATGTATATAAATCATGTGTTCATCCATCAATCCTTCGCCCTTTAGCTTCTTCAAATGATTAATATTGACACTGGCAAAAAGATCCGGGTTCATCGAGGTCTTTTGGCCATTGATCTCACCCTGCTGGAGTAATTGCTTCTTCAAAATCTGGCCGGGCGGTATAGTCTCGACATAGACGGTTTTGATATCAGGATGTTTCGAATGGAAGTCTTTGATTAAATCCTCCATAACCATAAACTGGTTTCCAGCCAGATACATCACGAGATCAGCGGTGTATGAGTCACCGATCTTGCCGTAATCAATTTCACCACTGGCGTGAAAAGTACGGTAATCATGATCATGGCCTGCATCCTTGGCCGCCATTGAAGTACCAGAAAGGGCAGCGAATCCAAATATTGCTGTCAATACACGCAATGTCAGTTTCATTATTTCTACTCCTCTGTTGGTTTGAGCTAATCTGCCGCATGCATTGTTGTACTCAGAGAAATCAGCGCTGAAACAAATCTTAACTGGCAACAACGGCACCAAGGCCGAATTTCTTGTCTCAATATTGTCCCATAGCGAGATTTTTATAGTAATTAAAGACGGCTGCACCCATGCGGCTTAACTTCTGTCATCAAACAATAGACGTAACCGGAATAGAAATATTCATTTATCCCATTCGATGACAGGCTTAATCCGACTCCGGCAGAATGCGTGCTCGACCCGTCACTAATTGATTCTTATTGGTGCCTGCTGACTCGACAGAGGTTCTATTTGGCCAATGATCACAGCTTCCGGGTATCCCATCACGTGTAATTCATCAATGCACGCGCTAACGTATTCATTCGGCACACCCGCCAACAGGCCACCGGCAGTTTGCGGGTCGAATAACAGCGGAAATGCAGGGTGTTCTGCAACCTGTTCGATATCCTGGATGGCTCGTCGCAAGCGCAGATTTTGTCGCTGTAGTGAGGACAGTATACCCGCTTTGACGGTTTCTAATGCGCCGTCTAACAAAGGTATCGCATCCATGATTAACACCGCATCAACTGCAGAAGCTTTGGTCATTTCAATCAAGTGGCCCACCATACCGAAACCGGTGAGGTCGGTACACGCCGTCGCTCCATAACGTTGTAAACACTCTGCTGCCCGTTGGTTGGACAACAGCATCGACTGGATCGCCGCATCAATCCAGCGACCTTTGGCTTTTGCGCGCATCTGTGCGGCAAACAAGGTACCCGTGCCGACGGGTTTCGTTAACACGATAGCATCACCGGGCTGAAGCCCCTGTTTACGCCAGACCTTGTTGGGGTCTATCAAGCCATTGACGCTCAATCCAAATGCCAGTTCTGCACCTTCGCTGGAGTGACCGCCAGCAAGGACAGCACCGGTGGGCTCAAGCGTATGCAAGGCGCCCGCCATGACATCATACAAAGTCTCTTCAACAATGCGTTCGCGTCCGTAAGGCACCGTTGCTATCGCCAGCGCTGATTGTGGCTCTGCCCCCATGGCAAAAATATCGCCCAGTGCATGATTTGCGGCAATGGCGCCAAAGGTATAGTTGTCTTCAATGAACGCACGAAAATAATCGACACTCTGCACCATCACCTTGCCTTCAGGAACGCTTAACATCGCACAGTCATCGGGCGAATTTCGGCCAATCAATACATCATCACGTTGCCTGTCAGGCAAGCGCTGCATGACTCGGGATAACACCGTAGCGCCGACCTTGGCGCCACAACCACCACAGCGCATGGCCAGAGTAGACAATTCCTTGATGGCCGCAGCATCGGCAATGCCTGCTGCCAGCACTGGATTATCGTCCCCTTCCATGTCGGGTAACTCATTAAACTTGCGCATGAACCTCCTGTCGATCCAGTCCTTCATGGTCCACAACCAGCCCGATTCATAAGACCAATTGCCGCGTGAAGCGACAGCGTATTGATTTCCGGTACTGATCAAACCCAGAAAGTTCTTTTGTGCGCGATAAGGACGCAAGCGCTTTCCGGTAGCCGCCGCTCTCAGGTTATGCGCGAGTATCGGTCCCTGACGAACGGCGAACACCCCTGACTTGGGACGGGGGTCGCGTAACCCGGCCACGTCCCCTACCGCAAAAACATTTTCATGTGACAGTGACTGTAGATGATCATCGACTTGAATAAAGCCAGCCTTATCGGTGGCGAGCCCTGATTGAGCGGGCCAGCCTGGAGAAGACGCCGTGGTAACCCAGATTACCGCGTCGCTATCGATTGAGCTGCCATCATCCGCGCGCACCCTGTTCGCCGTCACTTCATTCACCCGCGCGCCGGTTTTAATCTCGATACGCCGCTCAGCAAAGATACGCTCGAAACGTTTTCTTACCCCGGCATTATGCGTGTGCAAGATACCCTCACTGGCAGTGATCAGCGTATGATGGAGTTGCCCGGGATCTTTCCCCGCGGCTCGCAAGGTATTCTGTAAACGCAGCTGAGTGGACAACGCAAGCTCTACACCGCCAGCTCCCCCTCCCACGACGACGATGCGGAATGGACCATCAGCCACACACACGCGCTCAACCAGTTGTCGCCATTTCTGCAAAAAAATATCGATGGGTTTCGCGGCTAGGGTGTATTCATCAACGCCGGGTACATTGATGCTGTTGGGGCGAGAACCGGTATTGATTGACAGAATATCATAGGCTGTGGGTGGACGCCCCGGCGCATAAATCAGCTTTTTATCGGGGTCTATTCCGTCAACCTCGGCATGATAAAGGCGCGCACCGGCAAATTGAGCGAGCGGCCCAAGATCGATATGACAGTCATCATAGTCATAATGTCCCGCAACGAAACCCGGCAACATGCCTGAGTAAGGTGTATGGATATCACGCGTTATCAAGGTGATACGCAAGCCGGAAAGCGGCCTCATACCGAATTGTTTCAAAACCGAAACGTGCGCGTGACCGCCACCAATGAGCACAAGGTCTTTTACTACGGGAGCATCGGTTCTATGCATAATTACAAATCGGGGTTGTCAGCTTACAGCGTCATTTAGGTCAAGCCAGAACACAATCCATCGCGACAATGTTGCCAGATTCATACAGCCAGCTGCGCGGTTTTTAAACAATGATGCCAACTGGATAGATGGTAAAACAGTATACATCGCCGAGTATCAGCCTCTGCGTGCACAGGTGCGAAAACCAGCAAACACATCATTACGCTCGGGGCCATAGTAGGTTCGCCAGGTATTTCGAATCATACGTGCACGCGTGGGCCAGGCACCACCACGCAAGACTTTTGTGACGCCAAACAACGGTTGAGAATAATCCTGGTACATATCAGGCACAAAACCGGGGTAGGGTGCGAAGGTATCCTGCGTCCACTCCCATACATTACCGATCATTTGACGACATCCAAAAGCGCTGTCACCCGCTGCATGAGCACCCACATCAACGGTACCCAGCGCATAACCATCAAGGTTCGCCTGATCCGCACGCGGTGCTTCTTTACCCCAGGGAAAGCGACGTTTGGTGGAAGCCAGCGATTGACCATTGGCCGCAGGTTCAGCGGCTGCTGCAACTTCCCATTCGGCCTCAGTGGGTAGTCGTCTTCCGGCCCAACGACAGTAGGCCTGGGCTTCGTGCCAGCACACGTGTATCAAGGCGGTATGCATTGGCATTGGCTGCCACTGGTCGAAATTCCTGATCTTCCAACCATCGGTATCATGGCGCCAGTAAACAGGGTGTACAAGACCCGCTCGCTTGAGCCATTGCCAGCCATCATCGTCCCAGTATTCCTGCTTGATGTAACCATCCGCCTGCACAAATTCCAAATAGTCGCCATTACTCACAGCCGCCCTGGCAATTCGGAACGGCTTGATCTCTACGGCATGGGCCCATTTTTCATTATCAAATACGAATCCATCACGCTCGGTAGCGCCCAGCAAAAACGGGCCTCCCGGAATACTGACATCCCCTTCCAGACCGCCAACGTCCGCACTGCGGTGCTCTGCTTTGCCTATTTCTGGCTCGGGGTATTTCAGTGTCTGGCGAGTATAGGTGTACGCTTCATTATGCATATCATGATGGAACACGGCATACTGCGCGAGGTAGTCTCGTTGTGGATCATCGCCAGCGGCCAGGCAGGCTTTGACCCTGTCCTCGACGGCCTGAATATAAGCCAGGGTCTGTTGTAGCCCGGGCAGGGGCAATGACCAACGGTCATCGTGCGCGATTGTGATCGAATCATACAAGCTGTCAGAATCCTCGCGGATGGGTGGCATTTTCAGATGCTGGCGCAGTACCCAGTATTCGTAGAAGTAAGCCGCATGACCAATTTCCCAGAGTAATGGATTGATGGTTGCTAATAATGGCCCCATTAATTGCTTTTTAGATAGACCGTCAATCAGCGCCATCGTTCTTTGATGCGCATCCTGGAGTTGATTTGTAATACTATCTGGATTAAGTTTTTGCATGCTCATTCGTTTGTTTGAGATACCGGCATTCAGTCAGGGCAACAAGAACAGATGCGGCCGTCTTTAATCCTTCGAACCATTGGTTAAAAATGCACTGTTTCCACCCGCAATCACGGTGTGATTTATGAACCATTCAGGCTCGGTTACAGCAATACTAAAAATAACTCTATTGTTAGTTTTTTAGCCGACGCCCATGCACATTATATTGATTACACCGGCACCTCCCCTGTCAAGAGCCGGTAATCGAGCCACAGCCTCTCGATGGGCGACTATTTTACGGGCACTGGGGCACCGGGTAGAGATCGCTACTGCCTATGCCGGTCAGGAAGCTGATCTGATGATAGCATTGCATGCCTGGCGCAGTGCAGAATCTATTCGACGATTTTCCGATGCATTTCAGGATCGCCCGCTTATCGTGGCTATTACGGGAACGGATGCCTACCGTTTTATACATAGCCACCCTGATACAACCCTGCAATCCATCCACCGGGCGGATTACCTGGTTGGTTTGCATGATTTAATCGGTAATACGCTGCCGCAAAATCAACGCCACAAGCTATTTGTGATTCACCAGTCGGCCGAACCAATTGGCGAACGTGAGCCCTACAAGCGTTATTTTCATGTCTCTGTGATGGGACATTTACGTGATGAAAAAGATCCGATGCGTCCCGCAATGGCCGTACGCAAGCTCCCCGCCAGCAGTCGCATAAAAGTGCACCACTATGGAAAGGCGCATACACCCGAATGGGCGAGCCGGGCGCAGGCTGAAATGGATATCAATACACGCTATGTGTGGCATGGCGAAATCGCACATCATAAAATAAGGCAGATTTACCGACGCACCCACCTGCTGGTGCTGCCGTCCCGGATGGAAGGCGGCGCTAACGTGGTCTCGGAAGCCATTGTAGCTGGCGTTCCGGTGATTGCTTCCGATATAGAGGGGTCAATAGGACTTCTTGGAAATGATTATGCCGGCTATTATCCGCTGGAAAATGAAGAAGCCTTATCGATGCTGTTATTGAAAGCGGAATCAGACAGTGCCTATTATAAAAAGCTGGAGCAAGCCTGCATTGCCAAACAACCGCTATTCACACTCGAAAACGAAACTCGGGGATGGCGTGAACTAGTGCATAAAGTACGGCAACAAGCATCAGCGTGAATCAGCCTGGATGCTTACAGCTCAGCAGTGGGCAGTGCCCTGAGCACCGTACCACAGGCGATCATTACCGCGCTGGCTGAAAATGAATTCCACGCTTTTCCGGACACGATGGCCAGGCAGGTCGGAGGTGTTTACCGGGATTTTGCCAGCAACATTGTAGAAGCCAACCTGATGGAGGGCTGATTCAGAGGCGCATGGCCGCCGTCCTCAGGGTAGCGGCCAGTGATGTGGTTAAGCAAGTCCGGAAACAGCGTTGTGCCTGTAAAATGCCATAATGAGGTGAACATAACAGCAGAAAGTCGCATTTTATTAATCTTAATGTAAGTATTTTCTGGTATTGTCAGCGGCATTTGAGAACTAGACTTGCTGATAATGTTGATTAAGTACTTAACAACCCTGAGTGTCCTTGCATCGCTTATGGTTTCACCGCTTGCACTGGCGGAGGTGACACTGGCCACAGCGATAAATTCGGCCTTTGATATCCAGATGAAAGGGAACCTGTCAGAGGCCCGACGTAAGGTAGGCGAAGGCATGGCACGCGAGGGTGATGCCTTGTTGAGCGATGCACCCGAGGTTGGGGTTCTGTACATGTCTGACGAACTTGGAAGCCAGACTGGTTATCGTGAATATGAGGCGACGCTGGCAATGCCTGTCTGGCGATTTGGCCAAAAATCAGCCAGTCAGCAGCTGTCAGAGGACATGTTGGCCCAGGCCGCCTCAGAGCATACTGCTATGAAGTGGCAAGTTGCCAGCGAGGTACTGGATTCCGTGTGGAGCCTTCGCGAGGCGGAAGCGGCGCAGGGGCTCGCACTGACACAATGGGAATCTGCCAGGACCCTCGAAGCCCATATCAAGAAACGTCTCGATGCCGGTGAAGTGGCACGCGCAGACTGGATTCTCGCCCAGCAGGAGACCGCATCCAGGGAAGAGAAATATCGCCTTGCCCACCTCCATTTCCTGCAAGCTGAAACCCTTTGGGAAGGCCTTACGGGTCTGAATGCGTTGCCGTCTGATCTCGATAGCATCGAGCGCGTCGAGAAGAGCAGCCTTGATGATCATCCACTGTATCTCAACAGTGAACAGATGCTCTCAGTGGCACGCTCGCAGAGCAAGCGTGAGCGTAAGAGCCTGCAGAGCTCACCCGTGGTTACCCTCTATGCCAAGCGTGATCGTGGTGAAGAAATAGATCCATGGAACGAATCACTGGGTGTGCAGTTCACCTTGCCTATTGGCAAGGCACACGTGGCGTCAGATCTTGCTCAAGCTGAAATGGCCGTGACCGAGGCCATGGTCGAACTGAACAACCTCCAACGCAGTCTCAAATACCAGCACCGTAAGGCGACCGTCGAACTCAACCAGATAGAATCAGCCCTGGCGCTTGCACGCCGTGTTGATGAACTGGCGCGTGCGCGCGTTGATGTGAGTGAGCGAGCCTACCAGATGGGGGAAATGGAATTATTCCTCCTGTTGCAGGCTCGCCTGGATGCCGATATTGCGGCCAACAATCTCGAAACGATTTTGATCAAACACAAGCGCGCAATCAGCCTGTATAACCTTAGCCTTGGAGTACTCCCGCAATGAAAGGGATCCTCATCCTTTTTTTCTTACTGCTCGCGCCTGATGTCCTCGCGACTGATCCGATCAGCTTGAACAAGCGTCAGCAGTCCATGCTGGGTGTTCAGCTTGAAACCATCGAATCCATCGATAAGGCCTGGGGTTTGCGTTATCCGGCCAAGGTCGAGGTACCCAATGCACAACTGCGTGTCTTGAGTACCCCGTTTGCGGGTATTACTGAGGCCTTACTGGTTGCCGAGGGTGATTCCGTCATCGAGGGTCAGGTGGTCGCAATCATTCAAAGTACAGAGTTACTGGAGAAACTGGGTGACTATATCGATGCTCAAAGCCAGCTCAATCTGGCAGCAAGTGAATACAAACGCGATACGCAGCTCAGCAAGGAAGGCATCATTTCCGAGCGTCGGCTGCTTGAAACACGGGCACGCTATACCCAGGCGCGGACCGCAGCTGATCAGGCACGCCAGATTCTGGAATACGCGGGTTTCGATCAGCCGTCACTGGCAAAGATTGGCAAACAACGCAATATCAGCAGTCGTCTGGAACTCAGGGCAACACAGGATGGGATCGTACTTGAGCAGATGGTCTCTCCGGGTGAGCAACTTGAGGCACTGGCCCCGGTCTTTCGGATAGGCAAGCTATCACCGCTCTGGCTTGAGATTCGCGTGCCGTTGGAAAGGGTTTCAGCGGTTAGTCCGGGCATGGAGGTCCAGGTCGCCGACCCTGAGCTCCAAGGCAGGGTTCTGACTATTGGGCGCATGGTCCATGGCGCCGATCAGGGCGTCATGGTCCGCGCAGAAGTGGCCGACGAGTCCGGCCTGTTACGCCCCGGACAGTTTGTTCAGATCGAGATCGCCGAGGGAGGTGAAGGACAACGATATCGAATTCCCAGGTCGGCCCTGGTCAGAAATGAGGGCAAGTCCATGATCTTTGTTCAGGTAGGCGATAGCTATGTTGCAACGACCGTTGAGGTCGTTGCCGAAGAGGCCAGCAGGATCATCATCAAGGCTGACCTCAGTCCACAAGATCGTATCGTCGTCTCTGGCACCTCTGCCCTCAAGTCCATCTGGTTGGAAGCGGCCGAGTAATGCTGCACCGGATCATTCAATTTGCGCTGACCCAGCGCCTGATGATGTTGCTGCTGGTGCTGGTACTTGCAGGTGGTGGCTGGTTAGCGTTTCTGCAGACCCCCATCGATGCCTTCCCGGATGTCTCCAGCACCCAGGTCAAGGTCATCGTCAAGGCGCCGGGTATGACGCCCGAGGAGGTCGAAGCCAGGATCACAGCACCGATCGAGGTCGAGATGCTCGGCATTCCCCGCATGGATATCCTGCGCTCAGTTTCCAAGTACGCCCTGACGGATATCACCGTTGATTTTGACGAAGGAACCGATGTCTACTGGGCCAGGCAGCAGGTTGCAGAGCGACTCAATGGCATCTGGGCCGACCTGCCCAGTGATATCTCGGGTGGCGTTGCGCCCCTGACAACACCGCTGGGTGAGATGTTCATGTTCACCATCGAGGGCGGCACGCTCAGCCTGATGGAGCGACGCGACCTGCTTGACTGGGTCATTCGTCCCGCCTTGCGCACCGTACCCGGCGTTGCCGATGTGAATGCACTGGGCGGGCTGGCCAGAAGCTTTGAGGTGATTCCAGACCATGCGCGTATGTTTGCCCGGGGCATCAGCTTTGACCAGCTGGAAGCCGCGCTTGAAACTAATAACCGAAATGATGGCGCCGGGCGTCTAAACGACGGTGAAGAAGTACTACTGGTGCGCACCGAGGGCAGTATCAGCAGCCCGGAAGACCTGGCTGCCATCGTGGTGCAGGCAGATTCTACAGAGCCGGTGCGCGTTAGGGATATCGCCAGAGTGGGTTACGGCTCATTGACCCGCTATGGCGCGGTGACACACGATGGAAAGGGTGAAGCCGTGCAAGGCCTGGTCCTCGGCCTGCGCGGTGCCAACGCCCGTGAACTGGTCGCAGGTCTGCATGCAAAGATAGCCGAGTTGAAGCCTGGTCTGCCAGAGGGTGTCGAGATCAAGGTCTTTTATGACCGCGGACGCCTGGTCGAGAGTGCAGTGGGCACCGTGACCACGGCACTGGCTGAGGCCATCGTCCTGGTGCTTATCCTGCTTGTTCTATTCCTGGGGGATATCCGTGCTGCGCTGACCGTGGCCCTTATTCTGCCCCTGGCCGCCCTGGTCACCTTCATCCTGATGAATCAGTTTGATATGTCAGCGAACCTGATGTCCCTGGGTGGCCTGGCCATCGCCATAGGCATGCTGGTCGATGCCGCCGTGGTCGTCGTCGAGAACATAGTCAGCCACCTCGCGCACCAATCCAAGGCATCCCGTCTGCCGCGCCTGCACCTGATCTATCGTGCCGTGCGCGAGGTCTCCACCCCGGTGACCTCGGGAATCCTGATCATCATTATCGTGTTCCTTCCGCTGCTGACCCTGCAGGGCCTGGAAGGCAAGTTGTTTGTCCCTGTTGCCCTGACCATCGTGTTTGCCCTGTCGGGTTCACTGCTGCTCTCGCTGACAGTGATTCCCGTTCTGGCCTCCTACCTGCTGGGCAAGGTGTCTCATCAGGATCCCTGGTTGGTGCGTCGCCTGCTGGCTGTATACCGGCCGGTACTGGAGTGGTCGATAAACCACGCCAAGATCGTCATTAGTATAGCGCTGGGCAGCATGTTGCTGGCTGCGCTGTTGTATACCCAGGTTGGCAAGACCTTTATGCCGACCATGGACGAAGGTGACATGATCGTACAGCTTGAAAAGTTACCATCGATTACCCTCGAAGAATCGCTCGCGATTGATACCCGCTTTCAACAGGCGCTGATGCAGCGTGTCCCTGAGGTGGTTGGCATCGTCTCGCGAACCGGTTCGGATGAACTGGGTCTGGATCCCATGGGCCTGAACGAGACAGACAGTTTCCTGATATTAAAACCACAAGACCAATGGACTGTGTCCGGCAAGCATGAACTCAGTGATGCCATACGCGTAGTCATTCAAGACTTCCCTGGCGTTGCCTTTGCCTTTACCCAGCCCATCGAGATGCGCGTGGACGAGATGCTTACGGGTGTCCGTGGCGATCTGGCGATCAAGATCTTTGGCGACGATCAGGAAAGCCTGAACAGAACAGCCGAATCTATTGTATCGGTCGTTACCAGCATCGAGGGCGCTGAAGACGTCTATACGCCGCGAAACGAGGGCGCCCAGTATTTAAAGCTCACGGTTGACAGACTTGCAGCAGGTCGTGTCGGTATTAACGTGGACAGGCTGGAATCCACCTTGCGTGCCCAGGTGGAAGGTATCAACCTGGGTACCGTGTACCAGGGCAGTCGTCGTGTTCCCCTGATAATGCGTGGTACCGGTGAGCTGCGTGATTCTCCCACGCTGTTTACATCGCAGTATATCGTGCTGCCCGGGGGTGAAAAGACTAACCTGCAGGATCTGGTACGCATTGAACGCGTCGATGGACCCGTATCGGTTATACGTGAACGTGGTAAGCGCATGGCCGTAGTGATAGCCAACGTCTCCGGCCGTGACCTGGTTGGTTTTGTCGACGAGGCAAGAATGAAGGTCGCAGAGCAGCTTGAACTCCCTGCCGGTTACTACCTGGAATGGGGAGGCGAGTTCCAGAACCAGCAACGTGCCGCACAAAGGCTGTCGATTGTCGTGCCCGTTGCCGTGGGCCTGATTTTCCTCATTCTGTTCCTGACCTTCCGTTCGGTCAGGCAGGCCTTACTGGTGCTCAGCAATATTCCCTTTGCCATGGTGGGTGGCGTCATCGGTTTGTTTATCACGGGTGAATACCTGTCCGTACCAGCCTCGGTAGGCTTTATTGCACTGCTAGGTATCGCCGTGCTCAACGGTGTGGTCATGCTGACGTATTTTAACCAGTTGCATGCGATGGGCCATTCGCTGCAGGAAGTCGTTATCGAAGGTGCCCAGCGCCGACTCAGGCCCGTATTGATGACCGCGAGTATTGCAGCCTTTGGCCTGGTACCGCTGCTGTTTGCGAGTGGACCCGGTTCAGAGATCCAGCGCCCACTGGCGATTGTCGTCATTGGTGGTTTGGTTAGTTCGACCATGCTTACATTGGTGTTACTGCCGCTGCTCTATCGTCGTTTTGGCGCCCGGACATAGGATATTAAAAGATGGCAAACAGTGTACTGATTTCAATCGTTGTCGAGCCGACTGTTGAAGATACGGTCGTGGACTGGCTGTTGGAGCAGTCACAGATCAGCGGCTTTACCCGTATCGCAGTCGATGGGCATGGTTCATCAACCCACTCCATGTCGACCGCTGAGCAGGTGGCAGGGAGAAAAAAGCAGGTCATGTTCCAGTTCTATTTGCCTGAGCAGCTCATGTCAGCTGTGGTGGAAGGTTTAACGAACGATTTTCACGGTACGGGCCTGCATTACTGGGTAACACCCATCTTGGCTAGTGGAAGGCTTGAGTAGTTTAGTAGGGACGCTTTGAACCTGCCCAGTTTGCCTACCCTGTCGAAAAATAGTCGTTAAAGGGCAAGCTCACCTTTGATCAGAAGCCGACGAGCTGTCACCGCAAATTGATCTGGAGGTGAGCCATGAAACTCGTTAAGTTATTTATGGCACTGGCAACGACCGGAAACGGAGTCGCGTTAGCGCGTGAACACGCCGCTTGCAACAATCTTGATTACCGTTACGAATCGCATAACTCGCTGGAGCTGCGCACTATCGCAGCATCCTGCAAGTCGAAAGCTATCGCTAGGCCCGCATTTCTCACCAGGATCACGGAAGCAGGCGCAGGATTCGTGTTCGTAAGCGCCGCTCTGGAGCGAAAAGCGTAGCAATAGCTACGGTTTGAGTGAAGAGCAAGTTTACGAACACGAAGACCAGCCTGAACCGTGATAGGCATGCTTGAATAACGTAAGCGCCCATAAATCGACATCTGTTATTTTGAATTGATTTTCTGAAGACTGTCTCCTGTCGAACAACAGCACAGGGAACAGCAGCAACGAAGAAATCCGAACAGTTATCACGTTACTGGCAGAGCAGATCACTGCCTGGGAACATCAGGGAAGTCCCAAAAGCCTTCTGTGAACAGCAGATCTGAACTACCACCGTTTTGGTTACTGGCGTCGCAAGTTTGTTGAACAGGCGCAGGAATACGGTGACAAACCTTGCAGTGGTTTTGTGCCGGTAGAGCGCTCCCACCCAGGGTCGATGTCCGGTTTGTCATTGCGCCTGCCCAACGGGGTTGTGATCCAGGGGATTGATCAGAACAACCTGGCGGTTGTCAGCCAACTGCTGCGGCAACTGTGATGAAGGCTGGTTTTCGTCCGGCCCTGGATATGCCGCGGATTTACCTGTACCGGGAGCCGGTGGATTTCCGCAAGAGCTTTCGGGGACTGGCGGCCATTGTTGAACAGGAGCTGGGGCATAATCCGTTCGCCGGTGGTCTGTATGCCTTTACCAACCGCCAGCGTAACAAGATCAAATGCCTGTTCTGGGAGGATAACGGTTTTGTGTTGTATTACAAAAGCCTGGCGGAAGAAAAATTTCGCTGGCCACGTACCGGTGATCAGGTGATGTTGCTAACAGGTCAGCAAATTAACTGGCTGCTCGATGGCTACGATATCAGCCTGATGAAAGGGCATAAAAAGTTGCATTATGAGTCTGTCTTTTGATGTCTTAAGTGGCTGTTTCTGTTAGAATAACGATCATGCAAACGGCAGCAAAACCACAACAAAAAACGGCTCTTGACCAGTCTGTTCAGGTGAGGCAATTACTGGATGATGTGTCACAGAAGGACGAGGCGCTCAATGCGGCCGTTGCGCAAATCGAGCAACAAAAAAAGCAAATTGCCTATTACGAAAAACGCATCAAGCTCTACGAAGAAGCCGAACGATTAGCCAAGCTGCAGCGCTTTGGTCAAAGCAGCGAAAAGTCCAAATTCCAGTTCAATTTTTTTGAAGAGGCGGAGCTCGACGAGGCCCTGGGTGATCTGGAAAAGCAGATCGAAAAAGTTGAAGTCGCCGAACAGGGAAAAAAGAAAAAGCCGCGCAAAAAACGGGAAGGTTTTTCACCCGATCTGCCACGGGTACGGGTTGATCTGACATTGACCGATGAAGAAAAAGCCGGCGCGGTCAATACCTTCTTTACCAAGGTCAAGGAAGAACTGGATATCGTTCCGGCCAGGGCCCAGGTGATCGAATACTGGCAGGAAAAAGCGGTCTTTGGTGATGAGTTTGGTGAAAATACCATTATCTCCGCTCAGCGTCCGCCCCATCCCTTGGGCAAGAGTATTGCCAGCGTGGCGTTGCTGGCCTATATCCTGGTGTCCAAGTATGCCGACGCATTACCATTGTACCGGTTGGAAAACATCCTCAAGCGTTATGGCGGCAGTATCAGTCGCACCACAATGGCCAACTGGATTATCCGCCTGGATACGGTGTTCAGGCCACTGATCAAACTGCTCAGAGAGCACCAGTTGTCAGCAGATTATCTGCAGGCCGATGAAACACGGGTACAGGTTCTCAAGGAAGATGGCAAGGTGGCCACTCAGACAAATGGATGTGGCTGATCCGCGGTGGCCCGCCGGACAAACCGGTGGTCTTGTTCGAATACGATGCTTCGCGCAGCGAAGTCCCTGTGCGCCTGCTCGATGGCTTTTGCGGTGCATTGCAGACCGATGGTTATGCTGGCTACAACAAGGTCTGCCGTGACCATACCATTACCCGCATTGGTTGTTGGGATCACGCCAGAAGGAAGTTCGTTGAAGCGAGCAAGGCCGCGCCCGCGCAAAAGAAAGGTAGCAAGGTCAGCAAGGCCGATGTGGCTATTGGCAAGATCCGCAAGCTTTATGTGATCGAAGACAGGATCAAGGACCTGGACAATGCGAAGAAGAAGCAAAAGCGGCAGGAACTGAGTGTGCCAGTGCTGGCTGACCTTAAAGACTGGCTGGACAAGAATATCAGCCGTGTTCCCAAAGACAGCCTGACGTTCAAGGCGATGTATTACACCTAAACCAGTGGGACATGCTGACCGGCTACACCACCGATGGCAAACTCCACATCAGCAACGCGCTGGCTGAAAATGCCATCAGGCCGTTTGCACTGGGCCGCAAAAACTGGCTCTTTAGTGATACCTCGCGTGGCGCAAAAGCCAGCGCGACCTGCTACGGTTTAATCGAAACAGCGAAAGCCAATGGCCTGGAGCCCTATAAATATCTGCATCACGTGCTGGGCAGAATCGCTGCGGCTGAAACGGTTGAAGACATCGAAGCTTTGCTGCCCTGGAATGTGAAGCTATAGGTCGATTCTTTGGCGCTTACTGAATAACACACTGTATTTTTGATCATCCGAGCCTCACTCCACAAAACCAATGCCTTACCAGTATTCCACGCCGCCTGGTGAGAAATGCGGGCTAGTGTCGCGCCTATCACGCCGACCTAATCATGGAAGGCACGACTCTCGCCGGGCTAATCGCTGACCCTCATACCAGCAGCGGTGCGCGCTTCGAGAGCTACCGTCTGCACGTTGCTCTTCTCGAGCAGATGGCACCGATCTGATACCCGGATTCGGCAGAGCGCGTGGGCTTCCTGAATCACGCGTACGACCGACGCGGTGAGATCGCAAGACTCAGACAGAAACGGGATTCCGAGGCCAAGCCTTTAGGCTTGACCTCGAGGGATTGGTCTTTATGTAGATGTGTCAGCGATGATTACTCGATGACCTTCAGCTCGACACGGCGATTCTCCGCACGACCATCACGGGTGTCGTTATCTGCGATCGGCTTTGTCTCACCATAGCCTTTCACTTCCATGCGGTTGCCTGCGATACCTTTGCCAATCAAGTAATCACGAACGCTGTTAGCACGTTTTTCCGAGAGGGACATATTATAAGCCGCTTCGCCCATGCTGTCTGTATGTGCCTGAATTTCGATGCGTAGCTGATCGTACTCGTTCATCTTATCAACAACATTGTTGAGCGACTCACTTGAACCGGCTGTCAATTCACTGGAATTCAACTCGAACTGAACGTTCTTCAATACCACACTAACGATGGTGCAACCATCAGCATCAACCGGCTTGTCGCTCGGTGAATCAGGACATTTGTCCATGTCATCCGTTACACCGTCACCGTCACTGTCAGCTACTGCTACCGCAGCGGCTACAGGTGCTGCAGCAACAGGGGCTGGCTTGGGTTTAACAGCTTTACCATCACAGCCTTCAATCGCGTCTTCAGGTGTCCAGGTGATTGTGCGAATACATTCACCAGTCGTTGCACTGCGTACAATGTTTCCAGCCTCATTCGTCCAGTAAGGACCATCATCTGAAATCGCATTGCACGAGAAAGCCGCAAGTGCTAACACAGATAAAATTTGAAATTTCATGAACCACTCCTCTATATACTCAATAAAAAATGTGTGTTTTTTAGTCCAGATAAAAAGAAGCGGACTAAGACATACCCGCTAGTTTATTGCGCTGCCTTTGTAATGGTAAGGGTCGAACAGACAGAGTTAACAAAAATTAACAAACATAAAACAAACATAGACACCCATTTATTTAAGAAAACAAACATAGACACCCATTTATTTAAGTGCATGAAAAGTGATCACTCTATAGTATGGGCCTTCTTCTCGAGCAGATTATCGCTGGCACAGTGAATTATGATCAACGAGCAAAATTGCAACGGCGCCAAATGCTTGCTTTTGCTAGCAATGAACCAAAACTTCCCGTGACCGCTTCATTGATGCGCCCAACCTTTGGACAGGCTAACCGGTTGGCATCATCCGCTGGAGAACAGCCGCTCACACTGGCTGATACCCTGCGCCCAGCGCTGACCGAGTGCCTCGCAGGCGCTGCGCACATGATGGGCCGCCCCCACGAGGTGCTTGAATGGGTGTTCGAAGTGGCGGATCAGGTAGCACCAGTGTCGGGTATCCAGTTGTAGGCGGTTCAGAATCTCGGGTAGCTCTTCGGGAATTGCGCCTCTTTTGTCCGCAAGCAGGAGTCGCCCACTCCAGTCGACCAGTTCGATGTAATCGGCCAGCCAAAAAGGCAAGCCGGCGGGCATACCCTCATGCGGGTTGCCCGCGAACGGCAGCAGTTGTTCGGGTTGCTGCTCGATGGCGTTGGGTCGTTGTGTGCGCTCGGCTGTTGCGATACGGCGCTGGATCGAGGTGTGATCGGAGGCTTCCGGTGTTTCCGCTAGCTGGGCCCGGATTGGATTAAGATCGACATACACCATGCAGGTAGCCAGGGCCTTGTCATCGAGCAGCGCTTGTGTGGTAAACCTGCCTTCCCAGAAGCGCCCGCTGACCTCATCTTCACGGTTGGCTGCGCGGGCGATCGGCTCGTTGAGACAGCGCATGAACCAGCTGATGGAACTCAGGCGTTGACGCCACTCTGCAGCTTGCTCAGCCAGGACGAGTTGTTCGGCCTGCTCCAGTGGTTCGTCCCTGCTGAAACGCCGGGACAAGGCGCTACCCTTGAACAGTCGGTGCCAGCGCTCGATGACCTCAGCATCACTCCAGTCCAGGCTCTGTTCCCGATTAACATGCAGCACAACATGATAGTGATTGCTCATCACCGCATAAGCGGCGATATCGATGGCGTAGACACTGGCCAGCGCCCCCAGGCGGTCTTCGATCCATTGCCGGCGATGTTCGAAACTGCGGCCGCTGTAACGGTCTTTACCGCACAGAAAGGCGCGGCGCACGCAGCGGGAGGTACAGTGATAATACGGGGTGGTATCGAGCGATACCAGTGTGCTCCTTGCTCTGGGCATGACGCTCTCCGTAGCGAATTGATGGCACGATACTATGACTTAGACAGTCAAGTGTCAATTCGGTTTGTGGGTGTCTTGTTTCCCGATTTTCAGTTTGTGGGTGTCTTGTTTCCCGATTCTTGTTTCCCGTTTATCTTGTTTCCCGTTGTTTCCCGTTCCCGCATTACTTCCCCCCAAAAAAAGACAGCGGCTTAAGCCGCTGTCTTTTTAACTGTTTTGGTACCATTTCAATCAGGCGCGGCGACGCGCAACTGCAACCAGACCGATCAAACCTGCACCGAACAACCAAACCGTAGCTGGTACCGGAATAGAAGCCACATCTGCAACTAAATATGCCTTAAGAGGAAAAAACTCCTCGAGCCCTGAGTTCGTATAACCAATAGGCAAAAAGTCGGTGCCCTCATCATCGAAGATGTGCACTTCGTAGAAACCCGTATCAGATTCTATATTTAATCCGTCATCTATGACTGTAAATATTGTTGATGCCATTGATGTTGACGCGATGAGGGTTAAAACACTTGCTGTTAACAATTTCAGTATATTCATATCAATTAGCCTTTATGCCTAGTAAGGTTCTGAGGCGGATATTTGGGTCTACGCACGAAAAATGTCTACTACTGTATACCACCCTCTATAAATGCATGCTTTAGTAGCCATCCCCGCTCATTCAATTTATATACCGATTCTCATTCGCGCTTGATTTACATAAGCTACCCTCGCTCACCGTGATAACTTTAACGCAACGTAAATTATTTTGTAACCCAGTGTAAAATCTTGTGCATTCTTTTTAACAAAAATGCGACACTGGTCAAATTATTTTTAAAAAATAGTGAACAAGGCATTGATCCTCTCTATGCAAGCAAGCTTAGACCTGCACAAGTCGTTGTAACCGATGAAAAAAACTTTTCTAAATAAAGTCAATACCTTACAAAGATTCGTGTATGTCAATTTTATTGCTAATACGAAAATGAGAATTGGGAGGAAATCAGAGGGAAATCAGCACATCCTAAATAGATGGACACCAACCTGCCTGGTACATTAAGTTGAGCAAACAAGCTGACAGGGAGAAGATGGTAAAAAACATCAAGAAACACGTTGCTTCCCATCGCCATGTCCTTCGGGGATAAACCCAAGCCCGCATTTCACAGCCGAGATCAATCTAGGGAAACTCTGAATTAATCAGAGTTCCCTAAGTCATCCAGCCCTGATCTATTCGAGTAGTCGTGAAAAATATTGTCTATGACCGCTTCTTTTCTGCACATAAACGATGTGTGTCAAAAGTCACCCCCCAGTTGAGGCAAGTGCGAACAATCTTTTCCAGCTTTCAGGCCAGGCAGGAGCAGCCGGTACTGGCCTATACATGTACCCCCATCGCATCTGTTTTTTATTTTCGATGTCTGTCGGGGGATCAACAGTTATCACGTTACTGGCATGGCAGATCAGCCTGGGAACATTCAGGAAGTCCCAAAAGCCTTCTGTGAACAGCATGATCTGAACTACCACCGTTTTGGTTACTGGCGTCGCAAGTTTGTGAACAGGCGCAGGAATACGGTGACAAACCTTGCAGTGGTTTTGTGCCGGTAGAGCGCTCCCACCCAGGGTCGATGTCCGGTTTGTCATTGCGCCTGCCCAACGGGGTGGATCAGGGGATGATCAGAACAACCTGGCGGTTGTCAGCCAACTGCTGCGGCAACTGTGATGAAGGCTGGTTTTCGTCCGGCCCTGGATAGCCGCGGATTTACCTGTACCGGGAGCCGGTGGATTTCCGCAAGAGCTTCGGGACTGGCGGCCATTGTTGAACAGGAGCTGGGGCATAATCCGTTCGCCGGTGGTCTGTAGCCTTTACCAACCGCCAGCGTAACAAGATCAAAGCCTGTTCTGGGAGGATAACGGTTTTGTGTTGTATTACAAAAGCCTGGCGGAAGAAAAATTCGCGGCCACGTACCGGGATCAGGGATGCTAACAGGTCAGAAATTAACTGGCTGCTCGATGGCTACGATATCAGCCGAGAAAGGGCATAAAAAGTGCATTAGAGTCTGTCTTTTGATGTCTTAAGTGGCTGTTTCTGTAGAATAACGATCATGCAAACGGCAGCAAAACCACAACAAAAAACGGCTCTTGACCAGTCTGTTCAGGTGAGGCAATTACTGGATGATGTGTCACAGAAGGACGAGGCGCTCAATGCGGCCGTTGCGCAAATCAGCAACAAAAAAGCAAATTGCCTATTACGAAAAACGCATCAAGCTCTACGAAGAAGCCGAACGATTAGCCAAGCTGCAGCGCTTTGGTCAAAGCAGCGAAAAGTCCAAATTCCAGTTCAATTTTTTTGATGAGGCGGAGCTCGACGAGGCCCTGGGTGATCTGGAAAAGCAGATCGAAAAAGTTGAAGTCGCCGAACAGGAAAAAAGAAAAGCCGCGCAAAAACGGAAGGTTTTCACCCGATCTGCCACGGGTACGGGTTGATCTGACATTGACCGATGAAGAAAAAGCCGGCGCGGTCAAACCTTCTTTACCAAGGTCAAGGAAGAACTGGATATCGTCCGGCCAGGGCCCAGGGATCGAATACTGGCAGGAAAAAGCGGTCTTTGGTGATGAGTTTGGTGAAAATACCATTATCTCCGCTCAGCGTCCGCCCCATCCCTTGGGCAAGAGTATTGCCAGCGTGGCGTTGCTGGCCTATATCCGTGTCCAGATGCCGACGCATTACCATTGTACCGGTGGAAAACATCCTCAAGCGTTATGGCGGCAATCAGTCGCACCACAATGGCCAACTGGATTATCCGCCTGGATACGGTGTTCAGGCCACTGATCAAACTGCTCAGAGAGCACCAGTTGTCAGCAGATTATCTGCAGGCCGAAGAAACACGGGTACAGGTTCTCAAGGAAGATGGCAAGGTGGCCACTTCAGACAAATGGATGTGGCTGATCCGCGGTGGCCCGCCGGACAAACCGGTGGTCTTGTTCGAATACGATGCTTCGCGCAGCGAAGAAGTCCCTGTGCGCCTGCTCGATGGCTTTTGCGGGCATTGCAGACCGATGGTTAGCTGGCTACAACAAGGTCTGCCGTGACCATACAATAACCCGCATTAGTTGTTGGGATCACGCCAGAAGGATGTTCGTTGAAGCGAGCAAGGCCGCGCCCGCGCAAACGAACGGTAGCAAGGTCAGCATGGCCGATGTGGCTATTGGCAAGATCCGCAAGCTTTATGTGATCGAAGACAGGATCAAGGACCTGGACAATGCGAAGAAGAAGCAAAAGCGGCAGGAACTGAGTGGCCAGGCTGGCTGACCTTAAAGACTGGCTGGACAAGAATATCAGCCGTGTTCCCAAAGACAGCCTGACGTTCAAGGCGATGTATTACACCTTAAACCAGTGGGACATGCTGACCGGCTACACCACCGATGGCAAACTCCACATCAGCAACGCGCTGGCTGAAAATGCCATCAGGCCGTTTGCACTGGGCCGCAAAAACTGGCTCTTTAGTGATACCTCGCGTTGCGCAAAAGCCAGCGCGACCTGCTACGGTTTAATCGAAACAGCGAAAGCCAATGGCCTGGAGCCCTATAAATATCTGCATCACGTGCTGGGCAGAATCGCTGCGGCTGAAACGGTTGAAGACATCGAAGCTTTGCTGCCCTGGAATGTGAAGCTATAGGTCGATTCTTTGGCGCTTACCATGTACCAAAAAAAACAGCGGCTTAAGCCGCTGTTTTTTTATCTATTGTGGCGCTATCTAAATCAAGCCCGGCGGCGCGCAACTGCAACCAGACCAATCAAACCTGAACCGAGTAACCATACCGCAGCTGGTACCGGAACAGCAGTCACATTTGAAACTAAATATGCATTAGAAGGAAAGAACTCCACGACTCCTAAATTCGTATAACCGTCAGGCAAAAAGCCGGCGTTGGCAGGGAAAAAGTCTGGGCCAAGAGCAAAATAGTCGGTATCTGTAATATAGGTGCTAGTACCGGGACCATTAAGCGCAAAGAAAAAGTTCGGTGCATTTGTAAGGGTGATCTGCGAGGCACCGTTTGTAGCCACATAGTCGCCACCCGCTGCGCCGGTAATTTCAATTACGCCTCCTACCGGTGCTGAAAGAGGATTTGTAAAACCCGTGTCCTCATCATTAAACATATACAGATCGAACACACCTGGATCAGCGTCTTCATATATAATATTTATGCCTGTATCTGTGGCTTTAAATATTGTTGATGCCATCGATGTTGACGCGATTACACCTAACACACTTGCTGTTAACAATTTCAGAAGTTTCATATCACTTTGCCCTTTATTCCCAGTCCACTAACACAAATTTTGTTAGTACGCCGACAATGTGTATTGCTGACTACTAACTCGGTAATGTAAATGCTTTTCAGCCAACCAAACTTATTCAGTTTTTATACCAACTCTAATTTTCTCTTTATTTTCATACGTTTATGTTCGCTCATAATTACCGTTAGAACGCAACGTAAATTGATTTGTAACTCAGTGTAAAGTTTCTGAACGATTTTTTTTTAACTTAAATGCGACACTGATCGAAATAATTATTAAAAACAAACTCTTACAAAGGTATTAATCCTCTCAATGCAAGCCAGCTTACACCTGTATAAGTTTTTTGCATTCGATGATAAAGTTATTTTTTTAATTAAAATCAAAGTCTTGCGAATATTCAAGAGTGTAAATTTTATGGACACCAAAAAAAGGACATTTGGAGAAAACCAGGATAGCCTGCCTGCCTAGAGGGACAACAGAACAAACATAGACACCCATTTATTTAAACGCATAAATTAACAAACATAGACACGCATAAATTAACAAACATAGACACCCATTTATTTAAATAACAAACATAGACACCCATTTATTTAAACGCATGAAAAGTGATCACTCTATAAGTATGGGCGTTCTTCTCAAGCAGATTATCGCTGGCATAGCGAATTATGATCAACGAGCAAAATTGTAACGGCGCCGAACGCTTGCTCTTGCGAGCAACGGACCATAGCTTCCCGTGAACGCTTCATTGATGCGCTCAACCTTTGGACAGACTAACCGGTTGGTATTATCCGCTGGAGAACAGCCGCTCACACTGGCTGATACCCTGCGCCCAGCGCTGACCGAGTGCCTCGCAGGCGCTGCGCACATGATGGGCCGCCCCCACCAGGTGCTTGAATGGGTGTTCGAAGTGGCAGGTCAGGTAGCACCAGTGCCGGGTATCCAGTTGTAGGCGGCGCAGAATCTCGGGTAACTCGTCGGGAATTGCGCCTCTTTTGTCAGCACGCACGAGTCGCCCACTCCAGTCGACCAGTGCGATGTAATCGGCCAGCCAGAAAGGCAACCCGGCGGGCATACCCTCATGCGGGTTGCCCGCGAACGGCAGCAGTTGTTCGGGTTGCTGCTCGATGGCGTTGGGTCGTTGTGTGCGCTCGGCTGTTGCGATACGGCGCTGGATCGAGGTGTGATCGGAGGCTTCCGGTGTTTCCGCTAGCTGGGCCCGGATTGGATTAAGATCGACATACACCATGCAGGTAGCCAGGGCCTTGTCATCGAGCAGCGCTTGTGTGGTAAACCTGCCTTCCCAGAAGCGCCCGCTGACCTCATCTTCACGGTTGGCTGCGCGGGCGATCGGCTCGTTGAGACAGCGCATGAACCAGCTGATGGAACTCAGGCGTTGACGCCACTCTGCAACTTGTTCAGCCAGGGCAAGTTGTTCGGCCTGCTCCAGTGGTTCATCCCGACTGAAACGCCGGGACAAGGCGCTACCCTTGAACAGTCGGTGCCAGCGCTCGATGACTTCAGCATCACTCCAGTCCAGGCTCTGTTCACGATTAACATGCAGTACAACATGATAGTGATTGCTCATCACCGCATAAGCGGCGATATCGATGGCGTAGACACTGGCCAGCGCCCCCAGGCGGTCTTCGATCCATTGCCGGCGATGTTCGAAACTGCGGCCGCTGTAACGATCTTTGCCGCAGAGAAAAGCGCGGCGCACGCAGCGGGAGGTACAGTGAAAATATGGGGTGGTATCGAGCGATACCAGTGTGCTCCGTGCTCTGGGCATGACGCTCTCCGTAGCGAATTTATTGCATAACATTACGACTTAGACAGGCGGGTGTCAATTCCATTTGTGGGTGCCTTGTTTTCTTGTCTTGATTTTTTTTCCTTTTGTTATTTATGGGTGTCTTGTTTTTCTTTATGGGTGTCTTGTTTTTCTTTTCTTCGCATTTGTTATTTTTGGGTGTCTTGTTTTTCTTTCTTTGTTATTTATGGGTGTCTTGTTTTTCTTTCTGTTTTTCGCATTTGTTATTTTTGGGTGTCTTGTTTTTCTTTTTCTTGTTTTTCTTTCTTGTTTTTCGTTGTTGTTTTTCGTCTCTTGTTTTTCGATGGCTGGACAATTAATGCTCATTTTTCATTGAGTTTATTTTCCAAAAATGGCGCCATGTAAAAATAATTTACAAAAAAATACAGACTTTGTCGGAAAAGTATACTTTTAATAATGCTTAATAAACATATATTTAGTATTTTTATCAATTATTTATATGCATATTAATTATTGTGTTATTTTTTTCGACAAATTTGTCTGTTTTTTTTACACTGTTATATACTACCTATTAACGTGGAGCTCAGCAGTACATCTGCCGCTTTAGGGCGAAGCACCTCTCAATTGCTCTAAATCCGATTTCCTTTTCAAACGGCATCTTGCGTCAGCGGTCTGGACATCAGTCCTCGCTGTATCGGCATGAAGGCCATGAAAGATTGGAGAGCATCCATGGCAACTCTACAGTGGTTCAATCCGTTATTTTCGAAAAAACTGTTATCAATACCTGCTGCATTAATACTGACCGCGTGCAGTATTGAGGATGATATTCCCGCTTTGCTAGATTTGGACACAGGCTTGGCACAAGTGGAAGAAACCGCGCCGGAAACAACGCCAGCACCAGCACCAGCACCAGCACCAGCACCAGCACCAGCACCAGCACCAGCACCAGCACCAGCACCAGCACCAGCACCAGCACCAGCACCAGCACCAGCACCAGCACCAGCACCAGCACCAGCACCAGCACCAGCACCAGCACCAGCACCAGCACCAGCACCAGCACCAGCACCAGTACCAGTACCAATACCTGACATTGAACCAACTCCTGAACCAGACCCGTCTCCGGACCCAGTGACTGGCATAAATTCGCCGGCAGTAATCACAGGCATCAATACCGGCAGCGTCACCGAAGACAATGATCCGGATAGGAACAACCTGCTGGAAGTGAGTGGCAAGCTGAATATCCGTGACAGTGATGCAAATGAGTCGGCTTTCAAGGCGAACACGCGCCGCGGTCGCTATGGCAACCTGAGCATCAATGCGACCGGTCGCTGGAATTACGCAGCGAGCAATAGCCAGAATGCGATCCAGTCATTGGCTGCTGACGCCAGGTTAACAGACACAATCCAGATCAGCAGTCTGGACGGTACTACCCATAATATAACCATAACGATCAAGGGCACCAATGACACTACAGTCATCAGCGGTGTTAGCACTGGCAGTATCACCGAAGATAACGATCCGGATGGCGACAATCTGCTCGAAGTAAGCGGCAAACTGAATATTGTTGACCGCGATACCGGCGAATCCACTTTCATATCAGCAACCCGCAATGGCAGCTACGGCAGCCTGACGATCAACGCAAACGGTAACTGGCAATACGCTGCGAGTAATACTCAAACGGCGATCCAGGCACTGAAAACCGGAGACACGCTCACCGACACGATCAAGGTCAGCAGTATCGATGGAACCACACAGGATATGCGCATCAGCATCCGAGGCGCTGATGATGCAAGCATTATCAACGGCACGAGTACCGGCAGTGTCACCGAAGATATCGATCCGGACGGCGACAGTCTGCTCGAAGTGAGCGGCAAACTGAATATTATCGACCGCGATAGCGGTGAATCCGCTTTCATATCAGCAACCCGCAATGGCAGCTACGGCAGCCTGACGATCAACGCAAACGGTAACTGGCAATACGCTGCGAGTAATACTCAAACGGCGATCCAGGCACTGAAAACCGGAGACACGCTCACCGACACGATCAAGGTCAGCAGTATCGATGGAACCACACAGGATATGCGCATCAGCATCCGAGGCGCTGATGATGCAAGCATTATCAACGGCACGAGTACCGGCAGTGTCACCGAAGATATCGATCCCGACGGCGACAGTCTGCTCGAAGTGAGCGGCAAACTGAATATTATCGACCGCGATAGCGGTGAATCCGCTTTCATATCAGCAACCCGCAATGGCAGCTACGGCAGCCTGACGATCAACGCAAACGGTAACTGGCAATACGCTGCGAGTAATAATCAAACGGCGATCCAGGCACTGAAAACCGGAGACACGCTCACCGACACGATCAAGGTCAGCAGTATCGATGGAACCACACAGGATATGCGCATCAGCATCCGAGGCGCTGATGATGCAAGCATTATCAACGGTACGAACACCGGCCGAGTCACCGAAGATATCGATCCCGACGGGGATAACATGCTTGAGGTCAGCGGCAAGCTTACAATCGTTGACCCTGATAGCGGTGATGCTTTATTCGCCAATGCGATACACCTGGGTTCATATGGAGAGCTGACGATTGATTCTGCAGGTAACTGGCGATATGAAGCCAACAACAACCAGGCGTCGATCCAGAACCTCATCAGTGGCACCAGCATCACTGACACATTATCTGTCAGCAGCACCAGCGGTGCGACGCGTGATATAGTGATCACCATCGCTGGAGCCGATGAAGCCAGCACACCTGCCAACATAACCCTGTCCTGGATTGCACCCGTTGAGAGGGAGGACGGCACGCCCATTTCAATGTCTGAGATTAGCGGATACAGAGTTTATTACGGTAACGTAAAGGGCAACTATACGAACCAGGTCGTGATTAACAACAGCGCTGACATGCAAGTAACATTGAAAAATCTAGCAGCAGGCACATACTATATCGTCGTCACAGCCTACGATAACGATGGACGTGAGAGTGCATATTCACAAGAAAAAAGCGCAACCATATAAACCTATACTTTATACGCAACTGTAGATGAATATCGCAGATGCATACGCCGTCAGTTCTGTGATTGTTACATGGTTTCGAATAGAAAATGACATGATTTCCAGATAACACGATTCGTTATCACCGTGGATAACCAGCATTTCTTACCAGGAGCGAGAGGATCACTAACAACATTGGATTCACAACGGATTTGACGAAAAAGTCGAACAAGCGTGCGTACTCCCGAGTGCGTAAAATGTTCTGTGAATTAAAGGATCATGCGAGATCTCATCTGGTGAGAGATGCGGGCAAAAATCGAACCTACACGTTGATTACCGCTGTTGGTTCGATCACCGCCCCTGCCGAGGGTGGCGCAACCCAATTTTTTTTAGACGATGTTTCCAGGTTTCAGGCATGGTAGCCGCGGCAGGTACTCGCTCACACATGTATCAAAAAAAAACAGCGGCATAAGCCGCTGTTTTTTTGTAATGGCGCTATCTGAATCAGACGCGGCGGCGCGCAACTGCAACCAGACCAATCAAACCTGAACCAAGTAACCATACCGCAGGTGGTACCGGAATAAGGGTGCGAGTCTGCAAGTCACCGTTTGTAGCTACATAGTCCCTACCCCCTGCGCCGGCATTTTCAAATGCGTCTCCTACTGGAGCTAAAAGAGGATTTGCAAAACCCGTGTCCTCATCATTAAACATATACAGAGACAAACCTGGATTGTCTTCATATATAGTATGTAAGTGGATATCTGTGGCTCTAAATATTGTAGATGCCATCGATGTTGGCGCGATTACACATACCACAATTGCTGTTAGTAATTTCAGAACTTTCATATCATTTTGCTTTTAATTCCTAGCCCGGTAACAAAACTTGGATTAGTATGCGAACGATGTGTGTTGCTAGCTCCCACCTCGGAAATGTAAATGCTTTTCATTCATCCAACCACACTCGATTTTTATACCAACTCTCATTCTCGTTTTATGTACATACGCTTGCGTTCGCTAACAAACACCATTGTAACGCAATGTAAATTGTTGTGTAACCCACTGTAAAGTTTTCTGGTCGGTCTTTTTGACTTAAGTGCGGTATCGATCGAAAAAACAATTTAAAAACGTATAGTTACAAAGGAATTCATCCTCTCAATGCAAGCCAGCTTATATCTGTATAACTTTTTTCATTCGATGATCAAGTTATTTTTATCGTAAAATCAAGAGGTTGCGAATATTCATGAGTGTAAATTTCTTGGCCGCCAAAAAAGGACATTTGAAAAAATCAGGATACCCTACCTAGCTAGATGGACACCCGTTGATCTGATACATTGCGTTGAGCAATCGAGCTGCCAGGCAGGGTATGATAAGGATCCAGGAACGCGCTGGCTCCTCTACACCAGGATCACGGGAGCAGGCGCAGGATTCGTGTTCGTACGCGCCGCTCTGGAGCGAAAAGCGTAGCAATAGCTACGGTTTGAGTGAAGAGCAAGCTTACGGACACGAAGACTAGCCTGAACCGTGATAGGCAGGCTTGAATAACACACTGCATTTTGGGTCATCCTGGCTTTACTCCATATAGCCAATGCCATATCAGTTTTCTACGCCGCCTGGTGAGAAATGTGGGCTAGCTATATCCCACCCTGGGCCACATTTTGCAGCTTTCTTCATCCAGATCTATTCGAATAGTCGTGATAAATAGTGCTTATGACGGCTCTTTTGCGCATAAATGAGGGGCGCCATAAATTCACGCCATGCTCAAACTCCAGCGATCTCAGCAATTCCTGTGCATTTATACTGGCAGAGGCTTTCGTATGAGCCGCTCTTTTGGGGATGATTTATGAACAAAAATAGCTATATGTGTAAATTATTCTGATTATTTTGTAATAACTTGTAACAAATGTATTGACAATTGACATTGTCTGCCCGCCAGCAATTTGTTAGCATGTTCGTATGTTCTAACGCACCGGGTATTTACAATACTAATGATGACATCACAGAATAACGCGCACAAAGTCGAGTCTGCTCATCAGCATGATTATTGCTCCGTGGCAATGATTTCATCAAATGATCTGATCGCCGGCGGTGTCAGCCAGGGAATCGAACAACATGGCAGCATTCAACTGCACGGCCGGTTCAACACTTGCGATGACTTTCTGAATTCCGATCAGCCCGCCTGCTATGAAATCGTGCTGATAAATGCGCGCTTGATCCAGTATCCGCTGGCCGATTTTTTCAAACAGCTCCGGCAGAACACGCCTGAAGCGCGCATCATTGTTTTTGCGGCGGAAGCCGACCATCAGTATTTGAAAAGTCTGATGCGTGCAGGCGTGTACGGTCTCGTACCTCTGGAGGCATCGATAGATGAATTATGCAACGCGGTGCTTGCGGTCAAGTCGGGACAGCTCTGGTTCAATAAATCACTACTGGATGAGATGGTTATTGATGCCATTGAGTTCGAACGGATGATAGAACAGTCCATCAAAGAGCGAATCAGCTTACTGCATCAGCAATTGACCAAACGTGAATACGATGTGTTCGCTCTGATTATGGAGGGTCTATCGACCAAGGAGATCGCTGCACAGATTCACATGTCCGAACCCACGGTCAAACAGCATCTGACCCGCTTGTTTAAAAAGTTTGACGCCAATAACCGCTCGCAACTGATTTTGTACGCATTTGAGCGTGTCTGTCCGGTCACCAACATGATCAAACTGTTCCGTCGCAGCCTCGATCGACAGCGTTGTGATACCGGGGCAATGCCATTAATCGCTGACCCATTGGGCTAATTACTGCGCTTTTTTGCGCCAGCACATACTGTGATCAATAATATTAGTAATCATTAATATTATTATTATCTTATTGTATAACTCAATGCCTGCTTTTCGATAAAAATACCTCCATTTGTACGGATTCATAAGCTATACCTAAAAGAGTAACTTACTCCTATTGCTGATGGTGTTAGCAGTACTTGTATCTCTTGGAGGCCATGAATGTTCAGAAGTCTATTATTCCTATCGCTTTTTAATCTGTTTTCCCTGTTTTCATTGAGTGTCTATGCGGAAAACGCCAATTTCACGACATCACATTTTTCCGGCTCTGGCAACTGCAGCCAGTGTCACGACGGACTGACTGATACCACCGGTCAGGACGTGTCCATCGTCAAGGACTGGGGGGCTTCCATGATGGCAAATGCGACCAAGGACCCACTCTGGCGTGCGAAGGTGGCAACGGAACTGGAGCGTAATCCGCAGTTATCCACGGTGATCAACGACAAATGCACCAAATGTCATGCGCCGATGGCGAACTATGAAATAACCAAGGTACAGGGTGGAAACATCACCCTGTTCGGGCCTGACGGCATTCTGAATCCAGGCCATGCGATGCACGATGCTGGTATGAACGGTGTCAGTTGTACCTTATGTCACCAGATCGCCGATGATGCCACCCTGGGTACACTGGAAGGCTCTTCCGGGCATTACAAGATAAACAACAATAAAACCATTTACGGTCAGTTCAGTGACATCTTTGGACAACCCATGGTCCAGAACACAGGCTATACGCCTGCCTACAGCGCACACGTCTCTGATTCCGCGTTGTGCGCCACCTGTCATGATCTGAAAACACCTTTTGTAGATAGGAACGGCAAGGTGCTGACCACATCAGCGGAATCCGAGTTTCCTGAACAAATGCCTTATACCGAATGGCAGAACTCTATCTTTGATGATGCCGGCACCAATCCGCAGAGTTGTCAGGATTGTCATATGCCGAAAACCACTTCAAAGGTTTCCAACCGTCCACGATTTTTGGGCGCAAAAAACGGTTTCGCCAAACATCATCTCGTCGGCGCCAATACCACGATGCTGACCATGCTCAGGGACAATGCAGCACAACTGGATGTTACCAGTACCAATATGAACGCGAGTATTGACCGCGCCCGGGCGATGCTGCAAAGCGCCGCAAACATCGAAATCGTGTCGGCTACTGTCACTGAGGGTGTCCTCGAGGCACGTGTCAGGGTGCAGAACAATTCGGGACACAAAGCACCAACCGCCTACCCCTCACGCCGTATGTGGCTTCATTTCAAGCTGACCGACAGCAGTAACAATGTTGTATTCGAATCAGGCCGGATCAATGCGGATGGCTCGATAACTGGCGCGGATAACGATGTCGATCAGACCATCTTTGAACCCCATTATGATCTGATTACCGCAGCGGACCAGGTACAGATCTATGAAACCGTGATGGGTGATTCAGACAGCAACATCACCTACACCTTGCTGCGAGGTGCCCAGTACCTGAAAGATAACCGCCTGACACCACAAGGCTTCGACAAGTACGCGGTACCACTCGATGTTGCCGTGCATGGTCAGGCTTTCAATGATGCGAATTTTAATCTGGGTAGCGATGAGCTAATCTATCGCATCCCGGTGGCGGTTGGCGGTGATCTCGATGTCAGTGTGTCATTGAATTATCAGACCATCGCACACGGGTACTTACAGGATCTGTATAAAGAAGACCATCTGGAACAGGTGCAGACCTTCAAAACACTTTATACTAATCAGAGTTTGAAACACGAACAGATTGCCAGCGCAACCACCACCGTTGTTAGTGATGCAGGCGGAATAGCGCCGACAGTTCCTACACTTAGCCTGACAGCGGCCCCCCCAACCATTGATCTGGGGCAATCAACAACACTGGACTGGATTTCTACTGATACCACCACGTGTTCTGCTGTCTGGATGGACAATACAGCAACCAGCGGCTCCCAACTGGTGAGCCCGACCGCAACAACGACATACTCGATGACCTGTACCGGTAATGGCGGCAGCGTCACTGACAGTGTGACGGTCTCGGTTAATAATACAGTGCCTGTGCCTGCGCCTACAGCAACACTGTCGGCGACACCGGCAACCATCGATCAGGGACAGTCAACGACACTAAACTGGAACTCGACCTATGCGACCGCTTGTACTGCCGACTGGAATGCGAATATCATCGAACCCAATGGTTCCGAGGCGGTGACCCCGACCGTAACAACGACGTATGCAGTGACCTGCATTGGTGATGGTGGTAGCGTTATCGACAGTGTCACCGTGACGGTCAATCCGCAAGCAGTAGTGGCCGCGCCGACGGTCAGTCTCACCTCGAGCCCGACAAGGCTCTCTCGTGGTGGAACGATCACGCTGAGCTGGTCATCAACGGATGCCAGCACCTGCACTGCGTCCGGTGGCTGGTCAGGCTCTAAACCGGTAAACGGTTCCGAGTCACTCGTGATCAATGATCCTGCGACGTACACGTTGACCTGCACTGGTACTGGCGGCTCGGCCATTCAATCGGTCAGCTATCAGGCCTGGGGCAGGCGCTTTCTAAATCTTCAATAAGCAAGCCTTACCCTAAATCGAAAGCCCGCCTTTGGCGGGCTTTCGTCTGTGTGGTCGCCTGAAATCCGTATCCTGCCAATCAGTCATAGGCACACTATCTTGTTATGCTGTTCTTTACGAGTATCTTGTTTTTCTATTATGTTATTCCTGGTTCGACTGTTCAGGTAGATCGGGGGTCCATCGGAGCCTTTCCTGTTATTGCGTGCCCACTGTACCGGCCAAGTGACTGGTCTCGCTACTTGCAGCACGCGACAGGCAAGTGATTCTCGCAATGCATGTTGCCATTATGCTTGCTACCATACTTAATCTGCATGTTACCAGTGAGCCAGGTCGCGGCGCCGCCTGTATTTACCGACCAACCATTGCATGAAAGCGAAGCCGGATTATCACCAGACAGGTAGCTGGTAGGCTGCAACCAGCCCTTGGTTACAGACGATACAGACCGGAGCCCGGGTGTTTTAAATACTTCGATATCCAGGCACATTCTTGAGCCGGCACCGTATGTAGAACGGCAAGCATCATGCATACCAACAAGGCCGACATCAGCAGCTGCCGTATTATTTGAGAATCCCACAAATCGCGCTTCGCGTATGACGCTGAGTCTTGGTGGACCATTTATATTGACATTCTCAGGTTCAGCATCAGGTTTCGCGACCGTAGCATGAATAATGGTAGCCGAGATAATGATTAGAGGTATGATATTTTTGATCATTTACATACTCACTGGATGTTTCATCTGCAAGATAACAGGCAAGAGATAGCCATCAATTGCAAACGGTCAAACACCTTTTGAATTAAATTAGCAAGCGTAGTTCAACGCTCTGAGCATTTACAGGTCAATCAATAGACAACCAGTAATTCAGATTAAGCTGATTATCATAAATTCGCCTAGCCGGGTTATTGCATGAAGGATTTGGATTTCAGAAGCAAGCTGTTTGCCAGCTTGTTCATAAAACCAAATTAGACACCGTAAAGATGGAATTACTGAACAAGCTGGGTATACAAGACAGGGAACGGGTTTCTGTTACAGCGCACTCTGGGGAATATTATGCCGCTCATCTGCGCAGACAGAAGAGATAGAGCAAATCGGAAAACATCTAATTCTTGCCGGTATTTTTATGCGGCTATCACAAGTTTCTGGATTGCTGTATACGCAGGTTCTACAGCGCTCGCAAAAACGGCTGCGCAAATCGATGATATTGTGTTCGATGAAATGGACAGGCAGAAAATCGTTGGTATGGCCATGGCGATTGTGAAAAACGGAAACATCTATTACGCCAGTGGTTATGGCTATGAGGATCTGGCATCCGGTAGGCCCGTAACAACGAGAACCCTATTCCGCTGGGGCTCGATTTCAAAAACGCTTACTGCTGTCGCCGCCTTGAAACTCGCAGAACAAAATCCAGCCTTTGGCCTGAATGACCGGGTGACCGAACATGTAGGTTACTGGCCTGCGTATGGCAACAAGGGAAACATCCGCATCAGGCATCTATTATCGAACCGCTCAGGAATCATACATTACACGCAGAAGAAAAACTGTTACCAGAATCGCTCACCCGATTATTCGCGTCATAGACATACCAGCAAGTATTACAACGCAAAGCAGGGTGTGGCGGTTTTCGGTGATCAAAGGCTTTGTTTCGATCCCGGGACCAACTACAAGTACTCAACTTTTGGATATAGCCTGCTGGGCTCCGCCATCGAAGGTGGGTCGAGCACAAGTTATGCAGCCTGGGTGAGAGACAGGATCAAGGAGCCCCTTGGCATGTATTCATTGCGACAGGCCATCGGCACGTACAAAGGATATGATCAGAAATACAACAACTTGAGGCCGGTACTGTCCGGGAATAAAGCCTGGAAACTTCCCGGGGGCGGTTGGGAATCAAATATTCTCGACTTGGCCAAATTTGCCAACGCGCTGCTTCAGGGAAGCCTCCTCGACGATACCAGCCGCCTCTGGACAACCGTGCCTGGAAATCCTTCTTATGGCTATGGCGTTAAATATACGCTTGATAAGCGACACGTCTGGCATGAAGGTCAACTCACAAACACCCGCGCACTAATGTATCTTTATCCGCAGTCACCCGAGCGTTTGGGTATTGTTCTGATGACCAACAGTGTACACAGCAAGCCTGTGCGTATATCTCGGCGACTGGCCAAACTTCTAATGGATTAACCGGTTTGGTGAAAAATGAATTTTTTAACCAGTTTTTGTGGATTAGTAGCTTCGAAAGGCAGCTCCCCCCCGCCTAGGTAGCCAAATACAAATGAAGTCCCGGCTGTTGTCGCCTCATCGAGCAGTATGACGCGTTGGTTCAACGCAGCCAACGCTTCATTCGCAAAGGGCACTTTCAAGAACAAGACGACAAACAAAAACTGCAGTGCTAACCCGCCGAGCACGATGTTCTTGTCAATGGATTTGCGTCCGCCTAGCAACCATGCCGCAGAAATGATTGTCACGATTCCAATGAGCGCCTGAATATATGCCATGACTTAATCTTGTTGTCTCTATTGGAAATGCGGATCGCAGTGGCAACACAATCGCCTTTATCAATAAGCCTTCACATTGTTCCGTTTGATCGTGTGGCTTTGTTTCTGCCAATTTATAAGCTGCCGGCGATTCCTCACGTTTGTTCGAAATGACAGGCCTGGGTGTTCGACATAACCCGATTGAGCTTTTGCTCGCAGCCATGAATTACAGATACCAGGCACTGCCTCCGCAGGTGCGGCGAGATGGTTATGCCTTCGAATAGATCTGTGAGCCGTGGTCTTTGAACTCTTTTGCTTTTTCTTTCATACCTTCTTCCAGCGCGACTTCGATCTCTCCAATGCCATGTTCTGCAGCATAATCGCGTACATCCTGCGAAATTTTCATACTGCAAAACTTCGGCCCACACATCGAGCAGAAATGCGCCACCTTGTGCGCTTCTTTCGGCAAGGTCTGGTCGTGGTATTCTCTTGCCCGCTCGGGATCCAGCGCCAGCCTGAACTGGTCTTCCCAGCGGAACTCGAACCGTGCTTTTGACATCGCGTTGTCGCGGATCTGCGCGCCCGGGTGACCCTTGGCCAGGTCGGCCGCGTGTGCAGAGATCTTGTAGGTGATGATGCCTGTGCGCACGTCCTCCTTGTTGGGCAGGCCCAGGTGTTCTTTCGGGGTGACGTAGCAAAGCATGGCGCAGCCGTACCAGCCGATCTGGGCGGCGCCGATGCCGGAGGTGATGTGGTCGTAGCCCGGAGCGATGTCGGTGGTCAGCGGGCCGAGGGTGTAGAACGGGGCTTCGAAGCAGTCTTCGAGTTCCTTGTCCATGTTCTCCTTGATCATTTGCATGGGTACGTGGCCGGGACCTTCGATCATGACCTGGACATCGTGGTCCCAGGCGATCCTGGTCAGCTCGCCCAGGGTCTCCAGCTCGCCGAACTGGGCTTCATCGTTGGCGTCGGCGATCGAGCCCGGGCGCAGGCCGTCGCCAAGGGAAAACGACACATCGTAGGCTTTCATGATCTCGCAAATGTCTTCGAAGTGGGTGTAGAGGAAGCTTTCCTCGTGATGCGCCAGGCACCATTTGGCCATGATCGAGCCACCGCGGGAGACGATGCCGGTGACACGCTTCGCGGTCAACGGGACGTAAGCCAGGCGCACGCCCGCATGGATAGTGAAGTAGTCCACGCCCTGCTCGGCCTGCTCTATTAAGGTGTCCTTGAAGATTTCCCAGGTCAGGTCTTCGGCGACGCCGTTGACTTTTTCCAGTGCCTGGTAGATGGGCACGGTACCGATCGGTACCGGCGAGTTGCGCAGGATCCATTCGCGGGTTTCGTGGATGTTTTGCCCGGTTGACAGATCCATGATGGTGTCCGAGCCCCAGCGTATGCCCCACACCATTTTTTCCACTTCCTCGGTGATGCTCGAGGTCACCGCCGAGTTGCCGAGGTTGCCATTGATCTTGACCAGAAAGTTGCGGCCGATGATCATCGGCTCCAGTTCAGGATGATTGATGTTGGCCGGGATGATGGCGCGGCCGGTCGCGACTTCCTCGCGGACGAATTCGGGGGTGATCTCATACGGCAGGTGGGCCCCGAACGACTGGCCGGGGTGCTGCATCAGCACTTTTTCATACTCGGGATTGTTGCGAAGCTCCTGCAACTTCATGCTTTCGCGGATCGCAATATATTCCATCTCCGGGGTGATGATGCCCTGACGGGCGTAGTGCATCTGGGTGACATTCTTGCCGGTTTTGGCCTTGCGCGGTTTGCGCAAGTGTTCGAAGCGCAAGTGGGCCAGCGCGGGATCGCTCTGGCGTTCTTTGCCATATTCGGATGAAGGGCCAGCCAGCCATTCAGTGTCGTCGCGCGCGTCGATCCAGGCGCTGCGGACATCACCGAGGCCCTTGAGCAGGTCGATTTTGACATCAGGATCGGTGTACGGGCCCGAGGTGTCGTAGACCGGTATAGGCGGATTTTTTTCTGCGCCGAAGCTGGCCGGGGTATCGTCAAGATCGATTTCGCGCATCGGCACCCGGATGTCCGGGCGCGAGCCCTGCACATAGACCTTGCGCGAGCCATCCAGCGACTGGGTGGATAAGGCGGACAGCTCGGCGGTTCGTTGGATGAATTCGTCAGGTATTGCGCTCATTTTTTTGGCACCGGGTCTTTAATTTTCAAGTTTAAACATAATACAGCATATCCTGGCGACATTCCCATAGGTCGTATGGCGTTTATTCGGTCCTGTTGGTGAAGCGATAGTATGTTGTAGTACCGGCCGCCACCGCAGGCACGACGATGATGAGGAGGGTGTGATCTGTGAACCTGTATTTCTACATCGTTGCCGGCTGAAAGCTCACGCCGGAAACGACCGTGGTCTTCTTCCGGCTGATGGCAGCTTTTTACTGACCCCTGCTTGTTGGGCGGCAATGTATTTTTTTGTCATTGGTCCGATGGTTAAAGTTGCGGGACCTTGGCGCATATTTCCCGTTGATTGAGATATAGGACGGGTTTTTTGTGCTTTGTACCGTGTTTTTTGTGTAGGCGGCGGGAGACTGGCGGCTGGGGGCTCCAAAGGGTAAAATGCGCGACCTATATTTAAGGTATCAGGTGATGAATTGCTTATGATCGAGATGGACTATAACCAGGCCCGGTTCAATATGGTGGAGCAGCAGGTGCGACCGTGGGACGTGCTGGATCCGCGAGTGCTGAATGTGATCGGTAATATCCCGCGTGAGCTGTTTGTGCCAGAGAACTGCAAGCAGCTGGCTTACGCAGATATGCGCATTCCGCTGGGCACCTACGAAGGTCACACCTCGCACATGCTGAACCCGGTGATCGAAGGCCGCTTGCTGCAGAGCCTGGCACTGACCGAGGACGACACCGTACTGCAGATCGGTACCGGTAGCGGCTATATGACCGCCTGCCTGGCCGCGCTGGCACGCCATGTGGACAGCGTTGATATCAATCCCGAGATGACTGCGCTGGCCGAGAAAAACCTGGCCCGGTTCGAGATCGCCAACGTCACGCTCAGCATCGGTGACGGCTCGGAGAAATGGGAACAGAAACAGTTCTACGACTGCATCGCGATTATGGGCTCCCTGCCTGTGGTTCCCGAGTTCTACAAGAAAACTTTGAAGGAAGGCGGGCGCATGTTTGTTATAACCGGTGATGCCCCGGTAATGAAAGCCTTGCTGGTCACCCGCATCGGCAAGAACGAATGGACCGTGGACGAACTGTTCGAGACCTGTGTCGACCCGATGATCCATGCTGAAAAATCTGACGAATTCGTATTTTAACTGTGGCTACTGTTGCTATGCGTGAGTTTGAAGCCGTAGAGCTCAAGGACTATCTTGAGTCAGTCGAAGAACCGCCTTTATTGCTGGATGTGCGCCAGCCGTGGGAATATCAGATCTGCAAACTGGACGACAGCGTGTTGATACCGATGTCGACGATACCGTCCAACCTGGACCAGCTCGACAAGCACAGGGAGACCGTGGTCATATGCCACCACGGCGTGCGCAGCCGCCGGGTGGCGTTCTACCTTGAGCAGGCCGGTTTCAGCAACGTGATCAACCTGCGCGGTGGGGTTGCTGGCTGGGCCCGAGACGTCGATGCCGACATGGCAACCTATTAAAAAACATGACCAAGGGCTAGATCATATGTCACTTCGTATAGGACTTTCCATCGGGTTGATAACGCTGTTATTTAGCCCGAGCGTTCAGGCACTGGATCTTAAAGAAGCTCTGGAACGCGCCGAGAAGTATGATGCGGCACTGCGCATCGCGATGTCGGAGTACATGGCGGCCGAGGAAGCCTACCCGCAAAGCCGGGCTAACCTGCTGCCCGACCTCACTGCCAGCGGCTTCTACCAGCGCAACGACACCAGCCGTGAAAATTCGACTGGCGCCATCCCTGACGTCGATTCCAACTTCACCACCAAGGGTTATGATGTCACACTGAACCAGATCATTTACAACAAGACTTTCTGGGATGCGATGGAACAGAGCAAGGCGCTGGTGGCGCAGGCTGCGGCCAATTATGAAGTTGCCAAGGAGGACCTGATTCTGCGCACCGCCCGTGCCTACTTCAATGTGCTCGGCGCCCAGGACAACGTCGCCTTCACTCAGGCCGAAAAGGAAGCCATTGGCCGCCAGCTGGAACAGAGCCGCGAACGTTTCAACGTCGGTCTGATCGCGATCACCGACGTGCGCGAATCGCAGGCTTCATACGATAATGCGGTGGCCAACGAGATCGTCGCTAAAAACACCCTGCGCAACAACATCGAAGCCCTGCGCGTGATCATCGGCGATCCGGTGGAAGAACTGACCCCACTGGCGGAAAAATTCCCGCTGTTATTACCCGAACCTGCCGACATCGACCAGTGGCAGACGATGGCGCTGGATGGCAACCTTACCCTGAAAGCTTCGCGCTTTGCGCTGACCGCGGCCAAGGAAAACTACCAGGCCAATCGTGGCGGCCACTTTCCCACTTTGAACCTGAGCGCTGCCCATCAGTACAATTCGGCCGACGGCAGCGCCTTCGGCGATACCTTCGGCGGTAGCGATAATACCGATAACAATGTCGCGGTCCAGCTGGCGATACCGATCTACCAGGGCGGCGGCGTCAGCTCACGGGTACGCCAGGCCAATGCTCAGGTGTGGTCGGCCCAGGCCGGGGTCGACCAGGCCATCCGCACGACGGTGCAGCAGGTGCGTGATGCCTACCTCGGCGTCGAGGCGTCGGTATCTTCTGTGCAGGCGTTCTTCCAGGCGCTGGTTTCGGCGAAAACTTCGGTCGAAGCCACCGAAGCGGGTTTCGAGGCCGGCACCCGTACCAGCGTCGACGTGCTTCTGGTACAGGGTCGCCAGTTCGAGGCCGAGCGTAACTACGCGCGCTCGCGCTACGACTACCTGCTGGTATTGCTGGAACTGCAGCGCGCTGCCGGTTCGCTGGACCGTGAGGATGTGTGGCAGATCAACCAGTGGCTGGATGCGTCGGCCAAGCGGCCAACCTCGGAGCCCTCCACACCCTGATCCTGATTTTGCCCAGGTCAGCGAAGCGTGATGATGGGGTCGGCCGACGGCGCAATGCCGTACGAACGCCACAGCATGCCTGCTTCACCGGGGGACTGTCAGCGGGAACAGCCGGATCCCATTGCCCGGGGCTGATTGCAACCCAGATCGCTGCTGCGAGAGCCACCTCGAGGATGATTGATACTATATTGTTATCATGAGCAACGTGATTCCACTGAAACCGGGCGACTATCTGGCACCGAAATACTGGCCGCTGTGGCTGGTGTTCGGGCTGATGCGGTTGAGCACGATGCTGCCGTTGCGCTGGAGTCAGGCCATCGGTACCGGCATCGGCTTTATGGTGTACCGACTGGTCGCTTCACGGCGGCGTGTTGCGCGTATCAACATCAGACAGGCCTACCCCGACTACAGCGAGGAGCAGATTCGCGAACTGAATATAGCCAGCTTCAAGAGCCTCGGTATCTCGCTATTTGAAGTCGCGCAAGCCTGGTGGAGCAACCGTGACTACCTGCGTTCCATCTGTCAGGTCGAAGGCAAGCAGCATCTCGATCAGGCGCTGGCCAGAGGCAAGGGCGTGGTCCTGCTCACTGGCCACTTCACCACACTGGAGATCGGCGCCATGCTGATCGGCCTGTTTACCACGCTGAACGGTGTTTACAAGAAAGCGCACAACCCGATGTTCAATGCATTCATGGCGCACTACCGTTCCACCTACGGTGAAGAACTGATCGAAAACAAGAATGTCCGCGCACTGATACGCGGCCTGCGCAAGGGCCGTGCGACCTGGTTTGCACCGGATCAGGACTTTGCCGAGCAGGATATCGTGTTCACACCATTCCTCGGCGGCGTCGCTTCGACCCTGACCGCAACCACGCGCATGGCCGAGATGACCGGCGCGGCCGTGGTGCCGTTTTATCCGGTCAGGCTGGACCGGGGCAAAGGCTACAGACTGGTGATCCTGCCGGCACTGGAGGATTTTCCGTCCGACGATATCGACCGGGATTCAGCGCGGGTGAATCAGGCCATCGAGACGATGGTCTACGCCAACCCCGAACAGTACGGCTGGGTGCACAAGCGCTTCAAGACACAGCCGCCGGGCGCGCCGCCGGTTTATTGATTGAGGTCTACAATTGAGGTGTAACGACTTCAATCGCGAAATGTTGGGGATTGCCACGTCGCTGACGCGACTCGCAATGACACAGTCGTTGGGTTTTTGACATCAGAACATAACAATAGACAAGGACTATGTTTTTTTACCGCCTGCTCAACCTGTTACTGTCTCCACTGACGTTTGGCTATGTCTGCTGGAAAGCCATGCGTCATAAACAGCTGCGTTACTTCCTGCAACGGCTGGGGCTGGGTTTGAAGGGTATCCCGAAAAACTGCTGCTGGCTGCACTGCGCTTCTGTCGGTGAAGTCAATACCGCATTGCCGCTGCTGCAAGAATTGCACCGGCGCAGGCCGGCGCAGAACTTTCTGATCACCACCAATACACCGACGGGTGCAGACATCGTACACAGGCAACAGCAGCCGTATCTGTTTCACGCCTATCTGCCATTTGACTGGCTGTTGTCGGTTACGCTGTTCGTCAACAGCATAAAACCCCGCGAGCTGTACATCCTAGAAACCGAGTTATGGCCCAACCTGTTCTGTGCCTGCCACAGCAGTCACGTACCCATCGTGATCATCAATGGCCGCCTGTCACCGAGGACGACGTCTACCTTCAAATGGGTGCGCAATGTGCTGGGCCGTTTGCTGCGGCTGACCGAACATATCTATGCGCGCAGCGAGGCTGACCTGGCGGCGTTCATCAAACTGGGGGCGCACCCGCACAACGTATCGATGCTTGGCAACCTGAAGTATTCGCCGCCGGCAACAAAAACCCTGGATAAACCCAACGTCAGCACTGACTATGTCGTTGCCGCCTCGACCCACGATGATGAAGAGCTGCAGATACTCCGGTGCTGGTTGAAGCTGGAGCGGCACGAACTGCTGGTGATCGCACCGCGCCATCCGGAGCGGCGCGATGCTATTCTGCAACAGCTGAACAAACTGACCGACGCGATTGCGCTACGCAGCCGTAATGATGCGATCACGGCGACGACCAAAGTCTATCTGCTCGATACGGTCGGTGAGCTCAACAACTGGTTCGCCGGTGCCCGCCTGGTGATCATTGGAGGTTCCTTTATTCCACGGGGTGGTCACAACCTGCTGGAGCCGGCACATTTCGGCAAGGCCGTGATCTTCGGCCCATCGATGGAAAACTTCGAGGATGAGGCTCGGCTGATGCTCGACCAACACGCCGCGGTGCAAGTGGCCGACGTCGACGCGCTGTGTCAGCAACTGCAACACTTTCTGACCAACCACGATGCGCTGCAGTCGCTGGAGAATAATGTGGCGGATGCTAGCGCGGGTTTCCGGCATATTGTGGCGGATTATGCCGATATTATCAGTGCGCGTATGGATGCGAATGAACGCCAATCCTTAACGCAATGAGAAATACAGCGCGGGAATGGCAAAGCCTAAGTACGACTGTTATTCAATAAGTATATTCGCGCTCTTTGCGTTCTTTGCTGCTAAAAATTTGCGTTCATTCGCGTTCATTTGCGGACTTTTCCCAGTGCTCCGGGGTATCGCTGCTGTTATATCCGCTAAGTAGTGCGTTCCAGTCATCGGCATCGAAGTTGAAGTTTTGATGCAATGACTTGAACTTGAGTAAGGAGCGTTGCAGTCGGGCCAGGTTGGCGGCTTTCCACGCATCACCCAGGTAGCGGAAAGCACCTTTGTCGAAATCGATCAGGTAGATATCGCGAGTACCGACATTGAGCAGAATGTTGCGGGCATTCAGGTCGGCGTGATATACGCTGGCATCGTGAAATCGGCGGATGCAATGGCCGATGGCGATCCAGGTTTTCTGATCACACCGCTGATGCAGCAGATGCTCGGCCAGGGGCGTGACATCGTGGATCTGCTGGGTCACCAGGTCGGCACGGTGAAACAGGCCATATTGTTCACACTGGGCGGCCACGGGCAGCGGTACCGGCAATACCAGTCTGCGCATGGCTTGTAGTAGACGCCATTCGCGGAATGCACGCGAGCGCTCGCAGTTGCTACCGATGTATTTGTCACCCAACACGGCCGCTATCTTGCCGCCGCGTTGATAGTGCTTCAGCACCAGTGCGTGACCCAGGTGATTGAAGAACACCGCATGGCTGCGGCCAGCAGCCAGCGACTGCGCATCCGCCTGCTGCCGCAAACGGTCGATATCAAAAAGATCAGCGTCCGGATGTTCAATCACTGAGGCATCGTATAGGATATGCCGCTGACCCAACCTGAACCGACTTTCACTAGTTGATGACTCTGCCACTCTCTTCTGCACCTGATTCGGTATGCCTGCTGCGACTGTCGGCCATTGGCGATATTACCCATGCACTGCCCGTGTTGAGGACCTTGCAACATCACTGGCCGCAAACAAAGATCACCTGGATGATCGGTCGCAACGAGTATGCACTGGTCAGTGACATCGACGGGGTCGAGTTTATCACTTTTGACAAATCGCTTGGCTTTGGCGCCTACGGGAATGTGCGCCACAAGCTCAGTGGACGGCGGTTCGATGTGCTCTTGCACATGCAGGTGTCGTTGCGTGCCTCGTTGACCAGCCTGCTGATCGATGCCGACATCAAACTAGGCTTTGACCATGCCCGCGCCAAGGACCTGCAATGGTTGTTTACCAATGAGCAAATCGTCGCGGCATCGACACGCCAGCATGTGGTCGACAGCTTTATCGAGTTTCCGAAACGTCTCGGCCTGAAGCCTGTGATGCGCTGGGACCTGCCGGTTTCAGAACACGCGCTCGAAAGTGTCAGGCACATGACCAAGGCAGACCGATTGCTGGTGATTAATCCCTGCGCGGTGGCCAAGTCGCGTAACTGGCGCAACTGGACCACGCAAGGCTATGCCGAGGTGGCCGACTATGCCGCCGAGCGTCATCGCATGACGGTTGTATTGAGCGGTGGCCCGGCCAGCGAGGAACGCACTATGGCCGAAAACATCGCGGCGATCTGCCGCCACAAGCCGCTCAACCTGGTGGGCAGTACCACACTCCCGCAACTGGTCGCACTGCTGCAGACTGCCGATGCCGTGATTGCGCCCGATACTGGTCCCGCGCACATCGCCAGTGCCCTCGGCACGCCGGTGATCGGTCTGTACGCAGCGACCAACCCGCAACGCGCCTGCCCCTATAATTTCAAGCAGTACGTGGTCAACCGCTATCCAGAAGCGCTGAAAAAATACTATGACCTCAGCGTGGATCGAGCGCCCTGGGGCAAACGCATCCAGAACGATGAGTGCATGGCTTTGATCAAAACGGCGGATGTGACGACGATGCTGGAGCGCGTACTGGCGGAGGCCTAACCCGCATTTCTCGCCCCCTGGTGGTCAGTGCGGGTTGATTGGCATTTGCGGTGATACGCTTGACGCCCTTTGCACCGCCGCGGCCTTTGCTTTTCATACAATGCGTCTATCAGCAAGCCCGATCATTCGGCCTGAGCCTCGATTTGCTGTTGCATATCACCGCGCTGCAACACGCAGGAGGTAACGTTACTGGTGTATCCGTTTTGTTTTTCGATGGAAAATTCGTCCTTGACTTCACCCTCGTCATTGATGAAGCGCGAGGTCAGACGGTTGCCATCGATATCGATGATCAGGGAACCGGCCTCTTGCATCGATACGATCATGGCCGGATGGTTCAGCGGACCGTGGTCGACTTTTGAGGACGAGCCGGCAACCACGTAGACGGTGCCGCTATGGGAGATGTTTTTCTCCGGCTTTCTATATTCGCGGTATTGGCCATTGATGCCTTTTGAGACGATATTGTTCTCGCTGAACTCGTCGGAATTACCATAATGACAATCCATCAGATGACTCCTTTCGTACATGTGACTGTGGCCCGACAGCACCAGGTCGACCGCGGCGGCTTCCAGTATCGGCAACAGACGCTGTCTGGCCTTGTGCATACGGCCATCACTGTCTTCAATCTTGTCGGAATCATGTGAACCCTTGGTGTAAGGCGGGTGATGGAGCGCCACAATCAGCCATTGTTTGGTGTTGTTCGCCAGGTCCCGTTTCAGCCACTGCATCATATCGCTGCCCGGGTTCATACTCGAGTCCTGGGTATCGAGAATCACCAGATGGACATTGGCGTAGTCGACGGCATAGTAATTTTCGGTACCGGAGGGCACACCACCGGCTTCGCCGTATTGCGGCAAAGTGAACAGCCTGAAATAGGTCCAGCGGCGGGCATCATGGTTGCCGTACACCGGCCAGAGTGACTGGTTGCGCAATATGGTCGGATAGGTGTCGAACAGCGCCTTTTGAAACTGCTCGTTCGTCCCTGAACGGTAAGCCAGATCGCCCAGGCCGATCCACAGGTCGAGATATTCATTGTTCTCACGCGGATTCTTGGCCACCCAGTTCAGCATGGCATCACGTACATCACGGGACACTTCGCCTGGCTGGCCTGAATCGCCAATTACCCAGATACGCGCCGGCTTGTCTGCATCATCCGCTGGCATAGTACGAAACCAGTCGTATCGCGGGTCGGGATCTTTATAGCCGCTGATATCACCGACCGAGTAGTAATAGCGCGTGTCCGGATGCAAGGTTGTGGCGGTAATCGAGTGGACCTTGCCAACGCCGTCTTCCAGCAGGGTATAGTTCAGGTTATCCGGATGAAGGCCGTACTTGAGCACACCCATCCTGTTCTCTCGCGTTTGCCATTGCACGGTGACACTGTCCTGCGTCAGCGATTGCAGATAGGGCGCACGTTCGCCGACCAACTGGCTACTGAAATAAACGACGCCGACCCTGCCAGCGGCATAGACGATAATAACGAATAAAATCGCTTTGAATAACCGTTTAATCCAAATCATCATACACTTGTAGCACACAACGCTGCGTTATTGTCCGGTATGATACACTACGCAGCCTCAAAGGATGCCTCATACCTGTTCGATTCCGCGTGATCCAATTCAATGAAACCTCTGACAAAATTGCTTCCAAGACTGCAACTGTACACGATCAAGGCCGTGTTATTGTTTCTCCTGGTGCAGAACCTGCTCAGGATCGTGTTCTGGCTCAGGTTCAATAACCCGCTGGATCCAATATCGAGCAGCGATCTGTGGCACGCATTTTATCTAGGACTCAAATACGATTTGCAAGTTTCGCTGGGGCTGGGTATTCCGATACTGCTGCTGGGCTGGATCAGACCATTGCACCCGGTCAACAGCGTCAGCGGCCAACGCATCTGGACTGTTTATTGCGGCATCGTGGTGCTGGGGCTGCTGGCTATTTATGCCACGGATTTCGGCCACTATGCCTATCTGGAACAACGGCTGAACGCAACCGCACTCAGATTTCTGGAAAATCTGCAGATATCAGCGACAATGGTATGGCAGACCTACCCGGTCATCACCGGCAGCCTGATCCTGATCCTGCTGGTGTACGTCAGCCTGACGCTGTTCAAGTTCGTCACCCGCGATATCGAACCGATACCGGGCCAGTACCCGCGCTGGTACCAGAAGACCACCATCGTGCTGATCACTTTTTTCGTGGTGCTGTTTGGTCTCTATGGAAAAGCCTCCTGGTATCCCTTGCGCTGGAGCGATGCCTTTTTCAGCACGCATGCCTTCACCGGTCAGCTCGCGACCAATCCGATCCTGTATTTCTTCAACACCCTGAAAAACAAAGACGAAACCTTCGATATGCCGGCGGCGCGCGACGCCTACCCGCTGATGACGCAATATCTGGGCATCGAGCAGCCCGATCCGGACACGCTAAACTTTGTCAGAAGTGTCGAGTTCGATGGCGCACCACGGCGCACACCACCGAATGTCGTGGTCGTGATCCTGGAGTCCTTCGCTTCCTATAAAGCCGGGCTGGCTGGCAATCCGCTGAATCCGACGCCCAACCTCGACCGATTGGCTGAACAAGGCCATTTTTATCCTAACTTCTATGTCACCCAGACCGGCACCGCACGCTCGGTGTGGACCTTTATCACCGGCATACCCGACGTCGAACTGAACAAGACCTCCAGCCGCAATCCACTGATTGTCGACCAGTACACAATTATCAATGCGTTCGACAACCACAAGAAATTGTACTTTCTCGGCGGCAGCGCCAGCTGGGCCAATATCCGGGGCCTGCTCTCGGCCAATATCCCCGAACTGGATATCTATGAAGAAGGCAGCTACAGCTCGGCGCGGGTTGATGTCTGGGGCATCTCGGACCTGAGCCTGTTCCGGGAAGCGCACCGGGTGCTGAAGGCTGTCGACGGTCCGTTCTTTGCCATCATCCAGACCTCGGGCAACCACCGCCCCTATACTATCCCGGAGGACAACGCCAGTTTCGAAGTGCTGGGCGCCGACGATCTCGAGCTTGAAGTGACCGATTACGGCTTCAACTCGCTGGAAGAGCTGAACTCGTTCCGTTTCATGGACCACAGTATTGGCCATTTCATCGAACTGGCCGCTGAAGAACCCTATTTTGACAATACCCTGTTCGTATTTTTCGGTGACCACGGTATCCATGCACAAACCGGTAAACATACGCCCAGATCCGAGGAACAGCTGCGACTTTCAGGCCTGCGCGTGCCCCTGGTCATGTACGGACAAGGTATAATCAGTCAGCCGCAGGTGTTCGACAAGGTCGCAAGCCAGGTGGATGTGCTACCGACTATCGCTGCAGTGACGCAGACCGACTACATCAACAGCGCCCTGGGAAGGAATCTGCTGGATGAACGCTTCGATGATCATCGCTATGCCTTCACCATCGAACACGGTGGCGGACGCGTGATTGGCCTGCTGACTGATCAGCACTATTTTATGATGAATTTTGACGGCACGGATGCCAGACTGCACCGACTGGACTCTGATACACCCAGAGAGGATGTCGCAGCTCAGCAACCCGAGCTGACACGAACTCTGGCTGAATACACGGCGGCGATGCGCGACACGATCCAGTATATGCGTGAGAATAACAAACCTGCCGATATCAACCGGGCAGGTCAAGACATCCAACAGAACCAATCAACCAAGCATCAAGGTGGCGGAATATGATCGAGAAAAAGATACTGGTGACGGGCGGCGGCGGCTTCCTGGGATCGCATCTGTGTGAAAGACTGCTGAATGAAGGCCATGAGGTGATTTGCCTGGACAATTTCTTCACCGGCACCAAGCAGAATGTTCTCGAATTGATGTCGAATCCCCGCTTCGAGCTATTGCGGCACGATGTCACCCTGCCGCTGTACATCGAAGTCGATGAGATTTACAATCTGGCTTGCCCCGCCTCACCCATCCATTACCAGCACGATCCGGTACAGACGACCAAGACTTGCGTGCATGGTGCGATCAACATGCTCGGCCTGGCCAAGCGCACGGGCGCGAAAATTCTGCAGGCATCGACCTCCGAAGTCTATGGCGATCCCGAAGTGCATCCACAGGTTGAGAGTTACTGGGGCCGGGTCAATCCGATCGGCATTCGTTCCTGTTACGACGAAGGCAAGCGCTGCGCGGAGACGCTGTTCATGGATTATCACCGTCAGCACAAGCTGCGGATCAAGATTGCACGCATCTTCAACACCTACGGCCCCAAGATGCACGCCAACGACGGCCGCGTGGTCTCCAACTTTGTCGTGCAGGCACTCAAAGGTGAGCCGATCACGATCTATGGCGACGGGGCACAGACGCGCTCGTTCTGCTACGTCGATGAAATGGTCGATGCCTTCGTTCGCCTGATGAATACCGACGATGATTTTATCGGACCGGTCAACCTGGGTAATCCCGGTGAATTCACCATCCGTGAGCTGGCAGAAAAGACCCTGCATATGACCGGTTCCCGTTCGGAGCTGATAAATAGGCCGCTGCCCGAAGATGACCCGACCCAGCGTCAGCCCGACATCAGCCTGGCCAAGGAGAAACTGGGCTGGGAGCCGGTGGTAAAATTGGATGAAGGCCTGGGCAAAACCATCGACTATTTCAAGTCTGTAGTCAATTAATCAGCGACTGCGCATCCGGGACGGCAATGCCAAACATCAGTGCCTGCATCATTGCTTTCAATGAAGAAAAGAAGATCGAGGACTGCCTGAAAAGCCTGCTGCCGGTGGCCGATGAAATTGTCGTCGTCGACTCCTTGAGTACGGACAAGACCGTCGAGATTGCCGAAAAATACACGGACAAGATCATCCACCAGAAATTTCTCGGCCACATCGAACAGAAGAATCTAGCGGTTGATAAGGCCTCCAATGACTGGATCATCAGTCTGGATTGTGACGAACGCCTTTCCGAGACGTTGCAGCAATCGATTCTGGCTGTCAAGGACACGCTCGATACTGCCGATGCCTATTGCATGTCGCGCAAGACCTTTTATGTCTACCGCTGGCTGAACCACTGCTGGTACCCGGATATCAAAACGCGGCTGTTCAACAAAAACACCTCGCGCTGGGGCGGTACCAATCCGCACGATCATATTATTACCCGGGGCAATAACATCGTACGTCTCGAGGGTGATATGTATCACTACTCGTTCGACACGATCTCCGATCATCTGCAGACCATCGACAAGTTCACTGAAATCGGCGCAGATGAATTAATCCGCAAAAACAAAAGCTTCAACAGCTTCAGCCCGCTAACACACGCAAGCTGGACATTCATCAAGCTGTATATACTCAAGCGCGGCTTCCTGGATGGCTTTGCCGGGCTGACGGTATCGGTGCTGTCCTACATGCACGTCTATATCAAGTACAGCAAAGCCTGGATCAAACGCAAGCAGATGCGCAGCGGGCAGCGGCCGGAATGAATATCCTCGAGCTGTGCCTGTCACCTGGCCTTGGCGGACTCGAACTTTACATGTTCAGATGTGCACAGGCGCTGGCGAAACATCATCGCGTGATCACGGTGTTGAATAAAACCGGCAAACTGTCCGCGTACTTCCGCGAACACGCGCAAGCAAGCGCTCACACGCTGAACCGATCGTCCAAACTGCTGCCATTGCTCAACGCCCGCCGGCTCGCCCGTATCCTCGATGACGCACATATCGACGTGATCCATATGCACTGGGGCAATGACCTGGCACTCGCCGCGCTGGCCAAACAATTCTCGCGCACGAAGCCGGCCCTGGTCTATACCCGGCAGATGAAGATCACCCGCCAGAAAGATGACAGCTATCACCGCTTTCTGTATGCACAGATGGATCTGATGCTGACCATCACCCGACAGCTCGAACAGGAAGCGAAGCGCTTCATTCCGGGTCACGACCAGCAGATCACCACGCTGTACTATGGCGTAAATGCACCTGCAGAATTCTTATCGCGCGATGAAATACGGCAACAGCGCGATAGACTCGGTTTTGCTGAGAATGATTTTATCATCGGCTTGCTGGGCAGACTCGAGCGGGGCAAGGGGCAGTATCTTCTGATCGAAGCACTGTCCATGGCAACACAGGATGGTCTCGATCCGAAGGCGCTGATTATCGGCCATGAAATGAAACCTGGCTATCGTAAAAGCCTGCAGGAACTGACCCGCTCCAGAGGACTGGACAACAATATTTTGTTCATGGACTTTGTGCCGGGGCCACAGCAGCTGATGCAACTATGCGACTGCATCACACTGACATCGTCTGAAGAAACCTTCGGCCTGGTATTGCCGGAAGCTATGCGATGTGGTGTGGCTGTGATCGGCAGCAACAAAGGCGGTGTACCGGAGATCATCACCCACGAGAAAACCGGACTGCTGTTCGAAACGGGCGATGCCGCCAGCCTTTACAGGCAGATACGCCGCCTATACACTGAACCCGACTTCAGAAAAAGACTCGCAGAAAATGGCAAAACGGAAGCAGACACCCGTTTCAATACTGATGATCATTTCTCCGCTCTGGAGAAACATATAACTGGAGCGAGCCACTGATAGTCACAGGCTGACCCAACGACATGAAGTTCTGGTTTACAAAAGGCGTCTGGACGTCAAAAAAAGCGCATAAAGTGATTGGATCCCTGTCGCGCGATCGAATAAAAAAGATCGCAGTTATCAGGCATGCGGCCCTTGGCGATATGGTGCTCACACGGGCTTTTCTGATCGAGGCGAGAAAGGCCTTTCCCAATGCCGAAATCACACTCAGCATCGTGAGTAATTACACCCGCGGCTGCCCTGAAGATCTAGTTGATCGAGTTCATATCATCGACGCTGACTGGGAGGGTGTCTCATTCTGGGAAAAGATCAAACGCTTCAAGGAACTGGGCGAACAGGACATTATTTTCGATCTAGCCACGACCAACCGATCGATAAAAATCTGCCTGTTGAATGGCGCAACACTGAAGATTGGATTTCCATACCGGGCCCTGCAGGCCAGACTGATCTATGACGTCGCCACCTGTCGAAGTGATCTTAACTTCGAAGTCGACGATATGCTGAATCAGCTGCATATCTTCGGCGTGAAGACCGCCTATCCCCATGAATACAACATGCCTGGCACTGCACTGAAAAGAGATCGGCCGTACATCATTTATTTTTCCGGCGCCTCGACGGAGTACAAATGCTGGCCAACGCAGCACTTTAGCGCACTGATGCAGCGCATGTCATCGGAATACCCGGCGCATGATCATCTGTTACTCGAAGGCATACAGGCGTGGGAAAAGGAAAACGTGCGCACGATTCTCGAACCCTTGCATGCGCTGCAAAATACCGGCTCCATTGAAGCCAACAGCATTGAGGAAACCACATCACTGCTCAAAGGGGCAGATCTTGTTGTTTCCAATGACACCGGTATCCGGCACATTGCAATCGTATCTGACACACCCACGGTCGGTATCTTCTTCGGTGACCCCTACCGTTACTGGCCAAGATACCCCATTCACGAAGTGGCTTTACCTGAAGTGGATGGACCGCCTGAAGTCGATGATGTTAAAGCCAAGTGCATGAGGGTCATGGCGAACATGAACAGTGCTTCGCAGTCGTTGGCCAGATAAGTGTCCACCTGGTGCCGCTTCACCGCAAAGGCGCAAAGGACACAAAGTGTGCAGTAGACAATGGGCGGTTTAAGTCATAATCGCGTTTTAAGCCAGCATAAGCGAAGCATTGCTGACTAACCCGCATTTCTCACAAGGATCACGGGAGCAGGCGCAGGATTCGTGTGCGTAAGCGCCGCTCTGGAGCGAAAAGCGTAGCAATAGCTTGGGCGAAGCGGCCGTAGGGTGCGCCGTGCGCACCGAAACAGACCAGCCACTGAGGATTCACGGTGCGCACAGCGCACCCTACGATCTCATGAAAATGAAGACCCGCCTGAACCGTGATAGGCCTGTTTGAATAACACACTGTATTTCTGATCATCTGGATACTCTTAAATGGATTAGTGCCTTATCAGTATTCGACGCCGCCTGGTGAGAAATGCGGGCTAAATACTCAGGAAGCTCTGAATAAATCAGAGTTTCCCCAAACAAACTATGAATATTCTTCGTAGGATTTTTCTTCGATGAAGTCGGATCCCAGTTTCAGATTTATCGCCCGCTTGACATCAGAGCGTCTGTCATTGGTGAAATAGACCGAGCGTGCCAGTTCGATAAAAGCCTGGTCGAATTTTTTTGCCGACTCTTTCTCCCTGATGTCATCTTCGATGACCCAGAGCTTCTCGTTGATGGCTTTCAGCTCATCGACCTCATCTATTACATCTGCGCGTGAGAAAGGCAGCTTGTCCAGCAACGCGTTTAATGCGTTCAGTTCGTTGTTGATATTCTCGAGTTTCTCAGCGTTCTGAATCCTTTCCTGCTTGATCTCAAGAATAGTGAGCTTATCGAAGAATTCGCCGATCGATATTTCAGTATTTACATTCATGATACAATGATTTGCTAAGCCGTGTCCGATTACAAAAATATACCCCCAGAGATGCATATCCTTGCCGTTAGAATTGGTCGTGTCGGCGATACCGTGATGATGACGCCTGCACTGAGTGCAATTCTTAAGTGCCATCCGCAAGCACAGCTCACTATTCTAGCAAGCCCCGAAGGCAAAGTGCTACTTAAAGACTTTCATCCCAATATAAAACAGATCTGGACCTGGGACCGGCATGGCCTGATTAAATCCTACGCCAACAAACGACATCTGTTACAGCAGATTGCCAGCACCCATTTTGACAAGATTTACTGCTTCGACACCAGCAAGCGCATCGCCAGCCTGTTCGATCATGCTGATACTGAAGAATTTTACTGGTTTCACGGTCCCACTAAGCCGAAACATACCGCCCGGCATTATCTCGACTTGGTGGCATCGACCTGTGATATCCATGTTGAACGGTTCTACAGTACGCTATCGGTTGATACTGACTATAGCAAACAGATTGATGAAGAACTTGCGACGCACGGCATCACAGCGGACGACATAGTGGTTATGATGCATCCGACATACAGCGGCTACTCTCGACTGGGGTTACGCAAACGTGAAGCGCGTATAAGGAAGTTATGGCCTGCACACTACTATGGCCAGCTCGGAATGCGGCTTGCAAGTCACAGTATTGACGGCAGGCCGATAAAATCTTTGATTGACTTGCTGCCACGCGAAATGCCGCTGGGCCGTAAAATCGTCAAATACAGTGACGGCGCCATAACCCTGCTGGAACCACATATCAACTTTAGTCGTTACAAGGCGCTGATAGCCCGGGTCAACCTGTTGCTGTCACCGGATTCCGGCCCAATGCATATTGCTTCTGCGCTGGGTACGCGAATCGTGGCTTTCTTCTCGATGAGGGAACCAAGTGACTGCGGACCCTACATGGATCCGTCAATGTTTACCGCTCTTCAATCCGATGATCCGGTCAAGGGTATATCCACCATCGACGTCGATACGGTTTATGATGCCGTATTGTCCCAGCTTGAACGCGGAAACCACAATCAGTAGACACGATGCAGAATATACTCGTCATCAGAAATGACAAACTGGGTGACTTCATGCTGGCATGGCCGGCAATTTCACTGCTAAAGCTCCAGTATCCCGAATCGAAGATAACCGCACTGGTACCGTCTTACACCAAACCGATCGCTGAATGCTGTCCCTGGATTGACAACATACTTGTCGATAAAAAGACTGGCGCCATCGAGCTGGCCGGTCAGATCAAAACTGGCCGATATGATGCATCCGTTTCGCTGTATTCCGAACTGCGCACCTCCATGGCTCTGTGGCTGGCCCGGGTTCCTGTAAGATCGGGTCCCGCTACAAAAATTGCCCAGATCTTTTTGAACCGCAGGCTGAGACAACGGCGCTCGCTGTCACTGAAACCTGAATACGAATACAACATTGATCTTTCAAGATTCTTGATAGAACAGAACGGCGATACCCCTGTTAACCCGGCAACACCTCCCTATCTTGAATTCAGCCCAAACGAAACAACAACACTGAAAAAGAAGACCATCGGTGAATTCGGGATCAAGGGTAATCCCAAGCTGGTATTTATTCATCCCGGCAGTGGCGGCTCGGCTGTGAATCTGTCACTCGAACAGTTCGCGCAGCTTGCAGATTATATTGCGCGGAAAATGACTGTGTATTTCGTAATAACCGCAGGCCCCGATGAACTGGAGACCGCCACAAACCTGGCCTCGCGGTTACATCAACACACACGAAGCGTATATCACTCGCTTGAAGGGCTGGTGCAGTTCGCACGTTTCATCAGTATCTGCGACCTGTTCATCAGCGGATCAACCGGGCCCTTGCATATAGCCGGCGCCCTCAATGTTCCCACAGCTGCTTTTTACCCGGCCAGACGATCAGCGACTTCCTTGCGCTGGACGACACTCAATGAAGCGGGGAAAAAAATTTCATTCTCGCCAGAAACCTATAACAAATCATCCAGGACACTAGACATCGACATTGACGGTTGCGCCGACGAAATAACTGACTTCCTGAGGAAAACAGATGATATATAATCCGAATACTGCATCATACATCGGTAGCGAAGAGCTTTGATCATATTCACAGGACCTGCATTGATGACCTCTTCCCTTATTAAGGAAACTCTGAATTTCATCGGAGATTCCTTAAAAAAAAGCATTTGATACGGCAACCTAAATATCACGGCTTAAACCATACAACATGAAGTTCTGGTTCACGAAAGGTGCATGGGCATCGAAAAAAGCCCGAAGGGTAATCAAAACCATCTCGCGTGATCAAATCAAAAAGATCGCCGTGATCAGGCATGCCGCTCTGGGTGACATGGTGCTTACAAGGGCTTTTCTGGTGGAAGCAAGAAAGGCCTTTCCCAATGCCGAAATAACCCTGAGCATCGTCAGTAACTATACGCGCGGCTGCCCGGATGACCTGGTCGATAGACTACATGTGGTACACGGCAAAGGGGATCCCGCGTCATTACTGCACAGAATCAAACGTATAAAGGAGCTTGGCGCCCAGGACATCATTTTCGACCTTGCGATAACCAATCGGTCGATGAAAACCTGCGTGCTGAACAAGGCCACACTCAAGATCGGATTCCCCTATCGTGCACTCCAGGCCAGACTGGTATACGATGTGGCCACCTGCCGGAGCGACCTGAATTTCGAAGTCAACGATATGCTGAACCAGCTGCATATTTTCGGTGTAACAACATCATACCCACACGATTATTCAATGCCCGGTACTGCACTGAAGCGAAGCAGACCTTATATTGTTTATTTCACTGGCGCTTCAGCCACGTATAAGTGCTGGCCTTCACATTGCTTCAGCGAACTCATTAAACGCATGCATACAGCGTATCCTGATCATGATCACCTTGTATTGGAAGGCATACTTGACTGGGAGAAAAAGAAAGCACGCGCCATCATTGAACCGTTCAATGGGTCCGTGAATACGGGCTCTATCCAGGCAGACACAATAGAGGATACAACCCGTCTGTTAAAAGGCGCCGACCTTGTCGTCTCGAATGATACCGGAATCAGGCATGTTGCGATCGTATCGGGAACACCTACTGTCGGTATATTTTTCGTCGATCCGTACCGCTACTGGCCCAGATACGGTGTCCATGAAATTGCCCTGCCCGACGAGGACGGCCCGCCTGAAGTCGATGAAGTCTATGCGATGTGTAACAAGATTATGGTGTATACAAAAAAACCGCCTGCAGAACGGACTCATGAACACATGCCTGTCAGTCCGCGCAAGATTCCGCCACAGTCAAAGCAAGAACAGCTGTCCATCCGTTCGCCCGTTACGTGTAGCAACACTCATCAAAGCGCCATCGCGGCTCAAAATTTCAAAGCGCCCGCTATCTCAAAGGTCAGACAGTACACTACCATCGCCAAGGCCAAAATATTAAAACGACTCGCCAGAAAGTCCTATGTTGAAGACTTCCGGCCCGAGACATTTCATAATATCCTGATCGTAAGGCCTGCGAAAATCGGCGATACCATCTGCATGTTCCCGTTAATTCGCGAACTGAAGAAAGCCCTTCCGAAGGCAAACATCGATATCTATGCGAGTACGTACAATAACTTCATGTTCAAATACGTGCCGCAGGTCAGAAACGTATACACGAAATACAAGGACAGGGATGCACCGAAAACATTTCTTGATATATTAAGGATGCACAGCAACCACTACGACCTGATCATCGACACCATCGATATCAGGTTTGGAAAGGTGATCGCGCTGTTATTAATCCATGGTAAATGGCTTATCGCCAACACGGGCTATGAAAGCAAATATGGCCTGGACAATTCCGACCTCAGCCTCTACTACAAGGTCAACAGCTGGAAACAGGTACACACAACTGAAAGACTACTGGAGTTCTTGCAGATACTTGGCATCGAGGACTACGATAACTCGCTCGAATTCCCAATTGGCGACCAGTCTTACCAGTTTGCCCGGTCATTCTTGCAACCCTATTCAGGGTACAAGCTGATAGGATTAAACGCGGATGCAAGCGATGATTCCCGTTCAGTCCTCGACGATGAAACAGTAGAAATATGTCGCAGGTTGAATAATCTGGATGCCGACATCAGGATACTGTTATTTTCAACGCCAGACAGACACCAACATTTCAGAACCTTGATTGCCAACTCCGAACTGCACAATGTGATACTCGAAGAAGGCTCAAAAAGCATCTTTGATGCCGCCGCATTGACCAGCTTGATGAGCGTAATGATATCAACCAACACCAGCTTCGTTCATATTGCCTCTGCATTCGATATACCAACTGTCGGTATTTTCCAGAACGATAAAAGCCATCTAACGTACTGGGCGCCCAGAAGCAGCAGGCACATTATTATCCATCCGGAGCAACCCGGAGACAGCGTCAGGGGCTTCAGTATCCAAGAAACTGTTTCTGCCGCGATCAGCCTGCTAGAAAACAACACCTGATTACCTCGTCGGCATCGCTTCGCTTCTGCTGGCCTACGGTCTTTTCCAGCCAATACATTCTAGCCCGGAGGTTATTTAACGACTTTTAAATCTATGTAAATGTTTCGTGCCGGCATCTTGAAAGCCGAACGCTCCCATTTTTCGTAACCTAACAGGCTGGATATCAAGCGCGCCCGCATACTTCCGAGAAACGGGCCAAAATTGACACGCCTGTTGACCAGCTCGAACTCTCCGGTGGTGTCCACGAGGTAGCCATTCCCTGTCATCTGATCGGTAAAAAACAGCGACATATGCCTGACATGGGTAGGGTCCGCCCAGGAATCTCGTGACGAGTAATGCGGTGTCTCTAGATGGACAATGGCATTATCTGCTGCCACCCGGTGTATCTCGCGAAAAAACCCCGCCTGATCATTAATGTGTTCGACGACGTGAATGGCCTTGATGTAGTCGAAGGAATTATCTTCAATAGGCCAGGGAAATTTCTCCATGTTCCAGACAATATCAACACCAGGCCAGTCACATATATCAATACCGGTGAACTCCGGATCCTTGAATCGTCCACACCCTATATCAAGTTTTCGTTTCATTTTCTTCTATACTCTTGTTTTTGTATTCTCGCAGCTTGTCGCAAGTCGATGTATCTATGTGAGCTAATCCTATATAATTTTGCATTTTATACGTCAGGCCCACTATCAAAGCAATGCCGAAATCGCGAATCCTCAATACAGAAATCTTATTCCAACTCCTGGTTAAATACCTCAAGCCGGAAATAATCTGTGATATCGGGACACTGGATGCAACGCATTCCATACTACTTCGCCATATCAGCAAGACATCACGTATTTTCGCATTCGAGGCAAATCCATATAACTACGAAAAAATCTTAGAGAACCGCATACCCAAAATGGAGAACATTGAAGTCATTAACAAGGCCGTTTCAAACGAATCCGGTTCTCTTGTATTTCACATACAGAAATACAGCGACAGCTCGGATCAGGCCTGGATGGCCGGCACAAGCTCACTTCATCAGCGTGATCAGGAAGTCGGCGAGACCGAAGAGGTCGATGTTGAGGCGGTAAGACTTGATGAATTCCTGACCGATCACGTACCCGGCATGAGCGGCGAGTCAATTGCGATATGGATTGATGTCGAGGGCGCAGGGTACGAAGTGCTAGAAGGACTGTCGGAAATTGCTGGAAATATTGTTTTCATCCAGATCGAAGTAGAAACCGAGACCGTGTGGAAAGGACAAAAGCTCAAGCAGGATGTCGTGCAATTAATGAACGAAATGGGCTTTATTGAAGTCGCCAGAGGCAAGCATGACAAGCAACATGACCTGATTCTACTGAACCGGGAATATTTCCATAACCACAGAATCAAATGCATGGCGCTGATCAGAACTGGCGTGGTCTTTTATTATGTACGCAAATGGGGCGGTCATATACTGTCCAACCTGCTGCTCGCTCCTTTTCTCGGCATCAGACGCCGGAATTAATCCGCGTGTAACACACGGCCGTCACGATGATGCTCGTATCAGCAAAGTATTGAATGCCAGTCCAGCAGCTCTCTGTCCTTGTTGAATAATTCTGCCGCGAGCCTTGAGTTGCCTTCATATCTGGCGCTATGATTCAGCACTTCATCAGCAGCCCGAAGCAGACAATCGGATAGCGACACTATGTTTCTGTTATCCGCCATATAGAACCTGAATCCCATACGCGCAAATTCGGGAAATGTCGTATTGTTGTAGGTCACAACCGACAAACCAAAGCCCATCGCTTCCACAAATACATTACCGAATCCTTCACCATAGCTTGGGTAGAGAAAAATGTCTGCATTGACAAGTGACTTACCGACATCATCCACATAACCAGCGAACTTCACCTTGTCAGCATAGGGAAGATCGTGCAGTGCCTGCTTTATTTCAGCGACATAGCTTTCATCTTTACTGTCGCCCAGAAATCGCAACTCAAATTCAATGCGCCTGTCATACAGTGCACGACAGGCATGTATTGCATCAATTTGCCCTTTACCGCGAGCAAGCCTTCCAATGTGTATGATATGTATCTTATCTGACACGCTGCAGGTCTCGCGCTTGACTTCATCGAATGAAAATGAAGGATATATGATTTTGAATTTTTCGTTATTGTCAGCTGGCACGATCTGCTTTACGTTATTGAGCAAATGCATCGATATAGCCACATGATAATTTACGCAGGAATAAATCAGCCTGTGAAACCAGTCTCTTTTAGGGCTGGATTTCGTCGTCCCGTGACGCACAATGACATTCAATCCCTTCCCTATAAAAGAAAAATACAATGTTTTTAATTCTGACGCGCCAAAATATATAACGTTTTTTATAGAATACCTGTTAAGCACGTGGTGTGTCTTGATAAACATTGAAAAACTGAAACTTTTATTGGTAAAACTAATGCTCTCACATTCGAACGAGTAATTGCCCTTTTCGTACAGCTGCTCGATAAACGTATTCTGCTTGCAGATCAGGACCGTATCTGATCGGTGCGAAAGCAAATCTGCAAGCTTAACTGCATCATGCTCCATTCCACCAGCTCCATCTGAAAGACATATAACGGCAGTCGGCAATAGTGTTTTATCCAATGTTACAGGCTATCTGTTTTCAGTGCGCCGTTTGTTCTATCTTTTCATCCGACCTGTTCAACCAGATGAAAGACACAACACTTGACACGATAAATATTGAGGTCCAGTTATTTCTTACGAATGGATGCTCCGTAAGAGAAGCAAGAATAAATGCTGCACTCAAAAGCATTTGAAATCGCCAGGCATCTGCAGAATGCTGCCTTTTCTGCATTGCGACATACACCGGGTAAAATAACAGCAACAGAATCAGCACCATGCCAATGAGCCCTTTATCACCAAGATAACTGAAATACACGCTATGCGTGTGGGTTGGATTGCCGTTGTCCGCACTCTGCTGATAAATCAGATCGTTCAACTTACCTTCCTTTACGTACCTGTTATGCACAATACCCGTATTTCCAACACCATGACCAAAGATTGGCTTTTCTTCAAAAGCATAGAGCGCGCCTCTCCACTGTTCAAGCCTGAATCCAATGGAAGTGAATTCGATCGTCTTACTCCTATCCGCCTTGAAATAGGCAACCGGCTCATCGAATACCCGGTTGAACCTTGCATTGATATAGTCGATACCCGAGAGAAAATACAGCACAGGTAGCAAAGCGGCGCCAATAATGGCAAGTCTTTTCAGCCCTGTTGTTTTTAACGCTTTGATGATGCCACCTTGCATAATGAATATCAGCACATACAACAAAACCATGGAAAGCCACGCGTTGCGGGTGACTGATACGAGCGCCCCTATTGCACCCAGTAACGCGCCGGTTAAACACAGCATTCGCATTTTTTTATTGTCTTTATAATAATCAAATGCGACATAACTCAAAACAGACCAGAGCACCGATATATTACCCTGAAAGATATGACCGTATACCCCCTCCGCTAAAATCATATCCAAATCGCCACGTTGATAACGCAGCATAAAATCAATAATACCCGTAATACCAATGATTATTGCCGCTAGCGGTATACTCATCAGAAAGTATTTCCAGATTTGCGGTATGCAGCGTAGATATAAATACACAGGTAGCGCAAACAGGAAGCGCATATCACTCGAGAAGAACCATGTATGCGATGCACGTGTCCATCCAGCCAGCATATTGGAAACAGCTGTTGATAAAACATGAAGAAGTATAATCGCTAGAAATATTTTCTCTTCTTTTTTCAGATCATAGTTAAATTTGGTAATTGAAAACAATGACACCAATACCAGTAATACGTACATCGATGACACCCAGTGTCTCAAAGTATTGGAAAACAATGGAAACAGAAATACCAGGGTAATTCCAATATGCGTCCAGTTAAATCTGTAATCGTTGAAAGCAGGCATATTTATAAAATTATTATTCATTGTGCGTTATTCTTTCAAATACATCCTCAGGACTGATTGTATTCAGGCAGTCGTAGTGACCATATCTGCATGTTCTGGCAAAACAGGGACTGCATGGAAGCTGCTTGTAATGAATGTTCGCAGCGTTCGTTAAGGGGGGTGTGTACTCCGGTGTTGACGAACCATATATCACATTCACCTTCACATCCACGGCTGCAGCAACATGCATCAATCCTGAATCATTACTCACCACCTGCTCCGTGCACACCAACAGATCTATGACATCTGTTAATTCTGTTTTTCCGCACAGGTTATATATATCTCCGGTGCTTTGGCCTATGATGTCATCAGCCAGTTTCACTTCTTTCGCCGAACCGAACAACCAAACCTGGTATCCGCGCTCGGTCAGATATTCTGCCAGCTTCGCAAAATGCCCGGCCGGCCACTGTTTTGCCGGTCCATACTCAGCGCCTGGCATAAAGCCTATAACAGGCCTGCCCATTTCCAGGCCGAGACTTTCAACAAGTCTGTCAGTATTATTCTTTTCTGCACGTAATTCCGGATAGGGAATATCAGGCGCTGACGAGGTAGTTTCTGACTCAAGGTATGCCAGTCCCACATAGCGCTGAACAGTTTGCCGCAAAACCGCAGTATCCAGTTTACGAATATCACTCAACAACACATAGCGCATCTCACCTTTATAGCCAGTACGGACAGGCACATCTGCAAAAAAAGGCAGCAATGCCGACTTCCACGACCTGGGCAGCACAATCGCATGCGAGTAGTTCCTGCCTTGAAGCGATCGACCCAGCCTGTATCGCGTCGTCAGATCGAGTTGGCCGTGTGTTACAGGCAGCGCCAGTCCCTGCCGCACTTCTGGCATTCTGCCCAGCACGGGCAATGACCATTCGGGCGATACCACATCGATCTGGCAGTCGGGATAGCGCTTTTTCAGCGTAATGAACAATGACTGCGCCATCACCATATCCCCTATCCAGGATGGTCCAATGATCAGATAGCGCCGACTTAATTCATTCACGTACGGATACCAGATCGCATTTCTCAGCAGGGGGCGAGAATACGATTGCAAATCTCAACATTGCTACGCAAATGAGCAGGACTGATCGTACCCACGATCATACTGCTGACGCCAGCCTGTGTCAGAACATGCCTGAACGCATCTTCAACGCTATCAGCGTGACCACTCTGCAGCCCTTTTTTGACGACGACACCCTTGCTCAACGCATGTGCATGCTCAATCACCGGCAGTTCATCATCTGTTTCGAGGTTATATGTAGCCATCACCACATCCGTGTTTTCGACAATCCAGCAACCGCCCTCGACGGTCTTGGTCGACATGCCATAGGCGCGCAGCTTACCTTCCTGCTTCATTCTGTCGAGTGTTTCCAGAGCCGCTGTATTATTGATGATCTCGATATCGTTGCCGTCTGAATGCACCAGCACCACATCCACCCAATCGCGTTTGAGTTTGTCAAGACTGTTTTCGACCGACTGTCGGGTATATTGTGCCGAGAAGTCGAAACGCGACTGCCCGTTTTCAAAGATTTCACCGACTTTGGTCATGAGGACCCAGTCGTCGGTATGCGGCAGCAATTTCCCAAGACGCTGTTCGCTGCTGCCATAGGCTGGTGCGGTATCAATAAAGTTGATATCCAGATCCCAGGCCAGCGCCAGTAATTCGCTGACGGTATCGTCATCGGGTATAGCGAAGCCTTGTGGATACTTGACCTGCTGGTTGCGACCAATCTTGACGGTACCCAGACCTAATGGACTGACATCGATGCCGGTTGAACCCAACGGACGCCGCATCATGTCATGCCCCATCGGGCCTGCTCACACCAGGGAAATTCAGCAAATGTCGGCGCCGGCCAGTCGGGCAACACGCTGGCTGTCTTATCGACACCAGAGACCAGGTCAACCACGCGCCGGGCCAGTAAGGGTGCCAGTGCCATCTTGGTTGGCCAGGCGGTAATGATTTCACCCTGCTTCAGGGCATAATAGGTATCGGGCCGGTGACCATCGGCGTGCCTGACTTCTGCACGATTAATATCCAGAGTGGCCCATTGCACACGGTCAAGGGATAGCCACGGGATCAGTTCGGCCAGCTCCTGCCGGGCGCGAGCGATCTGTACAGCGTCAGAACGATAGACACCATCCTCCGACAGTTGTCCACCCATGTACCAGACGATTTCACCCGCATTGTCCAGGTGCGAGGTAATCGTCAACCTGGGATTAACGCCGGCTCCCATACAATGCGCAAATACCTTCTCCGTCAATCCACCCCGCATAATCACCATCTTCAGCGGCCTTAACTGCATCGCCGGTCTTGACAGTCCCGCCACGGCCAAAAGGTCCTCGTTGCCCTGCCCGGCCATCAATATCAGGCGCCGAAAGCTGAACTCAAATCGATCACCATTGACCGCTTCGACACTCAGACCAGACGCCGCCAGTTGTAGCGTGTGTTTATTGGTGGCGAGAATGGAGGACATGACCGGCTCAGCCAGCGCGCGCAGTACGCTGACGGTATCGAAAACCGGCTCATCGAGCCGATAGATATTACCCCTGAAACGCCGGTGCCGAAACAGTGCCGGCCGTTGTTGCGGCGGCAATGCGGTGGTGCGTGCACGCATCACCTGGCTGGCAAAAAAACCGGTGATTTTTGATGCCAGACTGGACGTCGACCACAGATAATGGGCATCGGAAATCATCGTCGCCTTGCGTAAATCGACCTCGCCCCGGCCTTCATGGCAGGCACGCCAGATCGCGGGCATCTCCGCTACCGCTTCTGAGGAGGCCGTGAGTTTTCCGGTGAGCGCATACTTGGTGCCACCGTGAACGATACCCTGCGCATAGCGAGTCTGGCCAGCGCCCAGGGCCTCGGCCTCGAGCAATACCGCGTTATAACCTTCATTGCGCAAACGCTGCAGCGTCCACAGACCAGCTATGCCACCGCCGATAATCAGTGCGTCAACATCAACCTTCATAGTAATGACCTGCGACTCAAGTGGGCACGAAGACAACCAGGGATCTGCTCATGGTTCGAACCGAGCGGTGTGCGTAGTACCGCCAGATGTACCTTGAATTCACTCAGTTGCGTACTGTGATTGTTATATTTCATCCGTGGCAAAAATGCTGCGTGATTACTGTATGTGTCAGACCCAATCAACCGGATTACCCTGATGCATCGCAGGCGTTATGTCCTGCCACGTATGGTGCCGATGATTTCAGTGGTAGAAACGCCTTCAACGTAGGACAGCACGCGGACTTCACCGCCATTATCACGAACACAATCGCCGCCCGGTATCTTGTCAGGATCGTTGTCACCGCCCTTGACCAGGATGTCGGGCAGTACTTCACAGATCAACCGTGTAGGTGTTTCCTCTTCAAACGGCAGCACCCAGTCGACGCATTCGAGTGCAGCCAGCATGCGCATACGATGTTCCAGCGGGTTCACCGGGCGGTCATCGCCTTTCAATTTACGCACGGTTTCATCGACATTCACGGCGATGATCAGACGGTCTCCCTGCTCCCGTGCCTGTTGCAGGTAGGTGACATGGCCGGCATGCAGAATATCGAAACAACCATTGGTCATGACGATGGTCTCACCGCGTTGACGACACTGGTTGACCGCTGTGACCAGCTCTTGCTGACTGACCACACCACGTTTCACCGCGATATGTTTGTGAATTTCCTGGTACAGCTCTTCCTGGCTGACGCTGGCGGTACCGAGCTTACCGACGACAATGCCGGCCGCCAGATTGGCCAGCGCAATCGCGTTGTGTTCATCATCGCCGGCCGCGAGCGCAGCCGCCAGCGTAGAGATGACAGTATCACCGGCACCGGTCACATCGTACACTTCGCGGGCGCGAGTGGGCAGATGAAACACGTCGCCATCACTGGGTACCAGGGTCATGCCGTGCTCGCTGCGTGTGATCAACACGGCATCAAAGCTGCATTGATCACACAGCTGCTGCGCTTTCTCGACCAGCTCTTCTTCACTGGCACAACGGCCAACGACGGCCTCAAACTCGGCAAGATTGGGCGTCAGCAGGCTGGCACCGGCGTACTTGTCAAAATCGGTACCCTTGGGATCGACCAGCACCGGGATCTGTTGTTCCTGGCACAGCGAAATCAGCGACTGCACGCTGCGCAGACTGCCTTTGCCGTAATCGGAGCAGACCACGACATCGTGCTGCTGGAGCAATTTTGCGAACTCGACTTCCTCGGCGGTGACGTCCTGGCCGATAAAACCGTCTTCAAAGTCGAGTCGGATCAGTTGCTGGTGGCGGCTTATGACCCGCAGCTTGGTGACCGTAGCGTTCTCCTGCAGGCGCACGAAATCGGTTCTGACACCCGCGGCCTGCAGTTTTTCCTCCAGCACATCAGCCGCGTCATCATCGCCGGTCAAACCGAGCACAGTGCACTGTGCACCCAGGCGGGCAATGTTCAGCGCGACATTACCGGCCCCGCCGGGACGTTCTTCGATATCACGCACATGCACCACCGGCACCGGCGCTTCCGGAGAGATACGCGAGGTCGGGCCATGCCAGTAACGATCCAGCATCAGATCACCAACAACCAGCACCCGGGCTTTGTCAAAAGGGGGTATTTCTATGTGCATTCACAACCGTAGGGTGGGCATCGCCCACCTGTGCGATTCGGTGGGTAGTGACCACCCTGCCTGTGTTCTGCCGATCATCAGTCCTTCAGCACGTATTCAGCGCCGCAATAGGGGCACTTCGCTGAACCGTGATCCTCGACGGGAATATATACCTGTGGATGGGAATTCCACAGGCTGCTGCCACGCATCGGGCAATGCACCGGCAGGTCATCACGCGACACTTCGTAACGTGACAGTTTGTTGGGCGTATCCAGTCCTTGTTGTGTTGCAGTATGCGGATTAGGCATGAGCGTACCTCATCAAAACGAATTAGTCATTAACAAGCGTCAGCCATTCCGGATGCCTGTCCAGACGGCCGTGCACGACGTCGAAATATAATGTCTGCAATTTTTCCGTGACCGGGCCGCGACTGCCGTTACCAATCGTACGATTGTCGACTTCACGTATCGGTGTCACTTCTGCAGCCGTGCCGGTAAAGAAAACTTCATCGGCGATATAGACCTCATCGCGGGTGATGCGTTTTTCACGCACTTCATAGCCGGCGTCATTGGCCAGCTTGAAGATGGTGTTGCGCGTGATACCGTTCAGTGCCGAAGTCAGGTCAGGGGTGTAGATGATATTGTCATGCACGACAAAGATATTTTCACCGCTACCCTCGGCAACATAGCCTTCCGCGTCGAGCAACATGGCTTCATCATATCCATCACTCAATGCCTCGTTCAGTGCCAGCATGGAATTGATGTAGTGACCATTCGCCTTGGCCTTGCACATGCTGATATTGACATGATGGCGGGTAAAGCTGGATGTCTTGATGCGGATACCCGTTTCCAGATTTTCCTGTCCAAGATAGGCCCCCCACTCCCAGGCGGCCACGATGACATGGACCTTGAGATTGTCTGCACGCAGCCCCATGCCTTCCGCACCATAAAAGCACATCGGTCTGATATAGGCCGTTTCCAGCTTGTTTTCACGCACGGCGGCACGCTGCGCCTCGTTGATGGTGTCTTTGTCAAACGGTATATCCATCATCATGATCTGAGCCGAATCGAACAGCCGGTCCGTGTGTGCCTGCAGACGAAAGATGGCCGTGCCCTGCTCGGCCTTGTAAGCGCGCACACCCTCGAACACCCCCATGCCATAATGCAGCGTGTGCGTCAGTACGTGCACCCGGGCATCACGCCAGGGCACCAATTCACCATCAAACCAGATGACGCCGTCACGATCGGCCATGGTTTGCATATTAATCTCCAGTAAACATTGTAACTACCACTGTGCCATCATCAACACAAAGACGCGTGCCAATGGTGACAATCCCAAGGGCGATAATCCCAGGGGCGATAATCGGTTAACAAAAATCATCCAGATCCAGCTTCAGGAGGTCGTTTCCTGCAGGATTGTCCTGGCCACGACCAGTCGGTTCCAAAGTGCAGTTACACGGTCAAAATGTGGCTGCAATACCTGTCTGATATCCCCGGGCAAGGCAACCTCCAGCGCCTGCTTGTTGGTCTGCTGTCGAAACAGCTTGTACGCTGTTGCCAGTTCATCGGCTTCAGCGCTGGTATACCAGCCCACTGCGGCCAGATACTCGATAAACTCCAGCGTTGAACTCACACTGAGCATCTCGGGATGCTCGGCCACGTTCAACAGTATGCCGGCCTGCGTAGTGAATTCGATATCGACCATGCCGCCCGTATCCTGCTTGATGTTGATACTCGAATCATCGCGACTGGCAAGATGCGTGCGCATTTTTTCACGCATTTCGACCACTTCACTGCAAAGCTTGGCCGCATCACGCGTGACCGCCAGCACAGACTGTCGGATTCTAGCAAACTCCTGGCAGACTGGCTCGCTTCCCGCGATACAACGGGTACGCAACAGCGCCTGATGCTCCCAGGTCCAGGCTTTATTCTTCTGATAATCTTCAAACGCACTGACACTGCTGACCAGCATACCGGCTCGCCCGTCGGGCCGTAACCGGGTATCGGCCTCGTAGAGCAGACCCGAATGGGTGCGCGCGCCGAGTATATGCAACACTTTTTGCGCTACACGAATGAAAAACTGGCTATTGTCGATACTTTTTTCACCGTTGGTATACTGTTTCTTCCCCGAGCTGTCGTGCAGAAACACGATATCCAGATCAGAGCCATAACCCATCTCCAGCCCACCCAGCTTGCCATAGGCAATGATCGCCATGCGCGGATGGTACGGTTGCTCATCGATGATGCAAACGGGTATGCCGTGGCGCCGGCATATCGCGTCCCATGCGAGCTGCAAAACTTTTCGCAATACCACATCGGCAATCGTGCTCAGCTTGGCACCGACGTCCCAGATTTGGTGGACGTGAATCACGTCGGTGGCTGCCAGCTTGAATATCTCCGTGCGCCTGAACTGGCGCAGACGCTCCATTTGCTGCTCCAGGTCTTTTTCATCGACCTGGGACATCAGCCGCTCGAGCTCGGTGGTCAACTGCTCGCGGTCATTCTGCCTGAACAGCTCGCGGGAATCGAGCAGCTCATCCAGCAGGATAGGGTAACGTGCCAGTTCGTTGACAAACCAATGACTGGCTGCGCACAGCTCCAGCATCTGTTGCTGGGCGACGGGATACTCTATAAGCAGGCTGATATAAACCGGGCGCCCGACAATAGCCCCGAGGATCTCAAGCACGCGGTCGAGCAACACCAGCGAATGTTCATAGCTCACTATCTGTTTCAGCAACTGCAGCAACAGCTGTTGCAAGCGCCGGGCACCCTCGGCCGACAGCACCCGTATCCTGGCCGATGTCTTGAAACGGGTAAGCGTTTCGATGATCGCATCAACCTTGTCACAGCCGGCCTCGAGCAGCCAATGGCCAAAACCGTGTGTGTTACCGGTATCGGTCCAGAACAGTTGCAGGGCATCAATGCTTTCCGTTTCGGGCCGTTCCTCGGAGGAAATCACCGAATCGAATACCCGTGTGACCGCCTGACGATGTTGATCCAGCGCTCGCATCATCGCGTCCCAGTCCTCAAAGCCCATCGCCAGCCTGATTCGCTCTCTGGAGAGGGCATCAGCAGGCAGCACCTGTGTTTGCTGGTCGCGCTCCATCTGCAAGCGGTTCTCCAGCTTGCGCAGAAACAGATAGCTTTGTCTGAGGTTATCCGCCTCCTCGGGCTCGAGATAGCCAAACTCGGCCAGCAACGACAACACTTTCAGGATACTGCGCTCCTGCAACTCCGGCGTCGGACCTCCTCGAATCAACTGGAAAGTCTGGCCGATAAACTCGATTTCACGGATACCACCTCTGCCGAGCTTGATGTTGTGCTGCATGCTCTTGCGACGCATTTCGGCCTCGATCATGCCTTTCATTTCACGGATGGATTCAAACGCACCAAAATCCAGATAACGGCGGTAGGTGAATGGCCGCAGCATCGATGTCAGAGCGTGGCTTTCGGTTTCGCTGCCGCCTATAATCTTCGCCTTGATCATGGCATAACGCTCCCAGTCACGGCCCTGGAGCTGATAGTAATGTTCCATCGCCGTAAAGTTCATCGCCAGCGGCCCACTGTCCCCATTGGGCCGCAGACGGGTATCGACACGGTAGACAAAGCCTTCAGCAGTGATCTCGTCAAGCACCCTGACCAGCTTTCTGCCCAGACGCAGAAAGAATTCATGATTGGATAAGTGTCGGCCACCATCTGTGCCACCCTCTTCGGCATAGGCGAAGATCAGGTCGATATCCGAGGAAAAATTCAGTTCACGCCCACCGAGCTTGCCCATGGCCAGCACCAGCATTTGCTGGGGCTCACCCAGGGGGTTTTTCGGCACCCCCAGCGCCTCGGTGGTCTGCTGATAAAGATAAGTCAGCGTTTGCGCGATCACGGCTTCAGCAAAGTCACTGAGTTCATGCAGCACCTGCTCGACATCCGCCAGACCGGCGAGGTCACGCCATGCGATACGCACCATTTCTTTCTTGCGCAATAGCCGCAATGCCCGCATCAAGCCCTCTTCGGTCGGTTCTGCCGTGGCTATCGTCTGCGCAACTCGCTGTTGATAGTCATTGGGCGAACGTGCGGCCCCGAATCCCTCGATAGCCAGTTCATCCAGCAGCGCGGGCCAGCGTATACAGGTACGGGCCACGAACTCGCTGCAGGCCCATACCTTGCCCAGAACCGATAAATCGACCGACGCACTAACCCCGGCCTGCTCACAGGCAATAGCCCAGTCATGCCAGTAGTTGGCTACAGTCGGATGCAGTGCGGCTGGAACGAGGGACAGCAATTGTTCAGGCATGGAACTCATCGAAACATTTCATTGCTCAGGGCGTAAACACACGGATTGTATAGTCTGGGCATGATTGTAACCGATATCGGTCCTGGGGCAGGAGCGTTAACCCGCATTTCTCACCAGGCGGCGTGGAATACTGGTAAGGCATTGGTTTTGTTAAGTGAAGCTCGGATGATCAAAAATACAGTGTGTTATTCAAGCATGCCTATCACGGTTCAGGCAATGTAATACGTCCGCAAATCATCGCAAACAGACGCGAAGTGAATAATGACCTTGCCGGACTCAGGCGACAGCGTATAACCTGCACGCATGACTATCAAATCACCTTTGCTGCTGGAAATGATGCACCAGCTGATTGCCACACCATCGATCAGCTGCACCAATCCCCGACTCGATCAGGGTAACCGCGATGTGATTGATACGCTGGCCGGCTGGTTGCAGGAACTGGGTTTCGATATCGAAATTCAAACTATCAATGCTGATGGCACCAAGGCCAACCTGATTGCCACGACTGGCACCGGCAACGGTGGCCTCGTGCTCGCCGGTCATACCGATACCGTGCCCTATGATCACGGCGACTGGCGTTTTGATCCATTCAGGCTCACTGAAGCAGACCATCGTTTCTACGGCCTCGGTACAGCCGACATGAAAGCTTTTTTTGCGCTGGTCATCGAAGCGATCCGGGAGCTTGATCTCTCTCGGCTTCGACAGCCGTTGATCGTACTGGCTACAGCCGATGAAGAAACCAGCATGAACGGTGCCAGGGCACTGCAGGCAAACCATCTGCCGGGAGCACGTTTTGTACTGATTGGAGAGCCCACCGGGCTGAAACCGGTGCGCATGCATAAAGGCATGATGATGGAGGCAATCAAACTCACGGGGCTGTCTGGACACTCGAGTAATCCGGCACTGGGCCACAGCGCGCTCGAAGCCATGCAAAAGGTCATGACCGAACTTCTGTTGTGGCGTGAGCAATTGCAGCAGACCTACCACAATGCGTTGTTCGAAATACCGCAACCGACGCTGAATCTGGGACATATACACGGCGGTGATAATCCGAACCGGATCTGCGGCCATTGTGAACTGCAGATCGACATCCGGCCATTGCCTGGCATGAATTTATCTGACCTGAAGTCCGAGCTCGAGCAGCAGCTTCAGAGAGCCCTTGCCGGCGGCAGAATCGAGTATCAGATCAATGCATTGCTGGACGGCGTGCCCGCACTTGAAACCTCAGCCAATTCGATGCTGGTCAAAGCCGTCGAACAATTGACCGGCGCCCGTGCCAAAGCAGTGGCGTTTTCAACGGAAGCCCCCTTTTATGACAAGCTCGGTATGGATGCTGTCGTGCTGGGACCTGGCAACATCGACCAGGCGCATCAGCCCGATGAATATCTCGCGATGGAAAAAATCAGACCCACAATAAAACTCATCCAGGACCTGGTGAAACATTTTTGTATGTAGGGTTGATTACCGCCCTGTAACTTAATGCCTGGCCCTGAAGCGTCTGATCGCGCGAATATAGCGTTTGCGGCGCTGCTCATTCTTATCATCACCGTAACGCAGCTGCTGATAGTCCGCCGTTATCATCGACAGCTCGCACTGTCTGTCAGGTAGTATTTTCGCTGCCCGTGCCATCAATTCGCTGGCGCTTTCATGAGGCCGATGTGTAATACCGGCCTTTTCCAGTTTACGGCAGAACTTGTCGTAGTAGTGCCTGATCACATCCTTCTGTCGTACCGATGCCTTGCGCAAAACCCACCATGCCACCAAGCCGCCGGCAAGGGTCATCGCAATAACCAGCCAGATGACCAGGTTGCTGATGCTGACGTTCTTCAGGCCGAGCAATTCCAGCAGTTGTTGTTGTCGTTGCTGATCAAAGCCGATGACCCACTGGTTCCAGTTATTGTGAAAGCTGTCCCAGACATACCGGGTGCGCTGAAATAGAGCGTTGTCAGACACCAGTATCGAAGGCAGCAGATCACGCTCCAGCCCCGCATTCGCGATGCCGCTCTCGATGCGTGTTGGTGACACCGCGGCCGTCGGATCCACCCGGACCCAGCCCTTGTCGTCGAGCCAGACTTCTGCCCATGCATGAGCATCTGACTGACGCACGATCATGTAGTCATCGAAGGGATGCATGGCGCCACCCTGATAGCCGACAACAATACGTGCCGGAATACCGGCCGCACGCATCAGATAGACGAAGGCGCTAGCATAATGCTCACAGAAACCACGGCGTGTCGTGAACAGAAAATCGTCCATCGCATGTTCACCCAGCAACGGTGGTGACAGCGTATAGAAGTACTCCTGCTGGCTGAAGTGTGTTAGCACGGTATCGATGTAAGTCTGGCTGTCACGATTCGACTGAATGAAAAGTGTTCTGGCGAAATCCACGGTTTTACTGTTGAGATCATCAGGCAACGCCAGGTTCTTGTCGCGCTCAGGCTCGAATAAACCTCGGTTTTGCGCCGAGGTATCCGATCGCAGTGTGTAGCTGATGACATCCTTGATCTTGCTGCCCACGAATAACTGCAGCTCGCGAGTGACAAGTTGCCGGTCTTCGTATTCGACTAGGGACTCGAGCGCATACAGCCAGCGCTGGTTATGCGGCTCCAGCATGACCGTGTAGCTGTATTTTGATCGCACATCATCGGGGACAATCAGCAACGGATACGTCTTTGCAGGCGCATTATCAAGCCGCCAGGTTGTGCCATCATAGTGCGACAGTACCAGTCCACGCCAATAGCGTTCCAGGCGTGGCGGTAGCGAACCCGCAAAATTCACGCGGAAAGCCACCTCGCCCGACCTCACCAGGCGATTGATGCTGCCCGGCGACATTTCATCAGAGAGGCCGGTCACACCTGACTGCGCGTCATCGGGCAGGCCCCATAACGGCCCAGGTACGCGCGGAAACAGTAAAAACAGGATCAACATCAACGGCACGGCCTGGAAAATCATAACCCATGCACGTTTTATCCGCATGGTATAACTGGTAGTATCCAGACGATCGCTGAACACAATCAATACGGATGTCAGATAGACCACGACAATCAACACGTAGACTGCGATCAGTAGCGTTTGTGAATAGAAAAAGTTACTCGCAACCAGGAAGAATCCCATAAAAATAACAATCGCGATATCCCGGGTTGACTTCATCTCAAAAAGCTTGAGAAATGAAAGCAACAGCAACATCGCCGAGCCCGGCTGTTGGCCCAGTATCGTGCCGAATGACTGCAGTAATACGATCACCACCAAAATGGTCAGCAGCAACATAGGCAAACGGCCGGGCTGGGCCAAACGCCCACTGATTATCAGCAGCGTCCACACTGTGAATAAAGCCGTGACCAGCAAAACCAGCAACGGCATATGCGGGTACAATGGCAGCGCAACGATATGAATGCCCAACAGCACTGGCCCCGCCTTTGCGTTCAGGCGGGTGTTACTGGTGCCCATGCAAAGCCAGTGCCTTCAGACAATGCTGACAGTGTTGATGGCCCCGCTCAGGTGCAATCTCCAACCCGGGCAACCTGAGCCCGTATTGGCAAGGACCGGCCTCGGCGTCCAGAACCAGTCGGGTCATGACTGAAAGGCGTTGTTCGATCGAGCTGGCCCTGATCACCTGCCATTCGATCCAGCGTGACTCGGGCGCACCACCAGAAAATTGCTTGGTGTACAACTGATCGCAACGCGCTGTGGCTTTCCAGGAAACGCGCCGCCACGAATCGCCAATCTGGTACTTGCGTAATCCACTGTATTCCTCCTGTCCAACACCATGTAAATCGCTCGTGCCGTCGACAATCGAGTTTCCGACTGGCAACTGGGCCCTGGCGACAGGTTTGGGGTAGACCACACACTGCATGCTCAATTCAATCCATGTCCAGGCCACGAATAAACCGGTCGGGAATTCGGTGTACAGGCGAAAACGCCCTGCATCGAGCAATCCACGCTGAACAGTTTTTTTGCTGAAATGAATCTGTGCAACACCATCAGCCGGGACGTCGATGACTTCGTATTCATGTCCGTTCTGACTGATGGCAACAGAATACCGTTTCAGCGGATCCGGGTTTTGTAGCTGCACGGCAAAACTGGCCTGCTCTCCGGCAAATACCGGTGCGCAGCCACCAGCCCGTAAACGCAAGCCCGCAAGATTTCTCCAAATGGCAAGCATCGCGATATTGCCTACGCCCGCCAGTAGAAAGACCAGCACATAACCCAGGCTTTTGCCGTAGTTGACTGAGCCGAGCAACAGGATAATCAACAACAAACTGAACAGCACGCCGATTTTCGTCGGTAAGATGTAGACACGATTCTTGTCCAGTATGACTTCACCATCGAACGGACCGCTGCGCCTGGTAATGAATTGCAGAACAGGTCGGCGAGAAAACTTCGGCAACCTGAATATTGATGCCAGCGACAGCACGTGTCTGATCAGGGCACAGGTACAGAAACAGCAATAAAATCTGCAGCCGTCTGTTTGTTTGCCTGGAGTTGGTCGGATGTCTGCACCAGGCGGTGATTGACCACAGCAGGCAGCACCTGCTTGATGTGCTCGGGCAAGACATAGTCCTTGCCATCAATCAACGCCAACGCCCTGGCTGAGCTCAAAATGGCGAGGCCACCACGCGGAGAAAGACCAAACTCGAACAGCGGTGAATTTCGGCTGAACTCCAGTATCGCCTGCACATAGTCCAGCAAGGCATCAGCAACATGCAAACTGACAGCCTGCTTCTGAATCGTCATCAACTTGCTGGCGTCAAGCACAGGTTTGATGTGTTCGATCATGTCGCGCCGATCTTCCCCCAGTAACAATTCACGTTCCGCCTGCTGATCAGGGAAACCCAGATGAAGGCGCATCAGAAAACGGTCCAGCTGGGACTCGGGCAAGGGGTAAGTCCCAATCTGGTGCATCGGATTCTGCGTCGCGATCACAAAAAACGGCTGCGGCAAAGCACGTGTTTCGCCTTCCACTGTCACCTGGTATTCCTCCATGGCTTCCAGCAGCGCGCTTTGTGTTTTTGGTGTGGCCCGATTGACCTCGTCGGCAAGAATGAAGTTGGAAAAAACCGGGCCCTGGTGAAATTCAAACGTCGAGCGTTCACGATCGTAGATGGCAACACCCAGCACATCGGCAGGCAACAGATCGGAGGTGAACTGGATTCGTTGAAATTCCAGCCCCATCACCTGGGCAATCGCGTGTGCCAGTGTGGTTTTTCCAACGCCCGGCAAATCTTCGATCAGCAGATGGCCACGGGCGATCAGGCAGGTCAGCGCCAGACGGATATGTTCATCCTTGCCCAGAATGATTTTGCCAATGCTGTCAGCAGCACGTTGCAGAATCGCAGTTGCCGCATTGCGTATTTTAGGATCAGGCGCATTCATGATAATGCAGCGTGTCAGAGTACCGTTTTATCATAGGGATTCCTTATATGTAGACCATAAAGATTGATCTTGTTCCAAACATGGCATACAAAGCTGACTGGATTAGCGCTCGCCCTGAATGACAGGTTTCGATGACATGGTGGACACTGGAAGATCGTCCTTCAGTCGGAATTGTATCTGTTAGATATTTCTTTGGTGAAAAAGCTCATACACATCGGAGGGTGCGCCGTGCGCACCGAAGCCAGTACAACAGGCCTGATTTCTGCCTAATGGTGCGCACGGCGCACCCTACCTAACCTCTTTCATCACTACACAAGAACCAGAAAAGTCTTTATCAGTTGATCGATGCGAAAACCCCGGTAGATAGGCTTTAGCCAGATCCATCAACGCAATAGCTAGCACAAACAGGAATGACAGATTGTTGTGTTCGTCGCCGTTCTGCGAGATTCATTAATCGAATTGCCATTGCCCTTCAAAATCAGCAATTCGAACCCGCCATGCACGCTATGAAGCCAAACAATCCGTTTTGATTTTCATGTGTGTTCAGGGCTTCTATGATGCTCGCGTTCTCCGCCTGCTCAGCGAGATGGATGGCCTGTTCACGTTTGTTGTTTCTGGCCCCGGCATCGGCACCGGCATCCAGCAGCAGTTGTACCGAAGCCGGACTGTCAGCCATTACGGACAGAATCAGCGGTGTGTTCCCGACACTGTTCTTGGCATTGATATCGGCACCTTTGCTGATCAGTAGCTCCACTATTTGCACATTGCCCCGGCTGGCTGCGATCATCAATGGCGTGTTGCCATCTTTCGCGGCAACATCCACTTTCAGGCCTTTTTCGATCAACAGAGTCGCAACATCAGGCTTTTCCAGCTCGGCAGCCTTGTGCAACAGCGTGCGTTCATGCTTGTCTTTTCTGTCAATGTACCTAAAGTTCTTATACAACAGATTGACCAGAGCAGCATTCCCGGAGTCAACAGCATACCACAGCGCATCATGTCCATCGGCATCGCGTAAACCCACATCACCGCCTGCACGCAGCAAGCGCTCCACTGTGTTTAATGACATGCTGTTGGCCGCGATCAGCAATTCGCCTTTGCCGTCTATCAGGACATTGCTTGGTTTGGCACCGGCGGCGAGCAAGCGCACTGTAGCGTCTTCATGCCTACCGGCAATAGCGTAAAACAGCGCCGTCTGTTTCTTGTTGTCTACGGCACCTACTTTCGCACCCGCTTTCAGCAGTCTGTTCGCCACCTTGTGCTTTCCGTGTTCTGCAGCCCACATCAGTGGCGTCTTACCGGCTTTATTGCCTTTGTTGACATCGGCACCCGCTGCGACAAGGCGGTCAACAATTTTCTCATATCCCTGCATCGATGCCCGCGTCAGCGGCGTATGGCCTTCCTTGTCCACCTGGTTTGGATTTGCCCCTTTTTTCAGCAGCAACGCCAATACATCATCCTGTCCTCGCCATACAGCGACCATCAATGGACTCCAGTCTTTATAAACACTTCTGGCTCCCGTGTTGATTGCTGCCAGTTTCTGTGTTGCGCTCAGGTTCTGCTTGCGCACGATGGGCAAACGCGCCCCGTAACGCTCCAGCACCTTCACGGTGGTATTATGTTTTCCCTTTGCAGCAAGCACGATCGCATTTTCGCCGTTGCGGTTTTTTGCTTTATGCGATGCCTTCGCTTTTAACAACTGCGTAACAATCGCCTTGTGCCCTTTCGCCGATGCGAGCATCAGGGCCGTATTACCGTTTACATCTTTGTGCTCGAGCCGGGCTCCGTGTCTGATCAGCTCCTGCACAATCTTGCTTTCGCCGTTTGTTGCCGCCATCAGCAAGGGCCTGTCTTTGTACGCATCGACGGCATTGGCATCAGCACCATTATCGAGCAGGAACTTCACCATATCCGCATTTTTACGGGTCACGGCTTCCCTCAATACCGTTTGCCTGTATTCATTGCTTATATTGATATTAGCACCGGCCCTCAAGGATTTTTTCGCGGCTGCGATGTCGTCATTACTCACCGCCAGCGCAAGCACTTCGTCAGGACGCATATCGGCGGCGATTGCGGTGTCACCGCCACCGCTGGTTTGGAGCTGTGTCAAACGTTTCGCCGCATTACGGTACCCCTGATCGGCAGCCGCCTGGTACCAGTGAACCGCCCTGCCCGGATTCGTGCTGACACCAATACCTTCTTCGTAGAGCACGCCGAGTGAATACTGCGCACGCTTGTAACCCTGGTTGGCCGACTTCTTCATCCAGAACGCGGCCTTCTTGGCATTCTCCGGGGTCCCCTGACCGTTACGGTGCATCACTGCAAGATGGTACTGTGCCTCCTTGTCACCGCTGCGCGACAACGGATACAGTATTTTCACAGCCCTGGCAAAATCCTGGGTACGAATGGCCATTTTCGCATCCGCCAGTGTTGCTGCATGAGCCGTGGCTGCGACGAATAAAAGTAATAGGGGTAAAAAAATAGTCCGCTTCATTATGCTGTTCCAAACTTGGTCTCTACATCGATACCGATGGCTTTGAGGAAAGGCGTTGGCAAAATACCGCCGGCACATACGATGATGGCATCGTTGTCGATGGTGATCTCTTCATCATTTGCGGCAATGACCACCTTGTCGTCGGTTATCTCTTTTACGTTTGAACTCATCAATACATTCAACTTACCTTCCTTCTGCGCAGCATCAACCTTGATACGGTTCTTTTCCTTGGCACGAGAGAAGGCTTCGCTCCGATACGACAAGGTCACCGTGGTTCCTGCTTCATTGGCAATACTGACCGCGGCCTCCAGCGCACTGTCGCCACCACCTACCACCAGAACGTGCTGGTTCAGGTACTGCTCGGGATCGATAAGACGATAGACAACCTTGGTCCTGTTTTCTCCAGGGACACCCAGCGTGCGTGGCGTCCCGCGTCGGCCGATCGCCAGCAATACGGCACGGGTCTGGTAACGGCTCTGCGTGGTTTTAACGTTGAAACCATCACCGTCAGGTTCGATACTTTCTACCCGTTCATTAGTGTTGATTTCCAGGCCGGTTTCCTTTACGGCCTTTTCCCAGAACTCCATCAGGGCTTCCTTGGTGGTTTCCCTGAATTGCATTTTGCCGATCACTGGAAGCTTGACCGGTGCCGTCATCACGATTTTCCCCCGTGGATAATGCGACACCGTACCGCCAAGCGACTCCTGTTCCAACGTGACAAAGTTCAGTTTCGCGGCCTGCGCCGCCAACGAAGCACCAATACCGGCCGGACCTGCCCCGACGATCACAAGATCGAGCGCCTTGCTGCCGATACCATCCAGCTTTTTAATCGATTCAACCGCCTGCACGCCCTGAGTCACAGCATTTCGAATCAGCCCCATACCACCCAGCTCACCGGCGATAAAAATACCTGGAACGTTGGTCTGAAAATCTTCGTTCACCTGTGGAATGTCGAGGCCACGCTTTTCGGTGCCAAACACCAGTTCGATCGCATCGAACGGGCACGCCTTTTTACAGGCACCATGACCAATGCAATGCGTTGGGTCGATCAAATGGGCCTTGCCATGGATCAGACCCAGCACGTTATTTTCAGGGCAGGCCTTGACGCAACTCGCACAGCCCAGGCAACGGACGTGATCGATAATCGGGTGTAGCGATGCCGGCTCTGTCAAACCGGATGCAACACAGTCTTCGAGTATTTGTCGACATTTGCGGTCCCTGTTCAATCGTTTCCACAAATACCAGCCGAAAATAGCCAGTAACGGCAGCAAATAGAGCCATATAACAGATGTCATAAACCAGGTCCCAGCACAAGACGTTGATTATAAAAGAACAATTTTTTTTGCTCATATAAACTGGAAAAGCTCAGTAACTTATTGATTATTATATATATAGCAGAATTTATGACAATTATGTCGACAATCGATGGAAATTATTCCGACATTTTTCTTTATTTTATTACACATCGATCTAGACTCAATACTGTAGTCGATTATAAGGCGTTTGGGATTTTTGTACCAATTTTAACCGGGGCTGAACAAGACAAAATTATGAGCAATATAGACAGCGTGAGCAGTGCCACACCCGAACGATTACAGAATAGCGATCTCTCTACCGATGATAAAAACGCATTCGAATTTGTGACTGCTACATTTAAATTTCTGCGCGACCACCTGTTCACCATCAGTGTCATTGCCGCACTGCTGTTTGGCTGGGCCAACCGCGATGACAATTACCTGAGTGCCGAAAACGGTATCGGCTATGCGCTGGGGATCATTGGCGGCAGCCTGATGCTGCTGGTGATACTCTACCCACTCAGCAAAAGACTGCCCCTGCTGTCGCGCTGGATCGCGGTCCGCCACTGGTTTTTCATTCATATGCTATTCGGCATTGTCGGACCGGTCATGATCCTGTTTCACTCCAACTTTCATCTCGGTTCAACGAACAGCACGATTGCATTGATCAGCATGCTGGTAGTCGCTTTCAGCGGCCTGATAGCACGTTACATTTATGCGCACATTCACCATGGCCTTTATGGCCGGCGCATTACCCTCGATGAACTCAAATATGAACTGGAAACCAAACATACTGCACTGTTTCGCATCTATGAGATGGATGAAAAGCTGAAACAGCAGATTACCCGGATGGAGACCATAGCACTGTCTGAATATAATGACGTAGGTACCAGTCTGGTCTATGTTGTATCTATGGCCATCGATGCGCGCCGCCTTAAGTACAGAAGCATGCACGTGGTCAAGAAGAGCAAAAAAGATGCCAGTGCGCCTGCAGAACTGGACAACAAGGTCACGAAAGACTTCATTCAGCGATACACCGTCGCACTGCGTCGAATTGCACGCTTTCGTCTGTTTGAACGCCTATTCTCACTCTGGCACGTCATGCATATGCCATTGTTCATCATGATGATCATTACTGCGGTTATTCATATTTTCGCAGTGCATTTGTACTAAAAAAACAAGAACAATAAAACAATTTGATTCACATACCATGCATCAGCATTTATCGGTACTGGTACGGCTTTTTACGTTTGTATATTTGATGACCATGATACCTGTTACCAACGCAGACACGCTCGAATCACTCCTGATGCCGGGCCCGGTGATCAAGGGCCATGCAAAATATGAAGAGAACTGCAGCCAGTGTCACGACAGAGCGGACAAGGACAAGCAGGGCGAGCTGTGCATGCAGTGCCATGACCACAAAAACGTACTGCGAGACGTGCGCACCAAGAAAGGCTTTCATGGCCGCCTGCCTGCATCGATACGAACCAAATGCAGCCACTGCCATAAAGACCATGAAGGCCGGGATGCGAAGATCATACTGTTGAATCCAGCGACATTCGATCACACCAGGACCGATTTCAGACTCAAGGGTATGCACGCCAAAACCAGTTGCGATGCCTGCCACAAGCCCAAAAAGAAATACGCAGAAGCACCACGGGATTGCTACAGCTGTCACAAAAAATCCGATGTTCATAATGGCAACAATGGAAAAAAATGTGGCGACTGTCACACGGCTACTACCTGGAAGCAGTCAGAATTTGACCATGACAAGAAAACCGATTTTCCGCTGAAAGGCGCGCACAAAGAGACAAACTGCTCTTCCTGCCACCTCAACCAGAAATACAAGGATACACCGAAAGAATGCATAAGCTGCCACAAGATACATGACATTCACCGGGGTGGTTATGGACAAAAGTGCGACACCTGTCACACATCAAAACGATGGGACGAAATTTCTTTTGACCACGGCAAGAAGACCGATTTTCCGTTATACGGCCGGCATAAAAAAGCATCTTGCAACAGTTGTCACACGCCCGAGAAGCTGAAAAAGAACAAGCACAAGAAACTGAAACTGCCAACTGACTGTTACAGCTGTCACAAACACGATGACAGCCACAAAGGCAAAAACGGCAAGGAATGCAAAGACTGCCACAACTCGAACTCATGGCAAAAACACAAATTTGATCATGGCAAAACCGACTTTCCCCTCCGTGGAAAGCATAAAAAGCTGTCATGTTCATATTGTCACAAGGGCAAAGTAGAAAAAGACAAGCTCAAAACAGACTGCATCGCATGCCACAAGAAAGATGATGTGCACCACGGTAAACAGGGTAAACAATGTAACGACTGCCACAATGAAAAAGGCTGGCGCAAAAATGTTTTCTTCGACCATGACCTGTCCAGCTTTCCTTTAATCGGCATGCATGCGGCTGTTCAATGTGAAGAGTGTCACCTTTCTTCGGTCTACAGCTCGACCGATAGCGAATGTAATGCCTGTCATGACGACGACGATGTACATAAAACCCGGCTGGGTACCGACTGCGAGACCTGCCACAACCCGAACTCATGGGATAACTGGCTGTTTGATCATGACAAGGCCACACGTTTCGAGATAGACGGCGCCCATGAAAAAGTGGGCTGCTATGACTGCCACTCCACCCGATCAAAAGGAAAACTGAAAGCGTCCCGTGACTGCATTTCCTGTCACCGCAGCCAGGACATTCATAATCGGCAATTCGGCAGACAGTGCGGCAACTGCCATAGCACGGAAAGCTTTAAAGACGTGAACATAAAACGATAGCCGGCGCGCCCCTTATGAGTCAGAATTCAAAGACATTTCTCGGAATTACAATCGCAGCGCTATGCCTGATGCTGTCAACTATTACGTTCGCATTAGTCAATTCATCAGCACATGCGGCCGACAGCCTGGAAGGTTTCGATCATTTCACCACCGGATTTCCGTTAACAGGTAAACACGAATTTATAGACTGCTCCGGCTGCCATATTGGCGGGCAATTCAAGGGTACGCCAATGGAGTGTGTCCTGTGCCACAATAACGGTCGCGCGCCGGGTAAACATGCTGAACATATCACAAGCAGCAACCTCTGCGATGACTGCCACACTACAAAAACCTGGAGAGGCGCACGATTCGACCATAGTGGCGTGTTCGCAGCCTGTGAGACCTGCCACAATAACTCGATGGCCCCCGGCCTACCAGCGACGCATATCACTGTTATATCTACTTGTGAAGACTGTCATAACACCATCACCTTCAGCCGTGTCGGCAGAGTCGATCATGGATCTGTTATTGGCACCTGCAGCAGCTGCCATAACGGCGTTACCGCCACCGGCAAACATCCGGCACACCCACAGACAACCGCGGAATGCGACAATTGCCATACGACCAATACATGGCTTGGCGCCGGCTTCGATCACACTGGCGTCACCAGCGGATGCAGTACTTGTCACAACGGGGTAAGGGCAACAGGCAAACATGCGGCACACTTGCCAACGACGGCTGAATGTGGCACATGCCACAACACAAACACATGGCTTGGCGCTGTTTTTGACCACAGCGGCGCGACCGGCGCGTGCAGTGGCTGTCACAACGGTGTTAGCGCCATTGGCAAGCATGCAGCGCATCTTCAGACGACCGCTGACTGCGGCAATTGCCATAGCACAACAACGTGGGCGGGTGCCAGCTTCGACCATTCCAACGTCACTGGCCTATGCATGAGTTGCCATAACGGCACGACGGCCACCGGAAAAACAACAACACACTTTGTTACAACGCTGGATTGTGAACGCTGTCATGCCCCAGCGCGATGGATACCGCTGATATTGTTCAGGCACGACTCAGCAAGTTATCCGGGTGATCACAATACATCGGTATTGTGTGTTAACTGTCACAGGACCAACAATCAGGTAATCGCATGGCCATTCCCAGCGTATCAACCTGATTGTGCCGGCTGCCACACCAATGACTACGTACCGGGGCCGCATGACAATGCGCCCGTCAGCGAATTACGTGACTGCAGCAGCAGCTGTCACGTGGGTGGGATTATCCGCAGCAACGAACACCGACCCAGTGCCAGCGAATGGTAGGAAAATCACCCTGATCTGGCATCAGGCCGCGACAAATCAGGCATATCGCCACGGAAAAATGCATACCAAACGAATACAACAATAATCTGAGCGAAGAATAAAAACTTTCGAGACGCCACCTATAATGTTGCGCCAGCACTTACTTTCGGGCTTGATTTTTGTGTCATTACTCGTATCTCAGCTGATAACGCTGGATCAAGTCAATGCCGCGAGCAACCCGTCATCTGCATACGCCATCGTACTTGCTTCATCACCAGGTACCGATGTGAAATGGCACCCCAGAGGCAACGGACTGCTGGTGGGCCGCACTGTGTATGCCACGTCTACAACCGTCAAGGGTAAACGATGGGAGCGATTGAATCTGGGCTTTTTCAGCAGCCGGGAGAAAGCCGTGCGGGTATTGAACGATGTAGAGACATTCTATCCCGGCGCATGGCTGAGGCAAGTAAGTAACAGCGAAATCAAGGCCGCGTCCAGCAAAGCAATCGCTGTTCCTGTTGCAAAAAAAGCAGCGCCAAAGCGAACAAGCCTCGCTGGTAAAAAAACCACAGCCACCAACAGCTCAAATTTGACGGATAAACAGCTCGACAGCCTGATGCTGCGTGCAAAAACAGATTTCAAGAACAAGAACTATTCACAGGCAATTCGCTATTTTACCGCAATCATAGATGCTGGCGAGCACCAACATGCCAAAGAGGCCCTCGAATTGCTGGGTTTGTCAAGACAGCGTAAAGGCCAAAACGCGCATGCTGCTGCGATTTACAAGGAATATCTTGAAAAATACCCGGACAGCGAGGGTGCCACGCGTGTCAATCAACGGCTCGTCGGCCTGATGACCTCGACCCAGGCACCCAGAGAGAAGATAACCATGGAGGCCGATGAAAAGCAGTCCCCGATACAAACGACGACCTTCGGCAGTTTTTCACAATTTTATCGTAAGGACGTTGCTGAAACGGATGACACCGATGGATCGTTTACGACCCTGTCTCAGTTGATCACGTTTCTGGATTTAACAACCACGGTTCAGTCATCCCGCTTCGATCAGAATTTTCGCTTCACAGCAGATGATACGTATGATTTTCTTGATGAAGATGACCGCAATTCATTCCGGTTTATCGAAGTATTTTATGACCTGAGCTCAAGAAAAACGGGGACATCGGCAAGATTCGGCAGACAGGCACTACGTATAGGTGGCATCCTGAAACGTTTCGATGGCCTATCGGCAGGCTACCAGTTCACCCCTGGAATGCGCCTGAATGCACTTGCTGGGTACCCTGTTGATATTGATAACAAGACATCGATCAACCAGCACAAGTCCTTCTATGGTTTCACCTTTGAAACAGGTACATTTCTCCGAGCCTGGGATATGAACCTGTTCTTTTTTGATCAGGATATCGATGGACTCGATGACCGCACCAGTGTGGGCACAGAAATTCGATATAACGACAATACCAAATCTGTTTTTGGCATGATCGACTATGACCTGGAGTTCAAGGAAATCAACATCCTGCAATTCAATGCCAATTTGCTGCTTAACCGTGGGCGCACCGCCTATATGAACGCTTTCATGCGCAAAACACCTGTGCTGGCGACCAGCAACGCACTGATCGGCCGCCAGGAGGGCTCTATTGAACGTCTCAGAGATAATCTGAACATCGAACAGATCTATCAACTCGCACGCGACCGCACCGCAGATAGCAGGACGATAACGATCGGGGCTTCTCAACCTATCACTGAGAAGTTCCGCACGAACGCAGATATCACTTTTTCTTCCGTTGATGGCACAGTCGAATCGGGTGGTGTGCCCGCGACACCTTCAACCGGCACCGACTATTTTCTCAGTGCACAGATTGTTGGTAACAACCTGATATTGAAAAGGGACACAGGTGTACTCGGTTTACGCTACTTTGACACGAGACTGTCGAACACCTACTCATTGATCGCCAACACCAGGATTCCAGTTTCCAGAAACTGGCGTATTAATCCGCGCCTGCAATTTGACATTCGCAAAAGCTCGGATGGTCGGCAACAGAACAAAATCAGGGCATTGATCAGAACGGATTACCGTTATCTGAATAAAGCCCGCTTTGATTTTGAAGTCGGCTACGATGACACCAGTGAAGATATGAATGGAACTTCACTTGGCACAAATAACCTGTTTGTCACCGTTGGCTACCGCTGGGATTTCTGATTTAAGGAAACTCTGATCTATTCAGAGTTTCCTTTATCCGCTTCAGGGTTTAACAGCGATCAGCTGCACGACGGCACCTTTACCGGTGTGAAAGCGGCCTTCGATCACATCTCGCTCCAGCTCCACTGCATGCTTGAATATCAGACCATCCAGTTCCTCACGTAATGCATTCAGTGTCATGGTCAATTCGGGTAAGGGCGGCCCGCCGGTACCCCGTTCGATTTGCTCAGGCGTATAGGCTTCGAGCACGAGCATGCCACCTGAACGAAGCCCCTGCACGACCTTCCTGTGCAAGGGCCTTCTTATTTCGGGCGGAACATGCGCAAAAATTGACACGATCGCATCCCAGCTATCGGGCTCGATATCAAAATGCGCCAGATCCGCCGTTATGGTTGCGACATGCACACCGCGCTCACTCGCCAGTCTGCTGGCTTTTTGCAGACCGACAGCGGACGAATCGACCGCGACAACCTCGTGTCCATGTTCTGCAAGGAATGCAGCATTTCGTCCCTCACCCTCGGCAATACACAAAGTAAGACCTCTAGGCATTTGTGATATGACATCGGCCAGAAAGTCGTTGGGAGCGGTCCCATAGACGAATTCTGGCGTGTCGTAGCGTTGATCCCACATGAGGAGAAGCGTGCTCATAAACCTGGTTATTATCTGTTCGATTATCCCGAAAATAGTCACACAAATCTACAGGCCATACTTATTTCATGATTTTGTAACAAAATCGACATATTTACGAACACACCATTCGCGTTTATTTGCGTGTATTTGCGGACTGAAAACACCACCTGGAATAGCCACCACGTTCTTTGTGTGTCCGCGCCTTTGCGTTGTACCAGATTATTTCCAGAACTTGCCGATGACATAGACTATCAGCGAAAACACAAGCGAAATCACAATAATGGTGACAACCGAAAAATAGAAACGCACATTCTCGCGTTCTATGCGGATGTCACCGGGTAGACGGCCAAACCATGACAGCAGACTGCTGTTGATCAGCACACCGATCACGAGCAACAGAAGGCCCGCTATGATCAGCCAGGTACCGATAGATTTGGGCATCTGCAGCAGATCAGTCTCTTCTCAGCACCATCCAGACTCACCAGCCTGATATGGTAATGGTATAAAATCTTGGAAAATCATACACGTACTCATCGAGCTCAAACCAGGTCTCGACACCATCGCCTTCAACCTCAACTTCTTCCAGCTTCATGCGCAAGCCCAAACTATCGACAACATCCTTGAGCTGTGCATAACCCGGTGTTGATTCAATATCTCTTGTCGTCAATTCGCTGAACTGTGAAAGCTCGAATCGAGACAGGTTCTTGTCCAACAAGGTGTAGGTGATACTGCCCTTGGCTTTATAAGACGGTCTGCCCGGATGGGGATATTGCCCCTGTTTGTCGCGCTCGATATCATTCTCCAGATGTGCGCCGATGGCTGCCAGTTGCGCACTGAACCAGTTTTTGAGCTCGGCAACGCTAGCGTGTTCTGGCCGATGGTAAAAGACAAGCAGTGCGATACCGCAAATCAATACAATGATCAAAAGGGTATTCATATAATTTTTCATTGTGCAATGGATGAATCCAGGATTAAATCTGCAAAATATCCCTGTATACCGAGGCGATAAGGGAATGTTATATCCAACACCGGTATCGTTGTCCAATGCCTGCTTTGGTCTCCGTCCCGAATGCCTTTACTTAAGCATAAAATGCTTGGAGTAGCGTCATTGCGAGGAGCGACAGCGACGTGCCAATCATACTCTAGCGCGCGTTTCAGAAGATCACAAATTAGATCCGTGTAACTTGCCCCTTTGGGGCCGCACAATGAAGAAATTTTGTCGACATTCCAGACAACTACGCTAGAATAATGGATTATATTCCGTTCACCGCCCGTACTGTTTGGTTTTATGAACAATATTTTGCCAGGAGCAAAATATTGCGTTAGCCCCGAAGGGGTGAGTCTCATGGATGAGACGAACACCCTGGCTATTAAATCCAATTCCTTCACGCGATATACGGGTTAACCGGCGGGCACGAACTGTTGAAGAAATTTCTGCAAAATCTGATATCGACTGAAGGCCGTTTAAGCAGGGTGGGATTTCTGCACTCTTTTATATTCATAATCTGCCTGTTGATCTTATTGTCAATTCTCAACAGGGAATACATGCGAAGTACAGATGGCGAGCTGACCATTTATCTTTATGTCAACAGCCTGCAATCCGTCCTGCTACTGGCGCTATGGACACCCTCTATAATAAAGCGCCTGCACGACCTCGACATCAAGGGCAATCGAGTCTGCCTTGCATGGGCTGCGCTGCTGCTGGATGTGCATAATCTAATGTTATTCAATTTAGATACAGTTTCAATGCTGGAAGCGCTCCAGCCACTATTGTTCATCGTCTTTGCCGTGGTGGTGATTTTCTACCTGATTCTGTTCCTGATGCCGGGCAGCATCGGCGTAAACGACTGGGGCCAGGTGCAGGAATAAGCCACCAAAACCATTTGGCCAGATGCTTGCGGGCCCCTCGTATATGGTCTTTAATCCTTATAAAAAAAACATCATTCCAACCCACACAGGAAGCATTCATGGAAACATCTACGATAGTGATCCTGGTGATCATCGCAGTGGTCATCCTTTATATCATCAATATATTCAACTCTCTGGTCAGTTTGCGTAACCGCTATAAAAATGCCTTCGCCCAGATCGAGGTCCAGCTTAAACGGCGCTATGACCTCATTCCTAACCTGATCGAAACCGCCAAGGGTTACATGAAGCATGAACGTGAAACGCTGGATTCGGTGATCAGGGCGCGTAATGCAGCACTGAGCGGCCTCGAAGCTGCCACGTCAGATCCCGGCAATGCTGCTGCGATCAAGCAACTTATGGGCGCAGAGGGTGCGCTGACGAGTGCATTGAGCCGATTCAATGTTGTCATGGAAGCCTATCCTGACCTCAAGGCCAATCAGAATATGATGCAGCTCAGTGAAGAGCTAACGACCACAGAAAACAAGGTGGCATTTGCACGTCAGGCATTCAATGACGCGGTGATGGAGTACAACACCTACAAACAGACGTTCCCTCCGGTTATATTTGCCGCCAGCTTCGGCCACGCCCAGGATGCCACCCTGCTCGAATTCGAGGATAGCGCAGCCATTCAGCAAGCACCCAAAGTGTCCTTCTGATGGTGCACTGATACCGAACGATGAATTTTTTCAAGTCGCAGGATGAAGCTCGCCGCAATACCGGCCGGCTCGTTGCGCTGTTCTCAATTGCCGTCATTTCACTGATCGTGATGACGAACCTTCTGGTCATGTTTGTTTTTGGCTATTTCACCATCGAACACACAGGCCGCATCAGCACTGAAGTCTTGCTTGAACACTTTGACTGGCAGGTATTCCTGACCATCGGCGCTGCAGTAGCCAGCGTGATAACACTCGGTAGCCTGTACAAAATTCTGGCACTCGCGGGCGGCGGTGCCCGCGTTGCCGAAATGCTGGATGCCGAGTTGGTCGTGTACGGCAGTGGTGATTTCAATAAGCAGCGACTACTCAATGTTGTTGAAGAGATGGCCATTGCGTCAGGCATACCGGTACCACCGGTGTATTTGCTCGATGAAGAAGGCATCAACGCTTTTGCCGCGGGATACAAACCGGGTGATGCAATCATCGGTGTTACCCGTGGCGCCATTGAAAAGCTCAATCGCGAGCAATTACAGGGTGTTATTGCACATGAGTTCAGCCATGTCCTCAATGGTGATATGAAACTGAATATTCGTCTGATTGGGATGTTACACGGCATCCTGCTCATCGGCATGATTGGCTATTACATACTGCGCAGCACATCACATTCACGCCGCTCGAAGAACAACGGTGGGGCAGCCATACTCGGCCTGGGTCTTGTCGTGATCGGTTACGCCGGTACGTTTTTCGGCAACCTGATCAAGGCTGCGGTGAGCAGACAGCGTGAATTCCTCGCCGACGCCTCGGCTGTACAGTTCACGCGCAATCCGGAGGGTATAGCTGGCGCCCTGAAACGTATCGGCGGCGATGCAGCCGGCGCAATCATAGAGAATCCCGCGGGTGCACAGATCAGTCATGCACTGTTCGGCCAGGGTATTAAAACATGGCTGGGAAGTCTTTACGCGACCCACCCACCCCTGGAGAAACGAATATACAGCATCCAGCCCAGCTGGGATGGTCAGTTCGATCATTCACCGCCAGCCGTTGCCACGAGCACAACAGAAGCGGACACAGCAAGCCCGCAACCCGACGCAGCGCAACAACAAGCTACCGTGGCAGCGATAGCAATAGCAATGACCAGCGGCGCCATTACTGATCACACTGGGCAGCCAACATCATCGAGTCTGGCATATGCGCATCAGTTGCTCCAGGACCTGCCTGCAGCATTCATTGCTGCAGTCAATGACCCATTTTCGGCACGTGCAGTTATCTATTTCATGATACTGGACAAGCATCAAAATATACAGGATGAACAACTGATACACCTGAAATCCTCCGCTGATGCCGGTGTTTATGAGGAAACCATGAAGCTGGTCCGCGCTGGTTACGAACTAAAGGAAGAATATCGTCTTCCGCTCGTTGATCTGTCCCTGGCGAGTTTGCATCAGCTGTCAGACAATCAATACCGGCTATTCAAGCAGAACCTGAATGCGCTGATCGAGATCGATAACAAGATCAGTCTATTCGAGTGGTCCATCAGTAAAATTGTATTTCACCATCTTGATCCGGTTTTTATCAAAAAAGCAGGAACCACCCAACAGAACCTGCAACTTAAGCACCTACCACAGCCCTGTGCGTTACTCTTATCCGTACTGATATACTCTGGCAAACAACACGGCATCAGTGAAAACGAGGCCTTTGCCAGAGCCAGCGAAGAACTGAAGGAACTTGGAATCAGCCTGTTATCAAAAAATGAAATCAGCCTTGCAGGCCTCAATCAGTCGCTTGACAGACTGTCAAAACTGAAACCACTGGAAAAACCCCGCCTGCTCAAAGCCTGTGCAATCGGTATTACTGCTGACCAGAAAATCACTGCGCAGGAGGTTGAGATCTATCGCGCCATTTCTGCAATCCTGGACTGCCCAATGCCCCCACTTGCAGTGTGATGCATCTATTCCGTCTGTCGACATCATCATTAAGCCGCATGGCGAGAAATGCGGGCTAGATCGATCACTATTCGCGGCTGAAGCCACTACTGTGAGGAAAAAACCTGGCATATTGCTTGGCGTTCTCTGCGTTGGAAATGTTTTTTGACTCAACCCGGCTTACCCTCCGGCGTCCGCTGGGCCAATATGACGGTAACCATCCCGGTAACTGCTGTATTTGAAGCGGAAACCCAGTTGTTTCAGCCGCCTGTTGCTGCAGCGCTTGTTCTGCGCCGTATCCTGTGGCAGCACTGCTTTTTGCGGCGGCTCTAAATCAAGCCTGTTCGCCAGATAATTGAAAACCTCCCATTTCGGCGCCGGATCATTATCGGAGGCCAGGTAAACCGATTCAAGGTTTTCGTGGTCAATCATCTTACCGGCGATGAAGAGGATAACCCGAACACAGTCCTGCCAGTGAATTCGGTTCGTGTAGCAGGGCGGCTCATACTGAACCTCACGACTGTTGGCCACAGCATCCAGCAGATAGCTTTTACCTCGACCGTATATTCCCGAGAAGCGAATAACACAATTACGTCGACTATTGGCAAGAAAAGCGCGCTCCGCATTCAGAATAATCTTTGCGGTAACACTTTTCGGTTCCGTCAGCGAATTTTCATCGACCCATTCTCCATTCATCTGACCATAGACACTGGTTGATGATATAAATATGAAACGGGTCGCCGCACTCTGCTGCGTAAAAACCTGAAGCACATTATGCACGCCGCGCTCGAATACATCTCTGTAAGACTGCTCACTGCGATCATCAGGCGACAGGATATAGACCACAAGATCAATCTTTACGTGAATAGCCTCCAGATCGGCAGAGCTTGTCAGGTCTGCCTTGATATAGTTGATGTCCCGCTCATCCGTCGGTGGGTGTCGCTTGAGCCCATACACATGATGACCACTATCCACCAGAGATCTGGCTACTTCAGCACCCGTCATACCGCACCCAGCGATCAGTATACTGGCCATAACAGCTCCGCAGATTGGTTAAACACATACGTAGACAACGTTACATATGTTGACATAATTATATTTTCTTATCGTAACAATATTGACATATATGATTGCTATGGTTAATTTAGATATTGTTGAAAAAACAACAATATTCAACGACCGATTAACATTCTCCGAGGTGTATACATGTCGCGAAAGAATGGCAGACTTAAAGATAAACATAAATATTATATTGACTATCTGACAGAAGACCCGAAAGTCATCGAATTGCAAGCAAACACGCCTCCCTTCAATACCCAGCAAAAGCCTTCCAACTCTCCCAAACCGATTCAAGCCAAAAATCAATCACAAGGTCAGTTTATGACTGCCATCAGGAGTAACACCCTGGTGTTTGGTCTTGGACCCGCCGGAACCGGAAAAAGCTACTGCACGGCAGCTTTGGCTGCCGAGGCGCTAGTAGCCGGTAATATAGACAGAATCATTTTTACCCGGCCGGCCGTCGAAACAGGTAAAAGCCTGGGTTTCTTGCCAGGTAAGCTCGAAGATAAATTCGACCCCTATTTCAGTGCATTCAAGTCTTGCCTAATTAGCAATGCAGGTAAGGGCGTGGTCGAGTGCGCTGTAAAAAACGGCAATATTGTTGTTGAACCCCTGGCATATATGCGTGGCAAAACATTCAACCGCTGTTTTGTCATCCTCGATGAAGCACAAAACTGCACCTCGGAAGAAATCAAGATGTTCATGACGCGAATTGGCAGGAACTCGACCGTCGTCATCAACGGGGATTTGAGCCAAACCGATTTAGACAGCTGCTCGGGGCTGCACGATGCCATCAACCGCGTTCATGATGTTCAAGGTGTATATGTTCATGAATTCACCTATGAGGATATTGTTCGCAGCGACATAGTGAAAGATATAATTATGAAATACGAAGTAATCAATCCACCGGGATATCGGTTTTGTAATTCCTTTGCATAGCACGGCCCCGTAAACTCTAAAGCGGTTAGCCCGCATATTGTACGAAGGCGGACGCACACTCGTGTGCGTCCGCCTTCGTACAATATGCGGGCCAGTAATAGTATGGTAATGTAAGCGGTAATGCGCTGGTGAAATATCTCAGACGCCTGCCCATTACGGTTTTCTTCACTCAGCCTTACTTTCGAAACAGAACCCGAGCATGCCGCCTCCGAAACCACGGTATCTAGCACTCATTCCGATACTGGCACTGATACTGGCTTGCTGGTTAGGTCGTGAAGAACTGGCTGAACTGGTGCTTTCATCATCGATGCGTGATTACGGTCTGAAGCAGGTTTCTACCCAAATCGACTACCTCGGCCTGGATACAAGTTATCTAAAAAGCGTTGAATTTTCAGTCGTTACCGATACCAGTGAACTCACACTGATAGCTGAGGATATCAGTATGGGCTATAGCCTGGAACAATTGACTAAAGGCAGGGCTGATAGCCTGCTGATTAACAGACTGGTAATATCTCATCAGACAAGGACCGGCATACCATCCGGAACTGTCGTTGCCGCGGAAGCACTCGCGCCCGTGAAAATTATCGCAGCACTGAGGCAGGCATTGCGTGAGTATCTCGTCATTGATTCGCTTGTCATCAAGCATTTATCACTCAATGGCGAATCGTTTGGCGCACTTCATAACAAACCCTTACAACTGGAAGCCACTAATGCTGATTCAGTCATTGCTTCAAAGCTCTCCCTGGCTGAACAACATTTAACTGGAAAACGGGAAATCATTCGACAGCTCATTGTCTCGAGATTTACACAGGATTCTTTACAGGCCAAACTGGTATTGTCTCAAAAACCTGACCACGCCGTAGCAAATATTGAACTCGAGATAAACGATACCCACATTAAGGGTAAATATTTTATTGATCCAAAGCTGCTGAATGACTGGCTACAACCATTCGTAGCAATCAACAACATTGACTACGTCAACAAGGTGACGGGTACATTGTTTGTTGATTTTTCTGCTGACGATCAAATCAGATCCAGCGTTACAGCCAGAGCTGATCATTTTATGCTTGATGTTTATCGCGCAGATAATATTGAAATAAAGTTAAAGATTCGCACACCGACCAGAAAACCGTTCCAACAGTTAAATATAGACAAGGCTTCCTATGTAGAGCTAGCCAACTTGAGCCAGGACGGTATGTCACTGGCAGAAGCCCGGATTAATCTGGGCGGTGACCTGTATACGTCAACCGACGCCTGGCAGTTCGAGGGCGAAATCAGTGCACCGTCGATTAACGCTAATTATCAGTCGCAATCACTTGCATTGAGTAATATAGCTGCCCGGATTAGAGCAAGTAGTCAGAATCTCAATATTGAAGGCAACTTCTCTACGGCAAAGGTACCCGCTGATTTTTCATTTGCGATTGAGCATGACCTTGCCAATGAATCTGGCACACTTGCCATCAGGCCGACAACCCCCATCAACCTGAATACTAAAGACGACAAACTGAGCCATTTGTTGACACCCTGGCCGTACCCATTTGACCTTTCAAGCGGCAAAATAAATCTACTATCGCATGCGTCATGGTCCAAAAACAGCGACCTAACGCTCAACGCGAGGGTGCGTGTTGACAACGCCAACGGTCATTATGGTGAGTTTGTGTTTTCCGACCTATCGGTTGATCACCGCCTTGAGATTCTACCCACGCTACGCTCGCTCAAACCGGGCGAAATCTTTCTGACCCAACTGGACAGTGGTGTTATTGTCACGAATATCAGCACCAGCTTTTCGCTTAATACCGCATCAACCGGCTCTTTACCGCTCATTAGGGTGCATGATTTGTACGGGGAGGTACTTGGCGGCAGCTTTAGCGGTAATACGATTGTGTTTGATATGAATGCCAACACTAACCGCTTCAAAATTGAGGCGGAGGATATCGACCTTGCAGCGATCGTAGCGACTCAACAATTGGAAGGTATCGAAATCACAGGCAGAGTCGATGGCACCATACCAATAGCGATCAATGAACAGGGTATTGTCATCGAACACGGTGCTTTTTTCAGCGACGTACGTGCAGGAATCATTCGTTACAACCCCGCGGGCGGTACCGAGCAGCTTAGTCAGAACCCACTCACCGGGATAGCGCTGGACGCACTCAGGGATTTCCGTTACAGTCATCTGTCTGCAGATGTAGACTTCAAGCCGGATGGAACACTCACTGTCAATCTGAAGCTCAAAGGCACCAGCCCTGAGCTTGATACAAAGCGACCGGTGCATTTGAATATAAACACTGAACAAAACCTGCTTTCACTACTCAAAAGTCTACGCTATGCAGAGAGTGTAGGCGCAAGCATCGACCAGAAAGTACAGAAGAAATACAATAAATCAAAACAGTAACATCCAGGAAAACCCGTGATATGCACAGACTATCGTTAATACTGCTTATGGTGGCATTGATGCTTGCCTGCTCCCCTACTGTCAAGGTAGAGCCACCGGAAGAGCCCATAACTATCAATCTCAACGTCAAGATAGAACATGATATTCGCATCAAGGTTGACAAGGAACTCGAAGACGTATTCAGCGAAGACAGCGAACTTTTCTAATCTAACGGAGACCGATACTGATGAAAAAATTACTGGCCGTATTTGCAACATGCCTGCTACTGTTCGTTCAACCATTGTTTGCCATTGATCTTCAAACAGCAAAAACCCAGGGACTGGTTGGTGAAACCACCAGTGGTTACCTGGAAGCCGTAAAGCCACCTTCAGCTGAAACAAAAGCGTTGATAGACAGCGTCAATGCCAAGCGTAAACAAAAATACCAGGACATCGCTGAACGCAATAAAACTTCGCTGCAGGCCGTTGAACAACTTGCCGGCAAGAAGGCTATAGAGAAATCCGCACCGGGCAGCTACATCAAGCTGGGCAGCAGTTGGCAGCAGAAGTAGCTGGGGGCAAGAGGTCCTACAAAGCATAACAAGCCCACGTTGTCCTGCAACGTCTCGCTATGCAGGTCTGCGGTACTAAAGAATTACGTCATGCTGTATGTGCCACGTATTTCGTTGCTATAGTAAAGCCTAGGCATCGTAGGGTGCGCCATGCGCACCGAAATCAGTACAACACCTGTGAGTGGTGCGCATGGCGCACCCTACCTCACATACCGGATTGTCAGCAGCACTTCCTTGATGATCACCAGCTATTCTTCTATTGTCGTAAAGCCGTAACTCCTCTGCGCCGCCGCGGAGAAAAATTTGCCGCATGGCCAACACCCGCCCTTTGAGCGTAACTAAAATTCGGAAGATTACTTCGCTTCCCTCGCAAAGACGAAAAAAATACAGTCATTGCGAGCCGCGACAGCGGCGTGGCAATCTCCTGACTCCCGCTTGCCCTTCACAATATGCGCAAAGGGCAGTTGCTCTATATGACGCTATGCAGCAGCTGTTGCACGTTTGTCAAACAGTGCGACTATAACGATTTATGCGTACCGTCACACATCGGCTTGCTGCTGGTGCGTTTGCAACCGCACAAATAGGCCGTCCCTGTTTTGTCTGCATGGTAGGCCACAGGTTCGAAGCCAGAGTTCTTGTGAGAACCATCACAGAACGGCTGATTCTGGCTACGACCACAAGCGCACCAGTAGTAGGTTTCGCCTTCGGTCAATTCGACCTGAAAAGGGCCCTTCTGTGCAACCACCGCTTCTTCACTCATTATTCACTCCTTATGCCGAATTTATAATAGGGAAGCTCTGAATAATTCCAACCATGAATTATTCAGAGCACGAAAAATAAAAATGCAATTTTTATTTTTTTTCATTTTCAATCACACATGTGATTGAAAATGGCGGCACACGGCCCTTAATGCGTTTATAACGCGAGAAGTACGACGTAGCTTGCGTTGGATATACCGTTACATACTCTGCATCAAGCGCTTTTGTGTCCTTCGCGGCTAACCCGCATATTGCGAGCTAACCCGGCTAGAATTTATCGGTCACCGCCCCCTCCGAAGCCGAGCTGACGAGGCGCGCGTACTTGGCCAGAATACCGCGTTTTTCTCTCGGTACAGGCGCAGTCCAGTTGGCAAGGCGGCTATCAATTTCATGCTGTGGAATATTCAGTGTGAGCTGGCGGTTTTCGGCATCGATAGTGACGCCATCACCGTCCTGAATAATCGCAATCGGACCACCAACAGCCGCTTCCGGTGTGACGTGACCAACCACAAAGCCATGACTGCCGCCGGAAAAGCGGCCATCGGTGATCAGCGCGACATCCTTGCCCATGCCCTTGCCCATGATTGCGCCGGTGGGGCTGAGCATTTCCCGCATGCCGGGACCGCCGACTGGGCCCTCATGCCGAATCACGATGACATCATTTTTCACCACGGTACCATCCAGAATCGCCGCGAGCGCCGATTCTTCCGATTCAAACACGCGTGCATTACCGGTAAAGCTCAATCCTTCCTTGCCCGATATTTTCGCCACTGCACCACCCGGTGCCAGATTGCCATAGAGCACGACAAGATGACTGTCCTTCTTGATCGGCTTGTCCAGCGTATGAACGATATCCTGGTCAGCGGGATACGGATCCACATCAGCCAGATTCTCCGCCATCGTTTTTCCTGTCACTGTGATGCAGTCACCGTGCAGCAACCCGGCATCCAGTAAAGTCTTCATCAACGGTTGAATACCACCGATGGCGATCAGTTCTGACATCAGGTACTTGCCGCTGGGTTTAACGTCTGCGAGCACCGGCACTCTGGCACCAATGCGGCTAAAGTCATCCAGCTCGAGACTGACACCGGCGGTGTGCGCCATCGCCAGCAGGTGCAGTACCGCGTTGGTGGAGCCACCCAGTGCGATGACCACCGTGATCGCATTTTCAAACGCTTCTCGTGTCATGATGTCGCAGGGTTTGATGTCTTTCTCGATCAGCCTAAGCACCGCTGCACCGGCACGATGACAGTCATTCAGTTTTGCGTCAGAGACAGCCTCCTGCGCCGAGCTGTTGGGCAGACTCATACCCATGGCCTCGATAGCAGATGCCATGGTGTTGGCTGTATACATACCACCGCAGGAACCCGGTCCAGGGATCGCTGTCTGCTCGACATCATGCAGTTCTGCTTCAGACACCTTGCCCGCTGCATAGCCGCCGACCGCCTCGAATACGGAGACAATATCACGGCGCTTTGCGCCCGGCTTGATGGTGCCGCCATAAATAAATATGCCGGGGCGATTGAGTCGCGCCAGCGCCATCATGCAACCCGGCATGTTCTTGTCACAGCCGCCTATAGCGACGAGGCCATCAAATCCCTGCGCACCGGTGACTGTTTCAATTGAATCGGCGATAACTTCACGTGACACCAGTGAATACCGCATACCGGGTGTCCCCATGGAGATGCCATCGGATACCGTGATCGTATTGAAGATGACGCTTTTGCCACCGGCCTGGTCCACACCCTGGCCGGCATCTTCAGCCAGCCTGTCGATGTGCATATTACACGGCGTCACCATACTCCAGGTTGAAGCAATGCCCACCTGCGGCTTTTTGAAGTCCTCATCCTTGAAACCTACTGCGTGAAGCATCGCTCGGCTCGGCGCCTGCGCGACACCGTCTACAATAATCGAAGAATATTTACGTGTTTTGTTGTTTGCCATCAGCATTGACCCAGGTAATATGCATTTTTTTGCCATTAGCCCGCCTTTTCCACCAGATGGTGGGAAAGGCGATCTGACATAAATGATGCGTATATTACAGCAACTTCGTGAATATTCAGAACTTCCTGTGACGCCTGGATGTGCTACCATTTCGATCACAGTAAGTAATTGAAAAACTGAAGATTGTGAGTAAACCTTCTGGACAGACACGAGACTTGAGGAGCTTGAAGCTTGAAAAAATCACCTGACACCAGAGAACACGTAGCATGGTTCAGAAACTCGGCACCCTATATCCATGCGCACAGAGGCAAAACCGTTGTCGTACTGTTCGGTGGTGAAGCTGTCGAACACGAGAGCTTTCATCATTTGATTAATGATATTGCGTTGCTAGGCAGCATGGGCGTACGGCTGGTGCTTGTCCATGGCGCGCGTCCGCAAATCGAACGCCAATTGAAGGTACTCAATATTCGCTCAGAATTTTTCGATGGCCTGCGCATCACGACGCCCGAAGCCATGCCGGGCGTCGAACAGGCCGCTGGCCAGGTTCGGATGATTATCGAGTCCACACTTTCCATGGGCTTGCCCAACACACCAATGGCAGATGCATCCGTTAGCGTAGTTTCTGGCAACTTCGTCACCGCGCAGCCCTACGGTATTCGTGAGGGCGTCGACTACTGCCAGACCGGCAACGTCAGAAAAGTTGATGCTGATGCGATAAAAGCTCAGTTGGACCAGGGCAATATGGTATTGGCTTCACCGATAGGTTATTCGCCAACCGGCGAGGTCTTCAATCTACGCGCCGAAGATGTCGCGACTGACATAGCCATAGCGTTGCATGCAGACAAGCTGATCTTTGTCATGGAAACCATCGGCGTCATCGATGGCGATGGCAATGCCCTGCAACAACTTAATTTGCCGCAGGCGGAGCAGTGGTTCAAGCATCACGCCAAAGGCAACGCAAAACTGACTGAACAGGACGCGCGAGACACCCAGTCTCACCTCGAAAACGCGGCCCATGCCTGCAGAGGCGGTGTCCGTCGTGTTCACCTCGTCAGCCGCAATATCGATGGCTCGTTGCTGCTTGAATTGTACACCCGTGATGGTGTCGGCACCCTGGTGACCGCCGACAACTACGAGGGACTTCGCCTGGCGACCATTGGTGATATCGGCGGCATTCTCGAACTCATCACGCCGCTTGAAGAGCAGGGCGTACTGGTCAAACGTTCGCGCGAACAACTCGAACTCGATATCCACAATTTCACCGTGATCGAGCGCGATGGCATGATCATCGCCTGCGCCGCACTGTTCTGTTTCGACATCGAAAAGGCCTGTGAGCTCGCCTGTCTTGCGGTACACCAGGACTACCAGGAACATGGCCGTGGCAATGAACTGATGCAGCACATCGAGTGGCAGGCACGCAAACAGCACATGGAGCAGATGTTTACGCTGACTACGCAAACCATGCACTGGTTCCTGGAACGCGGATTTACCGAGACGGATCCGGAAGACCTGCCGATGAATAAGCAGGCCCTGTATAACTACCAGCGCAAATCAAAAGTATTGCGCAAGCATCTGGGCTGATATCAGGTCAGACACGCATGTCAGTCACGCCCAGCACCATCGAAGAAACTGTACATACCGCCCTGCGTGAAGATATCGGTGATGGTGATCTTACAGCGGCACTGATCCCCGCGGATGCGGTTTCACTGGCCAATGTCATCAGCCGCGAAGCCTGCGTGTTTTGCGGCATGGACTGGTTTGAAGAAGTATTCCGGCAAATCGATGATCAGGTCTACATTGAATGGCATGTCGAGGATGGTGACCGCGTTGAAGCCGATGACCCGATATGCAGCCTGAGCGGCCCGTCCCGCTCGCTGCTCAGCGGTGAACGCACAGCGCTGAATTTCATCCAGACCCTTTCGGCTACTGCCACGATCGCATCCAGATACGCCAGCGCGGTCGAAGGCACCCATACCGTCGTGCTCGATACGCGCAAAACTATTCCAGGATTACGTGACGCGCAGAAATATGCGGTAACCTGTGGCGGCTGCCAGAACCATCGAATGGGGCTCTATGATGCTATTCTGATCAAGGAGAACCACATCCTTGCGGCAGGCAGTATCGCTCTGGCAGTGGAACAGGCGCGCTTTCACAGTCCCGGTTATTCTGTAGAAATCGAGGTTGAGTCGATCGCCCAGCTGGAACAGGCTATCAGCGTTGGCGTTGACCGTGTTCTGCTCGACAATTTCACACTCGATCAGATACGCGAGGCCGTTCAACTGAGTCATGGTAAAATCCCACTGGAAGCGTCGGGTGGAATTACCCTGGATAATATCCGGGATTATGCCAACACCGGTGTTGACTACATATCGACAGGCTCTTTGACCAAGGATATCATCGCTATAGACCTCTCGATGCGCTTCTCAATGTAGTTTGATTTGAAATGCATAGATTAAGAATTGGTTATCGACTGCTGCTACTCAGCTTCGTGATCTCCACGGGCAGCATTTTTACCGCGCTGTTCCAACGTGGAACCTTGCCACCCACCGGGCTGCAGAGCCATGTCACGCGCTGGTGGCACCGTAATATAGCGAATAGCATCGATGTCAAAGTGCGCGTGTACGGCACACCACGGCAACACACTACTTTGTTTGTCAGCAATCACATCTCACCGTTTGATATCACAGCACTGGGCTCTATTGTGCCGGTGCGTTTTCTCTCCAAGGCAGAGGTAAAAAGCTGGCCATTGCTGGGCTGGCTGGCCACACGCGCCGGAACCCTCTATATCGAACGTGGTGGCAAACAGGCCGCCAACAATGCCAACAGAGCAATGGCCGAAGCGCTGGCATCAAAACACAACGTCTTGCTATTTGCCGAAGGCACTATCACCGATGGTAACGTAAGAAAATTCCACAGTCGGCTACTGCAGAGTGCGGTTGACAGCGGCAGCCATGTACAACCGGTTGCGATACGTTATCCCTGCCCTGAAGGCAACAAGGTGCATCCAGCCGTACTGGCTACCGACCATAAGCATTTCACTGAAGCGGCCAAACGATTAATCAGCGCAAAACAGCTGGAGGTGGAAGTATATTTTGCAGAAGCCGTTAGCGCAGAAAACAAAAGTCGCGATGAACTGGCCAGTTATGCCGAGACCGAGGTACGCCGGTTCGTTGAAAGCACACCCGACTATTCCACAAAAACGGAAGCGCTGCCTGAATCAAGTCATATTTAGCCGCAAAACAAAGCTACAAACGCGTTTAGCCGCGAATAACGCCATTAACGCAAATCATGTTTCAATACTAGCCCGCATTTCTCACCAGTCGGCGTTGGATACTGATAAAGCATTAATCCTTTGGAGACTAGCCAGATGATCAATAGTACAGTGTGTTATTCAAGCATACCTATCACGGTTCAGGCCGGTCTTCGTTTGCATGAGATCGTAGGGTGCGCTGTGCGCACCGTGAATCTTCAATGTGCTGGGCTGTTTCGGTGCGCACGGCGCACCCTACGGTCGCTTCGCCCAAGCTGTTGCTACGCTTTTCGCTCCACAGCGAGGCTTACTCCTGCACCGGCTCCCGTGATCCTGTTGAGAAATGCGGGCTAATATCTCACACCCGGTATCCGTGTCAGAAAAAAGCCCAGCGCTGCAGCAACAACGATAGCAGGGCCCGCCGGGATATCCTGATACACGGATGCAGCCAGGCCCAGCACGACAGCTAGCACCGCGAGCAGGGCCGACAGCAGCGCCATCTGCCGCGGTGTACTCGAAAAACCGCGCGCGCTCGCTGCAGGAATAATCAACAGCGCAGTGATCAGCAGTATGCCGACCACCTTGATCGCCGCAGCAATAACTATGGCCAGTAGCAGCATGAACACAAAGCGCACCAACGACACATTGATACCATCGGTGCGCGCCATATCCTCGTTCACGGATATGGTGATCAACGCCCGCCACAAGCCAGTAAACACGGTCAGTATGAATACCGTCCCGGCAAACATCCAGATAATTTCGGCCATGTTCACTGCCAGAATATCGCCGAACAGGTAGGCCATTAAATCGATACCAGGTACGCGAGCCTGGATGAGTGAGAATACTATCAGACCAAGTGCAAGCGCACTGTGAGACAGTATGCCCAGCAAGGTATCCGAAGACAGTTCTCTGCGCTGTTCCAGCCAGAACAGCAGCGCAGCCAGTAAAACGCCGATGAACACCACGCCCAGTATGGGCACCAGATCGGCAGACACTGCCAGAGCCACGCCGAGCAAGGCCGAATGCGCCAGAGTATCGCCAAAGTACGCCATGCGTCGCCATACCACAACGCAGCCGAGCGGCCCGGCCACCAGGGCCAACGCAACACCGGCCAGCAGCGCGTTGATGATGAAATCATCCATCGCGCTGATTTGCCCCCTGCTTCAGCGGCACAACATTGCCGTGCACATCGTGTGAGTGGTCGTGATGGTGTGAATACGGCGCCAGCCCCTCCATCGCCTGACCGAAGATTTTCAGGTATTCCGGGTGCGCACTGACATCGTCGGGGTGACCGGTGCAGCAGACATGCGTATTCAAACACACGACCTGGTCAGTTGCCGCCATAACCAGGTGCAGATCATGTGACACCATCAATACGCCGCAGCCACGGCGGTCGCGAATAGTTTTGATCGTCTGATACAGCGCCTGCTGACCGATAATGTCTACACCCGTGGCTGGCTCATCCAGCACCAGCACATCCGGCTGGCGCAGCAATGCCCGCGCCAGCAGCACGCGCTGAAACTCACCACCGGACAGCGTGTGCACAGACGATTCGAACAGGTGTGTAATCTGCACTTCCTGCAGAGCGTCAAGCAGCTGTTCCTGTGTAAAACGCCCGGCAGTCAACAGAAAGTCGCGTACACGCAATGGCAGTACCGGATCGATATGCAGTTTCTGCGGCACGTAACCGATCTGTACACCGGGGCTGGTATAGACATCGCCGCTACTGGCTTTTTTCAGTCCCAGCAGAATGCGCACCAGACTGGTCTTGCCCGCACCGTTGGGCCCGATCAGTGTCAGCAGCTCTCCCTTGTGCAACTGGATGTCCACCGCCTGCAGAATCTGCTGGCCCTTAACGCAATAGCCCAGCTTGCTCGCGGATATCAATATGTCCGTACCGGCACGGGTATTCATCCGGTTTTCCTGCACTGAGCACACAGGCCGGTTACCTCAACCGAGGCGTGACTGATCTCAAAATTGAACGGCTCAGCCTGGTGTTCGAGCTCGGCGATCACACCACCGGTGTGGACTTCCTGGGTATGCCCGCAGCGACTGCAGACCAGAAAGACAGCGGCATGCGGGTGCAATGGATGGGCGCAGGCGAGATAGGTATTATTGGTGGCGAGCCGGTGGATCAGCCCCTGCTCGAGCAGAAAATCCAGTGCGCGATAAACCGTGGGTGGCGCCGCCGAGCGACCCGAATCACGCAATTCGTCCAGCAGCTGATAAGCACCCACGGGTTGTTCTGCTCGACAGACAAGCTCGAGCACCTGTTTACGCAGTTTGGTAAAACGCAGGTTGCGCCGGTCGCACAGATTTTCGGCCTGATCGAGAAGTATGCCCACCTGCCTGGAAGACGGCAGCGTACAACTGGCAGCTTCTGAGTGTGAACAAGGTTCGATCATGGTCGTTGCAGGTTAGTATCGTGATACCCTTGAAATTGATGTTATATTATAACATAACAAAATTGTTTCATTGATACCGCCATGATCCGTTACCTTATCCTATTCGTTTTCTTTAACCTGACGATGCCGGGTCTGATAGGCGCTGATGCAGCCAGAGTGGCTGTTACCGTAAAACCGATACATTCACTGGTCAGCGGCGTCATGAAGGGTGTGGGCGAACCCGCGTTGATCATGAGCGGCAGTGCATCACCGCATCATTACAGCCTGCGCCCGTCGGAACGCCGAACACTGGCTGAGGCAGAGCTGATCTTCTGGGTAGGGCCCGAGCTCGAAACATTTATGCCGCGCATACTCGAAAGCCTTGACGCGCCCGCACGTGCTGTTGCGTTGATCGCGTCACCAGGACTGGTGCATTTACCCGCCAGACACAGTCATGACCACTCAGCGTCAGCATCGCGTATTGATCCGCACGTCTGGCTGTCAGCGAAAAATGCGCATGTTATGGTCGACGTCATCGCCGATAAACTCATCGAACTTGACAAGAAAAATGCTGGCAGCTTCGAACGCAACAGACTACGACTGCACTCGCGCATCAGCGACACCGATGATCGGATCCGCCGAATACTCTCGGGTAAAAATGCCGCTTTTCTGAGCTACCACGATGCCTACCAGTATTTCGAAAAGTCCTACGGTCTGAACCATGCCGGCTTCGTCAGCAGCGGTGATGAAATCAGTCCCAGCGCCAGATACGTGCGTGAACTACGTAATACCATACGCGACCAACAACTTCACTGCCTGTTCTATGAGGCACCAGGCCGTCCGGCCCTGGTCGACACCTTGACCGCCGGTTTCGATGTCACAGCACTGGAACTTGATGCCATCGGCCTGCGTCTGCACGCCGGCGAAAACGCCTGGTTTGAAATCATGCGCAATCTGGCCGAGACTTACGACTCCTGTCTGTAACGTCTTGGGTTTAAAACAGCAGACTATAAATTCGGTTCATTATTATGGTTCACCAGCAACAGCTCCGCTTCCCCACCCGCGGCCGCGGCACCATGGATATCAGCCGGGAAATCGCTGATGTCATCCGAAGTTCCGGTATCAGCCAGGGCATCTGCCAGGTATTCATTCACCACACCAGTGCATCATTAATCCTGTGCGAAAACGCAGACCCGACAGTACGCACCGATCTGGAAAGATTCATGAAGAAAATCGTACCCGATGGCGACAGCATGTTTCAGCACACCGACGAAGGTCCGGATGATATGCCGGCGCACGTTCGCACGGTACTGACACAAAGTTCATTATCCATTCCAGTGGATCATGGCAGAGATACGCTAGGAACCTGGCAGGGCATCTATTTATGGGAACACCGCACGCATCCGCATCAGCGCAGGGTTACAGTAACGGTGATGGGGGAATAGCAGTATTAACCGCAGAGGCGCAGAGGTGACTTTTTGGTAACCTGATCGTGGCTACAAAGTATATGCGATCCTGTAGATACAAGGAGCGGCTTTAGCCGCGAATACCGAGCACATTATCGCGAACAATTCGCGGCTAACCCGCATTTCTCACCAGGCGGCGTGGAATACTGGTAAGGCATTGGTTTTGTGGAGTGAAACTCGGATGATCAAAAAAACAGTGTGTTATTCAAGCATGCCTATCACGGTTCAGGCTAGTCTTCGTGTCCGTAAGCTTGCTCTTCACTCAAACCGTAGCTATTGCTACGCTTTTCGCTCCAGAGTGGCGCTTACGAACACGAATCCTGCGCCTGCTCCCGTGATCCTGGTGAGAAATGCGGGCTAAAGCCGCTCCTTGTACAAAAAATATTACCTCTGCGTCTCCGTGCCTCTGCGGCAAAAAATTCCTTACATTACCTGGTTCCTGACCTGCCCTTGTTTGAACGCCTCGACATTCAATGCGATTTCGTTGATCAGGCGCTGGCGTGATTCCCGGCTGATCCATGCGCTGTGCGGTGTGATGATCAGATTTGGCAGGCACGCGCTCAATAATGGATCATCTGCCGGCGGAGGCTCCTGTTGCAACACATCTAGCCCTGCCCCGCCGATCTGCTGTTCCCGCAATGCATCCAGCAAAGCCGTCTCGTTGACAAGGCCACCGCGGGCCGTATTGATGAGTACGGCATCGTTTTTCATCAATGCCAGTTCTTGCGCACCAATCAGGTGCCGGGTTTCTGCTGTCAGGGGACAATGCAATGACAATACATCCACCTGCGACAATAGCTCGTTTAATGGCGTGCGCCCCGGCCGCTGATCCTGTTCGTTGCGCTTCGCCAGCAGCACTTTCATGCCAAAAGCCTCGGCAACCGTAGCCACTGCTTTGCCAAGATTACCGTAGCCGACAATACCCATCGTCTTTCCAGCGAGCTCTCTGACCGGGTAATCCAGCAAACAGAAGAATCGACTTTTGCTCCATTCACCACGCTTGACCGCAGCCGTGTATTGACTGAAGCGCGTGGTCAACGCCAACAACAAGGTAAACATATGCTGCACGACAGAAGCTGTGGCATAGCCGTGCACGTTAGATACAGCAATGTTGTTTCTGACAGCCGAGGCGAGATCGATGTTATTGGTGCCTGTGGCAGCAATGCATACCAGCTTCAAACATTTCGCGTTCGACAGGTGCTGATCAGTCAGCACGACTTTGTTACTGACAATCACATCGACATTGGCGAGCACCTCATCCAGCTCATCAGCCTTGACCAGGCCATACCATTGCCAGTGATCTGCCGCAGCCTCCAGCATCGTCGTATCCAGGTCATCCCGACCGACCGAATCAAAATCGAGGAATGCCGCTTTCAGAATGCCATGTGAAGTCATTGAGAAATACGGGTCAGGCTACCTGTTCCATTTCAAAGTCGGACTTGGCAGCACCGCACTCCGGGCATTCCCAGTCGTCAGGCACATCCTCCCAGGCTGTGCCCGGTGCGATATCGTGATCGGGGTCGCCTGCTTCCTCGTCATAAACATAACCGCAAACAATGCAGACCCATTTTTTATACGCCATTTGTATTTCCCATTGGTTCAAAGATGCGTTATTGTACACACCAAAATAATCAATAAAACCACAGGAATGCCGGAAAATCTGTTTCCGTGCCAACAGAGCAGCTCGCAGCGAACATAAAAACAGGCCGAAAAAGATACTTGCCATACCGCCATTCAGGAATAAACTGTAGCCCGTGACTGAAACCAAACCAGCTGTAGTACTCTGTTTTTCCGGACTCGATCCGTCGGGCGGTGCCGGCATTCTTGCCGATATCGAAGCCATCAGCAGCCAGGGCGCGTTGTGTGCACCCATCATTACGGCTGCAACCGTGCAGGATACACAGGATGTCATGTCCTTCGCACCAATGCCGCCCGATCTGATCATTGAACAGGCTCGCGCGGTTCTGGAAGACATGCCAGTGAGTGTCATTAAAATCGGCATGGTCGGCAGTACAGAAATTGCCGAGGCCATTCACTCCATTCTGGTTGATTACCCGAACATCAAGGTTGTGTATGATCCGGTTTTCAGCACCGAAAAAGATGGGGCATTGAGTACACCGGATCTGGTTGATAGTGCACGCAGCCTGTTACTGCCACTGACCACGATACTGACCCCGAATATATTTGAAGTGCATGCCCTGGCACCCGGCTCGGATACCCCGACCGCTGCCGCGGTCGCATTACTGGAAACCAGTTGCCAGTACGTGTTGCTGACCGGCACCCATGGCAAAACATCGGACGTGATCCATACCCTGTACAGTAATCACCGTGAGCTCAAACGCTTTAGTTATGAGCGCCTACCTCACAAGTACCATGGCTCGGGCTGTACGCTTGCCTCCAGCCTGGCTGCGATGATGACCATGGAATCTGAAATCGAGAATGCCGTTCACCAGGCGCTCGACTACACCTACAAAACCCTGGTTCATGGCAAACGCATCGGCATGGGCCAGTACCATCCAGACCGTTTTTTCTGGGCCAAGCAAGACAACTCGTGACCCGCAGCAGGCTGCGTGGTCTGTATGCGATCACCGATGAACAGCTGATCCCCGAATCGACTTTTACTGAAACCATCGAGCAGGCACTGCGCGGCGGCACTTCAATTATCCAGTATCGCGACAAATCCACTGATCAGGCCAAACGGCTGCAGCAGGCGAGCTTGCTGCGCGTCTTATGCAGCGATTATGCCGCAATACTGATCATTAATGACGATATAAAACTGGCTAAAGCGGTAGCAGCCGATGGTGTGCACCTGGGTGAGGACGATGCTTCGATCGAACAGGCCAGATCCACGCTCGGCGAGGATGCCATCATCGGCATTTCCTGCTACAACCAGCTGCAACGCGCAAAGGCTGCCGAAGTGGCCGGTGCAGATTATGTTGCCTTTGGTGCCATATTCAGTTCACCGACGAAACCGGCTGCACGGTCGGCGAACTGTACACTGATTACCGACGCAAAATCACAACTCAAGATTCCGATATGCGCCATCGGCGGCATAGACAGAACCAACGCGGCCTGTGTAGTCGATGCCGGTGCTGACATGACTGCGCTGATCAGTGGTCTGTTCTGTACCGCGGATATTGGCGTCACAGCCGAGTACATAGCGGGACTGTTCGAGTAATACTGGTACAATTCGCCTACGACGCCACTAGCACCATGGACCGAAATGAACATCAAGGCAAGCCAGATATTTGAGACATTTCATGCACAAGGCATCATCGATGCGATCACAGGCCCCGATGTCGACATCACCCGTATCGATCCAGTCGAGAGATGCGGCACGTCCTCGCTGATATTCGTCGACAGCGCTGATTTCACCGAGCAGCTCATCGCCGCAAAACCTGCGGCCATCGTCGCACCTGCAAACCTGGCAGAAGGTTTTTCAGTATTAACATCCAGCGCAATCCTGACCAGTAACAACGTGCGGCTGGCGCAGGCACTGGTTCGCCAGGCGTATGATGATCATGATCACCGCGATAGCGGCTGGCCTGCAATTCATCCTTCAGCAACGATTCATGAATCGGCACGTATCGCCGAAGAGGTCATGATTGGCCCGGGGGTTGTGATCAGCCGCAATGTCCAAGTTGGTCGTGGCAGCATCATCAAGGCTAATACCGTGGTGGAGCAGGATGCCATTATCGGCGAAGACTGCATCCTGCACCCCAACGTCGTCGTTTCATACGCCTGCGAACTGGGCAATCGTGTTATCCTAAAGTCCGGCTGCGTGATCGGCATGGAAGGTTTCGGGTTTGCCCAGGACGAAAAAGGCCGAAGCCACCGCATCCCGCAAACCGGCAAGGTTGTGATCGAGGATGATGTACTGATGGGTTCACAGTGTAATGTCGATCGAGCGACCTGGGGAGAAACGCATATCGGTGCAGGCAGCAAGTTCGACGCCCTGTGCCATGTTGCCCATAATGCCGACATCGGCGAGGACTGTATCATCGTTGCACAAACCGGTGTCGCAGGATCCAGCTCGCTCGGTAAACGGGTGATCGTCAGCGGACAATGTGCCATCACCGATCATGTAAAGGTCACTGACGACGTCACCCTGGTACAACGCGCTGGCGTGATCAATAATATCGACGAGCCCGGCGTCTATGCCGGCACACCGATACAGCCGGTCAAAGACTACTTCAGAAATGCAGCGGTTGCGCATAAACTGGTAGACCTGCGCAAGCAGGTACGGCAACTGGAAAAGCACGTGGCCGATTTAATCAAATAAGAAAATAGTAATAACGGACCAATAAAAAAAATGAAACTGCCAGCCAAACGTCTTCTTTATATTGCACTCACAGCCCTGTACGGGTTGCAACCCGCCTACAGCGATACCTCGATAGTCCGCAAAGTTGAATCACAGAACTACAGCGATGTTCTGCAGCTGTTCGATAAAATTGGCTATACGGCCGAGCAATGGCAGGCCGGTATCCGTGAAATTCCTCGCATCGAACTCACCCATATTCCTCAACGCTGGCAGAAAGTCACCCAGACCATTCCTGTTGGCGACAAGAAAAATATATTCTTCCGACTTACCGGCTCGGGTATATTGCAGGCCAACGAAAAAATTATGAGTGAAAGGGAACACCTGCTGGATGCAGTCAATAGCAAGGACATTGAGAATAACGAGTGGCTCGCTGCGCTGGCCGTGAAATATAAGGTGGTCAAACAGGAATCCGATAAACTGGACAATGCGGCTCTGATCGAACTCAAGAAGCGTGTCGATATTGTGCCACCCTCACTGGCGCTGGCGCAGGCCGCGGAAGAGAGCGGCTGGGGCACATCACGTTTCGCCATCAAGGGCAATTCGCTATTCGGACAATGGGACTTCAGCGGTAAAGGCATTAAACCCGAAGAGCAACGTGCAGAACTTGGCAACTACGGTATCGCCGCCTTCGAGTCACCCCAGGCCTCGATCGAAGCCTACATGCTCAACCTGAACACGCACCGCGCCTATCAGCGCATGCGCCAAAAACGTGCTGTATTCCGCCAGCAAAGCAAAGAGCCGACCGGCTGGGATCTGGCGAAGGCACTGGACAAATATTCAGAACGCGGCGTCGACTATGTCAAAAGCCTGCACGCGATCATGCGTTACAACAAGCTGAACGATGCTGATCACGCCTACCTGTGGGACAAGGGCAAAATCATCGTTTCGCCAGTACAGTGATGATAGGTTAAAGCGTCCGCAAAGAACGCAAAAAGTCGAGGCGATTAACTTACAAATGTCTCGATTTGATCCGACAATACTGCCATTTGTTCTCAACAAGGCCTGACACTGCCGATGCAGTCAAAATCACTATCACATTGCTGGAATAGTGAAATCATCACTGTTGGGCGCGCCGTGCGCACCGTGAATCCTCAGTGTGCTGGGCTGTTTCGGTGCGCACGGCGCACCCTACGGCTGCTTCGCCCAAGCTATTGCTACGCTTTTCGCTCCAGAGCGGCGCTTACGAATACGAATCCTGCGCCTGCTCCCGTGATCCTGGTGAGAAATGCGGGCTAGTCAGTTTTTTATTTTCCAGTAGCGGCCGTGCTCCGTGTAGACTGGATCGAGTGTTGGACGATCATCAGCACCAAGACGCTCGATGATCAGATAATACAGATCTTCCAATACTTCAGGTGTTTCCCGGTAGTAGGAGTGACCGCTGGTAACACCGGCAACATCACTTGCATCGATAGTATCAAAGCCGGGATAAATAAACGGCTGATCGCTTGCATCTCCGACACGAGAATAGAGATTGACTGATCGTGATATACGCAGCGGAATATCGACCGATGAAACATACAGCGTGACTCGAGAAGGCGTCTGAGCAAGTACAGGTGCGAAATCACGCTCGAAAATATCGCGATCGACATCAGGCGCCATCAAGATTATTTCACCGAATTTCCAATCGGTGGTTAGCTCAGTCTCATCGAGCAGCTGTATCAACGCTCTAAGAAATGCCCGGTTTCCAAGGCTGTGGGCCGCCAGATGAATCGTATCCAGGTCATGTTGCTTTGCCAACTGTTTCAAAAAATCACGAAAATGCGGTACAGTCCATTCAACATCATTTAGATCACCGGCATAAGCGGTAGCAGAGCCTTTCGAAGGCCAGCTATACAAGACCGGAATACCCTGAAAATTTATTTTATAGACCACACTGGCTAAAACACCTGCAGCCTGCTCAAATTTACGCGCATAGCCGTGCGTGTATACTATGGCTGATTTATCGGAAGATGTGTTGGTGCGTACGGTAATTGTTCTCAGCAACTCCTCGAGTGTCATTACGTCCACATCCACCAGCTCTGTGCTTTTGCTGGCGTTGAAATCCGATCTATCCCAAACACTGGGGGTGGAATGACCTGTCATACTTTTTTTTGTCTTTATCGCGACCGTGCCAATACCGTATGTCATTTCACCCCTGCTGCCTCCAAAGTATTTAGCGGGGTCAGACGCGTCTTCAACACCTCGGTCAGTGGCGAAGAATATTTGTACATCAACAGAGTCAGGCACAGGTTCATCCTGTGCCTGCTTATAAGCCGTTGCACATCCACCAACTGACAGGCCTACCGTGATCAGGACTGATAAATTAAACAACAGCCTATTTTCACGGGCACTATCAATGAACGACGACGGAAAAAACATGCGACCCATTACCAGTGATAGGACAGCTCAGCCGCTACCGAACGACGCGTTCTGTAAAGACCGGTCAAACCGCGAAATTTTGTAGTGAACATACGCAGGATTCTCATTATTAGTTATATATTTTCAATACTTATTCGATACAGGCTGGCGATCAATTACCTATCCGTCATTCCAGCAGGTTTTTTAGCAAGGAGCGGCTTCAGCCGCGAATTGACCTGAGACGTTCTACCTCAGGTTCTCCAGCTTTTTCATATAGCGCTCAGCGGTAAACGCGTTACCGGCATCCCTGTTAAACGAAACCAGCGCCTGCAACACGTCGATGTTCTGCGGAAAACGTTCATGTGCGATCTGCAACTGTTCGATGGCCTCAAGCGGCTTGCCGGTTGAATTCAAGGCAACAGCGTATACATATGTGTAACGCACATTATCTTTCGCCAGCCTGGCAGCAGCCTCCAGTTCTGCAACTGCCTGTTCCGTTTTATTCTGTCTAACCAAAGCAAGCCCAAGCGCATGGCGCACGTCCGCGTTGTCCAGCGCCAGCTGCCTCGCTTTTGATAGCACCCCATACGCGTCAGCGTCTTTACCCTGCATGCGATAAACATCGGCCAGGTTGATGTAAGCCGGCACAAAAACATCTTCCAGCTCGATCGCTTTTTTGAGCGCAGCTTCTGCCATTTTTTCCTCCCTCCTGGCAACATAGTAGTTAGCGAGATTTAACTGTGCCTCGGGGCGTTCTGCATTAACGGTTTGCGATTCGACATATTCGTCAGCAGCCTTACGGTAGATCGACAGCTGTTCACCCTGCAACTCGCCAACCGGTACCGGTGCGAGCACCCTTGCCGCCTCGATGCGTACTGACCTGACCGGGTCATCGAGTAACGGGAACACCAGCTGTACCAGCATAGCCGGCTGCAGGCCCTCGAGCGCACCGATACTCGCCAGACGCACCTTGGCATCGTCGTCTTCAAGGCCTTTTTGTATGATGCCCAAAGTTGACTGATCCAGGTAAGGTGGAAAAAGGCTGATGGCCGAGGCGCGTGCGATATCCGGCACATCCATCTTGTTAATCTGCTCCGCGAGCAACCGTCCCGCGCTGGTATCGCCTTTGCGCCCGGCATCGAGCGCATTGGCAAACTGCTGGTAACCGACTGGCGATTCTCCGTACCACTTTTTAACTTGCGCAGCCGCCCAGGCTGCATCTTTGTCGGTGTGGCACTGATTACAGGCATTCGGTGTTCCGAGGTTTACAGACAAATCCGGTCGTGGGATCCTGAAACTGTGGTCGTGCCGCGGGTCGACCACCATGTAGTTGCGCGGCGGCATGTGGCATTGTGCACATGACGCACCTTCCGTCCCCATCTCGTGAAAATGGTGTTTTTTGGTATTGAATTTGTCCGCCGCGTGACATTGCAGGCAAACCCCGTTGCCCGCTTGCCTTAACTGCTGGCTGTGCGGATCATGGCAGTCGCTGCAGGTTACGCCGGCGTGGTACATCTTGCTCTGCAGGAAGGAACCGTACACATAAACTTCGTCATCTATCTGGCCGTCGGCAAAGTACATACCCTCATCCAGCAGCCGCGGCATGTAATGATCCATGAACGGTCTGCCCGGGGAATAATCTGACGAGATCACGCTGCGGCGTGAATGGCATCGAGCACAAACCTGAATCTCTTTCTCTGTATTTCGCTCAGAACCACGTTGTGCATTACCTGTTTCAGGATCTATCTTCCAGAGAACATCCTTGCGCTCATCAAATAAAACATTCAGGCCTTTATTGTTATTAAATGATTCCCAACCAGGTTCTTTCTTTGCCCAGCTGATGTGATTTGATGAAGGACCGTGACAGGCCTCGCAGGATACATCGATTTCAGACCAGCTGGTTTTGAAACTATCTGCCGAACTATTGTAATTCTTCTTCAGATTTGTCGAATGACATTCGGCGCACATGCTGTTCCAGTTAAAGTTTGTACGCGTCCAGTGCAGTTCATCTTTGTAGGTGATTTCTTCATCGGGATAGAGATGGAACCAGCGCTGACCACCTTCTGATTTTGAACGCGTATCCCATGCGATGGTCAGTGCCTGCAGGCGCCCATTATCCAGCTCGACCAGATACTGCTGCAACGGCGCAACGCCAAAGGTGTACTTGACTTCATAATCACGCAGTTTGCCGTCCGGTCCATCGGTGCGCACCATGAACTTATCGTTGTTTTTGTAGAACCGACTGGCAATACCCGCGGAAACAAATTCTGTATTGCTGAAATCAGCCAGTACGGTGTCAGCACTGACATGCTGCATCGCAAGATCATGGTGCGAACCCTGCCACAGCTTCACCTGTTCAACGTGGCATTCGAAACAGGCATCACGTCCGACATATTCAGTCCCGGCCGATGGAGCAACGGACGTCAGATATAAAACAACGAGTAAAGCTGTTTGGCAGAATTGCAGCGTAATTTGTGATCTTCCGAAACGCGCGCTACAGCAAGATTGCCACGTCGCTGTCGCTCCTCGCAATGACGCTACTCCAATCATCTTATGCTTTAGTAAGCGGCATTAGAGTTCGAGCAGACTGATCCTTATACCCTAGTAAACACTATTGCCCTCGGGTCTGCCCCCTGGCGGGAACTGTTCCAGGATGGCTACTACCGTCGCATTGATGTGATCGGTCAGGCGCTGCGGGTCCGACAGATCCGGCAACGCCTGGGAACTGACGCCGCGCCACACCAGCTTGTCGCTGGCTGTATCCACCACATCGATCAACAGCGTACCCTGCTCGTAGGTGCGTATCTGAGATCCGGTGCTGATGCCGATACCGCCGTGGCGTCCGCGGGTCGAACGCCCAACGGAGACACCGCCGCTGACATTGCTGCTGCTGATCCGCTGATCGACCACGACGTTATACAGGACCAGGAAATCCGCCTTCACGCTATCGACCTGGCTGAACTGGCGTGCCGTGAACGAGTTCTCGATTGCGCTGCGGATGCGCCGGTCGACCAGCTCGTTGCTGCCGGCCAGACCCCATTGATTCTCTTCATTCGCATCCCAGGCGAAGGTTTTCAGGCCGGCAAAGTCAAAGCCCTGCTCGAAATCCTGGCTGACGGGTATTCCCGAACATGCCTGTAACAAGACAATTGTTAACACAATCCAGCAACTACGTATAACTTTCATAATATTCTCACTGTTCTTTGATGCGGCCTTAGCGTGATGCTATACCTATTCTGTTAAGCGCACCACCACCCGGTCCAGGTCGCCCTTGAACGGGAATGGATCGGTATACATTTTCGAAACCTGTGTACCGGTGTCACGGCCGATATCGAAGGTTTCCGCCAGTGAGTAAGTACTGATATGCATCGCCGGCATATCGACTTCATGGACCTTGATACCGTTCAGATACAGCTCGCCAGTACCGCCAAACTCCCTGGTCTTGATGAAGTTGAACTTCAGCTCGACTTTTCCAAGCGGCAAAGGCGGTGACACCAGGTTGTAATGCACACCATCGAGGTAGTTGTAATCATAGTGCAGCTGCCTGTTCTTGATGAACATGGAGAAGCCACCGGTCATACCACCAACCGCAACGATGACACCCTCCTCATCACCTTTAAGATCAATCGTAGTTGCAATGGTGTGTGCACGGTTCTTCACCGGTGCCGATGCTTTCTCGGCGATGCGAATAGCGCCAGGCGCAAAATAGACAAACTCTTTCTTGTCACCGAACAGGCGGTTTTCCTGCGCACTAATGCGCTTGATCATATCGTCATACAAGGGATAGACATTGTACTTCCAGGCTTCTTCATCGAAGATGGCCTGCAGCTCCGCCAGTTTTTCAGCATGATCCTGTGCCAGGTTATTGCTTTCAGAGAAATCCTTTTCAACGTGGTACAGCTCCCACTCATCATTCTCGAACGGTACCACTTTATTCAGCTCCCACGGCATGCGCTTGGCGTGCAGGGTGACCGCTTTCCAGCCATCCACCCAGATTGCACGATTGCCGAACATTTCGTAGTACTGGCGCTGCTTCCTGTTGGGAGCTTGCGCATTATCGAATGAATACATCATCGATATACCATCCATTGGCTGCTGCTTGACGCCATGGTAGCTATCAGGAACTTCGACACCGGCGGCTTCCATAATCGTCGGCGCAATATCGCTGATATGATGATACTGATCTCGCACTTCGCCTTTAGCCTTGATACCTTTTGGCCAGTGCACCACGAGATGGTCGTGCTGGCCACCACGGTGCTCACTTTGCTTGAAGTAACGGAACGGTGTATTGCCAGCCATGGCCCAGCCAGCATGGTAATGAGGGTAGGTATTCGTCCGACCCCAGTCTTCAAGGTTTCTCAGGTTGGCTTCCAGCGGTGTCTGCAAGCCATTCAGCACATAGGTTTCATTGAAGGTGCCGGCAAGACCGCCTTCACCACTGGCACCGTTGTCGGCGGTGACAAAGATCAGCGTGTTATCCAGCTCGCCGATTCGCTCCAGTTCTGCGACAACGCGGCCTATCTGGTAATCCACCCATTCCATTTGTGCCGCAAATACTTCCATCTGGCGAGCGTACAGCTCCTTTTCGTTGTCCGGCAGCGTATCCCAAGCTGGTATTTCATCGATACGCTGAGTCAGTATGGTTTCTGCAGGCACGATGCCAATATTTTTCTGCTTCTGCAGAATCATTTCGCGCGCCATGTCCCAGCCCATGTCAAACTTGCCGCGGTATTTTTCCAGGTAATCATCGGGGGCATGGTGGGGTGAATGCATGGAGCCTGACGCCCACAGCATCATGAAGGGCAGATCGGGCTTGATGGACTTGTGCCCTGTGATCCACTCGATCGCGCGATCAGCCAGGTCCTGGTCCAGGTGCACGGACTTGCGATAGGGCTCGGGCGTGTGGTCATTCCACATCACCGGCACGAACTGGTGCACATCGGCTGCCATGAAGGTATAGGCATGGTCAAAACCTTCACCGCTGGGCCAGCGGTCGAACGGACCGACCTGGGAGACCTCGTACAGCGGCGTATGATCCCACTTGCCCAGCGCATAGTTGACGTAACCGTGCTCCTGCAGGTAGTTGGCGACCGACTTGGCAGACGCCGGCATCATCGCGTTGTAGCCCGGGAAGCCCATCGCGGTTAAGGCATGACTACCGAGACCGATTGAATGCGGGTTACGACCCGCCATCAGCGAGGCGCGTGAAGGTGAGCACAATGCCGTGGTATGGAAGTTGTTGTAGCGCAGGCCGTTTGAGGCGAGCTGGTCGATATTGGGGGTTTCGATCAGGCCACCGAAGCTGCCAACCTGGGCAAAACCGACATCATCGAGCAAAAAAATGACAACGTTGGGTGCACCTTCTTTGGGACGAACTTCTTCCGGCCACCATTCCTGCGAATCCTCGTAATTTTTCGCAATCTTGCCCTTGAATTCCCCGCTGTCAGCTACCGCTTCAACGGGCGTGTCTACGACAGCTGTTTGCCCTGCTGGTTTTGACGGCGCGGTTATCGGCTGGCTGCTGTCGTCTGAGCAGGCCGTAATTACAGCAGCAAGCAACGCGCCAAAGATTACTTTATTGATCGTGTACATATTCATCCCCCTGTAATGCCCTTCAGCCGCCCGATGGTCTAATCCAGAGACTGTACCATATATGTGAAAAATGACGATATCATGACCCAAATCATGACTGCACGCATCAACTGAATGGTTATGTGCTTCATTTCATCTGCCGGAATCGCATGCCGGGACCTGATGAGCCAGCGCTTCGCCCTGAATCTCGGCGCTGCATCGGCTCTGCGGGTGAATTAGGGTAGAATCCCTCTTTTCGATAACCAACAATGAAGTAAGCACGATGTCAGACCAGTTTCAGGCCGCACAACATCACATCCCCGGCGGGGTCAATTCACCGGTACGCGCATTCAAGGGCGTAGGCGGTGATCCGGTTTTTATCCAGAAGGCCATTGGTCCTTATATGTACGACACCGAGGGCAAGGAATACATCGATTATGTCGGCTCCTGGGGCCCGATGATCCTGGGCCACGCGCATCCTGAAATCATCGCTGCGGTCAAGGCCGCCGCCGATAACGGCCTCAGTTTCGGCGCCCCCACCGAGATCGAGACGACAATGGCCGACAAGGTGTGCGAGCTGGTACCCTCGATGGAACTGGTGCGCATGGTCAGCTCCGGTACCGAGGCCACGATGAGCGCGATCCGCCTGGCGCGCGGCTACACCGGGCGCGACAAGATCATCAAGTTTGAAGGCTGCTATCACGGCCATGCCGACTCCCTGCTGGTCAAAGCCGGCTCGGGTGCACTGACACTGGGTACGCCGAGCTCACCGGGCGTGCCTGCCTCTCTGGCGGAACACACCGTAACCCTGCCCTATAACGATCTCGATGCCATTACTAAGGCGGTTAACGAGATTGGCGATCAAGTCGCCTGCGTCATCATCGAGCCGGTGGCCGGCAACATGAACTGCATTCCACCGGTGGATGGTTACCTTGAGGGCATGCGCGAACTGTGCACGCAGCATGACATCGTGCTGATCTTCGATGAAGTCATGACCGGCTTCCGTGTCGCCCTTGGCGGCGCCCAGGCGTATTACGGCATCAAACCGGACCTGACCACGCTGGGCAAGGTTATCGGCGGCGGCATGCCGGTCGGCGCCTTTGGCGGCAAACGCGAAATCATGGAAAAGATTGCGCCGCTGGGTCCAGTGTATCAGGCCGGCACGCTGTCCGGTAACCCGATTGCGATGACGGCAGGGCTGAAAACGCTGGAATTGATATCAAGGCCCGGTTTTCACGATGCGCTGTTCGATAAAGTCGAATACGTCACCAATGGCATTCTGGCAGAGGCGCAAGCTGCTGGCATCGCCATGACCTGCAATCGCGTCGGTGGCATGTTCGGCCTGTTCTTCAGTGACCAGCAGGTCAACAGGTTCGAGCAGGCAACGCAGTGCGACATCGAACAGTTCAAACAGTTTTTCCATGGCATGCTGGACCAGGGCGTATACATGGCGCCATCAGCTTACGAGGCCGGCTTTATCTCTAGTGCACATATGATGGACGATCTGGACCGCACCATCGAGGCTGCCAAGCGTGTATTGAACAGTATGGGATGATTTTCTTGAAATCGGATCAATCCCAGCTTATTTCAATCGTCGTACCTGTATTCAATGAAGAAACCGTTCTGCCTGAATTTCATCAGGAAATGACCGAAGTGATCTCTGCCCAGCCTTTTGAGTTTGAGATTGTCTATGTCAATGATGGTAGCCTGGACAACACCCTGAGACGGATCAACGAGCTGCGACAAAGCGATAAAAGCATTACCCTGATCGATTTAAGCCGCAATTTCGGCAAGGAGATCGCCCTGACTGCAGGCCTCCACAAGGCTGTCGGCGATGCCGTTGTCGTTATCGATGCCGACTTGCAGGACCCGCCGGAATTAATACCGGAACTGATATGCGAATGGCAAAACGGTTATGACGTCGTCTACGCGCAACGCACTCACCGCAAAGGCGAATCATTTTTAAAGAAAACCGCTGCACATTTCTTTTACCGCATCATTAAGCGCGTCAACAAGATTGACATCCCGGAGGATACCGGTGATTTTCGCATCCTCAGCCGTCGCGCCGTCAATGCATTGAATTCATTTGGTGAACAGCATCGACTGATGAAAGGATTGTTTGCATGGATCGGTTACAGGCAAAAAGCCGTTCAGTACCAACGCGACTCCAGGCACGCGGGCCAGACCAAATGGAATTTCTTGAAGTTGTGGAATCTGGCTCTGGATGGTATTACTTCTTTCACGATCGCACCTTTAAAGATATCCACCTATCTGGGGCTGCTAACCGCTGCCGGCGCCTTCGCCTACGGCATCTACATGATCATCGATACCCTGTTTCATGGCAATCCGGTACCCGGTTATCCATCACTGATCGTGATCATATTAATGTTGGGTGGGGTACAACTGGTTGCGATCGGAATACTGGGCGAGTACCTTGGAAGAATATTCAATGAAACCAAACGCCGCCCACTCTACTTTGTTAATGAATATGCGCCAAGTGATCAAGCGAGTTCGAGACTGACCGCCGGAAAAAGAGTAGCTGAACCGCAGATATATCCATAACGAACATGGCGACAAGCATTATGCAAAAACACAGAGGCGCGATCGGCCAGTTTCTGCGCTTTGCTGGAATCGGTGTTATCGGCACACTCGGACACTATACCATTCTGATCGTGCTGGTACAGCTCTGGGCAGTCGACCCGGTCGTTGCCTCCTGCTTTGGTTTCGTGGTCGGCGCGGTGACCAATTACATTCTCAACTACCATTTTACCTTTCAGAGTAACAAGCGGCATCGCGAGGCGTTGACAAAGTTTCTGATCGTAGCCGTTATCGGCGCTGGTATTAACGGCGTGATTATGTACATTGGCATAGAAAATACGGATTTCAATTACCTGCTCGTGCAGATATTCGCAACGGCTGTGGTACTGCTGTGGAATTTTGTAGTCAACAAACTGTGGACGTTTACCCATCATTAACCTCACTCGATAACTCCCTGTTAAATGAACTGTTTTATTTACCGATGCTCCAAAAAAGAAGATATGTATATTTATCTGCTAGAGAGGGATGATTTTTCCAGCGTACCTGCTGATATTATGCGTGCGCTGGGCATAACAGAGTTCGCCATGGAGCTGGAACTCACGGCTGACAGACAGCTCGCCAGGGAAGACGCACCCACGGTGATTAGTAACCTCAGAACCAGGGGTTTTCACCTGCAACTGCCACGTGGCACTTCAATAGAAGTGATCATGGCCAGCTTAGCCAAAGGCAAACATTGAAAAAAGCTTACAATTTCATACTATTTGATAAAACCTCTCTCGGCTATAATGATTAGGTCTGTGTTTTATCTGCAGTACTTGCAGACATGTTTATTGCAACGACTGGACGTTGCAATGGACCTATCCCATAAATGTTAGAAATAGAGGTATAAAATGCTTACATCGAATCAATTCGTCAAGATATTTATCATCAGTATCATTTTTACTGGCATCACTTCCCTGGCCAGCGTTCATATCCAAAGCGACCAGACTGCAACCATTAGTCAAAGTGCATCCACGTTATTTTCCATCGACATGCTCCCCCTCTGGCTAACAACATTTTTCAGTATATGTGTTGCCTGCATACTGGCAGTCAAGCTGAGTGGCAAAAGCACCTCAAGCACCAGAGTCGGCACTGGACAAGAAGTGGGGACCGTCAAATGGTTCAATGCAGCCAAGGGTTTTGGCTTTATCACCCGTGAAAATGGAGATGATATATTCGTTCATTTCCGCTCGATCCAGGGCAAGGGCCATCGTTCTCTGGGAGAGGGCCAGCGTGTTGTATTTTCGATCGCCCAGGGCGACAAGGGCCTGCAGGCGGTGGACGTCAGCAGCGCCTGAACGAGCTATACAGCCTGAATGGAAAACGGCCCCATCGCGGGCCGTTTTTTATTGTGCTGTCACCGCAGAGACGCGGAGAAAAACCCTGACTGGATATGTTATTTTGAATAGCTCGTTCTTCATAAATATCAAAAATTATGCGTGGCATTCTATTTAATATCAAAGCTTAGCAAGTTTGCGTTCTCGTTTTACCCCAGCGCCTCAGCGGTAAATAACTGTTTTTTACTCCACTATTACTATAAATATCTCATGAATGAAAAATCCGTCAATAACTGGCAAGACATTGGTGACTGGAAGGAGGGTCGGGTGCGTTCGGGGGCTAACCCGCATTTCGCACCAGGCGGCGTGGGATACTGGTAAGGCATTGGTTTTTGGAGTGAAGCTCGGATGATAAAAATACAGTGTGTTACTCATACATGCCTATCATGGTTCAGGCGGGTCTTCTTTTGCATGAGACCGTAGGGTGCGCTGTGCGCACCGTTAATCCTCAGTGTGCTGGGCTGTTTCGGTGCGCACGGCGCACCCTACGGCCGCTTCGCTCAAGCTATTGCTACGCTTTTCGCTCCAGAGCGGCGCTTACGAACACGAATCCTGCGCCTGCTCCCGTGATCCGGGTGAGATATGCGGGCTAAGACCCTGATCTGGGTCAGCCTGTTGTTTGGGGTGGCCTTTATAGGAATCAGTCTGCCCGGCGTGCTTGCAGTGCCCGATGAGATCGCCAAAGGTAATTATGCCGTCCTGCTGGTTCTGCTGTTTCCACTGGTTGGCATCGGCGCGCTGGTACTGTTTGTCTACAGCTTGATCGCCTGGCGCAAGTTTGGCCGCACAGAAATCATTCTTGATCCGGCACCCGGTTCGATCGCCGGTTACGTTGTCGGCAAGCAATCAGGTGACATCGTGTTCCCCATAGCCTTTGGTGGTATGGGCGGCGTCTGCACCCTGATCGGACTCTATGTACTGGGCAACACCCTGACAACCACGGTCTCGAGCCAGGGTATCAGAATCGTACACACCATTTTTGGTGTTCGTTTTCAGCGCAATGCAGCCCGTGAAGAAATCAGCAAGCTCGAACGGCGCATCGGCTCACAAATGCAAACCGGCTACTCGATGCGTGTTTATTACGCTATTGATGCCCACACGCGTGATGGCCGCAGGATAACCGTAGCCGACTCACTGGAAGGCTCCCGCCTGGCGGATTTCGTTGAAGCAAAGATCAGGGACGCGTTGTGGCCCGAGAAGAAGCAATCTAACGATTCTCTTGAGCTAGTGATGGATTAAGTCCGCCTGCGGACTAAAACTATTTACTCTCCCCAGCGTGGTTGCAGCTTATGCCCAACACCCAGCTGATCCAGTATTTTTGCCACAACAAAATCGATAATATCATCCACAGATTCAGGCTGGTTGTAAAAACCCGGATTAGCACCAAGGATGACTGCATCCATGCGCGATAATTTCAACATGTTTTCCAGATGAATGTCCGAATAGGGTGTTTCGCGCGTTACCAGCACCAGTTTCTTGCGTTCCTTGAGCATGACATCGGCGGCACGCTCCAGCAGGTTGTTGCTCGAACCCTGGGCGATCGCAGATAGCGCCCCCATCGAACAGGGACAAACGACCATCGCATCGACATCATTACTGCCGCTGGCAACCGGTGCGGTCCATTCATTTTCACCATATACGCGCAGCTGGTCGTCACCCGCACCGTATTGTTCACGCAGAAACTTCTGCATTTCGGCGCTGCGGCCCGGTAAGGCTACCTCCGTCTCCATTCCAATCACGACTTGCGCGGCCTTGGTCACCATAAGATAAACGCGATGATCAGCGGCCAGCAGACTTTGCAGCAATCGAAAACCGTACTGGACACCGGAGGCTCCGGTCATACCCAGCGCAATGATCAATTTTCGCTGAGCGTCAGCAGACATGCTTAGGCAGCCTGTTTTTCCAGTGCCTGCAGCATCCGGCTGTGGATCGACTTGAAACCGCCGTTACTCATGATGACGACATGGTCCCCCGGCTGTGCCTGCTTGATAACATCACGAATAATGCCGTCAACATCCTCATAAACACGGGCTGATACCGAAGAATGCCGGGCCAGATCGCCAAGATTCCATTCGATGTTATCCGGTTGGTAAAGATAGATGCTATCGGCCTGCTGCAGTGAATCCAGCAACCGCTTTTTATGCACACCCATGCGCATCGTGTTTGAGCGCGGTTCCAGCACGGCCAGTATGCGGCCCTTGCCGGAAAGCTCCTTTACGGCTGACAACGTTTCGATGATTGCGGTTGGATGGTGGGCAAAATCATCGTAAACGGTCACACCACCCACTTCACCGAGCACTTCCAGACGCCGTTTGATACCCTCGAAACAGCCCAGAGCTTCGCACGCCCGTTCCACCGGCACACCCGCATGACGCGCAGCCGCAATGGCCGCCAGCGCATTCAGCCGGTTATGCCCGCCATGCATATGCCAGGTCACCTGCCCAGCCGTATTGCCATCAACCCAAACTTCAAACTGACTGCCATCATCTGCACAACGACCAATGGACCAGTACTCGCCCGCGACAGAGAACTTCTCCACAGGCGTCCAGCAACCCATTTCTATCACATCTTCCAGGTTCGGGTCCCCACCATTGACGATAATTTTGCCCTCGCCAGGCACGGTGCGCACCAGATGGTGGAACTGTTTTTTGATTGCACCCACATCATCGAAAATGTCTGCGTGATCGAATTCAAGATTATTCAAGATGCAGGTGCGCGGCTGGTAATGGACAAACTTGGAGCGCTTGTCAAAAAAAGCGGTATCATACTCATCAGCTTCAACCACAAAAAACGGATAGTCACCGTAGCGGGCTGACAGACCAAAGTTCGCTGGCACACCTCCAATTAAAAAACCTGGATTGAGACCGGCATATTCCATAATCCAGGCAACCATACTCGATGTTGTGGTCTTGCCATGGGTGCCAGCAACCGCCAGCACCCAACGATTGCTCAGTACATTCTCTGCCAGCCATTGCGGTCCCGAGGTATAAGGCAGATTGTTGTTTAACACGTGCTCGACGACCGGATTGCCGCGCGACATCGCATTACCGATGACGACCTGATCAACCTGATCAGTGATATCACCGGGATCATAACCCTCGCACAGTTCGATGCCTTGCAGCTCGAGTTGTGTGCTCATCGGCGGATAGACATTCTGATCCGACCCGCTGACGGTGTGCCCTGCCTGACGCGCGAGCAGTGCCACGCCGCCCATGAAAGTGCCACAAATACCTAGAATATGAATATGCATAAACCTAACTTCCCGGAAATATAATTTCAGCCGCAGCAATGGCCAGGAACAGATAGCCAAACGACAGTATCAACGCGCGCAGCATACTCATCTGCATGGCATGACGAAACACATGCGCGAACACAAGAACCTGCCAGCTAACCAATAACAACATGAGCCAACCAATGATTGTAGTGTCTTGTTGCTGTGTCTGCATACTATTTAACCGAATAAATAATGGCCATGCCAGCAAATGGTAGACAGCACCTATTCCAGTCAGCGCAGCTACCATTTGTACAAGTCGCGCCCTGTAGTGCAACAATGACAGGCAGAAATAACTGAAAGCAAACAAAACCACAATATCCAGCGTCAGGTTGGCTACAGCCTGACCGATACTCATCGAGGTAGCCAGCACCAGCACTCCACTTGCCAGATAAAAGAGGGTCAGTGAAATCAGCAATGACACTGAATAGGGCAAATGCTGCGGGCCTGCCTTGAGCAGCATAATCGCCAGCAATCGCAACACGATAGACATTACCGATGACCTCGAACTGAGCAGATTATCAACATAATTATTGCTTTTACTTTATGCGACACAGCGCATGGTACATAATACAGGCCATCATGACGACAGAAAGCATCACTATCACCCGACCTGATGACTGGCATCTGCATTTACGCGATGGTGACATACTCAATAGTGTAGCTCCATTCACAGCAAAACAGTTCCAACGCGCAATCGTCATGCCAAATCTGGTACCGGCAGTGACCACAGTGAAGCAGGCCGTTGCATACCTTGACAGGATCCTGGCCGCTGTTGAAGGTAGTGATTTCGAGCCGCTGATGACGCTGTATCTGACTGACAATACCACTGCAGCAGAAATCACGGCTGCGCATAAAAGCTGTTTTATCAAAGGCGTCAAATTATACCCCGCCGGTGCGACGACGAATTCAGATGAGGGCGTAACCGATATTCGACGATGTTACCCCGCTCTGGAAGAAATGCAGCGTGCCGGTTTGCCACTGCTGGTGCACGGCGAAGTCACCGACAGGGGTATTGACGTATTTGATCGGGAAAAAGTCTTCATCGACCGCGTGCTGACACCCCTGATGGACACTTTTCCCGAACTCAAGATCGTGTTCGAGCACATCACGACAGCCGATGCCGTTGATTTCGTGCTCGGTACGGGGCCGCGCATAGGCGCAACGGTCACGGTCCACCATTTAATCTACAACCGTAACGCGATGTTTGAAGGCGGCATTCGGCCTCACAATTACTGCTTGCCGGTCCTGAAACGCGAAAACCACCGGCAAGCGTTATTGAATGCGGTCGCGTCCGCCAACCCGAAATTTTTTCTTGGCACCGACAGTGCCCCCCATGCGAAAAATCGGAAAGAATCCGGCTGCGGTTGTGCCGGTATCTTCAGTGCGCATGCCGCCATCGAATTGTATGCCACCGTATTTGACAAGATTGATGCGCTGGACAAACTCGAAGCTTTTGCCAGTTTCCATGGACCGGATTTCTATGGCCTGCCACGAAACAGCGGCACCATCACACTGCATAAGTCAGAACACGTTATCCCCGACAGCTACCCGATGGCAGATCAATCGGTTGTTCCGCTGATGGCAGGTCAAACTATCCCCTGGAAACTGATGCCAGCCAATGACTGATGAAAACAACTCCCATTTAATGTCGAGACGCTTCCGCGGTTTTCTGCCCGTCGTTGTTGATGTCGAAACCGGCGGCTTTAATGAAAAAAAGGACGCCCTGCTCGAAATCGGTGCACTGACACTGAAAATCGATGAACAAGGTCATCTTGAAATCAATGACACGTTCGCCTGTCATGTAGAGCCCTTTCCGAATGCCAATATGGATCCGAAGTCACTTGAGATAAATGGCATCGATCCGTTTCATCCCTTTCGCATGGCAAAACCCGAAGACAAGGCGATACGCGACTTCTTCAAATTCGTCAGCACCGAAATGAAACAAAACGGCTGCACCCGCGCGATCATGATCGGCCATAACACAATGATGGACCTTAATTTCATCAATGCTGCCGCTGATCGAAACAGGGTCACTCGCAATCCTTTTCATCCGTTTAGTACATTCGACACGGTAAGCCTCGCCGGCCTGGCTTATGGCCAGACTGTGCTGTCACGCGCAGTAGAAGCAGCTGGTTTAGGCTGGCACAGCGACAAGGCCCATTCGGCACTGTATGATGCTACCAAAACAGCCGAACTGTTCTGTACAATCGTTAACCGGTGGTGTGATGATGTCGGACCGGTCTGGATCTAGCCCGGGCGAGAGCGGCAGTCCAGGTCCAACAAACCGGCATTCATTGTCTATATTGTGTGTACAGGATTCAACAAAAATGGCCACGGTTAGCTTGCAATTATCGCCCCCTGACAGATCCATGGAAAGCGGGGGTGCGTTTGCATCAACATCATGAGAGACACCGACTTATCCATCATCATTGTCGATGATCTGCAATTCAGCAGAATCGTCGTTAAAACGGCACTGAAAAAAGCCGGTTATGAGGGCGTTCGACTCGCGGACAGCGCAACCCAGGCGCTTGGCATGCTGGCGGAACAGCCGGCCGACGTGGTGCTCGCTGACTGGATGATGCCGGAAATGGACGGCCTCGAACTCACGGACCGAATTCGCCAGCGAGATGAAGAGACCGGTACGTATACCGCGATTATCCTGTTTACAGCGAATGAAGGCATCGATCTGCTGGTGGAAGCCTTTGAGCATGGTGTTGACGACTATTTGCGCAAACCACCCAACCCGCATGAACTGGCCGCACGCGTCAATGCAGCTGCCCGCATTGCGATTATGCAAAACGATATGCTGGAGACCTCGAGGCAACTGGAAGAGACCATTAAAAACCTTGAAGAAGTCGCAATGATCGATCCGCTGACCGGTGCCGGTAATCGACGTTTCCTGGATACTCAACTCAAGTCCCACTTGCTGCAAGCATCGTCACGCAACGAAGGAGTCTGTCTCGCCCTTCTTGAAATCGACCAGCTCAAACACATCCGTGAGCACGATGGACTCGACATAGCCAATGAAATACTGATCGGGATGCAGCGTCGACTAAGACGATCCGTGAGGCCGATGGATGCTATCGCCAGACTGGATGGCGATCAATTTGCCGTGCTAATGCACTACACCAACATCGATCACTATAAACGCACCGCCATTGAAAGACTGCGTGAGGGTATCAACCAACGACCCTTCAAAACCTCTGACCGCGATATCAAGGTATCGGTATCCATTGGTGTCAAATTCTACCGTGGTGATGAAGAGCTTATATCGGCCAGAGAGATAGTCAAGCAGGCAACTGCCAAGCTTGATGAAGCCATCGGTATGGGCAATAACAGCATTGCGTACTAACCCGCATTTCTCACCAGGCGGCGTGGAATACTGGTAAGGCATTGGTTTTTTGGAGTGAAGCTCGGATTATTAAAAATACAGTGTGTTATTCAAGCATGCCTATCATGGTTCAGACGGGTCTTCTTTTGCATGAGACCGTAGGGTGCGCTGTGCGCACCGTTAATCCTCAGTGTGCTGGGCTGTTTCGGTGCGCACGGCGCACCCTACGGCCGCTTCGCTCAAGCTATTGCTACGCTTTTCGCTCCAGAGCGGCGCTTACGAACACGAATCCTGCGCCTGCTCCTGTGATCCTGGTGAGAAATGCGGGCTAAGTTACGCCTTAGTATCAGCTTCACAGCGGCCAAAAGTACCTCATAAAAAACCCGCCAAATGGCGGGTTCTTTTTGGCGGGTTAGATGCTGAATCTATTCAACAGCCTCATCGATCAGTTTCTTCAGTTCACCCTTTTCGTACATTTCCAGCATGATATCGTGACCACCTATGAGCTCACCGTGTACATAGAGTTGCGGGAATGTTGGCCAGTCAGCGTAGCGTGGCAGATTCTGAAAAACTTCCATATCGGCAATCACATTGAAATAGGCGAATTCTTTACCACACGATTTAAGCATTTCTGCAGCGCGGCTGGAAAAGCCGCATTGTGGCAACTGGGGCGTACCCTTCATGAAAATGATTACCGGATTGTTTTTGACGTGCTCGTCGATTCGTTCCATTACATCAGCCATTTGCTTCACCCTTTACTTCAAGTTTGTGCTGGCGATTTTACTCGCTATATCATCAGCAAAAAACCCACTGATCTTCCGGTATCGAGATTCAGTGATTTGTAAATAACGATTCATGGACATACGAAAATGCTCACCCACAAGGATTTTAACCGCAGAGAATCTGGTTGCGTGTAGGAGCGATTTTAGCCCGGATGTTGCACGAAGGAGTCGGATTTTACGTGCAAGCTGCGACGCCAGGTTGTTCGTCTCATCCATGAGACTTACCCCTTTGGGGCTGACGCGATATTTTGTTCCACACAAAATATTGCACGTAAAAACGAATAGGACAAACTGTAACCGAGCAATACCCCGTCAAATCGAGCGTAGCTTATTGAAATATCGCCTAATTCTTAACATTGCATGCCCGCCTTCGTGCAACATCCGGGTTAGTCGCGAATTGCAGGTGTTCGCGACTAAAGTCGCTCCAACGAAATCTTGCAAGCTTGTCTGCGCCTTTGCGGTAATATCGGGATTTCCAAAACCTGTATACAATCAACAAATTAACTAAAACACACAGTCAAACCCGCATTTCACGATGCATTGCGTTCATCAACATTCTGTTGCAGCCAAAGTTCCAGCGCTGCCAGATGCCACAGCTTGCTGCCTTGCAGGCGTGTCAGATGGGCCTCTGGCTCGGCCATCAGCTTTTCTACGTATGCCGGCTTATACAAACCACGATTTCTTGCACCATCAGAGAACAGGATGTCCCGCATGAACGCAAGAAACTCGCCACGGACATATTTCAATGACGGCATCGGGAAATACCCCTTTTTACGATCGATCACACTGTCTGGCAACAGACCACGAGCGAGGCGTTTGAGGGCATACTTGCCACCGCCGGCCAATTTGAGCTCGGGTGGCATCATCGCAGCCAGCTCAATCAGTTCCTGGTCCAGGAACGGCACGCGCGCCTCCAGCCCCCAGGCCATGGTCATGTTATCAACACGCTTGACTGGATCATCAACAATCAAGGTAGTCACATCCATTGCCAGCACACGGTCAATATACTCATCCGCCTCCACGGCATTCAGCAGTTCCTCGATTAACTGTGAGGTGACATCCTCTTCGTGGAATCGATCTGCAACAGTTTCCAGGAATTCATCATGGTCGCGATCGAAATAATGTTCGCTGAATCGCCGTATCCCCGGCGTGATCGAATGTTGCATGCGCGGATACCAGAAATAACCGCCGAATACTTCGTCCGCACCCTGACCGCTTTGCACCACTTTGACCTCTTTTGATACCACTTCAGCGAGCAGATAAAACGCTACCGCGTCCTGCGCAAACATGGGCTCGGTCATGTGCCTGAACGCTTCCGGCAATCTTGGCAGGACCTGTGAGTTAGGCACCAGAAATCGATGATGCTCGGTTGAATATCGATGGGCGACGGCGTCTGAATATTCGAATTCGTTGCCCTTTTCTTCCGGCTGGTCTTCGAAGCCGACCGAAAAGGTTTTCAGCCCTTTTGCCCCCGCCTCACTCAACAATGCCACAAGCAGACTCGAGTCTATGCCGCCAGACAGCAGCACACCCACCGGCACATCGGCAATTTGAAGCCGGCGTTCGACCGACTTCCTCAACGAGACATGTACGGCATCAATCCAGTTATCCTCGTCCATGACACTGCCCGGACGTTTCGCCTTCAACTTCCAGTAACGCTTTTCGTCTATGCTGCCGTCATCACCAAATACCATATAATGGGCAGGGCGTACTTTGCGTATACCTTTCAGGATCGTACGTGGCGCCGGTACGACCGCGTGCAATGAAAACAGGTTATGCATTGCAAAGGCATCGATGGCTGTATCGATACCAGCATCGGCTGCAAGCAATGCCTGAGTGGTTGACGCAAACAACAAGCGGCTGTCATTGCATGAGTAATACAGCGGCTTGATGCCGACGCGATCACGGGCGAGTATCAGCCTGCCATTGTTTTCGTCCCTGATCGCAAAAGCGAACATGCCATGCAGTCGCTGCAAACAGTCGACGCCCCATTCGGCATAAGCCTTGAGAATGACTTCGGTATCGCCCGTGGAAACGAATGTGTGCCCTCTGGCGAGCAGTGTCTGACGAAGTTCGGGATAGTTATAAATAGTGCCGTTGAACACCAGAGACAGGCCGCGCTCTTTATCAAGCATCGGCTGGGCGGCCTTGTCAGACAGATCAATAATAGCGAGGCGACGATGGCCCAGACCCGCATTGTCATGAATATAGCAGCCTTCACTGTCTGGTCCGCGTCTTGCCAGACGGTCCATCATCCGCTGCAGTCGGGCCCTCGCCGGGGAGACCTTGTCAAAACGTATTTCACCGCATATGCCGCACATGATGAAACAGGCGCTAGGGACGAAGTGCGAGGGGCGAGGGATATAACGTCTTATTACACATTACAAAATCTATCATCGGCTTCCGCTCCAAATTGTATTCAACAAATGTTCATTAACGTTTTGATTCAGCGATCATCGGGCTTTTGATGGTATAACCAGCTTAATCAGCAAGGCCGAGACCACGATCGTCCATACTATGACAGCACCGCTGGGAAGGTCCAGCAACGCTGACAGAATCAGTCCGCTGGCGTAACCACAGATACCGATCAGCACTGACAGGCCAGGCCATGACTTTGCCGAGTATCCTATCGTGGCTAAAGCGGGAACGATCAGACTGGTAAACACCAGATAGACACCAACCAGCTGCACTGACACGGTTATGGCAATCGCAAACAGGAGGTAAAAACCCAGACTGCCAATCTTCGACCTGAATCGCGCCCAAACGAATAAAACCGATAGCGAAACGATGGCCGCATGCACCAGCTGCTTCCACTCGACCCATAAAATCTGCCCAACCAGCAATTCCTTGAGGTGCTCGCCACCATGAGGGTTGTTCGCCAACAGCAAGATGCCGCCGGTTGAGGCGAGAATAAAACTGGTACCAATGAGTGCTTCCTGGTGTTTGCCGTATTTTTTCTCGAGACTGCTCAATATCCATGCACCCAGCAAGGCACTGGTCACTGCAGCAATCTGGGACTCGACACCATGTTCTTGCCAGCCGAGCGTGTAGGCAATGATGACACCAAGTCCGGCAATCTGGGCCACGGCAATATCGATGAAGATGATGCCCCGCCTGAGGACTTCATGGCCGAGTGGAATATGCGTCATTAAAACGATCAGGCCGGCGAAGAACGCAGGCGCAAGGATGCTCGCATCGAGTCCTTCTACGTTCATTTCAAGGGCTCCAGCATACGGACAACAAGACGTTCAAACCACTGCAGCAGGGTTTCGCCGCCGTGATAATCGACGGTCGCCGGCAAAGTAACAACTGGCAGACCTGTCTGCTCCGAGAGCCACATCACAGGACGATCATTCATATAGCTGGTATCGACAATCATCACAGCCGGTTGTTTTTCGAGCAACTGCTTGACTTGAGCAAGATGGCGGGTCGACGGTGACACACCGACCACGGGCTCGAGTGTCGCGACCTTGTTCAGACCCAGCCAGTGAGTAAAATATGACCAATAGTCATGATGAACGACGATATTCTTCCCCTCGACGACAGCAGCGCGTTGGCTCCAGTCGTCTATAGCATCCTGCCACTTAGCCTTAAATGCCTGGTAACGTTGTTGATAGTCGTCCGCATGATCCGGATCGACGGCTTTCAGGCGCTGAGTCAGCGGATCGGCAACGCGCAGAATATTGCGGGGATCCGTATGCACATGTGGATTGCCACTGGCGTGTATATCGCCCAGGCTCCGGTCGAGCTTGTCAGGCACTTCCAGCATGTCGGTGTATTCTGCGGCGAGGAAATGGCCGGCCTGTCCGACCTGAATGCGGGCATTACCCGCCTTGCGAAGCAACAATGGCAACCAGCCGATCTCAAGCTCGGCACCGGTGCATACCAGCAGGTCTGCCTTGCGCGCTTTTGCGATCAGGCTCGGGCGCGCCTGAATCTGATGCGGATCCTGCTGGGCTGTGGTTGCGCTGTAGATCTCAAGCCGGTCACCTCCGAGCTCTTCGACCAGTGCCGCCCACTCCGGCTCGCAGGCAAATACACTCAGCGCTGCCCACGTCGTGCCGGAGTACGTGCACAGCAGCGTAACGAGCCCAACGAACAAGCCTGGTCTAAAAAGCATGCGCACCGTGCGATCCTATGCTGAATGTATACTGAAGATAGACCTGATCATCCGAAACCTGATAGGAATCATCACGATTGTACTGCAGGCGTATACGACTGTATTCACTGGGCACCCATTCGGCCATCACGCTGGCCCGCTCCGGCGTATGGCCATAACTGAGCAGCCCGGCTTCATCAAGCACATCGGTATCGCTACCCTTGTTATCGCTATCGAGCCTATCGTAGCGAAGCCCCGTGCGCCAGCTGCGTGCAAACTGCCAGATTGCCTGCGCATACCAACCGTCCTGCTGGCTGTCCAGCGTACTGGATTCCAGCGGGTCGCTATTAAGCAGGGTCAGATTACCTTCATCTTCTCGATTGAAGTATTCAAATTGCAGTTTCAGATTGCGCTCACGATAATTACCTGCGGGCGCCCATTTGTAAATGGCATTCAGACCCACGGTCCGGCTATCGCCTGCAAACTGCGGAACTTCCACTGCCCCTTCATGGCCATGACCACCGTATTCACGTTCGATCTTGTCAGCCGCCCAGTAACTCAGACCCGCCTGCCAACTGTGGCTCACACCGATGTCGCCTCCGATGTTCGAATAAGCCACCCAGCTTCCTACACCATCTTGCTCGCCTCCAGCAGGGAACTTACGCCCCGTTAGTGCTTCGGCGCCGATCTCGAGGAACACAGCGGTCGGCAGGATCACGGATACACGCAAGCCATCATCAAAATACTGATTGCCGAACAGCGCGCGGTACACCAGCGGTGCATCCTTGAAATCCCAGGCATGTTCATGGATCTGATTGAGGTAACCGAGCGCGGAGTAAAAACGGCCACCTCGAATCGAAAAGCCACCACCAAGCGCCAGCGTTTCGAAAAATGCCTCTTCCAGTTCAACCTCGAGTTCATTGTCATGTTCGGCTATTGCGAGGGTGAACTGGCCATAAAATTTGTCATCGATATTATTGCTGAACACGATCTCGGAATGGCCGAGCGAAAAACCTTCAGATGCCAGTTCGGCTTCACCCCCCAGAGCAAAACCGGGAATACGATAATCATCCGGTTCATTTTTATAATTAGCGTATACGCCATCAAGGATCACACTGATCGCCGGATTAAAGAGATTGTTCGTCGTTTTCCTGCGGCTGTAGTCAACAGCCCCGCCTGTTGCTCGACTGGACTCCGCATCTTTACGCTCCAGCGACTCAATGCGCTGCTCGTAGTCGTCAAGCTTTTTGTTCAACGCATCACTATCCGCTGCACCTCTGGCTACCGCGATATCAAGAATAGCGGCGCAGGCCAGGGCTGTACGCACGAATGTTATATTCATTTAGAAGCATACCTTTGTTTGGGCATAAATACTGATTCCGCACAGCGATTCGAAATCTGCCGGAATACACTGAGAACCACCTGGTTATGTGTGCAGTGGTGGCGCCCGAGGCAGGTGGGATCTGGAAGCCCTGGCAAGTGTGATGCCTGTTAGTCTGGCATTGAATTCATTGATAAAAAGCAGACTGTGATTGCCCTGCGGCGACACAGCGTGGTCAATATCGTTGTGTTCCAGACTGGCAAAAAATGCACAGATCTCTTCATCCGCGTGAAAGGGATGATCAGCCGCGTGGACTATCGACGCCAGCTGCCCTGCTATCAGCAGAAGGCCGGCCATCAAGACTGCAAACTGTTTGGGTGAGTTATTCAACTGTCTGAAATCTTTATTCAAAACTGCCTAAGTTATAGCAAAGTCCGCGTTGCAAGAATACCATTATACATTGGCACCCGTTACTGACCACTGTCCTCTGCATGACCCCAGCCTCCGCCACCGGCCGTTTCGATGGTCAATCGATCCCCGGCATTCACTGCAAAATTCGCTTTGGCCTTCATTGTCTTCTGGTTCAACCGATTACGCCCGGGCATACCATCGTCGGCACCTTGCAGCCCCCATGGTGCGTGCGACCTTCTTTCTGTGAGTAGCGTTGCATTAGCCGGCTGCAGAAACTCGAACTCGCGCACGATGCCCGAACCCCCTGTGTGCCGTCCACGGCCACCCGAGCCTCGTCGAATCTGGTAACGGCCGATACGCAGAGGGAACGCCATTTCCAGTGATTCGATGGGTGTATTCAAGGTATTGGTCATATGCGTCTGCACCGCATCGATGCCATCAGCAACAGAACTCGCACCCATTCCACCCCCGATGGTTTCATAATAATCCCACGCTTGCCCTGCGTCGTCGCGGTACGATCCCATAGCCAGATTGTTCATGCTGCCATGGCTTGCAGCGGGTATCTTGTCGGGTATTGCCTGTGCCAGTGCGCCCAGCACCACATCGACGATTCGCGTGCTGGTTTCGACATTACCTGCCGCGACCGCGGCCGGGTAATTTGCATTTAACAAACAGCCACTTTCTGCCGTAATCGCGATCGGGCGAAAACTGCCGGCACAGGCCGGCGCCTGTGCCGGCAGCAGGCAGCGGAAAACGTAATAAACGGCTGCGGCTGTCACCGAAATCGGACAATTGACGTTGCCGCGAACCTGTTGGCTTGTTCCGTTGAAATCAATCTTCAATGACCCGCCGCTTGCCTGGATGTGCGCGTGTATTTCAATATCCGTGTGTCCCAGGCCGTCGTCATCCAGCACATCGCTGAACCGGTAGTCGCCATCGGGTATCGCTTTTAGACTCGACACGGCGAGCTGTTCAGCATAATTATTCAGTGATCCAACAGCGCCGAGGTACTGTTTTGCCCCCATCAACTGCACCAGCTCGCGGAGGCGATGGTGTCCCCGGCGATTCGCCGCGATCTGAGCATTGAAATCACCTTTGGATTCTGACGGATTGCGCATCGATGCCATGAATTCATCCAGACGGCGTTCGTTGACGCGATAGCGCTCGACCAGTTTCTGGGGCTTGATGATCAGACCTTCTTGCTCGAGGAGGGTTGATAGCGGCATCGAGCCCGGGGTTTCAGCACCGATATCGGCGTGATGTGCACGGTTCGCAACAAATCCTATGATTCTCCTGTCGACAAAAACCGGGGCAATAACCGTGACATCCGGCAGATGGGTGCCACCCATGTACGGATCATTGAGCAAGACCATGTCACCATCCTGCCAGTCGAAGCCTGCGACGATACCGCCCATCGCAAAGGCCATGCTACCTAGATGAACCGGTATATGTGCTGCCTGCGCACAGAGTTGGCCATGAGTATCGAATACAGCGCAGGAATAATCCAGCCGGTCACGAATATTGGGTGAGAATGCGGCACGTTGCAGCGCAGCACCCATTTCATCGCATATGGCCTCTATGCGGTTCGCGAATATGCTCAGCTCGACCGGATTCATGGGAGAATAACACCGTTAATTATATGGAATTAATTGTTTTTACTGGTAAAAATACAGCATATCTAAAATTAGCTGTTGCATTATACATGCCCCTGCATTATCGTTTGCGCCCATTCAAAAACCATGAAAATACATCTAGGGGTAACGCAATGAATCCTTTGAAATCCATTACCGGCACGCTGGTCGCAGGTCTCGCACTGGCCATTGTCATCATCTTCGTACTCGGCACCTCAGGCGCGATTAATCCCTGGGCGACCTGGGTCTGGTTCCATGTCTTCGTCGGCATCATTTGGATTGGCCTGCTCTACTATTTCAACTTCGTTCAGGTTCCAGCCGTCGCAACTGCATTGTCTGAAGCGGACAGTGGCGGACCGGGTGCAGCCGCTATCAACAAATATGTGGCCCCCCGTGCACTGCTCTGGTTCCGCTGGGCTGCATTGGCTACCTGGATAACTGGCGCGCTGGCGCTCGAAGCCATGCACACGGCCGACGGTTCCGGTGTTGTCGCGGCATTTACCTTTGCCAGCGGCTACGCGGTAATCGGTATGGGTGCCTGGCTGGGCACCATCATGTTGTTCAATGTCTGGGGGCTGATCTGGCCAAACCAGAAGAAAATTCTTGGCCTGGACGGCAAGGAGCACAGTGCAGATGAGATTGCAAAAGCCAAAACCGTCGCATTGATGGCTTCGCGCACCAATACCCTGCTGTCGATCCCAATGCTGCTCGGCATGATCGGCCAGGGCCACGGCCTGCCTTTCTAGAGGCGGTTTTGGCACTATCAGGAAGACAGGCTCCGGCCTGTCTTTCTTTATCCGCTGAAAAAGCTTGTATAGCACCCCTAAACACGTATAATCAGACGCTTATACTACGCCGCGGCAGCCTTTTTGGCTGCCGTTTTGATTTCTCGGAATCCATCAATGCCAACAGACAATCACCTGATGACCACCTATGCACCGATGCAGGTCACGTTTGATCATGGCGAAGGTTCACTTCTCTGGGACAGCAATGGTAAACAGTACCTGGATGCACTCGCCGGTATCGCCGTCTGCGGTCTCGGGCATGCACATCCCGCTGTTACGGCCGCAGTTTCCGAACAGGCAGCAAAACTTGTTCACACGTCCAACCTGTATCAGATACAGAACCAGCAAGTACTGGCCGATGAATTATGCAAACTATCGGGCCTTGATCGCGTTTTCTTTTCAAATTCTGGTGCAGAGGCCAATGAGGCCGCCATCAAGATTGCACGCATGTACGGCCATAGCAAGGGTATTTCATCACCCGGCATAATTGTGATGGAAAACAGTTTTCACGGACGCACCATGGCAACGCTTTCGGCGACGGGCAACCGCCATGTACAGGCCGGCTTCGAACCACTGGTGCAAGGATTTATTCGCGCGCCGTTCAATAACATCAATGCCATTGATAGCATTGCTGCCAACAGCAACAATGTTGTCGCGATCATGGTCGAGCCAATACAGGGTGAAGCCGGCATTAACGTGCCGGATACCGATTACCTGAACAAGCTACGCGATATCTGTGACAAAAATAACTGGCTGTTGATTCTGGATGAAATCCAGACCGGTATGGGGCGTACCGGCAAATGGTTTGCCTATCAGCATAACGGTATACTTCCGGATATCATGACACTGGCGAAATCATTGGGCAACGGTGTTCCCATCGGCGCCTGCATAGCCAACCTGAGAACTGCTGACGTGATGAAGCCGGGCAGCCATGGATCCACATTTGGTGGCAACCCCCTTGCTTGCGCTGCAGCTCTCGCCGTCGTAAAAACCATCACACAGGAAAGACTTGTCGAGCGTGCCGGAACCATCGGCCAGCGATTGCAGGACAAGCTTCATGCGGTATTAGACCCTGTTGACGGCGTGAAGGAAATCCGCGGCCGGGGACTGATGATCGGTATTCAACTGGACAAACCCTGCAAACAGCTCATGGTATCAGCATTACAGCAAGGACTGCTGATCAGCGTGCAATCTGAACATGTGATACGCTTACTGCCGCCACTGATTGTGAGCGAACAGGAAGTCGATACACTCGCAGACACGCTGAGCTCGCTTGTTATTACATTTTTACAACAGGAAGCTGCCTGAGTGCGTACATTTACGAGGACCGGTTATGACTCTGCGCCACTTCCTGACACTGACTGACTTATCCAGAGATGAGCTATCCGCATTACTGCGTCGTGCCATTGAACTCAAGAGCTTGCACAAAAAGGGTGAGATTTATCAGCCGCTAAAAAACAAAGTCCTGGCAATGGTGTTTGAAAAATCATCAACACGCACCCGCGTGTCTTTTGAGGCAGGAATGACACAGTTTGGTGGTCATGCCGTTTTTCTTTCACCTCGTGACACCCAGCTTGGCCGGGGTGAACCCATTGCCGACAGTGCCCGTGTTTTGTCCAGCATGTCTGATGGTATTATGGTGCGCACATTTGAACATGAAAAAATCGAGTGTTTCGCTGAATATTCATCTGTACCCGTTATCAATGGGCTGACCGATGATGTCCACCCGTGCCAGCTGCTGGCTGACATGCAAACCTATCTCGAGCACAGGGGAGACATCAAAGGTAAAACCGCGACCTGGATTGGTGATGGTAACAACATGTGCCACTCCTACATGCATGCAGCAAGCCTGCTTGACTTTAAACTTAACATCGCCTGCCCTGAAGGCTATGAGCCGAACAAAAAGTTTGTTGACGAGACATCAGCGCATATTCAACTCATGTCTGACCCCGTTGAAGCGTGTAAACAATCCGACCTGGTTGTTACCGACGTATGGGCCAGCATGGGACAAGAAGATGAACAGGCGAAGCGTGAAGCTGCCTTTGCACCCTTTCAGGTAAACACTGAACTTATGCGTGTTACCAATAGCGACGCATTGTTCATGCATTGCCTGCCTGCTCATCGCGGTGAAGAAGTAAGTGCGGATGTAATTGACGGCAACCAGAGTGTTGTATGGGACGAGGCGGAGAATCGACTACATGCCCAAAAAGCGCTTCTTGAGTTCCTGCTCGCTGAGTGATATGGCTTTGCACCATTTACGGTCAAGGCAGGCAAGCTCATCTTTATTTATCGTCCTCTTCTCAATGCTGCTTCAGCAAGCAGCCACCGCTGACGTAACAGATGACTGCGCTGCGAAATATCCCTCGATTCTTTTGTATGATCCACCGCCTTTTTTCAGTGAAGAAACTCGGAGTAACATCGACATAAGCGCAAACAAGACGCTAACCGGTAGAGATGGCTCATCGACTTTTGAAGGGGATGTGATCATTGAACGCCACGAACTGCGCATCACCACTGATATAGCCAGATTCGACAACACCAGTCGAGAAGTGTCCGTATATGGCAATGTCCATCTGGATACGCTGTCGATGTCCATGGATGCAGACGAAGGCAGATTTTTCCTCGATGATAGAAATATTGAATTCAGCAATATCCGTTTTTTCATGCCTGAAACCCGCTTAAGAGGCCATGCCAGCACGATCACGTCAGACAGCGACAAAGCTGCGACACTGACCGATTCCAGCATAACCAGCTGCCCGCCCGACGATGTTGACTGGTTACTTTCGGCCGATAGAATCGATCTCGACCTGCAGGATGAATACGGTAAAGCCCGAGGTGTGGTCCTCAGATTTCACCGTATTCCTTTTCTATACACACCCTATATCGAATTCCCGGTCGGTGACAAACGCCGTAGCGGATTGCTGGCACCCTCATTTGGTACCTCTTCTTCCAGAGGTTTTGAACTGGTAATACCCTGGTACTGGAATATTGCCCCGAATCAGGATGCAACTATTGCCCCGCATTATATGAACAGGCGTGGTATGCAACTTGACACGCAATACCGTTTTTTAACACGAACTACAGACGGCACCCTTGATGTCAATTATTTGAACGAAGACCAGGTCACGCTGGAAGAACGTTATTCGCTGAGATACCTGCAAAATACCAATTTCACCGACAGTATACGAGCGAAGATTGATTACAAGGATGTATCGGACTCACAATATTTGCAGGATTTCTCATCAAGCCTGCTCGGAACCAGTACAACGCACCTGAGTCAGAGCGCAGATGTTGTCGCTGCCTATACCAACTGGCAACTCAGCGCGCTTCTGCAATCATATGAAACACTGGACCTGACGATTCCAGAAAGCGACAGGCCATACAGGATGCTGCCTAGTATCAAGCTTAGAGGTGGTGAATCACTAACCGATTATCTGAAATTCACGCTGGGTTCTGAATGGGTCAACTTCGTTCACGAAGACAACACCAACATTGAAGGTCCTCGGTTTATCGTACAACCGGGCATTGAATTCCCGCTACAGAGTAGCGCCTGGTTCCTCAAGCCGGCCGTTGAATTCAATCATACTCAATATAACGTCAGCGATGGCAGTGGCATGAAAGTCGAGACCCAAGACCGGAATCTACCCATAACATCACTCGACAGTGGCATATTCCTCGAGCGCACGATGTCCAATGATCTGATTCAAACGCTCGAACCCAGACTGTTTTACCTGTATGTGCCGTTCGAAGAGCAGGACGAGTTGCCACTTTTTGACACAAGCGTGCCCGATTTCAGCCTGCTACAGATGTTCAGAAAAAATCGATTCTACGGCGGCGATCGAATTGGTGATGCCAATCAGATCACCGCAGCACTCAGATCCAGAATCATCAATCCTGCAACGGGCTATGAGTATATGCGTGCAAGCATCGGACAAATTTATTACTTTGATGATCGCAGGGTAACACTAACCGGCATACCGGAAACCAGCAAATCATCAGACATCATAGGCGAGATCAGCGGAAAGGTTAAAAGCTGGTCGGCAAATGCCGGCATCCAGTGGGATATCGAAGAACACAACAGCGCAAAGCACAATGCAGCATTACAATATGCAACCGAGGACAATGCTATTTTCAATCTCGGCTACAGTAAAAGACGCGAGACACTGATTAACCCCGAAGCACTTGAACAAACCGATATTTCTTTTGTCGCACCTGTAAGCAAGAAGTATACCTTGATAGGCCGCTGGAACTATTCACTTGAACAGGAGCGTGATCTGGAAGCCATTGCTGGGCTTTCCTACGACAGTTGCTGCTGGTCGACGATCATAGCGTTCCAGCGTAACCTGGTCACATCGAGCAGCATCGACGAAGACTATGACAACACAATTCTTTTTCAGCTGGTATTGAAAGGACTGGGAAGCGTATCCGGCGACAGTGCTGTCGATAAACTGAAACAGTCAATACTTGGATTTAGAGACGAATACTGAGACAAACCCATAAAAAATGTTCAAAGATGTTCCCGGCAAAATCGGCAAACTGCTTCAAGCTGCCGTCTTTTCAGGCCTGATAATGTACGGCGATGCAATCGCGCTCACTCCACTTGATAGCATTGCCATCATTGTCAATGATGATGTCATCACAGCCAGCGAACTGGAAGACAAAGTCAACTATTTCGAGAACCAGATTCGAGTGAGTGGTGGTACGGTCTCGGACCTGAATAGCCTGAAAAAGCAGGTTATCGAGCGAATGATCCGTGACAAGGTTCAGTTACAAAAAGCAGCACAATTTGGTATTCAGATCGATGATATCAGCCTTAACCGTATGATTGATACTCTGGCAAAAAAGAACAACATGACACTGAGTGAACTGCGTACGACACTGGAACAGGAAGGCATTGATTTCAGTGATTTCCGTACGCAGACCCGGGAAGAGTTAATTATCCAGGAACTACAAAAACGCATGGTTGCAGATAAAGTCAATGTGACCAACCAGGAAATACAGCAATTCATCGAAGCCAGTCGAAAGCAGGGCCAAGGTGGCACCGAATATCATCTGTTGCACATCTTGGTTGCAATCCCGGAGAGCGCTTCCCCGGAAGACATCCAGATCTCACAGCAAAAAGCGGATGACCTTTATCAGCAACTGCAGCAGGGTGCCGACTTCAAGCAACTGGCAATGCGTGAATCCGATGGTAGTAACGCGCTCAACGGCGGCGATCTTGGCACCAGAAAGGCCAACGAATTACCTGAACTCTTCCTCAATGCGATTGCAGGTTTAAAACCGGACGATGTCAGCAAGCCGGTTCGAAGCGCAAGCGGTTTTCACTTGCTCAAAGTAATGACCTCAAGCAGCAGTGCCGAAATGGTGACCCAAACACATGCCCGTCATATCCTGATCAAAACCAGTGCAGACATCAGTGATGACGATGCCCGAGAAACCCTGCTCGAACTAAGACAGCGTATTGCGCAGGGTGAGAACTTTGCAGATCTGGCAAATCAGTATTCCGAGGACCCTGGATCTAAAATACAAGGTGGTGACCTTGGCTGGGCCAGTCCAGGTATGTTCGTCCCTGCATTTGAGCGCGTAATGGGCTCCCTTTCTGCGGGTGAAATGTCTGAGCCGTTTAAGAGTGAGTTCGGCTGGCACTTGATGCAAGTACTCGAACGCCGTGAGGTTGACATGACCAGCACCGTCATGGAAACGAAGGCAATGCAGGCAATCCGTACACGTAAAATTGATGAGGAGCTACGGCTATGGTTGCGCAGGATTCGCGACGAGGCTTATATTGAATATATTGACACCAGCCTGATGCCGACAGATCAGTAGTCGCAGCATCCGCCAATGCAGCATCGCGCCAAGAAACGACTGGGTCAGAATTTTCTCGTTGATACAAATATCATCAACAAAATTATTCGAAGCATCAATCCTCAAGCCGGGGATCAGCTCATAGAAATCGGTCCGGGTCTAGGCGCCCTCACACAGCCACTGCTAACAAAATTGACCCGGCTAGACGTGATTGAACTTGATCGCGATGTCATTCCGAGACTAAAAGCCCTGGAGGGTAATGACAAACTCTATATACACAATATAGACGTACTTGCGTTCGACTTTACCGGGTTCAGACAGAGCAATTGTGCCAATGAGAAATTACGCATTATCGGCAACTTGCCCTACAATATCTCGACCGCCGTTTTGTTTCATCTAATAAGACACAGAAACGTCATTCGTGATATGCATTTTATGCTGCAAAAGGAAGTCGTCGAACGAATTGCAGCCGATGTCGGCTCACACGACTATGGCAGACTATCGGTCATGATGCAGCTTCACTTCAAGATCAGCCCGTTATTCACAGTCAGTGCACACTGTTTCAGGCCTGTCCCTAAAGTGGAATCCGCGATTATCCGGTTGATTCCAAAAACCAGCCTGTCCATCGGTGTAGACCAATACGACGATTTCGCTGCACTGGTCAAACAGGCCTTTTCCCAACGGCGTAAGACGTTGAAAAATACACTAAAAGGTTTGTGCGATACCTCCAGGATCAAAGCAGCCGGTATCGACCCCGGCAAAAGACCGCAACAATTGACTATCAACGACTACATCAACCTGTTTCGACAACTGAATACGGCGGCCTAATCCCGCTTTTAGCTGATGTATTTAAACACTCAGTCAGATGATATAATTTGATGGTGAAGCCAGGAATATTCCCATGTCTGATAAAAATTACGCAATTCGTGTTGATGTCGATCCCGCCTATATCGCTGAACAGTCTGATCCCAACAACGACCAGTATGTCTTCTCGTACACTGTCACCATAAAAAACATCGGCAATGTACCCGCAAAACTGATCACCCGTCACTGGATTATTACCGACGGTGATGGCGAAACGCAGGAGGTCAAGGGAGAGGGTGTTGTTGGCGAGAAACCGCACCTCAAACCTGGCGAAGATTTTCACTATACGTCTGGCACGATGATGAAAACCCCGATCGGCACGATGCACGGCAGTTATCAGATGCTTGCAGATGATGGCGTGAGTTTTGATGCCGAGATACCCTCTTTCAGTCTCAACGTGCCCTACATGCTCCATTAGCGCTCAGCACCAGAAACGAGATGTCCCTAAAACACAGTTACAGCCTGTTAGCGCCGCTTTATGACATGGCTGTCAAAGGGCCCCTGGATAAAGCCCGCAGAAAAAGTATCGCTCGCTTGCGCGATACCGAAGACAAGGACATTCTTATCAATGGAATTGGCACCGGTCTTGATATTGAATACTTGCCTAAAGGGGCCCGTTACACCGGCTCCGATATTACGCCACTGATGCTGGAACGTGCCGACAAACGCGCTAAAGAAACCGGGATCGAAATCAAGCTGGAATGCGCCGATAGCCAAGAGTTGCCGTTTGAAACCGAAACGTTCGATATTATTGTGATGCACCTGATTCTGGCCGTAGTGCCTAATCCGGACCGCGCCCTGCAGGAAGCTGTCAGGGTACTGAAAAACAATGGATCCATTTACATTTTGGACAAATTTCTCAAACCCGGCCAAATTGCGCCCTTGCGGCGGAGTTTGAATACCATTCTGCGCCACATCGCAACTCGCACCGACGTTGTTTTCGAAGAAGTACTATCAACCAATCCCAGCCTGCGCGTTGTCAGTGATGATCCGGCACTTGCGGGTGGCTGGTTTAGACTGATAGAGTTAGTCAAACAAAACTGACTTATGGGGGCCATATGGCAATCTATGCCATTGGTGATGTTCAGGGATGTTATGACGAGTTAACACAACTCCTGGATAAAATCAGCTTCAAAGAGGACAGAGACCGGCTATGGTTCACCGGTGATTTGGTCAATCGTGGCCCAAAGTCACTGAAAACCCTGCGTAGAATACGGGCAATGGGCGCCAATGCCATCGCTGTACTCGGCAATCACGATCTTCATCTTCTCGCGACGGCTTATCATCACCGCAAACCCGGCAAAAGAGACACGCTCGACGAAATACTGAAGGCCAGCGACAAAGACAAGCTGCTGGAATGGCTGCGTTTCAGGCCACTGATACATGTCGACGATGGTCTTGAACTCACGATGGTACATGCCGGACTGCACCCCGACTGGTCAGTCGACAAAGCCCAGGCACTGGCATCTGAGGTCGAGGCCGTTCTTCGCAGCGACAAACACAGAGAGTTTTACAGACACATGTACGGCGATAAGCCTCATAAGTGGTCCGATGATCTTAAAAGCTGGCCTCGCCTGCGGTACATCACCAATATATTTACACGCTTACGCTATTGCGATAAACAAGGCAATGTCAGCATGAGCACCAAAGGCGCACCCGGAACACAACCTGCGGGCCTGTATCCCTGGTTTGAAATTAAACAGCGTCGCAGTAAAAACGATCCGATCATTTTTGGTCACTGGTCAACGCTGGCGCTGGTCAAAAAGCAAGCTTATCGTAATGTCTACCCGCTCGACACGGGCTGCCTGTGGGGAGGCAAGCTCACCGCGATGCGAATTGATAAAAAGCCATATACCCGGTCCAGCTTCAGTTGCCCCGAATCACAAAGACCAAAAGTCAAGGGTGGTAAGTCCGGACAAAAAAAGGCAAGCAATGGAGCCTATTGCTTGCCTTTAAAAAAATGAATCTGAGGATAAATGATTCAATTATTGTGACTGACCTTTTTGCCGTTGGTTCAATGTATTCGACAATTTTTTTCGCTGATAGGTCACAAAACGGAGCGTGCTGGGATTTTTCTGATCCGCTACATGTTGCTCGCTAGTGATGAGATCCCATTGTTTGGGATCAATCTCTGGGAACCAGGCATCGCCTTGATAGCTGTCTTCGACATAGGTGATGTAGAGCCGATCCGCCCTGGGCAACACAAGTTCATAGATCGCGCTACCGCCGATCACCATCGCTTCCTCAGCACCGGCGGCATGCTTCAAGGCCTGCTGCAGGGAATTTGCGACAAATACACCCTCGGCCTGAAATTGTGCGGAGCGGGTTAATACAATATTGTCACGCCCCGGCAGCGGCCTGCCGATCGATTCATAGGTTTTCCGCCCCATGATGACAGGCTTACCCAGGGTCACCTGTTTAAAGTGGGCAAGATCGGCCGGCAAATGCCAGGGAAGCTGATTTTTATTACCAATCAGCCGGTTACGATCCATCGCCGCAATAATCGAAACAAGCATCTACTTCATAACCTCATCCGCTAATTCAGACACTGCAAACGCTTAAGTCCACAGATGACCGCAGATAAACACGGATTTCTGGTTGCTCGTTGTCCTCAAAGAAGGTCAAGTGCACAAAAAACACATGTATTTTCCCAGTTCAAATTTATTCGTGTTCGCGTCTTTTGCGTTTTTTACGGACAATACGAGTTCATCTGTGTTTATCTGCGTTCATCTGTGGACCACACATTTTCCTTATAACAATCAGAAAGTTGGCCAGATACCGCTAAACCGCAACCGTGGCCTTGATGTGTGGGTGGGCTTCGTAGCCGACCAGTTCGAAGTCCTCGTATTTGAAATCGAATATCGATTTCGCTTCCGGATTGATCTTCATCACCGGCAGTGGGTACGGGTTTCGGGACAACTGCTCATCAGCCTGTTCGAGGTGGTTGGTGTATAAATGCGCATCACCCAGCGTGTGCACGAAATCACCCGGTGCCAGGTCGCACACCTGAGCGATCATCATCGTCAACAAGGCATAGGATGCGATATTGAAGGGCACTCCCAGAAAGATATCAGCGCTGCGCTGGTATAACTGGCACGACAGCTTGCCGTCGGCGACGTAGAACTGGAACATCATATGGCAAGGCGGTAGCGCCATGTTGTCGATTTCGCCGACATTCCAGGCACTGACGATGATACGCCGGGAATCGGGCGTGTCTCTGATCTGCTCAATCACCTGCGATATCTGATCGATGTGCCGGCCATCGACAGCCGGCCAGGAGCGCCACTGATAGCCGTAAACCGGCCCCAGGTCGCCGTGTTCATCGGCCCACTCGTTCCAGATGCGCACACCGTGCGTCTGAAGATACTTGATATTCGTGTCGCCGCTGATGAACCACAACAGTTCATGAATGATTGACTTGATGTGACACTTCTTCGTTGTCACCAGTGGAAAACCTTCGCTCAAGTCAAAACGCATCTGATGACCGAATACCGACAAGGTACCGGTACCCGTACGGTCTTGTTTGTGCACACCCTTATCACGCACATAACGCATCAGATCAAGATATTGCTTCATTTTTTCTACCCCGGGTCATAGCCAGCCAATATAACAGCACTCCAACGATGATCATCGGAAGTGACAACAGCTGCCCCATGGTCAGCCAGTCAAATGCAACAAAACCAAGATGCGCATCCGGTGTGCGGAAAAATTCTGTTGTGAAGCGAAAACAGCCATAACTGATCATAAAAACACCGGACACAGCCATTATTGGCCGGGGTTTTGATGAGTACCACCAGAGAATCAGAAACAGCAGCAAACCTTCGGTGAACGCCTGGTACAACTGGGATGGATGCCGTGGCTGCTGATCAACATAGGGGAAGACCATCGCCCAGGGCAGATCAGCGCTGGCTACCCTGCCGACCAGCTCCCCGTTGATAAAGTTACCGATGCGGCCCGCACCCAGGCCGATAGGCACCCACGGGGCTATGAAGTCAGTCACATCAAAAAACCGTTTCCCGCTCCGGTGTGCATACACCAGCATGGCGAGAAATACACCCAGCATGCCACCATGAAATGACATGCCACCTTTCCAGATGTAAAAGATTGAAACCGGATTATCGATAAAAACGTCCCAGCCATAGAACAGCGTATATCCGAGTCGGCCACCCAGGATCACACCCAGGGCACCATAAAATATCACGTCCTCGACCTGCCGCTTCGTCCAGTCCAGATCTTCGCGCTTGGTGCGCTGGACGCCATAAAGCCAGGCACCGATAAATCCGAATAGGTACATCAGGCCATACCAGTGGACTTTTATGGCTCCAACAGAGAACGCGACAGAATCGATTTGAGGATAGGTCAGCATGGAAGTGGATGTTACCAAATTCAGGCCCCCATGAAATGCCAGATATCATGCCTGATCCGAAAAAGACATCCAGCCCTGACTGTGTCGATGCATGCATAATCGCTATCAGACGGTTATGACAATAAAACCATGGTCGTGGAGTGTGCCGTGCGCACCCTACGATCGTTTCATTCAGCTGTCAGTGAACGTCTGAGTTTTTTTACGATCTGTAAGATCAGATCTGAGTCACTACACATTATCTGTGCTCAACACCCGAGATTGGCTGATGTGCTGCAGACTAATTACAGATAACTTGCTCTACTTCAATGCAAGTTCGTCATATTTACATTAAAATGCGCTGTTGATTTCAACAAGTAACTGAATTTTAACGCTTTATTAATCATTATGACTGGACCAGGCAACACTCAACGTAGCGCGCAAAACGTTATCGGCCCGGGTTTTCGCTGGTTGCTGACGCTGGTCTTCACACTGTTTGCGCTGCTCGTAGTGAACTCGATTTACCTCGGCAGCGTTACCGCTTTGGAATACTATAGCGGACGAGTTTATCAGGATTATTTCTATTTACTAATGTTCTTGCTGCACCTTGTACTCGGTCTACTGTTGGTGCTGCCGTTCTGTCTATTCGCCTTTCTGCACGCCCGGTGCGCCATTCAACGCGACAACCGTTACGCCATTCGCGCGGGTCTTGCATTGTTCACCAGCGGACTGTTGTTACTGGCATCCGGTATCGTACTGACACGCTTTGGCTTTTTCGAAATCAATGATCCGCGTATCCGTGAACCAATGTACTGGCTGCACGTCGCCCTGCCATTCGCCATTGCCTGGCTGTTTGTACTGCACCGGTTGGCCGGACGCCCAATCCGCTACCATCTCGCCTATCGGTGGCTGGTACTCGCGGCTGTTTTTGCTGCCATCATGCTCGGTATGCATACGCTGACCCGGGAAGACGCCAGTATCGCACAATCCCATGACTTTTCCCCATCCAGCTTTAAAATCGCCGGCGCCGAATTGATACCCGCCGAACGGCTGATGACAGACGATGAATGCAAGCAATGCCACGAAGATATCTTCCGCAGTTGGGAACAGAGCATGCACCGACACAGTTCGTTTACCAACCCTGCTTACCGTGTCAGCGTCGAGGAAACCCGCAAGGTCGTCGAGCAACGCGACGGCAACCTCGAGGCATCCCGATTCTGTGCCGGATGTCATGATACCGTGCCGCTGCTCAGTGGCCGTTTCGAACAGGCAGATTTTGATCCTGATACCGATCCTACAGCGATGGCTGGCCTGACCTGCGCCTCATGTCATGCCATTACGGCCGTCAACAGCACCGTGGGCAACAGTGATTTTACCATCGCCGTACCTGCCAGGTACCCGTTCGCCGATAGCGAAACAAAACTGCTGAAAGCGATAAACCAACAGCTGATAAAAGCAAAACCGGCGTTTCATAAAACAACCTTTTTGAAACCCACCCACAAAACGGCGGAATTCTGCTCCGGTTGCCACAAAACCCATCTACCCTATGCCGTGAACCACTACAAATGGCTGCGTGCACAGAACCACTACGACAGTTTTCTGCAAAGTGGTGTTGCGGGTCACCGTGTTGACAGTTTTTACTACCCGCCTGAGGCCGTCGAAAAATGCGCTCAGTGCCACATGCCGTTGGAAGAATCGGATGATCCCGCAGCCCGCGATTTTGATGATTCCGGTCGTTTGACCATCCACAGCCACCTGTTTCCCGCGGCAAATACCGCCGTCCCGACGATGCTCGGCCTCGACGACATGGTCATCGAGGCCCATCAGCAGCGACTGCGTGATGTCACACGCGTGGATATTTTCGGTCTAAAAGAAGGCGGCGTTGACGGAGAACTGCAGGCACCACTGGGTAACGTGTTACCGTTACTGATACCTGGACGCAGCTACCTGATTGAAAACGTAATCCGCAACCTGGGTGTCGGTCATCACCTGACACAGGGCACCTCCGATTCCAATCAGTTGTGGCTCGATGTTGCGGTATATGATGGTGATCGCCTCATTGCACGCAGCGGCGGTATGAATGCTGAAGGCGAAGTCGACCCCTGGTCCTATTTCATCAACGCCTACGTACTTGATCGCAATGGAAAACGTATCAATCGCCGCAATGGTCAGGATATCTTTGTGCCTCTATATGACCATCAGATACCGCCAGGTGCTGCAGATGTGGTGCACTACCGGATAAGCCTGCCCGATAACATCAAGGGTCCGCTTGCCATTGAGGCAAAACTGAAATACCGCAAGTTCGACAGCGAATACCTGCGTATTATTCAGGGTGATAAATTTCACGGCAACGACCTGCCGGTAACGATCATGGCCAGCGACCGCATCGTACTGCCGGTTGCAGGTGGTCCAGCGGTGACCAGTGATAGCGTAAGCGCTGTTGCACAGTGGGAACGCTGGAACGACTATGGCATCGGCCTGCTGCGTGAGGGCAACACGGGTTCCAGCAAGGGTGAATTGAGACAGGCGGAGCAGGTCTTCACCCGTGTCGAAGCGATGAATCCTGCGCAGGGCGCACTCAACCTGGCGCGCGTATACTATAAGGAAGGCCGACTCGATGATGCCTCGGCCGCTATTTACAGAGCATCCAAAGCCAGCCCGGCAGCACCGCCCTGGACACGCGCCTGGTTCAGCGCGCTTATCGATCACGAAAATGGCTATCTTGACAATGCCATAGAGGGTCTTGAACTCATCGTTGAAAACCGGTTTGAAGTGGCACGCGCCAGAGGCTTCGATTTTTCATACGACACCAATCTGTTGAACGAGCTTGGCAGAACCCTTTTCGATCGAGCCCGAATGGAACGCGGCAGCGAGCGCGGCCTGCAACGCGAACGCTACTTGCGAGCATCGCGCTCATGGTTTGACAGAACCCTGGAAATTGACCCGGAAAACCAGGCTGCACACTATAATCTTGCACTGGTCTACGCCGAACTCGGCGAAGCTGACCAGGCAAAACACCATCGCCAGCAACACGATTTGTTTCGAGCCGATGATCATGCCATCGAAATTGCCGTAACGCGTCACCGCCAGAACAATCCTGCAGCTGACCACGCTGCTGCAGCTTTCGTGATTTACGACCTGAATCGTGCACAGTCCTATGGCATCGATGACGGCATTCTGCCCGCAGCATCGCAAACGGCATCATTGTATCAACACGAGTCAACCACCCCATGAGCAGCAAGACCCACAGCGGTGAAGCAATCATTCGTAAGGCTTTCTATCGTTCACTCCTGGCGATAGGGCTGGGGACTGTCGCCGCTTATGCTATATATCATGCCACCCGGCAACAACCCGAAACAGCGTCGGTCACCGAACAGGACATCAGAGGGCCGGTGATAACACAGCAGTCACCGCTGGTCATCCCAGCCATTCACTTCACCGACATCACACGTGACGCAGGCATCGATTTCATCCATACCAATGGCGCTTATGGAGACCGCCTGCTACCGGAAACCATGACCGGCGGTGGTGGCTTTATCGATTATGACAACGATGGTGACCAGGACATTATTCTGGTTAATTCGACCTACTGGCCCGATCAAGCTCAACACGACAAACCGACAACGCGTCTGTATAACAACGACGGCAATGCCAAATTTACCGATGTATCTGATGCTGCTGGTCTTGCAATAAACAGCTATGGACTGGGTGTTTCGGTCGCTGATTATGATAACGATGGCTGGGATGATGTGTATATTACAACCCTGCACCATAACTACCTGCTACACAATGAACACGGCAGGTTCGTTGATGTTAGTGAATCTTCCGGTGTGGCTGGCTTTGACGAGGACTGGAGTACGGCTGCGGTTTTTTTTGATTTTGATAATGATTCGGACCTCGACCTGTTCGTCGCCAACTATATTGAATGGAACCCGCAAATCAACCTGGAAATTGATTTTCGTGTGACTGGCATCGGCAAGTCCTACAGTACACCAACGCATTATACCGGTGCACGCTCCCGCCTGTACCGCAATGAAGGCAATGGAAAATTTACTGATATTTCGATCACATCAGGTGTGCATATTCCCGGCAAGGCGCTCGCGGCCACCGCCGTCGATTACGACAACGATGGATACCTCGATATCTTTGTTGCCAACGATACCGTACAGAATTTTCTTTTTCAGAACAAAGGCGATGGCCGCTTCGAAGAAGTCGGCGCACTCGAGGGCATAGCATTTAACACCAAAGGCAAGGCCACAGGCGCCATGGGCATGGACACCGCATGGTACCGAAACGACGCCGACCTCGGTGTTGTTATTGGAAATTTTGCCAACGAGATGAGTTCACTCTTTGTAACCGTTGATGGCAGACCACCCTTTGCTGACGAGGCTTTGCTCGAAGGACTGGGAGCAGATTCAAGGCTGGCATTAACATTCGGTGTGTTCTTTTTTGACTATGACCTCGACGGCCGTCTTGATCTGTTACAGGCCAACGGTCACCTGGAAAACGATATCAACAAGGTACAGCCGAGCCAGCACTACGAGCAACCCGTACAGCTTTTCTGGAACTGTGACGGTGAAGCATGCAATAACCGATTCATCCTGGTCGAAGACAACGGCGACCTCAGTACACCAGTGGTTGGACGAGGCGCCAGTTATGCTGACATTGATAATGATGGCGATCTTGATGTGATGATTACCCAGCCCGGCCGTGAAGCCAAACTCTATCGCAATGATCAGCAGACCGGGCACCACTGGTTGCGAGTCGTTCTCGAAGGCAGTTCAGATAACCACAATGCTATCGGTGCGATTATCGAGCTCACGGTCAATGGCGTGACTCAACGTCGTCTGATCTCCTCAGGCCGCAGTTTTCTTTCACAGGTAGAATTTCCCGTTACCTTCGGTTTAGGCAATGCAGATAAGGTCGATAGCCTGCTGATCACCTGGCCGGGCGGTCAGAAACAGTCAGTGGATATTGAAGAAGTCGACAAGCTAATCACCATTAAACAAACAACGGCATAAACGCATGCGATCCATCATCACAGTGCAGATCATTGTTCTACTCAGCGTATTCTGCCGTGCGGTTCTCGCCGACAGTCTTGCCGAATTACCTTCAGCGTGGCAACAACGGCTCGTGTCCATCGCTCATATTGACGTATCACCCCTTAAAGTGGACGAACGAAAAGCCATCACAGAGACACGGGCAAGCATAGACGCTTTGCTGCTATCAGAAAAACCCGACGAGGATCGACTGGCTGCTGAATACGGCAGACTGGGTAACCTCTATCTAATACACGAACTCCACACCAGTGCTGATGCCTGTTATCAAAACGCGATGCAACTGGCACCAGACCATTTTCCATGGGCCTACTATGCCGCTTATCTGGCGCAGCAAAACGGTAACATGCAAGCAGCACTGCCCAGGTTCCAGCACGCCTTGAAGATCGACCCGGATTATCAAGCTGCCAGGTATCGGCTGGCGCAGGTTTACCTTGACCTGAAACGTCTGGACCAGGCCTCAGCCCTGTTTGAATCACTCCTGGAGGATCCGGCCTATGCGGCCGCCGCCCACAACGGACTTGGCCAGCTAATGGCGATAAAACAGGACCACGACCAAGCGGTCGACCACTTTAGGCAGGCGCTGGCACTTGAACCCACTGCAACGCAAATTCATTATCCACTGGCCCTGTCATTACGCACCGCTGGCAGGACAGATCTGGCGAAAGAGCATCTCAGTCTGTATGGTCGACACGAGATCGTTATCAAGGACCGCTTAGTCGAAGCGCTGCAAATGCTGCGAAACCCGGCCAGCCGTCATTTCGTCACTGCAATGACAGCCGTAATCCGAAAGGAATTTGCCAAGGCCGTTACAGATTTTGAATCCGGTCTTGAGTATGAGCCAGACAACACGGCAGCGCGGACCAGTTATGCACGTGTTTTATACCTCACTGGCGACAAAGCAAAAGCCCGCTCTCAGCTTGAAAAAATCGTTGTTCAACAGCCTGACAAATCCATCGCCCTGTTTCTGCTCGCATTACTTGATGACGAGTCTAACAATACAGAAGCAGCAGCTGCATTGTACCGACGTGTAATCGAGCTGGATGCTGCACACGCAGGTGCCAACTTCTTTCTTGGCAACTATTTCCTGAATAAACAGGACTACAGCAATGCCATAAAGCACTATCAAACAGTCATAAACAGTGACGAAAAAAACATTCCTGCCCAGATCTTCAAACTGGCTGCAATGATGGCAAGCGGGTCATCCGACAAAGAACTTCTCGCAGTGGCAAGAAGCATCACTGAAAGAGTCCCAAACATGCTTTCAATAAAACGCATACAGATATTAATACTCTCCCTCAGCAATGAAACGGATGTACGTAATAGCAAGGGGGCAAAGCAGCTGGCTGAACAGATGTATCAAGCGCATCGGAATCCTGTGAACGCGGAGCTTCTAGCGTTAGCGAACGCATCTGCAGGTAACTACAGTCTGGCCGCCCAACAAATGCGCGAAGCAATCGCTGCCGAGAAACAGCATAAAAAAAGTCAAAACATGACTCGCATGGTTCAGAACCTGCAACTAGTAGAAATGAAAAAATTGCCCGAACTGGACTGGCATGAAGATATCAAACATATGCGGCCACCACCAGCGAATGCACTTTCGACATTTCGTGATTACCCGGACGCAAATCCAATTTAGCCTAGACATTGCACGAACAAAACAACGCGCCAGAAAGGCGCGTTGATTAACGTTGATCTGAATCAAGAAACAGGTGTTATCGACAAGTAGCGTATGAGCTAGTAACCATAGTAATTGCCTTGATAAGCCGGATAGGATTGATACGTCGGCGTTGTCGTCGTCGACTCGCCAGGTGCCGTCGGTTGTGATTGTGTTGTGGTGTCCGGTGCATAAGGATCAGCATAGCTACTTTGTGGATAGCCACCATAGCCACCATAGGGGTAACCACCATAACCACCGCCATAGGGGTATCCGCCATAGCCTCCATAGGGATAGCCATAACCACCGTAAGGGGCATAACCCCCATACCATGGGCCACCACCTCCATACCATGGACGACCCCAGTAATCGTCATCATCATCCCACCACGCCTGGGCATTCTGAGCAGTCATCAACATTGTGGCGCTGGTTACTATTGCGAATGCAAACGCCAAGAACAGTTTTTTCATCTCAGTTACTCTCAGTCGTCGAAGTTTTGAAATATTGCAGCGCTTAACTCCAAATAATTCTACAATGAAATCGCAATGAGATTGATCTTGAAAATTTATAATTTTTTGATCTAAATCAGATCGTTAACTCCAACATGTAAAAACGCTCCAGGCGTTTTTATCACTGCGTTCGAGTAGGACTCCGCTTAAAAAAAAACCCCCGCCCGTGGGGCGAGGGTTTTGTATTTAAAGCCTGGCGGTGTCCTACTCTCACATGGGGAGACCCCACACTACCATCGGCGCTAAACGGTTTCACTTCTGAGTTCGAGATGGGATCAGGTGGTTCCCGTTTGCTATTGCCGCCAGGCAAACCGGTTAAAGAGCGAAGCGATTTTAACCGTCCCGAACCCGATCCGGGATCTCCTTCATAAACGAAGAAGCTTCACTCTTGTAAAACTGGAAAGCCAAGACATTCAAGTGTTAAGTCACGTCACATATGGCCCAAACGCTATGCTTGGGGTTATATGGTCAAGTCTCACGGTCAATTAGTACTGGTTAGCTTCACCCATTGCTGAGCTTCGACATCCAGCCTATCAACGTCGTAGTCTTCGACGGACCTTCAGGGACCTCAAGGGTCCAGTGAGACCTCATCTTAGGGCCTGCTTCCCGCTTAGATGCTTTCAGCGGTTATCAGTTCCGTACTTAGCTACCCGGCAATGCCACTGGCGTGACAACCGGAACACCAGAGGTACGTCCACTCCGGTCCTCTCGTACTAGGAGCAGCCCCCTTCAAGTCTCAAGCGCCCACGGCAGATAGGGACCGAACTGTCTCACGACGTTCTAAACCCAGCTCGCGTACCACTTTAAATGGCGAACAGCCATACCCTTGGGACCTGCTTCAGCCCCAGGATGTGATGAGCCGACATCGAGGTGCCAAACACCGCCGTCGATATGAACTCTTGGGCGGTATCAGCCTGTTATCCCCGGAGTACCTTTTATCCGTTGAGCGATGGCCCTACCACTAAGAACCACCGGATCACTATGACCTGCTTTCGCACCTGCTCGACGTGTATGTCTCGCAGTCAAGCGCACTTCTACCATTATGCTCATTGCGCGATGTCCGACCGCGCTGAGTGCACCTTCGTACTCCTCCGTTACTCTTTTGGAGGAGACCGCCCCAGTCAAACTACCCACCATACACTGTCCCCGATCCGGATTACGGACCTGGGTTAGAACTCCAAACATACCAGGCTGGTATTTCAAGGTTGGCTCCACGGTAACTGGCGTTACCGCTTCAAAGCCTCCCAGCTATCCTACACAAGTAGGCTCAAAGTTCAGTGCAAAGCTATAGTAAAGGTTCACGGGGTCTTTCCGTCTAGCCGCGGGTATACTGCATCTTAACAGCAATTTCGATTTCACTGAGTCTCTGGTGGAGACAGTGTGGCCATCGTTACGCCATTCGTGCAGGTCGGAACTTACCCGACAAGGAATTTCGCTACCTTAGGACCGTTATAGTTACGGCCGCCGTTTACCGGGGCTTCGATCAAGAGCTTCTCCGAAGATAACCCCATCAATTAACCTTCCGGCACCGGGCAGGCGTCACACCCTATACGTCCTCTTACGAGTTTGCAGAGTGCTATGTTTTTAGTAAACAGTCGCAGCCACCAGTTTATTGCAACCCCCACCAGCTCAAAGAGCAAGTCCTATCACCGACAGGGGCGTACCTTCTCCCGAAGTTACGGTACCATTTTGCCTAGTTCCTTCACCAGAGTTCTCTCAAGCGCCTTAGAATTCTCATCCCACCCACCTGTGTCGGTTTGGGGTACGGTCAAACATAACCTGAAGCTTAGAGGCTTTTCCTGGAAGCATGGCATCGACCACTTGGCTCTCCGAAGAGAGTTGCGACATCGTGTCTCGGCATTAAGGACCCGGATTTACCTAAGTCCTCTGCCTACACACTTGAACCGGGACAACCAACGCCCGGATGATCTAGCCTTCTTCGTCCCCCCATCGCAGTTATGTTCGGTACTGGAATATTAACCAGTTTTCCATCGACTACGCCTTTCGGCCTCGCCTTAGGTACCGACTAACCCTGCGCCGATTAACGTTGCGCAGGAAACCTTGGGTTTTCGGCGTGCAGGTTTCTCACCTGCATTATCGTTACTCACGTCAACATTCGCACTTCTGATACCTCCAGCAAACCTTACGATTCACCTTCACAGGCGTACAGAACGCTCCTCTACCGATTACACATAAGTGCAATCCCGCAGCTTCGGTATGTAGCTTAAGCCCCGTTACATCTTCCGCGCAGGCCGACTCGACCAGTGAGCTATTACGCTTTCTTTAAAGGGTGGCTGCTTCTAAGCCAACCTCCTGGCTGTCTGTGCCTTCCCACATCGTTTCCCACTGAGCTACAATTTTGGGACCTTAGCTGGCGGTCTGGGTTGTTTCCCTCTTGACGACGGACGTTAGCACCCGCCGTCTGTCTCCCGTGCTTGAACTTGCTGGTATTCGGAGTTTGCAATGGTTTGGTAAGTCGGGATGACCCCCTAGCCATAACAGTGCTCTACCCCCAGCAGTTATACACGAGGCGCTACCTAAATAGCTTTCGAGGAGAACCAGCTATCTCCGGGCTTGATTAGCCTTTCACTCCTAGCCACAGCTCATCCCCTCATTTTTCAACATAAGTGGGTTCGGCCCTCCAGTAGGTGTTACCCCACCTTCAGCCTGGCCATGGCTAGATCGCCCGGTTTCGGGTCTACTCCTAGCGACTATACGCCCTATTAAGACTCGGTTTCCCTACGCCTCCCCTAAACGGTTAAGCTTGCCACTAAAAGTAAGTCGTTGACCCATTATACAAAAGGTACGCAGTCACCCCGAAGGGCTCCTACTGCTTGTACGCACACGGTTTCAGGTTCTATTTCACTCCCCTCAACGGGGTTCTTTTCGCCTTTCCCTCACGGTACTGGTTCACTATCGGTCGGCAACGAGTATTTAGGCTTGGAGGGTGGGCCCCCCATGTTCAGACAGAATATCACGTGTTCCGCCCTACTCGATTTCATCTGATATGTTATTTCGTGTACGGGACTATCACCCACTACGGTCGTACTTTCCAGAACGTTCCACTAGAACATAAAAGACTTAAGGCCTGGTCCGCGTTCGCTCGCCGCTACTAACGGAATCTCGGTTGATTTCTTTTCCTCCGGGTACTTAGATGTTTCAGTTCCCCGGGTTCGCCTCACATACCTATGGATTCAGTATGAGATACCTCAAAGAGGTGGGTTTCCCCATTCGGAAATCCCCGGATCAAAGCTTGTTTATCAGCTCCCCGAGGCTTATCGCAGATTACTACGTCCTTCATCGCCTGTTGCCGCCAAGGCATCCACCATGTGCGCTTATTCACTTGACCATATAACCCCAAGCACCCTATCTCGCTTGATCTTTTCCGTTCTAGTTTCGTTATTTTGCTCGCTCGTTCGGTCACATACTTATGTATGCTCCCTCTCTCACTCGCAAAATGCCTCACCAGACCGAAAAATCTCGGCGCGATCTAACAAAAATCAGATCACTATATTGAGACAAGACCTAAATCACCTGGACCTTTTGTTTCCAGACTACGTGACCAAGAAAGGTTATATGTTTTGTGAGTAACACTTGAATGAATAAATGCAAATATGCAATTTACAATATACCCATTAAAACAATGATCGATTTTTGATCATTATTTAATGCTTGTATTACTTGGCTTTCCAAATTTTTAAAGAACATGCCTTTGAGGCATTAACGTTGCACCTTACGGTTTCACGTTAGGTAAGAACACGCTTGATCTATGATGATCTGGCATGCTCTTAGCTAACATGGTGGAGCTACGCGGGATCGAACCGCGGACCCTCTGCTTGC
>CALODJ010000006.1:0-245000 GCA_942492025.1 uncultured Gammaproteobacteria bacterium | reverse complement strand
AGCTCAACACGACGAAGCAGGTTTAATATGAACAAGCTTTCAACACAAACCAGCCCGTACCTGCTGCAACACGCCAACAACCCTGTTCACTGGATGCCCTGGTCTGAGGAGGCCCTTCAAATGGCCCGCGACCAGGACAAGCCCATCCTGTTATCGATTGGTTACTCAGCCTGTCACTGGTGCCACGTCATGGCGCACGAGTCTTTCGAAGATAACGCGACAGCTGGCGTCATGAATCGCCTTTTCATCAACATCAAGGTGGACCGCGAGGAGCGGCCCGATCTGGACAAGATATACCAGAATGCGCATTCGATGCTAAACAACCGCCCCGGCGGCTGGCCACTGACCGTGTTCCTGACACCGCAAGACCATATGCCAATCTTTGCCGGCACTTATTTCCCCAAATTATCACGACACGGACTGCCCGCATTCACCCAGCTACTGGAGAACATCGCGCACGCTTATGCAACACGAAAAGAGGATATACAAAAACAGAGCGCGTCTTTGAGAAATGTGTTCAGCCAGATTGAATCACAGCAGAGTTCGCCGTCTGAGCATCTCGGCTCTATGCCACTTGACCTAGCACGCAATCAAATCGAGCAGCAGTTCGACAGCCGCTTTGGCGGTTACAGCGGCGCACCCAAATTCCCACACCCCGCAATTATCCAGCGCGCATTCAAGCACTGGGCACGAACCCAGGCATCCGGCAACCCGGATAAGCGAATACTGCACACAGCACTGTTTTCACTGGAGCGCATGTGCTCAGGCGGCCTGTTCGACCATCTCGGCGGCGGATTTTACCGTTACTCAACCGATGAGCAGTGGATGATTCCACATTTTGAAAAAATGCTCTATGACAATGGCCCGCTACTCTGGCTCAACACTCAGGCATGGTGCATCAGCAGGGATACCGTCTACAACGATGCCGTGACTGAAACAGCAGACTGGGTCATGCGCGAAATGCAATCAGAAGCGGGCGGTTATTATTCAGCACTGGATGCCGACTCTGAAGGTATAGAGGGAAAGTTTTACGTCTGGAATCCAGAAACCGCGGCCTCACTGATCGACGAAACCGCTTATGCCTTACTCGCCAGCCGATTTGGGCTGGACAAACCAGCCAACTTTGAAGGTCAATGGCATCTGCACGCCTACCACAGCCATGCCGAGCTGGCACAGACATTTGGCAGCAACGAAACCGAGATCCGCGACAGACTGAAAACCGCACGCGCAACACTTTTTGGATCACGTGAGCAGCGTGTCCATCCAGGACTTGACGACAAAATCCTCACGGCGTGGAACGGACTCATGATCCAGGGTATGGCTCACGCCGGTCGAACGCTCGATGATGCGGCCTACATTGATTCAGCAGCGAGAGCAGCTGACTTCATTCACGAACATTTATGGCAGCATCAGCGCCTGCTGGCAACCGCCAGAAACGGCCATGCTCACCTTAACGCGTATCTTGATGACCATGCGTTCCTGATCAGCGGACTGATCGAGCTGCTGCAGGCAAAATGGGACAGCAAGTGGCTGCATTGGGCTCAACAACTGGCGGACGTGCTGATCGAGCAATTCGAGGATAAACGCAATGGAGGTTTCTTTTTCACCAGCCACGACCATGAACAACTGATTCAGCGCAGCAAGAACTACAGCGATGATGCAATCCCGTCTGGAAATGGTGTCGCAGCGGAAAGCCTGCTCGTTCTCGGATATCTGCTGGCCGAACCACGCTACATCGACGCCGCAGAGCGGTGCCTGAAAGCCGCATGGAACAGCATCAACCAGGCCGCGATCTCGCACTGTAGCTTGCTGGAAGCACTCGATATACAGCTGGAGCCACCGCAAATCATCATACTGCGAGGGTCCAGCGAAGATCTTGCTCGCTGGCAGCGCGCCGCCATGGATACCTATCTGCCGTTCACCCACATGTTCGCGATACCCGGGGAAAGCGAACTGCCAGCTTCTCTGGCAGAAAAATCGATATCTGACCGGCCCCTGGCCTACGTCTGCGAGGGAATGCAGTGCTCAGCACCCATCAGTTCCTGGCGTGAATGGCTCGAACTGATTGACGACAGCAAGGCCTCACTCCAGCCTGCTTCCCAGGGCATATCCGCAAATAACGCAAAAGACTGATTAACGGCTGCTGCTCACAAACAAAACATTTGCATTCTTTGCGTTCTGTGCGTTTTTCGCGGACAAAACATTTACACTTGCAGGTATCCGAGACTGCACGCTGCGTGTACTTCTCTTATACACCCCAGTATTACTCAAATAAACAGCCACTTATCGACACCGCCCGAATTCTCGAGCAAGATTGCAGGATGCAGATATCCACAAGGTTATGTGGATTCACGCGAATACCGAGATGAATATATCCACAAAAAACGCAAAGGGATGGGTCGTTGTCTTGACATCAAAAACTGATTTACGTTTTTTCGTTCTTCGCGAATTTTTATATAGCCTGCACCAACAGTCAGGCAATTCCCGGCAGAGTTGTCACAGCTCTAATTTTTTGCGGCAAGTGCAACCAATCAGCCATTTGATGACGAAACGACTTGTAACATAGTCACTTTGAGAGTATCGTGTTACATTCTGAAACGTAAATAGTCAGAAGACTGCCTTATTTTAAATCCGAGGAAAATATCATGTCAGATACACGAAAACTGACCATTATTGCTACCAAGGGAACTCTGGACTGGGCATATCCTCCGTTCATCCTCGGCAGTACAGCTGCTGCTCTTGGTATGGAAGTGTCTATCTTCTTTACCTTCTATGGTTTGAACCTGCTGCTCAAAGACACCAGTGTCCTGAAGGTAACACCGATGGCAAATCCTGCGATGCCAATGAAGATGCCCTTTGGTTCCAAAGCTTTCAAGAGTATAGATTGGGGTCCAAAAATTCCCAATGTCTTGTGGAACATACCGTTCATGGACAGCATCGCAACAACCCTGATGAAAAAAACCATCAGCAACTGCGGCGTGGCATCCATATCAGAATTGCGAGAACTCTGTCAGGAAGCCGAGTGCAAATTTCTTGCCTGCCAAATGACTGTTGAACTGTTTGGCCATGATCCCAAAGGCTTTATCGATGGTTGTGAATTCGTAGGTGCCGCTACCTACTTCGAAGAATCATCCGATGCCGATCAGTCATTGTTTATCTAAGCTCTAAAAATTGATGTGAATAAATAGCCGCTCAATGAGCGGCTTTTTTTTGGCCGGTTTCATGAAGAATCAGTCCACCGATGAACGCAGATAAACACGGACATTAAACGCACAGCTGTAGAGCATATTGCGCGGCAGGGGCGGCTTCAGCCGCGAACAGCGCCTCCGTCGCGAGCAATTCGCAGCTGAAGCCGCTCCACAAGACAATGAATTATCCGTGTTTATCTGCGTTCATCGCTGGACAACTCGCTTTTCGCCTTTTGCCAGTAGTCCTCAAGTACTTCGACGCTGCATGCGTCCATGATCTTGCCGTCCTGCTGCAATAGCTGTTCGAGCACAGAAAAGCGGGCGATGAATTTTCGATTGGATTCACGCAAGGCGTGTTCAGCATTGACATCCAGGTGACGTGACAGATTCACGCAAGCAAACAGAATATCGCCCATCTCATCGGTGATTCTGTCCTGGTTATTCTCGCGTCCTATTTCAGCCTTAAGTTCCGAAATTTCTTCCTGCAACTTGTCGAACACCGGGTCCACATCATCCCAGTCGAAACCATGATGCGCAGCGCGTTTTTGCAGCTTCGATGACCAGCGCAGGGCTGGCATGGTTGATGCAATGCCATCGAGCAGACTCTTGTGTTCGTGCTGTTTGGCCTGGCGCTCATTTTTCTTGTGCTGCTCCCATGCACGGTTCAATGTGGTGTGATCTTCAATCTGCTCGCCACCGAAGACATGCGGATGCCTGCGCACCATCTTGTCACTGATCGCCGCAACCACATCGCTGAAAGTAAACGCACCCTGCTCCTTGGCCATCTGAGAAAGAAACACGACCTGGAACAGCAAATCACCCAACTCATCCTTTAGATCAGGCATATCATCGCGCTCAATGGCATCGGCTACTTCGTAGGCCTCCTCGATGGTGTAGGCCGATATGGTCTTAAATGTCTGCTCGATATCCCATGGGCATCCGCTTGATGGATCACGCAATGCAACCATGATATCGAGCAAGCTATTAATCGGATTCGTAGACTTTGACATGGACACGCCCCAAAAAAAAGGCGAGTCACCCCGCCTTTTTGTGAGATTCAAGTTGATAACATCAGAACGCAAAACGGACACCAATGTGTGCATTATCATCAGCTTTGTATTTGGCACCGTTATCCAGCTCGACCTCCAGCACTCTGTAACCAAAGTAGGCTCGTGCACTGGGCGTTACCTCAAGCTCAAATGCCGCACGATATTCAACAATGCCCTCAAAGTCGGAGAAGCTTGTGACACTCGGCGCCCAAAAGGCTTCAGCCAGGATCGCAAATGGATTGCTTGCCGGAAACACATAGCGCAGGTTACCGCCTACCGCAATGGCGCCGCCACTCGCATTACTCGGTTCAAAATCAAGCCGGCCGGCGTACACTTTACCGCCAACGCCAAAATGTAAGGCACGCACATCACCGGTCCCGCTGCCGGAGACAAGGATGGAGCCATTCGCCAAAAAATCATCCTTCTCGTTGAGAAAAAGACCAATGCCGATATCCGCACCACCATAGCCAAAGGTGGCGCTTTGAGTTAGGAACGTGACTTCCGCCGTTTCGCTGCTGAGTCTCAGATCGAGCCCGGCTGACAGTGCACTTGAAGCGGGTAGCAGGGCGAGAAGGTATATAAGTGCTTTTCGAAGCATACGATGTGATCACCTCTTGTTGTTATTATAAAGTCGCAAATCAACGCACCTCATTCGATGCAAATGATAGCAGCTCAGACAGAAATGTGCTTCCTCTTTGAGACATCCACCATCTTGTTTGGTGTGATAAAGTAGCCCTCATTTGATAGTTACAGTCCATATATCCTTGATATGAAGCACAATTCTATATGCATCCTCGGCGGCACGGGTTTCGTGGGTAAGCAGATCGCCAGTCGGCTGGTATCCAGGGACAAGCGGGTCAGGGTTCTCACCCGTAATCGAAGCAATCACCGTGATCTGTTGGTATTGCCCAATATTGAACTCATTGAGGCTGACGTTTTCGACAGCTCCCAGCTGAAACAACATATGAAAGGTATGGATGCAGTTATCAACCTCGTCGGTATACTGAACGAGAAACAGCATAACGGTGACGGCTTCCGCAAGGCACACGTTGAACTACCAAAAAATATTCTTGGTGCGTGCCTTGACTTGAACATTCCCAGAATTCTGCACATGAGCGCCTTGAATGCAGATGCCAATATGGGCACAAGCTTCTATCTCCGCACCAAGGGAGAGGGCGAGAACACATTGCATACCTACTCAACAGACAGCCTGGCTGTAACCAGTTTTAGACCTTCGGTAATATTCGGCCCCGGCGACAGTTTCCTCAATCGCTTTGCTGGTTTACTCAAAATCATGCCCTACTTCTTTCCGCTGGCGTGTGCGAATGCACGCTTTGCACCGGTTTATGTTGGCGATGTTGCTAACCGTTTCGTACAAGCGCTTGATGACAAGTCCACCTTTGGCCAGCGCTATGATTTGTGCGGCCCAGAGCAATACTCACTGAAACAACTGGTTGAATACACGGCAGCAACACTCGGTCTGAAAAGACGCGTCATCTGCCTGCCTGATGCCATCAGCAAGGCCCAGGCCTATTTGCTGGAATGGTTTCCCGGCAAGCCATTCTCCGTTGACAATTATAACTCGCTCAAACTCGACAGCATCTGCGGCCAGGGTGAGCACGAACCCACATCGCTGGATATGGTAGTGCCCGCCTTTCTGGGCAATACCAACAGGCAGACTGCGTATGACGCACTTCGCAGAATTGCACGACGGCCATGAACACTTCAAGTCCTGATCGAAAGCCGATAATACGCTGTCTGCAAAAAATCCTGCCCACGGCCAGTGTTTTACACGATGCGGAAGATCTGAGGCCCTATGAATGCGACGGACTATCTGCCTATCAGCAAGTGCCTATGGTTGTGGTGCTGCCGGAAACGGTCGAACAGATCGAACACATTCTAACCTTTTGCACCAAGCAGCAAATTCCGGTGGTCGCACGTGGCGCGGGAACGGGTTTATCAGGGGGCGCGCTGCCGCTTGAAAACGGCATACTGATCAGCCTGGCCAGGTTTAATCGCATCCTGAAGGTCGATATTGAAAACCGCACTGCGGTCGTGCAGCCAGGGGTACGCAATCTGGCTATCAGCGATGCCGTCAGTCAGCACGGACTGTACTACGCACCAGACCCATCGTCACAGATTGCCTGCTCGATAGGCGGCAATGTGGCAGAAAATGCCGGTGGCGTCCACTGCCTGAAATACGGCCTCACGGTGCATAACATCACCCGGCTCGAAGTCATCACTATGCGCGGCGAACACCTGACCATTGGTGGTGATGCCCTGGACAGCCCCGGATATGATCTGCTCGCACTGATGACAGGATCGGAAGGCCTGCTCGGGATAATCACCGAAATCACCGTGAAGCTGCTGCCCACCCCGAAAGCCGCCAATGTGATACTTGCCTCATTCGCAGACGTGGCCACTGCCGGACAGGCGGTCAGCAATGTTATCGCCGACGGCATTCTGCCGGCCGGCCTTGAACTGATGGATAATGCTGCCATTGGTGCGGCCGACGATTTCGTCAACGCCGGTTATCCGCGCGATGCTGCCGCCATTTTATTGTGCGAGATCGATGGCACCGACGCCGAAGTCGCCGATCAATTAGCGCAAGCCCAGCAGGTGCTGAGCCGCTCCGGCGCCACTGAAATACGTGTTGCAGAAGATGAACAACAACGTGCCAGATTCTGGGCCGGTCGCAAGGCCGCTTTCCCCGCCGTGGGCCGCCTCTCACCTGATTACTACTGCATGGACGGCACCATCCCTCGACATCAGATCGCCGATGTTTTAACACGCATCAGTGAGCTCTCTGATGAATACGGCCTGCCCATCGTCAACGTTTTTCATGCCGGTGATGGCAACCTGCATCCACTGATCCTCTATGATGCCAATATTGAGGGTGAACTGGAGCGCACCGAGGAACTGGGTGGCAGGATACTGGAGATCTGTGTTGAGGCCGGCGGCACCATTACCGGTGAACACGGTGTTGGCATGGAAAAGATCAACCAGATGTGTTTCCAGTTCAATGAGCAAGAACTGCTGCAGTTCCACGCCATCAAACAGGCTTTCGACCCCGATGGACTACTCAATCCCGGCAAGGGTATTCCCACGCTGCACCGATGTGCAGAGTTTGGCGCGATGCACGTGCACCATGGCCAGCTGCCCCACCCCGAACTCGAACGCTTTTAGCTTGCTTTCACTTGACCATGCCCGAAAGCAATGACAAAACTGAGCTATTGCGTGACCAGATAATTCGATCCTATGACAGCAAAACACCGTTAGTCATCCAGGCAGGAAACAGCAAATCGTTTTATGGCCGGGACGTGGAGGGTGAATCGCTGCTACTGGCCGGGCATCAGGGCATACTGTCATACCAGGCCAGTGAGCTGGTGATTACCGCCAGAAGTGGCACCCGTCTGAGTGAGCTTGAATCGGCACTCGATGAACATGGCCAGCAACTGGCCTTCGAACCGCCATTGCACACTGATCAAGCCACACTCGGCGGTGCCATCGCCAGCGGCCTGTCCGGGCCGGCACGGGCATTCAGGGGCGCTGCCAGAGATTTTGTGCTGGGTGCAAAAATCATCAACGGCAAGGGAGAGCTGATGCAGTTTGGCGGCCAGGTGATGAAAAACGTCGCCGGTTATGATGTATCCAGACTCATGGTCGGCGCGCAGGGCACACTTGGTGTACTGACGGAAATATCGCTCAAAGTGTTACCAAAAACTGAAGCCGAAACCACGCTGGCATTCGACGTTGATGCCGCGCAGGGACATCAATGGCTGCGTGACTGGCTGCATCAAGGCCAGCCGATTACAGCGAGCTGTCACTACCAGGGGACTTTGTCGGTACGCCTGAGCAGCACTGCAAATAGCATCGCGCAGGCGTACAAAAAAATGGGGGGCGAAATGGCTAGCGGCGGATTGTGGCCTCAGCTTCGCCATCAGACACACCCCTATTTCCAACAGGACCATTTGTGGCGCTTATCACTCCCGCCATCGACGTCGATACACAACGAAGACAAGCAGTTGATCGAGTGGGGTGGCGCCCTGCGCTGGAAAGCATCCAATAGCGAGCTGTTCGAACAGGCACGGCGCCTGCATGGCCACGCGACACGCTACACATTGCGAGCAGCATCTACACAACAGATTTTTCAACCTTTGCAGGCATCGATGCTCGCGATCCAGAAACGCATCAAACACGCATTTGATCCGCGGAATATCCTGAATCCAAACAGGCTGTATCAGGAACTGTGAAGACCTCGATCACACACGCTAATCTGGAAACACACCAGGGTCAAGAAGCCAACCGCATCTTGCGTAACTGCGTGCACTGCGGTTTTTGCAATGCGACCTGCCCAACCTACCAGCTCACGGGCGATGAACTCGACGGCCCCCGCGGTCGCATCTACCTAATCAAACAGGTACTCGAAGGCAAGCAACCCAGCAGGTTGACCCAGTCCCACCTCGATCGATGCCTGACCTGCAGAAATTGTGAATCCACCTGCCCGTCCGGTGTGGATTACGGCCTATTGCTCGATATCGGCCGCCAGCTGGTGTCAGAGCAAGCACGGCGCACGCTTACTGACCGGGTCAAACGCTTTTTGGTTCGAAAACTGTTCCTAACCCGGCCGCTGTTCAACACCGCGATCGCTGCCGCACAGATGGTCAGACCGGTAATGCCTGTTGCAATCAAGCAGAAAGTGCCGGCAAAGCCCGAGCAGTTGCTGGACTGGCCGGAGGCGGAACACCCACGAAAAATCATCTTGTTGCAGGGATGCGTGCAGCCGGTTTTGCAGCCCAACATCGACCGCGCTGCGGCAATAGTGCTCGATCGTCTCGGTATACAAACGCTGCGCATACCTCAAACCGGTTGCTGTGGCGGTATCAGCCATCACCTGGATGCTTACAAAGAGGCACACGCCACCATCAAAGGTAACATCGATAGCTGGTGGCCCTATGTCGAAAACAATCAGATCGAAGCCATCATTTCAACCGCCACCGGGTGTCAAGTGACGATCAAGGAATATGGCCGCATGCTGTCTGATGATGCTTACCGACTCAAGGCAGAAAGAATCAGCGAAATCAGCAAAGATCTGAGTGAATACGTCGCCGAACAGGCCAGGCCACAACTTGCGACAGTAAAATCAACGCAAAAGATCGCCTTCCACCCCCCCTGCACACTGCAGCACGGCCAGCAGATTCGTGGCAAAGTCGAGTCCCTGCTCCAGGCCTCGGGCTGGCAGCTGGTGAGCTTTCAGGAATCACATATCTGCTGTGGTTCTGCCGGCACCTATTCCATCCTGCAGAAGGCCATGGCTGAACAGTTGCGCGACAGAAAACTGCAGAATATAGCGTCTGCACAGCCAGATGTGATCGTGACTGCGAACATCGGCTGCCTGCTGCACCTGCAAAGCGGCACTGACATACCGGTCAGACACTGGATCGAACTACTGGTCTGATTGCGCTAACCGGGGCTGAAAATCCGAAACCCTGGGACAATTGGTGGGTGAGCCTGCAAAACCACATCGTCAACACGTAGTCGAATCCTAACAATCGTGGCAGAATAGCCGCCACTTGTTAACCACTACAGAATACATCGCATGAGCATTACTTCATTCAATCCGCCCGTCCGCACTCTGATGGGACCGGGCCCTTCTGACGTCCACCCCCGTGTTACTGGCGCAATGGCACGCCCGACCATCGGTCACCTCGACCCTGCATTCGTCGGCATGATGGATGAAGTGAAGCAAATGCTGCAGTATGCGTTTCAGACCCAAAACCAGCTGACCATTCCGGTGTCCGCACCCGGCTCAGCCGGCATGGAAACCACATTCATCAACCTGCTCGAACCTGGTGAAAAAGCCATCATTTGCCAGAACGGCGTTTTCGGCGGCCGTATGAAAGAAAACGTGGAACGCTGTGGCGCCGTCGCCGTCATGGTTGAAGATGAATGGGGCAAACCGGTCGATCCGCAGAAAGCAGAAGACGCTCTGAAAGCGAACCCGGACGCAAAACTGCTCGCATTCGTGCACGCCGAAACATCGACCGGTGCGCGTTCCGATGCCGATGTACTGTGCAAGCTCGCTCACGATCACGACGCGCTGGCACTGGTCGACGCCGTCACATCGCTGGGAGGTTCTGAACTCAAGGTCGATGAATGGGGCATCGATGCCATCTATTCCGGTACACAGAAATGTCTGTCCTGCACACCGGGGATTTCACCGGTCAGCTTCAGCGACCGTGCCGTCGATGTAGTCACCCACCGAAAAAACAAGGTACAGAGCTGGTTTCTCGATACCAACCTGGTGATGGGCTACTGGGGTTCGAATGTCAAGCGCGCCTATCATCACACCGCGCCGGTCAATGCACTGTACGCACTGCACGAATCGCTGGTCATGCTTCAGGAAGAAGGACTGGAGAACTCGTGGACGCGCCACACCAACAACCATCTGGCGCTGCGTGCTGGTCTTGAAGCCATGGGGCTGTCCTTCGTTGTCGATGAAAGCCACCGCCTGCCACAGCTTAACTCGGTAACCATCCCCAGTGGTGTCGATGAAGCGGCAGTGCGCTCGAGACTGCTGAATGAATTCAATCTGGAAATCGGTGCCGGCCTTGGAGCGCTGGCGGGCAAGGTCTGGCGTATCGGTCTGATGGGTTACAGCTCTCGCGCCGAAAATATCTTCCTGTGCCTGTCTTCGCTCGAAGCCGTGCTCAGTCAGATGGGTGCCGACATCAACACGGGCGTCGCACTCGAAGCGGCTCAAGCTGCGATGGACTAAGTCGGTCTCCGGGAACGGGTTCAGGTGGCTGTAGCCGTGTTGAAGGATGCGCTGTGCGCACCGTGCTGATCTTTCCACCGCTACACACGGTGCATCCTGCCTGTCTGCTAGCCCGCATTTCTCACCGGGATCACGGGAGCAGGCGCAGGATTCGTGTTCGTAAGCGCCGCTCTGGAGCGAAAAGCGTAGCAATAGCTACGGTTTGAGTGAAGAGCAAGCGTACGGACACGAAGACCAGCCTGAACCGTGATGGACACGCTTGAAAAAAACACTGTATTTTGATCAGCCAGGTTTTCATTCAAGGGACCAATGCCATATCAGCACCCTACGCCGCCTGGTGAGAAATGTGGGCTAGCTGACCACTCACTGATTGTGATAAATAATCAGCCCCGCACCCGCTATCACCATCAAACCACCGGCAATCACACTCGCATTTAGATGGATTTGCCGGAACATCACATATGCGAAGAACGCGACAAACACCGGATAGGTGATCTCAATCAGACTGGCCAGAGTCGCGTTCTTGCCAGCGATCGACAGGTAGAGCATGACGGCTCCCAGCAAACTGGTCAGCCCGATCGCGGCGATCATGCCCTGCTCAACGCCGGGCAGCGCCCTGACCGTAGCCAGATCGCGTGCAAGATCACGTAGAAACACCGGCGTCAGAAACACCACCGGCAGCATAGAGAGCAGCAGCACACTGAAAACTGAAATTCGTTTTAGCGCAAAATCGATCAGTGGATAATGCATACCCCATATTAGCGCTGCTATCAAAGCCGTTACATACCAGGGTATATTCATGGATGAATCCTGCGCGATTATTGATCGAACCAACTGTGACAGCTCGCCGGCTAGCTCGCGGTGGCAGTGCTGTCAAAGCAATGCATTGCTGGCCGCCAGCGGAAGCTTGTATGAATTTAGCGGCACCGTTTTATCCTAACGCTGACACCCACTTCAACCGCAAACGTACTGTTTGTCATGCCCATATTATATACAAGCACAGCAGGCCGTCTGCCAATCATGCTAACAAATCTGTTACCAACTATGGCAACATAGAGCCATGGATGACGCAGCTCGCGCCTACGGCCAGCCGTTGATTGTAATCACATGAAGACCTATCTGGTAGGCGGTGCCGTGCGTGACGAACTGCTGGCTTATCCACACGAGGAAAAAGACTGGGTAGTTGTGGGTGCCACACCGGAGCAAATGCTGGCTGCCGGTTTTCACCAGGTCGGCAGGGATTTCCCGGTATTTCTTCATCCCGAGACCAAGGAAGAATATGCACTGGCCCGGACGGAACGCAAGACATCACCTGGCTACAAAGGTTTCGAGGTACATGCCACGGCAGACGTCACACTGGAACAGGACCTGGCACGTCGCGACCTGACCATCAATGCACTGGCAAAAGATGAATCCGGTGAGATCATCGACCCCTTCAATGGCCTCAAGGACATACAAGACAAAGTGCTGCGACACGTATCACCCGCGTTTAGCGAGGATCCGGTGCGAATCCTCCGCGTCGCACGCTTTGCTGCACGCTATTTTCATCTGGGCTTCAGCGTTGCTGATGAAACCCTGCAGCTGATGAAGCACATGGTCGCCAACGGTGAGGTCGATGCACTGGTGCCCGAACGCGTTTGGCAGGAAATGGAAAAAGCCCTCGGCGAACGCAACCCCTCACGCTTCGTCGAGGTCCTGCGCGAGAGCGGCGCGCTGGAACGTATACTGCCGGAACTGGATAAACTGTTTGGTGTACCGCAACCCGAAGAGCACCACCCCGAAATCGATTCCGGCATCCATACCTTGATGGTCCTTGAGCAAGCCTGCAAGCTGAGCGATGATACTGAAGTGCGGTTTGCCGCACTGATGCACGACCTGGGCAAGGGCGTAACCCCCCGAACGGAATGGCCGCATCATACTGAACATGAGGTACGAGGTGCTGAAATCGTGCTCGATGTCTGCAAACGTCTGCGCATCCCGAACGAATATCGCGATCTTGCCGAGCGCACGGCACGCTTCCACCTGCATTACCATCGCGCATTGGAATTAAAACCAGCGACTGTCGTAAAAACACTCGAACAACTGGATGCATTCAGAAAACCTCAGCGTTTTGAAAAATTTCTTCTCGCCAGTGAAGCCGATGCTCGCGGCCGCCCCGGGCACGAAGACAGCGCATTCCCACAGGGGAATTTTTTTAGGAAGGCTTTAGAGGAAGCACGCAAGGTTGATGTCGGCTCACTGGTGGAACAGGGTTATAGCAACAAGGCGCTTGCGGACAAGATCAGAGAGGAACGTGTCGGGCTGGTCGCTGCAATAAAAAAACAGTAAATCTTCAGCGATTATGCGGTCATCTAATTAGCCCGCAAAAAACGCACAGAGCGCCAAAGTTGTCTCTTAACCCGCATTTCTAACAAAATAGCGCTCAAACCCCATCAACATAAACCTCAAGCGCGTTCTAGACAGCACCAGCGCCGCTGCAACACCAAGCGCATTCGCGACCATATCACCGATGTCACTGTGACGGTTGGAATCAAAGCCCTGCAGATACTCCAGCAGCAAACCCAGACACAGGAAGAAAAACACCCATTGAACAACATGGTGCCTGATGTGGTAGATCTGCAAAAACCAGAATGTTGTTGAAAAATAGGCGATCGCATGAAACAGCTTGTCCTGATATGGTAGATCAGTATCAATAGCAACCGGATTACTCATAAGAGAGAGAAAAATCACCAGAATGATCAATAGGTAGCCGATAATCAGCCAGAGTTTGCGGTAACGTAACTCGGGATTTGTTGACTGCATCATGCAAACAGAGCCAGGAGTACGACACCCAGAACAAGCCGGTAGGCAACAAATGGCATCATACCTATGCGATCGAGCAGTTTGAGAAAGTAATGTATGCAGGCATAGGCGCTGACCGCAGAGATCAATGCACCAATCAGCAAGGGCTGCGCATCCTGTACACGCGCCACACTCAGGTATTCCATGGTCTCAAATGATCCCGCCAGTAAGATAACAGGTATTGATAGCAGGAATGAAAATCGCGCCGCCGCTTCACGCTTCAAGCCGAGCATCAGCGCAGCAGTTATGGTTATGCCAGATCGCGATGTGCCTGGTATCAGAGCCAGCGCCTGCGCCAGACCGATGACCAGTACGTCGAACAACATCAGGCTGTACTCGTCTCTACTGCGTTTACCGGTTTGGTCTGCATACCAGAGTAATAAACCAAACACGATGGTCTCGACAGCAATGATCATGGGTGATCGCAGTTCCGTTTCGATAAAATCCTTGAACATAAGCCCTGCAAGCCCAACCGGAATTGTACCTATCAACACCGCCCATGCCAGGCGGGCGTCAGGCGTCAACCGGCCTTTGAATGAGGCAAACCATTCGATAAGCATGCGACCCAGTTCATGACGAAAATAGAGCACGACAGCTGTCAAGGTACCGGCGTGCACAGCCACATCAAAAGCCAGTCCCTGATCGGGCCATTCGGTTAATATCGGCACCAGAATCAGATGCGCCGAGCTTGATATAGGCAAAAACTCGGTCAAACCCTGCACCAGCGCCAGTACGACTATTTGTAATGGTTCCACCTGATTAATCCATAGTATCCGCTTACAGGCGGTTGCGAAAATCCTGCAGCGCGAAACCGATAAGCGACAGATCAACATGCTTGGCCAAGGCCATTGCTTTGAACCGTTCACCCATCTCGGATGGCAGTGTCAGAGTCTTGATCTGTTGCGCCAGTCGTAACTGCTGTTTGGGGTCATCACTCATCATCGACTGATGTAGATCAGCGAGCCCACAGCTCATCAAAAACATTGCCTGCGTCGTATAGCCGCTCACATCGAAACCGGTTTCATCGGCCGCATAAGCGACAGCACTAAAATCGACAAATGCCGTTATGTCCTGCAAACCCGGATACCAGAGCGGATTCGCATGTGCCCGGTGCTGATAATGACAGATCAGCGTACCACTATCGCGCTCGTCGAGATAATACTCCTTTAGCGGATAGCCATAGTCAATCAACAGCACCAGGCCCTTATCCAGCAAAGCATACAGGCTGGCCAGCCATGCCTGTATTGAAGGATTGTATTCCGAGCAATAACCTTCCTCGAAACTTCCACCACGACGCCGCTCAATCGTTCGAATCTGTTCTTCCATGCGACCATCTGCGCGCGTATAAAACGCTTTCAACCGGCCGTTGCGTACCTTGATCCGCATTTGTTCAACCGCGCCGTGATGGACACGAAAGCACTCCACCGGCATCGCGTCCAGCACTTCATTGGCAAGGATAACTGCCTGAATGGGTTTGTCTGGCAGCGCATCAAGCCAGTGTACTGACGCCGTTAAATGCGGTGCCCTTTGTTTTATCGTCCGCTTCTGTCTTTCACGCAGCTCACTGCTGAGCTCAACGATATAATAATGCCCGGGTGATGCCTGCAGCCGCTCCATCTCGAGCAATACATCGGCTGCCATCACACCCGAACCGGCACCGAACTCGAGTACATCGACCAGGCCGGCATCCCTGTCTAACTGCGCAAGCTGTCGTGCCACGCATTGTGAGAACAGGGAAGAAATTTCTGGCGCAGTGATGAAGTCGCCCGTTTCACCAAATTTTTCCAGACCACCGCTGTAATAGCCCATCCCAGGCTGATACAGTGCCATTTGCATGAAATCACGGAAAGCGATTGAACCACCCTGCTGTTCACAGGCCGCGATAATACAGGCGGATAAATCCCTACTGCGTTTTTTTGCAGCTTCATCAGGCTCTGGCAACAACTCAACTGGTTGATTCATATTGGTTGGATTGTTTAATTGTGCGATTATTAGCGCTTGATGCCAATCGTCTAAAACACACAAGCCAATCACATTCACACAGGAACACAAAAGGTGGATTCTAACTCAGAAGTCAACGCAAAGATCGTACTTATCACCGGCGGGGCAAAACGTATTGGTGCAGAAACCTCTCGCATGCTGCACGCTGCCGGCATGAACATTGTAATTCATTACCGCTCATCACAGCAGGAGGCAGACGAGCTCTGTTATGAACTCAATCAGCAGCGCGCCAACTCGGCTGCCGTCATCCAGGGCGATCTGGATGAGGACCATGTGTACGCCAGGATGATTGAAGACACGGTAGAGATATGGGGCCGGCTGGATGTTCTGATCAACAATGCGTCCAGTTTCTTCCCGACGCCAGTCGGCACCATCACGCTGGGGCACTGGCACAATCTGATCAACAGCAACCTGAAAGCACCGTTGTTTCTGTCACAGGCAGCGACGCCTTATCTGAGAGAAAACAGCGGCTGCATCGTCAACATGGTGGACATACATGCTTTTCGCCCGATGAGTAAACATCCCGTGTATTGCGCCGCCAAGGCAGGCCTGGCCATGCTGACGCAATCCCTGGCAAAAGAGCTAGGCCCTGAAATCCGCGTCAATGGCATAGGGCCGGGCGCCATCCTATGGCCCGATAATGACATGGATGAAACCACCAAACAGTATATTATCGAACGCACCGCGCTCAAACGTCACGGCGAGCCCAGGGATATCGCCAAGGCGATTTTATTCCTGATCAGAGACGCCGAGTACATAACCGGCCATATCGTACCGGTTGATGGTGGACGTTCACTAAATATCTAACACTCACCGATCTTATGACCACAAAACTTGGCCTGATCAGTGACGTACATGCAAAATCCGCCCCATTGCAGCAGGCCTTATCTATTTTCATGCGTGAAAAGGTTGATTCCGTCATCTGCGCCGGCGATATTGCCGGTTACTTTGAAGAACTCGAATCCACGATCGATCTGTTGCTGGAACACGAATGTTCAAGCATCGTCGGCAATCATGACCAGGCCTACCTTGAAGCTCATGCCGACGAAGTTGATACCAGGCAATACCGCTTCCTTAACGCCTTGCCTGATACGCTGGAGTACGAAATCGAAGGCAAGCGGATCTGCGTGGTACACGCTCATCCGCCTTCATCCCAGCATGGTGGTATCAAGCTGCTTGATGTCGACGGTAAACTGATCAATGAGCAAAAACAGTACTGGCAGCAAACGCTGCAAGGCTTCAATTGTGATGTATTGATCGTCGGCCATACACACCAGGTGTTTGCCGAACAACTGGGTGACGTGCTTGTGATCAACCCCGGCAGCACACCGTTCAATCACACCTGCATGATTCTCACCCTCCCTGACATGACCGTTGAAACCTACGCACTCGAAGGCAAGCAGCCCTTGATGTCCTGGAACTGGGGCAAGTACGTCCAAAACTACTAGCCCGCCTTTCTCACCAGGATCACGGGAGCAGGCGCAGGATTCGTGTGCGTAAGCGCCGCTCTGGAGCGAAAAGCGTAGCAATAGCTACGGTTTGAGTGAAGAGCAAGCGTACGGACACGAAGACCAGCCTGAACCGTGATAGGCAGGCTTGCATAACACACTGTATTTTGGGTCATCCTAGCTTTACTCCATATAGCCAATGCCATATCAGTTTTCTACGCCGCCTGGCGAGAAATGCGGGCTAGACAAATCCTTACGTGATCATCTCGCCCCTGGTGAGAAATGCGGATTAGAACTGAAATTCTACTGGCACGAGTGTTTCCTTAGACTTGTCAAAAGCTGCCCACAGCTCAGCATAGCGCCTACCTGCGAGCGGATGCATCAGATCCGGTGCGATCTCGGCCAGTGGCCAGAGCACGAAAGCGTTTTTCAGGATTTCCTCGCGCGGCAGCCTGAGCCCGTTTTCATCGATCACCAGGTCGTCATAGAGCAGCAGGTCCAGATCCAGCGTACGTGAGGAAAACCTGGGGCCACTCCTGTCGCGACCATGTACATCCTCGATTTCGGCCAGCAATTGTTGGGTAGCGTGAACATCATGGCTGACATCGCAGCCGATCACCATATTGTAGAATGCATCACCCTGAAAACCGACAGCCTCGCTCTCATATACCGACGACAGCTCCAGCGGGCCAAAATGCTCGCGCAAAGCTGCGATACCGGAGCGCGTGTTACGCTCGCGGTCAATATTACTGCCCAGACTGATATAGATTCTCGCCATCAGTCCCGTTCGCCACGTTCAATGATGACACCCACCTCAGCGGATCCGGTCACGGCACCGGGCTTGCCCAGCTTCAGCCTGAGCCAGTCGACATCAAATTCGTCAAGCACGATTTCAGCGATGCGTTCGGCCAGGGTCTCAACCAGCTGAAATTCACTTTCCTCGACGAACTGGATCAGGCGCTTCGCGACCGCCTTGTAATTAAGGGCATCTTCAATACGTTCGGTTGCCGCCGCCTTGCGGTTATCAGCCGCCATCTCCAGATCGATACTGATGATTTGCCGGATTTCGCGCTCCCAGTCGTAAATGCCAATCACGGTTTCGATGCGTAGATCACTGATGTAGACAATATCCATGGGACTCCTGGTGTATGTGGTTGCACAGACTCTGACAGGGCCGGCCTGCTATTTCAAGAGCCGACGCCTGCGCGCTGTCGCTTTTGCTGGCCAGGAGCCGATTTAGCCTTGTGTCGCCCCCTGAACTCGGCTAGAATTGCCGGTCTTTTGAGTCAGCACGCCCGCGCAGGCGTAATTTATCGGAGTTTTATCATGTCCAGAGTATGTCAGGTCACCGGCAAAAGCCCCATGGCCGGAAACAATGTGTCCCATGCTCACAACAAGACCCGGCGCCGCTTCATGCCGAATCTGCACAATCATCGTTTCTGGGTAGAGAGTGAGAAACGCTTTGTGAAGCTGCGTGTATCCGCCCACGGCATGCGCATCATCGACAAGAAAGGTATCGATGCAGTGCTTGAAGATATTCGCGCGCGTGGCGAAAAAATTTAGGGAGATAAGATGATGAGAGATAAAATCAAACTGGTTTCTTCTGCTGGAACTGGCCACTACTACACCACGACCAAAAACAAAAAGAATATGCCCGAAAAAATGGAGATCAAGAAATTTGATCCTGTTGTGCGCAAGCATGTCCCTTACAAGGAAGCCAAAATCAAATAAGCAACTGGCACCCGTTCAAACGAGCAAAACCCGGCGATGCCGGGTTTTTTTATGCCCTGGCATCTGCGGACTGACCGTTGGAGTCATTCATAGCCGGCATTGCGCCAGTCGGTATTGACTTTGCAGTTCATAGCGTCCTGCAGTTCCAGCATGTTGGTTATTTTCTGTTTCATCGCACCCGGCAACCCGTTGAAATCGCGCTATTTTGACCCAGCTTCGGACGCATGGCCAGAAACTTGATAATATAACGACGCGCTGTTCAAGATGCTTTCAACTGCATGAATGGCGTTGATAAAAAACTTAAATACGCGCTGTTTGCTGCCGGCAGCTACTGCCAACAACACATAAGGATCGGAACCGATGCCACCATTCGCAAAATTTCAAACCATCGTGATAGTGCTTGGCCTGATAGTGGGCCTGCAATTGTCCGCCTGTGGTGAGTACGCCGCCAAAGGCGCGGGCACCGGTGCCACGACCGGCGCGGTATCCGGCGCGGTCGGCGGCCTGGTCAGCGCGCTTGTTTTTGGTGGTGATCCCGCCGAGGCCGCTGCGCGGGGAGCCGTTTATGGTGGTGCCGTCGGAGCGACCGCCGGTGCCATGGGCGGTGCCCAGATCGACAAAAAAGTTGAACAGCAGCGCCAGGCAAGCGAGGAGGCCATACGCAGCCAAATAGGCGACGATGCCTTTAAAGGCCTGCAGGCACTGGCCGATTGTGACCATGATGTGTCGCTAAAACAGGCTGAACTGGCCCATCAATCGGATAATCCCAACTTTTCGCTCGCAGGCCTGTGGCTGGAACTGTTGAGTTATGCTGATCGGGGCGATATGGCCGACGCTCGCAGGCTCTTTCCCGAGGTTGTTCAAAAAGACTGGGATATCAAAAGCGAGTCCCAGGCCGAAACGACCCTGCAAGATACCCTGAACAAGCTGATGGATATCCGCGAACAGTACAATCTACCGCGTGTTTGCACGTGATATATAACGGCTCAACGGCTTTATCCCAAGACCCCGCCTTCACCAAGGATGCGAATTCCACAGGCAGGCCCTCGATAAACCGCCTGGAAAGCTTTTTCCAAAAACGCCGCAGCGCTGATCCTGATGATTGAGGCGAATAGCCTGCTTTCGGGTAACGCTGAATACCTTCCCGAAGCGGGGTTGCCTTCGTCTTGATTACCTCATTGTGACCGTGCGCTGCTTTTTGACTGCATCGATACTCAAAAACAGATTGACGTTGTCGCTAACGGCCGGCACCATCGAATCGATGCCGAAGGCAGAGCGTTTGATGGTCGTTCTTGCTTCCACGATGATACGCTCTGAAGCCTCATGAGCATCATCGACATCGACCAGTTTCACATAGAACGCGACCTGCCGGCTAACGTTCTTGATCGTCAGATAGCCTTTCAATACAGCGTGCCTGTCTTTGTACCACTCCAGACTACGGCCAACGAAACGCATGGAAGGAAAGTTCTCGACATCAAAGAAACGCGCGCTTTTGAGCACCATACCAATGAAGCCAGCGTCCGCATCCAGACTTTTGGTATTAATTTCAATAGCTGCCAGGCCATCACTAGCGCCCTTGTTGAGCATTGTGAAACTGCCTTGGAAATCCTCGAAACTACCCCAGACATCACCAATCGGACTGTCCACACGGAACGCCATCTTTGAGGATTCCGGTTGTATTTCGTACAAGGTCTCGTTCAGCATCAGATCCATACGGTCGATATCGTGATGCTGGGCGGCTTTATGCCTGACTCCAGCGTGAACCACATCAGCGATGGTGGCCGAGTCTGCAGATGCCACACCGCCACTGATCAGCAGCATCACTGCAAGTAGAGAAATACCTGTTTTGCACATCTTGGCCACCCGTAAAATACCCAGAAAAGTCGTGCGAGTTTCAAATTTGGAATATACGTGTGCGCTGCTGACAGATCGATGTCAGTGCGTGTACACGAGCGATTTTTTTGACATTTGAGGATGCGACCATGGCGATGGTATGACATTGATCTTGCCGGCTCACTGCATCGTGAGAAATGCTGTACTTCAGATACCAGCTTTCCCGAATATTAGAATAGTCTAATATTTTTTAATCGTTAAGATTGCCGATAAGCGGTAGAAAAAAACGGATGAACGGTTACCGTGAATCACATGGCATGAAGGATCGGGCTAACCCGATCAGGCGATTCGTTACCTCCTCGTTGTCATTGCTATTTACTCAGGACATTTTCCCAGGAATCGGCCGACTGGCTGTTTATCCGCCTGTTTCTATTTGCCTTGGCTTCATGAATCATCAATCGGCCTACCCAGAGGTCATACTTGTCCGCATCAAAATTCGTGCTTAGCCCACCGAATGAACCCTGCACGTGATATTCCATCGGATGATCTCTTAATTTATCGCGGATATTGACCGTTTTCCTGACATTCATATCAATGACAGGTCGGTAATCGATTTCTCCATTGATCATATCGATGTTACCGGTGCCGGTAACATTCACCAGATCTGACACCAGCGATAAATCATTGTTGACCCATTTGCCGTTGACTAGCCTGAATGTGGCATCAAGGCCATCAAATGTTGTTTTGTTACCCGGCACATACTCGGACATGAATTTTTTACTCACTCTGAAATCGTTTCTTTTTGCATAGTCAACAACGACCGAGCGCGAAGCATTATCAAAATCAATACCTTCAACGACTGCATTCTCCATCGTTAACTTGATGGTCCCTTTTGCCGTCCTCTTCATCGCAGTCACGCTTGGACCTGATGCTTTGAGATCGACATCGGCATTCAGCAGGCCATCCAACTTGACTGTTTCATCACCTAGCATTTTTGTTAACAGTGGGTTGATACTGGAAGCGGCATCGACCTTTTTCATATTTACAGCCAGAATCGCAGACGGTCTCTTGCGGACATCAAGCTGAATTGCAGCCTTCACCTCTCCTCCGTTCAACCGCATCAGTATCGGGTTGGCTCTGGCAATGCCATTTTCAATATTCGATGCCACATGAAAATGTTTGAACTCTATACCATCAAGCTTGACAGTCTCGACATCGAGTACACCGTCAAGATGGGTAGCCCTGATAAAATCAAGCAGCATAGGTACTTCGTCGGAATCTGATTCATTGGCGACGATCTTGTAGTCATCTACATTGATGGTATCTGCCTTCAATGCAAACTGGATCACCGGTTCAGTCGCCAAGGTAACGGAAACAGCGCCTTTTATCCGGCTCCTGTCAACAACGGCAGACAATTTGTCGAGGTAAACCGTATTGAAGTCGGTTTTAAAGAGTGTTTGCAATGATATTGCCTTTAAGCTTTGCGCATTGACCATCTGTGGCAGATCGACCTTGAAGTGTTTCGCCAGTGAAGCTGCTTCGAACGTACGGATTTTCAGGGGTCCCTGTATGACCGGAACCGAGAAAATATTCTCAACATCAAATTCACCGTCCATGAGCAGACCGAAGGCACTCAGCCTGGCATTGTTCAACTTGGCTGTTTGTGCCTCTAGATCGAATGTACTGTCTGAGGCCAGAGCGAAGCTTATTTTTTTTATCTGTTGACTCGGCAACAATGCTTTGACGGCCAGCTTGAGGTCATTGGCATCGAAAACAGCCTTGTTATCACTGAAATCGAGTTTGGCCGTCGCATGAATTGCACCCTGCCATTCGGGCTGATTGCTTTGCACGTATGCCTTGACCTCAACCGGCAGTAATTCGCCTGTGCTGAACGCCTGTGTGCTGATGTTCATTTTTGAAATCTTGAAGTGTTTTCCGGTGGTTTTGTCCAGCCAGCCAAACTTCGAGTCGGTTACTTCGATACCGCCGATACTCAATCCGGCTAGTTCGAATTTCGATTCCACGCTATCGCTGTGTGTGGAATCCGATGCGTGTGTCCAGTTATTCTCACCATCGAGGTTTTTCTCAAGGTCAACATCCAGATGATGCAAAACCAGCTTGTCGATGACTAAATGCTTTTCGAGTAGTGGGAGAATTTTAATCCTGACATCAAACTGACCGATAGTCGCGAAAGACTTGTTACTGAAACCGGCTGGATTTTCGATGCTTGCTTCATGGATTTTGATGCCTATCCATGGATAAAGCGAGATATCCATGTCACCGGCAATATGCATCGACCGGCCCGTGACGGCCTCGGCGACATCGGTTATTTCTTCCTTGTATTTATTGGCATCAAAGGTGTAGACAAATCCGGCAATTGCAACGATGATCAGCACAACAGTAACTGCTAAAACACTGAAAATAGTTTTCATCATACTCATGTACCACTCGTAAAAATCACGGCTTTTGCCTTGATGCCAGAGAGCTGTTTTACTGTCTGATTTACTGAATTGATGTATTTCTTGGATAACCATGTCGCGATTCATGGCCCGATAGATAACTTATAGAACATACAGCCACGGATCACAGCCATTTCCCTATGCTCATCTGCATCATGAATAACTGATATTCTAATAAGCCGGGGCAGCCGGTTGCCTTAAAAACGACGTTCCCGGATTGCTAGAAGGATATGGCGTTCAGGGACAAGCAGCTCGAACACTCTGCCAGATGTCGCACTAGCTGTGATTTGTCAGTAGGGTCACGGGAGCCGGCGCAGGCTTCGTGATTAAAAGCGCCGCTCTGGAGCGAAAAGCGTAGCAATAGCTACGGTTTGAGTGAAGAGCAAGCTTGCGGACACGAAGACCAGCCTGAACCGTGACAGGCTCGCTTGAAGAACACGCTGTAATGCTGGTCATTCCAGCTTTACTCCAATGCACCCATGCTGAATCAGTACAACGCGCCGCCTGGTGAGGAATGCGGGCTAGTTTTGCTTGGATGCCCAGATGGCCAGTTTATGTTTCATCGTCTTAAGGGAAACCTGGTCTTCCGGTAGAGGCTGTATGACCTTGTCGTGGACGAGCAATCGATAGATATACTCGATTTTCTCATTGGCCGAATCGGTGGATTCAAACTCAACGACGCCACGCTTTTCGCCGTATTGAACGCCCTGGATAATTGCTTTCTTCACCAATTCATTTTCGTTTTTCAGCTTTTTCATAGGGTGTTCGGTAAACGGTTCGATCGTGTTTTCAGCAACTTCGGGATAGCCCGATGAAGGACCATTGACCGGCGTCAAAGCCTGAGTTACTCAGACTCAATATCGGCCGTAATCATGCTGTTCAGTCGGCCTGTTGCCGGAGCGCACGCAAACAGCTCAAGTCCAGCTGTCTGCGCGCTTCAATACCCGATAGTTGTCCTGTGTCATCAGGTCAACACCACATTCAAGATTTTCGATCCAGTCAATAAAGTTGTTGACCATTTGTTTGCCCTTGAACGGCAGACCATGCTGGGGAACAATCCACTCGATATCCAGTTCCCGCACCATATTCGCCCAGTACCGGCAGACCTTGTTCGAGTTCATGTAGCGTCTGTGGAAATTCTCCATCAAGGGTATATGATCCTCAAAATTTTCGACGGCCTTACCGGTATCCTGTCCATCAATCAGCGAGGCACCCAGGTCGCCTGAAAACAGAATCTTGCTGATGGGATCATAAAACTGGAAGTTACCTTCCGAATGCAGAAAGTGGGCGGGTATCGCAACCAGTGGCGCGTCACCTATTCTGATGGTCATCCCCTCATCAGGGATCGGTATCACGCGTTCCCGCAATGAGTTGACCTTGGCGTTTCTGCACAGGTGCGGTACGAACCGTACCCAAAGCTGAGGAACAACCACCTGGCAATTCGTACCCACGACCCATTTGCTCAAAGACGATATGACATCCGGATCCTGATGAGAAGCGATCACGTAATCCAGATCTTTTACGGTGATCTGATCGTTCAGATGCGTATAGAGTCCCGCGTAGGTCAGGTCGCCACCCGGATCGATAACAGCTGCATGCCCATCGTGCACTACAAGAAACTGGTTGGCTTGAACGCTGTCCTCATTGCCGACATCATCATCGTAAGAGACACAAATATGGGCTCCATCATTATATAGTTCGACCGTCATTGTTCTTATCCTCCTGCAGTAATCCACGATTGGACAATCGTTTCACAGTATACGTATCACGGATAGCCGTAATGTTCAACCACTATCACAGACACGACGCTTACAGACGGTCCGAACGCGCGCCGCCATCATTCCCAATAACCGTGGTCTATTGCTCCAGCTTCAAGGTATCATTATTGGCATATATAAGCTGATGACGAGCAGAATCAGGTATCGGCTTAAGCGACAATTGCTGGACAAACTCACCCTCCGGGTTTAGATCACACCATGTGCGCTGAGCCTTCTTTAATAGATTCTAATAGATAGACTATCATGTCCGTGGCTTGAACTTGGAGCGCACGCGAACTCGCCGACATTTTCGCCACCCACGTCGTTGATTTTGCGGTGAACCGCCGCGGCCAAGTGGTATTATATGCCGACACCCAACGCAGGGAAAAAAATTTTCATCAGATTGCCTACCCCCTATCAGAAGCCGTTCTATTTTGAGCTCGACGCCGATCTTCCTTCCCACACGCCCTGTTGCCATCCTGGCCTCCCAGGTGATCAGCAGCTACCGGTAATATCGTCAATCGCCTGAACGATGCGCATCCCCGGCCAGTCAGTATCGACATCGATGCCTGCAAGCGCCTGTTCGATTGCAACCAGCGGTGTAATCACATCCTTGACCACATCAGCCGTCACGGTAATCGCACGTTCATAATCAAAGTGATACATGTTCGACGGTCCGGCTTTCTGGGTGAACCCGGCGACTTCCTCCAGACGAACAAACTCGCCACGGGCGTTGGGTATCACCAGATCGGACAGACTGTCCAGTGAGCTCCTCGCCGTGTCTTCGAATAACACCCGAAAATCGACGTCTTCATCACCGTATGGCACCGAGGTCACCACTTCCCCATCGAACGCCAGGCGAACATCACGGGCAATGTCTGACACGGTCAGTGCCGAGTCTGCGAGACGGATAAAATCGATGTCGATATTGATCTGCTCCTTTAATACGCGTTCCCAATGTGACCGTACGATTGGCGATCACGTCACCGGTTACGACTCGTGATACCGACTCAGCCCAGCCAGATTCAGCTGGTATCATCACGATCACCAGCACACAAACGATGTATAGCGTATATCTCATCTGTCGACGGCCTGCTTCAGTTGATAATGAGGATACTGCAATCCAGTTCCAACCAGACCATTATCTAGATTTCAGGGCAAGAGTAAAAACATCGGCGCCATTCAGTGACACTACCCCACGTGTCTCATCGGGTTACTCACCTTCGTCATTACATCGAAAAATTCGAATAAATGTTTGCAAAGAACCGAATTTTTCTCGACGTGAATTTGGCCTAGTGTTTCCAGGTAATGAAACAAATATCGGAGATAACGATGCAAATCGACATTCAAGCGCGTAATTTTCCCCTGACAAATGCCTTGCGTGGCCATGTACAACGGCGCCTGGGATTTGCCCTGAGTGCAAGATACGACCATATCCAACGCGTCAAGGTGCGGCTGTACCATGTTAATGGCCCACGCGGTGGTGAGAATAAATGCTGTCACATTCAAGTGGTGCTACCCCATCTCCCTGATGTTGTTATCCAGGACACAGAAGACGATCTTTACACAGCTATAGACCGTGCCAGCGATCGTGCTGGACGCACGGTTGGACGTCGCCTTAGACGTAAACGCGACAGAAGCCGGCTATCCCGGCAATTGGATGCCGTTCTGCCCGTTTAATGCCAGAAACTTGATTCTTGATATTGGAGGTAACTAAACATGAGTACATTACTATCAAACACAGCCAGGCAATCACAATCGGTTACCGTCACAGCCAACAGTGTCATCCGTAACACCTATACACTATTGTCCATGACCCTGCTGTTCAGTGCGTTGACCGCAGGCATTTCAATGATGCTCAAGCTGCCTCATCCCGGCTTGTTACTGACATTGGGTGGTTATTTTGGGCTACTGTTTGCTACCTCAAGGTTTCGTAATAGCGGCCTGGGGCTGGTCTTCGTATTTGCCCTGACCGGCTTCATGGGCTATACCCTGGGACCGATTCTGAATAGCTATCTGATGATGGCCAACGGCAATCAGATAGTCATGACAGCAATGGCAGGCACCGGCACTATCTTCCTTGCACTATCCGGGTATGCGCTCGTCAGTCGTAAGGACTTTAGTTTCATGGGTGGTTTTTTGATGACCGGTATTCTAGTGGCTTTTCTCGCTGGTCTGGCAGCAGTTGTTTTCGAAATGCCCGGCCTGTCGCTGGCAGTCTCATCGATGTTCATTCTATTGATGGCCGGTCTGATTCTGTATGAAACCAGTAACATCATTCATGGCGGTGAGACCAACTACATCATGGCAACGGTGACACTGTACGTCTCCATATTCAATCTGTTCACCAGCCTGCTACATCTGCTGGGATTTGCGAGCAGTGACAATTAACCGCGCCAGCAAGGCCGGGGAAAGACGCGGAAAGCAAGCATTGCTGCGTCTTTCTGTTTTATTGCTATTTCTGGCTCTACTGCCGTCCTGTAGCGAGCCACCTTACACCAATCTGGATAATGCACAATTGCAGACTATGCTGGATCAAAACGTACCGCTCTATGACGTAAGGCTACCGCAAGAATGGCATCAGACCGGTGTAATCGAAGGCAGTCGCCAACTGACCTTCATCGATAACGCCGGGCGTGTGAGGCCGGATTTTTTCAGTCGATTCAGCACCGAGGTGGGCAAGGATGATCCAGTAATTGTGATCTGCCATAGTGGCAGTCGCACCCGCACACTGGCGTACCATCTGGTTGAACAAATGGGCTACACTCAGGTCTTTAATGTACGTAAGGGCATCAATCGCTGGATCAGCGAGCAGCGGCCGGTCAAGCACTTGGCTAGTCAGTCCTGAAGCCATGCCTGGGTTACATCAAGCAAGAGAGAGTGAATGAGCAATCGTCCCGAAACGCAAGCGGCAAACACTTCACGGCCAAGACCCATGATTGACCTGCTGGTCAGCATCGTGCTTCCCTCCGTGATCCTGATGAAATTCAGTGGCGCTGAAGACCTGGGTGCAGGCACTGCACTTATGGTAGCACTCGCTTTCCCGCTAGGCTGGGGACTTGTCGAGTTCATAAAATACAATAAATTCAATTTTATTGCTCTGCTTGGTTTGGTCAGTGTGGTCCTGACTGGCGGCATTGGCTTGTTACGGCTCGATTCACAGTGGCTAGCCATCAAGGAAGCTGCGATCCCCGGATCCATTGGCATGGCCATATTGATTTCCACCTATACTCGCTACCCGCTTGTCAGAACGCTGCTCTATAACCCGAAATTGGTCAATGTCGATAAAGTCAGGCAAAAGCTCGACGAGTTCGACAATAATAAAACGTTTGAAGCCCGACTGAAAAATGCCACGTATCTGTTGAGCAGCACCTTCATGTTCTCATCTGCAATGAATTACATACTCGCCAAATGGGTGGTTACCAGTCCGGCAGGTAGTGCTGCATTCAATGAGGAACTTGGACAAATGACGCTACTCAGCTACCCGGTCATCACCATTCCCTCAGTGCTTATGTTGACCATGGTCCTGTACTATCTGTGGAGGAGTATTCATGCTTTGACCGGGCTCGGCATGGAAGAGATACTGGTCAAACAGCTCGGTGAAGCCAAACAGAGGAATGCGTGAATTCAACTCAAAAACATTACCGAAGCGTTATCTAAAATGGCGTGTAAAGGATTCCACTGCCTCACGAGGCGTACGGTAACTGTTCACTGAAACCTGCCTGTCTTCATACCTGGCCCGCATTTCTTACCAGGATCACGGGAGCAGGCGCAGGATTCGTGTTCGTAAGCGCCGCTCTGGAGCGAAAAGCGTAGCCATAGCTTGGGCGAAGCGGCCGTAGGGTGCGCCGTGCGCACCGAAACAGACCAGCACACTGAGTATTCACGGTGCGCACAGCGCACCCTACGATCTCATGCAAAAGAAGACTCGCCTGAACCATGATAGGCCTGTATGAATAACACACTGTATTTTTGATCATCCGAGCTTTACTCCAAAGGACCCATGCTGAATCAGTATTCCACGCCGCCTGATGAGAAATGCGGGCTAGATGACATGAGGCACGTTGAATATATGTCAGCCTTCATTACCTATGCTGCCCAGATCAAAGATTTCGCGGTTGAGCTTATTCCTTTTTTACGCTCGCATCCTGGACAATCAACGGATAAACATAGCCGTAACCAAAATCCTTGTCCAGCGCAAGTTTACCTTCGATAACAACAACATCATCGACGGCCACGGTGCTGTCGCTGGTGACAGTCAGGTCATCCAGCGTGCTGCTGTCTCTGATGTGAAGCCAGTTCTTCCCCATAACATCGGCGGTAAACTTGGTAACGCGGCCGCGAACGCGGATTACCTGGTTATTCAGCTTCAGCTTACCTTCATAGACTTCAGCGATGGTATGGCCGCCTGCAACTTTATCTATACCTTTGATCGCGCCGGTTGCAGACACCTGCTTAATGTTGGCATGCGGCGAAACCCCTTCAGCGCCGGCGTCTGCCTGGCTTGCCGCATCAGTGATAAATTTACTTGCAAAGTAGATGATGGGAAAATCGCGGTTCATTGAACTGCTGTGAAAATTTTTCATCGGCATCTCAGTTGTAAACGCGATCATATCACCGATTTTTACCGGGGTGGTTGACGTTGCGGCCCAGACTTTCTCCTTGCCGGTATCAACTTCGGCATAAGTATAACCTGCAGCCTCCCTGACATCCGTAACCTTTCCATAAATTTTGTTGAGCTTCTCCTGCTTGACCTGCTCGATATTGTTTTGATAAGCATGGGCATAATTATTTAATCCTGTATTGAGCAATGCGAATGAAGAACAGGCAAACAATAAGAGTAAAATACCAGTACGATCTGACATAATGAAGTACCCTTTGGTCTATGGTTGAACAAGTCGTAGATATCAGGATCAAGCGCAGCAAAACAAGATCAGTCTCGATTCAATTCTCACCCCAGTCTATTCCCGTTGATGCTGGAACTCAACAGTTCAGCCGCCGCCTGGCCCGGAAAAAGGGCTGACAGAATGTCCCATCCTAGTGGTTAATGCAAAACTTTCTGTTCTCTCTTCCACCTTACTTATCGAGTCAGTTTCCTTATAATGAAGTTTATAACAAAGGTGACATTACTTTTTTTTCGATAACTGCAGCCGTCCCAGGGAAGAGCGTTTTAGGCTTCGAGAAACTAGCGATAACCATAAAGCCAACGAGCAGTTGAACCACCTAAATTTCGAACCGAATGAACCACCCCCGCCGGGATGTAGAGCTCCTCTCCTGCACGGGGATGACTTATCTGCCCATTGATTTCGAATTCTAACTCGCCTTCCAGAACAAGAACGAGCTCATCGGCGTTATGGACGAAATCCTCCCAACGCTGACCCGGTGGATCAACCCACAATTCGCAGCTGAAACCTCGAGCCGCCCAGTTCTGCGAAACATCTTTTTGATTAATAGCCGTCATAAGCTCTTTAAGTACGTGACTCGATACGGGCGTTTTACCACAACTGGTTATATTATGGGGAAGCAATTATGGACCGCCATAAATCGAATCAACAGAGTTAGCCACTCATTTCTATTGATTGTCTTTCAGGCAAAATAATTGAAAAAAACCAGATTATTGATCGTCAAGATTAAAAATTCGTCGCATTCATTTTTTCGAGTGTATGGCTATCTATGCTTGTTGCTTGTCTATGACGGGGATGCTTCTGTCTTTGAATACATCTATCACGGCATCTGAATTCTCTACCGTAAATCCAATACACCTCCATCTTCTATTAAGGTGTAATAGAAAAATGCGATCTCGCTTAGGCCTATCCGAGTCGTGAGGAAACCAGGTACGAAAATCCCCTGAGCCATGAATGCGCCATTTACCGTTGAGCAGAGATGATTTTATCACTTCAACACGATGAATCATGGAGAACTCAATGCTCTTTGATCCAAACGGGAAATAATATCTTTTGAACAATATAGAGTTTTCCGTTATGCGTACTAATTTATCAGAATAAATAACTTGCGTCATATGCCTACTCATGCAACCCAATATCCGGGCTAGTACTATTTACTATTTTCTATAATCCGTAATCTTTTCCAGTTCATAGATTGCTTCTGAAACACTCTCAAGTCTGCTCTCTAACATGGTCTGCGCATCATAAAGGCCCCTATTGTAGAAATATGCACCTATTTCTTCTGAAAAGAAATCGAGCAGGAACTGGGCATCGAATTGCCCAATTTCCTGGTTCAATGCTTCTTTAAAATGAAGCTGAATCTTTTTTGCAATTATTTCTTTTTCTTGTTTTGAAAATTCTATTTCTGACATAATTATCTATTACTTGCACTATTCATCAATGTTTCCATTCCGGCCTCATACCCCGGAGCTGGATGCTGTTAGTGCCCCCAGTGTCAAGTTACCCCAGCGATCCACCCGCGCCTGCCAGCCCTGGTCGATCCAGGTCGTGGATGTAGTTTCGGTGATCAACGCGGGCCCTTCGATGGACTGATCGACGTGCAAGGCATCGCGCGCCAATACCTTGATCGGTTCATCAAAGCCATAAGCCGTTGTAAAGCATTTCTGCTGCTCTGCCGTCGGTCGCCATTCGGGCAGATCGAAGGCCGGTTTTTCACCACGCAGGCGCAGGCGTAGATTGACCAGCTCGACAGCGATGTCCATACGATGGCCGTACTGGGTTTCGTGCTGCTCATGATAGGCATACTCGAGCTCTTCGGGTGTATCCCACAGCAGGTTCAAGGTGTAGCTCTGGCCCTGGTAGCGCAGGTCGACGCTGTATTGTGCGTACGTGTCGCAGTCGCCGGCGATTTCGCGCAGCTCCTGTTCGGCGATGTCGTGCAGTTGTTTGAACTCTGCCTCGATATCAGCGCTGCTGCAGTCCCTGAGCAGCATCTTGATCGTCAGCGAGCGCTCACGGCTCGGTTCTGCCGCGAGCATGCCCAGCGCCGAAAGCACACCCGCATTGGCCGGAACCAGCGCACGCTGCATCTGCAGGGCATCGGCCAGTGCGCACACGTGCAAACCGCCGGCGCCGCCGAAGGACACCAGGGTGTAATCCCTGGGATCCTCGCCGCGCTGCACCGACATCACCCGCAGTGCACGCACCATGTGGTCGTTGACGACATCGATGATGCCGGTCGCGGCCTGAAACAGGTCCATGCCGAGACTGTCTGCCACGCTCGCGACCGCCTGCTCAGACTTTACCTTGTCTAGAATCATGCGTCCACCGAGAAAGGCGTCCGGCAGCAGTCGGCCGAGCACGACATTCGCATCGGTCACCGTTGGCCGGCTGCCGCCTTTACCATAACAGGCGGGGCCGGGATCCGCACCGGCCGATTCAGGCCCGACCAGCAGCATGCCGCCGGCATCGACGCCGGCGATCGAACCGCCACCGGCACCGATGGTGTGCATGTCCACCATCGGCACGGCCACCGGGTAGTCACCGATACGCCCTTCAGTGGTGAAGCCGATTTCCTGGTCGATGATCGAGACGTCGGTCGAGGTACCACCCATATCGAAAGACAGCAGGCGGTCGAAGCCGGATTTCGCCGCGCTGAACTGGGCGCCCTTGAGGCCACCGGCGGGCCCGGACAACAACAATTGCACGGCATAACGGCCGGCGTGGTGTGCACTGGCGGTGCCGCCAGAACTCTGCATCACGGCCAGCCTGCAGCCGGGTGCATTTTGCTCTAGCCGTTGCAGATAGTACTGCATTAACGGACCGACATAGGCGTTCAAGGTGGTGGTGATGCCGCGCTCGTATTCCTTGTACTCCGGCAATACATCCGATGAGCGGCTGATGAACAGCTTGCCCGAGGCATGGCTGGAGACAGCCGCTTCGATGCACTTTTCTTCGGTAGCGTCGATGAACGAGAACAGCAAGTTAATCGCCACTGCCTGCGGTGCCAGCGCTTCGATATGCTGGCAAAGCTGGTTCAGGTCATCCTCATCGAGCGACGCCAGTGCTTCACCGCTGGCACTCAGTCGAGAGTCCACTTCGAGGCAAAGCTGTGGAGGAATCAACGGGGGCGTTTTTTCAGGCTGCAGGTTGTAAAGCGCCTTGCGCGCCTGCCGACCGATGGTCAATACATCGGCCATGCCCTTGTTGGTGATATAAGCCGTGCGCACACCCTTGCCCTCGAGCACCGCATTGGTGGCCACGGTCGAGCCGTGAACCAGCAGCAGGTCGGTGGTGTCTATGTTGAGGTCGGCCAGGCCCTGCAGGATGGCGCGATCCGGCGCATCCGGCGTGGACAGGACCTTGTGGATGGACACGGTGCCTGTGTTTTCATCAAACAGGATAAAGTCGGTGAAGGTGCCACCGGTATCAACGCCGAGATATGCCATGGGGGGATTCTACAAGAATTACTCACCACAGAGGCACAGAGGGCACGGAGAAAAATGGTGCTTGCTCAAGCCGTAATTCAGGTCATTGCGAGCGATAGCGCGGCGATCTATTAGCGCCCGTTGCCTGTCAGCCGGAGATTGCCTGGTACCTCGCGAGTATACTGTAAAAATGTGCATTCTAAGCTTAAGTAAGTGCCATTCGGCACAGAGAACGTATTTGATTCTTCAAAAATAAATAACATTTGCTTTTCCTCTGTGTCCTCCGTGACTCTGTGGTGGAACAAGTTTTACTTGCATGCCTACATAAATAAGGAATAATACCGCGCATGTCTTCACAGCCCCTTATATCGGTTAACAACCTGGTGCGTTACTACGGTGATGTTTGCGCCGTGAACGATATCAGTTTCGAGCTCGCCGCGGGGGACATTCTCGGTTTTCTCGGCCCCAACGGCGCCGGCAAGTCCACGACCATGCGCATGCTTTGCGGAAACCTGGCACCGTCAGAAGGTGAGATCCGTATCGATGGCGTTGATCTGCTAGACAAGCCGGCTGAGGCTAAAACCGCGTTGGGTTATCTTCCGGAAATTCCACCTCTGTACCGCGACATGAGCGTGGATGAGTATCTGTGCTTCTGTGCCAGACTCAGACGCATCAAAAAAAGCCAGATCACTGATGCCATGGAACTGGCCAAGCACCGCTGTGGCTTGAGCGATGTTGGCCGGCGGCTGATCGGCAACCTGTCCAAAGGCTATCAGCAACGCGTCGGCATTGCCCAGGCCATCCTGCATTCACCCCAGGTGATCATACTGGATGAACCAACCGTTGGCCTCGATCCCATTCAGATCCGTGAAATTCGGGAACTGATCAGGGAGCTGGGCAGAAGCCACGGAATCATTCTGTCAACCCACATCCTGCCGGAAGTGGAATCGGTGTGTAACCGCGTGCAGATCATTAATGCGGGTAAGCTGGTTTACGCTTCCGATATGCGAGAGCTGCTCGACCAACAGAACACCAACCGTTACGAAATCGCGCTGAGCCGTCCGCCTGCCATGGATGACATGCTCGCCCTTCCCTGCATCGATCAGGTCGAGCCTCTGGATACGAAACGTTTTATGGTTCGGATCAATACTGGCGCTGAAGAACTGGCCACCGCTGCGGTCAGCAATCACTGGGGACTGAACAAGCTGGTCGCCCACGAGCATTCACTGGAACAGATCTTCGTCAACCTGACCCTGGGTGAGGATATCAATCCATGATCATGACCATCGCCAAGCGCGAACTGCGCAGTATGTTCCTGTCGCCGCTGGCATGGTCCATGCTGGCAGTGACACAGTTGATCATTGCCTGGTCTTTTTTTACCCAGATTGATTTTTTCTTCAGCATCCAGCAGCAATTGGCAACGATGCCGAATCCACCGGGCGTGACCGACCTGGTGGTGATGCCAACCTTTGAATTAGCCAGCATCATACTGTTGATGGTGACCCCACTGTTGACCATGCGACTGATCAGCGAAGAGCGACGCAATGGCTCAATCGCGTTGTTGTTATCCGCACCGGTGAGCATGACGCAGATTGTGCTGGGTAAATTCGTCGGCATCGTTATTTTCATGCTGATCACGGTCGCCATAATCAGCCTGATGCCACTCGCCTTAATGATGGGTACCGAGCTCGATCTGGGTAAACTCGCTGCCGGTGTTTTTGCGCTGATCCTGCTACTGGCTGCCTTTTCGGCAGCCGGACTGTATCTGTCGTCACTGACAGTGAATCCTGTTGTCGCTGCAATCAGCACGTTCGGTCTGTTACTGCTGCTGTGGATCATCAACAGCAACAGCGGCGGCAGTGCAGGCGTGTTGAGCCAGCTGTCTTTACTGGGTCATTTTGCGCCGATGCTGCGCGGACTGATCAGCAGCACCGATATCGCCTACTTCGTCCTGTTTATTGCCACATTTTTACTGCTGACGATCAGGCAGCTGGACTCGCAACGGTTGCAGGCATAAACAATGAAACTGTCCAGAAAAATACGCATACAGTTGCAGCTGCAAAAAATCCTGTTTGTGATCCTGCTGCTGACGGCCGTTGGCCTGCTGGGATGGCTCTCCAACCAGCATGCGATTCAGTTTGACTGGACCAGTAACAAGCGCAACACGTTGTCACAAAGCAGTATCGACCTGCTGCAGACCCTCGAGCAGCCGGTCGAGGTCAGGGTGTACCTGCAGGATGATGAAACGGTGCAAGCCGCCGTTGAAGAAATCCTGCGACGCTATCAACGTGAAAAAGCCGATTTTAGCTATCGGCTGATCAACCCCGATATTGATTTTGAATCCGCTCAGGCCGACGGCGTTGAACGCTATGGCCAGATCATCATCGCTTACAATGACCAAAAGGAACGCTTAACGTCATTGAGCGAGCAGGCCATCAGTAGCGCCCTGCTCCGGCTCAGCCGCCCGGACTCACGCCAACTAGTCTTCATCAAGGGCCATGGTGAAAAAGGCATCAAGGATGACAGCAACATTGGTTACAGCAAGCTGGCCGCCGAGCTTGGAAAAAAAGGCTTCACTATCGCAACGCATAATCTTTTACTCGGCGAGGTTCCGCAGGACACGAGCGCTGTGGTGATCGCCTCGCCGGAAAGCGCCTATCTTGAAGGTGAACTCGCGCTGATCATGCAGTACCTGGATAATGGCGGCAACCTGTTGTGGATGATGGATCCGGGCGACATGTTCGGTCTCGAACAACTGACAGACACGCTTGGCGTACGTTTTCTCGAGGGCATCATCGTCGACAATAATGTCAATCTGCGCAATACCTTGCGTATTCAACACCCGGCGATGATTCCAGTGCTTGATTACCAGGCCCATGCGGTCACAGAAAACATCGAATACAACACATTGTTCCCGATCAGCCGTGGCGTTGAAGCCAGCGATAGCCCCTTCGACGCCACGGTCATCGCCCGATCGCTGTCGAAAAGCTGGTCAGAGACGAGTGCACTGGCCGGTGACATCGAATTCTCTGCTGAGGAAGGCGATATCGAAGGCCCCATCACCCTCGTACAGGCGCTGGAGAAGATGCCTGCGGGTACTGCAGATGCAGACAAGCCACCCCAACGCATTATCGTGATCGGTGACAGCGACTTCGTCGCCAACAATTATATCGGTACCGGTGCCAATCTTGCGCTGGCCATGAATATGTTCAACTGGCTGGCCGGTGATGATGAGTTGATTGCGATAGAGCCAAAACGCGCACCCGATGTACAACTGCAACTGGACGATACCGAGGTGATGCTGATCGGTGTGGGTTTCTTCCTGGCCCTACCGGCGGGTTTGAGTTTGACGGGTGTCGTCATCTGGCTGCGCCGGCGTAATCGCTGAGCACGCTGATGCAATCGCGCGCGCTGCTGAACATCGCTCTGCTGGTTCTGATCGTGCTGCTGGGCATCTATGCCTATACGACGCTTCAGCAGCAACAGCGTGCCAATACCCCATCGAAGCTGATATCCTTGTCCGCTGATGAAATCGAGCACATCACTATTCGACACAATCAACGCACCCTGGAGCTCAGCAGGAGCGCGGGTAACTGGCGCCTGCGCCAGCCGATTGACATCGAGGCCAACAGTTTTCGTATCGATACTTTATTAAAGCTGCTAGAAACCAGAAGCCATGCCTCGTATCCGGCGGCTGAACTGGAGCCCGCTAAATACGGTGTGTCTGAGGCCGCCACTGCGATACGATTCAACGATGTGTCCATCGAGTTCGGTGTCGTCAATCCAATAAACAACTACCGTTATGTTCGCATCGGTGACACCGTACACCTGATCGACGATCATTATTACCCGCTGCTGAGTTCGCAAACAGGCACCCTGGTCGCACGTGAACTGATCGCAAGTGACGCGAAGATTGAGAAACTGATCTTGCCAGAAATGACCCTGTACCAGGACGATAACGGCATATGGCGCAGCAGCAACGGTACTAATCCGGATGCGATCAACGAAACCTTGCATCAATGGCAAAACAGCCAGGCATTCGGTGTGCACAACTACATGCCACGCGAATCATTGGCGGACATCAGCGTGTATCTTGCAGGTGAACCCGAACCGCTGCGTTTCCATGTCACCGATATCGACCCCTGGCTGATCATCGCACGGCCGGATCTTGATATAGAATATCACTTCAACCTGGAATTTTATGATCGCTTGCTGCGGCCCGGCTCGCCAAGTGAACAAACCGATGAATTGATCGAGTAATTTTACGCTTAAATATTTATAATACCCGCACCAAAGCGCATCGGAATTCGGATATGGCAATTGCAAGCAAGTTCGGCTGGGACTCATTTATCATCAGGTTCATTTTTGCGACTATTGTAGTATTCGCCACCTACAACCCTGAAGGCGTATCGTATTATGACTGGATTAAAGACGAATTCCCGACATTTACCGTATATAAAGCTTTCATTGGCGTTATATTGATTATTGGCTGGATCATTCTTATCCGGGCTACCATCGGCTCGCTGGGCGCTATAGGCATCATTCTGGCAGTCGCCTTCTTCGGCTTGCTGATCTGGCTGTTATTCGATGTCTTCAATATTCCGACCGACAGTGTGCGTGTCGTCACTTACCTCGTACAGGTGATGATCGTTTGCGTTTTGAGTATCGGTGTATCGTGGTCGCACATCCGCCGGCGCATCAGCGGTCAGGTAGACACCGACGAAATCGAACGAGACCTGTAAGCGAGTATTCTTGATCACACAAGATGCCCGAATTACCCGAGGTCGAAACCACGCGCCGCGGTATTGAACCGTTTATCAAACGTCAAACGATCAGCGATATCGTGGTCAGACAGCGTAACTTGCGCTGGCCGATACCCGAACACCTGCGGCAGAAAGCTCGCCATCAGACCGTAGAATCGGTCGATCGCCGTGGCAAATACTTGCTGCTTCGGCTCGTCAATGGCAGCGTCATCATCCATCTCGGCATGTCAGGCAGTCTGCGTATCTGTTCCACCGAGACGGCTGTTGAAAAACATGACCATGTCGATTTTGTTTTTGGCAATCATCGGGTCCTGCGCCTGCGCGATCCACGAAAATTCGGCGCCGTGCTTTGGACAACCGAAGCACCGGAAAATCACCCATTGTTGTCTGCGCTCGGACCTGAGCCTTTGCAAGAGGCATTCAACAGCCGTTATTTGTTTGAAAATACGCGTAACCGTACCGCATCGATCAAGTCGGTTATCATGAACAGCCACATTGTCGTCGGTGTGGGTAATATCTATGCCTGCGAGTCGCTGTTCCTTGCTGGCATCAATCCCAAGCGCAAAGCCGGATCATTATCACTGGCTCGTTGCGAGAAACTGGTGTCGTCCATCAAGGCGGTGCTGGCGGAATCCATCACTCAGGGCGGCACATCGCTGCGCGACTTTGTCCGTGAGAACGGTATGCCGGGTTATTACGCGCAACAACTCTTCGTTTACGGCAAAGCCGGAGAGCCTTGTGCCAACTGCGGCAGAATCATCAAGCAGATCAGGCAACAGCAACGCTCGACGTTTTATTGCACGCAATGCCAGAGATAGATTCACCGCGGAGGCGCAGCGTTTTATAGGTTTGTTTTAGGCGCGGCTTCAGCCGCGATTGGATGTTCGCGGCTGAAGCCGCTCCTGCGCAACAATGCCGTAAAGCCTACCTGCGACTCTTAAAACTTCATTGCCTGCCTCTGCGGTTAAATTAGTCTTTCAGATATGGCACACTTCACAACCGTTTCAAATAAACCACGGCGATAAAACATCATGACAAGCATCGGCACCCCACTTTCCGCTACTGCAACCCGCGTGCTCTTTTGTGGCGGTGGCGAACTCGGCAAGGAAGTCGTTATCGAACTACAACGCCTGGGTGTCGAAGTGATCGTGGTCGACCGTTATGCACATACACCGGCGATGCAGGTGGCCCATCGCAGTCATGTCATATCCATGCTCGACGGAGATGCGCTGCGCAAGGTCATCGAGGACGAAAAGCCCGATTATATCGTGCCCGAAATAGAAGCGATCGCCACAGACACCCTGGTCGTGCTCGAAACCGAAGGTTGCAGCGTTATACCGACAGCCAGGGCCGCACAACTCACGATGAACCGTGAAGGCATACGCCGCCTGGCCGCTGAAGAACTCGGCATCCCGACCTCGCCCTACCGCTTCGCAGCCCACCGTGAAGAATTCGACCAGGCAATCAATGCTATTGGAATTCCCTGTATCGTCAAACCGATCATGAGTTCATCGGGCAAGGGTCAGAGTACGATCCGGCAACAAAGCGATATCGACAAGGCCTGGCACTATGCACAGCAGGGCGGGCGCAGTGGTGCTGGCAAAGTCATCGTCGAGGGTTTCGTCGACTTTGATTATGAAATCACCCAGCTCACGGTGCGCCACGCAGGCGGTACCCTTTTCTGTGAGCCGATTGGTCATTTCCAGGTCGATGGTGATTACCGCCAGTCATGGCAACCGCAATCGATGTCGGATGTTGCGTTGCAGAAGGCACGGGATATCGCTGAAAAGATCACCAACGAACTGGGTGGCCGTGGCATTTTCGGCGTCGAGCTGTTCATCAAGCATGATGAAGTCATTTTCAGCGAAGTCTCGCCAAGGCCGCACGACACCGGGATGGTCACGATGATTTCTCAGGATCTGTCGCAGTTCGCCCTGCACGCCAGAGCCATACTGGGTTTGCCGATTCCGAATATCCGTTTTCACGGACCCAGTGCCAGCAGTGTGGTTCTGGCGCAAGGCAATTCGGACAAGCCCCTCTACGCCAACCTCGAACGGGCGCTGGCGCAGGAGGATACCCAGTTACGCCTGTTCGGCAAGCCCGAAGTCAGTGGCGAGCGGCGCATGGGCGTGGCACTTGCACGCGGCGATAATGTACAGGAGGCACGCAACAAAGCGATGACAGCTTCAGGCGCAGTCAGCATTAAACTTTAAGCAGACAAGCATAAAGCGTAGTGGCCCTAAGGAAACTCTGATTTATTCAGAGTTTCCGTGCGGCACATGAATGTACCGCCATTCTCCTTGTCGCCGTAGGGCCTGCAACCGCAGGGTGCGCCGTGCGCACCGCTAATCACCTTGGTATTGGGTTTCATGGTGTGCACGGCGCACCCTGCGGTTCTGGCGACATGAACCGTGCTCGCTGGTCAGCTGCGGTGTATCAGAAAGTATAATCCAGCGTTACCGTTGTGGTGCGATCGTACCTTTCATTACCAACCGGCACCTTGTCGAGATACCGGACGTTATAGGCCAGTCTTAGGGCCAGGTTTTGATAGATACTGGTGCGCAATGCAGTGACCGAACGCCATTCAGTCTGGTCTTCACCAAAATTACCGAGCAGATCCTGGCTGAAATCGGAATAGTCCGAAATTTTCCATTTATATTTACCGGCCAGCCGCAACAAGGCTTCATCTTCGCTGGAAGGTGCACCTTCGACCTTCGAGTTCCTGTAACCAGGACCGATCTCGGCGTCGAGCTCGTGCTTTTCGGTGAGTAGGATTTTGCGGCCATAACCCAGGCTGAATACTGCCTGGTACTCAAAACCGGTGAAGCGGTCATCTTCATAACTGAAATTGCCGAAGAAGTAATCCCTGGGTCTGAACTTGTAATTGGACTGGGCGGTGAACAGCTTACGGTCGGCGGTCGTCACATCATCCGTGCCGGCCTGGAGGGTCTCAAAATGCGCCTCGTGTTTCCATTTTTCGATCTCATACGCGGTATCGAACTTGAACGTCAGTGAATCAGTATTGGTGTTACCCGAGGTACTGACGTAACCCAGACCGGCCGTCGTCGTCCATGGCGATTCCTTCTCCTCCTTTAAATCTTCTTCATCGGCCGCGTGTGAAGCCGATGCGGCGAGCATCAACATCACACTCAATAAAACCCTGTTGTTCTTCATTATTGTTCCTTTGCTGAGACTATGCTGTTTTCTGCAGATAAACATCCATTTGCGGGAATGGAATCGAAATACCGTTTTCGTCAAACGCCAGTTTGATTTTTTCATTCAGGTCAAAATACACACCCCAGTAATCACCGCTCTTGACCCATGGACGCACGTTGAAGTTGACGCTGCTGTCCGCGAGTTCACCCACTGCAATTAATGGCGCTGGATCTTTCAGTATGCGTTCATCGGCGGCGATGATGCCGGCGATGATGTCTTTTGCCTTGCGGATATCATCGCCGTAACCAATACCAAACACCATATCGACGCGACGTGTGTCCCGTTTGGAGTAGTTGGTGATGATGCCACCGAAGATCTGGCCGTTGGGTACAATCACTTCCTTGTTGTCGCCGGTGCGCATCATCGTCGTGAAAATGCCGATTTCCTCGACCACCCCCATGGTTCCACCGGCTTCGACAAAGTCACCGGCCGTGAACGGCCTGAACACGATCAGCATGACACCGGATGCCAGGTTCTGCAGCGAGCCCTGTAAAGCCAGGCCGATGGCCAGGCCAGCAGCACCGATCAGGGCGATCAACGAGGTGGTGTCAACACCAAGCTGGTTCAGCGAGGCAATAACCACGAACAACAGCAGTACCGACTTGACAATCGAGCCGATGAAGTTGATCAGGATGGCATCCACATGGGCCTTGCCCATCAGCTTCTTGACCAGGTTGGTGATGACGTTAACCAGAAACTTACCGATGATGAATATCAGCAGCGCAAAAATGATATTCAGCCCCCATGGAATCACGTAGGTATCGATCAGGGCACCGACGTCTATTTTGCTAATGTTCTCAAGTTGTTCGTCCATTTTTACTCCTCAATGTTGAAACATTTATGGCTATTAAAGCCCGATGAATCGGTTAAAAATCGCCGGGAATGGTATCATAGCGACCACTGTTTTGACCCGCTGTGTGCGAGACAATTGACAATTGTTCACATTATTCAAGACGACATCACCACACTAGCAGTAGATGCGATCGTCAATGCTGCCAATCATTCACTGCTGGGCGGCGGTGGTGTCGATGGTGCTATTCATCGCGCTGCCGGCCCGGGACTGCTGGCAGAATGCAGAATGCTGAACGGTTGTGCCACCGGCGATGCAAAAATCACCGGCGGCCATCGCTTACCGTCAAAACACGTGATTCATACCGTCGGCCCTGTCTGGCAAGGCGGCCGTGCCAATGAAGACGCGCTGCTCAAAAGCTGCTATCAACGCAGCATGCAGCTGGCCCACGAATATGGCTTACACAGCATCGCTTTTCCCGCCATCAGCTGCGGTGTCTATGGGTATCCGGTTGAACGGGCCGCTGAAATTGCGATCAACACAGTAATGGAACAGGCAGGTAATTATCCTGAAATCTCCGATGTGTATTTTGTCTGCTTCGGCGATGCGGTATATTACGCTTATCAACAGGCTTATCAGCATCGCGACTGAAGTCACGTAGAGATGCCAGCTACATCGAATGGCAGTGCAAGGCCGAGTAACAATAAATGATAATTTAATCGGGAGACACCATGACAACAATCACACTTGATGGCAAAGAAATCCATACCGTTGGCGATTTACCCGCCGTCGGTTCAACTGCACCCGCATTTACGCTGACCAATGCCGAGCTGGGTGATAGCTCACTGGCTGACTATGCCGGTAAAAAAATCGTACTCAATATTTTCCCCAGCATTGATACCGGTGTCTGCGCCGAGTCCACCCGACGCTTCAATACCGCCGCCGGATCACTGGATAACACCGTTGTGTTGTGTATTTCTGCCGATCTGCCCTTTGCATTATCACGATTTTGTGGCGCCGAAAACCTGGACAATGTCATTACCCTGTCGACATTCAGGAATCCTGAGTTCGGTGATGACTATGGTGTGCGTATCACTGACAGTCCGATTGCCGGCTTGATGTCACGTGCCGTCATTGTTATCGATGAAAACGGCGCGGTTGTACACACCGAACAGGTACCAGAAATCGCGCAGGAGCCGGATTACGACGCGGCGCTCACCAAACTGTGAGCCAGGTGGTGAAAGATAAGCCGGCATAGCGTAAAAAACACCTATGTAAATCAGCTGCTTAGATGAAAGCCAATTCACTGCAACAGTATATTTCTGTACTACAATTGTAGGTACGATGGCGTCATTAAAACCTTTACCGTTTGAGCGTAGAAGCACGCACCGCTACAAGGTCAGACTTCCTGTTGAGATCATACTGGAAGATGGCACGGTATTACCTGTCGAATGCATTGATATTTCCAACAAGGGGTTGCAGTTCCGCTGTGACAGCTGGGTCGCTGACGAGATCGAACCCCGCGGTATTCAAAACCACCCGCTCGACCCGATACGTCTCAAAGTTGTCACCGACTTACCCGGAATGGATAAATATAATTCACGAGTGTACGCACGCTGCCGAGTTATCGTTGCCCGCCGTCTTTCGCAAAACGAATATATCCTGGGTATAGAGTTTATAGATTTCGAGAACGGCAGCGACCGCCTGCTGGAACGATTCATGAAGACGTGTGAACAAAAATACAAGAAGAGTAGCCAGCCCGGGATATGAGCTGCCGGGTGCACTAGCCCGCATTTCTCACCAGGATCACGGGAGCAGGTGCAGGATTCGTGATCGTAAGCGCCGCTCTGGAGCGAAAAGCGTAGCAATAGCTTGGGCGAAGCGACCGTAGGGTGCGCCGTGCGCACCGAAACAGCCCAGCACACTGAGGATTCACGGTGCGCACGGCGCACCCTACGATCTCATGCAAACCAAGACCAGCCTGAAGCGTGATAGGCAGGCTTGAATAACACACTGTATTCTGGGTCATCCTAGCTTTACTCCATATAGCCAATGCCATATCAGTTTGCTGCACCGCCTGGTGAGAAATGCGGGCTAGCGTGCAACAGGCTATGGCAGATTGGTCGCCCCCATCAAATCACGGTCAATTTCACGTGCAGCTTCCCGGCCTTCGTTGATTCCCCAGACCACCAGTGACTGGCCTCTTCGGCAATCACCTGCGGCATAGACACCCTTTACGCTGGTTGCGTATCTGCCATATTCGGCTTTGTAGTTGGTGCGATTGTCATACTCGATGCCCACTGTATTAGAGAGATAATGCTCTGGCCCCAAAAAGCCCATCGACAGTAACACCAGGTCGGCTTCCCAGATTTTTTCTGAACCGGCGACTTCTTCCATGCTCCATCTGCCATCACTCTTGGTCCAGCTGGCCTCGACAGACTTGACAGCGGTGACATTACCAGCTCCATCACCGATAAATTCCTTGGTTAATATGCAATACTGGCGTGGGTCACTGCCAAAGCGTGCCGCGCCTTCCTCGTGCCCGTAATCCATCCTGTGAATGACAGGCCATAGCGGCCAGGGATTATCGTCCGCCCGCTCCGCAGGTGGCTTGGGTAGCAACTCAAAGTTGACCAGTGATTTGCAGCCATGGCGGATAGAGGTACCGATGCAGTCCGTGCCGGTATCCCCACCACCGATAACGATCACGTTTTTGTCTTTGGCCGATATATACTTGCCGTCCTGCAGATTGGAATCAAGCAGGCTGCGTGTGTTGGCGGTAAGGAAATCCATCGCAAAATGGATACCCTTCAGTTCACGTCCGGGCACGTCCAGGTTGCGCGGCTGGGTTGCACCTGTAGCGAGCAACACCGCATCAAACTCCTTGGTGATATCATCGATATCGACCGCATTTTCGCCGCTGCCCCCGATATCGGCATTGGTAACGAACTCGATACCTTCAGCGTGCATCAGATCGACGCGACGCTGCACGATATCCTTGCCCAGTTTCATGTTGGGAATACCATACATCAGCAGACCGCCGATACGGTCTTGACGTTCATAAACGGTGACATTGTGGCCGGCTCTATTGAGTTGAGCGGCAGCCGCCAGACCGGCGGGACCGGATCCGATGACCGCTACCGCTTTACCGGTTCTGTTTTCCGGCACCACGGCTGAGACCCAACCTTCCTCGAAGCCACGGTCAATGATCGCGTGTTCGATGTTCTTGATCGTAACCGCCGGATTGGTGATACCCAGAACACAGGCACCCTCGCACGGGGCCGGACAAACCCGACCGGTAAACTCAGGGAAATTGTTGGTGGTGTGCAAACGGTTAAGCGCTCTCTGCCATTGGCCCATATAGACCAGGTTGTTCCATTCGGGAATCAGGTTATTGATCGGGCAACCCGTGCCTGACATGCAGAACGGGACACCGCAATCCATGCAGCGAGCGCCCTGATTTTGCAGACGATCAACATCATGCGAACCGGAGAAAATTTCCCCATAATCAGTCATGCGCACCGTTGCCTCACGGTACGCTTCTGTTTCGCGTTCGAACTCTTTAAACCCGGTTGGCTTACCCATGCTCGACTACTTCACTCTCGTATTTGTATAACAATTGTCTGGTGGTCATGCCACAGCCTGTTCCTGCTGTTTTTTCATTTCAGCAAGCACGCGCTTGTAATCAGTTGGCATCACCTTGATGAACTGCGCCAGAGCATTCTCCCAGTCTTGCAGAACAATTCTGGCAACATTAGAGCCCGTTAGCTTGAAGTGCTTGTCGATCAGCTCTTTGAGCTCGGCAATATCCTCCTCGGCCTCAATGTCTTCAAGTTCGACCATACCAAGGTTGCATTGATCTGCAAAATCACCCGTTCTGTCCCAGACATAAGCGATACCACCGCTCATGCCCGCGGCAAAGTTTCGCCCCGTCTGACCGAGCACAACAACACGACCGCCTGTCATGTACTCACAACCGTGATCGCCCACACCTTCGACAACGGCGCGCGCACCACTGTTACGGACACAGAAACGTTCCGCGGCAACACCGCGGAAAAAAGCCTCGCCGCTGGTGGCGCCGTATAGCACGGTATTTCCGATCAGGATATTCTCTTCCGCGACAAAAGTGCTATTGCCCGGTGGATAGATAATAATACGTCCACCGGAAAGCCCCTTGCCGACGTAGTCGTTGGCATCGCCTTCGAGTTCGATAGTGACACCTTCGTACAGGAACGCACCCAGACTCTGACCTGCCGAACCGTGAAGCTTGATACGCACCGTGTCTTGCGGTAACGGCTTGCCATGATGCGCTTTTGCCAGCTCGTGCGACAACATGGTGCCAACCACACGGTTAATGTTGACGATCGGCATGTCAATAGACACCTTGTGACCTTTCTGGATAGCCGGCTGTGCCTTTTGGATTATCTTGTGGTCCAACGCCCCATCCAGACCATGGTCCTGGTCGATCATGCAATACATGCCGGCGTCTTCGTGTGGCTTCGGTGCCGGCGTCAGAATGGCCGTCAGATCGATGCCTTTCATCTTCCAGTGATCGATGGCAGTATCCATCTCCAGCACATCAACCCGACCGATCATTTCATTCACCGCGCGAAAACCAAGCTGAGCCATATTCTCACGCATCTCCTCAGCTACCATGAACATGTAGTTGACGACGTGTTCGGGTTTGCCTTTGAATTTCTTGCGCAATTCCGGATCCTGGGTTGCAATGCCTACCGGGCAGGTATTCAAGTGACACTTGCGCATCATGATGCAGCCCAGTGTGATTAGCGGCGCTGTTGAAAAACCAAACTCTTCGGCACCCAGCAATGCTGCTATTGTAGTATCACGCCCTGTTTTCAACTGGCCATCGGTCTGCACGGCGACACGTGAACGCAGGTCGTTCATCACCAGAGTTTGATGGGTTTCAGCAACACCGAGCTCCCATGGCAAACCGGCATGCTTGACCGACGTCAGTGGTGATGCCCCGGTACCGCCATCATGGCCGGCGATCACAATATGGTCGGAGAAGGCCTTGGCGACACCCGAGGCGATCGTGCCGACACCGATTTCAGACACCAGTTTGACGCTGATCCGCGCTGCAGGATTGGAGTTTTTCAGATCATGTATCAGCTGCGCCAGGTCTTCAATCGAATAGATATCATGATGCGGTGGCGGACTGATCAAACCAACACCCGGGGTTGAATGGCGGATACGCGCAATATTGATATCGACCTTTCCACCCGGGAGCTCGCCACCTTCACCCGGCTTGGCGCCCTGTGCGACCTTGATCTGCAGCTCATCGGCATTGGTCAAATACCAGTTGGTGACACCAAAGCGACCGGATGCCACCTGTTTGATGGCTGAACGCTTGGAGTCGCCGTTCGGCAGTGGGATAAATCGCTGCGGATCCTCGCCGCCTTCACCGGTATTGGATTTGCCGCCCAGGCGGTTCATCGCTATCGCCAGGGTTTCGTGACTCTCAGCGGATATCGAACCGAAGCTCATGGCTCCCGTGGCAAATCGTTTGACTATTTCCTTTGCCGGCTCAACGTCTTCGAGCGGTATCGGACCGCCATTGGCCCCTGGTTTGAATTTCAGCAAGCCGCGGAGGGTGGCGCGCCGGGTCGCTTCATTGTTGGAAAACTCCGCAAAGCGTTTATAGGCCTCTCTGCTATTGGTGCGGGCTGCGGCCTGTAGATTGGCAATGGTGTCTGGATTCCACATATGCAGCTCACCGCCCGAGCGCCAGTGGAAATCACCCGGATTGGGCAGCACGGGCAGGCGCACCACATCGCGGCTGGGATAACCCAGGTCGTGACGACGCAGCGACTCCTCGGCGAGCACGTTAAGATCTACACCCTTGATGCGACTGACCGTGCCCTGGAAGCAGCGCTGGATGACATCTTCACCCAGACCCACCGCTTCGAAAATCTGTGCGCCCTTGTAGGACTGCAAGGTCGAAATACCGATCTTGGCCATGACCTTGAACATGCCTTTGACAACGCCTTTGCGGTAGTCGGCAACGATGGTGCTATCGTTGGGATAGACATCGGCGGAGAGCAAACCGTCACGTTTAGCCTGGAACAAGGCCTCGAAAGCCAGGTAGGGATTAATCGCATCAGCACCGTATCCGACCAGCAAGCAGTGGTGGTGCACTTCGCGCGCCTCGCCGGTTTCGACCACAATACCGATACGTGTCCGCAGGCGGTTGCTGACCAGGTGATGATGTACGGCACCGACGGCGAGCAACGTGCTCACCGGGACGCGGTCCTCGCTGATATTGCGGTCAGACAATACGATCAGGCTGTAGCCATCATTGATCGCTTCTGTGGCCTGAAAACAGATATTTTCCAGCGACTTGTCCAGGCCTGCGGGTCCTTCGCTCTTGTCGTAGGTAATATCAATCGTGAGGCTGCGCCAGTCACGATAATTCATATGCTTCAGCGCTTCCAACTCCTCGTTGTCGAGTATTGGATGCGGCACACGCAATCGATTGGCATGCTGCTCGGTCGTATCGAGTAGATTACCCTCCGGTCCGATATAACACTCCAGCGACATCACGACTTCTTCACGGATCGAGTCGATCGCAGGATTGGTCACCTGCGCGAACAGTTGCTTGAAGTAGTCGTAGATCATACGCGGCTTGTCGGACAGACATGCCAGCGCGGCATCGTTGCCCATGGAGCCCACCGGATCGCGCAACTCCTGCACCAGTGGAATTAACATGAACTGCATGGTTTCTGTGGTGTAACCGAACGCCTGCATGCGCTGCAATAAGGTTTCCGGGTGAAAGCCATGCGGCTCCTTGTTTGGCGCCAGGTCGGCGAGCTTGATTTCCTGATTCTTCAACCATTCAGCGTAAGGTAGCTGTGAAGCAAAATCCGCTTTCAGGTCCTCATCCGATATCAATTCACCCTTGTCGAAATCGATCAGAAACATCTTGCCCGGTTGGAGCCTACCCTTGAACTTGACGTTAGCAGAATCGACATCGAGCACACCCACTTCTGAGGCCATGATAACACGATCATCATGGGTCAGATAATAACGGCTGGGGCGCAGCCCGTTGCGGTCGAGCACGGCGCCGATATAGCGACCATCGGTAAATGCAATCGATGCGGGCCCGTCCCAGGGCTCCATCAAGGCCGAGTGAAAACGATAGAACGCTTTCTTGGCCTCATGCATATTGACATCGGATTGCCAGGCTTCGGGCACCATCATCATGATGGCTTCCTGCAGAGTCCGGCCTGACATCAACAGGAATTCAAGCACATTGTCGAAAGTACCGGAATCAGAGCAGTCTTTTTCCACAATGGGAAACAGTTTCTTGATGTCATCGCCGAACAGATCTGATTTGACGACACCCTGGCGAGCCGCCATCCAGTTCTTGTTACCCAACAGTGTATTGATCTCACCGTTATGACTCATGAAACGGTTGGGCTGCGCGCGGTCCCAGGACGGGAAGGTATTGGTACTGAAACGTGAATGCACCATCGCAAGGTGCGCAGTATAGTCCTGTTCCGCAAGATCCAGATAGAAGGGCATGACCTGGTGCGCCGTCAGCATGCCCTTGTAGATAATCACCTTGGTCGACAGTGAACAAATATAGAACAACTTGCTCTGTTCGATGTTTTCATCACCACGCAGCGCATGCGTGCTGCGTTTGCGAATCATGTAGAGCTGGCGCTCGAAGTCGTCACCGTCCGTACCTTCTGCAGCGGCAATAAACAACTGCTCCATGTGAGGCTGTGACTCTCTCGCGGTGGGGCCGACGTCCGCACCGTCGGTATCAACCGGCAACAAACGCCAGCCCAGCAGCTGTTGGCCCTGGTCGGTTATGATCTGCTCGACGACTTTCTTGCACTGCGCCCGCGATGCTTCGTTGACCGGCAGAAACACATTACCCGCGGCGAAACCGCCTTTCTGAGGGAGCTCGACACCCAGATCCTTTGCCGCAACACGACTCAGAAACTCAAAGGGCAAACTGGTGAGGATGCCTGCACCATCACCGGTGTTGGGCTCACAACCGCAGCCGCCGCGGTGGATCATGCGCTTCAGAATGTGATTCGCGTCGAGCACAATCTGGTGGCTGGCCACGCCTTTTATATGAGCCACAAATCCGACGCCACAGCTGTCCTTTTCCAGTGCCGGGTCATACAGGCCCTGTTTTTCAGGTAAACCGTAACGAATCTGGTGTTCTATTTTGGCGCTCATTTCTTTCCCAAAATTATCCGTACAACTTATCTAACCAGTTGATAAAAAGAGGTTTTTCAGAATACTGACACCTTGTAGCCGCCGGCCTGATGTCAGTAGGAACTGCGGACAAGGCTGTTTATTGTAGCGAATGCGCAGATCAAAGAAAAGGACAGCAAAATCAGGGATATCCGTTGGGCTAGCTAATGAACTGGTCCGGTTTACCACCTTGCAGGTATACTCGTCTGTCCGCCTGCTCGAATCGCTCGATGGCGTAGCGCAGCATGGTGCGCGGCATCGCCAGATAATACTGGTCGAGAAACGCCTTTTCGGCTTCTATATTGCGTTTACCCACTTCACGTAACATCCAGCCTGTAGCCTTGTGAATCAGATCTTCTTCATCCTGGATCAGCAACTCGCAGATTGCCAGCGTATCGCTAAAATCGCGCTGTCGGATGAAATGGAATGTCGCCATGATCGCGATGCGCCGCTCCCACAGCGATTTAGACCTGGTCAATTTATACAGCGAGTTGCGACTGCGAGTCTCAAGGTAAGCACCGACAATCTTGTCGGCAGAACTATCGACCAGGTCCCAGTTATTGATGTATCGCGTGTTGGCCAGATACTGTCTGTAAATCCAACCGCGATCCGCGTCTGTGCCACGTTTAAACCTGTCGATCAGCAGCAACAGCGCGAACAGCCGCTCCTCATGATATTTGGAAGTAAGCAGCTCGATCGCTTCCTCGGCTGAAACCTCGCGAAACTGCCTGATATGCCGCCGCAGCACCGGTACACGTATACCCAGGAAGCGGTCACCTTCCCCGTATTCACCCTTGCCTGTTTTAAAAAACCGCTGCGAATGCCCGGCGATGCCGGCATCACCGAGATCATGCAATACCCTACTGATCGAGCTTGCTTTCATGCTCACTGATTCGCAGAGACCTCCTCGAGCCATTCGTTCAGAAACAGATACGCTCGCGCCTGCAAGGTATCGGCAAACTGCCGGGTATCATCACGCAGACGATTGACGGATACACCTGCGGTCTGATGGATCTCACCGGTGTGTCCGATATACCATTGCTCAAGCCCGCGAGCTGTGACTTCCGGGTGAAACTGCAGCGCCAGCACATTTCCACGACCGAAAGCCTGATGAAGATACAATTCACTGGATGCCAACAGTTCGGCATCCTCTGGCAGGTCAAATGTTTCACCGTGCCAGTGCAGGACACAGACCCCTTTTCCGACAAGATGCCGCAGCGCGGACCGACTGCCGGCATCGTTCAGCTGAATTGGCGACCAGCCAATTTCTTTGTGCTGTCCGGGATAAACTTTCGCCCCCATTGCCCTCGCGATCAACTGCGCACCGAGACAGATACCCAGTGTCGGTTTGTCCGCTGCCAGCCGTTCTTTCAAGATCTCCAGTTCCGTCTGCAGAAATGGATATTCATCATCATCGTTGACACTGATGGGGCCGCCGAGAACGATCAGCAAATCATCTGTCTCCGGCTTTATGATGTCGAGGTTATCGGAAGCCGCATTGAGATACTCGATCTCGAAGTCCGATTCTCTAAGGGTTTGCTCGAAACTGCCGAGGTCTTCGAAAGCAACATGGGTAATAGCCCAGGCCTTTTTACCACCGCCACGGTCCGAATTGGTTTTCTTTGTTGTCATCTAAAACTCCGCGTAGAATAACGGACTTACCTTAAGCTAATCAGGCCCGAATTTTAAATCATCATTATGGCAAAAGCGCTACACACGAGTCACATCAAAAGCCTGCCACTGCGGCACAAAGGCAAGGTCCGTGACATATACGATATCGATGACAGGCATATGCTGATTGTTACGACTGATCGCATATCGGCTTTCGACGTGGTCATGCCTACGGCCATACCCGGCAAGGGTATGATACTGAACCAGGTCACCCGCTTCTGGATGGAGAAGCTGGCGCACATTATACCCAACCATCTCAGCAGCATGCCGCTCGAACAAGCACTGCCCGATGCAGACGAGCGCGCAGAGGTTGAGAACCACGCCACAATTGTGAAAAAACTCAAGGCACTGCCGCTAGAAGCCATCGTTCGTGGTTATCTGATCGGTTCAGGCTGGAAAGACTATCAACAAACCGGGTCTGTCTGTGGTATCGAACTGCCGCCGGGACTCAAGATCGCTGATCGCCTGCCCAACGTCATCTATACACCCTCGACCAAAGCCAATGTCGGTAGTCACGATGAAAATATTGATTTCACTGAATCTGAAGCATTACTGGGTGCCGATATCGCAGCGCAGGTGCGTGAGGCCAGCCTACGCCTGTACTCAGAGGCCGCTGAATACGCCCGTGAACGCGGCATTATCATTGCGGACACCAAATTCGAATTTGGTCTTGATGATGAAGGTACGCTGACACTAATCGATGAAGTGCTGACACCGGATTCCTCGCGTTTCTGGCCGGTCGACCAGTACCAGCCAGGTACCAGCCCGGTCAGTTTTGACAAACAGTTCGTGCGTGACTATCTCGAAACACTGGACTGGGACAAGACAGCGCCCGGTCCGGATCTGCCCGCCGACATCGCAGAAAAAACCGCTGAAAAATATCGGCAGGCGAAAACCCTGCTCACCAGCTAAACCACGATGGATCAAAAGCGTTCGATGCAGGGACTATTCATCACAGGCACCAGCACCGGTGTCGGTAAAACCTATATCGGCGCTTTACTGGCAAAAGCGCTGTCAGACCATCATTTAGCGGTCGTACCACGCAAACCTGTCGAATCCGGTTGCGAAATCGTCGATGGCGTATTGTTTCCAGCAGACGCGCAGACCCTGATGCAGGCCGCCGCCTACACCGGCAAACTGGCAGAGGTTTGTCCCTACCGGTTTCAACCGCCGATTTCGCCGGCTCGTGCGGCCCGACTGGCCAATACGTCGCTGGCCACCGAGCAGCTCGTGCGTGCCTGCCTGCGCGGAAGCGAAGGCGGCTTCATACTGGTAGAAGGTGCCGGTGGATTTTATTCACCGCTGACAGAAAACGGGCTTAACGCCGACCTGGCGGAAGCTTTGCAGCTCCCAGTACTACTGATAGCCGAGAACACACTTGGCGCATTAAATCAGGTGCTATTGAATGTTGAAGCGATCAAAGCACGCGATTTGGATCTGACTGGCGTTGTACTCAATAACATGAACCCACAACAACACGAACATATGGACAATGCGTCAGATCTCTGCGACAGGCTCGACTGCGCCATATACAGTCAGGAATACAACGACACCAGACTACCAGACGAGCTGGTGGATGCGATTGTGCCAGCCCGAACTGCATGAACGTTCGAACAGGAATCAGATAACACTGACCAACTCGACCTTGAATATCAGGGTGGCATTGGGCGGTATCACACCACCCGCACCACGCGCACCATAGCCAAATTCCGGCGCGATTGTCAGTTTACGGACACCACCAACTTTCATACCGGCCACACCCTGATCCCAACCCTGGATCACCTGGCCACCACCCAGCTTAAAACTAAAAGTATCGTTGCGTTTATGGCTGGAATCAAACTCGGTACCATCTGTCAGCCAACCGGTGTAATGCACTTCCACTGTCTTGCCCGGTACTGCTTCGTCACCGTCGCCCGTTATTTGATCTTCGTATTCCAAACCTTCTGCTAGTTGATTCATGGGTTTCTCCTGTTAGCTAATAAAAAACATTATCACCGCATAGGCGCGAAGACGCAGTGTTGCTTAATTAATCCGGGCGTTCCTCTGCACCTCGTCAGTTATATTCAATTCGTTACCGGTGGTCATCCTTTCATGCGGTTGAAATAATCCGTTTTCATACGCTGGACCAGGCCTGCCAGCAGGAACAGAGCCAGCAGATTCGGCAACGCCATCAGGATGGTGGTGATATCAGCGATATTCCAAACCAGTTTCAGCGGTACTGCAGCGCCGATGATAATTACCAGTGTAAATACCATCCGGTAGTACAGCACGGCTTTTTTGCCAAACAGGAAGCGTGCACTGCGGTCACCATAGTAAGACCACGCAATCATCGTAGAGAATGCAAACAACGACAGACCAAATCCCACCAACATCGCGCCAAAGTCACCAAAATTGAGCGTGAAGGCATAGGCAGTCAACGCAGCACCCACCACGCCCTCTTCAGCCGTCAGGTAAGCGCCACTCAACACGATGACCAGACCTGTCATAGTGCATATGACGATGGTATCGATAAACGGTTCCATCATTGCGACCAGCCCTTCGCGTACAGGCTCACTGGTGCGTGCCGCCGCGTGCGCCATTGGCGATGAGCCCAGTCCGGCTTCATTGGAGAACAAACCGCGTGCAACACCCCAGCGAATCGCTTCGCCGACAGCAGCTCCACCCGCAGCCCAGGGATTCAACGCCAGATTGAAAATCGTTGTCAGTGCGGCGGGTATTTCGGCCGCGTTTTGTATCAACACGGCCAGCGCAGAGACGACATAGATGATCACCATGAAGGGCACGACGGCACTGGCAACAACAGCGATGCGATGCACACCGCCGAGTATCACGGAACCCACCAATGCAGACAGCACGACACCGATCACCCAGCCGTATTCCTTGAACTCCGGCCAGATATAGGTCAGCCCATCGACGACCGAGTTGGCCTGAACCAGATTACCGATACCGAATGAGGCGATCAGGGCAAAGACAGCAAACACGGCCGCCGTACGTTTCATTTTCAAACCATGCAGCAGCGTATACATGGGGCCACCGGCAATGGTGCCATCGGCGTCCACTTCCCTAAACTTCAAGGCCAGTGTACTTTCGGTGAACTTGGTGGCCATGCCAACGAACGCAGTGACCCACATCCAGAACAACGCACCCGGCCCACCCAGTGAAATCGCAGTGGCAACACCGGCTATGTTGCCGGTACCGACGGTTGCGGACAGTGCGGTGGACAAGGCCTGGAAATGGCTGACTTCACCGCTATCCGTATCGCGACTGAGCCTGCCAGACACCAGCACCCAGCCGTGGCCGAAGCCGGTCAATTGCACAAAGTGCAACCGTATCGTCAGATACAAGCCGGTACCCACCAGGATCAGCATGGTCAGGCCGTTGTTCCACAGAAAACCTGCAAGAGTGCCCGTAAGTTCAGTGATAGTTTCAATCATGGTTTTTATTATTTTGTCCATAGATGAACGCAGATGATTTCTTGTTCTTATGCTGCGCATAAGAATCGAACTCTAACAAATTTCTTTTTGTTTCTCTGTGTTTACCTGCGCTCGTCTGTGGACTGCGTATTTCCAGCCCTTAGGGCGGTATACAAAAAAGGGGGCATAAGCCCCCTCTTTCAATGTGCATCACTGCACAAGTCTTACTGGTAGTATTCGACCATTTTTTCGAGTGAAACCGGTTTGATTTTTGATGCATTGCCGGCACAACCGAAGGCTTCGTAACGCGCCTTGCAGATTTCCTTCATCGCAGCGGTCGATTCCTTGAGGAACTTGCGCGGGTCGAAGTTGGAAGGATTATCAGCAAGATGCTTGCGGATCGAACCGGTGGACGCCATACGCAGGTCGGTATCGATGTTGACCTTGGCAACGCCGTTCTTGATGCCTTCCTGGATCTCTTCAACCGGTACACCGTAAGTCTGCCCCATGTCGCCACCGTAGTTGTTGATGATTTCCAACCAGTCCTGCGGCACCGAAGAAGAACCGTGCATGACCAGGTGAGTGTTCGGAATACGCGCGTGGATTTCACGGATGCGGTCGATACGCAGAATTTCACCGGTTGGCTCCTTGGTGAACTTGTAGGCGCCATGCGAGGTACCGATTGCGATTGCCAGCGCATCAACGCCGGTCTGTTCTACGAAATCGGCGGCCTCTTCGACACTGGTCAAGAGCATGTCCATATCGAGCTTGCCTTCGGCACCGTGGCCGTCTTCCTCGCCCATTTCACCGGTTTCCAGTGAACCCAGGCAGCCGAGTTCACCTTCGACGGAGACACCGCCGGCGTGGGCCATTTTCACGACTTCACGGGTGACTTCGACGTTGTACTCGTAGCTCGCGGGCGTCTTCATGTCAGACATCAGCGAGCCGTCCATCATCACCGAGGTGAATCCGGACTGGATGGAACGCAGACAGACTGCCGGTTCCGAGCCGTGGTCCTGGTGCATGACCACCGGAATGTGCGGATACATCTCAACCGCAGCGCTGATCAGGTGACGCAGAAACGGCTCGCCCGCATAGGAACGTGCACCCGCCGAGCCCTGCATGATGACCGGGCTGTTGGTTTCATCGGCAGCCTGCATGATGGAATGCACCTGCTCCATGTTGTTTACGTTGAATGCCGGCATGCCGTAATCATTCTCAGCGGCGTGGTCCAGCAACTGTCTCATTGATATTAAAGCCATTTTAGTTCTCCTGAAAACTCGGAAGTTTTACTCTTGATTGAAACATGATTTATAAAAATCTTCTAATCAGGGATGTCTACGATCTTCATCAAATTGGTACCGGCACCCCTTTCATCAATAAGGTCACCGCGAGTCATTATTATTCGTTGACCTTGTGATACTATTTTTCGACCCAGCAAAACATCGATGACGCTCTGGGTGACATGTATCGGCCCAATCTTGTCGTTCTCGATGTTGACCGGATAGACACCTCTGTATATTGCGACTTTGCGTTGTGTCGTGCGATGCCGAGTCAGGGCATAAATCGGTATGCCCGAACTGATACGCGACATCCACAAGACCGTGGCACCGGATTCCGTCAACGAGGCGATCGCAGCCACATCGAGATGATTCGCGGTGTACATTGTAGCCATCGCAATGGCTTCATCAACCCTACCAAACATAAGGTGAACGCGATGATCCGACAGACGCGCTACAGACTGCCGCTCCGCGTGTTCACAGATACGGCTCATTGCCTGAACCACTTTGACCGGATAACGACCTACCGCAGTTTCGCCGGATAACATCACAGCGTCCGTTCCATCCAGAACAGCATTGGCAACATCGAACACCTCGGCACGCGTTGGAATCGGATTATCGATCATCGACTCCATCATCTGTGTCGCCGTGATCACCACCTTGTTGCGATCACGCGCTTTCTTGATGATACTCTTCTGTATCGCCGGCAGCTCCGCATCACCGAGCTCAACACCCAGGTCACCACGGGCCACCATGACGACATCGGACGCATCAATAATCTCATCAATGTTACCGATGGCATCAGCGCGTTCGACCTTGGTTACAATACCCGCATCGCTGCCAGCCTTGCGCACATGTTCGCGGCATAGATGCACATCATCGGCAGAACGTGCAAACGACAGCGCAACATAATCAACACCGAGGTCCGCAGCAGCCTTGATGTCCTGCCTGTCCTTTTCCGTCAAGGCAGGTGCAGACAGCCCGCCACCCTTGAGGTTGATACCCTTGTTGTCAGACAGCTCGCAGGTGTAGCCAACAACACAGTGAATTTCGTTACCATCAACCGCTACGACTTCGAGCTCGACGCGGCCATCATCCAGTAACAGCAGATTTCCCGGCCTGACGTCCCGAGACAGGTCTTTGTATGTCAACCCAACACGCTCGTTGGTGCCCTCGTCCTCACCCAGATCTGCATCCAGAATGAAATGCTCACCCTTGATCAGCTGTACACGGTGTTCGACGAAGCGGCCCGTGCGTATTTTCGGCCCCTGCAAGTCTGCCAGTATGCCGACAATTCGGCCGGCTCTCTCGCTGCAATCACGAATCAACTCGCTACGGTGACGCTGCTCTTTATGCGTCCCATGAGAAAAATTAAGCCTAAAGACATCAACGCCTGCCAGGATCATCTCCTCGATCACTTCAGATGAGCTTGAGCCGGGCCCCAGAGTTGCGACTATTTTGGTTCGACGCATAAAAAACAGTAACGCAGGCCGGGGAACGACAAAACGAAAATCTTCATGCTTCTATGACCGCAGGAAATCATTCCTTCATTACCCGTTACCGGCGCCGGTGACTATTTGTTCGCCTGGGCTTCCAACATGGCAACCGCGGGCAGCGTCTTACCCTCCAGATATTCAAGGAACGCACCTCCAGCTGTCGAGATGTAGGATACCTTGTCGTAAATGTCGTACTTCTGGATGGCTGCGATAGTGTCACCACCACCGGCAAGGCTAAAGCCGCTGGAATTTGCAATCGCCATCGAGACCGTTTTGGTGCCCTCACCAAACTGATCGAATTCGAATACGCCAACGGGTCCATTCCAGACAATCGTGCCAGCCTTGCTGATAATATCAGCGAGCTCCTTGGCCGAATCCGGGCCTATGTCGAAAATCATATCATCATCTTCGACAGCATCGGCGGATTTCAGCGTTGCCTCAGCCGTCTCGCTGAACTCCTTCCCGCATACCACATCCGTTGCAATGGGAATGCTCGCACCACGTGCTTTCATTTTTTCGATCAATGCGTTAGCAGTATCGACCAGATCATTCTCACACAGGGATTTACCGACATTGTGGCCCGTGGCCTTGAGGAAGGTATTAGCGATTCCACCTCCAACGACCAGTTGATCCACCTTTTCAGATAGCGCTTCCAGCACCGTCAGTTTGGTCGATACCTTGGAACCTCCGACAATCGCAACCATCGGGCGCGCGGGCTCCGCCAGTGCCTTAGCCAGGCTGTCCAGTTCTTCTGAAAGCAGTAAACCTGCACAGGCAACCGGCGCGTATACACCCACACCATGGGTTGATGCCTGAGCGCGGTGTGCCGTTCCAAACGCATCCATCACAAAGACGTCACATAGTGCAGCATATTTTTTTGCCAGCTCTTCGGCGTCTTTTTTCTCGCCCGTATTGAAGCGCACGTTTTCAAACAGCACGACTTCTCCTTCTGCTATCTCAGGTGTTTGGCCGAGGTAATTCTTTATCAGTCGAACGTCCTTGCCCAGCTTGGCAGACATGTCTTCGGCAATCGGCTGCATGGAGTTTTCCTCATCCACCTTACCTTCTTCGGGACGACCACGGTGTGACATCACCATAACTTTGGCACCAGCTTTGGCGCAATGCTCTATGGTGGGCATGGACGCTGTAATACGCGCATCTGATGTTACCTTGCCGTCTTTAACCGGTACATTCAGGTCCGCACGAATCAATACGCGCTTGCCTGCCAAATCGAGATCTGTGAGTTTTATGAAGGACATTATGAAACTCCTGATAGATATTTTTTATGAATAATGTTTGCTAAGTTTTTATACTTAACAAACAGTACTCGTTGCTTCTGTCTTAGAAAGACCAGCCCGATGTAAAAAAATCGGGCTGGCTTATCGCTTTTAACTATGCACCAAGCGAGAGATTTTGTTCGCGAGCAAGGCGCGGTTCGGATTTGAAAGCGGAGTGTGCCCACTAGACATAGGAACCGGGCACATGAGCATTTCAAATTCAGGCCGCAACGCTGCTCCCGGACAAAATACCCACTTAGTTCGCGGCTACATGTTCAACAAACCTCAGCATATTGCAGGTATAACCGTATTCGTTGTCGTACCACGAAACGAGCTTGACGAACGTGCCATCCAGAGCAATGCCGGCTTCTGCATCGAATATTGAAGAGTAACCACAACCACGGAAGTCAGTCGAGACGACTTTTTCGTCGGTGTAAGCCAGCGTTTTGCTGATATCACCGCTCTCAGAAGCCGCCTTCATCGTGGCACAGATGTCGTCGTACGTGGCGTCTTTTTCCAGCTCAACCGTCAGGTCAACGACAGACACATCGGAAGTCGGCACACGAAAAGCCATACCCGTGAGCTTGCCATTCAACTCGGGCAGCACTACACCAACAGCCTTGGCAGCACCCGTCGATGAAGGGATGATATTCTCCAAAATACCGCGACCACCGCGCCAGTCCTTCATGGAAGGGCCGTCCACGGTCTTCTGGGTCGCCGTGGCGGCGTGTACCGTTGTCATCAGACCGCGCTTGATTCCCCAGTTATCGTGCAGGACCTTGGCGACGGGCGCGAGGCAGTTGGTGGTGCATGAAGCGGCAGAAACGATCGCCTGACCCGCATAGGTTTCGTGGTTAACGCCGAAGACGAACATCGGGGTGCCGTCTTTTGAAGGTGCGCTTTGCACGACTTTCTTGGCACCGGCATCAATATGCTTCTGACAGGTTTCTTCGGTGAGGAAAAAGCCGGTACATTCGATCACCAGATCCGCACCGATATCACTCCACGCCAGATCTGCAGGATCACGCTCCGCTGTCAGACGGATGGTCTTGCCGTTAACCACGAGGTTGTTACCATCAACGGCTATGTCACCCTGGAAATTACCGTGTACCGAGTCGTACTTGAGCATGTACGCCAGATAATCCGCGTCGAGCAGGTCATTGATACCCACCACTTCGATACCCGGGAACTCTTTTGAAATAGCGCGAAAAGCCATACGGCCAATGCGGCCAAAACCATTGATACCGACTTTAATAGTCATAATTGTCTCCTAACATTTAATGTAAAAAAATCTCTGTCCGCCCCTATCAGGGTCAGACGATAAAGTATTAAGCCACGCTGTTTATCGCACTAACAACGTTATCAACCGTAAAACCGAAGTGCTTGAACAGATCACCTGCTGGCGCTGATTCACCAAAGGTGTCGATACCGACAACAGCGCCATTGAGACCAACGTACTTGCGCCAGAAATCAGTCACACCTGCTTCAACCGCAACACGCGCCGTGCACGAGGATGGCAGCACCGATTCTTTGTAGGCGGAATCCTGGGCATCAAATGTGTCGGTTGACGGCATCGAAACAACGCGTACGTTCTTGTCTGAGGCATCGGCTGCAGCCATTGCCAGAGCAACTTCAGAACCCGTTGCTATCACGATGATATCAGGAGAACCCTCGCTGTCTTTGAGTATGTAACCACCCTTAGCGATATCTGCGATCTGCGCATCGCTGCGTTCCTGAGGATCCAGACCCTGACGCGACAGGATTAGCGAAGTGGGACCATTCTTTTTCAGAACCGCCGCTTTCCAGGCCACGGCGGTTTCCACCGCATCACAGGGTCGCCACACAGACATGCGCGGAATCATGCGCAGCGTTGCTGTCTGTTCAACCGGCTGGTGGGTCGGACCATCTTCACCTAGACCGATAGAATCATGGGTAAATACTTCGATATGCTGGATCTGCATCAATGCAGCCATACGTAGCGCATTGCGTGCGTATTCAGAGAAGATCAGGAAGGTAGCACCATAGGGTACAAAGCCGCCGTGCAGCGAAATACCATTCACCATTGCAGCCATACCGAATTCGCGCACACCGTAATTCAGGTAGTTGGCGTCCGGTGTATGCGCACGCATCGGTACTGATCGGGACACGATCGTCAGATTGGAGCCCGCCAGGTCAGCAGAGCCGCCCATAAAATCGGTAAACGCAGAAAGGCCTTCGATAGCGTTCTGCGATGCCTTGCGCGTTGCAATTTTTTCACCCTTTTCGGCGACAGACTTGATGAAAGCATCCGCCTGGCTCTCCCAGTCCGCAACCAGCTCACCCGCCATACGGCGTTCAAACTCGCTAGCCAATTCCGGATAGGCGGCCTTGTAGGCTTCAAATTTTTCATTCCATGCCGCTTCTGCCGCCGCACCTTTTTCTTTGGCATCCCAAGCCGCATAGATATCATCAGGGATTTCAAAAGCCGCGTGTGGCCAGCCAAGTTCCTTGCGGGTGAGTTCGATTTCATCGACGCCCAGCGGAGCACCGTGGCATTCTTCCTTTCCACCCTTGTTGGGTGAGCCAAAACCGATGGTTGTCTTGCAGCAAATCATCGATGGCTTGTCAGTGACAGAGCGCGCCTCTTCGATGGCCGCCTTGACCGCATCAGCATCATGTCCGTCAACATCGGCCACAACATGCCAGTTGTAGGCCTTGAACCGGGCCGGTGTATCATCGGTAAACCAGCCCTCAACGTCGCCATCGATGGATATATTGTTGTCATCATAAATTGCGATCAGCTTGCCCAGGCCCAGCGTGCCCGCCAGCGAACATGACTCGTGGGAAATACCCTCCATCAGGCAGCCATCACCCAGGAAAACGTAGGTGTTGTGATCAACAATGTCGTGGCCGTCCTTGTTGAAACGCGCTGCCAACGCCTTTTCAGCAATCGCCATGCCCACGGCATTGGAAATTCCCTGACCCAGCGGACCGGTTGTGGTTTCAATACCCGGCGCATATCCATATTCAGGGTGACCCGGGGTTTTTGAATGCAATTGACGGAAGTTTTTGATTTCTTCAATTGGCAAGTCATAGCCGGTCAGGTGCATCAGTGAATACGGCAACATGGAACCATGGCCATTGGACATGACGAAGCGATCACGATCAAACCATTTCGGATTAGCAGGGTTGTGATTCATGAAGTCGTTGTAGAGGACTTCGGCGATATCGGCCATACCCATTGGTGCACCCGGGTGGCCGGAATTGGCTTTCTGGACGGCGTCCATACTTAATGCGCGAATGGCGTTAGCCAGCTCTCTGCGTGAAGGCATTTTGCTCTCCATTAAAAGTTTTGAAACTGTCAAAATGTTCCGAGCGCACAACTAAGGATGCCCGCTCGGAAGCTGAATTCTTGGATAATTCTTATTAAAATCAACATGTCAGACATCCCCAACAGCGTGTGATTTAACTGTGCCCGACGCGGCGAAAGGCGCGTATTTTCTCTCAATTCACCCGAATGGGCAAGCAGGGGACTTGATCTATCGCAAACAGAGTGGCGGTGCGTGACGTCTTTTTGCATTCATAGATCAGTCCTCAGATGTACGCTGATGAACACGGATCAACACGAATACACAAAACTGTCATAGCCTGCCCACAAGTGAATATAAAAATTCCAGGTTGTCTGAATCGGTACCTATGCGCAGCATAGGCACCGCCAACATCAGCGTCTATCTGCGTTCATCTGTGGACTTAATTTTAATAATAATTAATTATTAATCCGCTTGTGCGGCTTCCGTTTTCCACTTGATGGAACAGCCCATGCCGGGAATCTGGTGTTCGGGGCCACGGCCGGTTTCGGCAACTTGCTTCATGGCCTCGAACAGATCACGCCTGACATCGCCTTCAGCCGTCTCCTTGCGACTGGCATCCAGTCGGCCACGGTATTGCAGCTTGAGGCCCTTGTTGTATCCAAAGAAATCGGGTGTGCACACGGCACCATAAGCCCTGGCCACTTCCTGTGATTCGTCGATAAGGTAGGGAAAGGGAAACTCATATTGCTCTGCGATGCGCTTCGTATTTTCGAATGAATCTTCTTCATATTCTTCCGGATCATTCGACATGATGGCAACGCTGTTGATACCCAGCCCTGCGAGCTCGCTTGTATCACGAACAATGCGCTCCCGTATTGCCTTCACATAGGGACAGTGGTTACAGATAAACATGACCAGCAATCCATTTTCACCTCGGCACGATTCAACATCCCACACCATGCCATCGACGCCCGGCAGGGAGAAATCAACGACATCCTGATCAAATTCACACACGGGTGTTTCCAGACTGACCATAATCACTACTCTTTTAAGGTTGCGCGAAAATCATCGCGTTGATGTGTATACCGGTGACCCGGCGGCTCAGCTGCATATGCTAGCAGCACATTATACATGCACAAGCGCGCGCAGCCTGTTTATGCCCACACAGGTAGATTAATCGCATTCATCGGCATCAACGAACATGCATCTTTGGCAGACAGCATCTGAAACGCATATGCCGGCAGAAAGAACTGATTACGCATCTAACTGTCAGAGAAAGTCAGGAGTCAGCCGATACATTCAGGGCCGATTGCGACAGATTCGACGAAAAACCCAACATATCATGTAAAAATATACTTGAAACCTGTCGCCAGCATCACCATATTTCTGGCTCTGACGGATAATCGATGATAATATTGTCGATTGGTTTTACCACTTGCACTCATGGTTGGCGGCAATCTAAATGGCATCACAAGTAACTGAAAAACAACAGAAATCACGCCTGAAGCTACTTATCGCTAAAGGTAAGGAGCAGGGTTATCTGACCTATTCCGAAGTAAACGACCATTTACCCGAGGGTATCGTGGATCCGTCCCAGGTCGAAGACATCATCAACACCATCAACGATATGGGCATTAACGTGTGCGAAACCGCCCCGGATGGCGAGTCACTGATCCTGAGCGACAATTCGGTGAGTGAAGCCGATGACGACACAACCGAAGAAGCGGTAGCTGCGCTCGCATCGATTGAGAGCGAGCTTGGCCGCACTACTGACCCGGTACGCATGTACATGCGTGAGATGGGCAGCGTTGAACTGCTGACACGTGAAGGCGAGATCGAAATCGCAAAACGCATCGAAGAAGGCCTCAAGCAGGTACTTGAGGCATTAGCGACGAATCCCCATACCGTTGGCGCCGTCCTCCAAATGTGGGACGCTGTCGAAGCAGGTGAAAACCGACTCAGCGATCTGGTTGCCGATTTTCACAAAAGCGACGAGGAACTCGATCGTCTGGCAGCCGAAGCGCTGGAAAACGCGGCCAAGGAGGCGAAACTGGCCGCCGCCGGTAAAGCAAGTGAAAAAGCCGAACCGATCGATGTCGGCCTTGAGCCCGAAGACGTCAAAAAACTGTTCGCTAAAATCAGGCGCGCCCACACCCGCACGGTAAACACGGTAGCCAAAGGTGACAAGGAAGCGACCTCAAAGGCGCGTCATGCGATGGCCTCGGCATTCCTTGGATTTAAATACACACCAACCACGGTGTCCAGGCTCACTCTGGATCTGCACAAGACAATCGAACGCATTCGCATGCTCGAACGCCACATTCTGGACCTGGCAGTTAATCGTGCTCACATGCCGCGAAAGATCATGATAACCACATTCCCCCAGAACGAAACCAACGTCGACTGGATCAATGAATACTGCACGGATCACGAGTACTCAGCAACGCTTGCAGAACTGGCGCCCGAAATCAAGCTGACGCAACAAAAACTGGCTGCACTGGAAAGCGAATACGGCCTCGGCATTCCTGAAATCAAGGAAATCAACCGAAAAATGTCAATCGGCGAAGCAAAGGCACGCCGAGCCAAGAAAGAGATGGTTGAAGCCAACCTGCGCCTGGTCATTTCCATTGCAAAAAAATATACCAACCGCGGCCTGCAATTCCTCGACCTGATCCAGGAAGGCAATATCGGCCTGATGAAAGCTGTTGATAAATTCGAATACCGCCGGGGTTACAAGTTCTCAACTTACGCAACCTGGTGGATTCGCCAAGCGATCACGCGTTCGATCGCCGACCAGGCACGCACCATCCGCATCCCTGTTCACATGATAGAAACCATCAACAAACTCAACCGCATCTTCCGCGCGATGCTGCAGGAAATGGGGCGCGAACCCACGCCTGAAGAGCTAGCTGAAAAGATGGAAATGCCGGAAGACAAGGTGCGCAAGGTATTAAAGATTGCCAAAGAACCTATTTCTATGGAAACCCCGATCGGTGACGATGAAGATTCACATCTGGGCGACTTCATCGAGGACCTCAACATCCAGTCACCGGATGACTCCGCGACCAGCGAGTCGTTACGCGAATCGACCAAAGATATTCTTACGACACTGACTGCACGCGAGTCCAAGGTACTGCGCATGCGCTTCGGGATCGATATGAATACCGACCACACGCTGGAAGAAGTTGGTAAGCAGTTCGACGTTACCCGTGAGCGAATTCGCCAGATCGAAGCGAAGGCCCTGCGTAAACTTCGTCACCCCAGCCGCGCAGAGCACCTGCGCAGCTTCCTGGGCGATGACAATAATAGTTGACGGTAACGAGTAAAATACACTCCGGTTCATATATAATCCCGGTTTTTATACGCTATGCAATTAGTTCATAACAAAACGATCTGTGTAGCACAGGGTTAGTGCAGTCAGCGAAGCTGGGATAAAATTACGCGTCAATATATTTATAGTGAAAGTATTTGGGCCTGTAGCGGGGTGCGTAGCACAGGGTTAGTGCAGTCAGCGAAGCTGGGATAAAATTACGCGTCAATATATTTATAGTGAAAGTATTTGGGCCTGTAGCTCAGTTGGTTAGAGCAGTGGACTCATCAAAATGGTGCGCTCATATTGAAAGATATGAGTTGAACGGGATGAATTCAGGGAAACCTTAACAGCCGGTCTGGTAAAGATCTGCTTGATGGCAATCCTGAGCCAAGCCGGAAGTACACTTCCGGAAGGTGCAGAGACTACCTGAGAACTGGTATTAAAACCGAGCGTTCTTAATCACAGGATCAAGCGTCCCGCACTCTAACAGAGATTCAAGAACAGAATCAGCTGAGGGTGATGAGATAGTCCACTCCCGATAGAAATACCGGGGACAAGTGAATCCATTGGTCGAAGGTTCGAGCCCTTCCAGGCCCACCAATGAAAAAGCAGCGAGGGTTAAGGGCTAAACTAACATTACGCTTCTTAGCCCGCCCTCGCCACTCACTAATTACCACGAATTTTCTACTTATCCTCGCTCGATTTGACCACCAGCATGGTTACCAAAAAGGCCGCAACCGCAATCGTCCCGAATATAACAATCATACTCATCATGCCAATCGAGTTTCCAAACATCAAGTCAATCCACTGCTTCATACTTACCCCCAGATATCAGGCTATTGGAACAAAATATTAATTATTAAGTATTTTACTATTCTCTAATTTAGCAGACTTGACGGGCGTCAACTATCCTTACCAAGGATTTCAAATGTAAAATAATTCGTAATATATGCAAGACGATTCTTATAAGTTGTCCTTGCCATTTTTACCCACTGAAATTCGTCCAATTCCAGTCGTATATTCAAGCAGTTGAAGCTAAACAGCATGCGTCTTGCTGTTACAGAAATTGCTGGTTTTATGGGCGATTGCATACGCGAAGTATCAATCTGACTTTTTTCTCATCGCCGCAGGCATCAACGGAAACAGGGAGTTCATCATGAAATGGTTATCTTAAACAGTGTGTATTTCCGTCTTAGTAACTACTTTTTGGGTTCAAAGATCAAGTGTGGGCTCGCCCATCCGGTGAGCAATGCAAGCCAGCACAACGATAAAGGCATTTTGCCCGGCCTTTATCGTTGTGTTGTGATGCGGGCACTTCTGCTACGGTTTCATCTGCAACGATTATTTCTCATTATGGCGTATCTTCGTCCATCCAGATATGCTCGACCGTCTCTCTCTTCGATTATCGCAGATTCCTCGCTTCCATCACTGTAAAGCAACATCAAGCGGCTGCCGACGTTCCCATCGACAACTTTCCAGGAACCCGATCCGGTTTTTGTGGAAAACCCGAATGCAGACCCTGATTCTGAATCCTTCATAGCAGAGGTGGATAACCGGTGTACGAAACTGCCATCGCTGCAGAAATAGAGATCTTCCCTGCGTCTTTCGTCGTTGGATGCGAAACGCAATGACAACCTTGTTCCTGCCAACATCAAGTACCAATCATGAGCATCCGGGCCGGCAAGGGGTTCGTTGAACTTGACGCTGGTCGCAATTTTTCTTGCCTCAGATTCGAACGCGTCCCAGTCTGCATCTGCCGCAGAAACCAGCACCAGCATACCCTGTCCATTGTCACCGATGAAACCCGCCGCCAGTCCTCTCATCAGCTTGCGCTCAAATATTCCCAGCACATCAACCAGCAGGCCAGAGCCATTCTCTACTTTTTGCTGCTTTATATCACCGGTTGTAACAATGGCCATGGTCTCGTTCTGATAGCCACTCAACAAGTACTCTTCCGCCATCTCCAGTGTGAGGTCCGGCCAATTCTTGATGATGACAACATTGTCACTGTCATTTGATTCAAACATAGTCATGCCATACATTCTGCTGACCTTATAGCCATCATCTATGTCTATTGAGTAACCCAGATCATCGTCAGTGTAGGCATGTGCTGTGGAAACGACTGTATAAATAAAGGCCATGAAAAGCCAAGTTTTAAGTTGAAGTATCATTTTCAATTTACCCTCCTACCATTACCACATGTTTAAGTGTCTCATCTCAATTCGCTTTATCGAATTGAGACTGTCATCACTTGCTTGCATCGCTATGTATCATATTGACACGCGCCAGTCCAACAGTAAGCCTATAGCTGAAGCACCCGAGTCAGCTACAGCCACGCTGTATATTCATTCAACGCTGGCCAGTCGTCCAGGCCAGCGCTCTCATAAAATGCTGGGCGAAAATCTCAGCACAGTTGCAATAACAAGGTATCAGAAAAAATCCCGATCATGCCGACCCCCATCCACCTCCACCTGCTGTGTTATGGCACCAAAGCCGCCAGGACAGATGGGACGCAAATCAAAGTCATTCATCTTGACTGTGTCAACGAATGGTTAGAGACCCACACCTTGATGAAAAGCTGCTGGGTATCCACTGACCCTTGTTCTGATTTATCACTCGTTTACCAGCTGTGGATTTCGCCGATGAAAAACACAACAAACCTGCTATCATCATCTCTCACTCAATTGAGAAACCGCTGAAATTACACGCAACTGTCATTTTCTGCCTTAAAACGTATTATTTCAATGCTTCAGGCGTTAATATGCCACTGCGGATTCAGTGTATAACGATATAAATCATCGCGTTTTTTCGGTCGACCAATACAATCCATCAGCTTGAAATGCAAATGATTCGCAAGCTATTGAATTTATTACCCATAGAAATAAATGTGATTCTTGCATGTTCAAAATCGAATAGTAAAAATGCGGTTCTTCCAGACCCGTTAGAATACAGATAACCACATCTGACTCGGAAATTGATATTTCCGGGTTTAAGTGCGCAACAAAACAATACCAGCCCAATGCAGAAAAAAGCAATACAACTCCTTCAGAAGACGGATGCTCACAGGCTACTTACGTTACCGCATGTTTTGCTGCACCTGCTCGAAACCTGCCAGGATGAGAACGTTTCATTCGACAAATTGGCCAACATCATACAAAACGACCCCGCACTCTGCGTGAAAGTTATTTGCGCCTGCGGCCATGAATGCTCAAGCGCAGATAACCTCGAGAAGCTGCTGACCCATCTGGGCATCAATGCTATCAAAAGCATTGCCATCACTTCAGCTGCACAGCAGTTTTTTACGCGCAGTAATCAGCAACGGACTGAGTTTCTCAAGCAACATTGGTACCATGCTATATTTTGCGGCTGTATTGCCGAGCAACTCGCACAATACACAAACTACGAACATCCCGACGAAGCGTGGTTGGCGAGTCTGTTGCACGACGCTGGTCAGCTTGCCATGGAGGCCCCCTACCCGGATAAATACACCTCCGCATTTACCAACCTCAGCGAAGGTGAACATGTACATGCGGTGGAAAGCGAGCAGCTGGATACCACTCACAACCATGTGAGGGCACACCTATTCATATTGCGTAATGACCATCCTTTCCTCGCCGACGCCATCATGTATCACCACGAACCCACAGCGAAAATCCTGGATGCCCATCCGTTAGTCAAAATTATCAACCTGGCCAGCCGGCTGAGTAATGACCAGTCAAAAGACAATCCTGAAAATGCACAAAACGCGGCCGAACAGTTGTTCGGACTCTCCCAAGGACTCATAGAAACTATATTTGAGAACTGCAAGGTGAGAATCGGAAAAATCGCCGAGAAATACCAGATTGAATTATGTGGTGATGATATTGATGACGATACAACCGAGAAAATACTGGCCAATGACCAGCTCAAACAGGTCCAACTTGCTGAGCAAATTCGCAATATTACAATGCTTGACGGCGTTCACCAGCATCTTTCACGCATAGAGGGCAAGCGAGCCTTATGGAAAGCATTACAACAGAATATTTCAATACTGTTTGGCATCAATGACTGTATACTTTTTCTGTATGACGCCGCTGATGACAAACTACAGGCATCATCTTCAATTGAAAACGACCCCCACCTTAAACACATAAGCATTCCACTCGAACCAGGGCGCAGCATTGTGACTGACGCCTTGCTGGAGATGCGCCCTATCAATTCATTCGAGTCAAATAAGAATGACCTGTCCATCCTCGATTACCAGTTGACCGACCTGAACAATAAGGAAGGTCTGTATTGCATGCCATTAATCGTTCACAACGCAGCTATAGGCACACTGTTGCTAGGCATCGACGAAGCTCAATTACCTGCTTTATTGAATCAGCAGGGCCTGTTAAAACGCTTTGCCGATGAAATGGCCAACACAATCAGTACCTCACTTGCCGAGTTTCGCGATACGCATGAGAATCACAATGGAATTGATCCTGAAAAAATACTGAAAACCCGGGCAAGGGAAGTCATACACGAGGTGCGTAACCCCTTGAGTATCATCAATAACTATCTGGAAATACTTGGCATCCAGCTTGAAGGTGATGATCCGGCTCAGCAGGATCTGGCGACTATCAGAGGTGAGATACACCGCATCAGCACTATTCTTGAAAACCTCTCGCAACCCTCTGCCGTTGAATTCGACACCAGTGACACCGTTGCCGTTGATATCAATGGGCTGATAGCTGATTTATCGCACATGTTTCAGACCTCCTTGCTTGGTGCGCACAATATTGATGTCAGTCTAAATCTCGATGACAGCATGCCAGCGATGATGACCAACGCTGACGCACTTAAACAGATATATACCAACCTGGTAAAAAATGCTGTTGAAGCACTTCCTGCAGAAGGCCAGATTATGGTCTACACTCAGGATCAAGTGAATGTCGATGGAAAAGCACACTTTGAAATGTGTGTTGCCGACAACGGGCCGGGTATTCCTGCCGAGATTTGGCCAGATTTGTTCTCACCAGTAACAACAACAAAAGGTGAAGGGCATGCAGGCCTGGGGCTTACAATTGTCAAAAATCTTGTCAATGAACTGCACGGCTCTATCAGCTGCAGGAGCAGCGATAGAGGCACGAGTTTTCATATTCTCCTGCCGCGAAATATACAAGAATAAACGCGCTTATTCTGGTGTTTGCTGCTATTTAGTCTCTCAAATACCGGGGCGCGTTTGCACTAGAGAGTAAATAAAAATGCGATATAATGAACAGAATATTCTCATTGTCGACGATGATCCCATTGTCCTGAAGAGCCTCAGAGACTTGCTTGCAATACGCGGCATAGACAGCGATACTGCTATCGGTGGTCGCGAAGCAATTGTCTGCCTCGACCAAAAGGAATACGATCTGGTATTGCTTGATCTGCAAATGCCCTACGTCAACGGCTATGATGTTATGCGCCATATCAAGCAAGAGCAGATGAACGCATCGGTCATTGTTGTCAGCGGTGAGACATCTTTTGAAACTGCCAGAGATGCATCCTCCCAGGGCGCCTATGACTTTCTGCGCAAACCTTATGCCACAGACGAGTTGATGATTACAATCAACAATGCTCTCAATGAAATTCATCTACAAAAACAAAACACCCTGATTCAGGACCAGTTACGTGAGTCCGAGCGGCTACATAGGTACCTGGTAAATACATCACCAGATATCATTTATATACTCGATCGGGATGGACATTTCACTTTCATCAATGAGCGCATCGAAACGCTACTCGGTTACAGCGCCCAGGAGCTCATCGGTAAACATTATTCATACCTGGTACATCATAGAGATATCGAGACCGCCCGCTATGTCTTCAATGAACGCCGCATAGGCGACCGCGCATCGCGCAATGTAGAGTTGCATCTGAAATATAAAGATGAAGGCTCAAAGCAGTTGTTTGACCCACACACACTGCCAATTGAAATCAGCTCGGTAGGTATGTATAAAAATGAGAATAATTCGAGAAAAAAAACCTACATGGGTACCTATGGGGTGGCGCGTGATATAACTGAACGGAAAATAGCGGAAGAGACCATCAATTTTCAGGCCTACCACGACCTGCTAACTGCCTTGCCGAATCGCGCGTTACTCAAAGACCGCCTTGGCCTAGCGATATCTCAGGCAAAACGTGAAAACGAGATGCTGGCCGTGATGTTCCTCGATCTCGACCGCTTCAAGAATATCAATGACTCGCTTGGACACGTTATTGGTGATGAACTGTTACAGCAGGTTAGCACACGACTAAAGAGCTGTGTGCGCGAAGGCGACACACTGGCTCGTTTCGGCGGCGATGAATTTACACTTTTATTACCAAAAATCGGTAACGGCAAGGAAGATATCAGCAAGATTGCTCAAAAAATTAACGATGTATTAAAAGAACCATTCATCATCAATGGCAACGAACTCTATGTCAGCGCCAGTATCGGCATATCGATTTACCCGCGCGATGGTACTGACATGGATACATTGATCAAACACGCCGATGTCGCCATGTATCATGTTAAGGACACTGGTAAGAATAATTTCAAGTTTTACAGCACTGATATGACAACACCGTATTTCCAGAATCTTTCTTTGGAAACGGGCATCCACAAGGCACTGGAAAATGGTGAATTTCAATTAGTCTATCAACCGCAAATCAATATCAAATCGGGTGAAATTGTTGGTGCTGAGGCACTGTTGCGCTGGAATCATCCTGAACATGGGCTGATGACACCTGCAGAGTTTATACCTTTCGCCGAAGAGACAGGCATGATTGTTGACATTGGTCACTGGGTTCTACGCAACGCATGCGCTGAACTCAAAAGATGGCGGGATGCGGGTCTTCCGGAAATACGCATGTCGATCAATATGTCTGCCCGCCAGCTTGCCGAGAAAAATATTGTTAAATACGTATCCAACATTCTAAGAGATTATGGCATTCCGGGCCACTGCCTTGAAATCGAAATCACTGAAAATACGATCATGAGTGATATGGATAGCATCATTCACAAACTAAAAAACATCAGCAAACGAGGTGTATACATAGCCATTGATGATTTCGGCACCGGTTATTCATCATTGAGCTACTTACACAAACTGCCGATACACACATTAAAAATAGACCGCACATTTATCAAGGAAGTGAACATGAAGCAGAGGGGCAAGTCTATCGTCAACACTATTGTTGCGATGGTCAAGGGCCTGAACCTGAATGTCATCGCCGAAGGCGTTGAGACCCAGCAGCAACTGGATTATCTGCAGGAAATTGACTGTAATGAAGCACAGGGATTTCTGTTTTGTAAACCATTGCCTTCTGATGTGGTTGTTCAACTTCTCATACAAGAGCCCTATGCCGTGCCAGACTCGAACTCAGGCCTGCACGGCGGTCGCCACCGCACGCATTAGCCCGGGAGTATTATCCGCAAAGAACGCAAACAGTATGAAGCTAGTCCGCTGTTGCATGAAGGATCTGGATTTTATGGGCAAGCTGGTTAATAAGGCCTCATCAGCAGACTTTTGCCTGTCATTTCAGAAGGCTGCTGCAAGCCCATTAACTGCAACACTGTCGGTGCGACCGAACTCAGGTCGCCACCGGGCAATAGATGCCAGCTGGTCTCGTCGATCACCATGCACGGCACTGGATAAAGAGTATGCTGGGTATGGGGTTCCTGGGTAACCGGATCGACCATTTCGTCACAGTTACCGTGATCAGCGGTCAATACGACCGAATAACCTGATTCCACAGCAGTATCCAGTACACGACCAACATGCTTGTCCAGGGCTTCGACTGCGTCGATTACCGCATGACGCACTGCTGTATGGCCAACCATATCGCCGTTGGCAAAATTCACCAGAATAAAGCCGTATTTGTATGATTCAAGTGCCTTAATTACCTTGTCAGCAACCTCAGCTGCGCTCATTTCCGGCTTCAAGTCATAGGTGGCAACATCAGGTGAGTGCACCATCACATGCTCTTCACCTGCAAACGGCTTCTGCTTACCTCCATTGAAGAAATAGGTCACATGTGCATATTTTTCTGTTTCAGCGCAGTGGAACTGTTTATATCCGGCACGGCTGACGACCGACGCAACAGTGTGCTGCGGTCGTTCTGGCGCATAACCGATAGGCAGCAGAAACTTGGGATCATATTCTGTCAGACAGGTGACCGCGGCACCGGTGAACTTACCCGTTTTAAACTTCCTGAAATGCGATTGACTCAATGCTGCCGCTAGCTGGCGTGGACGGTCATTGCGGAAATTAAAGAAAATAACACTGTCATCGGGTTCAATCAGTTCACATGCATCCAGCACGGTTGGCTTGATGAATTCATCGGTTTCTTCACGCACATAGGCTTCTTCAATGGCATACCGTGCGTTTTCAGACTTGCGACCTTTACCTTTAACCATGGCTTTCCAGGCCAACTCGGTTCTGTCCCAGCGGTGATCGCGATCCATTGCGTAATAGCGCCCGCATACCGTCGCAATACAACCGTTGGCATCTTCCAGCCTGCTCTCGAGCTGATGCAGGTAAACGAGGGCAGACATCTGCGCGGTATCACGACCATCAGTAATCATGTGCACGACAGGCTTGACCTTGTATTGGCTGCATAATTCGATCAGCGCTAACAGGTGTTCGATATGACTGTGTACACCGCCGTCAGAAACAAGTCCGACGAGGTGAAGTGGCCGTCGCTGTTCAGCCGCATCCTCTACGGCTGAAACCAGGGCTGCATTGTGAAAAAATTTACCACTAGCTATTTCATCGTTGATCCTCACCAGATCCTGACGCATGACAGCACCACAACCCAGTGTCATATGTCCAACTTCGGAATTTCCCATTTGCCCATCAGGCAAACCCACGGAAGTGCCGCAGGCGTCTAGCGTGGTATGACTGTGCCGGGAAAAATATTCATCGAGGCGCGGAGTGTTTGCCTCTTGTACTGCGTTATTGATTCGGCTCGGATTGACTCCAAACCCGTCAAGAATAATCAGTATTGTTGGTTTTCGGTGGACTTTTCTGGCTTCACCCATCTAATCGCTCATTCCTGCTATTTATCGGTATACCTGGCCTCGCTGTTGCGGGCCGCAATTCTACACTAATTATGGCCCGCATTTCTCGCCGCGGTGCAAAATGCAAGCCAGCCCATAATGATGCGCCTGGTTGATTTAATAAATGATGTTTCACTGCAAAGGCGCAAAGAACGCGAAGTTTAATTTATAAAACCTCCTTGCCTGCTTCAGTCCGGTCTTTGTAGATTTTCCTTTTCTTCCCGCTCCATCTCATCGAGCATCGCGTCCATTTCATCCTCATTCGGGTTATCAGTGCCCTCATCGTGGAATTGATAGTCGGGGTGGCTTTCATCGACCGGCTTGGCTTTGATAAATAGGCGTGACATGATCAGTCCGATCTCAAACAAGGCCCACATTGGCACTGCCAGCAGGGACTGTGAAATAACGTCGGGGGGGGTCAGCATCATGCCGACAACGAAGGCACCAACGATGATATAGGGCCGTTTTTTGGCCATACTGTCGGCAGTCGTGGCGCCGGCCAGAATCAATAAAAAAGTCGCGACCGGCACTTCAAACGCGATTCCAAATGCGAAAAATATCGCGATAATAAAATCGAGATATTGGCCAATATCGGTCATCACAGCCACACCGTCGGGGGCGACGGTTATGAAAAAGGAAAAAAGCAACGGAAAAACCACGAAATAGGCGAAGGCAATACCGCAGTAAAACAAGACCACACTGGAAATAAGCAGGGGTGCCGCCAACCTTTTCTCGTGACTGTACAAACCGGGCGCTACAAATGCCCACAACTGGTGCAATAAATAAGGCACTGCCAGCAACACCGCCAGCAGCAAGACGAGCTTGAACGGCACCAGAAAGGGTGAAGTCACGCTGGTCGCGATCATTGAAGTCCCTTCCGGCATCAGCGCCAGTAGCGGCTCTGCAACCACAGTGAATATCTTTTCGGAGAAAGGAAAGAGCACCAGAAACAGAATCAGAACCGCGAGCACCATGCGCAGCAGACGATCCCGCAGCTCTATCAGGTGCTCAAGCAGACTCTGTTCTTTACCGTCAATATCCTGTCTTGTGTTCTGATTGTCAACCGACATAGTCTAATCCGTTTTTTTACTGCTTTTTTCATCGGCCGGCGTAGGCTCCTCCTCTAAAATTTCGTAATCAGGTTCAGGAGTCTCCTGCGGTTTATCGTCAAATGACACCGTTTCTTTGAGCTGACTCTGTAATTCGTTGATCTGCACTTCCTGGTTGTGAACCATGCGCTTGAGTTCCGTCACATCAAACTCACTCGCCACCTCCTCCTTCACACCCTCAACGTAGCGACGGGCCTTGCCAAACCAGTAGCCTGCCGTACGCGCGGCTTTAGGCAAACGTTCCGGCCCGACGACTAGCAAGGCCAGAATCAGGATAAGAAACAGTTCCCAGAAACCGATATCAAACATGCAGGGCTAGCCCGGGTATTGCATGAAGAATTCGGATTTTAGAGGCAACCTGGCAATACATCTTCGGAAAAGATTTATCGCGCAAGCCCCGCAGGGGGTGAGCCTCATGGACGTGACGAGCAACCCGCTCGGACGATCGCCCGCCCCCCGATAAATTTGACAGGGATAGCCATAGCTATTAATCAAGGGGGATCGTTCAAACTGCGACGCCGGCTTGTTCATAAAACCACACGGACAAATCGTGACCGAACAATTAATGACGGGTTCTTGATTAAGTGATTGAAGTTTATATAAATCCACAACATTGTGCGTCCGCCTTCTGGCGATATCCGGGCCTGGTAGGTAGGTTTGCGCCTGATGGCACTCAGACTTTATCTTTGTCTTTGGATTCAACTTCAGCATCGATGACATTGCTGTCATCCTGCTCGATTTCCTTCTTCATGGTGGTGTCGTCGGCACCCTCTTTGATCGCGCCTTTGAAACTTTTAACTGCCGATCCGAGGTCACCGCCGAGATTACGTAACTTCTTGGTACCGAACAGAAGAATTACGATGCCAAGAACAATCAATAATTGCCAAATACTAATACCCATTATTCATTCTCCGGTCTCACGCCTGGCAACGAAGGCCTAACGTGAAGCTTTTTCGTCATGGCCCGACACACCAAAGCGCCGGCCGAGTTCCTGTAATACATCATCTGGCCCAAGTCCTTTGTGTGCCAGTAATACCAAGCTGTGAAACCACAGATCCGCAGTCTCATGGATCAATTTACCGTCATCACCGTCTTTAGCGGCCATCACGGTCTCAGTGGCTTCTTCACCTATCTTCTTAAGGATAGCATCCAATCCTTTGGCGTAAAGGCTGGCAACATAAGAAGAATCAGGATCAGCCTGTTTTCGCTGCTCGAGTACATCAGCCAGCTGCGCAAGTGTATCGTTCATGGCATCCCAAAAATCGGTCGTTATCAACGCTTATCGGTAGATATACTTCGGGTCCTTGACGATTTCATCGACTTCGACCCACCGTTCACCCTGCAACTGACGATAAAAACAGCTTTCACGTCCAGTATGACAGGCTATACCACCCTTCTGTTCAACTTTTAGCAGAATCACGTCTTCATCACAATCAAAGCGTATTTCCCGAACCTGCTGGAAATGCCCCGACTCTTCACCCTTGTGCCACAGCTTTCCGCGAGAGCGCGACCAATACACGGCCTGTTTTCTTTCGGCCGTCAACCGCAACGCTTCCCGATTCATCCACGCCAGCATCAGCACACGACCGCTGGCTGCATCCTGAGCGATAGCCGGTATCAGGCCATCGGTATTGAAGCGAATCTGGTCCAACCAGCTATTTGACATAATTGCGGAGTCGAATAATGTGAATAATGTGTATCGGCACCAGGCCCTTACAGGCGCATTTCAATACCGCGCCCGGCCATGTACTCCTTGGCTTCGTGTACGCTGAATTCGGCAAAATGGAAAATACTGGCCGCCAGTACGGCATCCGCCATACCTTGCAGGATCCCTTCAGCGAGATGCTCGAGATTGCCGACACCGCCCGACGCGATCACGGGCACCGGGACCGCTTCTGCTATGGCATGTGTCAGCGCGATATCAAAACCCATGCGCGTGCCATCACGATCCATGCTGGTCAACAGTATTTCTCCGGCACCGTATTCAACCATCTTGCATGCCCACTCGACCGCATCCAGCCCGGTTGGCTTGCGCCCGCCATGAGTAAAAATCTCCCAGCGAAGCGGCTCACCCTCTGCACTGGTCTGCTTGGCATCTATCGCCACCACGATGCATTGAGACCCAACCCTGTCGCTAGCCTGTTTGACGAATTCCGGATTGAACACGGCCGCGGTATTGATAGCGACCTTATCCGCACCTGCATTCAGCATGGTACGAACATCTTCGAGCTTGCGGATGCCGCCGCCAACGGTCAACGGAATGAACACCTCTTCAGCGACGTGCTCGACGACATGAACGATAGTATCGCGATTATCCGAGCTGGCAGTAATGTCAAGAAATGTGATCTCATCGGCGCCCTCTTTGTCATAGCGTCGAGCGACTTCGACCGGATCACCAGCATCACGAATATCGACAAACTGGACGCCTTTCACGACGCGTCCGTTATCAACATCCAGACAGGGGATGATACGTTTGGCGAGTGACATGGCTAACCTGCAGTTCTCACCAGGATCACGGGAGCAGGCGCAGGACTGAGCCCGCCTGAACCGTGATAGGCTCGCTTGAAGAACACACTGTATTTCTGGTCATTCTAGCTTAACTCCAAAGCACCCATGCTGAATCAGAATTCTACGCCGCCTGGTGAGAAATGCGGGCTAGTAAACGTCGCCGAATTTACTGCTGTGATCTGCCAGCCAGCGCTGGGCCTCGGCAAGATCGATACTGCCCTCATAAATCGCACGCCCGGTTATTGCACCGATGATGCCTTCATCAGCGACCTCATTCAGCGCTTTGATATCATCCATCGTTGTGATGCCCCCCGAAGCAATTACCGGTATGTGTATCGACTGGGCCAACTTGACTGTTGCTTCAATATTCAGACCCTGCATCATACCGTCACGGGATATATCAGTATACACAATCGCCTCAACACCATCGTCCTCGAATCGCTGCGCCATATCGATGACATCGTGTCTGGAGACCTTGGACCAACCATCAACTGCAACCTTGCCATCCTTTGCATCCAGACCAACAATGATACGGTTGGGAAACTCAACGCAGACTTCATTGATAAAGTGCGGATCTGTCACGGCCTTGGTACCAATGATGACGTAATGGACGCCGGCATCGAGATAGGCGACGATGGTCTCTTCGTCGCGAATACCACCGCCGATCTGTATATCTATGTCAGGGTAGCTACTGGCAATTTCGTGTATGACATCTGCATTCTGAGGCTTTCCGGCAAATGCACCATTAAGGTCGACTATATGCAGCCTTTTCGTGCCCGCTTCGACCCAGCGCCCTGCCATCGCGACCGGATCATCAGAAAAAACGGTGTCGTTGTTCATATCGCCCTGACGCAGGCGAACACATTGACCATTTTTGAGGTCAATTGCTGGGATCAATAACATGATTCTTCAAGCTCCATAGTGACTTATTGCCCATCCCACTGAGTAAAGTTCTTCAACAGCTGCAAACCATCGACTGCACTTTTTTCAGGATGAAACTGTACGGCAAATACATTATCGCAAGCCACCGCCGATGTGAACACGATGTCATAGCTTGTTTCACCAGCGACAATGGATTCGTTGACCGGATCGACATAGTAGCTATGAACAAAATAGAAGCGGCTGCCCTGTTTGATACCATGCCACAGAGGGTGAGTTATAGTCTGCGTGACATTATTCCAGCCCATGTGTGGAATTTTTAATGGCTCGGCGGATTTATTCCTGTTCAGTTCGTTGCCAAAAAAACGCACTTCACCCTGATACAGATCCATGCAATCAACACCGTTATTTTCCTCGCTGTGAGACATCAGAACCTGCAGCCCCATACAAATGCCGAGAAAAGGCTTTTCCCGGGCAGCCTGCAACAGCGGTTTTACCAGCTTACGCTCAGTGAGTTCAAGCATACAGTCGCGTGCTGCCCCCTGTCCCGGAAAAACAACACGGTCTGCCGACGCAATGTCCTGTGCATTTGAGGTTACGCGCACCTGTTGTCCGGACTGGGCAACGTGCTCCAGCGCCTTGTAGACAGAGCGCAGATTTCCCGTGCCATAATCAACAACGGCAATCAAAGACATAGGCGTTACAAAGCCCCTTTTGTGCTCGGCATCATGCCTTCCATACGCTCATCAAACGACAGTGCCATACGCACTGCACGCCCAAAGGCCTTGAAAATCGTTTCGGCAATGTGATGGGCATTGTCGCCACGAATATTATCGATATGCAGAGTCACGCCAGCATGATTGACAAAACCCTGAAAAAACTCGTGCAACAGGTCGACATCAAACTCACCGATCATGGCGCGTGGATAATCAACATGGTATTCAAGGCCCGGACGCCCCGAAAAATCGATGACGACACGTGACAAAGCCTCGTCCAGCGGTACGAATGCATGGCCATAGCGCACGATTCCTGTCTTTTCGCCGACAGCCTTGGCGATGGCCTGCCCGAGGGTTATCCCAATATCTTCAACTGTGTGATGCGCATCGATGTGCAGATCGCCCTGCGCGATGATGTCGATGTCAATCAACCCATGACGGCCAACCTGGTCGAGCATGTGTTCGAGAAACGGCACACCCGTTTCCAACTTGCAATGACCATCACCATCCAGATTGACACTGACCTGGATCTGAGTCTCACTGGTATTACGCTCAACCTCCGCCTTGCGCTGGTTCATTGTTTATCTCCGGTGAACATGAAAGCGATTTTAAAGAATAAATAATCAAGATGATTGCTAGGCAGCTTGTTTATTCTGGCTATTTATGAATGTGTCAGTTCTCTCGAGCTTAGCTTTGTAACCAGACCGTCACCGGACCATCGTTGACGAGTTCTACCGCCATATCTGCCCCGAATCTTCCTTTTTGAATCCGGTCTGTTCGGTGCTTCATTATATCAATAACTTGATCAAACAACGCATTTCCCGCTTCAGGACCTGCCGCAGTGGAAAAACTGGGCCGCATGCCCTTGCGGGTATCGGCCGCTAGCGTAAATTGCGGCACGAGTAAGACACTGCCGTTAACATCACAAACATTCAAGTTCATCTTGTTGTTACTATCAGCAAAAATCCGATAACCCAGAATGCGATCAACCAGCCTTTCAGCCCTGGCCACATCATCGTTTTTTTCAACACCGATCATCGCCAGCAGGCCGTGCCCGATTTGTGCAATCCGCTCTTCATCGACTGTTACCGATGCGAAAGTCACACGCTGCAATAAAGCTATCATGATTAACTATATGATTTTATGAGTATTTATCAAATTTGTAGGATTTTTCCTACACACAATGTCCATTACCCCTGATAGATAGATGCACACCACCGATGCATAATAATCAACAGGACACAGGGAATGAGCCAAACAAGGACATAAGGACATAACTGCAGTCTCTCACGGAAACGGGAAATGGAACTCAAGGATGACATACTCCCGGATGGAACAACAGGCTGTGATGGACCTGCATTAGCGCGAGGCTCAATCACCTAGCAAGGATGATTGCGGACCCCCGGGCAACCGGGGGTTTGTTTAGGTCGTCATATAGTCCGCTCCCAAAGCCCACATTTCGCCAGACAGCCACGATCGACACATTGCCACCAACGTTTTCCAGTGTAATCCTGAGCCACTTAGCCCGTATTTCTCACCATGACACGGGAGCACACGAATACCAGCCTGAACCGTGATAGGCTCGCTTGAAGAACACACTGTATTTCTGGTCATTCTAGCTTTACTCCAAAGTACCCATGCTGAATCAGAATTTTACGCCGCCTGGTGAGAAATGCGGGTTAGCCGTAAACAGGCGCTTCGCCTTCAGGCCGGGTCTGGAAATACCTGAAGGTCCACAGATACTGCTGCGGGCATTCGAGTATGGCGCGCTCAATCGCCTTGTTCATCGCCGTCGCATCAACAATATCATTACCACTGGGGAAGTCTTCGAGTGCAGGCAATATTTTGACCCGGTATTTCCTGATTTGCGGATCATAGCAACTGACACAGGGCAGAACGACCGCGTTACAGGCTTTTGCCATTCGGCCCAAAACCGGGATGGTCGACTTGGGCACACCGAAAAACGGTGCAAACACCGACTGTGCATAACCCAGGTCCTCATCACCGAGATAGACCAGTACCTTGCCTGCCCGGGTTTCCCTGATTAATGGTCGCAAACCATCATCGCGGGTAAACAGCTTACCGCCAAACTTTGCACCAAACCGGGTTCGCCCGTGCGAAAACATAAAATCGATCACTTGATTTCGCATTGGCTTGTACGGCCCATTGGTGTTGTAGTCCATAGATACCGATGCCACAGCAAAATCCAGCCCGACATTGTGACTGAGTAGTACAATAACTTGCTTTCCCTGCCCGCGGTAGGCATCGATCTGCTCAAAGCCTTCGCGCACAATCTTCCTTCTGACGATGAAAACCGGCCGCCACCAGACAATGAACAGGTGCATGGCACTACGTAATTGTGCGCGAAAATGATCGACCACCAGGTGCTCAATTTCCTGCATACTCTTGTCAGGGAAACACAAGGACAGGTTGACTCTGGCGATATTGAAACGTTTCCTGTTCTTCTTCGCAGCGTATTCACCGAGTCGGCAGCCAGTCCAGTCAATCACGGACATGGGCAACAGGGTGAAAATAAAATAAATGCCCAGGCCTGCCCAGGTGGGCCAGTGCTTCGGATGCAATAGCTCCATCCGAAAACGGTACAGGTGCAGATTGGACTCCTTGACGCTCATATCAATCAGTCAATGCATTACTTGTAAGGCAGGCGTCACTTACGCCAGAATGTCGGCATCAACATCACCAGCAGGGTAAAGATCTCCAGACGACCCAGCAACATGGAGAAACACAGCAGCCATTTGGAAAAATCATCTATGCCGGCATAATTGGCACTGACATCACCCAGACCCGGGCCCAGATTATTGATTGTCGCCGCTACCGCGGAAAAGGCGGTAATCTGATCATACCCATCCAACATCAACAACAACATCATGATGACGAAGCAGGCCACGTAAGCCGCAAAGAAACCCCACACGGCATTGATGACTGCATTATTGACAGGTTGCCTGCCGATCTTGACAACGACCTGGGCATTAGGGTGGATCAGCCGCACCAGCTCACGCTGACCCTGTTTAATCAGTAACAGCACGCGAATCACCTTCATGCCACCACCGGTCGATCCGGCACAACCGCCGATAAAGCTGGCAAACAGCAACATCACCGGGACAAATGTGGGCCAGGCATAAAAATCCGTGGTGGCAAATCCAGCTGTGGTGCCGATGGATACGGCATGAAACAGCCCCTGGCGGAACGCATCGATCGGCTCGGGCACATCATGGTGCAGATAAAGATAGGCAATACTGGCTGTTGACACAAATAATAAAACGCTGATATACATCCTCAGCTCTGCATCCTGCAGATAATGCATGATATTCATGGTGCGCATACCCACGAAATGCAACGCAAAATTCATTCCACCCAGAAACATGAAGACAATAGCAACGGCCTCAATGGCCGCACTGTCGAAATAGCCGATACTGCTATCATGCGTCGAAAATCCGCCGATGGCGACGGTTGAGAAACTGTGACAAATCGCTTCGAACAGGTCCATACCGGCAATCCAGTACGCCATTGCACAGGCGATGGTGAGACCTAGGTAGATATACCAGAGCGCCTTGGCAGTCTCAGCGATGCGCGGCGTGAGCTTGCTGTCCTTGACCGGCCCTGGCGCTTCAGCCCGATACAGCTGCATACCCCCCACACCCAGCATCGGCATCACGGCAACAGCCAATACGATAATACCCATGCCGCCAAGCCATTGTAATTCCTGTCGGTAGAACAGAATACTGTGCGGCAGCTCGTCAAGACCTATCAGTGTCGTTGCACCCGTTGTCGTCAAACCCGAGATCGATTCAAACACTGCATCAGACACTGAAACGGTTAACGGCTGATAGAGCAAAAAAGGCAACGAACCGGCGAGCCCGAGTACCGTCCAGAACATGACGACTACAACGAAGCCATCGCGCAAACGAAGCTCTGCCCTCTTCGTACGCACCGGCAACCACAATACGAAGCCGGTGACCAGAAGCAACAGATAACTGTAAAAAAAAGCCTGTCCCGCGTCTTCACGATAGAATATATCGATTATCACTGGCGGCAGCAGCGTTATGCTGAACAGCATCAACAGTTGACCGATGAGGCGCAATATAATTGCAGCGTGCATACTTCTTTGTCAGACGAAGGCGAAGCTCACCTGGAACAGCTTTTCAACTTCAGGTGTCCTGCGTCTGTCCTGCATGAATAAAATCAAATGGTCGTCGGTTTCGATCAAGGTATCGTGATGCGCCATCATGACCTCATCACCTCGCACAACAGCGCCAATGGTTGCACCCTCTGGCAGTAAGATCTGCTCGATGCGCCGACCCACGACACGTGAAGTTCTAGCGTCGCCGTGCGCAACGGCCTCGATGGCTTCTGCCGCACCACGCCGTAATGAGTGCACAGCGACCACATCCCCTCTTCGCACATGCGTCAGCAAGGCGCCGATCGTTACCTGTTGTGGTGAGATGGCCACGTCGATGGTGGCCTGCTGTTCAATGAGGTCGACATAAGCGGGACGATTGACCAGTGACATCACCTTACTCGCGCCCAGCTGCTTCGCCAGCATGGATGACAGGATATTGGCCTCGTCATCATTGGTAACGGCACAGAACACATCCATCTGATCAATATTTTCCTCCAGCAACAAATCCTCATCAGCCGAGTCACCCAGCAACACGATCGATTTGTTCAGCTCGTGCGACAGCAGCTCTGCACGTTCGGGGTCGCACTCCAGTAACTTGACCTGATAGTCGTCTTCCAGCGCCTCTGCCAGCCGCTTACCAATATTGCCACCACCAGCGATCATGATGCGTTTGAAGGGCTTGTCCAGCTTGCGCAGCTCACTCATGACTGCGCGTATGTCTTTTTTTGCGGCGATGAAAAAGACTTCATCATCGGCCTCAATCACACGATTACCTTCCGGCTTGATACCTTTACCACGCCGGTAGATCGCGGCAACGCGCGCATCGACAGACGGCATGTGGTCTCTGAGCGTTTTTATTTCATGCCCGACCAGTGGCCCGCCATAATACGCCTTGACCCCGACAAGCTGGGCTCGCCCATGGGCAAAATCGAGCACCTGGAATGCACCCGGATATTCGATCAATCGTTGCACATATTTGGAAACGATCTCCTCAGGACTGATGATGACGTCTACCGGTACCGCCTCATGACAGAATATATGCTCATGTTCGAGATATTCCTGTGCGCGAATACGGGCAATCTTGGTTGGGGTGTGGAACAACGAATGCGCGAACTGACAGGCGAGCATATTGGTTTCATCACTGTTGGTAACGGCAATCAGCATATCCGTATCAATAATACCTGCGCGCCGGAGGACATCCGGAAAAGAGGCGTGCCCGGCCACAGTCTGGATATCAAGACGGCTGCGCAGGTCGTTGAGCAAGTTGATATTGGTGTCGACCAGCGTAATGTCATTGGCCTCAGATGCGAGATTGGCTGCAACAGTGGAACCTACTTGACCGCCGCCCAGAATGAGAATTTTCATTGCATTAATCTATTGAGTTTGCGCATCCGATGGCGCGAAGTTTACGCCTTTCAGTGCGCGATTGCAGTAACCTTAGCCCGCAAGATACATGAAGGATTCCGATTCGACGGGCCAGCGGAGAAAATTCTTCCAGCGTGATTTATCAGGCCATTTCGTGCAATAGCTGGCCGCGTTCGCTCATAAGATCCAGATTCTTTACCCGACAGGCGTATCACTGGTGTTTTGCAGCTTTTTCAGCCGCGCATAATAAAAGCCATCACTGTCCTCTGTTCCGGGTAAAATTTGGCGACCGTAGCGGCATGCAATACCCCAGCTCTGATCAATCATGGCTTCTTCAGCGTCAGCAGCGTGACGCATCAAGTGTTCCACCTGTTGCTCATTTTCCTGTTTAAATACCGAGCAGGTCACGTATAACAGGGTACCACCGGGCCTTAGCATATACCATGCCTGCTGCAGTATCTGTTGTTGATTCTCGGTCAGCGTCACCAGATCATGCACCTGTCGCAGACTCTTGATGTCGGGATGGCGGCGTATTACGCCGCTGGCGGAACAGGGTGCATCGACCAGTATCCGGTCGAACTGGCGACCATCCCACCAGCGCTCGACATCGGTCGCATCTGCAACGATCAGACGTGCCTGCACGCCGATGCGATCGATATTTTGTTGGACTTTGTGCATGCGCACGGGATCGAGCTCAACCGCCGTCATTTGTATGTTGCCAGCCGTTTCGAGAATGTGGCAGGTTTTGCCACCGGGTGCAGCGCATAGATCCAGCACACGTTCATCGCCCTCGGCAGCGAGCAGTTGGGCCGCCAGCTGGGCCGAAGCATCCTGGACCGACGCCAGGCCCTGATCAAAGCCGGGGATCTGACTGATATCCATTGGGTTATCCAGTTTTAAGGCAGCCCGTGCGTTGCTGTGGCGCACAGCGGTTATCTGCTGCATCGCAAGTCGCTTGAGATAGTCTTCAACAGAAACTTTGCTCAGATTCACCCGCAGCCACATGGGCGGGCGCCGGTTACTGGCTGTCAATATCTGCTCTACCTGCTCTGGCCAGTCCTGTTGCAGAAGATCGATTAGCCATTGTGGATGAGAAAGACGTGCAGCAGGGATATCTTCTATAGCGGCGACCAAGCGCTCATGCTCACGAAGGAAGCTGCGCAATACCCCGTTGATCAGGCCCGAAGCCCACTTCTTACCGATACGCCTGGCCTGGCTGACAGCTTCATTGACCACAGCATAGTCCGGGGTGCTCAGTTCGTTCAGCTCATGTAGCGCTATCAGCAATATCAGCTGGAGATCCTGATCCTTTTTTCGCAGCGGTTTGCTCATCAGTTTTTCCAGCATGGCTTCAAATCGGAAGCGCCAGCGCAGTACACCATTGGCCAGTTCCATCGCCAGAGAACGCTGACGCGGCTGCAGCGACATGTCATCAAGCAGTAATCGGGCCGTTGCCAGAGAACGCCGTTTAACGAGTACGCTTTGCAGCACTTTCAAAGCCGCATAGCGCGCATCGGACACGTATTTATCAGCTGCTTTGTTACGCCGTGTATTTGTTGTGGAAGCGTTCACCCCAGCCTTACACCATCCATAGGGTGTGCATTGACAAAATCAGACGCAGGCATGCTGCGGCCGCCGGCGGCTTGTACCTGTAACAGTCGGAGCACACCTTTCCCGGTAGCTACATCGATACCGTCCGCAGAGCTGTTCAATACCCTGCCAGGTTGTTCGTTGTGCTCCCGCTCGATGGCCTGCGCCTGCCAGATACGCAGATTCTCGGTTTTTCCTTTTCTTTGCCACAGGGTATAGGCCACCGGCCACGCATTATAGGCGCGAACACACCGCTGGAGTTGCACTGCATCCCGTTCCCAATCGATCTCGGCCTCCTTCTTACTGAGCTTATCGGCATACGTCGCCAGACCATCATCCTGGGATTCGGCTTTTAGTTTGCCCTGCTGCAGGTCAGCCAGGCACTGGATCAGGGTGTCGGCGCCGAGTTGCATCAGACGGTCGTGCAGTGAAGAGCCGGTATCGTCGTCCCTGATATCGCAACTCGCTTTGGCCAGCATATCGCCGGTGTCCAGGCCCTGATCCATTTGCATGATCGTGATGCCGGTCTGCCGGTCACCCGCCAGAATGGCCCGTTGGATGGGTGCGGCCCCGCGCCAGCGGGGTAATAAGGAAGCATGTACATTGATGCAGCCAAGCCGCGGAATGGAAAGCACCGCTACCGGCAGTAACAAACCGTAGGCCACGACAATCATCAGGTCTGGCTGCAGCGCCAGCAGCTGCCGCTGCTCAGCTTCCTGTTTGAGCGATACAGGCTGAAAGATTTTCAAACCGTGTTCGAGCGCGAGCTGCTTTACTGCTGAAGGCCTGGCTTCACGGCCGCGACCTGCAGGCCGGTCAGGCTGAGTATAGACGGCAATAATCTCATAGTCTGCATCGATCAAGGCCTGCAGTACCGCTACCGAAAAAACGGGGGTGCCTGCAAAAACGAGGCGGAGTTTGTCAGCCACAGTGATCCAACAACAAGCTAAATGATGGCCGCCTGTCGGCGCGCCTTCTGGAGTTTTTTCTTAACGCGCATCTGTTTCAGCGGTGACAGGTAATCGACGAACAAATTGCCTTGCAGATGATCGATTTCATGCTGAATACACACAGCCAGCAAGCCGTCAGCCTCGAGCGTAAATGCTTTGCCGCGCTTATCTAGCGCCTTCACTTCAATGCGTTCAGCACGCTCCACGGTCTCATAAATATCCGGCACCGAGAGACAGCCTTCTTCGGTTTGTTCGACACCCTCGGTCTTGATGATCTCGGGGTTGATCAGGCACAGTGGCTCATTCTTTTCGACACTAAGGTCGATGACGATGATCCGTTTGTGCACATTGACCTGTGTCGCCGCAAGCCCGATACCCGGCGCAGCGTACATGGTCTCAAACATATCATCGACCAGGTTACGTATCGAATCATCAACAACGTCGACAGGCACAGCAACGGTGCGCAGGCGCTTGTCGGGATAGTGCAGTATTTCCAGTATCGCCATATCAATCTCGGTGAAAATTCTGCAGAAACAGCGATATTGGCTATTTCTGCTAAAATCAGTTCATGCTTGCTTCAAAATGGAATTTTATCAACTAGACTATTGAATACCACGGATTATCCATAAGGATAACAACAATAATGAAAATATCCGTCGCTTCTGATTGCGTGCACCCTGTTAGACTGCCTATTGTAACCCTGTTGCTGGTCACCGGGCTATTTGGCTGCTCATCGTCTGTTACCCGAGAGGAGGGCGTCACTGTTGAGCCCGAGCAGGAAACCGGGACTATCGTAGTGGCCGATCAACCCAGGCCGGTCACCAGCCCGCCGCAGATGGTCGCCGCCAGTGTCAAGGTCACCCACCCGCGCCAGTACACCGTGAAGCAGGGTGATACATTATGGGACATTGCCAGTGTATTCCTGAAAGACCCCTGGTTCTGGCCCGAAATCTGGTACCAGAATCCACAGGTGAAAAACCCCCACCTGATTTACCCGGGCGATCTTCTGAGCCTGATCTACGTCGATGGTCAGCCACGTATTGTCGTCAGCAAACCCGGACAGCACGGTGCAACCGTTGTATCTGATGCGGCCGGCCCGGTTCCCGTGGTCAAGCTGACACCGTCAATACGTACAATGACGATCGAAGAAAGCATCGACACCATACCCGGTGACGCCATTCGCCAGTTCCTGACCAAACCGCGCGTGATTACCAAAGAAGAGCTCGAGGATTCGCCCTATATACTCGGCAGTGAAGACGAACACTTGATACTGGGACAGGGCAATCAGGTTTACATTCGTGGTGAAATAGACAAAGAGCGCGTGCGCTACACCATCGTGCGAAAAGGCGCCGACCTGATAGATCCAGATACCGAAGAGGTCCTCGGATATGAAGCAATCTACGCGGGAGAGGTGCTGATAACATCGTATGGTGATCCCGCGGCCGGTCAACTGACCTTTACTGAACGTGAAGTGCTCTACGGTGACCGCCTGCTGCCAACGGACAAGAGCAAAATCGACAACCTGTTCTTTCCCAGGCTACCGGACCGGGACGTTCAGGGCCGAATCATTCACTTGCCCGACGCGCTCTTCGGTGTTGCCAAGCTCCAGGTCGCTGTCATCAACCAGGGCAGCCGTGATGGCCTCGAAACCGGTAATTTGCTGGCTGTTTATACTAAGGGGAGATCCGTATATGATCACTACAACAAAGGCAAAAAAGTTGAGCTAAATTTGCCCGATGTGCGTAGTGGCTTGATCATGGTTTTTCGCACGTTTGACCATGTCAGCTACGGCCTGGTTCTGGAATCAACTCGAGTTATCCATAAGCACGATATAGTCCGAACGCCGAAATAAAGTTACACTATTCAGGGATGAATATGATCGAAAGCTGGCTCGCGTTACAGCACGTTCCCGGCATGCAGCCGGATAGATACCATCTATTGCTGAACGTATTCGGCACTCCCGACGCGGTCTTTGCTGCCAGTGCGGCCAGCCTTGGCAAAATCGGATTAAAGCCTGACATGGTCAGCGCCATCCAGAATCCTGAGACAGACAAGATCGGGCCCGATCTGGAATGGCTACAGCAGCCGAATCATCACGTCATTACATTCAATGACATACGCTATCCTGACCCGCTGAAGACGATCTCGACACCACCCCCGCTACTATTCGTCCGTGGTGACCCGGACTTTTTGCAACTGCCGCAACTGGCCATGGTTGGCAGTCGAACTCCCACGGCATCGGGACGAAAAACTGCGATGGAGTTCGCCAGCTATCTGTCGACGGCCGGCATCACCATCACCAGCGGCCTGGCCCGGGGTATCGATGCAGCCTGCCACCAGGGTGCACTCGAGGGTATGGCCGGCACCGTTGCCCTGGTCGCGCACGGACTCGACATCGTCTATCCGGCGGCTCATTGCAGGCTGGCTGAAGCGATCTCGCACAATGGCGCCATCGTATCTGAACACCCGCTGGGTACCCGACCGCTCAAGGCCTATTTTCCACGCCGTAACCGCATCATCAGCGGCCTTTCCCTGGGTACGCTCGTGGTCGAGGCCGGACTCAACAGCGGCTCGCTGATCACGGCAAAACATGCGCTGGAACAAGGCCGTGAAATATTTGCGATACCGGGTTCGATACACAATCCGCTGGCGCGTGGCTGTCATCGCCTGATACGCCAGGGCGCCAAACTGGTGGAGACCGCCGCCGACATTATGGAGGAATTATCCGCGCTGCTGCCGACGGAACTGCCGGATCAGCTCGAATCCGGGTCTGCCAATCAATTGTCACAGGCACTTGACCCGGATCACCAAAAGCTGCTCAAATGCCTCGAGTATGAATCCATGCGCATCGACGAACTCGTCGATCGTAGTGGTTTTGCAGCCTCGGAAGTGGCGTCCATGCTGCTGATATTGGAGCTGGAGGGCTGCGTCGTCAGTGAGAGCGGCAAGTACACCCGTGTGGCATAATAGCTGCTTTCAGAACCCAACCATAGGGCATCCCCAGGGATTTTCTATTACAGGCTTTAATAATGGTAATCAAACAATCCGTTGTCGACGTTCTGATGTTCTTGTTTGAACGTTTTCTGGGTGATGAAAACGAAACCCTGGATGAGCGCGACGAAGTAGCGAGCCGGCTTGAGGAAATGGGCTTCGAGAACAAGGAAATCGACCTGGCTTTCAGCTGGCTGGAAGATCTTGCACTCATCCAGGATGGGGCACACTACGTGCCTGTCAAACAGTCGAGCATGCGTGTCTTCAGTGAAGAAGAGAAAGCGCTGCTCAATGAGGAGTCACTGGGCTTCCTGGTGTTCCTCGAGCAGGCAGGAATACTGACACCGGTTACGCGTGAACTGGTGCTGGACCGAATCATTGCCCTGGACAATGAACTTGATACAGAACAACTTAAATGGGTCGTATTGATCGTTCTGCATAGCCACCCCGGTGAAGAAAATGCCTACGCCTGGATGGAAAGTATCATGTTTGACGAAAATGTAGACTACATACATTAATTTACAAAACGTTTTTTACTAAGACGACAAGATAAGGACGCATGGGCACTAATCTCGTTATCGTCGAGTCTCCTGCAAAAGCGAAAACTATCGAGAAATACCTTGGCAAGGACTACAAGGTGCTCGCATCTTATGGCCATGTGCGCGATTTGATTCCGAAAAAAGGCGCTATTGACCCCGAGCACGACTTCGCGATGAAATTCGAAGTCATCGAAAAAAACGAAAAACATATCAACGCGATCAAGAAAGCGCTGAAAAAGGCAGACGCACTCTATCTTGCAACCGACCAGGACCGCGAAGGCGAAGCAATCTCCTGGCATCTATACGAATTGCTCAAGGAAGATGGCACGCTTGAAAAAAAAGCGGTGCACCGTGTCGTATTCAACGAAGTCACCAAGCCTGCCATCAAGGAGGCGATAGACAATCCACGCGAGCTATCCAGTGACCTGATCAATGCACAACAAGCCCGGCGCGCACTGGATTACCTGGTCGGTTTCAATCTGTCGCCGCTGTTGTGGAAAAAAGTCCAACGCGGCCTGTCTGCCGGACGCGTTCAAAGCCCAGCCCTGAGGTTGATCGTTGAACGCGAAGAGGAAATTGAAAGATTCAAGGAAGTTGAATACTGGACCATCGCAGCCGATGCCGAGAAAGATGCCCAGGCATTTATCGCCCGTCTGACTGTATTCCAGAATGATAAGGTCATTGACAAACCGGCAAAAAAGGAAGGCGATAACCCCGAGCAAGAAACAAAATTCACCTTTACCAATGAAGCCGATGCGCTAGCAGCAAGAGACGCCTTGCTGGCAGCAGCCAAGGGTGAACTCAAGGTTGACCAGGTCAAGAAGAAGGAAGCCAGACGCAACCCGAATCCGCCGTTCACGACATCAACCATGCAGCAGGAAGCTGCCCGCAAGCTGCGCTTCTCTGCGCAACGTACCATGCGCACAGCACAACAGCTTTATGAAGGTATCGACATCGGCGGGGAGACGGTAGGTCTGATCACTTACATGCGTACGGACGCAGTACACCTTGCCAATGAAGCTCTGGTTGAATTACGCGAGCTGATCGCACAGATGTATGGCGATGATTATCTGCCTGAATCAGCACGCACATTCAAAACAAAATCCAAGAATGCTCAGGAAGCGCATGAAGCCATACGCCCCACTTCAGTGCGCCATCTACCGGCCGATATCAAATCACATCTGACTCCAGACCAGTTCGGCCTTTACGAACTGATCTGGAAGCGCACCATGGCCTGTCAGATGATTCATGCCACCCTGGATACCGTGACCATTGACCTCGGTTGTGGCAATGGCAACAACTTCCGTGCCAACGGCTCCACGATTAAACATCCGGGCTTCATGAAGGTGTATACGGAAGATATCGATGATGACAGACGGAGCGAAGACCGAAACAAGATTCTTCCTGAAATGGAGGAAGGTGAACGCATCAAACTGCTCGACATTCGCAGTGACCAGCACTTTACCCAGCCGCCACCCCGATTTACTGAGGCCAGCCTGGTCAAAACGCTTGAAGAGTACGGCATCGGGCGCCCTTCAACCTATGCCAGTATCATCTCGACTCTGGTTAATCGCGACTACGTCGAACTGGAAAGCCGTCGATTCACACCGACGGACATTGGTCGCATCGTCAACGGCTTCCTCACCGAGCACTTCACCAAGTACGTAGATTACGAATTCACCGCCAATCTGGAAGATGAACTCGACAGTGTCTCGCGTGGCGAAGAAGACTGGGTCCCGTTGATGCGTAATTTCTGGGAACCGTTCATCCAACAGGTGGAAGACAAGGACGCCAACGTCAGCCGAGCCGAGGTGGCACAAGCCAAACTCATCTGCACCGACCGGAAAACCGGCAAGCCCGTCAGCGTCCGCATGGGGCCTTATGGACCATTCGTACAGATCGGCGACAAAGATGATGAAGAAAAGCCGCAATTTGCCAGCCTGCGCCCCGGCATGAAAATGAGCGACGTGACCGAGGATAATTATCTCGATCTGTTCGTGTTGCCGAGAGAGCTTGGCGAAACGCCGGATGGCGAAAAGCTCAGCACCAACTACGGGCGCTTTGGTCCGTACGTCAAGTATGACAACAAGTTTGTTTCCATCAACAAGGCCTACCAGGACCAGGGTATAGATCCCTACAACATCACCCAGGAACAGGCAATGGAACTGGTCCAGGCAAAGAAAGAGTTTGACGCCAACAAGTACATCAAGTCATTTGAGGGAACGGACATAGAAGTACTCAATGGACGTTTTGGTCCATACATCACCGATGGGTTTAAAAACGCCAAGATCCCGAAGGACAGAGAACCCGGAGACCTCAGCCTGCAGGAGTGTGAAGAACTGCTCGCAGCCGCACCCGAGCGCAAAGGCCGCAAGAAAAAGACAGTAAAGAAAAAAACAGAGAAAAAGGCGGCCCCGGTAAAGAAAACCACAAAAAAGAAAGGCGCCAAGAAAAAAATCGCTAAAAAGAAAACGGCTAAGAAAAAAACCGTTAAGAAAAAGTCCTGACGGCATCGCCATCAGCTGAGAGAGGCGGGCTGACATGACCACAGATTTTGCCATTCGATACGCAGCCCACTGTGTCCGACGCGGCGGCATCATTGCTTACCCCACTGAAACCGTGTACGGCCTTGGTTGTGATCCATTGAACGTCACAGCCGTCAACGCCGTCAATGCCCTCAAAGGCAGAGACAGCAGCAAGGGATTGATATTACTCGCATCCCAGCTGCAACAGCTCGATGCATTAATTGAAGTCGCTGATCCTGATGACCGTGCCGCCATTGTTGGCGAGCAACAACCGACCAGTTGGATCGTACCTGTGAAAGACACCACACCGCGCTGGATCAGCGGCAGGTATCAGACACTGGCGATCCGCGTCAGTACACATCCCCTGGTGATACAATTGTGCAATCTGCTCGGTCACGCGCTGGTTTCTACCAGTGCCAATCCCGCTGGAAAAAAACCCGCCTTGAATCCCTTGCAGTTGCATCGCTATTTTGAAGGTCAACTTGATGCGATGTTGATATCCCATCATAATTGCAGCGGCCGACCGTCCAGAATTCGCGACCTGAAAAGCAGACACGTGCTGCGGAAATAATATGACATCGAATAACTCACCTGACGTCAATGCCGTCACACAGTATTTGTTAGACCTGCAGGCAACCATTTGCAGCCGCTTGGCCGCGGAGGATGGCAAGGAAGATTTCATTCACGATGAGTGGCGACGTGATCACGGTGGTGGCGGCGGCCTGACCCGCGTACTCACTGATGGCGCGGTGTTTGAACAGGCCGGTGTGAACTTCTCTCACGTTCAGGGTGATGCTTTACCGGCATCCGCCACTGCACACCGACCCGAGCTTGCCGGGCGCGAGTTTGAAGCTATGGGCGTATCACTGGTGATTCACCCGCACAATCCCTATGTGCCGACATCCCATGCCAATGTTCGCTTTTTTATCGCCCGCAAGGAGGGCAGTGAACCGATATGGTGGTTCGGTGGCGGTTTCGACCTGACACCCTATTATGGCAACAAGGAGGACTGCAAACACTGGCACAGCGTTGCACGCGATGCCTGCATTGACTTCGGTGATAATGTTTATCCACGTTATAAAAAATGGTGTGATGATTATTTCTATTTAAAGCACCGCAAAGAACCTCGCGGAATAGGTGGATTGTTCTTTGATGATCTAAACGAGGGCGGGTTCGAACAGTGCTTTGCATTTCTACGAAGCGTTGGTGATCATTACCTCAAAGCCTACCTGCCAATTGTGCAAAAACGCAAAAATACCGAGTTTGGTGAACGCGAGCGCCAGTTCCAGCTGTACCGGCGAGGCCGTTATGTTGAATTCAACCTGGTGTATGACCGTGGCACGCTGTTTGGTTTACAAACGGGCGGGCGAACCGAATCCATTTTGATGTCATTGCCACCTGTCGTTAACTGGCGCTACAACTGGAAGCCTGAGGCAGGCAGCGCGGAAGCAGAGCTATACGACACCTACCTCAAACCCGCAGACTGGCTAAACTAACCCGCATGGCTCACCGGGGAGATAGCCCGCATTTCTCACCAGGATCACGGGAGCAGGCGCAGGTTTCGTGTTCGAAAGCGCCGCTCTGGAGCGAAAAGTGTAGCAATAGCTTGGGTGAAGCGACCGTAGGGTGTGCCGTGCGCACCGAAACAGCCCAGCACACTGAAGATTCACGGTGCGCACGGCGCACCCTACGATCTCATGCAAACCAAGGCCAGCCTGAACCGTGATAGGCATGCTTGAATAACACACTGTATTTCTAATCATCCGAGCTTCACTCAAAGAAACCAATGCCTTACCAGTATTCCACGCCGCCTGGTGAGAAATACGGGCTAAATCGATTTATTCTGCTTTCGCCCGTTTGTGCAGGTTAACGATATTGATACACGGCAGCTCCGTCAAAGGACGCGAAATATAGTTTCCCTGTACCTTGTCGACACCGCATATCTTCAGCAGGCGTACGACTTCCGGACTTTCGACATATTCTGCAACGGTATAGCGGCCAAGCGAATGCGCGACATCATTCATTGCGGTCACGATCGCACGATCGGTTGCGCCGCGCGCCATACTCTTGACGAACTGCCCATCAATCTTGACCAGATTGGTCGGCAGGTTTTTCAGTTGCGCAAACGAACAGAATCCCGAGCCGAAATCATCCAGTGAGAAGCGGCAGCCTATGGCACACATATCACGGATAAAGCGGTTTGCCTGCTCAAGATTCGCAATGGCACTGGTTTCGGTGATTTCAAACACGATGGAGCTTGGTGGAACGCTGTATGTCTGCAGCAGGGAAATAATTTTACTCTGCGCATCATCATCGTCGAGCGAATGGCCCGACAGATTAATCGATAAGGTCACCTTGCCTTTCGGATTATCGCTGTTAGCGACAGCCCTGAGTGCGTTCTCGATCACCCACATATCGAGTTCCATCAGCAGGTTAAACCGTTCCGCGGTCGGTATGAACGCATTAGGATAATAGAGCTCGCCGTGATCACCACGCATACGCACCAGCACCTCGTAATGGAAAGCACCGTCATTATCACTCAGATGTGACTGCCAGATCGCGCCATCCTGTGCCGGCAGGTTGTGCAGGTTTATATCTGCCATCGACATAATCGGCTGATAGTGCAATTCGAAATCATCGTTATCCAGCGCGGTCCGAATACGAGTTGACCAGCCCAGCTCTGTGCCCATGGCATTACGTTCATCACTGTCCTGAGCGTAGAGGTGAGACTGGTTCCTGCCCATTCGTTTGGCGATATGACAGGCAATATCTGCATTCGCCAGCAAGTCACCTGCCGTCATGTGCTCATCGTCCATCATTGCGACACCAAAACTGGCATGCACATGGTAAGTCTGCTTAACGCCATTGACACAGATATCGTTCAGCGCCGAACGGTACTCATTGGCCAGATTGAGCGCCAGGGCCGAATCAACATTCTTCAACAGTATTGCAAATTCATCACCGCCAATACGCGCAATCACATCACTTCTGCGCAGAAATTTACTGAGCACGCGACTGATCTCCACCAGCATTCTGTCTCCGGTGTCATGCCCTGCAGTGTCATTTACATATTTGAAGCGATCCAGATCAATATATATCAACGCGCTCATAATAGCCGTGCGTTGCGCATCCTTGAGCTCATTTTCAAGCCTGGCCTCGAAATAGCGGCGGTTATACAATTCCGTCAGGTGATCGTGTGTCGCCTGCCAGCGCAACTTTTCTTCCAGCATTTTCTGATTGGAGATATCCCTGAACGCAATAACAGAACCATCCTGCTTGCCATTGAGCTTTAACGGGTGGACGGTACACTCAACCGGAATCGGTTTACCCGAATGATGTTTGAATTTGGTTTCCCAGCATCGCAGTTTGGCTTCCTTTCCATAGGCATTGCGCAACTGGTCATCGGCATGATGGTCTTCGTCAGTGTAATGCAAAGCATCAAAAGCTGACATGCCCAGCAAGGAATCATCGTCCTCGGCGCCGACAACTTTCATGGTTGCATGGTTGACGAAGGTCAGCTTGCCCTCGTTATTAACGCCGTACACGCCTTCGCCAACAGACTCGAGGATGGCTTGAAGACGCTCACGCTGCTGTTCAATTGAATTCTGAATTTCGATGAAACGGCGCATAGCTGCCAGCCTTGCGAGAAACAGCTCCTCTGCTTCATTTTTGAACATACATTCAATTGCCCCTGCCTGCAGACAATCTCGTATGACCGAGTCCAGGTAAGTCCCTGTTATGACTGCGGTGCGAATGTTCTCGGTTCGTTCATCATCACGCAATTTCTGACAGAGCACATACCCATTTTCATCCGGCATGAAATAATCAACAATCGCGATATCGATAGCCTCGTTGATTGCAATATCGTAGGCCTGTTTGACGGATTCAGCCGTTTCCACCAGATAGCCGTTGCGTTCCAGCAGACGTTTGTAGTAAGTGCGAATACTTTTTGAATCATCGACGAACAATACCCGTGTGGGTTTTTCGCTGATGAAGGCCTGACGTTTGTCTTCTACCGGCTCCTGGGAAGGACTCAGCATGGTGTGCAGCGAGGTGGTGACTTCCTGATAATTTTCCCAAGGTACAAGGGCCGTCTGTTTACGTGTACTCATCCAGTTCAACAGCTCGACTTCAGCGTCATTGGATAGCAGAATGACTGGCGTCTCACTGTAAGGTTCCCTGTCCAGCAGCACCAGTAAATGGGTTGATTCTTCGAAATTTTCGTAATTTGGCCAGCCGACGATGATGCCATCAATATTCAGGGTAACATTTTGCAGTGTGTCAATAGCGGAAATAAATGAGTCGACAGAAAGCAGCTCATAACCCTGCTTTTGGATAATCTTACCCAACATGTATCGTAAGGTTGCTGATTCCTCGACCAGCAGAATGCGCTGTTTGGTTCTTATCTCAGGCATAGAAAATGCGACCTCCAGGTGTGTCACCCATGAGCCTTTGATTTCACACTCGTCAGATGGGAAATACGGCCGTGTACGCGGGATTAGGTCACATTTGCACCATGCCGGGGTGTGGCACTAAGGTTTATATAGTCAGTGAAACAGGATTTTTCCAGCGATTACGGCATTATCGACCCCGAGCGTGAGCTCAGATAGCCGCTTTTATCACTGTAAGCCAGCTCGTGTCGCGCTTATCGGGACATGCCCTCCCTGATCGCGGTAATGACCGTTTTCTCGAGCTCCGCCAGTGTCTCTTTTGCCGGACTGTTGGCCGCAAATACCGTCGGACGCGTAAATAATGCCGTGGTCCTGCCGTCCTTTTCGATCAGTGTCAGATGCAGAGGACAGAACGCCAGCATACGGGGGTCCTGGTTACTGACCTGGTTGGCATACCAGCCATTACAAAACACCATGCTCCTGATCGCGGACAGCTCGTTCCTGTTGTAGTTTTCTCCCCACCGATCGGCAAAACCCGAGAGGTTTTTGCCGATATCAGGCTCAAAAACGACATAGAGACGGGCATCCTCCAGACTCTTGTACAGCTTGTCATAGATTTCTGCGATCGGTCTGTCGGTACTGAATTCAAAGACACTCGAATCCGCCCATGTCAGTGTAGACAATGAAATCGCGAAAATACATACACAACGACGAATGTGTTGCTTCATGGCGCTGTTCTCCTGATATGCCCGCTAACACGGAGACTGGTACAATAGCGCAATCTGAATTAATTGTGGAGCACACTGTGTCCAGCAACGCCTCTTACCCCGCTATTCGCATGCGTCGTATGCGGCGCGATGACTTTTCGCGCCGCCTGATGCGCGAAAATCATCTTCATTCCGATGATCTGATCTATCCCATGTTTATAACCGAGGGCAAAAACCGTCGTGAAGCCGTTCCTTCGATGCCCGACATAGAACGCGTCAGTATCGACCAGTTACTCATTGAAGCCGGCCGCTGCATGGAGCTCGGTATACCCGCGATTGCACTTTTCCCGGTCGTCGGTGAAGACAAAAAATCGGATGACGCCGCAGAAGCCTACAATGCCGAGGGGCTTGCACAATCAGCGGTCAGCGCTCTCAAACAGGCCTATCCCGATCTGGGGGTAATCACTGACATCGCCCTTGATCCATTCACTTCACACGGCCAGGACGGCCTGATAGACGAAACAGGCTATGTGCTAAATGACGAAACCGTTGAAGTGCTGGTCAAGCAGGCGCTGTCACACGCCAGAGCGGGTGCGGATATCGTGGCCCCATCCGATATGATGGATGGCCGTATCGGCCATATACGCGACGCGCTCGAAGCAGAGGGTTTTATTCACACCCGCATTCTCGCTTACTCGGCCAAGTATGCCTCCAGTTTTTATGGCCCATTCCGTGACGCCGTGGGTTCTGCTGCCAACCTCGGCGGTGGCAACAAGTACAGTTACCAGATGGATCCGGCTAATTCCGATGAAGCGCTGCGAGAGGTCGCTCTGGATATCGATGAAGGCGCCGACATGTTCATGGTAAAACCCGGTATGCCCTATCTGGATATTGTTCGCAGGGTGAAAGAAAGCTTTGGCGTACCCACCTACGTTTATCATGTCAGTGGTGAATATGCGATGCTGAAGGCTGCGGCACAAAATGGCTGGCTCGACGAGAAGTCCACTGTGCTGGAATCACTGTTATCGTTCAAACGTGCAGGTGCAGACGGCATTCTTACCTACTATGCCATGACTGTGGCCGCCTGGCTCAAAAGCTGAAACAGCGCGCAAACCGATGTCAGACGAAATTGACCGCTATGCCGTGTTTGGCAACCCTGTCGAACACAGCAAATCTCCATTCATTCACACCTGTTTCGCAGAGCAAACCGGACAGCAGCTGATATATACAGCCGAGCTTGTCGAGCCCGAGGATTTCGAAAATGCTGTTGCAAACTTTGCCAACAACGGTGGCAGAGGTATCAACATAACGGTTCCATTCAAACAGGCAGCCTGGCAGCTGGCAGGAGAATGCAGCGAGCGTGCACAACGCGCCGGTGCGGTGAACACGCTGGTGATCAATGGCAAGGATGATTATTATGGCGATAATACCGATGGTGTTGGCCTGACGCGAGACCTGACCATCAATCACAAGCTGCAACTGCAACACAAGCAGATACTGATCGTCGGTGCGGGCGGCGCCGTACGTGGTGTTATAGAACCCTTGCTGACTGAGGGGCCTGCATCACTGACAATCGCAAACCGAACAAAAGAGAAAGCCCTGCAGCTTGCCAGGGACTTTGCTGATCTGGGAAACATCAGGGGCTGTGGGCTGGACGAGCTTGGCAGTGACCGTTATGATGTGATTATCAATGGCACTTCTGCGAGCTTGAGCGGTGATCTGCCCTCCCTGCCAGGAACACTGATCCATCAGCACACTTTCTGCTACGACATGATGTATGCAACCGAAGCCACTCCGTTTATGCGCTGGGCTCGTGAACACGGAGCGGAAAAAGTCGAAGATGGAAAGGGCATGCTGGTTGAGCAGGCCGCGGAGTCCTTCCGCATCTGGCGCGGCTGTAAACCGGAAACAGCCCCGGTGATTGAGGCCTTGCGCAATCGTTAATGTCAGCCCGCACTGCTCAACGGGTGGCGAAAAATTCAGCCCGCTTTAGTCTGAGAGCGTGTGAGTAATGCGGTTAACTGTTCTGCAGACAAAGGCTCACTGATAATATAACCTTGCGCGGTATCACAACCGAGCATTGCAAGACGCTGCAAGGTGGCGGTACTTTGTACGCCTTCGGCTACCACAGACAATCCCAGATTGTGGGCAAGTTCAATGGTCGAATGAACAATCACTTCGTCATTTTGCGACTTCTCCATATCGGTGACGAATGACTGATCGATTTTCAGTTCGCTCACTGGCAACTTTTTCAACCGGCTTAAAGAAGAGTATCCGGTGCCAAAGTCATCGATTGATAAAGCAATGCCAAGGTAACGTATATGTTCAAGCACTTCGAACAGACGATCATACTCGGACAGGAAAAGATTTTCAGTAATCTCGAAAGCCAGCAGCTCGCCATCTTCGCGCGAATCCACTAATGCATCAAGGCGCTGCATAAAATCCGGATTGAGCAAATCATTGACCGAGATATTGACTGACACTTTCAATTGATGACCGCCGATTTTCCAGGAAACCGCGCTCTTCAGCGCTGTTCCTATACACCACGTTGTGTATTTCTCAATCAGGCCGATCTGTTCGAGTTCACTGATAAACACATCAGGTTTGACGACGCCATAACGCGGATGCACCCAGCGACCCAGTGCCTCAACCGCAATAATCCGGTTGGTCTTTATATCAATCTGCGGCTGATAGTGGAGCTCAAACTCACCGTTCTCCAGCGCATTGCGCAGATCGGTGACCATAGTCAGGTAACCCAGCGGTGAATGATCATCCGCAGGCTCATAGAACATGATGCCCTGCTTTGACTTTTTCGCACTGTACATTGCAGAGTCGGCCCGACAGAGCATGTCAGTTACATTGTCACCGTGCTCTGGGTAGACAGTAATACCGATGCTTGCACCCACGGTAATCGTCGAGTCGTTGATCATAAATGGCTTTTCAAGCGCCTTAAGAAAAGCATCGGCCCTGTTGATGATCATCTTTCTGTCACTGTCCGGCAATATCACGGCGAACTCATCTCCACCAAGACGTGCGAAGGTATCGTCAGGGTGGATGTATTGCTGCAACAACAAGGCGATTTCTTTGAGCAGATAGTCCCCCTTGTCATGACCCAGCGCATCATTGATATCCTTGAAACGGTCAAGATCGATCAGCAATAAGCCCAGTTGGCTGTTGGCGGATTCAGCCCGTGCGATACCGCGAGACAGCCGGTCTCTGAACAACGACCGGTTGGGTAATGTAGTCAACGGGTCATAGAGCGCATGAAATTCAAGCTCTCGGTTACTCTCGAGCAACTGCTTGTTCATTATCTTGAGGCGGCGGCGATAGTCCTCGTTCATGCGACTGGTTTGTTCCATTTGCTGAACGGTCATCGCATTTTCAATGGCGATGGACACGATGCCGGCGAACATGGTCAAAAGATTCAAGTCCCTGCGTATAAATTCGTGATGGTCGATCTTATTGATCGCGGAGATACCACCGAGAAGATGGTTCTTGCCCTGTAGCGGCACCAGTATCAATGAACCCGCCGCTTTTTCCCAGCGATTGCGTTCTTCGTCACTCAGATCAGCCAGCACACCCCGCCACCAGGCTTTCTTGTGTCTCCACACCCAACCGCAAACACCATAATCCAGCGGCAGCGCCTCACCGACGATTTCATCGCTGCTCAAGCCTGCTCCCGCACGGTAAGTGTAGGTTTCACAATTTGCATCGAGAATAGGAATCAGGAGCGTCTCCGCCTTGACAAGCTCACGTGCTCGTTCGGCAACGAGCTGAAACAGGTTATTCAGGTCCAGTTCACTACCTATTTCCGTAAACGTGCGTTGCAGCAAATCAATCTCCGCCTCGCGATGCTGAAGACTTTCCCGCAAATCGCTGACTTTATTTTTATTATTATTTTTTTCAGGCACTTAATACAAACCGCGAGACAAAATCAGTATTATTCCAAGTGTAGTACACAAGTTTTACAAGATCAGCACCGGCCGAAGCAGCACGCGTTTATGACGCGTAACCCGCATTTCTCACCAGGCGGCGTGGAATACCGGTAAGGCATTGGTTTTTTGGAGTGAAGCTCGGATGATTAAAAATACAGTGTGTTATTCAAGCATGCCTATCACGGTTCAGGCTAGTCTTCGTGTCCGTAAGCTTGCTCCCGTTATCCTGGTGAGATATGCGGGCTAGCTGCTCCGTAGCTTCTTATGAGCGAGTTACGGAGTGATTGTTGTAACGCATAGGACGCCTGAGGCAACACGGGTATCCAGCGTCTTTGGCGACCAGGCTATGGCATCATGAAAAGCATCCTCGCATTCATCCTGCGCACCAGCCTGCGGGTGCTTCAATTGGCTTCTGGCCGATTGAGTCCTGCTAAAATGCCTACAGGGATGACAAGGATTAATGTATTGACACCGACGGGGCTGCCAGCGCCGCCGTGATAAGCGTGACTCATGCCCTGTGGCGATTTTTCAGATCGACATAGTGGGCGGCAGAATACTCAAGAAAAGCCTTCTCCCTGTCCGTCAGTTCACGCGCCCGCTTTGCCGGACTGCCCAGCCAGAGATAACCACCGTCCAGCACTTTCCCGGGTGAGACCAGCGATCCAGCCCCGACGATAGCGCCCGATCTGATCACAGCACCATCGAGTATTATCGATCCCATTCCAATCAGACACAGACTTTCAACAGTACAGGCGTGGACCACCGCATTATGGCCCACAGTGACATCATCACCTATCGACAAAGCATGTCCACCGGGCGCAAATTCACTGTCATGGGTAACATGCAGAATACTGCCATCCTGAATGTTGCTGCGTTCTCCAATACAGATGGAGTGGATATCGCCACGCACGGAACACATCGGCCAGATGGAGCTGTCCGCACCGATGACGACATCGCCTGTGACCAGCGCACTTTGATCGACGAAGGCTGATTGCGCAATTTTCGGGGTGTAATTTTCAAATGTTCTGATTGCCATGCATCTACATTAAACCACTGAATGAACGCAGGCAATATTCAACACAGTTCAATGCTGCGACTGGCTAAGTTGGGGTAAAATTGGCCCATGAATTTGTCCGCATCTGCAAAACAGGCCATTGACAAGCTCAACACGCTGCTCGACAGGGCCGCACACCACCCGATCATGGACAAAGTGGACCATGGCCTGCAACGACTCAATCCCGCTTACGTCCGGGCGGCCGTGGTTTCGCTGGCAGAAAAAATCAGCGGAAATGCTGCGGTCCGCGCAGCGACCCAATACGCTAATGAGCAGATTAGCCGGGCCGCCCATTCGAAGCTGATACAACGCCTCGAGCAATATGCCCTGCTGGTGCGCCTGCACAGGCCGATCGGTATTTTTCTGTTGCTTTGGCCGACACTGATATCACTGTGGATTGCTGCGCAGGGTTGGCCGGACACACAGGTTCTGATCGTTTTCATCACCGGTGTGATTCTGATGCGCTCGGCCGGGTGCGCCATCAACGATTACGCTGATCGTGATATCGATGGCAGTGTAGCCAGAACGAAGGACCGTCCAATCGTCAGCGGCAAGGTCAGCGAAACAGAAGCATTAGTGGTTTTTGCCACACTCAGTCTTTGCGCCTTTGGCCTGGTGCTGCTGATGAACAAACTGACCATCTTGATGTCGCTTGTTGGTGTGCTGCTGGCCGCAAGCTACCCGTTTATGAAGCGCTACCATTTTCTGCCCCAGGTGCATCTTGGTGCCGCTTTTGGCTGGACCGTACCGATGGCTTTCACCGCACAGGCCAACGAACTGACGCCCGTGACCTGGCTGTTGTTTATTGCCACGGTGTTATGGGCTACGGCTTACGATACGATGTATGCCATGGCAGATCGTGAAGATGATCTAAAAATCGGTGTAAAATCCACTGCTATACTGTTCGGCCCACTGGACAAGAAGATTATAGGTGTCATTCAAGCCATGCTGATCATGGACCTGATACTGATTGGCCAGCGCGCGGAACTCAGCGGCTTTTATTACGCAGCGGTAGCCACTGCCACCGCATTGGCCATTTGGCAGCAATACCTGATCAAGGATCGCGATCCGGCGCTGTGTTTCAAGGCGTTCCTGAACAACAACTGGATTGGCCTCGTGCTTTTTGCCGGACTGTTGCTCGATTACCAATTCAAGGGGGTCACATGACTGTTTTCAAAACGATACTCTTCCTCGCCATTATTTCAATCGGCTTTAGCAGCCTGGCCTCAGACCTAGCCAAGGAAAAACGCTGGGCCGATCAGGTGGTAGACGCCATTATCGACGGCGAAGCCATCTGGCTCGATGATGGCAACAGTGAATTTCTCGGCATCTACACCGAAGCCGAGAACGACAAGGGCCGCGCAGTCATTGTCATGCACGGCACCGGTATTCATCCCGACTGGCAGCAGGTGATACAACCTTTACGCGTGGATTTGACCGAACACGACTGGCACACGCTGTCGATACAGATGCCGATATTACCGAACGAAGCCGAATATCATGAATACGCTCCACTCTATGATGAGGTCGCGCCACGCGTCGACGCCGCCATCAAGTATCTGCGAGACAATGGTGCGAAAAAAATCGTGCTGATCGGTCACAGCCAGGGCGCTGCGATGACAGCCTATTACCTGTCAAGCTCGACACAGAAACTTGATGGCTTCGTCGCGATCGGGATGGGGGCTTTTGCCAAGGACCCGCGCATGAACAGCATCGAGGCACTGCAAAAGATCAAGATTCCCGTACTGGACATCTACGGTGACGATGACCTGGAAAGCGTGATGAACAGTGTGGATGCACGCGCTGACGCCGCCAGAAAAGCCGGCAATACCGCTTACACCCAGGTTGAAGTGCCAGGGTCCAACCATTTCTTCGATGGCAAGGAAACGCGACTGGTTGAGGCCGTGGCCGACTGGCTGGAAAAACGCTAACCATCTACTCTCGATGTTGCCCGATGATGCTGCGGAAAAAATCGATAGCCAGCTGTGGTTGCAGTACCGCATCCTGGTCGTGTTCAGCACCTGCTATCAGTTCTAGCTTCACCGGGCGTTGCAGCTCGGTCAATCTGTCGTAGAGGCCGGTGCTCTGTTGCGTCGGCACCCGCCGATCCGCCTCACCATGGACCAGCAGCAGCGGTCGCTCCAATCGACTGGCTCGGAACATCACATCGCGAGATGGCCAGCCATCCGGCCCACCGCATTCTTCCATGACGTAATTACGGATGCCCTCAACATGGGTTACTGCACCCCAGGCCCCAGGTTGCACAACAGGTGCGAATGCAGCCACGGCCTGAACGGGTGCACCATAGGTCGCGGCCAGCAACGCAACCTGCCCGCCCTGGGAGAAACCCGCCAGAAATAGCCAGTCAGCGTCCACCCCTGACTGGCGCCCAAGCCACTCGAGTGCCTGCAATGCATCATCCACCTGTTTGCCAGCACAATCGTCTTCACCCCCACTGGGTGGCCACCCGCGCATGCTCGGCACCAGTACCGTAAAACCGGCGCGCTGGAAGGCCACTGCAGCCGGAACCATACCTCTCGAGGGATCATTATCCGGCCAACTCCAGCCGTGCAGCAGCAGCAAAGCCGGGCCCCGATCAGAACGCTCAACCTCGTAGTAGCGGCCGACCAATGTAATATCAGACAAGGCTATGTCTACGATCGACGTGTGCCGGTTGTGCATCGAGCTATCTGAATCAGCCAGGCCAATCCAAGGCAGCGCAGCAATGATGAAAACTAACACGCGCGCCATCACCTTCAATCACCGCTGTCATCGTTGTAAAAGGCGATTTTGCCCAAGCACAGGTCAGCATCAAACTGACGACCGATGGCGACCACCCCGATACGCACCAGCTTGCCAGGATTGAAACGCTTTTTGGTCTTGTAGGGCTCGAATTCACTGAAAGGCAGCCTGATCTCGCGCCATTGTGAACGGGTGATGAAATCAGAACGATACGATTGCCATGGTAGCCACAGCTCGCTGGTGCGCAGGTGCACGTTATAGTGTTCGCCGTTTCCAGCCACTTCGAGCACGAGTCCGTCAAACACGGACGCATCGATGCCTTTGGATTCGCCAACATCCAGCGCTATCTGTAAAAAGCCACCGTTATTGGCGGTGCTGACAGAGCCACGCATGCGCAGGCAGTGTCGTCCCAAATATTGATCCAGTAACACAACACCCGATGAACGCCCACCCATAACCTGGTCGGTGATAAGCCGCCACTCGCCCGCGTTGCTCGATTGCAGTGTTCCAGTGCTTCGATCATCGATTAGCACATCAGTCGCCTTCGCCGGGTTCACTGCGATACTGCATAAATGGATCAACAGAACTGCAGCTAAGCTTTGAAATTTCGGCATGGCTCTTTGCTCCTGCCCCCAGTATGTATGGAAAGGTATCAAAACGCGGGAGCATCAGCAGATCACAATGCCGCGTCCAGGTCTGAATTATTATCGATACGCATGTGCACTGACCACATCCGCGATGCCTTGTATATCTGATCACAACAACAAAACGGCGACAGCCAACAGAATGAGCATCTGAAAACCATTGATCGCGACGCTCCACATATGCAGAGTCTTAAACCGCTTCCCAGCTCCAGGCATGCCCTGCAGCTCATCATCACGGGCACGATTGATCTGAGGCATCAACGTCTGCCGGACATAAACAAAAAGTAGCGCTACCAGAAAACAGGCCGTACTGACAATCGCATTGGCTGGGATCGCAAAGGCGGCAGCGATCAGCGCAAGAATCAGCCCCCACAGATAATAACGGGGGAAGAATGCCCTTAAAAAAAGACCCGCATGATCAGCAGGCAATGAACGAAACACGGTCGGAGCAACAGTGAATGCAAAAAATAGCATGCTACCGATCAGAGCACCTACAAGCCATATTGTAACAGCAGATCCGAACACCATGACGCTTACCTCTCAAGCTTGTATCAACGTTATCACACTACCCTGACGACATCTTCGCAGAAAAATCATATTTTGTCTAATACAAAACATTGACATCTGATCAAATATCGAATACATTTGTTGACATTAGATGGACAAATTTCCTAGGTCAACACAGAAAAACCATCTAAAGCAGGCACGGAGATCAACGCATGTACCCGGATGACTTGACTGTATTTATGTATGAATCAGAGAGTTGGATAGTGGGAGACGATCTGTGGCCAACCCGAAGTAAAGATGCTGACCGGCTGCCTACAAGATATAGACAAAACATGAACAAACTTTTGCACTGACAACATTACTGGAGAAGATATATGAAATCTTTACTGAAAATGAGCTTGCTTGCCACCGCACTTGCCGCGACGCCCTTGATGGCGTCAGCTGATCACTGCCGATCCGGCATGTACAAGAAACACGGTTACTACGACCATCCACATCACTACAAGCACCACCCGATGTATCACCCGATGCATCGATCACATTACTATCCTGGCCACCCGGGAATGGACTGGCACCACGGCAAGCCCCCAGGACCTGATCGCAGCAACGCGGCGTCCGAAAGCGCAGCTAAAAATCCCGTCGTGCCGGCAACCGCTAACATTATCGAGACCGCTGTCAATGCCGGCAATTTCAGCACCCTGGTCGATGCGATCGAATCCGCCGGCCTCGTCGAAACCCTCAATGGCGCTGGGCCATTCACCGTTTTCGCACCGAGCGATGAAGCTTTTGAAAAGATCCCGGAGAAAATACGAGCAGCGATCATCGCCGATAAAGACGCACTGTCCGAGCTGCTGACCTATCACGTTGTCAGCGGTGAAGTGACCGCCGCCGATGTCGCAAAACTGGATTCGGCAACCACAGTGCAGGGCTCGAGCATCTCATTCGACACGTCTATCGGCGTCAAGGTCGATGGCGCGAACGTCGTCGCAGCCGACATACGCGCCACCAACGGCATTATTCATGTGATCGACACCGTGATGGTACCCAACTGAAAGCATCGTTCATATCCGTCCGAACAGGCGGATATGACGATAATAAATAGTACCGGTATGAGGCAACCAGCGACCACCGCAGCACCGGCAACGAGGCCCGCCGTGCTGATACTCAGGTCTTCAGGTAACCGGCCCGAATTGAACGTACGAAAGTTTTGATTAAATCCGACGGATTTTGGAGAATATGATGAAAATATCAAAAGACACGAAAGCAATGGCAATAACCGCACTGGCGTCGGCCGCAGCCCTGTTTACTGTGGTTTCAACGAATCTCGATGCGGGTCAGCAACCCCTCGCCGGTAACGGCTATCACGACAACGGCTATTATGGCAACGGCCATTACGGCTACCGCGGCGGACATCAACGTGCCGCACCTCCGGGCTATCTTTATTACGCACCCGGCAGTCAAAGCAGGATGCAACAGGTCATTCAACAACCTGTCAATAGGGGCACACCAGACCCTTCTACAGATGGTGGCGAGCCCGCATCAGGCGCGACCAACGTGTCAATCGCGCGTATGCAATTTGTGCCCGCGACGATCAGCGTCAAAACGGGCGAACAGGTGACCTGGATAAACAACGAACCTATGCCTCATACTGTTACCAGCCAGAACAACGGCTTGCTCGCCTCCGACAGGCTGGGGCGTGGTTCAACGTTCACTCATACGTTTAAGCAACCCGGGATCTACACCTACTACTGCGCACTCCACCCGTCCATGACAGGCAAAGTTATTGTCGAATAAGCTGGACTTCCCGGCCCGAATGGAATCGGGCCGAAATAAATAGCGTTGCAGATCACACTACTAAATTGCCCGCATTTACAGCTCGATATTTTCTGCCTCGATTACCTGACTAAGAGCAATCTCGAACAAATGCCGCGCTTTCGACGAGGTGACGCTCAGATAGGCGTGTAATTCTGAGTCTTTCAAATTTCGGCTCTCACATTCGCTACTGTATTTCTCAAATGCACTCAGACTGGTGATCAATTCAGCGAGGTGGCGCGGACACTCACACTTTATCGTACTCGAAATCGACGCCAGACGGGCCAGCGCCTCATCGCTGTATTGCCGCGGCGGTACCGATTGACCCTGCTCAAATGTGTACTCAGCCTCATCCTGCTCGGCCTGTCTGCATTGCCCCAGAATGGCAATACAATGACTCTGCAGCGTCTGCACATCAACCGGTGCGCGCAGTGAACTGCTCCTGGATTTCGGCAGTTTTTCCAAGGCCTGCTCCGTGGCAAAACGGTACACAACAACCGCGTGTGCCGCATTGATGCGAGATGTCCAATCAACGACCTGGAGCGCTGTGTCCGACTGCAAGGTCGGTTGCTCGATTAACAGCATGTCCGCATCCACCGGGTCTGCATCGGCCAAAAACGCCCGCGGCGTGTCATAACATGCCACCAGAGTCATCGATGAGAGCGTATCAGCGGCGGCTTTCATTTTCTCCGACAGCAGCTCACCAATTACCATAAGGCGGAACGGCGTCTCCATGGCCAGCGTATCTGAGACATCCCGCGTTTCTGCCAGTCGCTCTTTCAGCTCATCGTGACTCAAGCCGGCCACTACGCCAATCGTATCGCCCTTGTTGATCAGCCGTCCGATTAATTTGAGACGAGCAATATCTTCGCTGCTATACAGGCGACCGCCGCCCGCTGAGCGATCTGGCGTAACGACATCGTAACGCCGCTCCCAAATACGCAGCGTATCGGGTGAGATACCGGTCAATCGGGATACCGAACCTATGCGATAGCCGCTGGCTTGTGTTTCAGACTTAGCCATCTTGCTTACTCCTCTGTTACTAACAAAAAAATTGTTGATGGATTGTATTATACAAAATCTTGACAAAAGATAAATGTTTATGTATTGTCTTAGACATTGTCGGACAAACCGGCATACCAGCACCGTAGGAGGTGACACATGAACTACTCAAAACCCAATGTACTGAACGCAGAAGATTCCCTGATTAGTAAAATGACACTGTATTTCCTGTTTACACCACTGCTACTTTTGATGCTGGCAGGTGCAATGATCGCCATGTGATACTCCTGGCCCATTGCATTGACAAAACATAGACAACGTGGCGGATGATGCGCTCAGTCATCTGCCCTCTTTCTTAAAAAGATCCCACGCATTCAAAAGGGGCGCGTTAACATGACCAAGATTGCAGAGATTAAAAAAAACGCACAGACAGACGAATATCCAACAGGAGAAGGGCGATCAGCCGATACTGTTATTGCCACGGTGTTCTACGACGGCGCCTGCCCTCTATGCAGTCGCGAAATCAACCATTATCGTCGCCTGCGTGGTGCTGAGCACCTCATCTGGATCGACATATCCGACGATCGAGGTATGCTCGCTGTTCACGGACTGGACCGCGAAACGGCAATGGCACGTTTCCACGTCCTTGACGCCAGGGGTGAATGGCAAACCGGTGCCAGGGGATTCATTCAGTTATGGTCACACTTGCCCGCCTACAGCTGGCTTGCACGCCTTTTGCGCAGCTTGCACCTCGAGACCGTACTGGACTGGGCATACACACGGTTTGCTCGCTGGCGCCTGCAGCGCCGCTGCGATAGCGGCAGATGCAGCACCTGATATTACCTGCGTCAGTCAATACGACGCCAATGAGAAGGAGATAACAACACATGGCAATGAATCGGCACATTACGTCATCCCGCATGGGGCGTCTCTCGCTGATGGGAAAACTGGCGGGTGGCATCGTCGGCGGTATGGTCAGCGAAGGTGCGCGTCAACTCGCGCAGGGTAATCGTCCGTCGCTGGACAAGTTGTTGCTCACACCCGCCAATGCGCGCAGGCTGACGAATCGACTATCAGAAATGCGCGGTGCTGCAATGAAAGTCGGGCAATTGCTGTCCATGGACAGTGGCCAGATACTTCCACCCGAATTAAGTGACGTCCTCGCCCGTTTACGCGAAAGCGCTCATCGTATGCCTTCCTCGCAGGTCGACCGTGTGCTGCGACAGGCCTGGGGAGACGCCTGGCAAAACCAGTTTAAAGCATTTGATTTCAATCCCGTCGCAGCGGCCTCGATCGGACAGGTACACAGCGCGGTATTGCCAGATGATCGTCGCCTTGCGATCAAAATCCAGTATCCGGGAATCCGACGCAGTATCGATAGCGATGTGGACAATGTCGCATCGTTATTGCGGCTGCTCAACCTGTTACCCGAAGAAATGAATTTTGAGTCCGTGCTGAATGAAGCCAAACAACAACTGCACATCGAAGCGGATTACAGGAAAGAAGCCGAGGCGCTTGAACAATTTTCTGGCTATTTGAGTAACGATCAGCGTTATGCTGTGCCGGAAGTCGTAGCATCTCTGACGACACCCGAGGTGTTGACAATGCGTTATATGGACGGTCTACCCATCGAAAGCCTGGCAGACAAGCCCCTCAGGGTGCGTAATGCGGCGGCATCCGCTATCCTGGAGCTGGCGCTGCGTGAAGTTTTTCAGTGGGGGCTTGTACAAACCGACCCGAATTTTGCCAATTACCGCTACAACCCCGATACGGGCCGCATCCAGCTACTGGATTTTGGCGCCACACGCGAATATTCTGCGCCAGACAGATCTGCACTTCATCAATTGCTCCATGCCTGTACGCAAGGTCAGCGCTCAGACATCGAGAAAGCGGCAGCGGGCGTCGGTTACCTCGACGAAACTGACCCACAAGCCTATCGAAGCGGTATCATTTCACTGTTACTCGATGCGTCAGAACCCGTAAGAGCGGAAGGCAGCTATAACTTTGGCTCATCCGATCTGGCCGATCGCATGCGCGACCGCTTGATAGACATGCGCTTGCAGAACAAATTCTGGCGATTGCCTCCAACGGATGTGTTGTTTCTGCATCGAAAGCTGGGGGGGATGTATATGCTACTCAAGCGCCTGCGCGTCCGGCTGGCGGTGCCAGAACTGCTGTCCAACCTGGATAGCGTCTAACCCGCATTTCTCACCAGGATCACGGGAGCAGGCGCAGGATTCGTGTTCGTAAGCGCCGCTCTGGAGCGAAAAGCGTAGTAATACCTTGGGGGAAGCGACCGTAGGGTGCGCCGTGCGCACCGAAACAGCCCAGCACACTGAAGATTCACGGCGCGCACGGCGCACCCTACGATCTCATGCAAACCAAGACCAGCCTGAATCGTGTTAGGCAGGCTTGTATAACACTCTGTATTTTGGGTCATACTGGCTTTACTCCAGATAGCCAATGCCATATCAGTTTTCCACGCCGCCTGGTGAGAAATGCGGGCTAAGCCTACGTCAAAAAAGGCCGGGCATAAGCCCGGCCTTCTGCGTGAGTTACGCTATGCTTTACTGCCTGATAGCGATCACCATGCCAAGCGCACGGAACTTCATGCCCAAAGTGTCATCACTCTCGCGGTATCTCAGCACCATCATGTTGCCGTCGGCTGAAATAAAGCCTTCCAGATAGTCGTTTTCACCCGCCTGTGAATCGCTAATGCTCATGCTGATCGCACCATTGTCACCGAGCGAATCGACCGTATAGTCAAACGGCAATTCTTTCTCATCGAGGAGCGCTTCCACCGAGGCGATATCCGTCGCACGCTCATAGCCGCGCAAGGTGAAATCTGCGGTAGCAGCCGTTGCGTCGGCGTTGAATGTCAGCGACGACGTGCTTCTCAGTGTATCGATTTCAGTTGGCCCGTTCTCATCCGCGCCGAAAACAATCGGGTAGAATTTGAACACAGCACCGCCCATCACAGGTGCCGAGCTTGGCAACTTGATTGCCACAGCCATCTCCTTGGAGACTGAATTGATGCTTGGCGCCGAACCACTGGTGGTCACATTCAACAATCCGACGACGCTGCCATCATCATTGCTCCAACCCTGTAGATCTTGCGCACTCAGGTCCCCGCTCAAATCAGTATCCAGCGTTACCTGTCCGCTCGGAGTCACTGTATACGAAAAGCTGAGGTCGCCATCCGTAGACAAGGTGTCGGTCAAGGTGACGTCAGTCAACGTTGTCGGATTGCGCTCAAAACTGTAATCATCGAAAGCGCCTGGTCCAACCGTTACGGTACCTGCATTGAAATTCATCACACCCACGGTGCTATCACCGGATCCCAGCGGTGTCGGTGTGGTATCGAGATCGATGGCCAGGGTAACAAGACCATAATCACCGTCAAGGCTCGATACCGACATACCACTACCCTGCCTGAGCAATAGGCCCAGGTTCATATCGGCTTCGTCGCCCGACTTGGCACTCGGGTCGACTGCATCCTTGACGCCATCGCCGTCGGTATCTGTGGTCTCGTAACGTACACCGGCAGAGGCATCGACAAACACCAGTGTGTTGTTGCCCGCATTATTGATCGTGATTACACCCGGTGGCCAGCGCCAGCCGAAGTCAGGGCCGTCCATATCGAGCAGAATATCAACGGTCTCAAGCTCTTCTTCGAAGGGGTACTCGAGCACGATATTGCCATCGCTATCAACCAAAGCCGTCAGGGTTTCGGTCTCAGCGTCGAGGCTGGTCTCATGGAAAAGGCTGGGATTACCCATTTCGTCGACACTGAAATTGGTCCAGGTATCGAGGAAAGTTGACACCCCAACCTCGAAGCTGATTTCACCCGGACTGGTGCCTGCAGCCAGCGTAAATCCTTCGCTGATAACGTCCATTGATAACGTGCCGAAATTCTCCAGCTCGTTATCGTGCATGCCCAGGCCAAATTCTATGCTGTTCCAGGTGCCTGCCAGCGCTGTCGCTGCGGTACCATCATCGGGTGTGCTGTTGATCACAGCGATTTCAGCATCCACTAGCTCACCAAGTTCGGCATCGAGCTGGGCCAACATGGTGGTCAGGTCTGCGGTTGCAGTCAGATCGAATTCTTCGACTTTATCCTGCAGTGAGACCACTTCGTTCAAGGCCAGATCAGCCAGCACCAGGTTTTCATCATCGACGAACTTGTCGAGCACGTACTGTGAGATCGGATTGATGTCGACCGCCTGCTCAACCACCATCGCGCTCATCGAGCTACCGCTATTACCGGTAATGCGCACGATCAAATTGCCCGCCAGGCTGACGCCGGTCGGCAATGCCAGACTGTAGTCGCCCGTGATCGACGTCACGGTCTCAGCCAGTACTTCACCGACCTGATTACCATCGTCATCGATGCGGATCAGTTCAACGGTGGCGCCAGTGACCGGCTCCAATCCGGTAATGCCTGCAAATGCAGGCGGGAACAGAAAATCGGCCGCAGCCAGTACCACAGACCTGTGGCTTTCGAACTGCGCCACCTGGCCTTCGGGTGCTTCAACCAGGCCGCTGATGGTTGTTGTGGTAGCGGTTGCGGCATCGTCGCCGCTGCTACAAGCCGCGAGCGCAAGAGTGCAAGCCAGCGCGATTGGCTTCATTGTAATTCGGGGTGAATTCATTAGTCGTTCCTTATGAATATAGAGGATTAGTAAAAAATCGTTTTTTACTCAATTGCGATCTGTAGATAAATGTAGATGATGACGGGCATATTTCTATGTTTTCAGTAATTTCACGAAGAATTAGCACAGCTTGTTCGGTACGTTTCTGGTGGCTGATCGCAAATGGATTTTTCGATCGCCGATGCGGGCCAAGACTGTAGGGGGCGTTGTGTGCAGCAGAAAATGCATGCATCGTCATCTCGACATCAGGAGAGAACTCCCCACGCAGCTGGTCTATACAGCAGGTCCATTTCGGTACGCACGGCGCGCCCTGCGGTTGGTGCGAAATGCAAGTCAAACTGCCCGGGCAATACTCCACACGTCCACGCGCCTGACCCCGGCTTTTTTCAACAGTCGCGCCAGCTCGTTGACGGTCGAGGTGGTGGTGACCACATCATCGAGTATGGCCACGTGCTCTGCATCGAGTGCTTGTCTGATCTCAAATGCACCGCGGATATTGTTGTGGCGCTGCCGCTTATCCAGACCGGTTTGTGAGCGGGTATCCCGTACGCGCATCACTGCGTGCGAGCTTAAGGGTATCTTGCACGCTTTACCCGCCACGCGGCCCAGTTCTGTCGACTGGTTGAAACCACGCTGGCGCAGGCGTTTGTTGTGCAGCGGCACCGGCACGATGCAGTCGGGTAGAGCTGTTGTGCTGTCGGTGATCACTGCGGCCAGCATACTGCCCAACAACCTTGAATTGGCCAGCTTCTCATTGAATTTGAGCTGCTGAATCAGTTTGATCGCATCGTCCTGATAGCGGAATAGACTGAGACTGTAATCAAATGCAGGCGGCTTGCGCAGACACTGACCGCACTTGAGCGCGCCTGCAGGCTCCGCTGCTATCGGTATCGCACACTGGCTGCACGCTTGGTCAATCCAGGGTAAATGCCGGTAACAGGCGGCGCAGATATCCATGCCGTTGCAACCGGGAGCGCCACACAGGACACAGCACGGGGGATAAACAGTGGTTACAAGACGCTGACACATACCGGCAGCGAGGCGGATAACGTCCATATTCATGATCACTCCATGTCATGTAGAATAGACCGCCATTGTACTCAATTTGCTTGCAGGTATGAATTCTCTACGCCACGACTGGACCCGGTCAGAAATTGCCGCACTGTTTGCACTGCCGTTCAACGATCTGCTGTTTCAGGCACACGACCTGCACCGCCAGGCGTTCGATCCAAACCATGTGCAGGTCAGCACCCTGCTCAGCATCAAGACCGGCGCCTGCCCCGAAGACTGTGCCTACTGCTCTCAGAGTGCGCGCAACGAGGCCGATCTCGAGCGCGAGCGCCTGCTGCCCCTGGATGAGGTCATCGCGAAAGCCCGGGCAGCCAAACACAACGGCGCCAGCCGCTTCTGCATGGGTGCGGCCTGGCGCAATCCGACCGACAAAAACCTGGATAAGGTCATCGAAATGGTCGAAGCGGTCAATGCGCTGGGTCTGGAGACCTGCGTCACCCTCGGTATGCTCACCCGTACGCAGACACAAAAACTGAAACAGGCCGGACTGGATTATTACAACCACAACCTGGATACCTCACCGGAATACTACGGTGACATCATCACCACCCGCAGCTATCAGGACCGGCTCGACACGCTGGAAAACGTCCGTGATGCCGGTATCAATGTCTGTTGTGGCGGTATCATCGGTATGGGCGAACAGGAACAGGACCGCGTTTCACTGCTGCAGCAACTCGCCAATCTGCCTGAACACCCGCAGAGTGTACCGATTAACATGCTGGTACAGGTCGAAGGCACACCCTTGCACGGTGTCGAAAAACTGGATGCACTCGATTTCGTCAGAACCATCGCCGTTGCACGTGTTCTGATGCCCGGCTCATGGGTCAGGCTGTCTGCAGGCCGCAGCGAAATGAGTGACGAGATGCAGGCGCTGTGTTTCTTTGCCGGCGCCAATTCCATTTTCTACGGTGACAAGCTGCTGACCACTTCCAATCCGGACGAGAACCACGACCGCATCCTGTTCGACAAGCTGGGCATCAATACAAAGCAGCAGGCCGCGCAAGACCTGGACTCGAGCGCAAGTGCATGACAGGCTTTAATAACCGCCTCAGCGGTAAAACACGCCTTTTCATTTACCCGTTTCTGATTTGAAAAACCTCGGCAACGAACTCGAACAACGCAAGGCGCAACACCTCTATCGTGCGCGGCGTGTCAGCGATGGACCACAACAGCCGGAGATGATAATCGACGGAAAGGCGGTGATCAGCTTTTGCAGCAACGACTACCTCGGCCTCGCCAATCATCCGGAAGTCCGGGGGGCATTCATCAAAGGTATCGAGCGATACGGCGCCGGCAGCGGCGCGGCCCATCTGATCAATGGCCATTCACGTGCACACCACGCACTGGAGGAAGAACTCGCTGAATTCACCGGCTATCCGCGCGCTTTGCTCTTCTCTACCGGCTACATGGCAAATCTCGGCCTGGCACAGGCCCTGGTTGGCAGGGGCGATACCGTGCTCGAAGACCGCCTGAACCACGCCTCGTTACTCGATGCCGGCCTGCTTTCAGGTGCCCGCCTGATGCGTTACCAGCACAAGGATACCGACAATCTGCTGGCGAAACTGGCCCGCCGGAAACTGGGCGAGAAACTGGTACTATCGGATGGTGTGTTCAGCATGGACGGTGATATTGCCGAGTTACCTGCACTGGCGCGCGTGTGCGAAGAACATGACGCCTGGCTAATGATTGATGATGCCCATGGTTTTGGTGTGCTGGGTGAAAATGGCCGAGGTACAGTGGAACACACCGGCGTTTCGATGAAAGATATCCCCGTGTACATGGCCACACTGGGGAAAGCTCTTGGTACAGCCGGCGCATTCATCGCGGGCAGCGATGAACTGATCGAGACGTTGATTCAGAAGGCCCGCACCTACATTTATACCACGGCATCCCCACCTGCTGTTGCCGAAGCAACACGCGCCAGCCTGCGTATCATCAAATCACAGCCGGGATTACGTCAGCAACTGCAGAATAACATTCAATACTTCAGGCGCTGTTGTGAACAGCTGGGTATTCATCTGACGGACAGCGACACGGCGATACAACCCATCATCATCGGCGATACGCAAACAACTGTGGAAGCGAGTGAAACGTTGTTGGCCCAAGGCATATACATCACCGCGATACGCCCGCCGACGGTGCCGGAAGGCACCGCCCGCCTGCGTATCACGTTCTCTGCTGCACATAAGTTGGCGCAAATAGATAAACTGGTAACTGCACTCCACGTGTTAAAATATCAACCATGCGCTCTAACAGACCACTGCAACTCATTTTGATCCTGTCTCTATGGCTGACGTTGTCAGGGATCAGTTGTGATGAAACAACAACGCCCGCAGGTGTTGTGTCATCGCAGAAGGTATCGGATACGGCTGGCAACTTTGAAGGTGTGCTGGATGATAATGATCGGTTTGGCAGCGCCATTGCCACGATTGGTGACCTGGAAGTCGACGGTGTGATTGATCTGGCCGTTGGTACCCCACTGGATGATGATGGGGGTACCGATCGCGGCGCGGTGTGGGTATTGTTCATGAATGATGATGGCACAGTGGACATCGAACAGAAAATATCCGACACCGAAGGGGCATTTCTGGGTGCGCTCGACGACAGTGATCAATTCGGCGCCGCTGTGGCGGAGCTGGGTGATCTCAACGGTGATGGATTTCTTGATATTGCGGTGGGTGCGCCCCTGGATGACGATGGTGGTACCGATCGAGGTGCGATATGGATACTGTTCCTGAACGCTGATGGCACGGTCCAGTTCACACAGAAAATCTCCGAGGCTGAAGGCGGATTCACCGGCATCCTGGAAGACAATGACCAGTTTGGTGGTGCGCTTGCCAACATCGGTGACCTGAATAATGACGGCATACCAGACATTGCGGTCGGTGCACGACTCGCCGATGACGGCGGGGGCGATCGTGGCGCATTATGGATATTATTTTTAGCGCGAAACGGCTTCGTGCTCGGATTTCAGAAAATATCTGACACCGACGGCGATTTTGACGGCACGCTGCAAGATGGCAATTACTTCGGCAGTTCGGTCGCCGGCATTGGTGATCTCGATGTAGACGGTATTGAAGATATCGCAGTCGGTGCAATCGGTGATGATGATGGCGGCATCGACCGGGGCGCGGTATGGATCCTGTTTATGAACAACGATGGCACCGTCCGGCTCGAACAAAAAATATCCACAGTTAACGGCAACTTCAATGGCGGCCTCACTGACGGTAATCATTTTGGCAGTTCGATCGTGAGTCTCGGCGATTTTAACGATGATGGCATCAACGATATCGTCGCGGGTGCAGACCAGGATGATGACGGCGGCATTGACCGTGGTGCAGTCTGGCTGTTGTTCATGGAAACGGACGGCACGATTAACTCGGAAACCAAAATATCCAGCACCACCGGTGACTTCGCCGGCCCGCTGACCGATGGCACACGATTTGGCAGTGCCATTGCCAATGTCGGCAACCTTGACCGTGACGCTGACGCAACGACTGATATCACGGTTGGCGCAAAACTTGATGATGACGGTGGTATTGACCGGGGGGCCGTATGGACCTTATTCATGAAACCGAGTGTCACCGAGTTTGATTTAAACCCGTTTGATAATTAAGAGTACCTAACCCGCATGTTGCACGAAGGTGGACGCCTCACCTTTTGAATACCTGGAAATTTCAATCAGATAAATGAATATCAGCGGTGTATCTAGCCCGCATTTCTCACCGGGCGGTGAGAAATGCGGGCTAGTGAGGACTCATCCATCGGGTGAGGAATGCAGGCTCGATTCAGGCGGTTGCCAATGCGCTATCGAGTTGGCATAGTACTCAAGTATTACTATTGCATCGGCTCTGGCCTTATACAGGCTATCCTGCACATCAAGCCATTCCCTGCCTTCAATAATATCCAGCGCACCACTGAGTACACTTTCGGTGGTACTGGATGAAATCCTGATGGGTGCGCCCGCCTTTTTCAACGCCTCCATTCTTGTCAGCGCCTGCGTCTTGAGTTCAAGTTCACTTCGCCAGGCACCCTTGTTAAACAGTACTATTTCAGACATCAACGCAACAGGTGTAATGGGTATTGCGTCCTTGATCTCGGTCATCAGCACATCCGCCAGTTCTGCAACCTTTTCAAATCGCATTTCCTGCTCAAGGTGGATAAACTCCACGTTATTTTTCGCACAGTAGGCCCGGGCAGAGATCGGGTTACCCAGATTGACGCTGGCATATCCAAAACGACGCAGGCGCGTTTTTCTCGAGAGCGACAGCGTTTTTAGTACGAAGCGGAATGTTGTCTTGAGCACAAACCATATGCTGCGCTTTGTTGCCGCGTTATCAAGATTGCGCAGCAGGGTTCGGTCCTCCAGTACCCGATCATAGTTGATACCTACCGGTATGAAGGTAATGTCCCTGTCGGTATCCGCGTGGTAATCACGCAGTATATAATCGAGAAAGCCCAACTTCGGTTCGCGTAACGCCCCATCCTTACTCAAGCCGCCCTCGAGAAATACAGCCTGGCAGACGCCCGCGCGCGTTGCCATGTTAACGTACCGCTCCAGTACGCGGCGGTACAGGCGATCACCTGAATTGCGGCGTACAAAGAATGCACCCAAAGACCTGATCAAGGTCTGCAGCGGCCAGATACGCGCCCACTCGCCCACCGCATAAGAAAGCGCCGTCTTTTCCGCCACCAGAAACGAAACCAGCAGATAATCCATGTTGCTGCGATGATTCATCACAAACACCACTGCTGATTCGGGATCAATTTTGCTGAGTTCGTTGTTATCAAAAAACCCGACCCGCATCCTGTAGATCAACCGCGCCAGTCTTTTTGAAAACCAGTAACCGATACGAAAATACATGTAGGCGTTGAACGCCGGCACGATTTCTCGCGCGAACATCCTTGCCTGGTCCTGCGCGACCGAGGTAGGCAGGCCATTTTCCTGGGCCGACTGCTTCACCGCCTCCAGTACCTTTTCATCGAACACCAGCCGATCGATCAGAGCCTTTCGTTGCGTAATTTGCAACGGACGTATTTCAACATCCAGGCGTGTATTGATTTCATCGATGACACGATTAACCCGGTGCCTGAAATACCAGCGCATCCCGGGCATCAAAAATCGATCCACCACCATGACGCCAGCAAACACAGTGATCAGAACAAACAGCGACATCGGTAGTGTAATACTGCTATCCATAGCCCGCATCTCTCACCAGGATCACGGGAGCAAGCTTACGGACACGAAGACCAGCCTGAACCGTGATAGGCATGTTTGAATAACACACTGTATTTTTGATCATCTGGATATTCTTCAATGGATTAGTGCCTTATCAGTATTCCACGCCGCCTGGTGAGAAATGCGGGTTAGTCCTCCTGGCCTGATTATGAGCTCAACAGCGGTGCGCTGGCAACGCTCTCCTGTTGTTAGAAAACATGACCTTGCAGACAAGGTATGTGACAATACGCCCGGTTCAACACTAAGCGCAAGGTTTACCGAATGAAGAAATACAATGTGTACGGGCTCGGCAATGCACTGGTCGATCTGGAATTTGAAGTCGAAGACGGCTTTTTGAGCCTGATGCAAATCGACAAGGGCGTGATGACACTCGTCGATGAAGATGCCCAGCATCGTCTTATGACTCACCTCGATGCCTTCGAAGGCAACCGGGCCAGCGGCGGTTCGGCGGCGAATACCCTGATCGCAGTCAGCGCCATGGGCGGCTCGTCTTACTATGCCTGTAAAGTCGCCGATGACGACCTTGGGCACTTTTATCTGCATGACCTGAAACTGGCCGGAGTTGATACCAATATGAATGGCACCCACGCCAATGGCATCACCGGAAAATGCCTGGTCATGGTGACACCGGATGCAGAACGTACCATGCAGACCTTTCTTGGCATTTCATCGGAATTGTCCGTGGATGAGATCAACGACAGTCACATAAAGGAATCTGAATACCTCTACATGGAAGGCTATCTGGCGACATCACCTTCGGCAAAACAGGCCAATATACATGCGCGCAAAATCGCCGAAGCCAACGGTGTCAAAACGGCGTTCACGTTTTCTGACCCAGCCATCGTAGAGCACTTTCACAAAGAATTAACAGAAACCATCGGCGATGGTATTGATTTATTGTTTTGCAACGAATCCGAAGCACTGACCTATACTGGTAAGGACTCGATCGAGGACGCCGTCGAAGTCATCAAGACTTTCGCCGGCAGTGTCGCCATCACCCTGGGCCCCAAAGGCGCCCTGGTCTATGATGGTACACAGACGCATACTATCGCGCCTTTTCCGATCAAGGCAGTCGATACCAACGGTGCCGGGGATATGTTTGCCGGTGCCTACCTGTACGGCATAACCCACGGCTATTCGGCCGCTGAAGCCGGTAAACTCGCCAGCCTGGCCTCATCGCATGTGGTGCGGCAATTCGGCCCGCGACTGCCGGTGGAGGACTATGCGAAGTTGCTGGATGAGGTTTCAGCTGCCTGAGGCATAGACGCATAGGTACACACAATCAAGGCCATCGGCACAAAGGGCTCGTCCATCGGGTGAGAAATCACAGCCAGGGTATTTTTACTGACACTGAAACATTCTCTTAAGTCACTGAAATACCCTATATAAACCATAAGACGCGAATTCAGTGTCAACCAAACGGCGCACCCTGCGTTGATAGCAGCATACAAGCAAAGACTCCAGCTTGAGCCCCTTCTGCTATCGGAAGGGGGTCGTTTTTTATATGTTTTGCTTACGACAACAGAAGACGAATACGACACACCGACATGCTGAACTCATTACCGATGCTAAAATGCGCTTTTTGCGAGGAAACCGGGTCGCTGAATACAATCAGCGCGCCGGCCTCAATTTTCGAGCAGATCGCTTTTTACCCGCGTAATGAGGTCAAGACCCTGGAAAACCGCACGGCTTTAAACCGATTTTTGGCCACTGTCGAGATGCGCGCTTATCGCATGGCCGAGCTCGCCACCGGTAACCCGGACCAGGCCATGGATATCGTGCAGGATGCCATGCTGGCACTGGTAAAAAACTACAGTCATAAAAACGAGGCTGACTGGGGTCCGTTGTTTCACCGAATTCTGCAAAGCAAGATCAGGGACTGGTACCGACGTTCACGCACACGAAACCGTGTTTTCGGCTGGCTGTATACCCGCAATGATGAGAATGACACCGACGCGGCAGATCCGATTCAGCAAGCAGCTGATACCACCTCCTTGTCACCCGATAGCAGCGCAAACAACGAACAACTGATGGATGTCACCTTGAAGGCCATCAGGCAGCTACCGTTACGCCAGCAACAGGCCTTTCTGTTACGAGCATGGGAAGGATTTGACGTCCGGGAAACAGCGAAGGCCATGGGCTGCAGTCAGGGTAGTGTCAAGACACATTATTCTCGGGCATCCAAAACACTCAAAAAGAATCTTGAGGCCTATCAGGCATGAACAGCGAATCCAGCACAGACAGTGATCAGATCCTGTTGAATCAAGTCGTCGGCGCTCTTGATCAGAGCATTGAACATCTTGATGGCCGCACATTGTCGCGCCTTAACCAGGCCAGGCATCGCGCTTTGGCAACACCCGCACACTTTCGTCTGCTCAATGCTCAATGGCTAAAGGCCGGTGTAATAGTGGCGATCCTCTTTACATTGGTCAATGGCTGGATGATGTTTTCATCGCCGAATATTCAAACCATGGCAGCGGATGATTTCGAATTAATCATAATCAATGAAGATTATGAACTGATGCAGGATCTTGATTTTTTTGCGTGGATGATTGAGCAAGAACATGCGAGTTAGGCAGATAACGCTGTCGCTGCTGGTTTTTTTGCCTCTTATCGTGATTGCAGCGAACAATCAGATCCGCCAGCCCCAGCACGATGAAGAGCTACCGGATGCAGAGTTACTGGAATTCATCGCTGAATTTGAACCACTGGAAGATCAGTGGATCGACCCGATACAACTGAACACGATATTTGCCGAGACCCCAAATGGTAAAGACAATAAGTAAGACGATTATTAACCTCACATTGTTTTGTACCCTGGTGTGTATCGCCACGGTATATGCCGTGGCCAACGACAAGGCGCTTGACTGGGATCAACTCAGCGAAGCACAGCAGGCAGTGCTGAAAAACTTCAAGCAGGGCTGGGAAGATATCCCTTATGAACGCAGACAACGACTGGTGACAGGCGCAACACGCTGGAGCGGGATGACACCGGAACAGCGGGAACACGCAAAAGACAGGCTGCAGCAGTGGAAGAACACCTCCAGCAAAGACAAGGAAAAAATGCGTCAGCGTATGGAGGAGTTCAGACAGCTTCCGCTTGAGCTGAAACAGGCGTTGAGGGACAAGTACCAGTGGTTCAATGAACTCCCCGAAGCTGAACAGCAACTGTTGCGCAGCCGCTGGCAAAATGTATCACCCGAGAAAAAACAGCAGATTCGCGAACGTATGCGCAGCACGCCTGCGACTCGACACCCGGGCATGCAAAACCACCTCAACCAGCACCGACAGTGAATACATTAATTGATCTGCGTTCTGCTTAGACTGGATGCTACACGAAGGATTCGGTTTAGCCGACGACCAGCGGCTATTGATACTATCTCAGCAAACGATCGAACCGCAGTCGCTCGCGCGAATCGAACATGCGCCGGGTAATCAACTGCAAGACCAGGATGACGGCGAAGCCTGTTCCGGAAGTGACCAGGAACATGATGAGTATCTGGTATTTAACCGCTTCGACCGGCGGGCTGCCGGCTAGAATCTGACCGGTCATCATACCTGGCAGGCTGACCACACCGGCAGCAGCCATGGCGTTGATGATCGGTATCATGCCGGCTCGCATGCTGTCGCGGGCAATATCGCGAATGGCTTCCTTATCTTTCTGTCCAAGCATCAAACGCTGCTCGATCACGGCACGTTGTTGCCAGGCTGTCTGAACCAGCCGGTCCATACCCAGCGCTATACCGTTCATGGTATTGCCCAGCAGCATACCCAGTAACGGAATAGCATACTGTGGTGTATACCAGGGGTCGGCCTCGATAACGATGGATAATGCCAGCAGGGTTATGAAGAATGAAGAAACAAACAATGCAAAGGCACTGACCCCAAATCCCCACCAGCCTTTCAGTTTTCTCTTTTGGCGAGCCAGTATTTCCCAGGCCGCCACTATCATCATCACAAGCACAATCAGCATGATCCACGGCAGCTTAGCCTGGGTGAAAACAGCCTCAAGTATCAGTCCAACCAGCAAGAGCTGGACTGTGGTACGCAAGGCCGCGACTGACAGTGTCCGGCTTAGACCAAGGCGCAGTCGTGCTCCCAGACCGATCAGGGCCAGCACAAGCAATGAAGCCAGTATCAAATCTGACGCGGTCAGTGCAATGAATTCTGTCATGCTTGCTGCACCTCCATGAGCCTGCCATCACTCAAGTGATACTGATGATGCGAGATTCGCCTTAGTTGCTCAATATCATGAGCCACCCAGATGGCAATGGCATTATGCTCATCCAGGTAATGGCAAATCATATCTTCAACACGCGCGGCATTGCTGGCATCCAGATTGGCCGTGGGCTCATCGAGCAGCAGCACACGGGGACAATTCGCCAACATGCGCAAGATCGACAGGCGCTGTTTTTCACCACTGGAGCAGCGGCTGAGAGCCCACTCCATCACATCCGGCCCGAAGCCGAGGGCTTCGATATGTTCACTGTGCGCAGTGAAATGCTCACCGACAGTATCGAGCCACCACTGGCTCTCGGCAGGGAGCAGCATGACACGACGGCGCCATTCATGGGCCTTGACATCATGCTGGGCCACATCTTCCTCATACACCTGACCACCGTGATCATCCATGTCAGCAATGGCCCTGAGCAAACGCGTTTTACCACTACCCGATTCTCCCGACAGGCCGACGCATTCACCCGGCGCAATCGTCAGGTTGATCGTCTCCAGCTCCGGTATTTGCAGGTCTTCGAGTCTTAACATGGTCTGATGCGAGCCATAACAGCCTCGCATTGTAAGCTATACTTCGTGGAATGCGATATCTTCTAGCAATAATTTTGGTGTTGACGACCCAGTCCTGGGCTGAATCAAAACGTATTGAAGTCTACCCGCTGAGCCAGAGCTACTGGGACATCAAGGCCGGTGAGACCCTGGGCGGGATTGTAAGCAAGCTGCTACCGGCTAATCATTACCTGCAAGATAAATTAACACGTGAGATCATAGCGCTGAATCCCGAGGTGTTTCCCAACGGCGATCCGGATCGCATGCTCGCCAACAGACGCCTGTGGCTTCCCAATGCTGTCAAAACGCCCAGCCCACCATCAAACGCTTCCGAATACACCATTCAGAGTTTTCAATGGGGCAGTATCAAAAGAAGCGATTAGAGGTCGGTACCCATCCCCGTGCCTCTGCTGCCAAGCACCCGTGTCAGCCACGTCTATGTAACACGTAACCCGCCGGACCGAATCGCATCGATCAATTTGCGAATCTTTTTTTCTGACACCGGACCCCGTGTTTTCATCGGTTGGGCGAAACAGCTGATGCGAAATTCCTCTATCATCCAGCGCAGCGACTGTAACTGCTCTGTGGCTTCGACCTTTCCTTGCAAAGCCAGATATTCCTGCCAAAGGTTCCTGATCAAGGGTAACGCCCGTTCAGTCTGGTGCGACTCATGTTCGATTTTATCGAGTCGCTTCAACAAGGCCTGAAAGTAAACCGGTACGCGTGATAACTGTTGCGGCGCGATATCGCGGACAAAGCCTTGATACACCAGATAGTCACATTGCTCCCGGCAATCATTCAGCTGATCCGGGTTTAAACTTACGTGTTGTAGACGATCACGCACTTCGCGATACAGCTTGAGTATTTTATACACCAGCACTGCCATTTGCGTGGCAACACCGATAAACCGGGCTTTTTTCTCCTGGATAACAGCATCGAACTCATTCTTCTGCCTGGGTGAGTCACCTGACAGGAAACAATCGAAAATACTGGCCATGATTATATCGTCGATCAGCTCCTGCCGGCTCCCCATAGCAACATACATCAATGCCGACTGGTCTATATCCGGTAAATTTTTCTTCAAATATTTAATAGTCTGTCTGAGCTCAAATGCTATCAGGCGGGCGATTCCGCTCGAATGATATAACAGCGCGTCCTCACGGGTTTCAAACAACTCGATTGCAACCGAGTCCTGATAATCAACCAGGGCCGGGAATGCCGTAATCGCACTTCCTCTTTGTGTTAACTCCACATGCTCAGGCAGTGACCCAAAATCCCATGTTGTAATGCCTTCCCGACTGATGGAACTACCATGCTGGACCTGCTGCTCAAAGCGCACATTCGCCAGGCCCGCGTATTCTGCTTTAAGCTGCTGCAGTGAACGTGCGCTGGCGACCGCGGCACCCTCTTCCTCTAGACAATAGCGCATAAGATAATGTTTATCGATCCTGTCGGGCTGCCATTGATCCAGAGCAACCTCGATACCGGTCATGCGTTGCAGTTGTCTGGATAACTGTATATACAGTGGCTGCTCCGGATTCAAGGCTTCAGTACAGGCGCGGGCAAAATCAGGCACCGGGATAAAATTCTTTCTCAGCTGTTTGGGCAGGCTTCTGATCAATGCCTGTACTTTTTCTTGCAACAGGCCGGGCACCAGAAAATCAAAATCCGCGTCTTCAAACTGATTAAGTAAGGCAAGCGGTATGAACACGGTCACACCATCGGCTTCATCCGCCGGATCGAATATGTACTGCAAACGTAGCGTCTGATTTTTTATGATCAGTGTTTCAGGGTAGGACAGGCTGTCTTTTTCGTGCTCGGTGGCCAGCACATCGTCTGCAAAAAGCGTGAGTTCTTTAATTGTATCGGCGTCAAGTTTCTTCACCCAGGATTCAAATGTGACCGCATCCACAATCGAATCGGGTAGACGATGATCATAAAAATCATAGATCTGCTCTTCACCAATCAATAAATCGCGACGCCGCTGACGCTCTTCCTGTCCCTGGTAAAATTCGATCAACTTGCGATTGGCTTTGATAAATTCCACCTTCGTTTGATATCGCCCTTCAACCAGTGCTTCCCGAATAAATATCTCGCGCGATGCTTTGCCATCTATACTGGCGTAATTAACCCGCTTGCCAGCTTCGATCAACAAACCATAGATCCGTGTATTTCTGTAGGCGCCTACCCTGCCCTGCTTTTCCTGCCAATGCGGTTCGTAGTATTCGTACTGGTGAAGATGCTGCAGGTCGCTCATTGCCCATTGCGGACTCATCATCGCTACCACATGCGCATACAGTCGGCCGGTGTCGATCAATGAAAAAGCCATGATCCACTTTGGCGTTTTCTTCGCCAGAACTGAACCGGGAAATATGGCCGTATCACGGTTTCGCGTGGTTTTATACCGGCCTTCCTGATCAAGATAAGCAATATGGCTGGGAATGCCCGAGAGGATCGCCCGATGAACCTGATCAATATCAGCCTCACTGGAATTGAAATACAGCTTGAGCTCCCTGGCCTGCTCGCGGATTTGCTGGTAGATATCCTGCCATTCGCGCACCCTCAACCAGGACAAAAATTGCTTTTTACACCACTTGGCAAACTGGTTACGACTCAGCGCCTTTTTTTGCCTGTTGATTTCAGCCCATAGATTCAGCCAGCCAGAAAAATCCGATTTTATATCCTGCCACTGTTTGAATTTTGCATTCGCGGCCTGACGATTTTCCTGTGATAAATCGCGCGGGTCCTGAATTGACAACACTGACACAATGATGATCATTTCATTCAAACAGCCAAAATCACTCGCCTGAATCAACATGCGCGCCAGACGTGGGTCTATCGGGAAACGACTGATCATCTTGCCCAGGCGTGTCACGGCATCGTCAGGCTCAACGGCTTTTAACTCATGCAGCAAGCGATAACCGTCGCTGATCAGACGTGAATCAGGCGGCTCTATAAAATCGAAATCACGTATATGGCCCACGCGCAGACTGTCCATCTGCAGAATGACCGAGGCCAGGTTCGTGCGCAAAATTTCCGGTTCGGTAAACTCCGCGCGAATGTTGAAATCTTCTTCATCGTACAGACGAACACAGATACCGGCTGCAATGCGGCCGCAGCGTCCCGAGCGTTGGTTGGCCGATGCTCTGGATATTTTCTCGATAGGTAGTCGTTGCACCTTCGCACGCCAGGAGTAACGCGAAATCCTCGCAAGCCCTGTGTCGATCACATAGTGAATACCGGGTACGGTTAGCGATGTCTCAGCCACATTGGTGGAGAGAATGATTTTGCGCTGTCGTCCCTGCTTGAAAATCCGTTGTTGTTGCTCATTGCTCAAGCGTGCGTACAGCGGCAGTATCTGATATTGATGAAAGTGCTTGCGAATCTTTTCTGCGGCTTCGCGTATCTGCCGTTCACCGGCAAAAAAGACCAGGGTGTCCTGTGGACTGATCTTGAACAGCTCATCCAGTGCATCGATAACGGCCTGGGTACGGTCACGGTCTTTTTGCTCCTCATCCATAATCGGCCGGTAGCGCACTTCGACCGGATAGGTCCGGCCCGACACCATGACCATCGGTGCATTATCGAAGTAGCGGGAGAACCGCTCCGGATCGATGGTCGCCGAGGTAATGATCAATTTCAGATCCGGGCGCCGGGGCAACAGGGTTTTGATATAACCCAGCAGTAGATCGATATTCAGGCTGCGCTCGTGTGCCTCATCGATGATCAATGTCTGGTATTCATTCAGCCAGCGATCGTTCTGGATCTCGGCGAGTAAAATACCGTCTGTCATCAGCTTCACATAACTGCCGGGCTGCGTGGTGTCGGTAAAGCGGACCTTGTAGCCGACAACGTCACCCGGACGCGAATTCAGCTCTTCGGCGATGCGATTGGTGACAGAACGTGCCGCCAGCCTTCTCGGCTGGGTGTGGCCGATCTTGCCTTTGTCGGCCAGGCCCAGATCGATGCAGATCTGAGGCAGCTGCGTGGTCTTGCCGGAGCCGGTTTCACCGCAGACGATGACGACTTGATTATCCGTGATGACCTGTTTGAGTTCGTCACGTTTATCAAAAAAAGGCAGATCCCGGTTTAGCGTCACTGCCGGCCGGTTTTGAATGCGCTGCTCAACTTTCAGCATCGACTGCTCTATCGCCTGGGATAATTTCTGCCTGGCCTGCTCAGCCTGCTTCTTATTCCGGGTCTGCCGCAACATACCCAGCAATCGACTGCGATCAGCCAACGCACAGTGCTCAAAGATCTGTTGCTTAAAACGGGTACTCATTCAAACAATGGATAAAGGGCACAGCTGGGCCAGTAGAGCTTTCGTCCGCTTCTGAAACCATTTCTATGCCACGATCTTTTAGCTGGCGCTTTAACTCACGAACGTCCGTGTACTTTTCTAGTGGGCCAGCATCGCTATCCCAACCGGGATTAAAGGTCAGAATGTTCTGATCAAACATGCCTTGAAACAGTCCTATAGTGTGGTCGCCAGTCTTCATGATTAACCAATTATGTGATTGGTCTCCTCCGAGCACTCTAAAACCCAGCTTCTCGTAAAAGCGCTTCGATCTCTCGACATCTTTCACAGCCAAGCCTTAAGAGAAAGCTCCAAGTTCCATAATTATCTCCCACGAGGTTTGTGACCTAGCGACATTATAACCGGCTCGGCAGTCTTTATCGCCATGTCCTGTTCATTAGCTCGTTAGATTTGTACATATCAATCATGTATATGCCGGTTACGCGACAGATAATATACTCGGGATATCCCAAAGACCGCAAACGTTACCATATAGCCATAGTAAACTAAATCCTGTTGGCAAGGCACGATCCTAAAACCGTTAATTTACAAGGGTTCCAGCTAAGGAATAAATACTTCAAAGCAGACCCAAACTGGCAATGAGAAAAGCCTGCTGATAAGGACCATGATTGTCAACTGAATTCATCCACGCCACATTGAAAGATGTTCTCTACAATGGTGTATTAGAGATAAGGAAATACAATGCATTAATTCACTAAGTTGAATTTCATCATATTCATTGACCAGAAGAAAAGCACACATCAGAAATGCGCCAATCCGGACGGCACCCACTGTTATCGCATATCTATGCGTGTCACTCATTCTGTGTCTCCGTGTATTCCTAAAACTCAACCGCTCGAGTGAATATGCACCAGCCGGTGTCGATCCTTATCACATCAAGTAAAGAAGAAAACAGGAATAGCAATCGTACACCGCATAATCTACGCTGTTTGACAACAGCCCAGGAACTACCGCAGTGTGTGCCCGCATATAGCTACTTTGGCGCCAATGTCAAATTAAAAGCCTGACATCATCATTTACGTGATTCAACCATGCATTATCCTTGATAATACATGGTTGACTATCTGTATTGTATCCTTAGTATGCTCGTCTTAAGAGGGGCTAACCTCGTGTCGGAATAATCCCGCACCTGTCCCGGACAAACTAAACCTCAACAAACAGGATCACGCGAATGAAGAACAGTATCAGTTTATTGCTTGGGCTCTACCTGGCAACAGCCATCAACCTGCACGTGCAGGCAAAAGACTACGAATCAGAAGATTTCATCGAGTACCGCCATGAAATCATGGAAGCTATCAAGGGACACAACAAGGCGATCAAGGCAATCTTGCAGGAGAAAGTTCCCTACAGTGACCACCTCGATATGCACATGAAATCACTCGAAGCGCTGCTAGGCCGGGTCGGCGAACTGTTCCCTGAAGGCAGTGACTTCGGCGAAACTAAAGCCAAGGACGCTGTCTGGGATAACCCGGAAAAATTCAAGCAAAGCGTAGATAAGGCGCAAGAGGCATTTGCAACTTTCAAGGCAGTTGTAGCAAAAGATGATAATCGTGCCAGCCTGGATGCGTTCAAGCAATTTGGTAAGGGGAGCTGTGGTAATTGCCATAAATCGTTCAAGAAGAAGGACGATTAGTTAAGTTATGCTTCATCTCATCGTACTGCTCCTGTTTGCCTTTATGTCCATGGGCGCATCGGCCGATGAGAACGGACCAGACCGGTCCGCCATCGAAAAAGGACGCTACCTGTTTCATGCGGCTAACTGTTATGCCTGTCATACTGATGTGGACAAGGACGGCGCCCCCCTTGCAGGTGGGCGCCAACTGGATACCGAATTCGGTATCTTCTACTCGCCCAACATCACACCAGACAACGAAACCGGTATCGGAAAGTGGGGTGATGAAGATTTCATCCGGGCCCTGACGCGGGGCATAGCACCTGACGGCCGTCACTATTATCCAGGCTTTCCCTACCTCTCCTATCGGAACATGAGCAGGGAAGACATCCTTGCAATCAAAGCATACCTGTTCAGTCAGCCTGCTGCCAGCAGGCAGAACACACCGCACCGGCTCGAGTGGTACCTGTCACAGTTCACGCTGAGGATATGGAAGATACTAAACGATCTTGTCGTAAAACCAGTCACCTTCGACGGCTCACGCGGCAGTTACCTGGTCGATGTGCTCGGTCACTGCAACGAATGCCATACGCCACGCAATGTCGTCGGTATGCTGAAAATGGAGAACCGGTTGCAGGGTAACGAAGACCTTTCAGCGCCAAATATAAGCGCTTCGAAAGACGGTATAGGTGACTGGCGCAGGCAGGAACTTGCTGATCTGTTCAGATACGGCGAACTGCCCGACGGTGATTATGCCGCTGACCATATGGGCGAAGTGGTGGACAACTCGACGTCGAAATGGGTGGATGAAGACCTGGACGCGGTCATTGAATACCTGCTTGCTGAATAACCGAACATTCATGGACCCATAAATGCACTAGCGCGATCTTTTGCATCAGTGAAAGGCGTGACAGGGCCGCAGGCACCATGGATATACTTGTTAGCTGCTTAAAACTCGTGCTCATTGACAATGAATGCCGAAGATTTTGAGTGATCAATAAAATTTCCTTCATCTTCCAGCAGCGCGGCACTTAATTTCTGCCCCTCCGGTGAGCTCAGTGCTTCCACAAGCTCCTCCTCCGATTCATACCACACCTCAGCGACGCCATCATATTCCGGCATCATGCCTCTGGAACTCCTCAATTCTTCATTCAAAGGAGTATCTAGCGTGTGAGATTGCACGTATTTTTTGGCCCTCATAGCGCGCGCATTTTCCATGAAGAATGGTCCATGTTTATTCATCCAGTAATCTTTGAAGTCTTCGCGGGTCATATCCGGGTGTCGTGTTATACACATAACAAATTTGATCATCTTTGTATGCTCCTGTGTTTCTTCGATATCTAAAGAAGACTGTACCAATGGTTTGAGTCCAGCCTTAGAACTTGCCGTTGTCGTTCTTCCATTCGCTGCGTGGGGGAATCGCTTCGGTCGTATCCCAGTGCTCTACAAGCTTGCCATGGGAAACTCGGTAAAGATCATAGAATGAGGAGTGGACTCCGTTAAGATAGCCTTCACTAACCGAAAGCACAAAATTCCCCTCTGCCAGAAGACGATGCATTTTGTCATATTCTATCGTGATACATGCGTTAGAGGCGGGGTCGGATAGCGCCGAATGCAGCGCCGACAATCCGTCACCAATGCGTGGATTGTGCTCGGTAAAGCGCTCGTCATCGATGTAGTCTTTCAGTTTATCGAATTTGCCATTTATAAGGATCTCTTCTATGAAGGATCGCACGATTTGTCGGTTATATTCAGTCCTGTCCAGCTCAGTTATTTCGGTCGGCCCATCGACCATGGTATGACCGGATGGGTTGGGGCCCCTGTCTTTGCTGGATGTTGTCCCAGTGCTCAACGGCCAGATTATCCTCGAAGCGGAAGACTTCGAAGCCGATATTCGAACTCGCGAAGTCGTACTCCGTGTGGGCGAATACGTAGTCGCCATCCTCGAAGGTACGATGTTGACGCGGGGTGAAGTTTTCGACAGTCGCTCGAACAGCGCGGCCAGGGCAGACATCGTCGTAGTTCGGCCGGCGGGCTCAATTGAAGCCTTATGGTCTTGTCTAATGAAGCAGCAAGCCATTTCTTTACTTCCGTCGGTGTTTGTTGTGGTCAACTGTTTCACTGGGGTGATGCTGACCGGGCGAACAGGCGCCCAACCCTTTTTTCGTCTCTCCTGCACCAATAGCCTCAATAATGTTGTAGACCCAACGATCGGCCTTGTGATGTCACAGTTCGAGACTGGAAATGTATTCTCGAATCTTTCATACGTTTGCATCCGCAGGAGCAATACGATCGTCCATCCCATCGATGGCCACGATCTTCGAATCGGCAAACAGGGCGCAATTACGCCACCACAATCGGCAAGTTGTTGTCATTTATTCTGCACGCCTGTCACGCGCTTTGAGGCATTCGGCTCGCCCCAACTGGTATTCGGGCGCCTGAAGTGATCCCGGTAGAGCCATTGCATCCAGGGCTTTTGAAACAATCGCCAGAGCGGTCCCGAAATACCGAGTCCACGGAGAATGCGTTGAGTGCGCGACTGAATCGGTTCAACGAGTCCAGGCAGCACCCAGTTACCAGCCTCGTAGGCCTGCTGCTGTAGAAAGCGGGGCAGAAAATCCCTGACTGCGGGCTCAATATAGAACGTCGGCAGCAGCCCTACAGCATCGGCTTCGATGTGACCCTGCTCGATCAGCGACAGGGACAACGGCGTGCCCGGGTAAAGGCGTACACCGGTCATTGCGACGACCGCAGTTGGCCTCATCATTCTGAGAGCGCGGCAGGTGGTGCGTATACTTGCTTCAGTTTCACCCGGCGCGCCGAAGATGATGGCCTGACAGACTCGAAGACCAGCCTCCACACAATAGCGGTTCGCGCGTTCCGCAATTTCAGCGTTGAAAGATTTACCCAGTCGCGCCAGCTGCTCATCATCGACCGCGTCTGTCCCCAGTTCGATGCCTTCGCAGCCGGCACGCGCCATCAATTGTGCCTGGCGGCGATCGAGTTTGACCGGCGTGGCGTAACAACTCCAGCGTAGCCGGAGTCCGCGAAGCAGGATTTCTTCACAGATTGCCTCGACATGCCCGTACGGGAAATTGAGTATCGAGTCGACAAAAAAAATCGGGTGCGGGCCGTAATCACGTTGCAGTTCGTCGATTTCATCGACTATGTCGGCGGCCTCTCGCGCACGAAAACGGTTGCCTTCCAGCAGCGGGTATGTGCAGTAGCTGCATTTGAAAACACAGCCGCGCTTGGTTTGAACGTTGCCGGTACCACCGCGCCGTATGTAGCGGGCGTAATCGAATGGTGCACGCAGCGGACGCAGGCCGTGCCCCCAGTCCAGCGGGCGCTGCGGCTGCACAACCGGGCCATCTGCAGCCGCCGTTGCCCGTGCAGGTGACACGACACCGGGTATCGATACCGGACTGCGCCCATCGGTCAGGGCCTGCAATAAATCGACAAAAGAGCGTTCACCTTCGCCGACTATACCCCAGTCCCCGTTGAGTGCGCACATGTAAGCCTGCGGCATGATCGAAAAGCCTGAGCCGCCGAGCACCACCGGGGCGGTGCACCGGTCGTGCAGGGTGTCGACGACTTCACGGTGTAATGCCAGGTAATCGACTGTGAGTGGATAGGCGGCGTTGTCAACATTACGCAGTGACAGACCGATGGCATCCGGTTTGAAACGGCTGACCTGGTTACGCAGGTCATGCAGTGGTCTGCGGCCGAAACAAAGGTCTGCCACCGCTAGTTCGTGGCCTGCGATTTTCACGGCAGCGGCGACATACGCCAGACCGAGAGGAAAGATCGGATCTGGGAGGTGCTCACGGTTCGCTGAAACCAGTAAAACGCGCATGATGTGACGGACTTATGGCGTGACGATCAGGGTGACTCCATGCCCTTCTCGCGATGATGATTCATCAGGTGTTTCCTCCCGACACAAAGTAGTTTGAAGGCGGTTTCGCACAGTATAACGCTAGCCCACATTTCAGCTCAACGAACTTGTGTATCCACCCTTACCTCGAACACATTACTATTCTCCTATATCTTCATTCCATTCTTCTGGGAACTGACGTATAAAATCCATCATAAGAGCTATGCAGTCAGGGTGTTGCAGTACAGTGAAATCTACGCCCGAGTCTCGCAGAACGCTTTCGTCGCCAATAAATGTCTCATTCTCACCGATAATTACCTTTGGAATTCCGTATAGCCTAATTGCACCACTGCACATTGGGCATGGAGATAACGTTGTGTAAAGAATACACTCTTGATAAGTCGCCGCCGGTAACCGGCCTGCACTTTCCAACGCGTCCATTTCGCCGTGTTTGATGACACTCCCTTCCTGTATTCTTCGATTGTGCCCCCGGCCGATAATCTTCCCTTGATGCACTAATACAGACCCGACTGGAATCCCGCCTTCCTTTAGGCTGTCTCTAGCTTCTTCAATTGCGGCAAGCATGAATTCATCTGCTGATATGCTATCCAAAATATTATCCGTCACGATCCAACATTAAACCGTATAAATTGCCATATCTTTGATGGGCTGACTGATTGTCCGAATTACATATTCTTTCGGCTTCTTGAAGAACGCGCTCGCAAAATCGCTCAAGGCAGATTTCTCTTAGTTTTCTAAACTTTTTCCACTCTGATTCTTTCATGAGGTACTAGATAGTCAGCTAAAGGTTGAAATAAGCGGCCCGCCTGGCCTCGCTGGAGCGAACTTGATTGAGTTGCTAAGGGCTCGATCAAGCGCTACAACAGCCATGATACTGAATTTGGGAGTGTTATGGCTACTGAAGCATTGAAGAGAATTCGTGTCGAAGTAATGTCTCTGACATAGGGAGCACAAGCGGAATTAGCGCATGACTCTATCGCCAGACTGGACGAGCCCAGAGATCGCGGAGTCTAAAACGCTTGGGATCACGAAATAGCGCACCGGATTTCATTGATTGATTCAGGACAGGCGAAACTACTTGACCGAGAGGAATCTAGGCAGAAGATCCGAGCACGATACAAGGAATTAAAGTTTCCGGAGAGATTAAATAGTGACCAATCCAACGATGTGATCAAATAATAATCCATCCGTCACTTTTTATTTTTTTAAAGCACCACTTATACTTGTTGGCGCTGTTGTGCTTGTTAGGCATTTGACCCAAGCCCTTTAACCATCTCAATCCATTTTTGCCTTGTTTGGGACGTGGAGTTCCTGACAATAGCCAATTCCGTTATTTTAATTACCTTGATGCCACAAAACCCAAGGATTGTACGTTTCATTTCGTTGTGCCCAGGCCTGCGATATATCCAACGGTAATACCATGGCGGTGTATCCATTGTTACGATTAAGTGCGCGGTGCGTCCGGACAGCAGCTTATCCCAAAATGCTGAATTTTCACGATACTTGAATGCGAAGCCTGGTAAGAAGGCTCGGTCAAAAAATCCTTTCATCAATGCCGGCATCGTTCCCCACCAATTTGGATAAACAAATACTATGTGATTTGACCACCGGATAAGCTCCTGAGCTTTGACTAGATCAGGTTCCAGTTCCAGTATACTGTTGTATCCATTCCATAGAACCGGATCGAATTTCAAGTTACCTAGTTGCAGTTCACGAGTATCAGAACCCGTAGCCGTTGCACTTTCGATATATGCTCTGGCGAGCGCGCCACAAAAACTCTCTGTGTCAGGATGCCCAAGAATGACGAGAATTTTCTTTTTCATTGTTCTTTCGATACTAACGTCGCAAATAACTGTTGTTTTGTTGCGCGAAGCGTAACAAAATGTCCAAGCCATTTTTCCAGAGCTGTTGTCATATCAGTTCCAGCTCGACTTTGTCCGGGATATGTGTTCTACCACAAACCTCAACATGACTGGCGCTCCCTTCAGTTGCGTGCGTACAACCTAGTATGAAACGATCCGACGCCCAGTGCGTCATCGTTGGCTTCGCTTGGCGCACTAACGCTTGAGCTGTGTGGCACGGAGTGCGTCAACGCGAAGCGTCACACAGGAGCAACTTATAGAGCTTTATAATACATTTGCTCGAGTGACAACAATTGGCAGCATCGTATAACCAACAGCTAGAGAAGCATAATACCGATGATAGCCATTTGTAACCGTGTATTTGTATGGCCCTGAATTGTTTACACTTACTTCTACAGGCGGCAAAGCACACTCAGGTGAGGTAAAAGCTAGTAAAATAGGAACTAATTTATGCTTCTTGAACGGCGGGATTCCGTTATTTCTTGCTGGTGGTTCAATATGGGTAATATTGGCAATCTCAGTTTCTCTTAAGGAGCCGTTATGTGGATAATACTTATAGTCATTAACATTCCTAATGTTCAAGTCGCAAAATAACCACCAGTCTTCTGGTATTTCGAATTCAAGATCTGTTCCAGGAATACTTTTCTTCATAGCTCTTACGGTTGCTTAACCGGCAGGCGCGTTTAATGCACCTGCCGGTGTTGAAGCAGTTATTATGTGATGCTGCGTAGGTATATAGATCTGACTAAAAAGTCAGAGCGGTACCACTTTGTTTGCACACGGCCCCTTCTGGCCTTGCCCCACCTCGTATTCTACTTTCTGTCCGTCATTGAGCGTTGCATAGCCTCCGCCGCTCTGGATTTCAGAATGGTGCACAAACAGGTCTTTACCTCCATCATCCGGAGTGATAAAGCCAAAACCTTTGCTTGCGTCGAACCACTTTACTGTACCTGTACTCATGCCGTATTTTTCCTCGTTAAATTAATTCAAATTAAAATGTCGTTTTCTGACTATTTTTCAGAAATTTCTAACCAAACCACACTCCATAGCTGAAAAGCGCTAATCATTTTTCCGCACATAATGTTTGGGTTAACCGGCCGTTTTATACGAAGCAGAGCGAAGCGGCGCGGCGTATAAAACGGGAAGGTTGGACGATTTGTTATGTTTTATCGCCACTTATACATCACCAAAGCATCAACGTGGCCTTTTGCAGGATGATTAAATGCCTTTGGAAGTGTTCCTACAGTTTCAAAGCCGAGTTTTAACCACGGCCTTACAGCCCCCCCCCATTACTTGATGCGACAAAGTTAAACTGCATTGCTTTGCTTTGTAACCAAGCTCTTTAGCTATTTTCTGTGAATGCTCGCACATGGCAGTAGCTAAGCTTCTGCCTTGGGATGATACCATATAACCACAATTGCAAACATGGCCGCCTGGGCCTGCTTGATTTGTTTTTAAATAGTCAGTGCCAAGAATATTTCCGTTTTCTTCACAGACAAAAGTTTTTCTAGGTATTTTCAACCAAATATTCAACGCCTGTTCTTTTGCTGTATTTGGTTGGTATGCATTAGTTTCACCAGCTGAAATTATTTCATGGAATATAGGCCAGACTTCATCGAAGTCATTATCTGATACTTCACGTATTATCATAGCTTTTTTTCAAACATAACGCCTTACTCACCGGCAAATTAGGTCGAGTAAGCAAGGGGCTAATGACCCCTCCTTGTGGGGTTCCTTTCAGCCGACCCTCCCTATGTCCATCAGCATATTGTACCGGCGCTTTCAACCACCTCTGGATATACAGTAAATGCCAGGTCTCTTTTACGTGACATTCACTGCCCGCATCAGCAGGTCATGATCAATTGCGTCAAAGAATCCCTGGTATCCATGTCTAACACCTACGCGCGTTTGTTACAGCGTTTTTTTGCCGACAACAACGCTTGATGTGCTGACTTATCCGGCCTATAACCATAAGAGCTGAGGTGAAAGTGCCTTTCCAGTTCTGGTTCAATTTGCAGCTTCACGACTATTTGGGCTATACGATCTGAAACGGTCGGTATATCCAATGGTCTTACACCACCATCCGATTTCGGTATTTCTACGCGTAATACAGGGGGCGGCTGATAACTGCCTGATGACAAACGATTCCATAACTTATAGAGATTGTCCTGTAGATTTTCTTCAAAGTCTGTCAGAATTTGAGCATCCACTCCGGCACTACCTTTGTTCGCTTTAATTCGTTTGTAAGCCTCTAAAACAAGAAAGACTTTCGTCTTTCGTCATGACACACAAGCACAGCGTAACGACGGTTAGAACGAGCACTTATGCGGCATCAATATTAACCTTGTAAACGCTGCCAAGCTTGACACGTTTTTTTGCCTGCCAGAGATCATATGCATCCTGCATAGCCAACCAGCTTTCAGGGCTGACGCCACTCTGCTTTCTTAGCACCCTGTTAAGTGTAGAGGCGGCTACGTTGAGCTTTGCAGCTAAAAAGCGGCAACTTAAATCAAAAGGCTCCATATAGGTAGCCTGTATAAATTCGCCGGGATGTGGCGGGTTGTGCATAGCCATTAGTGATAGTCCTCATAATTTACAATATAAACATTTACGTCGGAGAACTCGAAGGTGATGCGCCAGTTTGCGTTTACGGTAATTGACCATATGCCTTTGTGGCTGCCCTTGAGCAAGTGTAGCCGATAGCCCGGGATATCAAGGTTCAATGTGATGGGCAGTGTCCGGAGCAGCTAGCTGCATCTGAAGCTTTTTAGCATGATTAGCCTGGATGCCTTTTGTACTGCCAGAGGTATAGAATCTTTCTAAGCCATTATGCTTGAAGGATTTTATCATTTGAGAAGCGTAGCACGTAGCGCAACACAGTCAAGCCGTATAACGGCGAAGCTCACCCGCCGACGTACGAGGTCGGGTGCAGTGCCTGGTTAGCTATTTTCCTCAGGATCACAAAATTATCGATTGCCGCTACTGAAGAACAGTGACCGGATCCGTGAATAGTTTTGAGTTCGGAATGAGAACCTTATTCCCGTCAGACTCAAGCTCCGTGTATCTCAGGTCAATAGAAATAACAGTGCCCTCGTAGCCCGATATCCTTATACGATTTCCTGTCTGGAATGGTCGATATAGCAAGATGAGGACGCCAGAAAGAAGATTGGAAATAGAATCTTTCAGAGCGAAGCCAAGTGCAAATCCCGTCAACCCCAGACCGGCCACTATCGCGGATACATTAATACCTAACGTTCCGAGCGCAGTAACAAAGCCAAAGATTATAAGGGTAATACTGCTTGTGCGTGCAAGTATCGAAGTGAGATCTCCCTCAAAATTCAATCTATCAGCGGCACTAGTGATTATTCTTCTTACTATTTTCGCAAGGATAAAGAACACAACGAAAATAACCGCAACTCCGATTACTCTCGGCACCCAAAGAGATGCTTCGTCAAGCAAATATTGTACTAGATTCTCCATAGTCTACAAACCTCTGGTTGTTCTTCTCAAAGAAATAGTTAACGCTTCAAATCACTGGCAGAAAAAAGCTTAGCGAGGAGCGAGTGGTGCTCTTGGGCGCCCGAGTGGATGTGATTGTTAGGGCAAGAGTTGAGTAGAATCATCTATTCGTTTCCAGTTTTCTTCATCTCGCATGACTTTATGCTTTGCCCAAGAAAGAAAATCACTTTTCGTTGAATAGCCAGAGCTTCGCCTACCATTGCCTGCAACTACTTTATAGATTATGAGCCCATCCACTGTGTTTTTCTGTTCAGACTCATCAACAATTTGACGTACTGACCAGTCTTTCCCGTATTTCCCATTGGAATAACATCCCCCAACAACCAAGCTTTCTGGCGTTAACGAAGAATTCTGTAACTTTTTTGTGACAAAATCATATATCCGCAAAAGATCATGCTCGTTTATATCAATGAATGAATCAATTTGACTGAGTGCATAAACAAAATCCTCATGTGCAATACCAGAAACTTGAGCTTTATCATTAACTTTAGTCTTTTCATGTAAAAAAGAAGGGTATCGTCGCCAGTGAAACAAGGCGTTAAAAAGCACTCCGATTGACAGGATGATCAGAACATTTATTAATACCGGCGTTATCACAAACTGATATCCGAGTTCATTTATTGCCTCACCACCAATGACAGCAGACAAAGCAGTTGCGCCTCCAGGTGGATGAACGCATCGCAAGTAATACATGACGCCAATTGCTGCACCTACCGCTAAACTGGCAGCCAATACTTCATTAGCAAGCAAGTCGGCACAGGCAACTCCAATGATCGCTGAAATAATATGTCCACCAAAAACCGGCCAAGGTTGTGATAATTGACCATGTGGAACGGCAAACAATAAAACGGCGGACGCTCCCATAGATGCTACGATTATTGCTGCCGTATGAGAGCCAACTACCCAATAGCTAATAATCGATATGCCAAGAATCGCTACAAAACCGCCTAAAGCTGATACCAATTTCTCAGTATGGCTAACAGGTGTAAGCGGTATACCTAAAATCGCATATAGCGTTCTATTATTCATTCGAAATTTAGATCTCTCTTCCACAGTCCTAACGATTGAGCTAACCAGGAGGCGCGTCTTTTGTGCCGGTCTGGTTGAGCGTATTGTTAGCATTCACTTGCTTAATGCCTTCAGGACAGCTTTTGGCTCCTTTGCTACAACGTTAAGCAAGACTAAAGAGGACCATGAGGGGTTCTGTCACTACGCTCCCAATGTCGAAGGGTGCTAACACTAATACCAAAAGCTGATGCAAATTCGTTTTGAGACATGCCTACCTTGGCACGTATATTCTTTACATCGACTGCTGCAAATTCATGCACAACTGCCTTGCCCTTTTTACCTTTAGAAAATTCCAGTGCTTCATCAAGGCCCTGTTTAATACTGTCAAATGCTTTACCCATACTAACCACCATACTGTTTAACAAGTAGCGAAGTAAATATGGCTAAATCATTACGTTCGCTTTTAGAGAGATTGATTTTTTCACATTGTTACTTTCTATTGGCTCGTCATTGTCATCATCTGACATAGTGTTATCCCTAAGTACTCTAACGCTTGAGTTAACTTGGCCGCGAAAGTAGAGTGTAGCGTAGCGAAACGGCGTTTTTATGGGACAAGTTGGACGAATTATTATGCGCTTTTTGCCGTGAGAATACACTAACCAAGACTCAAACTCTCAGATTTATTGTTGATCTAAACTACTATTCCAAATATCTCGATACATCTTCCAAGCATCACCCGTATTCTTCCATATCACAATGCCTTTACCTGCGTCGATCACCTGTTTATCCGGACCACCGAGGGTGTAGTTACTCATCTCAATCGCTGTATCATCATGCTGTTCTACTTCTATAATATCGATCTTGATGTATTTTATACCCATGTTTATGGCCGATTGCCAAAATTCTTTAATATCTTGTCTGCCTCTGACAAAATCGAATCCTGCCGGTAATAACATGGCGTCCTCTGTATAAAACCCAGCTATCTTAGTTACGTCTCCGGTAGAGAAAGTTGACTCAAAGTTATCTGAAAGCGCACGGATGCTAGAGTGAATATCTGATGTTTGCGTTGTCATGATATCAATCCCCCCTGGTTTGTGATTACGTGTATGTGTTTTGTGAGTAGCTATCTTCTTCATACGCATAACGATAGAATTAAGTGGCGCCGCGCTTTATGCGGCGTCTGAGCAGGGCGCTTTTTGCCCTGCGGTTTTAAATGACTTGTTATGTGCTTTATTTCTTGCCACGTAAATCAATAACCTGACCTGTAGCTTTGGTTTTTGCCTTTACATTTTTTACTTTGCTTAGCAAGTGGGGCGACACATTCCATTTCTGCCCAGTTTCAGTAATCACGGTAACTGTCTTTTTGTTAAATTTGACAAGCGTGCCAATCTGTCTACCTCTGCCAGGGGGTTCAAAAGAGACTTGTTCACCGGGGCTAAATTGCATCATGTCGTTGTGAGCGTGCAGGCTCTCTAAAAACTTAAGACGCTCTACAATTTTGTGATTTAATTCTATCAATTCGTCTTCTGATAAATTGTCTATGTTTATTGGCATAATATTTTTCTACCCATATTTTCTTCTTGCACATAACGTTTAAGCTGTGTGGCGCCGAGCCCGATAGGGTGAGGCTTATTTGATGTGTTTGTTATGTTTGATCGTCTTCAATAGGTGACTCAACAGTATCCACTATTACAGTGTGACACTCTACATCAAACCATTTACGAAATAGTTTGATGCTTCGATTTTTTGGCCACAGTCTTTCATCTGTGTACCAGCCATCGAGTTCAGATTCAAAGAGAACGTCATAGTTGAGTTTTATCCACTCCTCCACATCTGCCGGAGTATCTGCGTCTCTATCTCTAATCAGATAAACCGTTCGTTCCTCATTTGCGGATTCGATAGAGATTCCTGGATTGTCATTGAACGGATCCGCCTCATTTATCCATGCAACTGCTGGCTCTTTATACCTGAGTATTACTGCTGCTCGATTAATCATAGATTTACATAATTTTGAACATAACGGATGAGCTAATGGGCGCGACGATTAGGAGCGTCCGTTGTTGAGCGATTTGTTATATGTTGTTTGCTATTTCTTTCTACGGAGATAAACAGCATGATTCTCTCCAGATGTTGCAGAAACAGAAACCAGTTCCCAGCCTTTCGTAGCAAGTTTATTAAGTATGTCTGTTTTTGTTGTATCTAGATAACCACCGTGAGATTGTTGAACAACTTTCGCGCCAGCTGCTGGGCCAGGTAGAAAAATAACCTGATACTCCCAATCGTCATTTGCTAGTGTATTATTTGAGAAGATTAAAATAGCTATTAATAAAAGATGTTTAATCACGATTACTTCTCCTTAGAATTCATATAAAGCCTGGCTAAGGGGCCGACGCTGTTTAGCGGTCCCAGACGACAGAAGGGAGTTGAGCTGGCGCATCTTTTTATGTTTCCCGTTCATATAGACATTAGTTAACCCAGTTCTTACCCATAACCAATTTTGTATACAATATCAATAAAACGGCAACAATTAATGGCAGCAAAATCATCACAACGGTTTCACCAGCACTAAAACTGATTTTTGAACTGGCTACATTGATCGTATGTATCATTGTAATAATAATACCTAACAAAGAAATGATAAAGATATAGTATGCGACTGATTTTCTAAGTAAAAGCAGTAGACATCCAATTACACCACCAAAAACACCTATGGCAAATCCTCCGGTAGCCCATGTTGGCCTGCCTTCTATTATTGCGCGGTGCGTTTCAGGTAGCGTAGAGACAAACTCTAGGTTTGTCTGCATAAGATAATTTATCGCTCCACCAGCATTCCAAAGTAGTGCAAATACACTTACCCACCAAAAACTCCAATGAACTCCTCTCACAGTTTCATTGCTCATTACGCTCTCCCTATTGTTTTTTCTTTATAAACATAACGTCCCGCTTCACCGGGCACAAAATGCGGAGCGAGGGACGAGCGCAGTTTTATTGTGATCCGTGTGCAAGCGGTTGTTATACATTGGGATTGTTCAAAATCGTGAAATATTCTTCTAACGTGTGTTTACCATATTCAGGGGCAAGCATGTCTATCGCCATGACTGTCATGAAAAATTCAATAGGTCCATAAACTTTGCTTTCAGTAAGTAATCTTACCAACTTAAGAATTGCAACTCTTACCCAATCCGGAATATGAGTTATTTTCGGTTTTTTGCCTAAAATATCAAAGGCTATCGATGCAATCTCATTTTGAGTGAGTGTTTCGGGGCCACCAATTTGAATTTCTTTATCAGACATATCGATCGCATCTACGCAAACAACTGCCAAATCTTCACCGTGGATTGGATTAGATCTTAACTCTCCATTTCCAAAAAGATATATTCGCCCCCTTTTTGCCATGTTATAAAATTCTGACATATCAGAGAAAAAGCCATTTGGGCGGACAATACAATAATCTATCCCTGACTTTTTCAATTGCTCAACAAACATTTCTTTTGCGTCGCATATTTTTAAATTTCTAAGCTTTTCACCATTTAGGACTGAAACATAAATAAATTTCTTAACTCCACTTTTTTTCGCTTCTTTCAGCAAATTCATATTGGCTTGATAATCTACATCCATATAGGTAAGCCCATCTTTTTGCCTTGTAATGCCAACTGTTGAAATAACTACATCGATATCTTTGCAGCATTCTTTGACGGAATCTGGATCAGTCAATTCTGCCTTAAGTATTTCGGCTGCTTTAATACCATTTTTCTCAAGCTTATCAGGGCTTCGAGCAATCGCTCTAAAAAAGAAGGGTCTTTTGTGAAGTTCCTTTGCAATATAGCTTCCCAAGTAACCCGTTGATCCAGCCAATAAGATTCTTTTCATAATGCACTCAAATTTCATGTATAACATTCGAGTTATGGGGGCAGATAAAGCGCGCAGCGCCCAGCACACGCTCTTTGTGTGCGCACTTAATTGACTTGTTAGGCATGTAGTCTGCCACCATACTTTTCCATCCATTCCCCGACATTCTGCATAGAATCTCTCGTTACCTCTTCTTCAATCTCTTTTATGAGACCGTTCTCAAAGAGATATCTCGCCTCACCATTTACGACAAGATCAGGTGCCTCAGCTAATGTATAAGTGCAACACCATTGCCGAGCAAGACGCTCCCCATCTGCAACTGGTGGAGTGAGCGCAATAAGACTACGTGTATCGAATCGCCTATCAGTTTTCGAGACGTCTGACTTCAGAAAGGCAATGATTGCATCTCGACCCTTACATTTTTGATCCGGACCGCCAACATTCAAATACGTTGCATCTTCTGCAAGATATTTTTCAAGCCTAATCCAGTTGTCATCTTTCACCGCATCTTCGAATGCTTCTGCAAAACTATTAAATATTTCAATGTTGCTCATTTGTATACCTAACGTTCGTGTTAAGCGGCCGCAGCGAAGCGGAGGCCACGCTTGAACGATTTGGAATCTTATTTAAATTAATGATTAGGTTCAACGCCATGCTTTTGTTTATAATGTTTCCGATACCATTCTGGCACTTTAAAATCTGTATCGTATATATATTCTGCTATCTTTCTCACATCTTCGTTTTTGTAAGGTAATTTTGGCATTACACCAAATCTATTAACTGCGCCAGGCATCAAAGCAATTGTTTCATCTGGATGTTCAACCCAATCAACAATTCGTTGCACAAATGCAGCACGGCTAGTATAAGCTCGTTTAACATGAATCTTTACTGCAAAAATTGGGGGCGCTATAGTTGGTTTTCCTTCAAGCACGTGGCAACTGGCACAAAATTTCATTATCAGAAATTCTCCATTCTCTTCAGCCAGAGCACCAGAAGTGGAAAACAATAAGCCTAATGCCAAATATAAATAATGTTTCTTCATTCTTTCTGTTTTATGGTTAGTTCTATTTAAGTTTGAAACGCTAACGATTAAGCTCAGTTGAGAACAAAAGTGGGGCGACGATAGGAGCGCCGCTTTTGTGAATCAACTGGAGTGCCATGTTAGGTATTAAGTACCTTTTTCCATGCTGTACAAAGTGTATTATTTACCTTTCCTTCAATGTTTTCACCATGAGCGATAATAACTCTTTCAGCATCCCAACTAAGGATTTTTTCTAAAGCAATTTTTACCATTCTTTCATTTCCCCATCCCATTTGATATTCTGGGGCCGCCTTTGGATTGTTCCACATTCTAAATATTACTTTCCACCAGAACTGCAGTAACAGACTTGCTTTGTGTCGATAATTGTCACCAATATTTTCCAGTAGATCGACGAGAATGAGTGTCTTCGACGGATTATGAAAAAAAGCAACTTCCCATATATGCTTTGTCCCAGATACGAAAACTTGTTCTATAGTATCTTTCCATCTATGGTCTGATCTGTTGCCAAGAATCCAATCAAATTTAATATCTGGTCTTTTTTTCTCTAACCCAGGGCATAAGAATGTTTCTGCCTTTGGATAGTGCTGTTGAAAGTCTGTAACAAATAAATGATGATATGAACCGGGTGCAATGATGTATTTTACTACTCCGATTTCATCGATTTTGCTTTTTACCAAATCATTTATTTTGCATGGATCATGAACGATTAAATCTCCGTTTTCTAATTTTATAAATGTTGTACGTCCAAATAAATCCATTCCTCCAAATCGAACAGGATATTCAAGAAGCCATATTTGGTCTTTTATATATTCGGTCAACTGTTCCATGGTATGTTTTTAAATGCCTAACGGCCAAGCTCACACACAGACGAAGGAGGTCGGGTGAAGCGCCTTGTTAAATGCCATTTTCAAAGAACGTCCCCAACCGATTTTCTGAGCGGAATATCCTCATTAAGGCGATGCCATACGGAAAACCTATGGCGATAGGTGTCGAACGGCTCATGTAACTTCTTTCTTGGGTCATTGCTAAGCGCGTATGCCATTCCTTCAATAAGCCAGGGCTCACCATTTAGAAGCACCAAGCTACCGAAGTTCTCAGCCTGCCAGTAATGAATGAGCTCATGCGCCACATAGTATTCCTTCCATCCTCTCGGTGCAATTACGATACCAAAGGCGCCAAACGTGAAACCCGCCTTCTTTCCAAGACCAAATGTACTTTGGCATTTTTCTGTACTACAAAAGATAATTTTCGGACTGCCGATAATTAATCCATGTCTTGTTCTCAGAGTTTCTCTCGCAGCATTAAAGAGAGCTATCGCGGTTTCTCGTTGAGCAGAATAGTCTACACATACATTCTGGTCGCAAATGACTCCAAATGTTTCCGGGAGCAGTATACGGAGTGGTTTATAAAGGCCAAATGCGGTCGCAGGCAAAAGAGCAAGCAGAGACAAGAAGACCAATTTGACGTATTTCATGGGATAAGCTTTCCTGGCATTTAACGCTTCATATCAGCGGCAACGAAAAGCAGAGCGACGAGGAACGAGGAGCGCCGCTTTTTGCTGCCAGCTGGATGTGTTTGTTAGCTGTTTCTTTCTTCGTTTCCATAGCCATCCTGCAATTGGAACCAGGATCGCCGCCCATAGCCATTGCCAATTATTCTTAACGAATATCCCGATTTGTTGTGTCGTTGTAACATTAACTTCTATATTTTTACTAAATGTTCTGATTGCACGTGGAGTGCTACGCCCATCAGTTTCAAGTAGTGCTGTTAATGTCAGGTGCAATCTATGCTGCCCCTGTTCCTTGGGGTGTATCTCCCAGTTCCATTCTGCTCTATGACCTTTTGACACTGGAGGACAAAAACGCCAAAACGGCGAATATCGCTACAGCACCAATTGATATTTTCCATGTAATTTTCATTTTCCCCTCACACAGCTAACGCCGGCAGCATGGGCTTGGGTTACGAAGCGACACAAGTCCTGCATGCCTGCCCTTGTTATGGACTGAGTGCTGTCATACCTGTGAAGTAGGCGCAGCATGAATAGAAGGGATGTCCCAGACCTCCGCAATACGTCCATCCACGATCCGCCATACAACAACCACATCACTTTCTATATGATGATCTTCTAGGTTCATCACCTGCTTGCGATGGACGACAACCAACTCATCTCCGACAGCAGTGACGGAGACCGTGTTGATCTTAAAAGCACTGCCAGCCAGCAGCCTCAGTTTCTCGAAGAAGGTTTGTATCCCGGCACGTCCGACATAGTCACCATGAAGATCCGGAAGTCGAGGATTGTAATAATGCCAAATCACGTCTTCCGCAAGAACGTCCACGGTTTCGGCTACGTTTGCGGGGTCGAATCGCTTTAATACGGCGATGTTCGGGTGCTCTTCCGCCATCATTTTCGCCTCATTTTTCGTTGTCTAGGGGCATAATGCTTTGCTCAGCGGCGATTTAAAGTAGCACGTTTTTGCGAACGCAAAACAAGTGCCACTTTAAATTGTCCGCTGGAGCTATTTGTAAGAAGCATTTTTCTCAACTGAACAACGAACCTTGAATGAAGCAAATATAACAGTAGCCATGCCAGCCATAATAGCAACATCAGCAATATTGAATATACCAGTTCGGAGTGGGCCCAACCCGACATTTAGAAAATCCACCACCGCTCCATCATTAAATACTCGATCATAAAAGTTGCTAATACCACCAGAAAACACTAAAGAGAAACCGACAAACGGCAACAAACTTTGCTTGGCATTAGTAACGAGATAAATAAAAAGCCCACCAAGGAAGAACCCTACAATAACAACAAACAGCCAGAACCGATATTCACTAGGAAGGTCGCTACCTATACCTAAGAAGGCTCCTACATTTTCTGTGTAACCAATCCTCAGAATATCATGAAAATATGAAAACATTTCATTTTTTGGCAGATACTCTGATGCATATATTTTTGTACCCTGATCGCATCCTATGCACGAGATGCAAGTCAATAATATTATAAATACTCTTCTACTTAGGCTCATAACATCCTCTAGTTTTACAGGCTTCTAACGCCATGCTAAGCGGCGTGTTTTTTACGTCCGTTTTAGCTAATTGTTATATGTTTTATCACACGTACTAATAAACCTAGAAAACCAAAAGCGCAATACCAATTAAAAACCCTAATACAGGAAATGCCCACTTTAGGTTCTTTTCGGAAAACGCTGTTTTACCTGTCCTAAATTTCCCCCTGTAATTCTGTACTCTCAATAAAATACTAAGTATATAAAAGCATAGTATCGATAAAGAGAGAAGCGTGATATGGCTGACATCTTCAAATTTCTCAAAATAGGTAAATAAAAGCCATTGTATTAATCCTGAAACGCCAGATATTCCTATCCAAATAAATTCATCTTTCCAATTCATTTGGTCTGTTTTTTCGTCGAAACTCATAAGATCACATACTTTATAACAATGATAATTCGTGTGTGCAAACAATGCATATGACGGCTTAGCTAGCCGGTGCGTTTTTGCGTCCGAGCTGAGCGCCTTGTTATGCATTTGTTGCCCTTATTTTCTGCCAGCGCTGGGGAATACCATTGGCGACTTTTTTCCACTCCTGATTTTCATAAACCTCATATTTGGTAAAACAACACGGCAACCCATTTGCTTTAGTTATGTCTCGATTATCCATGAGTTGAAAATGCAAATGAGGCGCGCCAGAGTTTCCCGAATGACCAACCTGAGCAAGCAGTTGACCTGTCTCTACCATTTCTCCTTCATTTACTAGAATACTACCGTTTTTAATGTGTGCAAATGCCGCAAAACAATTCTCGCCCTTTAGGACAATATAGTTGCCAGAGTATGACCGATAGTCTCTGAGAAATCGTTTTGAGGAAAAGGTGATTTCATTCAGCAATACACGAAAGGTGTCTTTGAAAAAGTTTAATCCCTTCGGCTCAACAAGACCGTCTACTACCTCAACAACCTCTCCTCTAAACGGGGTGTATATTCCTTGCCCCCATCCGGGGCAATGCTCCAGCCCCACGCTTCCAAAAAGGTACTGAAACGCTCCTTTAGTGTGTAGGTGAATTCCTTTTCTATTCCAGTCAAGCCGCACAAAATCAAAGGCATATGTCATACCCAGTAAATCTGTTCCATGGCTTGGTACTTTATAGCCTGGCGTTGTTCCCGCTGTCCACTCGCCTTTTAGTGGGAATTCAACCGCAATTTCTTCCATCGATCTTCCATTTGTGCATAACGCCAAGCTAAGCGGCTGACCGGCAGGGAGGTCGCGACTTCAGCACCTTGTTAGGGATCTTGATTATTATTGGCACTTTTCTTACCAAACTTTGTTCTTATCGCATAACCAATACCAGGAATACCGAATGCTATAAAGAAAGATATTGAATTCACTATAGATGGTTGACTGCGACTGCCGGATATTCCTGGACCTGTTGTGAGTTGTGTATACATGTACCAAACGGATAATGCAAAAAGTACACACCCAATAATGCTGCCAACAAATTGCCGCGCTTTTCCTTTGGTTACACTCGCAAATGTAACTAAAAAACAAAATACTCCAAATGCGAAAAAGTAAATTGCTTTTTCTGTTGGCGGCGCAGTGAAGATCATGATTAGACCAAATAGAGCAGAAAATACCGCGATTACAGAGCGAGCAAAAGGGCTTAGACCTTTGTTTATTTCTTGTTCTGCTGCTTTATACAAATTTATCTCCTTATGCCCCTAACGTTTGAATTAAGGGGCCGGGCGAGTAGCGAGGTCCCAGCCCGCGCTTTTTGCGGGCGAACTTGAATGAATTGTTGGACATTATAATTCAATCTCATCACCATACCGCATGATACTGCATTCAACTCCCAGCTTCTCCACTTCACGCTTGAACAATTGATCGTCTGCTGGGGCGATATTCTTTATCCACAAAAATGGAACGTTATAATGGCACGGAATAACCTTGTTTGGTGCTATGAGTTTCACAGCTTCAAGTGCATCGGATACATCCATTGTCCACGTATTATCACCCAGCCCACCAATAGGAAGCATCAGTACATCCGGTTCTAATCCTGTCCATTCCTTTAGTAAAATTGAATCTCCCAGATTCACAATAGTTTTACCATCTAGTGTAATTTTGAAACCTACAGAACCAACGCCAACTCGTTCTCCTGGCCCAGGTTGCTTTTTTATTCTGAACCACAGGATTGGAACACTGATAGGGCCATGTACGCTCATGACTGCTTCAATTTCTACATCACCTAAAATGACGGACTCTCCAATATCTAACGGATGTGCATTTTTAAACGGTACCCAGGACGTCAATTCTTTACCGCGAGGATCTACTAGTAGTGTTTTGCCATCTTCGACTTTAGCTAAATCTTTTCCACATACAACTGGCGCATTGCTAGCTTCCGCTACACGATCAGATTGCCAGTGATGGTCAGGGTCACCATGGGTTATTAAAATGTGCGTAATACTTTTCCATTCTGTTTTTGGAATTAGACTACTAAAATTAAAAATCGAGAAATATTGTCCCGGGTCAATGGCAATTTTGTTCTTACCATTTTCTATTAGGAATGAATTGTAAAGAAAGTGTCTGATCTTCATGGCTATATTGGATGCCTAACGCGCCTCTCACCGGTGAGGCGGCGTGAGCCGCCGAATCCGTGTGAAGAGGCATGTTAGTTGCACAAGCATTTAATGTGCACCATCATTATTTGTGCGCTTTGATTTTGCCAGAAAGACGAAAGGAATCGCCAGCGGGCCAAATAAAGCTCCCATAAAAATCCAGTAGGGTTTGCTAAGCCCGCGACGCTTGGCAGCGTAGTAGCAGATACCTACACTTATAATAACTATCGCTATGAGCAAATATGCAGCCATATCATATCTCCTAGGATGATCTTTTTGCGGATTAATTCGTATAATCCATTCGATTTTCAATTTTTTTCATAGCAACTAACGCCTCACATCACCGGCAGAAAGTTGCCGCGCGAGGGACGAGCGGTGCTTTTTTTGTGTCCGTGCGTATGTGATTGTTATGCACTACTTGACTCTGACCCGTTCTCGTTTTTCCGGCATATCGTTCTTTTTGCTTATCCACGAGCCATTAGAAAATGATTCGTACTCTATGAAGTTACAATGCAATCCCTTCGCATTTAATAAATCGACTCGATCCATTATGTGGAAATGCAAGTGAGGTGCAGTTGAATTCCCTGTATGCCCAACATCTGCCAAGAGTTGACCGCAAGTAACTTTTTCAGCGTCCTTTACTTTTATTGAATCTTTCTTAGCATGAGCAAAAAAGGCATAAGCCTCAATTCCTTCGATTTTTATAATAATGTAGTTACCTATGGCTTTGCGGAGATTTGGCTTCCTACTCAAGCTAACATATGTACCTCTGGCATGAACAGCTAGCAGATCTATAATTGGATGGAGCCAACGATGATCTTTTAAACCATCTTTTGCTACCACTACTTCACCGTTTACTGGGCTGTATATGTGCTCTCCATACCCGAAGCAATCTTTTACATATACACCAATTGTAAAATAACGCAGTGTCGATTTGGGATGAAATATAAACCCTTCTTTATGCCAGTCAATACGAAGGAAATCATAGGCATATGTTTGGCCCAATAAATCAACACCATGACTGGGCACCTTTTCAGCAGGTGTGTGGTATGCCGTCCAATCTCCACGCAGTGGAAACTCTACAGAAATGGGTTCCAATTTTTAGCCCTCATGGATGCATAACGACCGAGTTAACCGGGAGGCGCGTCTTTTGCGCCGATCTGGTTTAACGATTTGCTATGTGTTTTCATAGAACCAAAATTCTATTTCATCTGCGTCCACCTCAAACGTAGCAGAGTGCTCAACATTTGCAGGTACATGGTACCACTCACCAACAGACACTCTTTTGACTGCGCTGTTCATGCTTAGTATTAGCTCTCCACGTGTGATGACGCCATGATTGTCAGTGTCATGAGTATGGGGAGGAATAAAAGTTCCTGCGGGGTATGATGCGAAAAGAACATCACTATCTCTTGCCTCTAGTTGGTATGCGTCAAAACGCCCATCATAAAGCGGAAGAGATTTAATTCTATCTGGATATTTTCCTGACACTTAATTCTCCGTTTGTGACACATAACGACAAGTTAAACGGCGAGCCGCTTTTTGGTCGCCCGAGCTGTGCGTTTTTTTTCACAGCGATTTAGACGCCTTGTTATATGTTCTCATATTGCATTTCAATGTTAGCCCTTGAATATACAGGGTGTTGGCCGGTTTTAGTACACTTAAAGCCGCATTTCTCATAAAGTGAAATAGCAGATTTTAACTTGGTATTAGATATTAGATATAGCCTTCTTGCTTTTAATTCTTTAGCTTTTTCAATGCATTTAGTAATTAGTGCTTTTCCATAACCCTTGCCTTGATGATTCTTAGTTACAACCATTCTGGCAAGCTCATATGTGCCTTGGCCTTCATTGAATAGGGCGCAAACACCCACAACATTATTATTTTCAACTAAGCTAAATATATACCCGCCATTATTAATAATAATAGAAGGGTCATTAGCTAGCTCTATGTCGGACTTTTCTATTTGAAAATATTTTGAAATCCATTCCTCATTTAATTGGATGAATTCGTTTAAATGATTTCTGTTATTTTCGTATATTTCCATATTATTTACACATAACGCCTGTGCTCAGGTGCGCGCAGCGAAGTGGATTGTCCCTTGGAGCCTATTGTTATGTTCTTCTTGCAGAGCAATTTTTAGGTGACTTAATGCCCATAAGTTCTTCTTACTCCTCAACAGCACTGTAAAATTGGTCTTCATTAATCAAAGTTATGCCCATGTCTCTGGCATCTGAAAGTACCGGTTTTTCAGTGTTTGCGCCTACCACCAAATACATCGTCTCATCGTCTATAGCTTTTTGCACATTTGCGCCATACTCCTCGGCTATTTTCTCCATCTTCTCGCGGGTAGCTCGTTGAAAATCGCCCATAAAAGAGATGTGTACATCATCCAGATCATTGTCATTTAAATATCCTTCATTGATATCAGATGGCAAGCCTTTATGCCACCACGCGTATACGCCGGTTTCTAGCGCCTCACAATCCGCATCAAAGTCTTCATCCGGTACGCATTCCTTCATCAAGATCTCATCCTCAATCTGCCGATAAAAAACCTCCCAAGGATCCTCATCACCAATTAGATAACCTCGGGCGTCAACTGATTCATCAAGTCCACCAAATAATTTCACAACAGCTCGTGTATTCTCAGGGCCAGTTGATCCAAAAAGCATGTTGAATGCCAGGTAGCCAGACTTTTGATATTTTCCTGGATAGTCAAGAGTGAAGTCTTCAGCCCCATATCCATCTGTATTTAGGCTGTTAATGAGTTCGTCTAATAGTCTGTCGGCGTTTTCTCTGGCAATTTCACTAATGATGTTCTTCATCATTGGCCGAATGATCGTCCAATCTTCCCCTCCTTGCTCACCAATAATGTCGATAAGCTGATCTAACCGTTCTTGTTTATCGGGAATGGTTGATTTGACATAAAGCGTAAAACTCATTTCGGCCATTAGGTAGTCCTATGTTAAATTTATTTAGGCAGTGTACTTCTTTAAAACATAACGCCTGAGCTAACGGGCGTGAAGCGCGTTAGGGCGTAGCGTCCGGCTGAGTGATTTGTTATAGCCTTGACTTGCATATACTACACCTGCCCGCAATAACGTTTAACAAAGCGGACTGATAAGACATTGAGTATTTCTGCTGCTTTGGGCTCATAGATAAAATATTGTTTCCACAAGATGGGCAAGTTTTTGATGACAATGTATAAAATATTGCTACTTGCCCTGTAAATAAGAGAAAAACACCAACTATCAATCCCATATCGCCGAAAATAAAACCGGATGAAATAAGCATTATCACTAGTCCGAAATACTGTAGTCTTATTACAGTACTTATTCTCATATACGGCTATAACGCCCGGGCTCACCGGAGAGCGAACGAAGTGAGCGAATCCGGTGAAGCCCATTGTTAGGCATGTTGACCTCGAAAGCCTGCTAATAGCAATATGGTGGCGATGATAAAAGTTACTGAACCAATACTTACCATCAGTAGCGGGGGGTCTCCGGGTGTATTCATATAAACGGAGTAGACAACATAATTCGTCATAGACTGAAAAGTTAGGCTAGAAGCTATTAAAAGCCAAATTAGCCTAGCTTCGACGCGATGGTAGAGATAGCTTATAAGGGTCAAGTTAACGAGGCCTGCTACTAACCCTCCGGCTCCTGCTAACCTGATTAAGGCGAGGAACAGGGCTTTGTAGTTTTCACCAAGTCTATTCCAATCAACATTTAAGGCTTGCGCATGATATGGCATAAATTCGCTAGCAGTGACATATACGATGCCAAATATTATGTGGCTTATGCCTCCTATGGCGAATAAAACTAGAGCTAATTTCCAAATCATTTGTTCGATTCTTTTAAATACCTAACGCCTTGCTCAGCGGCAATTTAAATGGGCGCGTTTTTGCGAAAGCAAAACAAGTGACGCTTTAAATTGTCCGCTGGAGCTATTTGTTAGCCAGATTTTCACCAAAGTTAGCACAATTACATGCCTATTGGTTAATTCGTTTCCATAAATAACCAATAGCAACGAGTCCAGGAATAATTAGCAGCACTAAAACCATTGGTACGCTTTCTTTTATTACTTCTACATTGAATGCATAAACAGTAATAACATCGGATATGTCTGTTAGTAACCTGACAGTGAGTATTAATAAAAGCGCCTTATGAGATTTAATGATCAATGCAACTATTATTCCTAAAGCCACGGTCACGTTTCTGGTAATGTATAGTTGCGTAACATAATTTAGCTCTGTTACATCTGGTATGAAATCCGCCGGATTCGTAGCAGTGCCAGCGGAAAAGAAGAGCACTAAGAATATTTGTAATAGCGCTATTATCCATACCCAAATAGGCAAGAACTTACTTGTATTATTACTTGTATTCTCCATGCTGAAACCTCTTCTTATTAATAGTTTAAGTAAACTTACGTCAACTATGAAGGCACAACTTATGCCTTGTAGATAATTAGAATTTGCCGTTATTATTTTTCCACTCACTTCGTGAGGGAATTTCTTCTTTTGTATCCCAGTGTTCTACAATCTTCCCTTCTTCAAGGCGATAAAGATCAAAGAAGGATGAATGAAGTTTCTTGGAGTGCCCTTCACATACGGAGAGAACGAAATTTCCTTCTGCTAATAATCGATGACATTTTTTATACTGACTAGAAATTGCGTCATTATCATTATTACCAACAGACAGAATACTTTGTAATTCTATTAAACTGTCGCCTATATCTGGATTGTGCTCAGTGTAGTTCTCTCGATGAATGTAATTATAAAATTTAGTTATATCCCTTTTGATCAGTATATCTTCGACAAAGGATTGAATGATCTTTCGATTCCTTTCTGTTTCAGAGTGATCTTTTGCTTCGGCAACGCCATCAACCATTGAGTGACCTGAAACATTAGGCCCCTTTCTTTTTTGAATGTTATCCCAGTGCTCTACAGCTTGCCCGTTTTCAAAACGAAATATTTCAAAGCCTATATTTCTTTCAGTAAAATCATACTCAGTGTGAGCAAAAACAAAATCACCATCTTCAAATACTCTAACGATGTTTACTCGTGGTGATGTTTTGGATAAACGTTTAAATAAAGTAGCTAAACCTTCACTTCCTTCATGTGTTTGTGGATTATGCTGAATATATTTTGCTTCATTAACAACTGACACCGATGCCGGATCACCAGTTTCGATACCTTTCAATAATTTGCATATGCTCTCTTTTTTAGTTGATCCCATTTGTGCTCGATTGATTTGGTTAACAGCTTAATTAACGAGACCCTACGTCTCGTTATACATTTTTAGAGCTTGCGCATAAATAATTATATATCAATATCATATTTATCAATTACACACTGAAACTGTAAGCGTTTTTGTCCGGCTGCCACAGCCATTACCTTTGCAAGTGTTTCAGAAATTTCACCTTTAGTAACACCTGCCTGTTTTGCTTTTTGTAAATAATATAATGTGCAAGGCTCGCAGCCCATTGCTATAGCCGCAGAAAGCCCAATAAGTATTTCAGTTTTTGAATCAAGGTGCTCATTATGATGTGTTGATTCATAGAATGAATCATAAAGCGCCTTCTGTTTTTTCGTGAGTATATCCATTTTTCTTTTTATAGCTCTAACGACCAGTTAAACGGCGCGCCGCTTTATGCGCGTCCGAGCAGCTTTGCTCCGATTTAAACGCCTTGTTATGCGCCATTTTTTGCCTGTTCACTAAAATACCATTCCCCATGTTTGTCACACGCGCTTTTAAGCCATTTAAGTTGATCATGGATATTTTCAAGTTCATGATCACGTTTGAATTTAACCAAAGTATATCTCGCTATATTTGAAAGGGTTTTGGGGTCTGTTCTTTCAATTGCTTCCCATAACTCATTATATTCATTCTTGGTTAATGCAAAAGGTTCCCATGAAGTTCCAGGACTCATTCCGGCATCACCACCACCATTTTTCAAAATTTTATTTAGCACTTCAAAAGGTGGAAATATTCCACAGGCCGTGAGATATGGGACATCATATACGAACGAAACTAAGCTCCCTGTAACTTTTTTAGGCTCATAATGTGGCTCATGCTGTATATATTGAATTTCATTCATGTTACGGGCCAATGAAGTAGAGCATATCAGGCCACATAGTAATGTAATTATGGTTTTCATGCGTATAACGTTTGAAGTAACCGGGGGCAAACCCAGAGCGAAGCGGCGGGTTTGGCATCCGGTTGACTGACTTGTTATAACGCAACATCATTGCAGTCAATAGCCATAAAGCGTTGCCAAGTATCATTAGGTTGCCAACTTGGAAGAATAGCATTCTTAGCTTGCGCATCCGAATAGCCCTGCGACAACCGGAAATATTGATACAGAAAAGCCGATACGCGGTAGTTAACAACACAATGCACCCAAATTTTGTCGTTAGCGAACGAAGACATTATTTTCATGAACGCTTGTAGATGCTTTACCGTTGGTGATTCAAATGGAACAGGGATATGGACATACGTCATTTTCAAAGCGGTTACTATATTTCCTTCTTCTGGAATAGCACTATCTGAGTTGGGCATTGCCAGATTAACAACAAGTCGATAGTCGGCAGCCGCAATGCTACCGAACTGTGTTTCAACCGGCTGGCCAGAAGAAGCAATGTTCTCCGAGACCTGCATGAAATTTGTTATATCTTCAATGCGCATTTTTTGCGTTATAACGACTAAGCTCACCTGCCAACAAAAGCAGAGCGACGATAGGAGCGGCGCTTTTGGTGCCAGGTGCAGCGCCTTGTTATGTGACTTTTTTCTCACTACAACTGTAGAAACAAGGCTGATTTACTCCTTCCACTCCTCGGCGGCGAGAGGGAGCTCATTCAGTTCGGCGCACGCTTCACGCCACGCAGGAGGATAATGCGGGACATAATTATTTCATTAAATCTTCCCAAAGACCAATCACGTTCCCCTCGGTGTCTTTAATATACGCATAGTAACCCATCTCAGGAACTTCTCCCTTGGGTACTAATACTTCTCCTCCAGCCTCCTTGACCTTCTCAAAGTGTTCGTCAATGGAGTCAACACTAATGGTAATCACGGGGCTTTTTGGGGTATTGTTTGATAAATTACGTTTGAACATACCACCATTGATAGCTCCGGGTTCTTTGATCATATAATTCTCGTTTGTCTCTGCTGTCCTTGCAATTGTATACTCACTACCATCAGCCATTGGAAAGCCTTGTAATTCCCAATCAAATACCTCGCTATAAAATTTGTGTGCGCGTTCCTTAGATTCATAAGGAATCTCAAAGTGTGTTACTTTGTTCATAAAGTTCTCCCTAAACATCAAATGTTTATAAAATTATCCATTTCAGAGCGATTGTGGAGAAATTCCCTTTATCCCCCTTATTCTAATAAAGAAAACAATTAAACTTTCATTCCTTATTTTAATGAATAAATCTGTAAATAATTTAATTGTAAAAATGATTACACATAACGATTGAGTTAATAGGCGCGAAGCGCGCCAGCGCGTAGCGTCCGATTGAACGATTTGTTATACGCTTTTATAGCCATATTGCCTTTCTTTTGAAAGAATATATATAAACTGCCACATACGAAGGTAGGCTAGATAATAATAAGAGCGGAACCCACCATACCTCGCTAACTGCTTTAAGAATGTTTGTGCCATATTCTGCTATATCTGAAAAGAAGTCAGCCGATCGGAGTAATCTGCCGAAAAAGATCAACTGTCATGCGTTGCGGCACTATGTGGCCTCCCGGACTATGTAGGGTAAAGTCTTCACATTCGACGGAAATTCAAGGATTTTCAGTGGGTTACCTCTGCAAGCGATGCGTGCGTAGACGACATAAATTGGTGCGTTTCTAGCGCGCTTCTTCGACACTTGCCCACCGCGCGGAAAGAAGTGAGGGCCAATAGATACGAGACTCATAGGGTTCTGGACCGTCGGCCTTTGTCATCTCGGTGCGACCCTCGGCTTTCTGTCTTCCGAAACAGCGCCGGACTATGTCGCTGCCGCCGAGCGCATTCAGCGGAAAAACAGGGTCTGAAACCAAGTACGCTACATAGTCCGGAAGGCTACATAGTGACGCCTATGTTGCCGACTACATAGCCGGCACTCCTTTGCCACGCATCTGCTGGAATCGGGTTATGACATTAGAACTGTACAGGAATTACTGGGGCATGCGGATGTGTCGACAACGATGATCTACACCCATGTGCTCAACCGCGGTGGGCGTGGGGTTAGAAGTCCGCTGGATAGTTGAATAAGTTATAACGCAGTCACCGCATGTTACCCAGTGAGGATCTTTAACGGCAGGATCTCAACATCATATCGGTGCGCACGGCGCACCCTACGATTTGGTCAGGAACAAGAGTGGGCCAAAGAGCAATCGATTCAATCTTAGAACTCTATGCTCTCTGACCCGAATGGTATCACCCAGCAGTGATCAAGGTTTTTCGTGACACAGGTCGCAGCTTATGGCTGTACCCTTGGCCACGCTAATAGTCTGGCCGCCGTCATCGTCGCGCAGCAGGACTCGATCCGTTGCGGTCAGGGACAGTTCCGTGCCTTCCAGGTTGACACCATGGCAACTCTGGCAGGCCGCGGGGTTTGTTTCGTAGAAGTCTTCGTGCTCCAGGTTCCACGCAGTACTGTTGACGTTGTGCATGCCGTGCGGGCCATCCAGGGTCAACGGCAGGCTGGTGTGGCAGGTGCTGCACTCGCTGATGGTGCCGGCATGGCCCTGCAGCTGATTGGCAGCGACGTTGTCGTTCGAGTTCGGCATCGCGTTGGGCCAGATCGCATGGGTTGATCCGTGGCAGCCTTCACAGGCGACGCCGCCGTGACCCAGGCTGTTGCGGTAGAGTTCACCGGTGTTTTCCGCAAAGCGTTTGTTGTTCGCGATACGCGGGGTGGCGACATCGATATCGCCTTCCCAGGCCTGCGGCAGGCGGATACTGTCACCGATATGATCGACAGCATCGCCGGTGTGGCAGGATTCGCAGCGCGGTTCGTCGAACCAGGGCTCGCGGCTGGCGCTACCCACAGCCGCCATGCTGCCGTGGCAGTCCACGCAGTCGATGCCGGCACCGCCCATGGCGCCTCTGAGACATTGGGTCACCTTGCCGGGGTGGCACTGGTAGCAGGTCTCTTCGAGGGTGCCGTTGGTCGGGAACAAGGCATCACCGGTGGCCGGGTCGGTCAACCCACCGTGATGACGGTGCATCACTTCGGACATCATATCCTGATTGAGCTGCTCGCCCTGCGGACCGGCGCCGGCCAGGTCCAGTGCCGCCGAGTAGTGGCAGCTGGCGCACAGTACCGGTGTCTGATTCAGTAGATCGGTGCTGTGCTTGGCGTCGTGCAGTTTCAGTATGTTCTCTTTTGCTGCCTGCAGTACGCTGTTCGGGTCGTTGATATCATCGGGGAAGACATAGTCGATGGCGCTGTCGGCCGGTGCAGCGACCTCACCCAGCGCGTGGCAGTTCTGGCAATCCGCTTCCGAAGCGACCGGCAACACGACATCGAGACTGGCGACCTGCTGATTACCGGAACCCGCAGTGTTCGCACTGACCCGCATCAACGGGTAGGCGTTGAGTTGCCCGGCGTCATCGACCGGCAGAATCGGCACACCATCGGCCGCAAACCACTGCTTGTCAGGATCGTAGTGATTGAACGGCTGCGCATCATTGGCATTATAGGGCTGCTTGTGACCCGGCATTTTCTGACCAAAGGCCAGACCCTCTCCGGGCGCGGGGTCGAGCCCGAACAGATCAAAGGCAAAGCTGTTACCGGTCTGCGGATTCATGTCCCAGAAGTTGGACTTATAGACCGAGCCGGGCAGATTCTGGCTGGTCGCATTGATCGATCCGCTGGCATCGGCGACGGCGCGGTAGCTGACGCTGGCTTCAGTGTCATCGAGGATACGCGGCTGGGCGCCGCGCTCGATCACATGACTGTGAATGACGTTGAAGGGAGGTAGGATTACGAAGGTTGAATAATCCAGGTCGGCACAGTGCATACCGAGATCATTGAAGGCCAGCACCTGGTGCGTGGCGCTGATATCCGCTACACCACCGCCTTCACTACCAGCACCAGGACTATCCGACTCATCTTCATCCGAATCGTACCTGTCGGCACTGACGTTGATGTCACTGCCGTCATCACCACCACTATTGCAGGCAGCCAGGGATAATGAAACAAGTAGCGCCAGAATAAATTTACCGATGCTGATATTCATAGAAAATGCCCTGATAAAATTGCAGTTATTGATAATTGGGAATAATATCCCAATCTCTGATCCGGGCGCAAGCTTTTTCTTGAGCTTGATCTCAATACCTAACAATGACCGACAACCACACTCACCCCCGGGACCTGAAATATTTCACTCCTGATCCCTGCTTTGCTACCATTGGCCCTTTCCAGCCCGCACCACTGTCAGCTATCGGAAAGGTCTCCAACACGCACTTGATGTTGATATGTTTAACTCGTGGTAAAGCTATTTAACTCCCTCGCTGCAGGTCTGCTCACCGCTCTGGTACTCGCTGGCTGTGCGTCGGCACCACCGCCTTCAGAAACAGAGCCACTGGATTATCGAAGCCGGGCAATCATGCGCACTGACGGTGGCGTTAAGGTCTCGGCAAGCACGCTTTCTGCCGATGAGAGCCGTGAGATGTATGGTTTTCCGCTGGCGAAGAAAGGCATCCAGGCGGTATGGATCCAGGTCGAGAACAACGAGGATGAGGCCTACTGGTTGCTCTCACCCGGGCTGGACCCGAACTTCTTCCCCGCCTCCGAAGCCGCTGAAGCCTTTGTCAGCACACACGAAGATGAAACCCGGGAGGTGCTCGCACCGCGCTTTGAAGCACTGGCCTTTCGCAATCCGATTCCCCCTGGCAAGACCGTGTCCGGATTTGTGCTGACCAACCTCGACGAGGGCGTCAAACTGGTTCACGTGGATCTGGTGGCGGACCGCCGCCACAAGTCTTTCTCGTTTTTCACCCGAATTCCGGGCTTCCGCGCCGATTATCTAACGAGTAGAAAAGGCAGTGACACCTATAGCGACGATGCGTTCATTGACTATAGCGATGACAACACCTTTCGCGCCGCGCTGGAAGCGCTGCCCTGCTGCGTCACCAACAAGGATGGCTCGCGCAATGGCGACCCCCTCAACCTCGTCGTGGTCGGTGGCATTGATGATGCTTTTCCAGCCCTGGTGCGGCGTGGCTGGCGCCCAACCGAGCAAACCTGGTCGGGTTCGGTATTGAAGATGATGGAATCGGTACTCGCTGGCGAACGTTACCCCTATTCACCGGTCAGCCCACTCTACCTGTACGGCAGATCTCAGGACTTTGCGTTGCAAAAGGCACGTGACAACATTCATCAGCGCAATCACCTGCGTCTCTGGATGAGCCCGATGCGTTACCACGGCAAAACGGTGTGGGTAGGGCAGATCAGCCGTGACATCGGTAGTCGCCTGACCATTCACTCGCCCTATCTGACGACCCACAAGATCGACCCGGACGTGGACGAAGCGCGCACATCACTGCAGGAAGATATGGCGTACTCGCAGTCCCTGATTAAACTGGGGCTGGTCAAGGGCGTCGGCGCCGCTTCCAGCGATGCGCCCCGCCGCAACCTGACCAAGGACCCGTACTACACCGATGGATTTCGCGGCGTACTGATCTTTGATGAGCAGCCAACGGATCTGACCGATATCCAATTTCTACCCTGGGAAGGTCGGGAAGGCGGCTTTATCGAGCAAATACACGGGCAGGATGAACAATGATGGCCGCAAGATCGACAGCCGTACGCCTGCCTCGATTCATGTCCCTCAATTTGCAGGCCTTGTGCCTGGCTATCTTGAGTCTGCCGGGCCTGGTTCTGACGGGCTGCGCGACCTGGCAGCAACCCGACGCGTTCGATGTTTCCGTGTTGCGCGCCAGGGCAGAGTCGGAAGAGGTAAAAGGCGTCAGGCTGAGTGCCGCCGTACTGGGCTCCAGTGACAGTCAACAGATGTTCGGCGCCAACATCAACGACACAGGCGTACAGCCGGTCTGGATCGAAATTGAAAACCGCACCAACCAGGCACTCTGGTTGCTGCGTTCCGGTACCGATCCGGATCTGTTCTCGCCACTGGAAGTGGCCTGGTCGTTCCATAGATCCTTTGCCAGTGAAACCAATGCCCGGCTCGATGCACATTTCGATGACCTGAGTTTTCAGAACCCGGTTCTGCCGGGTGAGACAAAATCCGGCATTTTATACACCAACCCCCATCGCAAGACCCGGCTGCTCAGCATCGATATCCTCGGTCAGCGTGAGCTGTTTCCATTCACGCTGTTTCCAAAGGTACCCGACGATGATACCGGCGAAGGTACGGTTTTAGTCAAGGTCAATAAATTGATCGGCGAGGTGACGGCCGATTTTCAGCATACGGACCGCTTCCGCGCCAGTCTGAAGCAACTCCCCTGCTGCGCGACTGGCGAAGACGGAAACGAAGCGGGTGACCCGGTTAATGTCATCCTGGTTGGTCGACTGGAAGACATTGCCACCGCGCTGGTACGTCGTGGCTATAGAATGAATGCGCTGGCAATTGATAATGCACAACGACTTTTCAGCCGGCCACCAGACATTGTCGCACGCAAGGTCGGCCAGAGTCATGCCCCTGCAAACTGGCTACGCATCTGGGTGGCACCGATGCGCTATCAGGGCAAGTCGGTCTTCCTGGTTCAGGCCGGACGACCACTGGGTTGGCGTCTCGATATAACCGAAAAAACAAAGCAGATACTCAATCCGAAAGTCGATGAGGTAAGAAATCTTCTGATCCAGGACATGCTGTACTCGAGCGGGCTGCAGAAACTCGCTTTCGTCACTGGCGTCGGCGCGACCGAAGCCGGAGAGATGCGCAGCAGTCTCGGCGACACGCGTTACCACACAGATGGCCTGCGTGCGGTGTTGTTTTTTATACAACGCCCACAATCACTGTCTGACCTGGAACTCCTTGACTGGCATCCTTACCTTAAGCTACGCGAGACCGGCAAAGCCATGGCGCCTGAAAATGATAAAAACTAAAACATTGAACTTATCTCGTGTTTTCCGCGCTGGCGCACTGGCAACAAGCATTATCCTGAGCGCCTGCTCTTCTACTCCGCTCTCGCCCTACACCGAAGATGCCCCGCCGTTGATACTGGTGCCCGCCACGCAGGCGGGTGTAGAAGATAAACGCGGCCGTTTTCGCGAGATCTTCTGCGCGGTACTCGAGGCGCGCGGCGAGACACTGCCCGATTACCGTCCGTGTGACGATGCGCTTACGCGCGTAGGTATCGAGCCCGACGGTACCGGTGAGAGGGTCGAACTGGGCGCATCAAAACGTGGGCTGGTGGCGCTGCACGTACCCGGAGTCGGCTGGGACTGTTTCTCCAACTGGCTGGACATGGACGATAGTGCCGATAAATATATTAACCAGTATGGCTATGACATGATCATCGCGAAGGTGGGTGCGATGTCGAGCACCGCGACGAACGCACGCCAAATCCGCGACACGATCATGGCGCTGGGAACAAATAATGCTCAGCCCAGGCTGGTTGTCATCGGTTATTCCAAGGGAGCACCTGACGTGCTCGAGGCTATCGTTTCCTATCCAGAGATACGCCAGCATATTGCTGCTGTCATCTCTGCTGCCGGGGCCGTCGGTGGTTCACCGCTAGCAAACGGCGCAACGCAGTCACAGCTCGAACTGCTGAAGCACTGGCCCGATGCACAATGCTCGAGCGGTGACGGTGGTGCGGTCGACAGCCTGCGTCCTGCTACGCGCAAGGCCTGGTTGGCGCAGAATCCGCTGCCGAAGGATATTCGTTACTACTCGCTGGTCACATACCCGAACCCCGAACGCATCTCTTCGGTACTGGCGTCCAGCTACAGAAAGCTGAGTCGAGTGGACGCACGCAATGACAGCCAGGTGCTGTTTTACGACCAGATCATTCCGGGCAGTACCCTGATCGGATTCGTCAACGCTGATCATTGGGCTTTAGCTGTACCCATTGCTCGCACCCATCCCACGATTAGCGAGATGTTTGTCGACCAGAATGACTATCCACGTGAAGCCTTGCTCGAAGCGGTCATGCGTTTTGTGGAAGAGGAACTCGCGGCATCGGGGAAATAACTGATTACATCGATGACATAGGTCGTAGGGTGCGCCGCGCGCACCGGAATCAGTAGTGTAAATCCAGGTTCAGCTAAATGGTGCGCGCGGCGCACCCTACAATTCCAATGCCTATGTACAAAACATAATGGCTTTATCTGCTGCCTGAAACACCCGGTGTTCGATGAATCCGTTGTTGCGGCTCAATCCGCTGCGCGCTTTCTGAGCAGTTCGCGCTGCAGATCACAGATGTGCTGGCGAATCAGCTGTGCCTGTGCAGGGCTTATATCGGCAAAACGGGCACCGATCAATTGCCGGTCGCGAAACGTGATACGTTTTGAATAACGCAACTCCACGGTTGTGAAGAGCCAGTCGTGATCGGACAGTTCGATCGCGCAATTGTGCAACAGCCCGGCTGTCACGTTGGGCTTGCCCCCGGGAAATACCATGCCCGCACCGCCGTGAGACAGATCGTGCAGCACCCCCTCGAACACAGAACCGTCGCTACTGTCGATGATCACACGCAGTTTCGTTGCCATCGGGATATGCACTCTGAAGTCGAGACGACGCTGGCCGTACGCGATCTGCCCGGGCAGCTGCGCATAATAGGTAACGACCCTGTCCTCAGTGTCCACGCGTTCCAGCGTGGTGTCGAAACAGATGTCGATACCATCGAGCTTTGCGATGACCTGAAGCTTGCGTTTCGAGAGTAATAGCGCGTGACCACTGGACGGCAGCAGTTCGTCCAACAGTACATGCGTCTGGTCGACATTCACAATGCAGCTGCTGAACTGCTCGGCATGGCCGTTGACCTTGACAGCGAGTGGTGTGCGTCGTTTCGCCAACCGCTCGAGCAGCGGCACCACCCTTGCCGGGTCCGTTATCTCTTCACTTTCCGATTTCAATGGATCAGGCTCTTAACTGTTATTGGATCTATTTAGCCTTAAGTATAGGAAATATAGTACAAAAAAGTCTGGACTCGTCCATCGGGTGAAAAATAGTCGCTAATCCTGCATTTCTCCGTCGAGTCGCCGGCGGGTGTCACCGGGCGATCCGGTATTCTGCGCCAGCTTGTCGTAGGCCACCGGCACCACGAACAGCGTAAACAGCGTCGCCGCCATCACCCCGCTGAGAATCACGGTACCGATCACCAGGCGGGTCTCGGTGCCTGCGCCGGACGACAGCAGCAGCGGTATCGAACCGGCCATCGTGGTGATGCCGGTCATCACGATCGGGCGCAGGCGCACACCGGCGGCTTCGAACAGGGCATCGTGGAAAGGCTGACCGGCGTCACGCAGCTGGTTGGCGAACTCGACGATCAGAATACCGTTCTTGGCTGACAGGCCGATCAGCATGATCAGGCCGATCTGACTATAGATATTCAACGACTGGCCGGTCAGATACAAACCGAGCAGGGCCCCGGCCATGGCCAGGGGCACTGTCAACATGATCACCAGCGGGTGCAGCCAGCTTTCGAACTGTGCGGCCAGTACCAGGTAGACCACCACGATGCCGAGCAGCATGATGAACAGGATCGAGGTGCCGGCGAACTTGAAGTCCTGCGATTCGCCCTTATAGTCGACAATGACCTGATCCGGCAGATGCTCATCGACCAGTCTTTCGAGGTAGGTCAGTGCCTCACCCAGAGACAGCCCTTCGGCCAGGTTCGCCTGCAGCGTAATTGCGCGCACGCGGTTGTAGCGGTTCAGGCTGATGGAATCGGCAAATTCCTCGATACGCACCAGGTTCGACAACGGGATCAGTACATCGGTGCGCGCCGAGCGTACGTAAAGATTCTCCAGATCGGTGGGTGTACGCTGGGCTTTGCGTTCGCCTTCGACGATGACATCGTATTCCTCACCCGCATCGATATAGGTGGTGACCCGGCGAGAACCGAGCATGGTCTCCAGTGTGCGACCGATCGTGTTGATGGTCACACCGAGATCTGCGGCACGATCATAGTCGATAACGAATTGCAGTTGCGGCTTGGTTTCTTTGTAGTCCCAGTCGAGACCGACCAGCCCCGGATTGTCCTGCTCGATCTGTTTTCGCAGAATGTCACGCCATTCGGCCAGCTCCTCGTACGTGCCGCCGCCGATCACGAACTGCACCGGTTTCTGCAGGCGCCCGCCGAAACCCTGTCTCATCACCGGGAATGCACGTACACCCGGCAGGTCGGCCAGACGCTTGCGCACATCGTCCATGATCTCCCACGCCGAGCGGCGCGACGACCAGTCGCTGAGCACATTGATCACGATGCCGTTGTTGAAAATTTCATAGTTGCCGAAGGCGCGCGGTGCGCGCACCAGCAGTCGCGAGATCTCACCGTTCTCGACCAGCGGCATCATACGTGTTTCGATTTCGGTCATGTACTCGGCGATGTACTGATATGAAGCACCCTCGGGACCCGACACCAGCAGAAAAAACGCACCGCGGTCTTCCTTGGGCGCGTATTCCTGCGGGATGTGCTGCAGCAACCAGGCCGAGCCTGCCAGCATCGCGACGAAGGCCGCGGCCATGATCCAGCTGTGCCGGAGCGCCCCGCGTAACAGTTTCAGGTAGCCGTTGCGTATTTTCTTGAATCCGTTGTCGATCCTTTCACTGAGCCAACCCTGGCGTTCCACCGGCGGCAATATCTTCGACGCCAGCATCGCCGAAAGGGTCAGTGCGATAAAACTCGAAAACGAAACCGCAGCGGCCATGGTCAGTGCGAACTCGGAGAACAGGCGGCCGAGATCACCCTGCAGGAAAGCGATCGGGATAAATACGAACACCAGTACCACGGTGGTGGCGATCACTGCAAAGCCAACCTGGCGCGTGCCGCGAAAGGCCGCGACCAGCCGGGTCTCACCGTATTCCTCCATGCGACGATGGATGTTCTCCAGCACGACGATGGCATCGTCCACCACCAGGCCTATCGCCAGCACCAGTGCGAGCAGGGTGATGATATTGATGGTGAAGCCCAGCGCCAGCAACACGGTGAAGCTGGCGATCAGCGATACCGGCACCGTCACCGCCGGCACCAGCATCGCTCGCACACTGCCTAGAAACAGGTAGATCACCGCAATCACCAGCAGGATCGCGATCGCGAGTGTTTTGAACACCTCCCGGATCGCGCCCTCGATAAACACCGAACTGTCATAACTCTGCTTGATCGCCATGCCTTCGGGCAGGGTGGGATTGATGCGCGCCGCCTCGGCCTTGGCCGCCTGCGCGACAGCCAGCGTGTTTGCCGTTGACTGCTTGATAATGCCGATACCGACCATGGGTTCGCGATTACCGCGGAAAAACAAGCGGTCTTCGGCCGCACCGCGTTCGACCCGGGCGACATCGCCAAGCCTGACCAGATAACCACCCTCACCCTGGCCGAGCACCAGCTTGCTGAAATCCTCGGCAGAGCGGAAATTGCGCTTGATGCGCACGGTAAACTGGCGCTCTTCCGAATCGATACTGCCTGCCGGGAGTTCGACGTTCTCGGCTCGCAGCGCGGCCTCGACATCGGCCACGGTCAGGCCGCGCGCGGCCAGCGCACGTCGGTCGAGCCAGATGCGCATCGCGTAAACCTGACCACCGCCGACGCGCACCCGCGCGACCCCCTCCAGCACCGAGAAGCGATCGACCAGGTAGCGCGACGCGTAGTCGGTTATTTCAGGCACCGACAGGCGGTCACTGACCAGATTGAGCCACATGATGACATCTTCGTTGCTGTCGACCTTCTGTATTTCAGGGGGGTCGGCTTCGTCCGGCAGTTCGGCGAGCACGGCCGAGACACGATCACGAATGTCATTGGCGGCAGCGTCCACATCGCGGTTGATCGTAAACTCGATACTGATGACCGAGCGGCCATCCTCACTTTTCGAATCGATAAAACGTATGCCTTCAACACCGGCAATACGGTCTTCGATGAGTTCGGTGATGCGCGTCTCCACCACATTGGCGGCGGCGCCGGGATAGATCGTCTCGATCGACACCACCGGCGCATCGATATCGGGGTACTCGCGCAGCGGCAGACGATCGAAGGACAACAGGCCAAAGGTGACCAGCAGCAAGGACATCACCGCGGCCAGGACCGGACGTGTGACCGCGATATCGGACAGGATCATGGTTGCTGTTCTTCTGCGGGTTTTTCGAGCAGCTGGTGCAGGCCTGTGGTGCCATCGTCCATGGCACGAATGCTGACCTTGCTGCCAGACCGGACCTTGAGCGTGCCATCGGTGATCACCAGCTCTCCAGCACTCAGGCCATCGACCACCTCGACCTGGCCCGGCCGACGTGTGCCGATGCGCACTTCGCGGCGTTCGACCGTGCTATCGGTCGCACTGACGACGAAAACGAATTGCTTCTGGCCCTGAGCGACCAGGCATTCTTCCGGTATCACGATGGATTGCCGCACGGCACTCTGCAGTTCGACCTGCATCAGCATACCCGGCTTCAGTGCATGGTCCGCGTTCTGCAGCAGAGCGCGCACGATCACGGTGCGCGTTACCGGGTCAACCCGGCTATCGATACTTTTCACCATGCCTTTAAAATCGCGACCCACCCATGCGCGCGTGCTGGCCGTCACCGGCATACCCACGGCAAGACGGCCAAGCTGGCCGGCCGGGATCGAAAAATCGAGTTTCATCACACTGTCGTCGTCGAGGGTGGATATCAGGTCACCGGGCTCGACCAGAGTGCCAATGCTGATATTGCGCAGGCCGACAACGCCGCTAAAGGGCGCACGCACCAGCCGGTCTGCGAGGCGTGATTCGATCGCGGACAGCCGGGCACGACTCGCTTCCCAGACGCGTCGTTGCTCATCGAGCTGCGACTCGGAAGCGCTTTGCTGGGCACGCAACGACTTGATGCGCTGGTACTGTCGTTTCGCCTCGTCGACCGTGACACGCGCCTCCTCCAGTAGTGCGTCCTCCTCATCGTCGGTCATCTCGACCAGTACCTGTCCGGCTTTGACGCGATCGCCGTCGTCAAAATTGATTGCTGTGACAGTCTCGGTGACCGAGGCGGTCAATTCAACGGATTCATTCGCGCGTAAAGTACCCAGGGCCTCGATGCGGTCTTCGATGGTGTCCAGCTTGGCTTCGGTGACGAATACCGGTGTGACTGCGGGAGGCGCGGCATAGGTGAAACCGGATACCACGACCAAACCGGGCATCAGGCATCGGCCAAGGATATGTATGCAGAAAAGTCGGCAAACTCGCATCAAATCAACATCTCCCGGAAATGACCCGGCTGTTCAGTCCGGGTATGGTGTTGCGACAATCTGTACACGCTATAGGTTTCACGAGCGTGAGCATATCACGACAATGTTTCAATCAGTCTTCTGAATTACTTGGGTCATATAATGTAACTGCCCTTTGCGCGCATTGAAAGGTAGGCTGGAGTGCGGAGATTGCCACGTCGCTGTCGCAGCTCGCAATTGTATGCGTTACGTCTTTCGTTGGTGAAAAAAATGAGATCTACCGTAGGGTGCGCCGTGCGCACCGAAATCAGTCCAATGGGTATGATTCCAGATTAATGGTGCGCACGGCGCACCCTACGGCCTTGAATCGTCAAATTCACCAGCTAACCCGCATTTCTCACCAGGATCACGGGAGCAGGCGCAGGATTCGTGTTCGTAAGCGCCGCTCTGGAGCGAAAAGCGTAGCAATAGCTACGGTTTGAGTGAAGAGCAAGCTTACGGACACGAAGACCAGCCTGAACCGTGATAGGCATGCTTGAATAACACACTGTATTTCTGATCATCTGGATACTCCTAAATGGATTAGTGCCTTATCAGTATTCGACGCCGCCTGGTGAGAAATGCGGGCTAGTTACGCAGCACATACAGAAATGACAGCACCGACTTTTCGGAATTGGAGAAACACTCAAACGTTTTCGTCATAGTGCTTATAACAGACCCCTCTCGGCAAATGACACCACCTCATCGCCGACAATCATATGATCGAGCACGCGCACCTCGATCAGTGACAGCGCCTGTTGCAGCCGCTGCGTGATCTGCTTGTCGGCAGCGCTGGGTTCGGCCACACCTGAAGGATGGTTGTGGGCGAAAATCACCGCAGCGGCATTGATATCGATAGCCCGGCGCACCACCTCGCGCGGGTAGACACTGGCGCCGTCGATGGTACCGTAGAACAGCTTCTCAAAGCTGAGGACGCGGTTGCGGTTATCCAGAAACAGACAGGCGAAGACTTCGTGCGGACAGGCGCGCAATTCGGCAGAGAGATAATGGCGCGTATCACTGGACGAACACAGGGCATCACCGCGCTGGATGTTCTCGAACAGGTGACGGCGCGCCATTTCCATAACGGCCTGCAATTGCGCGTACTTGGCGCGCCCGAGGCCGCGGTGCCGGCAGAAGCTGGATTCGCTCGCATCCAGTAATGGCTTCAGACCACCGAAGGCTTCCAGCAACTGGCGCGCGAGGTCGACGGCGGTCAGTCCGCGGGTGCCTGTGCGGAGAAAGATAGCCAGCAATTCGGCATCGGAGAGTGTGTTCGCGCCGCGATCGAGCAGCTTTTCGCGCGGCCGTTCTTCCATCGGCCAGTCAGATATCATCCGTGACATGGTATGTACCGTTCGTCATTGTTCCTTGAGCCGGCAATAATAGCGCTACGCCCGCAAACAGGCAAATCCCGCCAAACAAAAGCGGCTGCTGATTACTGCTACAATGACCCGATGAACACGCTCAACAGCAAACATATCATTCTCGGCATTACCGGCGGCATCGCGGCCTACAAGAGTGCCGAGCTGACGCGGCGACTGCGCGATGCCGGCGCTGCTGTGCGCGTGGTCATGACCCGGGCTGCGACCGAATTCGTCACCCCGCTGACCTTCCAGGCGCTGTCCGGCAATCCGGTGCATACCGAATTACTGGATGAGGCGGCCGAGGCCGGCATGGGTCATATCGAAATGGCGCGCTGGGCGGATGCGATCCTGATCGCACCGGCCAGTGCCAACTGCATGGCCAAACTCGCGCAGGGTCGCGCCGACGACCTGCTGACTACACTGTGCCTGGCCAGCGACGCACCGCTGGCACTGGCGCCGGCGATGAACCGAGTGATGTGGCATGATCCCGCCACGCAGGCCAACTTCAGCACATTGCAACAAAGAGGCGTTCACCTGTTCGGTCCGGCCTCCGGCGCGCAAGCCTGCGGCGAAACCGGCGAGGGCCGACTGCTCGAGGTGCCCGAATTGATTGATGCGCTCTCAGCACTGTTCAAAAGCGGCGTGCTGCAAGGTGTCAATATCCTGATCACCGCCGGACCCACCTATGAACCGATCGACCCGGTGCGTTTCATCGGCAACCGCAGCTCCGGGCGCATGGGTTTTGCGCTGGCACGGGCGGCCCGTGAAGCCGGTGCCAACGTCACCCTGATCAGCGGCCCCAGTCATTTGGCCACGCCGGAAGATGTCGAGCGTATCGACGTCGAAACCGCAGCGCAGATGCAAGATGCGGTGATGCAACACGCACGTGGCAACCCGATCTTTATTTCGGCTGCTGCCGTGGCCGACTACCGGCCCACGCATGCGTACACACAGAAGCTGAAAAAACACGAGGCTGAACGGGTCATCGAACTCGAGCGCACCGAGGACATACTGTCAGCCGTGATCCGACTTGATCCGCGACCTTTTGTGGTTGGCTTTGCGGCTGAAACCGAGAACCTCGTCGCCAATGCCCGCACCAAGCTGGAAAAAAAGTCACTGGATATGATCGCGGCAAACCAGGTCGGCAAGAATGCCAAAGCACAAGACATAGGTTTCAACAGCGAATACAATGCACTGCACGTGCTATGGGCAGACGGTGAGCAGGTTCTGGAACAGGCGCGCAAAACGACACTGGCGCGCGAGCTGATCAAGCTGGTCGCCTATCACTACACGAAAAACCGGCAGCATGCGAAAAATACAGCTTAAGATACTCGATGACCGCATCGGCGATACCATTCCTCTGCCCGCTCACGCGACCGAAGGCTCGGCCGGGATGGACCTGCGTGCCTGCATCGATGAAACGATCACGCTGAAGCCGGGTGACACCGAACTGATTCCAACGGGTATCGCGATCCATATCGAAGACCCGGGCCTGGCGGCAACGATACTGCCGCGCTCGGGCCTCGGCCACAAGCACGGCATCGTGTTGGGGAATCTGGTGGGCCTGATCGATTCGGACTACCAGGGCCAGCTATTTGTATCCGTTTGGAACCGCGGCCACGGCAGCTTCAGCATCGAACAGGGTGATCGCATTGCCCAGCTGGTTTTCGTGCCAGTGGTGCAGGCGGACTTTGAAGTCGTGGATGATTTCAACGAGAGCGACCGCGGTGCGGGCGGCTTTGGACATTCGGGGCATAAATGAAGCATCACTGACCGTATCTCAGCCGCCGGCAAGGTGGGTCAGACAACGATGACATTGATAGAATGCCAGCCCTCGGATCCATTGAGGGTATCGACAGGTGCCTCTTCCTGCAGCACGCCCTCAGCGTCGGTGGCGCGCACCCGCAGCCGGTACGCCCCCGGCGTGTCCATCACGAAGGCCTTTTCGAAGCGCACCCAGGCATACGGGCTGAGTGGTGGGTCCAGATCGGCGTCGATCCAGCTCTGACCGCCGTCCGCTGAGATCTCAACACGCTGGATACCACGCAATCCGGCATAGGCGAAGCCATTGACCGGCAGCACGCCCGGGGCCATCCGGTAGTCGTCGGGTACGTTCCTGATCTGGGCCAGCGTGCGCACGTGTGCGCTGTCCGGCCAACCCAGCTGCTGCCAATAGCCCTGATAGTCGCTGTCCACGAATTCCAGACCGGCGACCCATTTGACGTTCTTGATGCCATAGATGCCGGGCACAATGATGCGCAGCGGCGCACCGTGCAGATGCGGCAGCGGCACACCGTTCATCTCATAGGCCAGCATCGCGAAATGCGATTGCAGATGGGACAGCGGAATGCTGTCGGAGTATGTGCCCACATCGCGCGCCACCATGTCATGGGCCTGCGCCTGCACACCCCAGCGCGACAGCAGGTAGGAAAGCGCCACCCCCCGCCAGCGTGCGGTACCAATGGCTGCCCCACCTACCGGGTTGCCGATGCAAACCAGCGTCGTCGTCTGTTCCACAGCGGGCAGGGCGAGGAGCTGGTCGTAGCTCAAGCTCTCTGCATTGTCGACCAGGCCACTGACCGCCAGTGACCAGCTTGCGCTATCGATGGGTACGTCGGGCGCGCCTGTGTCGACCTGGAAAAAATCCGCGTTGTCGGTGATCAGCGGCCAGTCGAGCAGGTTGCTGACCGGCTGCAGATCCGCTTCATCATCAACCGGCGTTTCAAGGTGAGGCTCTTCCGAACTGCAGGCTGAAATCCAGCCGGGCATCGTGGCCGCGCCCGCAAGAGCAGCGCTGTATTGCATAAAGTCACGCCGCGACAGCGGACGGGGACGAGGTTTGTGGGCCATAAAACGCCCTCTTTAATGTGGGCTCTGATGAAAAAGCATAAAAGCCCGGCTTATAAAAGTCCAGCCTCAGCCTGGCCACAAATAAAGCAACACCATAATTTCCACCCAGACAAATCACCCGATCCACTATAATAGACGGCCTTTGACAGGCTCTTGATCGGGTGTTAGCCCGCACAGAGTGTGCCTGATCAACACGAACAACAACAAGACAACTTGAAATCAGACTTTAAACAACATAAAAAAAATCATATGGTCATTAATAAAGAGATATTTCGTGCCTACGATATTCGCGGCATCGTTGAAACTGCCTTGACACCGGATGCCGTGACACTGATCGGACAGGCTTTTGCATCCGAGGCACGCGCACAGGGTCAGCATACGGTGGTGATCGGTCGTGACGGACGCCTGTCCAGCCCCTATCTGGCGAAAGCGCTGAGCGCGGGTCTGTGTGCGGGCGGCTGTGACGTTGTCGATGTCGGCATGGTACCGACGCCGGTGCTGTACTATGCAACCCACAAACTAGAAACCGGCACCGGCGTGATGGTCACAGGCAGCCACAATCCACCTTCATACAATGGTCTGAAAATGCTGGTTGCCGGCCACACATTCTACGGCGACGGCATCACCTCGCTCTACCAGCGTATCATCGAGGGCAATCTCGACTACGGTGATGGCAACTATGAACAACAGGATGTGATTCCAGACTACATCGACACCATCACCTCCGACATTCATCTGGCACGGCCACTGAACATCGCCGTCGACTGCGGTAACGGTGTCGCCGGTGTGCTGGCAGTCGAGCTGTTCAGCAGGCTGGGTTGCGAAGTCACTGAATTGTTCTGTGATGTCGACGGCACCTTTCCGAACCATCATCCGGACCCGTCAAAACCGGAAAATCTCGCTGCGATCAAACACGCGATCGGCGATCATTCGCTCGACCTGGGCCTCGCCTTCGACGGTGATGGTGACCGGGTCGGGATCATCGATGACAGGCAGAACATCATCTGGGCCGACCGCCAGATGATGCTATACGCCGCCGACGTGCTCGAACGCAAGCCCGGTGCGCAAATCATCTTCGACATCAAATCAAGCTCCAACCTCGCCGACTTCATCAAGGATCACGGTGGAGAACCGTTGATGTGGAAAACGGGCCATTCATTCATCAAGGCCAAGATGAAGGAAACCGGTGCCGAGCTCGCCGGTGAGATGAGTGGCCATATCTTCTTCAAGGAACGCTGGTTCGGCTTCGACGATGGCCTCTACAGTGCCGCGCGCATGCTGGAAATCCTCAGCAAGCGCGAACAGCATCCCAGTGAAGTATTTGCCGAACTGCCCGACAGCGTGAATACACCCGAATTGCAAATAATGTTCGAGGAAGGCGAGCATTACAGGTTCATGGATAAATTCAAACAGGAGGCCGACTTTGATGACGCCGATATGGTCACGATCGATGGCATGCGTGTCAATTTTACGGATGGCTGGGGGCTGATACGGCCATCTAACACGACACCGTGCCTGGTGCTTCGTTTCGAAGCCAGCACGCAAGCGGCGCTTGATGAGATCCAGGCCAAGTTCAGAAAAGAAATCCTGAAACAGGACAGCAGCCTGGTCTTGCCGTTTTAGTCACCCGCGGGGCGACTGACAAGGAACGAGTAGCCCGCTGATGGCCGCAGCAGCTAGCCCGCATTTCTCACCAGGCGGCGTTGAATACTGGTAAGGCATTGGTTTTTTGGAGTGAAGCTCGGATGATTAAAAATACAGTGTGTTATACAAGCCTGCCTGTCACGGTTCAGGCTGGTCTTCGTTTGCATGAGATCGTAGGGTGCGCTGTGCGCACCGTGAATCCTCAGTGTGCTGGGCTGTTTCGGTGCGCACGGCGCACCCTACGGCCGCTTCGCCCAAGCTATTGCTACGCTTTTCGCTCCAGAGCGGCGCTTACGAATATGAATCCTGCGCCTGCTCCCGTGATCCTGGTGAGAAATGTGGGCTAGAACCGCAAGTTATCGAAAACAGTGCTTTGCGTCCTGTGCGCCTTTGCGGTAAAAACCCACACAGCAAACATTAAAAACCGGAGTGAATCGTGGATAAGCAATCCGCACACAATGTCGCCAGCGTCCTGTCCGAGGCCCTGCCCTATATCCAGCGGCTGCACGGTAAAACCATCGTGATCAAATACGGTGGTAACGCCATGACCGATGAGCGGTTAAAGAATGGCTTCGCCAGAGATATTGTGTTGCTGAAACAGGTCGGTATCGATCCGGTGGTTGTTCATGGCGGCGGCCCCCAGATCGGCCAGCTGCTGGAGCGTATCGGTAAGAAATCCAGGTTCGTGGACGGCATGCGCGTCACTGATCAGGAGACCATGGATGTCGTCGAAATGGTTCTCGGCGGCCTGGTCAATAAAAGTATCGTCGGCCTGATCAATCATAATGGGGGCAATGCCGTTGGGCTCACCGGCAAGGATGGCGGACTGATCCATGCGCGCAAACTGAAAATCGAGCGCTCATCACCCGAACTGGATGCGCCGGAAATTATCGACCTCGGCCATGTGGGTGAAGTCACAGGCATCGATCCAACCGTTGTCAACACCCTCGACCATGGTGATTTCATCCCGGTGATCGCGCCTATCGGCGTGGGTCATGACCAGAGTTCGTACAACATCAATGCCGATCTTGTCGCCGGCAAACTGGCCTGTGTGCTGGGCGCAGAGAAACTGTTACTGCTGACCAATACCGCCGGTATTCTCGACGGTGACGGCAATGTGTTGACCGGTCTGAAAGCGGCCGATATTGATGCGCTGATTGCCGATGGCACCATACATGGCGGCATGCTGCCTAAAGTTGACTGTGCGCTGGATGCCGTCAAATCCGGCGTCAAGACCTCGCACATCATCGACGGACGTGTTGAACACGCGGTCTTGCTCGAACTGCTGACGGATGAAGGCGTGGGTACGCTGATCAGAGCCTGACGGGGATGACCTGAAACACAATGACTTGCAATAGTGTAATAGTCTGGATTTGACCTGACAATACGGTTATTTACTCTCAAGAAGGCCTGACAGTGCCGATGCACTCTAAATCACCATCACATGGTTGTAACAATGAAATCATGACTGTAGGGTGCGCCGTGCGCACCGGCACTGGGCAACATACATAAATTTCTCGGTGCGCACGGCGCACCCTACGATCGCCCCATTTGGCTGTCAGTTTATGTCTGAACCTTTTCCATAATCTGTAAGATAAGATCTGATTGTCTACAGATGACCTCTACTGGACCACAAAGTACCTCCACAGAGGTCCAGCGATTATTTTGATGTGACAGCTGACGGCAGGCCTTGTGCGGCTCTCTCTCTTTCCGCCTTGCGCCTGTTGTACGCTTCGCGTCTTTTCTGCTTCTCGGCCATAAGCTCGCGGAAACGAGCGATGTAGCCATCAAACTGCTGGATGACCTCCTCTCTTTTTACCTGATGACCTTTCTGGACACCTTGCTGGGTTGAGAGTTGTGCTTTCTCACGCTCGAGCTTGGCATAGGTCGCTTCCGGCACCATCCTGTCGGCAGCTTTCAGATTTTTAATCAGCTCTTCGGTCTTTTTCACTTTGACCTTCGAACTGTCGATGATATCTTTCGACAGCCGGAGCTGGGAATCGATGGCCTCAAGCCTGGCGTCGCGCGCTGCGATCAGATCACGCTCTGTGGTATAGGTGTCGGTGAGCACGCGATCACGCAATGCCTGCTGACGTTTCTCATTCTCCAGGCGCTCGCGTTCGGCATCCAGCCTTTTCTTTTCAGCTTTCTCTTCAGCCGTCATTGCACGGTCGTGCTTCTTGACCAGGGTTCCCTGCTCGTTCAATTCCTCGTGTTCTTTTTTCAGGTACTGTGCCGGCACCTTGTCACCGTAATGCACATCACCATACTCGTCGACCCATCGGTACATACCCGCGTGTGAGCCTGCCACATACCACGTGGCCACTATGAATAGCACTGTTTTGCTGAAACCCATTGTCCTACCTCTTGATTACCACCTGGGAACTGCGACATATAGTCTTCAGTATAGTCATACTGTGGCAGAATGCTTGCAGTCTCCTGATACAGATCGATCATGCTTGATCACGCCCTTCTCTTTGCGATTTCGCTGCTGGCGAATGTGTTTTCTGCACTGTCCGGCGGCGGTGCCGGATTGATACAGCTACCGGTACTGATTTTTCTCGGACTGCCATTTGGCGTCGCCCTGGCCACCCACAAGGTGGCGACCGTGGCCCTCGGCATTGGCGCCACCCTGCGGCACCTGCGCGAGAGCCACCTGGAGCGACAGTTCGCCCTGTTCATGGTCGTTACCGGCGTTCCCGGGGTTGTCCTCGGTGCCAGCGTCATTCTGCAGGTGCCTGATCGCGCAGCACAGATTGCACTGGGTGTTCTGACCATGGCTCTGGGTATGTATTCGATATTCTCACCGCAACTTGGTCAGGAATATACGCCCGTTCATCGGGATCGCCGGGGATACATCGCAGGAGGCATTGCCCTGTTCTTCATCGGTGTGCTGAATGGCTCACTGACCTCAGGTACCGGACTGTTCGTGACGCTATGGCTGGTACGCTGGTTCGGCATGGACTACAAACGCGCGGTGGCTTACACCCTGGTGCTGGTCGGTCTGTTCTGGAACGGTGTTGGCGCCCTGACCCTCGGGCTACTGGGCGAGATCTACTGGTTGTGGCTGCCGGCGTTGTTGCTGGGCTCGGTCATCGGCGGATACCTGGGGGCACACCTGGCGATTGTTAAAGGTAATAGAGTGATCAAACGGGCTTTTGAGGCCGTCACTTTATTGATCGGCCTAAAACTGGTTTTGGGTTAGCCCGCATTTCGCACCAGGATCAAGATGCGGATTCAATCCCATAGTGGTCCCGATACGCCCGCATTGCATCCAGGTACTGACTGTAGTTGTTATCCGTTTCGATATAAGCGATCAGGTCCGCCATGGTGATGATGCTGTGCACCGACAGATCAAAATCTTTCTGTACCTCCTGTATTGCCGACAACTCACCCTGGCCTCTTTCCTGGCGGTCCAGTGCGATCAGGATCGCCGATGTCGTGCCACCCTCGGCCGCGATGATATCGACGGCTTCACGAATGGCGGTGCCTGCGGTGATCACATCATCGACGATCAATACCCTGCCGTGAACATCGGCGCCGACGATACTGCCGCCTTCACCGTGATCCTTGGCTTCCTTGCGGTTGAAAGCGTAGGGCTTGTCGACGCCGTGCTCCGTTGACAGCGCAATCGCGATCGCAGACACCAACGGTATCCCTTTGTATGCCGGTCCAAACAGCACATCGAAATCCAGTGCCTCGTCAACAATAAGCTGCGCATAACAGGCGCCCAGCTCCGCCAGCGCTTTGCCGGTATTGAACAATCCCGCGTTGAAGAAATACGGACTGCTGCGGCCGGATTTGAGCGTGAATTCGCCAAAACGCAGCACATCGTTATTGATCGCGAGCTGAATGAAGCGTGTTTTATTGTCCTGGGATTTTTGCTGCATCGAATATTTTCCGGTTATGGTGGCAAGCTAGAGATTGCACGCGTATGATAACGCCTCGTTTCAGATCATCAAATAATCATGCGTGTAATTTCGATCAATACCAATGGCATTCGCGCCGCCGCAAAAAAAGGCTTCTACGAATGGCTGCATACAACCCACGCCGATATCGTCTGTATCCAGGAAACCAAAGCACAGGAAGACCAGCTCACGCATGAGCAGTTCAAACCCGACGACTACTTCTGCCATTACCACGATGCGGTTAAAAAAGGTTACAGCGGTGTCGCGATCTACAGCAAGGTCAGGCCGAAAAAAATCGTTGAAGGCCTGGGCTGGCACGATATCGATATCGAAGGCCGCTTCCTTGAGTTCCAGTTCGACAAACTCAGCGTGATTTCACTGTATATGCACTCTGGCTCCTCCAGTGAAGAGCGCCAGGCCGTCAAGTTCGATTTCATGGACCGCTTCCTGCCTTACCTGCAGAGCCTGCGGCGCAAACGGCGTGACTATATTATCTGCGGTGACTGGAACATCGCGCACAAAAAGATCGATATCAAAAACTGGCGCAGTAACCAGAAAAACTCGGGATTCCTGCCGGAAGAACGCGCCTGGATGGACCAACTGTTCGATGAAATCGGTTATGTCGACGCCTTTCGCGTGGTCAACCAGCAGCAAGAGCAGTACACCTGGTGGTCAAACCGCGGCCAGGCGTGGGCCAACAACACCGGCTGGCGGATCGACTATCAGGTGATCACTCCCAAACTGGCTCCGCTGGTCAAGGATGCGAGCATCTACAAGGACGAGCGCTTCTCAGATCATGCACCCCTGATCATCGACTATGACTACACCTTGAAATGAGCCCGGTGGCAGCCCATAAAAGCTGGCTCGATGCCGTCATCGTTTACCGCCAGCCACGTGTACTGGCGATGCTGTTTCTTGGATTTTCCGCCGGCCTGCCGCTGTTACTGGTGTTTGGCACCCTGTCTGCGTGGCTGGCGCGAGAAGGTGTCGACAAAAGCACCATAGGACACATCAGCTGGGTTGCCTTGTTGTATGGCCTGAAATTCATCTGGTCTCCACTGGTCGACCGGCTGCGTCTACCGGTGATCGGCAGCGTTTTTGGCCAACGCCGCAGCTGGATGCTGGTGGCACAGACGGCCATCATTTGTGGTCTGCTCGCGATGGCCGCCAGCAATCCTGTCAATCACCTCGAACTACTCGTGTATTCAGCGTTACTGGTAGCTTTTTCATCGGCGACCCAGGACATCTCGATCGACGCCTGGCGTATCGAGGCCATGCCTGTCGAGGACCAGGGCGCCATGGCTGCGACCTACCAGATCGGTTACCGCATCGGCATGCTGCTGGCGGGTGGTGGCGCGTTTACGCTGGCACATTATTATTCCTGGCCACTTGCCTATACCGTCATGGCGATATGCATGGGCATCGGCATCATAACCACCTTGATCATTCCGGAGCCCGAACATCTGGTTTCCAGGGAAACATGGAAACAGGAAGAAAAAGTCATTAACTTCCTCGAAAACTCGTCTCATCTACCGGGCGCTGTCCGCAATGCCTATGCCTGGTTTATCGGCGCGGTGATCTGTCCATTTACCGAGTTCTTCAATCGCAATGGCCACTTTGCGTTGATCATACTGCTGTTCATCGGGCTATTTCGTATCAGTGATATCACCATGGGCATCATGGCCAATCCTCTATACGTGGACGTCGGTTTCAGCGACCTCGATATCGGTGTGGTGACCAAGACAGTGGGGCCATTCATTACGATAGCCGGCGCCTTGCTCGGCGGCTCACTGGTGGTCCGCTTCAGTGTTTTCCCGGTATTACTCGCGGGCGCCATCCTGGTGATGGTGACCAATCTGTTGTTCGTCAGCATTGCGCTGCTACCGCCCGACGTCATCATGCTCGCACTGGTTGTGGGTGCTGACAACCTGAGCGGCGGATTGGCAGGTTCCGCCTTTATTGCCTACCTGTCAGGGCTTACCAACAAAGCCTACACAGCAACACAATATGCCCTGTTCAGTTCATTGATGCTGCTGCCGGCAAAATTCATCGGTGGTTTTTCCGGCGATGTGGTCGATGCCCAGGGTTATGTCTTTTTCTTCGTCTACTCTGCACTGCTTGGCGTTCCCGCCATCGTGTTGATTCTGTACCTGATGAAACGGAACAGGGCAGGCACGAAACCGATCGCATGATTCCCTGTCACCGCTAACCCGCATTTCTCACCAGGATCACGGGAGCAGGCGCAGGATTCGTGTTCGTAAGCGTCGCTCTGGAGCGAAAAGCGTAGCAACAGCTTGGGCGAAGCGGCCGTAGGGTGCGCCGTGCGCACCGAAACAGCCCAGCACACTGAGGATTCACGGTGCGCACAGCGCACCCTACGATCTCATGCAAAAGAAGACCCGCCTAAACCGTGATAGGCCTGTTTAAATAACACACTGTATTTTGATCATTCGGGTTTTCTTCAAAAAGACCAATGCCTTATCAGTATTCTACGACGCCTGGTGAGAAATGCGGGCTATGTCTTCGCGTTTGCATACGCACTGCACAAAGCGCAATACCCGGGCTGACACATTCACACAACTTTCATAGGGTAATGTTTACATTCTGCAACATTACGTAACAATTTGTTCATGGCATTATACTGCGCAATAGTCTAATATTAATATTGTCTAATATTAGGACTTACTATTCGGAGATGAATATAATGATATTTGATGCACTGACTATTTCAGCAATTGTCGTAGCTTCGGTCATGGTCGTTACGCTGGTTCTGCTGATGCGTTGTCAAAGCGGAAACGAGAACGCAGAATGTTAATTAATCGTTAACGTATCAAATGAGAAAAAATTCCCGAACGGGTGCCAATTCACAGTAATGGCACCCGTTTTTTATTGAGAATAATTCTCATAAAATGAGAATTATTCTTTATATACTTGTTTTTATTACTATTTTCCCAAATCCCCACTTCACGCCTTCTGTGATAATGTCACCGAGATCTTGTTGTAGACCTGATACATTAGAATCTGCTTATATAGCGATATTTTGTTAAAGCAATGAGAGAGGTCAATAGTATGATTATCGATGCATTCACCGTTTCGGCTACCGTTGTAGCCCTGGTTGTCGTTGTTACCATAGTAACTTTGATGCGTGCACATAAGCCTGCAAACAAATCAGACAACTAATCCAAAACGGCAGATAAAATGATCAAAAACGACAACTAGACGGGTGCCCATACCCAGTATCGGCACCCGTTTTTCGTTCTACCCTTCCACAATCCTGTCTCACGCTAACGATAATTTGTAGATCTGGCCATCACCACTGATAATACGCCACTATCAGCGCACCCCATAACGACCATGCATAACCGGCATTACTCGCGTGCGATGATGACGCTGAAAGCTGTATTCACCAGAGGGCGCGTCCCTCGGGTGAGGAAAACGGGCTAATCCCGACAAGACCAATACATGCCATCAATCAAGCTGGAACAAAAAGAAAATAACTGGCATGGTTCGTTCAAGGCCATGGCCAGCCCCTGTGAGGTCATTATCGAGACTGCGGATAAACCGCAGGCCGAGCGTGTCGTTAGCACAGTCGCCGAAGAAGCCTGGCGCATCGAACAGAAGTTCTCGCGCTACCGTGATGACAACATCACTTTCAGAATCAACAACGCAGCGGGTGAGGTCATTGACGTTGATGATGAGACCGCTCGTCTGCTCGATTTTTCCGACCAGCTGTATCAGATCAGTGAGGGTATGTTCGACGTGACCTCGGGTGTATTGCGCAAGGTCTGGCGTTTTGATCAGAGCAACAATATCCCGACACAAAAACAAATCGAAGCACTGTTGCCGATCATAGGCTGGAATAAAGTCAAATGGAGCAAGCCAAAACTCCAACTCGAACCAAACATGGAAATTGATCTTGGTGGTATTGGCAAGGAATATGCCGTTGACCGCTGTGCTCAACTCGTGCGAGAGATATCCGACGCCAGTACATTGATCAATTTCGGCGGTGACCTGGTGATTACCCAACCCAGAAAAGATGGTAAAGACTGGACCATCGGCAGATTATCCAGCGATCCGTCGGCACCTGTGGGCGTGATCCAACTGAAGCGGGGTGCACTCGCAACCAGTGGCGATGCGCACCGCTATCTCGAAAAAGACGGTAAACGCTACTGCCATGTACTCAATCCAAAAACAGGCTGGCCGGTCGAGGACCCACCTCACACTGTCAGCGTCGCCGCGCCAACCTGCATCGAAGCCGGCATGTTATCCACGCTGGCACTGTTGCAGGGAAGCGAAGCAGAAGCCTTTCTAAAGGCGCAGGAAGTGCCGTATTGGATCAATTAATGCGTTCAACGCATATCACCGCTGAGGCGCAGCGTATCATTGTATGTGTGTCAAGACCCGTAATATTGTATCTGGCCCCTGCGGTCAATCGTGTTGTCGCCTGATATGAATGATAAAACACTGCTGCAAACACCACCATTGAGTATGTACATACACATACCCTGGTGTGTGCGTAAGTGTCCGTATTGCGATTTCAATTCGCACGAAGCGGGCAAGGCGCTCGATGAATCGGCGTATATCGCTGCGATCATGGCTGATCTAGAGCAGGATCTTGAAAACCACACCATCAATACAATCCAGAGTATCTTCTTCGGCGGCGGTACACCCAGCCTGTTTTCTGCGGAAGCGATTGGTGACATCATCACCGGTGTTGCCGGTCACATACCGCTGGCTGCCGATATTGAAATCACACTCGAGGCCAACCCGGGGACCCTTGAACATGGCAAGTTCTCAGATTACCGATCGGCCGGTGTCAATAGACTGTCTATTGGCATCCAGAGCTTTGAAAATGACAAGCTGCAAAAACTTGGCCGCATACATGACCGCAATCAGGCGATCAAAGCCATAGAGTGTGCGCACAGGGCCGGATTCGATAATATCAATCTTGATCTGATGTTTGGCCTGCCCGGGCAAAACCCGACAGATGCCATTGCAGATGTGAACCTGGCTTGCGATCTTGAACCGACCCATATTTCACATTACCAGTTAACGATCGAGCCAAACACTTTTTTTCACAAACATACACCGGTGTTGCCAGACCTCGATGCCATATGGGACATGCAGCAACAATGCCATGACAGACTCCACCAACACGGCTATGCACACTATGAAGTCTCTGCATTTGCCAAGGCAGATCGGCAATGTCGGCACAATCTGCATTACTGGTCGTTCGGTGATTACATCGGCATCGGCGCCGGCGCCCATGGAAAGTCAACACAGGTGGACCGCCACGCAGTACAACGTCGTTGGAAACACCGCCAACCGGAGGCCTACATCAACCATGCCCTACAGGGTAATGCATGCTCGGGCAGCCATGAACTTGATCAGTCCGAGATTATTTTCGAGTTTTTACTCAATGCCCTGCGATTACGCCACGGCTTTGGCTTTGAGCTGTTCGAACAACGCACCGGTGTCGACAGGGCACGCTTACTCGATGCCTGTCGCTCTATCGACGATGACTTACTGGTGATCTCGGAAACCGCATTGTGCACCAGTCAACGTGGCTTTGACTTCCTGAATGATGTGTTAGAAAAATTCCTCAACGCTGTCGCGCCTGGGCGTTGAATAACGGTTATTTATTTGCGCATGATCTGCTCCATCAGCTTTTGTTGCTGGAGCTGTTTTTCATTAATGCCCTCTGCCAGACCACTGGTGGTATCGAGTAAATCTTTCACTCCATCCGGCGTATAGGGGTTTCCGGTTGTCATCACTTTTGGCCCGCTGCGCTTCACTTCGGGTGCTTCATCGGGTACCTCAATCGCTTTGACAATGTTTGTATCCGGCCGCAGTTCAACCATTTCGACCTGCTGGCTATTCGGCGGGGGTGTGTTGGTGAATTGCATGACACCGTGTTGGTCACGCCACCGGTAGACCTGGACCTTTTTATCAGTCGTCACACTGGTGAGGTTTTTCGGTGCCTTGGCACGTATATCCGGCTCACCAAATATATCCAGGCCATATCGGGCCAATAAACCCTGGTCCCCGAACAGCAGCAATGGGGCAATGGCCAGAACACATAAAACGATAAGCATGGATATGATGGTCGATTTCATCTGTGAGCGATCCTTAAGGAAGTCGGATTTTCCATAGTTTAGTTGTAGCAAAAACATCGTCGTTTCGCTCGAATACAGGCGCTTTCATCCCACCTATTGCACGAAAAGCTGGAAAATCACGTTTACCTTTATGCAATACGCGGGCATATCCGAACCCGGTGCTTGCTACTCATCGTGCTTGCAGGTAGAATACAGCGCCTTTTGAGATGTTCCCTGACAGACAGGGAGGTAACCAAAATGAAAGCGGAAATCCATCCGGACTATAATGATGTCAATGTGACCTGCAGCTGTGGCAACAGCTTCCAGACGCGTTCCACCCTGGCTAAGAACGAGTTACAGGTAGAAGTCTGTTCACAATGCCACCCCTTTTATACCGGTAAACAGAAGATTCTTGATTCTGCGGGACAGATCGACAAGTTCCGTAAGCGCTTTGGTGGTGGCAAATCCTGAACGAACCTCCACGGATGCTGAATCCCGAAAAAGGCGCTTACCGGCGCCTTTTTTTATTGCTGTGCGGTCTGCTCTATTCGGCAGCAGTCGCCGGAGCCGACTGCCCGACGGATCACATTGATGAATTCGCCCGCGTCAAATACGTCCATGACGGTGACACCGTTCATCTCGACGATGGGCGCAAGCTACGCTTACTCGGCATCAATACGCCGGAACTCGCACGCGACAACAGGCCGGAGCAGGCGTACGCTCAACAAGCTCGAGCGTACCTGGTTGGCGTGTTGTCTTCACACGAGAATCGCATCGCTCTGGTCTACGGTAAGGAGCGTCACGACCGCCATCAGCGCACCCTGGCTCATCTGTTTTCACCCGACGGCGAAAATATTCAGGCCCTGCTGCTGCAACAGGGCCTGGCGGCTGCGATCACACACCCGCCCAGTGTCAGATACGCTCAGTGTTATGCCCAACAGGAAAAAATCGCCCGCTGTGCCGGTAGCGGTATCTGGTCCGATCCGCAGTATGCCGTAACCCCGGCGAACAAGCTCACTGCAGAAAATATGGGCTTTGTACGGGTCAGCGGCACCATCGATCACGTCCGCCAATCAGGCGGGGGTGTCTGGCTCTACATGTCTGAACTGATGATGCGTATTGGCGATGCCAACCTGGCCTATTTCGACCCGATCGATCTGCCCGCACTGGTCGGTAGTAAAGTGACCGTGCGCGGATGGCTGCATCCTGCCCGGAACAACCCGGCACATGCGCGTCGCACAGGCAAAGCCGCTAAATACTTCATGCGCATCCGTCACCCCATCGCCATTGAAATAAATGCGGAAGGAAGCGAAGCAAACTGTTAGAATATTATCTTTTTCTAATATACTAAACCAGCAACGGGCTTTTCGATGTCATCACGATATAAACAACAGGCGCTTGAATACCACGCCGGTCAACACCCGGGTAAAATCGGCACCCGGATCACAAAACCCTGTGTCACGCAGCATGACCTTTCGCTCGCCTATACACCGGGGGTCGCCGAACCCTGTCTGGAAATTGCCCGCGACCATGGCATGGCCTATGAGTACACTGCCAAGGGCAACCTGGTCGCCGTGATCTCCAATGGCACCGCGGTACTCGGTCTGGGTGACATCGGCCCCGCCGCCAGCAAACCGGTAATGGAAGGCAAGGCGGTGCTGTTCAAGGCGTTCGCCGATATCGATGTTTTTGACATCGAGGTCAATGCAACCCGGCCGCAGGAATTCATCGACACGGTCATGCGCATCGCGCCGACCTTTGGCGGCATCAACCTGGAAGATATCGCAGCACCGGCCTGTTTTGAAATCGAACGAACCCTGATCCACGAGCTTGACATTCCGGTGTTCCATGATGACCAGCACGGAACCGCCATCATCATTGCCGCCTCGTTGCTCAATGCCCTCGAGATCCAGAACAAAAACATCGAGGATGTGCGCGTGGTCTGCCTGGGCGCTGGCGCTGCCGGAATCGCCTCGATGCACCTGCTGAAGGCATTAGGTGCAAAAGACGAAAACCTGTTCATGATCGATCGCACCGGTGTCATTCACAGCGAGCGTGATGACCTGAATGAATACAAGCAGGAGTTCGCGATCGAAACGCCGTTACGCACACTGGCTGATGCGATGCAAGGCGCCGACGTCTTCATTGGCTTGTCAGGCCCTGACCTGCTCGCTCCGGAATTGCTAGCCACCATGGCCGAGCGCCCTGTGGTGTTCGCGCTGTCCAATCCGGATCCCGAGATCTTGCCCGAACTGGCCCACAAGACCCGCTCTGACCTGATTATGGGAACCGGACGCAGCGACTATCCCAACCAGGTGAATAACGTACTCGGCTTTCCTTTCATATTCAGAGGCGCGCTCGATGTGCATGCACGATGCATCAACCAGTCGATGCAGCTGGCTGCCGTTCATGCACTGGCGGCGTTGGCGCGTGAGCCGGTTCCGCGTGAAGTACTCAATGCCTACAACCTCGACACGCTGGTATTCGGGCGTGACTACATCATTCCCAAACCGCTGGATCCGCGCCTGATTGAGACCGTACCCCAGGCTGTATCCAGAGCTGCGATCGGCAGCGGTGTCGCCCGCAAGTTTCCACAGGAGTTTGCCCATAAACTGGCGGTCTAACCCGGCTATTGCGCGAAGGCGGACTCTCGTTGGTGATCAGGGCATGGCCTTATCAGTAACCACGCGCCCTGGCCGAAGCGGCACACAGATCGGTCACTCGTGATTGCAACGAGCGCGCCGTCACATCTTCTGGCTGCTGTGGTGCTGACACGCTCAGATCGACCCGTGAGCGAAAGCCATTGATGATTCGCCACAGGATAAATCCACGGTAGCGACTGAAGGCACTGCCCCACAATCCATACAGGCACATCGAGAGTACCGGTACCGGCGTGCGTTCAATGATGCGCTCCACACCGGATTTGAATGTGCCTATGGATCCATCGGCAGTGAGCCGGCCTTCCGGGAATATACATACCACGTCGCCTTGGCGCAGCGCCTCGTCGACCTGATCGAACGCCTGTTCCATCAAGGCCTTGTTTTCGAACCCGCTCGCAATCGGTATTGCACGCGCGTTACGGGAAACGAAATTCAGCAGCGGCAGCTGATAGATCTTGTAATACATGACGAAGCGCACCGGTCTGCGAATGCAACCGGCAATGATCATCACATCGACATAGCTCACGTGATTACACACAAGCAGAACCGGGCCCCTGTCGGGTACGTTCTCCAGGCCCTGCTTGCGCACGCGATAAATCGAATGAATGAGCATCCACACCATAAAGCGCATCAGGAATTCAGGCACCAGCGTGAAGATATATAGCGCCACGGCAGCATTCAGCATCGCTACCACAAGAAACAATTGGGCTATGCTGACACCCGCGCCCAGCAACACGACAGCCATGATCGCTGACATCACCATCAACAACGCATTGAGAATGTTGTTACCCGCGATCACTCGTGAAAGGTGCTTCTTATCGCTACGTTGCTGCACCAGAGCAAACAGCGGCACGATATAAAAACCGCCGAACAGACCAATCAGTACAACATCAGCGATTATCCTGAAGCTACCGTGTTGTTGCCAGAATGTGGCCAGCCCGATCAGTTCGGTATGTTCCAGCCCTGGTCTGGCAAAAAACAGATCGATACCAAACACCGTCAGTCCAATCGAGCCGAAGGGTACCAGGCCGATTTCAACCTTTTGTCCGGATAACCAGTTACACAACAACGAGCCCGAACCGATACCCAGCGTGAACAGGGTCAACAACAGCGTGACGACCTGCTCGTTAGCGCCCAATGTGAGCTTTGTATAATTCGGCAACTGCACCAGGTAGGTCGCACCCAGAAACCAGAACCATGAAATACCCAGCACCGAGAGAAACACGGTACGGTTACTGTGAATAAACGCAATGTTGCGCCAGGTCTCGGTAAATATGTTCCAGTTGATCTTCAGGTCCGGACAGGGTGACGGTGTCCGGGGTATGACGAGGCTGGCGACAAAGCCCAGTGCTGCGATCACGACCAGCACCGCCGACACCAGCAGGCGTCCGTCCTGATGCGCAATCAACAGACCACCGATCATGGTACCCATCAGTATTGCGACAAAGGTACCCATTTGCACCAGGGCGTTGCCGGCAATGAGCTCATTGTCTGCCAGGTGTTGCGGGATATAGCTATATTTGGCCGGTCCGAATAAGGTCGACTGGGCACCCATCATGAACAGCAGGGCGATCAGCAGATAGAGCTGCCCGGCGTAAAAGGCCCAGGCTGCACACAGCATGATGCCGATTTCCAGCAGCTTGATGCGCTGCATCGACAGCGATTTTTCAGTTTTATCGATCAACTGGCCTGCTGTGGCCGACAACAGAAAGAAGGGCAGAATAAAGAGGCCTGCGCTCAGGTTGGTCAGGGTGTTGGTATCAATATTGCTGAATTGAGCACCCTGGAAAGCGATCAGGATGATCAGCGCATTCTTGAAGACATTATCGTTGAAAGCCCCAAGGAACTGGGTCACGAAGAAGGGCAGAAAGCGACGCTCGACCAGCAGGCGCGGCTGACTCTCGGGTTTTCCGTCTTTACTCATACTTGCCTTGCAGCTACAAGGCTGAGGCGCAAAATGCCCCGCACTACAGCCCCTGCAGCCAGGCGCCCACTGCTTCGAGCAGTGCATCACCGGCATCGGTAAAGTAGTGGTTGGCGCCGGGGACGGTGATCTGTTGTGACTTCGGATGGCCCGCCTGCTGTATCGCTGCCAATCTCGCAGGCGCGCCTTTGATGACTGCAGGATATTCTGCTCCACCGAATACATCCAGCACCGGTACGGCGATGCTGGCCAGCGGGAACGGTTTTTTCATCGGCTGACCATAATCAACAGCGCCCATGCCAATCCCGACAACACCATCGATATCACGCATTTTGCCAGCATCGATCCAGGCCATGGTCATGTGAACGCTGCAGCTGTGCGCAATCAGGATGATTTTCTCATTGCCCTCGGCCTTGAGGTAATCAATAGCGGCTTCAATACGGGGAAAGGCTTCGGGCATGATTTCCAGGTAATCATAGAATCTGGCTTCTTTCTCCAGCACCGGCATTTGCAGTGAAAGCGTATTCCAGCCCTGTTCGGCCAGGCCGACACGCAATGGGTATGCCACATCTGACCAGTTAGGGTGAAAGCCGCGACCATGCATGATAATAACCGCACCGCGGGGTTCATCCGCCTCTGTGTATATAGTCAAAAAATCCTGCTCGCCGCTCTTCAGATAGACCGGTTCGCCATCAATAATGCTATCGACAATCTCGTCAGCCATGCGTTTTTCACGTTCGATGTCGGAAGCGACGACTGAGAAGCTAATCGGCACGAGGGAAAGGTACATAAGCAGTGATTTATTTCTCATGATCGACCGGTTTCAATTGAATTTATCCGCACTCTATCACAAGCTGTATCCTGCCTGAATCGGTAAAGAACGCCAATCAACAGCGCACAGATCCAGGCATACTGACTGTTACCACAGGTGCGGATTATGAGCATAGAAGATCATATCGACAGCCTTGGTCATCAGCTGTTCGACGCGGCCAGAGAGAACAGCGAAGAGGCCGGCTGGATAGACAAACTGGTCATGCTCACCACGCGTGATGAAAACTTCCGGGTACAGGCACTACGCTTTATTGATGTTCTACCCAGCCTGGAAGACGACACCAGCCTGACAAAACACCTGCAGTCCTATTTTGGGCCATTGAACCTGTCTTTGCCTGAATTTGCCCGCTGGGGGCTCGATCACAGCGATGAGCCCTGGCTCGCTCATATCGCAGCCCCACTGACACGCTTCACGATTCGCGGACTTTCGCGCAAGTTCATGGGTGGACAGACCACGGCTGAAGCCGCCACCAGGATCCGCAGCTTACGCGACAAAGGCATGAACAGCAGCCTTGACATCCTGGGTGAGGCAACCATCAATGAACAGGAAGCCGAGGCCTACCAGCAGGCTTATCTCGAGCTGATAACCAATATGGCCAGCGCGGTTAACCCGTGGCAACACCATGCCGGACTGGACCACTGCTACGGGCGTGAGATACCGAGGTTGAATATTTCACTCAAACCGTCATCACTATACTCTCAGATCAGTGCCGTTGATCAAAAAGGGAGTGTAAAGGCGATCCTCAATCGTCTATACCCCATAATTGAATGTGCACGCGACCATCATGCCTTCGTCATGATCGATATGGAGCAGTACGATTACAAGGACATCACCATGGCTGTATTCAAGCAGCTATTATCTGACAAATCCCTGTCTGACTGGCCCGATATCGGAGTAGCGATCCAGGCTTATCTCAAAGACGCACATCAGGATCTCCAACTCCTCGCCGAAACGCTCAAACTTCGCGATGCGCCCGCCTCAGTACGCCTGGTAAGAGGCGCCTACTGGGACTACGAAACGGTCATTGCCGCACAAAACAACTGGCCATCGCCGGTATGGTCAGTTAAGCACAATACCGATGCAAACTTCGAACGCTGCCTGAATTACCTGCTGTCACGAGCAGATCGGTTCAACACCGCTGTAGCCTCACATAACATTCGTTCACTGGCTGCAACCATCGCTTTGGCCGAGCATTATGATGTGGATACAGATAATTATGAGTTTCAGATGCTTTATGGCATGGCCGATCCGTTAAAAAAAGCGCTGTTACAGCAGCAGAAACACTTACGCATTTACGTGCCCTACGGCAAAACCCTGCCGGGCATGTCATACCTGGTGCGCAGACTGCTGGAAAACAGCTCAGGCGCAAGTGTTCTCGATGTCGGCCTGCAATCACAACTTGAAAACATCAATTTGCTAAAGCCGGTCTTCGTTGATGAGCCTGAAAACAGCAGGCATGCGTCCGGCTTTCAAAACACACCGCTGTTGCGGTTTACGGATGGCTCAGATTATCAGCGGTTTGAGCAGGCACTCGCTCAGGCACGCTCCCAACTCGGCAGGCACTATCCACTGATCATCAATGGTGAACGCCTGCAGAGCAGTGAAACCATCACTTCGCTCAATCCGGCGCAACCCGATGAAATCATCGGCACTGTCAGTGCGGCGGAGCCGCTGCTCGCAGACAGGGCGCTGGCTGCCGCCCAACAGGCCTGCAGCCACTGGAAACATAGAACTGCAGCTGAACGAGCTGAATGGCTGCGCAGAATCGCCGCACGCCTGTTACAACAACGTTTCGACTTCGCCGCCTGGCAGGTCCTCGAAGCGGGCAAGAACTGGACCGAGGCTGACGCCGATGTTTGCGAAGCCATCGACTTTCTGAACTATTATGCCGAGCAGGCAGAGAGACTGGGGTCGGCTACCGTGAATGACCGACCTGGAGAACATAACCTGCTCGGCTATCGTGCACGCGGTATCGGCCTGGTGATTCCACCGTGGAATTTCCCTCTCGCCATTCTCACCGGCATGTTATCTGCAACGATTGTCAGCGGGAACACCGCCATTCTAAAACCGTCGTCACAAACGCCGGTGGTCGCTGCCCGTTTTATCGAACTCATGCATGAAGCCGGACTTCCTGCCGGCGTGGTCAATCTCGTGCCTGGCCGTGGTGACATTATTGGTGAATACCTCGCCCGCAACCCACATATTCACCTGATCGCTTTCACCGGCTCCGAAGCAGTGGGCACACGGTTGATACAAACCGGTGCGCAGCTCCAGGCGCAACAACATCACGTGAAACGCGTCATTGCCGAGATGGGTGGCAAGAATGCAATTATTATTGATGATGACGCCGACCTTGACGTTGCCGTGACCGGTACCGTCGCTTCCGCCTTTGGCTTTCAGGGACAAAAATGCAGTGCCTGTTCACGCGTCATCGTACTGGACAAGGCGTATGACACCTTCATCGAACGGCTGCTTGCAACCACGAAGAGCCTTCAAATAGGACCGCCACAATTCGCCGGCAACCTGATCGGGCCGGTCATCAGCCAGCAGGCCTATGAGCGAATCCACGCGGCGATTGCCACTGGCAAGGACTATGCAACACTCTTGCTCGATAACACCATCGATCGCCAGCACACCGGCTATTTTATTTCTCCTGTGATATTCACCGATGTGACCAGCGATAAGCCATTGGCGCAGGAAGAAATCTTCGGCCCTGTGCTGTCGGTGATGCGCGCGCGTGATTTCTCCCAGGCAATCGATATCGCCAACGACACGCGCTACGCACTGACAGGCGGCGTCTATTCGCGAAACCCGCAACACCTGATGCAGGCAGGCGAGGATTTTAATGTTGGCAATCTGTATCTGAACCGCAAGATAACCGGCGCGCTGGTAGCCAGGCAACCCTTTGGTGGCTTCAACATGAGCGGCACGGGTTTTAAAGCCGGCGGTGAAAGCTATCTGCAGCAATTCATGGAATCATACTGCATCACAGAAAACACCTTACGCCGCGGCTTTGCCCCATCGCTGAACACAGACAACAATGGGCAAACGGATTGAAAGCCCGCAAAATCCAAATCCTTGGTGCAATATCCAGGCTCGCCTGTTTTTTTCACCAAAGCAGTCTATTATTCAACATATAACACCAATAAATTCCACACGGTTGCATCTGTATGACAAAAAACCTGCGCCAACACGAACGCAAGCAAATCAAGGTCAGTGTCGAGCTCACTTTCCTCGATGCGCCTTATGAGGTTGTGAATACACGTAATATCAGTGACGGCGGGATGTTCATCGAGGTCGACTCTACTGAAAAGTTTCCCATAGGTGAAATGGTCAGTGTTCACTACCTCGATCCACTCAACAGTAATGCAGATACCTTCAAGGATGCCATCATCGTGCACAAAAACAATGACGGCTTCGGGATTTGCTTCATTGAAATGACCGAGTTTTAATCAACACAATCTCGCAAGACTGACACACAGGGACCAAGCATCTCTCTGCCGATTGATGACGGAATATCCACGCCTAAACCGGCCAGCCTGTCGAACAAATGCGCCCTCTGTGCGCTGATCCTCCGTTGATCTTCAGGCAGGGAGCAACTGAAATCACCGATCGATAATGTAATCTGATCCGTATTTCGATCATGGAATAACGCGTATACGTCGTAGGGTGCGCCGTGCGCACCACTCTGCAGCAGTCCTGCTTGCTGCACTGATTTCGGTGCGCATAGCGCACCCTACGTTACTTGCTTGCTGTACTGATTTCGGTGCGCACGGCGCACCCTGCGTCACCTATTTCATCACGGCACAAGAACCCGGAAGACCAGTATTAGTGGACCGATGCTAGCCCGCATTTCGGTCAGGTGATAATGACAATGCTGTGGGATCAGATACCGGGTTTTAGCGCTCATGGCTTATTGCTCAATCATTTCGATATCATCTTCATCGTGCAATTCAACTTTTTCGATTTTCTCGAAGCGGCTGCTGATCTTGCGTGCCGAAGTATTCACTTCTTCAACATCCTTGTTGGCCTGTTGAATGTGTTTGGACAGATTGTCCATCCGTTTCCTGAAACGATCAAAATCACTGGACAATCTGATCAGATGTTCCTGAATCAGGTGCACCTGTTTCCTCGTGGCAGAATCCTTCAAGACCGCCCGTGCTGTTGTCAGTACGGCCATCATCGTTGTCGGTGAAACCATCCATACGTGTCGTCGCTGTGCCTCTTCAACCAGTTCAGGCTGATGTGCGTGTATTTCGGCAAACACGGCTTCTGCCGGGATGAACATCAGGGCGCCATCGGATGTCTCCCCCGGAATGATGTATTTTTCGGCAATGTCGTTGATGTGCTTCTTGATGTCCTGTTTGAACTGCCGCTCAGCATTGACACGATCGAGTTGCGGGGTGTCCGGATCCAGCATGATTTTGTAGGAATCCAGAGGAAACTTGGCATCGATGGCCAGATTACCCGTGGGCTCCGGCAGGAACAGCATGCAGTCAACACGCGCATCGTTCGACAGTTTGTATTGTTCTTGAAAACTGTTCTCCGGTAAAACATTACGCACCTGAAGCATCATTTGCGCTTCACCAAACGCACCGCGCGAGCGCTTGTCATTCAGAACCTCCTGCAAACTGACAACACTGGACGACAGCTCGGTGATTTTTTTCTGCGCTTCATCGATTAACGCGAGACGTTTGACAACGTCGGTAAAGGTCTCGTTGGTTTTTTCAAAGCCTTTATTCAGCCGCGTTTCCACCTGGCCGCTGATTTCGGTCAGCCGCTTGTGCAATGTCTCCTGAATCTGGTCATTGGACCGGGCCAGCCGCTCTATGCTGGTTTGTGACATTTCTCCGAGACGCTTCTCTATGCCGTGCTGCATATCACCAAAACGCTGTTCAAGTTTAGCCTGCATCTCGGCCAGGCTTTTTAACTGTGCTTCACGTGATTGTGACTGCTGGTCCTTGATGTTCTCGAACTGCCTGGACTGCGAATCTGTCTGACCCTGCATGCGCATCAGTCGAGCGCCAATCATCAACAGGCCAACAACCACCACAGCGATCAGTACCAGAATCAGCCAAATAACTATTTCATTCATGGGTGGGCCATACCTTCAACCCGTATTTCTCACCCGGTGGACCAGCCCTCACTAGATCTGTGAACCTCTTCGTGATCATCTCGCCCCCTGGTCAGAAATGCGGGTTAGGAACAACGTCTCTGCGTTATAATGTTGCCCTGGTTGAAATGTACGAATCTTACTTTACAAGCCGAACGATGTCACAGAAACGCTCATGATATTCCCCCTGTGTAACACCGCTGAAATCAGTGATCCTGGCTCAAAGTCATTTGAACTCAAACAGGGGCGCAACACGATTCCCCTGTTTGTGGTGCACAAGGATGGTGTCTTCACCGCCTATATAAACAGTTGCCCACACACAGGCGCCAACCTGGACTGGCAGGAAGATCAGTTTCTCGACATGGACAATATGTTCATACAGTGTTCCACCCACGACGCATTGTTCGAGATCGATAGCGGTCAATGCGTTGCCGGCCCGTGCATCGGCGATAGCCTGCAGCCGGTGGAACTGGTGATTGAAGACGGAAAAATAGGTGCCCGGCTTTAAAAGCTTTGTCAGTTGGCAAGGCATTTTTCACCGCAGAGACGCAGAGGTTATTAACTTACGTGCAGGAGCAGCATCTGGCAAAAGCTGCAGGGTTCTGTGCTCGCTGGATTCTGGTCAAAACAACTACCCCGCCGGCGTGTGCAAGGCATGACGATCTTGACAGCATTACCGTATCGGCGTATGTTAGTGAACGTTTACTTAGGTAAGCAAAAATTACCATATTTTTTATATTTGAGAGGACTAACCATGAGTGACTTTGATAGCGAACTCGACGCAACAGGCTTGAACTGCCCCCTTCCGATCTTGAGGGCAAAAAAAGCCATCTCTGGCATGGATAATGGCCAGACCCTCAGAATTATCGCCACAGATCCGGGCTCAGTTAAAGATTTTGAAGCCTTTTGCAAACAGACAGGTAACGAGCTGCTGTCAAGCGGCGAAGAAGAAGGCAAGTTCACGTTCTTGATCAAGAAGGCCGCCTGATCATCAGCAACAAGGAAAATTTCAGGACCAGGGAGATTGTGTATGAGTGTCCGTCTCCCAGGTCCTGAACGCAGAGAATCCATCCTCAAGGCTGCACAACGACTGTTTGCCGACAAGGGCTATCACGGCGTTTCCATCGACGAAATTGCACGTGAAGTCGCGGTCAGCCCGGCGATACTCTACCGCCATTTCAAATCCAAGCAACTGTTGTACGATGCCGTTCTTCACGAAATGTCGGCGCAGCGTGAAAGTTATGTCCAGACTGTTATCAATAGCGGCACCAGCTTTGAAGACATACTCACCGGAATGACCCAGGTGTATATCAACAGTTTTCAGGAAAACCCTGATCTGTTGCGAATAGAATTGCACAGCCTGCTCGATCGCAATCCCGCCACCAGCGATTTCTTCCAGAACCGATGGAAGAGCTTCACCGACTTCATCGAATTCAGCCTCAACGAAAGCCTGCCTTATGACAGACCCAACAGGGAAATCACCATATTGACGGCCGGACTCATGTTCCAGGGCATGCTGCGCGAAGCCTTGATACAGAAACACCTGCAACCGGAAGACAGGCTGGTCGACGTGAGCCTGGATGAACTCAGCCATGAGCTGGTACGCCTGTTCCTGCGAGCGCTGGGTATCGAAAAATCACATTTATCGCGCAAGGCCGTGATCAGCGGTTAACACCACAAAGACGCAAAGGTCGTAAAGCCGATCTCTTGATTAACCGCAGAGGCGCGGAGAGTTGAGGGTTAGTGCTGTTGCTGCGGGTTGCCTGTACGCTGAATTCCTCGGGCCGCTTCCCAGAACAACATCGGTAACAAACCCTGTATTTCCTCAGCGCCTCTGCTGTGACCACATCAGCACCCTAGGGTGCGCCGTGCGCACCGAAATCAGCACAACAATCCTGGTTGCTGCAGCGTGGTGCGCGCGGCGCACCCTACCTCACCTGTATTTCCTCTGCGTCTTTGCGCCTCTGCGGTGAACACACCAGTAGCCTTTGCGTCTTTGCGTCTTTGCGGTGAGAAAATTCTGCCCGCCACGCGGCCACCATCATGACATAAACCGTGAAATAGGGTAGATTGACGCTCAAATTTCTGTCTGAGGCCATCATGAAAAAACTGTTTACTGCATGTACTTTTGCCCTGCTGCTGATAGCAAACAGCAGCGTCTTCGCCGCCAACCCCAAGGTGCGCATGGAAACCTCGCAAGGCAACGTGACCATCGAACTGTACCCTGACAAGGCACCCGTCACCGTCGAAAATTTCCTGCGTTATGTCAAGGCCGGCAAATACGATGGCACCATATTTCACCGCGTCATCAAGAATTTTATGAACCAGGGTGGCGGATATACGCAGGATCTCAAAAAATTAGAAACCTTTGCGCCTATCAAGAATGAGGCGGATAACGGCCTCAAAAACAAGCGCGGTACGATTGCGATGGCGAGAACCAATGATCCAGACTCGGCCACCATGCAGTTCTTCATCAACACCGTCGACAACGATTTCCTTGATCACACCGGCAAAAATCCCCGCGGCTGGGGCTATTGTGTGTTCGCCAGCGTCGTTGACGGCATGGATGTGATGGATAGCATTGCCAAGCTACCTACCGGCGCCAGAAGCCCGTTTCCCAAAGACGTGCCCCTAACGGACGTTGTTATTCAGAAAATGAGCGTGATTGAGCAGGCAGAAAAGCAGTAGTCAGGTGCGGGCCGCGTCCGTTGCTGCCATCAGTTGCGCGCGGCCTGGAGCCTGAGGGTCGATGTTTTTTTCTGGTATAACCGCAGGATGCCCTCTGCAGCAGAGGAAATAACCGGCAGCGTTAATCTTCGAGCAATGCCGGTAAAAAGTACTCACTGACCAGCAGGGGCTTGCCACCGACCTTGAAAACCGAACGCCGCCCCCACACCGTACCGTCTCCGGGCACAGCCAGCGCAGCCGGTAATTTGCGCTCACTCAAGAATGTAATCATGACCTCATCCCGCTGCATGGTCCGGTCTGCAAACAACATTGCGCCAAGCGGCCGCGTTCCCAGGTTTGCATAGATACGTTGCTTACCCCTGAGTGTGAAAAACGGTATCACTGTGCGCGCATAGACCCAGCATGAGTCTGCGCAACATAATCTAACCTGCCTGACCAAAGCATAGCTGCCTGTCGTCATGCCGAGCACCTTGATCTCGTCGAGTCGGGGCTTTTCCAGGGTTTGCGACAATACCTCGACGCGAAAGCCAGCGTGACATTTTTGTCGCAAACGCGTTGTCAGCGAGGCCGGATCAAACAGCCACGCCTGTATATTGGCAGGCACATGCCTGGAAAACAGTTGCCGACGGTGGTACCAGCGCTGCTGAAGAAAAAATCCGCTCATTTCCATCAAGTGTTAATCTGCATAGCGCATGATACCGTTAACCCGCATTTCTCACCAGGATCACGGCAGCAGGCGCAGGACGGCGCCCGCAGGTCTCACCAGATGGACGAGCCCTCACTTGATCTTTGAATCCACAACGTATGCGAAAACGAGAAAAAAAACCAGAGTGGGTATTAGCTGTAAACGTCTGAATTTGATCAGACAATACTGTCATCTACTCTCAATAAGGCCAGACAGTACCGATGCACATAAAATCACCACCACGTGGTTGTAATAATGAAAACATGACGGCAGGGTGCGCGGAGGACACAGAGTTTTACCTGGTTAACTGTGCCTGTGGCGTAGTTAACAATACAATGCTTTTCTCTGTGCCCTCTGTGACTCTGTGGTGAATAGTTTTTGAATTTGTATTGGGTGTGTCAGTTCAGATCTCAACCCGGTTTGGTATCCGTCAGATCGGGTCGCAATTAGTACACCTGACACTGGTACATATTAGCTTAACCAGCGAGACAGTGTTTTTTTCAGGCCTGCTTCGACCACCGGCTTGCCGATATAATCATTCATGCCAGCGTCGAGACACTTCTCGCGGTCACCCTCCATTACATTCGCCGTCATCGCAATTATCGGCAGCTCATGAAACGCATCCAGCTCCCTGATACGCTTTGCAGCCTCGAAACCATCCATTACCGGCATCTGGCAATCCATTAATACCGCATCAAACGAGCCCTGGGACAGCATATCCAGAGCCTGCTGGCCATCACCCGCAAGTGTAGATTCGAGTCCGATTTTCTCCAGCATCTTCTGCGCTATCATCTGATTGATCGGGTTGTCTTCAACCAGCAAAACGTGGCCATTGAGCATTGCTATCGGCGCATCATCATCCTCAGACGGTTGCAGCCGTTGCAGATCGCTGACTTCGAGCGGGATCCTGAACCAGAATGTCGAACCATCCCCGGGCACGCTCTCAACGCCAAATTCGCCATGCATCATTTCGACCAGCTGTTTGACAATGGCCAGACCCAAACCTGTCCCACCATATTTTCGCGTCGTCGATCCATCTGCCTGGGTAAATTCGCTGAACAATTCATCTTTGATGTCCGCATCAATACCAATGCCGGTATCTTCGACTGCCACGCGCACATCGGCCATCTTGCCTTCGCTCACAACTGTCCTGATTTTCACCAGTACATGACCCGTGTCGGTGAACTTGAGCGCGTTGGAAACCAGGTTGGCCAGTATCTGGCGGAGGCGTGTCGGATCACCAATTACAACCTGTGGCAACTGCTGATCAATATCAGCGCTAATCTGTATACCCTTCTCTTCAGCGGCCATGCTGTGCAAGGTGATTATCTCATCGACGATCTCCCGCATATCCAGAGGTATCAGCTCGATATTCAACTTGCCCGCTTCGATCTTGGACAGATCCAGTATGTCGTTGAGAATGGCCAACAGCGAGTTCGCCGACTTGCATGCTATTTCAACATACTCCTTTTGTGCCGATTCCAGCCGGGTATCCGACAACAGCTGCAAGGTGCCGATAACACCGTTCATGGGTGTGCGAATTTCATGACTCATATTGGCCAGAAACTCACCCTTGGCCCTGCTCATTTCTTCCGCTCTTTCCTTGGCCTGCTTCAGTTCGTTCTCCATACGTTTGACAGTTTCAATTTCATCCGTGAGCTCTCTGTTCATATCTTCCAGTTCGACACTGACCTGGGTTAAATTATCGATAAGCGCCTCATTGGTATATTCGAGTCTGAGCGCATCGGAAGATGCCAGATACATGCGATACACTGCCAGTATCATGACTACCATGAATAAACCGGTCATGGCCGATAGCGCATAATAGACCTCGCCACCAATGTAGAACAGGCGCACGATTAACGGCACCAGTGCAAGACCGACAAAACCGGAATAGACCCAGGCAACATTTGACAGCGTCACACCGCTGGCCGCAACACCGGCAAGTATGAATGCGAGAACGACCTGTTCAAGTCGGTCATAGGGGAACATCAGGGTTGATGTTATTCCCCAACCGGCGCCGGTTATCAGTACGGCCAGTACGTACCAGCGGCGCGCGAAATCAACATAAGCCCGTTTTCGTTCCGGATCATACATCCTCGAATAGGTAATGAAAGTGCGCACGATAAACAACAACGCCATGAAGCCCAGCCAGACACTGAGGACGACGTGCGGTAATTTATTCCACAGCAGCACAACCCAGATGATTGCCATGATGAAACCGACGAGACCACCAAATCCCGACCCTTCTATCAGGCGTGTCACCTGGGTCTGCATCACGCGATCTGTAAAATCCCTGGACTGGTAGCCTGGCCTCAGCGGTTCTGCCATTATGTTGTTGTTCAGCGCCTGTTCCATCATCCGTTTTTTCTATCAGAAATGTTATACCTATAAATAGTCGACGAGCACGATAAATACCAGTCCAGCCCGCATGCTCGGGCCTGCGGAATCACACGGCGCCATAGCGCTCGGCATGCCCCAACCATCGCCGTACCAGTGGCTGGACTTTGTCTGGATGATTCAGCAAGATTTCACGTGATGCGCTATTGACCACGGTTAACCAGCGCTCGTCCCTGACGATGTCGGCGATGTGCATCTGCATCAGGCCCGTCTGACGCGTTCCCAGCACCTCACCCGGGCCACGCATCTCCAGATCCTTTTGCGCGATCACAAAACCGCTGTTGGTTTCACGCAGCACAGCCAGACGCTGCCTGCCGCGCTCCGATAGCGGCGGGCTGTAAATCAGCACGCAGGCACTTTGTCTGGTGCCTCGACCAACCCTGCCACGTAATTGATGTAACTGGGCCAGCCCCAGGCGTTCAGCATTTTCGACCACCATCAGCGAGGCCTGTGGCACATCGACACCCACCTCGATAACCGTTGTCGCAACCAGCAGGTTGATATTGCCGCGCTTGAATTGATCGACAACGTCGTTCTTCTGCTCCTGCTTCATACGCCCGTGCACCAGGCCAATGTTCAGTTCAGTTAAAGACTGCTGAAGGCTAATGGCGGTCTCTTCGGCTGCCTGGCATTGTAAAACCTCGGATTCCTCGACCAGAGTACACACCCAGTAGGCCTGTTCACCCTCTGCGCAGGCTCTGGCCACACGATCGAGCACTTCCTGCCGCCGTTGTTCGGACACAACGACGGTCGACACCGGTTTGCGTCCGCGTGGCAAGGCATCGATGACGGAATAGTCAAGGTCTGCATAGGCTGTCATTGCCAGACTTCGCGGGATTGGTGTCGCCGTCATGATTAACTGATGTGGAATCAAACCATTGAATCGGCCTTTGTCTGTTAACGCCAGTCTTTGATGCACGCCAAAGCGATGCTGCTCATCGACAATGATCAACGCGAGCCGGTTGAATTCAACATCCTGCTGAAAAAGGGCGTGTGTACCGATGACAATGGGTACCTCTGCCTTTGCTATGGCCTCAAGTTTGCTTTCTCTGAGCCGCCCCTTGTCCTTACCTGTCAGCAAAACACAGACATCGGCAGAGAACCAGTTGCAGAAGTTGGTATATAACTGCTCGGCAAGAATTTCAGTGGGCGCCATAACCGCCGCCTGTTTCCCACAAGTCACCGCAGCCAGAACCGCACAGGCAGCAACGACTGTCTTACCCGAACCCACATCACCCTGCAGCAGTCGCATCATCGGTGAAGATTTAGCGAGATCATCAAGAATTTCACCGATGACGGTCTGCTGCGCTGATGTGAGTTCAAAGGCCAGTGCTTGTTCAAATTTTTTGCGCTGCTGCGTTGCAAGTATCAACGGCTCGGCCTGCTTTTTTTTGATACGCTGGCGCAGCTGGACCAGGCTCAACTGATGTGCGAGTAACTCTTCGAATATCATGCGTTGTTGCGCTGGATGCCGGCACTGTTCGAGTAAATCGAGCGACGTGTCAGGTGGCGGATGGTGCAGCAACTGTATGGCTTGCTGTAGATCCGGAAAATCGTGTTGCTTAAGAATGGCTTCAGGGACATACTCTTGCAAGCGTTCGTCCCCAAGCCTTTGCAAGGCCTGGTCAACCAGATTCCTGAGCAGTGTCTGATGCACACCTTCAGTCTTGGCGTACACCGGCGTCATGGCCTCCTCGACCACCGCTGTCTGTTGATCGAACAGTCGACGGTACTCGGGATGCACCATCTCCACTTGATGATAACCGTTGCGAGCCTCACCGTAACAACGCAAACGTACACCTTCGACCAGGTTTGCTTGTTGCGCCGCGTTGAAATAGAAAAAACGCAACAGCACCGAACCTGTGCCATCAGCCACATGGCACAATAACGATCGCCCACTTCGTCGTTTGCCGCCGTAACGCACCTCGGCACGTTCGATGGTGCCTTCGACAACCGCATGCTGACCATGCCGCAGAGAACCTATTGGCACCACGCGCGTACGGTCCTCATAACGCAGTGGCAGATGAAACAGCAAATCCTGCACCCGGTAGATTCCCAGCTTTTCCAGTTTGGCCGCAACGGCTGGACCCACACCCTTGAGTACTTCGACCGGCTGATATTCGAACGCTTGATTCGATGTGGAGCTGGTCTTGGTGGATGCCGGTGATGTCATATGTGCCTAGCCCGCATATTGCCCGCAGGATTTGGATTTCAGGGGCAATTTAGCAAAGCAGGCTGAACGATCGCCCGCCGGTGCATAGCCATAGCTATGGATCAAGGGGGATCGTTCAAGATGCGACGCCAAATTGTTCATAAAACCAAACAGGACAAATTGTATCCGCAATCAAACCCGTTGATACATGTCTATATACTGAATATGTCAGCCAATATCCGAGATTATGTGTGTCCGCCTTCGGGCAACGTGCTTCCACAGGCGTGACAAGCTGATTTTTGAAATGCTGTACAGCAGCGTGCGGGTGATTAATTAATCGCATAAACACATACGCCTATCCCAGCTCCATCACCGCATCCATCTCGACTCCGGCGTCTTTCGGTAACGAGGCCACACCGATGGCCGCCCGGGCCGGATAAGGTTCCGTGAAGTACTCCGCCATGACCTGGTTCACTTTGGCAAAGTTGGCAAGATCGACCAGAAAGATATTCAACTTTGCTATATCCGCTAGAGAGCCGCCTGCGGCCTCTGCCACAGCACTGAGATTGTCGAACACCCGGCGGATCTGCAGCTCGATATCCGTACCGACCATTTCCATGGTTTCCGGCACCAACGGTATCTGGCCGGATAGATAGACAGTATTGCCGCACTTCACCGCCTGTGAATAGGTCCCAATCGCCTGGGGCGCTTTTGCTGTTGATATGATTTCACGTGCCATTCATTGATCTCTCTGAAAAAACCAGGTTAATGAAACTCTGATTTATTCAGAGCTTCCTTAAGAATTATTCTTGTTTTTCTCCTACCCAACCATCGATTGCCACACTGCACAGTTTAACCCGGGTACCCGGGTTAAACACGCTGAATCGACAGAACATTGGGTAACTTGCGTAAACGCCTTATGATGCAAGCAAGATGATTCCTGTCACGTACGGAAATATGATATGCAAGGGATGTACTCAGACCATCCCGGTCTTCGACTTCAACATTTTCAATATTCGCCCCTTCATCGGATATCACAGTGGCGGATCTTGCAAGCACACCAGGCTTGTTGGACACATTGAGACGAATCACGCAGTTGAACTCGCCTTCGGCATCGCTCGCCCATTGTACTTCGATAAACTTGTCAGACTGTGTTTTACTGGTGTCGATATTGCGACAGCCTTCACGGTGAATCACGATGCCGCGCCCCTTGTTCAATACGCCGGTGATCTGATCACCGGGGATAGGAAAACAGCACCTGCCGTACGAGACCACCATGCCTTCGGTTCCATGGATGGCAAGCGGCGCCTGTGTTTTCATTTCACGCGTTTCATCGGAATCGCCATAGGGTATACGTTCGGGCACCATTCGCCGCACCACCAGTGAAGGGGGTCGGTTACCCATGCCCACATCCTCGAGCAAATCGGCAATGTTTTCAAATCCGTATTCATCAAGCGTTGCTTTGATCGAGTCTTCTGGCACATCGTCCAGTCGCATGCCCAGACCTTTCAAGCAACGTTCCAGTAGACGCCTGCCCTGTGACATGGCTTCATCAGCCTGAAGATTTTTCAGAAAGTTTCGGATATTGCTGCGCGCCTTTGAAGTGACAACATAATTCAGCCAGGCAGGATTCGGTCGCGCAGAAGGGGATGTAATAATCTCGATGGTCTGACCGCTGTATAAAGGTGTGTTCAATGGCGCAAAGCTGTGATCGAGTTTGGCTGCAACGCAGGTGTTGCCGATTTCGGTATGCACCGCATAGGCAAAATCAACCGGTGTGGCATTGCGCGGCAGCTTGATAATATCGCCGTCTGGCGTGTAGACATAAACCTCATCGTGAAACAGGTCGACCTTGACGTTTTCGAGAAACTCCAGCGAGTCTCCGGCCGACTGCTGCATTTCAAGAATACCTGTGAGCCAGTCGCGCGCTCGCGCATGCGCACTGATCATGCCGGAATCGTCCGGTGATTTGTACAGCCAGTGCGCGGCAATACCGCTTTCCGCAAAGATGTCCATTTCCTCGGTACGAATCTGTACTTCCATAGGAATGCCATGCGGACCGTACAGCACCGTGTGTAATGACTGGTAACCATTGCTCTTGGGAATGGCGATGTAATCCTTGAAGCGACCCGGTATGGGCTTGAACAGATTGTGCACGGCACCGAGTACGCGGTAACAATCATCAACACTGTCGACGATGACACGCATCGCATAGACATCAAACACCTTGTTGAACGGCAGGTGCTTGTCCTTCATTTTATTGTACAGACTGAACAGGTGTTTTTTACGTGACTGCACTTCGGCATTGATACCCAGCTGACCCAGCCGTGAAACCAGCGCCTTGTCAATCTTGCGAATGACTTCCTTGCGGTGCCCGCTGGCCTTGTTGACCGCCGCCTCCAGCACCCGGTAACGCATCGGGTACAGGGCTTTGAGCACCCGGTCCTCGAGTTCATGGCGGATCGTGTATATGCCCAGGCGATTTGCGATGGGGATATAGATTTCCAGGGTTTCCTTGGCGATGCGCCGACGCTTGTCGGGCCGCAGCGCATCGAGGGTACGCATATTGTGCAGCCGGTCTGCGAGCTTGATCAGCATCACACGAATATCCTGTGACATCGCCAACAGTACTTTCTGTGTGTTTTCGGCTTGCTCCTCGACCTTGTTTTTGAACTTGATGTGCGTCATCTTGCTGACGCCATCGACCAGCATGGCGACGTCATCACCGAACTCGCGCGCGATCAGCTTGCGTGTGGCATCGGTGTCTTCCAGCACATCGTGCAGAATACTGGCGACAATGCTCTTAACGTCCATGTGCATTTGAGCCAGAATTCTTGCAACCGCAACCGGGTGGTATATATAGGGTTCGCCGGAAATCCTTATCTGGCCTTCGTGCGCCTGCGCACCAAAAAGGTAAGCATCGTAAACCTGCCTGACCTGGTCCCTATCCATATAGGTACCCACCAGATCACACAGGTCTGATATCAGAAACCGATCTGAAGTTTTATTGTCTGTTCCGACTTCTGTTTCGGCATGCACTGACATTAACGTTGCGACATGGCGATAGATCAGATCCCCATCTGGCCATCATTCATCGGCATCGGACTTTGCAGCAGCTCGCCTTCAAGCATGGCTTCGATGTCATCCTGGGGAATCACTTCTTCTTCCAGAACGGATTTGTTGATTTTGTTTTCTGCGATTTCACGCAAGGCAAGCACAGTCGGCTTGTCATTTTCCACGTCAACCAGGGGGTCTGCGCCCATGGATAGCTGGCGCGCGCGTTTGGCAGCCACCAACACCAGCTCAAAACGGTTGTCTACATGATCCAGGCAATCTTCTACGGTTAATCGTGCCATCACTATCTCCAGTTGTAGTACTCTATGTGTTCAGTTTTAACAAGTCTGCCAGCAGATCGGCGTGCACCTGTTGTTGATGCGCCAGCCGCATGCGGTTGCAGATAAAGATCGAGGCCAGTTCTTCACGCGCCTGATCAAAATCATCATTAATGACAATATAATCGAATTCAGCGTAATGCGACATCTCACTGACAGCTTCCTGCATACGGGATTCAATCACATCGTCGCTGTCCTGCTCCCTGCCGCGCAAGCGATCCCGCAAGGCCTGAACTGACGGCGGCAGAATGAAAATACTTGTACAGCCTTCCATCTGCTGGCGTATCTGCCTTGCGCCCTGCCAGTCAATCTCCAGAATAACATCTTTTCCGGCCAGCAGTTGGTCCTGGATGTGCTGCCTTGAAGTACCGTAGCTATTACCAAAAACACTGGCATGTTCCAGAAAATCACCCTTATCGACCATCTGCTGAAAACGCGGCTGGTCAACAAAATGGTAATTCGTGCCATCCACTTCACCGTCCCGCCGGTTACGGGTGGTGTGCGACACAGACACCACGACATCCTGCAAACTTGCCAGTATCGCGTTAACCAGACTGGTTTTACCCGCCCCGGAAGGCGCTGAAATGATATACAGAGAGCCCTTAGTCACAGCAAACCCGGTCATTGTTCAATGCAGTTCTATTTGGTCGGAGTGAGAGGATTTGAACCTCCGACCCCTACGTCCCGAACGTAGTGCTCTACCAAGCTGAGCTACACTCCGAAAACCGTATTCTAGCCTGTTTTATCAGTAGTTGCGATCAACCGAAAGATGTGCGAGTGACACGAGCGCCCGTTTGTAGTCGGAATCCTGGAGATAGGCGAGCGCATCCAGGGCGAGATCAGCTTCGTTTCGGGCAACCGATGAGGTGTAATCGAGCGCTCCGGTTGCATGAATGATCGCCTGCACCGGCTCGATATAGTCATACCCCCCTTTCTCGATGGCCGTGCGTATCATAGCGGCCTGCTCCATCGAGCCTTTGCTCAAGGCATAGATCAGCGGCAGCGTGGGTTTACCTTCCGCCAGGTCATCACCGACATTCTTACCCATATCGTCGCTGTTCGAGGTGTAATCGAGCACATCATCGATCAATTGAAATGCAGTGCCGAGGTGCATACCATACTGCGACATCGCCCTTTCCTGCTGCTCGTCACCCGCACTTAGCACCACACCGAGACGCGTCGCTGCCTCGAACAATTTCGCTGTCTTGCAATGAATCACCTCGATGTAGCGTTCTTCACTGGTGCCAGCATCATGGACATTCATCAACTGCATGACCTCACCTTCGGCTATCACATTGGTGGTTTTGGCCAGTATATCCATCACCTTCATGTTGTCGACGTCGACCATCATCTCAAACGCCCGCGAGTACAGAAAATCGCCGACCAGAACGCTGGCGGCATTCCCAAACAGCTCGTTTGCGGTTTCCTTGCCGCGGCGCAGGCGGGACTCATCAACCACATCATCGTGCAACAGGGTCGCCGTGTGGATAAACTCGATAATAGCGGCGAGCAGGTAGTGCAAACTGCCCTGATAGCCATGAGCGCGAGCCGATAATAGCACCAGAAGGGGTCGGAAGCGCTTGCCACCGGAATCGATGATATAGTGTCCGAGCTGATTCACCAGGGCGACGTCTGATTGCAGGCGTTGGCGGATCACCCGGTCGACCTCGGCCATGTCCTCCTGGCACAAGGCATTGATTTCAGAGTAACTAATCAGAGTTTCAGACACAATTTACTGGGGATTAGTGAACAGAATGTGCATCCTATTGGCGCCGGCAGCAATGGTCAAGCAAGCTGCGCGAAAACAGCGTAAATATTCGCCTGCCCGCTTTTCTCACCTTGGGGCGAGAAATGCGGCCTCGATGCTTGCCAGCATCGCATATTACCGTTAAAATTCGCGCCTTTTCTGTCAACGACTTGGAGAACACGCCATGTACGCTGTAGTCAGTACAGGTGGAAAGCAGTACAGGGTTGCCGAAGGTGATTTGTGCCGCATCGAAAAACTGGACGCTGAAGAAGGCGATTCCGTCGAAATCGACAAGGTTTTGATGATCGCCGATGGTGACAATATCAATATTGGCACCCCTTATGTGGAAGGTGGCAGGGTCACCGCGACCGTCAAGGCCCATGGCCGAGCCGACAAGGTCGAGATCATGAAGTTCAGACGCCGCAAACACCATCAGAAGAAAACCGGCCATCGTCAATACTATACTGATATCGAAATCACCGGCATCAACAGCTAGGAGAACTATCAATGGCACATAAAAAAGCAGCGGGTAGTACCCGTAACGGTCGCGAATCGGAATCCAAGCGACTGGGTGTGAAAAAATTCGGTGGCCAGAACGTGATTGCGGGCAACATCCTCGTTCGCCAGCGCGGCACCAAGTTTCATGCGGGTGATAATGTTGGCATGGGTCGCGACCACACCCTGTTCGCGACCACCAACGGCAACGTAAAATTCGAGGTTCGCGGCCCCAAAAAACGCAGAACAGTCAGCGTGGTTGCAGCTTGAGGCGACGCTCTCACACACTGATCAAGAAGCCCCGCCAGCCGGGGCTTTTTTATTCATCGACGGTTTACGCAAAGGCTCGGAGAACAGAGGCCGTAGGGTGCGCCGTGCGCACCGCGAATAATCAGTTCGCTCAACGGCTTCGGTGCGCACGGCGCACCCTACGATCTAAAGATGGCACACCACAATACCTCTGTGTCCTTGCGCCTCTGCGGTTAAACACACTGCGAACTAATGAAATATGCGATTTGTTGACGAAGTAACCATCAAGACCATTGCTGGCGACGGCGGTAACGGCGTGGTTCATTTTCGTCGCGAGAAATATATCCCCAGAGGCGGCCCGGATGGAGGCGATGGTGGTGATGGCGGCAGTGTCTACCTGGTGGGGGACACTAATCTGAATACGCTGGCCGATTTTCGCCATATTCGCACCTACACGGCCGAATCGGGCCACAAGGGCCAGGGACGGCAGATGACCGGCAAGAGCGGTGAAGACCTGCTGATTCCAGTACCGATAGGCACCCTGATCTACGATGAAGATACCCGTGAACTCATCGGTGATCTCACGCATGCCGGGCAGAAAATCCTGGTGGCACAGGGTGGTTTTCATGGCCTGGGCAATACCCGTTTCAAGAGCTCGACCAATCGCGCGCCGCGCAAATGTACGCCGGGCACACCGGGCGAGCGTCGCTTACTGCGACTGGAACTCAAAGTCCTGGCCGATGTCGGCTTACTGGGCCTGCCCAACGCCGGCAAGTCCACGTTCATCCGCGCGGTATCGGCAGCTCGGCCGAAGGTGGCCAACTATCCATTCACCACGTTGTATCCGAACCTGGGCGTAGTCCGTGTCGATCCTAACAGAAGCTTTGTCGTGGCTGATATTCCCGGGCTGATCGAAGGCGCGTCGACCGGGGCCGGACTGGGTATCCAGTTTTTAAAGCATCTGTCCCGAACCCGGCTATTACTGCATATCATCGATATCGCACCGTTTGATGGCAGCGACCCGGTCAAAGACGCAAAAAAAATACTGGCCGAATTGCAGAACTACAGCAAGCAACTGGCACAGAAACAGCGCTGGCTGGTGTTGAACAAAGCTGACCTGTTGACCGACGATGCGCTTGCCCAACGGCAACAGCAAATCACCGATGCTCTGGCATGGCAAGGACCGGTGTACACTATCTCCGCCCTGGCCAAAACGGGCATCGAGCAAATCGTGTATGACATCATGAATTATTTGACCTATGACCATGAAGAACGCGCGCAGAATACGGACGCAGCGCCGGATGAGAACATAGATGACGGACAGGATTAATCTCGGACGTGCCAGACGCTGGGTTATCAAGATCGGCAGCGCACTGATAACCAACGAAGGCAAAGGACTCGATACCGTTGCGATCCAGCGCTGGGCGGAGCAGATGTCACAACTTCGCGCCGCCGGCAAGGAACTGTTGCTGGTTTCGTCCGGTGCTGTCGCCGAAGGCATGTCGCGCATGGGCATCACCGCGCGGCCGCATGCGCTGCATCAATTGCAGGCGGCGGCTGCACTGGGTCAGATGGGCCTGATCCAGCATTTTGAATCCTGTTTCCAGCAACACCAGATCCATACCGCACAGGTGCTGCTCACGCACGAGGACCTGTCCAACCGGCAGCGCTATCTGAATGCCCGCAGCACACTGACAACCCTGCTGCAGATGGGTGCGATTCCCATCATTAATGAAAATGATACGGTCGCCACTGACGAGATCCGCTTTGGCGATAATGACACCCTGGCCGCCCTGGTCGCCAACCTGGTCGAGGCCGATGCCCTGATCATCCTCACCGATCAGCAAGGCCTATACAACAAGGACCCCAGACAAAACCCTGATGCAGAACTGATCGGCGAGGCCAATGCAGCAGATCCTGCCATCCTGGCCATGGCCGGCGCCGGTGGCAACCTTGGCCGCGGCGGCATGCGTACCAAAATCACCGCAGCACAACGCGCCGCTCGTTCCGGCGCAGCCACATTGATCGCATCGGGCAGAACCGAAAATGTGCTGCTTGAAATCGCCAGGGGTGCTGAAACAGGAACGCTATTGAGCCCCAAGACCGAAAAACTCGCAGCACGCAAACAATGGCTTGCCAGCCACCTCGTCGTCAGCGGTAGCCTGCAACTGGATCAAGGTGCCAGCAAGGCATTGGCGGGCTCCGGTGTCAGCCTGCTGGCCGTCGGCGTAACCGGCGTCAATGGCAACTTCAACCGTGGCGATATGGTCAACTGCGTGTCACCCGATGGACAGGAAATCGCCCGTGGACTGGTCAATTATGCCGCCGATGAGGCCCGTAAGATCATGGGCAAGGCCTCGCAGGACATTGAAAAAACACTCGGATATGTCGACGAACCCGAACTGATCCATCGCGACAATCTGGTTTTACTGTAGATCAGTAAATTTTTCACCGCAAAGGCGCAAAGAAAGAAACAGGCTGTTGTTTACCGCAGAGACGCAGAGGAATTTATTTTTTTGGTGAAGGAGCGACTTTAGTCGCGAATTCCAACAGTTTGCGACTAACCCGCATTTCTCACCAGGATCACGGGAGCAGGCGCAGGACTCGTGTTCGTAAGCGCCGCTCTGGAGCGAAAAGCGTAGCAACAGCTTGGGCGAAGCGGCCGTAGGGTGCGCCGTGCGCACCGAAACAGCCCAGCACACTGAGGATTCACGGTGCGCACAGCGCACCCTACGATCTCATGCAAAAGAAGACCCGCCTGAACCGTGATAGGCATGCTTGAATAACACGCTGAATTTTTGATCATCCGAGCTTCACTTCAAAAAACCAATGCCTTAGCAGTATTCCACGCCGCCTGGTGAGAAATGCGGGCTAAAGTCGCTCCGAAAACCAGCAGTTTTCCCCGCGTCTCCGCGATAAAAGAATTTCAATTCCAATTAAAAAGCCCCGCAATGCGGGGCTTTTTGTATTCGATACGCCGATACGATCACATGTTGTGGATGTGATGGTTCAGGCGGCTCTTGTGGCGCGAAGCCTTGTTGCTGTGAATCAGACCCTTGTTCGCCATGCGGTCGATAACGGGCTCGGCCGTCTTGAAAGCGGCTTCGGCTGCTGCCTTGTCGCCTTTTTCGATGGCGTAATAGACGTTCTTGATAGAAGTACGCATCATTGCGCGCATGCCCATGTTTTGGGCGCGACGGTTAACGGCCTGACGGGCGCGTTTTCTTGCTCCGGGTGAATTTGCCACGTTTCTGTCTGTGCTGATTAAAAATGAGCGCGTAAATTGCCAGTTTCGACCGCTTTTGTCAATGTTTTTTAGGTTAAAATGCTCCGCTTTTGCTAGCCCGCATTTGTCACCATCTGAGAAATGCGGGCTTGACATAACAATAAGCATCACGGGAGAGCCACGCTGAGCATCAAACTGCTGAAATCCACGCTGACTGTGGGCAGCATGACCCTGCTTTCCCGCATCTTCGGTCTGTTACGCGATATCACCCTGGCAAACGTGTTCGGGGTCAGCGGTGGCACTGACGCTTTCCTGATTGCGTTCAAGATTCCCAACTTCATGCGTCGACTGTTTGCGGAAGGGGCCTTTTCCCAGGCATTCGTTCCGGTTTTCTCCGAATACAAGGAGAAGCATAGCCTTGAGGCGCTGCGCGATCTGGTCGATCATGTCGCCGGTAGTCTGGGTACCTTGCTGCTGCTGATCACCGTGCTGGGATCGATCGCTTCACCCTTGCTGGTGTACCTGTTCGCACCGGGTTTCTGGGACGAACCGATACGATTCCAGCTGACCGCCGACATGCTACGCATCACTTTCCCCTACCTGTTTTTCATTGCACTGGTCGCTTTTGCCGGTGGCATTCTGAACAGTTACAACAAGTTCGCCGTCCCGGCGTTCACGCCGATCATACTCAACCTGTGCCTGATCGCTGCGGCACTCTGGCTGGCCCCACTGTTTGACATACCGTTGATGGCACTGGCCTGGGGCGTCGCTGCTGCCGGTGTGCTGCAATTGCTGCTGCAGTTTCCGTCGCTAGTGAAGCTGCATCTGTTTCCGAAACCACGCCTGAAGCGCCACCATGAAGGCGTCAGCAGAATTCTGCGTCTGATGCTGCCGGCCGTGGTCGGTTCATCGGTGGCACAGATCAACTTGCTGCTGGACACGATTATCGCCTCATTCCTGACCATCGGTAGTGTCACCTGGCTGTATTACTCCGACCGTATGCTGGAATTCCCGCTAGGCGTGCTCGGTATTGCGATTGCAACCGTGATCCTGCCGGCGCTGTCGCGTCAGCATGCCAACGCGTCACGAGACAGTTTTAACCAGACCCTGGACTGGGCGCTCAAAATGGTGTTGCTGATCGCGCTACCCGCAGGTATCGGTTTATTAATACTCGCCGGCCCTATTCTGGCAACACTGTTTCAGCACGGCGATTTTGCAGCCAGTGATACACGTATGGCCAGTCTGAGTTTGATGGCATATGTCATCGGCCTGCCGGCCTTCATCGTGATCAAGGTGCTGGCACCGGGTTATTACTCCCGGCAGGACACGAAGACACCGGTAAAAATAGCGATCATCGCGATGCTCAGTAATATGGTACTCAATATTCTTTTCGTTGTGCCGATGGTCATGCTTCAGTACGAAGCGCCACACGTCGGCCTGGCGCTGGCAACCAGCAGTTCGGGCTATATCAATGCCATCCTGCTGTATCGCGGTCTGCGTCGATCCGGGGTCTACGTTCCACTGCAAGGCTGGGGAAACATGACGGTTAAAATGCTGGTTGCGTTGGCGTGCATGAGCGCACTCGTGTTTTATCTGACACCCGGCCTTGAGATCTGGACATGGCTGACTCCGATCGAGCGCGTCCTCTATCTGGGCAGTATCATCGGCCTCGCGCTCCTGGTCTACGTCGCCATGCTCTGGTTCAGCGGCGTCAGGCCCGCCAAGCTGAAAAGGGCTTAACCCGCATTTCTCACCAGGCGGCGCAGCAAACTGATATGGCATTGGCTATATGGAGTAAATACAGTGTGTAATTCAAGCCTTCCTATCACGGTTCAGGCTGGTCTTGGTTTGCATGAGATCGTAGGGTGCGCCGTGCGCACCGTGAATCCTCAGTGTGCTGGGCTGTTTCGGTGCGCACGGCGCACCCTACGGCCGCTTCGCCCAAGCTATTGCTACGCTTTTCGCTCCAGAGCGGCGCTTACAAATACGAATCCTGCGCCTGCTCCCGTGATCCTGGTGAGAAATACGGATTAACCCGCATTTCTCACCAGGCGGCGCAGCAAACTGATATGGCATTGGCTATATGGACTAAAGCCAGGATGACCCAAAATACAGGATGATAAGTCCCGCATCACCGTTCATTCTTTTGCACGCAACTTCGAATGCTTAACTAAGCCGCCTCTGCAATAGGCGGGCGAACCAGTATTGACTTTGCGTCCCAGCGTGTTTGCGTTAAAAACAAGTTTTCTATCAGGTTTACAAGAAAACGCTGATATACTACAGCTTTTCAGCGAGTTACCGGATAACTGAAACGTCATGCAGTTTGTTCGCGGCCTTCACAATTTGAAATCCGAGCATCGCCATTGTGCGCTCACAATCGGTAACTTTGATGGTGTTCATCAGGGTCATCAGGCCTTGTTGCGCCTGCTGGCACAGAAATCGAATGAGCACAATCTGCCCGCCTGCCTGATGAGCTTCGACCCACTGCCGCACGAGTATTTCTGCAAAAACGACCCGGCACCCCGCCTGACCAGCGCACGCGAACGCTACACCTCGATCGTGGAACTGGCCCCGTCTCTGCGCCCGGACATGCTGCTCATCCTTCCTTTCAATGATGCGCTGGCACAGTTGACCGCAGAGGAGTTCATCGTGCAGGTGCTGGTTGATGCCCTGGCCGTCAAAGTGGTGGTCATCGGTGATGATTTTCGTTTTGGCAAAGGACGTACCGGGGATTTTGATTATCTGAGAACGGCCGGAGACCAATACGGGTTTGAGGTTCTGGCATTACCCACCTACAGCGTGGATAATGCACGCGTCAGCAGTACCGGTGTTCGCCAGGCCCTGATGGAAGACCGTTTGTCGGATGCTGAACACATGCTGGGCCGCCCCTATCGGATATGTGGACGGGTGGCGCACGGTGACAAGCGCGGTCGTACGATCGGATTTCCAACCGCCAATATACGCCTTAAACGACCGGCGATACCCATCAGCGGTGTGTACACGGTAACTCTGTGTTCGACTGAACTCGGCGCGGTGGCCGGCATAGCCAATATCGGCAAGCGCCCAACGGTGGATGGTGTGCGTGATCAACTGGAGGTTCATCTGTTTGATTTCGCCGAAGACATCTACGGCATGAATGTCTGCGTGTCTTTTCATCATAAAATACGCGACGAGAAAAAATACGACACGATCGAGCTGCTCAAGCAACAGATAGAAATTGATTGCGCACGCGCGCTGGAACTGCACCGATCGATGAACAGTGAACAGGAACAATGAACCGTCTAAAAAGACGATTCAGATCCAGGGATGTTTTCAGACGCTTCGTTGATCAAGGCGCTCAATGACATTGAAATCGATATTGACGACTAACATAACCACTAACCTGATTTAGAATGGCTGACTACAAGAACACGCTGAATCTGCCTCACACCGATTTCCCGATGCGCGGCAACCTGGCCCAGCGCGAGCCGGAGTTGCTGAAAAGGTGGAACGATATCGATCTGTACGCCAGGATTCGAGAGCGATCAAAAGGTCGCCCGACGTTTGTGCTGCACGATGGACCACCCTACGCCAATGGCGACATCCACATCGGCCACGCGGTGAACAAGATTCTCAAGGACATCATCGTTAAAAGCCGCACCATCGATGGTTTTGATGCCCGCTACATCCCAGGCTGGGACTGCCATGGCCTGCCCATCGAACTGATGGTAGAAAAGAAAGTCGGCAAGGCCGGCGACAAGGTGGATGCCAAAACCTTCCGCCAGAAATGCCGTGACTATGCCAGACAGCAGGTCGATGGCCAGCGCGAAGACTTCAAACGCCTGGGCGTGTTGGGTGACTGGGACACCCCCTACCTGACGATGAATCCGGTATTCGAAGCCAACATCGTCCGTTCTCTGGGCAAGATCATCGACCGGGGTCACCTGCACAAGGGCAGCAAGCCGGTGCACTGGTGTCTGGATTGTGGTTCGGCACTGGCAGAAGCTGAAGTCGAATACCAGGATAAGACGTCGCCGGCCATCGACGTTATGTTCAAGGCTGTCGATGAAGCCGCCTTCCTGTCCGCGGCCGGAATCGAAACACCAGGCGAAGGCCCGATCGCGGTGGTCATCTGGACCACGACGCCGTGGACCTTACCCGCCAATATGGCGGTGGCACTGCACCCTCAGCTGAGCTACCAGCTGATACAGATCGAGTCCGCGGATGGGCCGGTCAGACTCTTGCTCGAAACCACACTGGCGGAAAGCGCCCTGCAGCGTTACGGCTTCGAACAATACAACGTGCTCGGCGAATGCCAGGGTCATCAGCTGGAGAACCTGCAGCTGCAGCATCCCTTCTACGCGCGCACGGTGCCGATCATTCTGGGCGAGCACGTCACCACCGACGCCGGCACCGGCGCCGTGCACACGGCGCCGGGTCACGGTCAGGACGACTACATCGTTGGCAGCCGATACGGGCTGGAGGTCTACAATCCAGTTGGCAGCGACGGCGTTTTCCTGCCCGAAACCGAGCTGTTCGCCGGCATGCACGTGAACAAGGCCAATGCTGCGATCCTTGAAACGCTGCAGCAAAATGGTGTATTGCTGAAACAGGCAAAAATGAAGCACAGCTACCCGCACTGCTGGCGCCACAAAACCCCGATCATCTTTCGTGCCACACCCCAATGGTTCATCAGCATGGACCAGAATGGCCTGCGCGCTGCAGCCGAGGCGGCCATTCGTGACACCCGCTGGATACCCCACTGGGGGCAGGCCCGCATCGAAGGCATGGTCAGCGGGCGGCCGGACTGGTGTATCTCCAGGCAACGCACCTGGGGTGTACCGATTACGCTCTTTGTCCATAAGGACACGGGTGCGCTGCATCCCGAGACCAGCGCGCTGATCGAGCAGATCGCTCAACGGATAGAACAACAGGACATCGATGCCTGGTTCGAGCTCGACCCGGCAGATCTGCTCGGCGACGATGCCAACCACTATGACAAAACCAGCGACACGCTGGATGTGTGGTTTGACTCCGGCGTGACCCATGCCTGCGTCCTCGGCCAGCACGACAGCCTGCCATTTCCCGCCGATCTGTATCTTGAGGGCTCTGATCAGCACCGCGGCTGGTTTCAATCGTCTTTGCTGACATCGGTGGCGATCAACGGCACGGCGCCTTATCGCAGTGTGCTGACCCATGGTTTCACTGTCGATGCCAACGGACGCAAAATGTCCAAGTCACTGGGCAATGTGGTTGCGCCGCAAAAAATCATGAAGTCGCTGGGTGCAGACATTCTGCGCCTGTGGGTCGCCAGCACGGACTACAGCGCAGAAATCACGGTCTCGGACGAAATCCTGAAACGCACGGCCGATACCTATCGTCGCATCCGCAACACGGTCCGTTTTCTGCTCGCCAACCTGAACGGTTTCGATCCGGCCCGGCACATGCTCGCTGATCAGGATATGCTGTCACTGGACCGCTGGGCCGTTGCCCGCGCGCAGCAATTGCAACAACAGATCATCGCGGCCTACCGGGATTACAACTTCCATATCATCTACCAGAAGCTGCACAATTTCTGCGCCGTTGACATGGGTGGATTTTATCTCGACATCATCAAGGACCGACAGTACACCACGCAAGCGGACAGCATCGCACGGCGCTCCGCACAGACCGCGCTGTTTCATCTTGCAGAAGCCATGTGCCGCTGGCTGGCACCGATACTGAGTTTCACCGCCGATGAAATCTGGCACTACCTGCCGGGTGAGCGCAGTGATTCCGTGCAGCTGGAGAACTGGTATCAAGGCTTATTTGAACTGGATGACGATGAAGCCATGAACATGGCCTTCTGGCAACAGGTGCTGGAAGCACGCTCGGCGGTGAGTAAGCAACTGGAAAACCTGCGTGTCGATAACAAGATCGGCTCGTCGCTGGATGCCGAGGTCACGCTGTTCTGTAACGGGGCCTTGCAACAGAACCTGAACAAGCTGGGCGATGAGCTGCGCTTTGTCATGATCACCTCGGCAGCGCAGGTCAGTTCTCCCGAGGCAAAGACAGCGGCAGCCATTGAGGCCCGGCTCGCCGATGGCAATAGCCTTTACATCGCGGCCGAGGCATCACGCCACGACAAATGCGTGCGCTGCTGGCACCACCGGGCCGATGTCGGTAGCAACAGCGAGCATCCCGAATTATGCGGTCGCTGTGTCGAGAATGTCGCCGGCCACGGCGAAACCAGACGTATTGCCTGATGAAATTTTACGGGATTAGCGCGCTGGTCGTGGTACTCGATCAGACCACAAAATACCTTGCTGACAGCCATCTCGACTACCGGCTGCCGGTCAATGTGTTTACTGGACTTAACATGACACTGGTGTACAACGAAGGCGCGGCTTTCAGTTTTCTCAGCGATGCCGGCGGGTGGCAGCGCTGGTTCTTCATGACCCTGTCCATCGCGATCAGCATCGCCCTGATTTACTGGCTGCGCACTGTGGATAAAAACAGACGTTATCTGGCGTGGGGTCTGGCATTGATACTCGGCGGTGCTGTTGGCAACCTGATCGACCGCAGCCTGTATGGCCATGTGATCGATTTTATTGATGTGTATTACCGCACCTGGCACTGGCCTGCTTTCAATATCGCCGACTCGGCGATCACGATGGGCGCAGGCCTGTTGATACTCGACATGTTCACGTACAGGGAAACAGAGTAAAGTGACTGCATGAAAGCAAAAATCGACATGCACAGTTTGTTGCTGATGCACTACAGCATAGCACTGACCAGCGGCACAGAGATCGAAAGCAGCTTTGATGATGAGCCTGTCGAAATCGGTATGGGCTCGGGTGTACTGACCGAAGGTATGGAACTTGCGCTCTATGGCCTGCAGGCAGGCGATAAGCAGACGCTGACACTGACACCGGAGCAGGGTTTTGGTCTGCGTGATGAGGAAAACATACACATGATGCCCTTGTCCGAGTTTCCGGATGATCTCAAACCCGAGAGCGGCCTGGTCTTTGAATTCGAAACGGCGGGCGGTGAAGACATTCTCGGCACGATCCTCTCGGTCAAAAACGATCAGGCCGAAGTCGATTTTAACCATCCACTGGCTGGCCAACCACTGGTATTCACGGTTGAAATACTGGAGATCAACAATGCAAGCGCAAACATAACCAACCAGTGACCATGGACATCTATCTCGCCAATCCCCGAGGTTTTTGTGCCGGCGTCAACCGTGCCATCGATATCGTGGAGCGTGCGCTGCAGATTTTCGGCGCTCCGGTGTACGTGCGCCACGAAGTCGTTCACAACCGTTTTGTGGTCGATGATCTGGCCGCCAAAGGCGCTGTCTTCGTCGAAGAGCTCGATCAGATACCCGATGGTGCCATCGTTATCTTCAGTGCACACGGCGTATCCCAGCAGGTGCACAAACAAGCAGAACAACGGCAGTTGAAAATATTTGATGCGACCTGCCCGCTGGTCACCAAGGTCCATCTCGAAGTTGCGCGGCACGCCAAAGCGGCGGAAGAAGTCATCCTGATCGGTCACGCCGGGCATCCAGAAGTCGAAGGTACACTCGGTCAATACGACCCGGAACCGGGTGGCACTATCTACCTGGTGGAAACGGCCGCAGACATCGAGCAGCTGGAGGTCGTTAATCCGAAAAGCCTGGCCTATGTCACCCAGACCACGCTTTCGGTTGATGACACCCGCCTGATCATCGACAAACTGCGCGAGCGCTTTCCCGATATCACGGGTCCGCGCAAAAATGATATCTGTTATGCCACGCAGAACCGCCAGGATGCGGTACGCGAACTGGCGCAACAGGTCGATGTATTCCTGGTGCTGGGGTCAACCAACAGCTCCAATTCCAATCGCTTGCGTGAACTGGCAGAAAAGCACGGTGTCGCAGCCTATCTGATCGATGGTGCCGATGACATCGACCCTGCATGGCTGGAAGCAGCTGGAGCCGTCGGTGTTACTGCGGGTGCCTCCGCTCCGGAGGTACTGGTGCAGGAAGTGATCAGCACACTCGAACATCACTATGGCGCACGTGTGATCCTGAACGGCGGCACGAGCGAAAATGTCAGTTTTCAGTTGCCGAGAGAATTGCGCTCACTCTAACCCGCCAAGTGAGAAGTAGCCGAGCTACCAGCAGGCAACGGGTGTCTTGGCCCCGGTGGATGTCAGCTGCATGACCGTACAGTCGCCGTGGTTCGTCGTGTTATCGGACGCCTGCGGCCCGCCAGCGACAGCGGTCGCGGTCAATGCGAAGCCGTTGACATCGGCTGAGTCGATCGACAGTACATAAAAGTTTTCATCGGTTGCAGTACCACCCACATTGACCGTATTGGTGGTGTAGGTATTGCTTTGCAGATAAAAACGTTCCTGCCTGTCGGCCATCCTGGACAGGGCGATTTTGGCATCTGAGCGCCGGCTCTTTTTCATGTAGCTGTCATAGCTGGGGTAGGCGATCGCACCGATGATGCCGATGATCGCAACCACGATCATCAGCTCGATCAAGGTAAAACCTGTGTTCTTGTTCATCGCTAAACCTGTCTATGTTTATTATTGTTCGACTTCGTACCAGTACATTTTCTGAAGATCCAGGCTGAATTCAGCTTTGGTACATTCGGTACCGATACACAGCGTAACCGGGCCGCCTTCGGTGACGATCACCGACGGTGATGGCGGAATACCACTGCGTTTCAGATAGTTTTTGCGGTCTTCGCGCGTCTTGTCAATGGTGCCGGCCAGATTGAATGTCGGCGTACCGTCGGTGACATTGAGATAATAGACCGAACCGGTACCGGCGATAGGCTCACAGACACTGCCGGTCACTGCCAGGTTTTCCGGTATATAGGTCGACACCACCGCGACACCGCCGAGAATCAACGGCTCTGCCAGGCCTTTTTCACCGACCCAACCTGTTTCATCGAGATCGATGTACCAGCCTTGCGAACTACCCAGCGAAGCGATCAATGCCTGCTTGGTGGCGCCCGTGGTCTCACCGATTTGATTGGTCGTCGTATCGAACAGATCCGATTCGGTTACGGTGACATAGGGTGATGGTGCGTTATAGATATCGTTTTCGCGGATCATATAGATCTTGTCGTGGACGTCCTTATTCAATGGATGCGCTCGGAAGCCCGATGACGCCACCAAAGCCAGATACGGCGCTTGCCCCTCTTCGACGATTAGAGACACATCCGGTGAATAATAGAAGCGGCGCGCATCGGCGATCGACGCATCCTCTGCCAGATCGGCGATACGCCCACCGGTAATCAGCGTCGACAAATTGGTCGATGTTTCGCTTTCGGTGATATCGAAGCGGAAAATCTGCCCACCCATGTCACCGAGGTAGAGACGGTCGATGAAGCCATTGCCATCGATATCGATCGGCTTCACGCGTGCCGGCACGCTGTACTGCATATCGGTCAGTTGCAGATCCGCGCCGGCATCCGGGCCGGCACGCCACAGCAACTCGCCGGTTTCCGCGTCGGCGATGAACACGGCGCGGCCGACGCTATCCCCGGTGCGAACGGTCGCGGTATCCTGATTTGGATCGTAACCACCGCCGAAGATCAGCACGCTTTTTTTGGCGCCGCCGAGCTTCAGGGTTTCGACGTTGACCGATGACCAGGTCTGGCCCAGCTCGGCGTAGTCACCGTTACCACCTTCGATTACCCAGCGCAGTTTCGGCGCATACCGATTGGTCACATCGAGCGAGTAGATATTACGGCCACCCCGGCGCATGCCGACGTAGAGATAAGCATGATCGGAGCCGTTGATCTCGCCGTCATTGTCGATATCATTGATCCAGGCGACGACATCACCGTCGAGGCCGTAGGTTTTGGATGAGGTGCTCTCATCCTTGAAGTTGATGGTCAAGTTGTACAACAACTCCTTGGGTATGAACGACCACAACTCCATGCCGGTGACCGTGTCGACAGCGTGCAAATAGCCGTCATTGGTCGCAACAAAACCGACCAGATCGGGATCGTCGATACCATCGCCGTCGCTGTCACTACCCATCGAGCCGTATTGCACCAGCGCCGGCTGTGCATGCAGCGGATCACCCATCTCGTAACGGGCGTCAGAAATACTGCCATCCTGGTCTACATCACGCACGTCCTGGCCCGAGGCCCAGTCGAGCAGCGAATCACGGTACGGTGTCGGCGCATCGAACGGCAGCTCGGCCGCGGTATTGAGCAAGGCATCCGTGATCAAGGCATTACCCTTGTGCAGTTTGTTTGCCAGATTGGTCAGATCAGGCAGTTCCGGGCTCAAGACGCCAGCGAGATCGCTATAACCTTTCGGGTGGGTGTAGACATTGCGGGTGCTGACCAGATGTTGCACCGCACCGCCTGCGGTCACCAGCGGGCCATCGTTGGTCGCCGCAGGTGTCCAGAAACTGCGCGAGCCGTTGGCGAAGAAGCCGGTGCCGTTGTCGACCGCATCAGCGAAGGCCGCGTCGGCGACATAGGGTATCTTTTCGGTGGTGTCGCCATCACCGTCGGCATCGGCGACATCGACCTTAATCAACAACTTGTACTTCTTGAAGTTGCCGGCCCAGTGCGGATTACCGCCGGGCTTGAACAGCGTGAAATACAGGTCGTTCAAGTGGGTCGAACGATTATACGCGTTGACCGACACCGCCGGTGACGAGAACGTCGATTCGGCTTCGAGCACCTGGCGCACGATTTTGGTGAACGCGTCGACCAGTTCAATCGAATCGTCGGCGATGTAGTATTCACCCTGGCCGCTGGCGTTCTTGCTGGCCTGCGCGGTTGACTTCAACAGCGGGTGATCGAGCTGCAGGCCAATCGTGTACGTCGACACGAACTGGTCTTCGCTGATGCTGGAACTCTGGTCGTTCGAGGCCAGCGTGTGGGCGATTTCGTCGAGGCAATTGCCGCTGCAGCCACCACTCATGCCGATGCGCGAGCGCCGTGTGCTCGAATTCGCGATATCATTGTCGTTGACCGGCTCACCGTCCGACAACATGACGATGTAGTTCTTCTGACACTCGCTGGTGATCGGCGATTTATACGTGGGGCCGCCGGATGGATCGCGCGAATCCGGGTGACTCGGCATATCCACATCGGACAGTGGATCCGGCAAACCGGCCTCGGAGCCCTCGCCATAGTCGACCCCCTTGCCCTGGTAATACAGGGCGGCCTCGTACAGGGTTTCGCTCAACGGTGTCGCACCCTCGTGCCACATCTGATTGAGCTCGTCGATGAAGGCCGCGCGCGTGGTATCGATCGGCCCCATCGGCGTGACCACCATACCGCCGTTGGCATCATCGTCGAATCGCATCAGGCCGATGTTGATACTGCTGGAGGTATTGACCACGTCGGTCAGCGCATCGACCATGACCTGCAGCCGCGTCTTCTCCACCGTGGGAGCAGCGGCGAGGAAATTCAGGTAGTTGCCGCTGTACATGGTCACGCTCTTCATCGTTCCCCAGGTGACTTCGTCGATGGGATCGCTGCAGTAGCCATCGTCGCCGTCATCGCACGCGTAGGTATCGGTACCGCCGTCGCCGTGAACACCGCCGTCAGCTTCGCATTCAACGGTGCCGCCTTGTCTGGCCTGGCCGTCATTGAGTTGGCGCCATTTGGGCTGGACATCATCCGCATCATATATAGCAACACGACCGGTGTAGAAACCCTCAGTGAACGAAGCTGTCTCGCCGCTCTGGCAGAGAAAAGCCGTTGCATCGGTTTGTGTCGCACTGTCCAGGTCATAGCCGGCTGCGCCGTCACAATAACCGTTGACACCTTCGCTACCGCCCAGATTGATGTCGAAGTACATGGTGTTGGCATCAAAGCAGCCATCAACATCACCATAGCTGACCGACGGATCGTAGTCGTCCCTCGCCAACACGATGGCGTCCATACTGCCCGAGGTGTCGACGATGAACAGGACGTTGGCGTAGGCGGTGAACGCACTGCTGGCCGACAGCGAACCCGTGTAAATCTCGATATCATCGGCAACGGCCGGTGTGCTTGTGAATAGGCCGTAGATTAGACCCAGTAATGCAGTCCTAAAGCTTGCTATTCGTCGTCTACCGTGAGTGGTCATCGCTGCGTCCTCAAAATATATCCTGTTACCTTGAATATAAGGCACTGCCATGTATTTGTGGCTAACTACCCGATACAGCCGCTAAATTCGGCGACAGATGACACATCACGGGTGGTTATCGATCGCCGCGCCGGCGTTTTTGATTAGAATCACGTAGCGCCTGGATCGAGACAAACGCCTGCTTGGGTAGATGTAGGTGGGGTTTCAGCCGCTATATACTCGCCATCTTTACTTGATGGTAGGGTGCGCCGTGCGCACCATTAAAAAGCGATTGGTACTACATTCTCCAGATCTCGGTGCGCACGGCGCACCCTACCTCGCTCATTGTCATTTCGACCTAAGGAAGAAATGACAACGGAATCGTTCGCGGCTGAAGCCGCTCCTAGCCCGCATTTCTCACCAGGCGGTGTGGAATACAGGTAAGGCATTGGTTTTTTGGAGTGAAGCTCGGATGATCAAAAATACAGTGTGTTATTCAAGCATGCCTATCACGGTTCAGGCTGGTCTTCGTGTCCGCAAGCTTGCTCTTCACTCAAACTGTAGCTATTGCTACGCTTTTCGCTCCAGAGCGGCGCTTACGAACACGCATCCTGCGCCTGCTCCCGTGATCCTGGTGAGGAATGCGGGCTAGTGGAATTGCGTCCTTGTGTCGAAAAAATTACCAGCAGGCGTCGGGGGTCTTGGCGCCAGTGGATGCCAGTTGCATCACCGTACAGTCGCCGTGGCTCGTCGTGTTGTCGGTCGCCTGCGGGCCACCGGCGACGGCGGTCGCGGTTAGTGCAAAGCCGTTGACGTCGGCCGAGTCAATCGACAACACGTAGAAATTATCATCGGTGCCGGTACCGCCAACGTTCGCCGTATTGGTGGTGTAGGTATCGTTTTGCAAGTAAAAGCGTTCTTGCCGGTCGGCCATCCGGGTCAACCCGGTTTTGGCGTCCGCCCGACGGCTCTTTTTCATGTAACTGTCATAGCTGGGATAGGCGATTGCACCGATGACGCCGATGATCGCAACCACGATCATCAGTTCGATCAAAGTAAATCCTGCATTCTTGTTCATAGCTAAACCTGTCTGTGTTTTTCGTTATTCTTCGACTTCGTACCAGTACATTTTCTGAAGATCCAGGCTGAATTCAGCTTTGGCGCATTCCGTACCGATACACAGCGTAACCGGGCCGCCTTCGGTGATGATCACCGACGGTGATGGCGGAATGCCGCTTCGTTTCAGGTAGGTCTTGCGGTCTTCGCGTTTCTTGTCGACCGTGCCAGCCAGGTTGAACGTTGGCGTACCATCGGTCACGTTCAGGTAATAGACCGAACCGGTGCCCGCCTGGGGTGAGCAGACACTGCCTGCACCTGCAAAATTCATTGGAATATAGGTCGAGACGATAGCGACCCCGCCGAGAATCAGCGGTTCCGCCAGGCCTTTTTCTCCAATCCAGCCACTTTCATCGAGATCGATATACCAACCCTGTGAGCTACCCAGCGAGGTGATCAATGCCTGCTTGGTGGCGCCCGTGGTCTCGCCGATCGCATTGGTCGTGGTATCGAACAAATCCGATTCGGTCACGGTGACATAGGGTGATGGTGCGTTATAGATATCGTTTTCGCGGATCATGTAGATCTTGTCATGTACATCTGTATCCAGTGGATGGGCACGAAAACCCGATGATGCGACCAAAGCCAGATACGGCGCTTGCCCCTCTTCGACGATTAGAGACACATCCGGTGAATAATAGAAGCGGCGCGCATCGGCGATCGACGCATCCTCTGCCAGATCGGCGATACGCCCACCGGTAATCAGCGTCGACAAATTGGTCGATGTTTCGCTTTCGGTGATATCGAAGCGGAAAATCTGCCCGCCCATGTCACCGATGTAGAGACGGTCGATGAAGCCATTGCCATCGATATCGATCGGCTTCACGCGTGCCGGCACGCTGTACTGCATATCGGTCAGTTGCAGATCCGCGCCTGCGTCAGGGCCGGCACGCCACAGCAAGGCACCGGTTTCCGCATCGGCGATGAACACGCCGCGGCCAATGTTATCGGCGGTACGCACCGTTGCGCTATCCTGATCAGGATCATAGCCGCCACCGAAGATCAGCACGGTCTTTTCGGCACCACCGAGTTTCAGGGTCTCTACATTCACGGTCGACCAGGTCTGACCGAGTTCGGCGTAGTCACCGGTACCGCCCTGGATGACCCAGCGCAGCCTCGGCGAATAGCGATTGGTCACATCGAGCGAGTAGATATTACGGCCGCCCCGGCGCATTCCTGCATACAGGTAGACATGATCCGAGCCATTAACCGTACCGTCATTGTCGACATCATTGATCCAGGCGACCACGTCACCGTCGAGGCCATAGGTTTTCGGTGACGTACTCTCGTCCTTGAAGTTAAGGCTCAGATTCGGTAGCAGTTCCTTCGGGATGAACGACCACAGCTCCCAGCCGATGACGGTTTCCACCGCATGCAGATAGCCGTCGTTGGTGGCGATATAGCCGACCAGGTCGGGATCGTTGATGCCGTCACCGTCGCTGTCAAAGCCATATTCACCGTACTGCACCAGTGCCGGCTGCGAATGCAGCGGGTCGCCCATCTCCTGGCGTGCATCCGAAATATCACCATCCTGGTTCAAGTCACGCACGTCGAAGCCCCTGGCCCAATCGAGCAACGAGTCGCGATAAGGTGTCGGCGCATCAAAGGGCAGTTCAGCTCCGCTATTCAATAATACGTCGGTGATCAGCGCGTTGGACTTGTCGAGAAAATTACTCGGAGCCGTCAGATCCGGTGTCACCGGCGTCGCCACGCCGGCGCCGCCGCTGTAACCCTGGGGATTGGTTAGGACCCAACGGCCGGGGAACAGATTCTGGACCACACCGCCGGCCGTGACCAGAGGGCCGTCGTTGGCCGGTGCTGGCGTCCAGAAGCTGCGCGTGCCGTTGGCGAAGAATCCGGTATTTTGATCGATCGCATCAGCGAAGGTCGAGTCCGCCACATAAGGGATCTTTTCGGTAGTATCCCCATCACCATCGACATCCGCGGTATCGACCTTACTGAGCAGTTTGTACTTCTTGAAATTACCGGGCCAATGCGGATTACCAGTGGGTTTGAACAGCGTGAAATACAGATCGTTCAAATGGGTCGAGCGGTTGTAGGCGTTGACCGACACCGCCGGTGACGAAAAAGTCGATTCCGATTCGAGCACCTGACGGACGATATTATTGAATGCATTGCTCAGTTCGTTCGCATTGTCAGCGATGAAATATTCACCCTGACCACTGGCGTTCTTGCTGGCCTGCGCGGTCGATTTCAGCAACGGGTGATCGAGCTGCAGACCGATGGTGTACGTCGATACAAACTGGTCTTCACTGATAGCCGCACTCTGGTCATTCGAACCGAGCGCATGGGCGATTTCATCCAGGCAGTTGCCGCTGCAGCCGCCGCTCATGCCAATCCTCGACCGTCTCGTAGCCGAACCTGAGATACCGTCATCACTCACCGGCTCACCGTCCGACAGCAGCACGATATAGTTCTTCTGACATTCGCTGGTGATCGGCGACTTGTAGTTCGGTCCACCGGGCGGATTGCGCGAATCCGGATGACTCGGCATCGGCACATCCGGTAAAGGGTTGGGCAGACCAGCTTCAGAACCGTTACCATAGTCGACCTGCTTTCCCTGGTAGTAAAGTGCCGCTTCATACAGGGTTTCGCTCAACGGCGTGGCGCCTTCGTGCCACATCTGATTGAGTTCATTGATGAAGGCCGGGCGCGTGGTATCGATCGGTCCCATCGGCGTCACAACCATACCACCGCTGGCATCGCGGTCGAAACGCATCAGACCGATGTTGATACCGCTGGTGGTATTTACCAGATCAGTCAGCGCGTCACGCATGACTTGCAGGCGTGTCTTCGAAACCGGCGGATTGCTGACCAGGAAGTTCAGGTAATTGCCGTGATGTACGGTTTCACTGCTGCGCTTCGACCAGTTGATTTCCGAGCCGGCGTTCGTCGAAAACCCAGTACCCCCGTTATCCGCAGCGTACAACGCCGCACCGCCTTCGCCATGAATGCCGCCATCGGCCTCGCACTCGACTTTGTCGTTGAATTTACTGGCCCTGTTGCTGATACCGCGCCAGCGGTAACCACCGCCACCTTTGTTCCGTTGGCGCCACTGTCCGACGCGGCCGGTGTAGAATCCTTCAGTTGCGATCGCGTTGCTGCCGGTCTGGCAGACAAAAACCGACGCGCTGAATTTCGGTCGGCTGCCGATATCGTAACCCGAGGCCCCGGTGCAGTAGCCGTTGACACCGGCGCTACCACCCAGGTTGATGTCAGTGTAGTGGGTATTGGTGTCGAAGCAGCCCGGATAGATGACGGCTGGATCGTAAACACCGGTCGCCTGCGTCACGGTGGCGTCCATACTGCCCGAGGTGTCGACGATGAAAAGCACATTGGCCGATGCCGAGAACGCACTGCTGCTGGAGATCGAACCGGTGTAGATTTCAATATCATCGGCGACGGCCGGTACGGTTGTGAACAAACCGTAACACAGACCCAGCACCGCATGTTTCATGGTTGCTAACAATTGTCTAGCGTGCATGTTCATCGTTGTTTCCTCAAAAACTGCATACTGCATATATAGTCATTACCACGTGCACCGCGCTGCATATCCGACATAACCACGAGTTTTACTGACCAGCCAGCGTTCACCAGCGAATGCGAATGACTTCTTTGGTGTGTTTGTTGAATACCACCGTTGCCTCTCTGCCCAGCCGGCTTTTAGCCTGGGCGATACCCACCGGTGTTTTACCGGCATAAGCGCGGGTTTGAGGTGTAATCGTCAGCTTCAACTCTTCACACTGGTCACAGACTTTTCCGTAGATGACACCGGTCGCGGTTTCCTCATCGAGGCTGATTTTCAGCGCGACGGATTCAAGCGCCTCTTCAACGCCCAGATCGAAAGCCTGTGCATTCATTGTTGTCAAAACCAGCACGAAGAAAGTGGAAATTACTGTCTTAAACATACTCATATCATTCACCTATGACTCGGGACAGGCTGCCGCCGGGTAACGAACGCCCTGCATTTGGACGGATGTTGCCGATCCGGTTACCGTTGTTCCTGTTGCATTGACATTGAAAAAATTCACCACCGGTGCCTTGCCCTGCTCCAGGCTACTGCCTATCTGCGCCTTGCACCCAATCCATGTCGTGATGGCGGTTGCCGAGGACTTGCCGCTGATGCCGCTGTAAGACAGGTTCTGTTCGTAGCCGGGCTGGGTGTCATCGCTCTCGAACACCTGGTAGTTGTTGGTGTTGAGCGGACTTTTCGGACTCGCTGCGAGATCGATAATGCTCTGCGCGGCCTGGAAAGCGATATCATGCTGCTGGGTATTGCTCGACACTTTCATCTCGATGGTCGAACTGCTCATCGATGACACACCAATCAAGGTCATCACGGTAAGCATCACCAGGGCCATGACCAGCACAGCACCGTTTTGCAGCTGTATCGAGCGTGTATTCATGCGGAGTTTGTTCATGGCGATCAGTTAGCCTCCAACCGAAAGTTCATCGATTCGGATCATGTTGCGAAGATTGATGACGCTGCTAATCAGCAGCCGGCGATAACCATCATTGGCAAATGCGACCGTGTTGCCTGCGATGGTGAATGTCTCGCTGGTATCGACCGTTTTGTCGACGTGCTGACTGCGCACCAGCACCCAGACACGAGCCGAATAGACCTTGGTCCAGTCAGGTACCTGGTCGGCATTGACATACTGATCGACGGAACGGTCCTGATTGGTGTCGATACCGAACTGAACTTGCAGATTCTCGACGCCCGGCAATATCAACTGGTCCTGCACGGTAGGCCCTGCTACCAGGTCGACGCGGCGCAATGAAGGCAGACCATCACCGATATAGTCGGTAAAGTCACTGACATAATACGCACGCGCGACCAGCAGGTGATTGTCCGTCAGCGAACCACTATCGTCCGGTATGACTGGCGGGGCAGTTCCGATAAACAGCTCACCGGCCTGATAGTTACTGCGCACGTACGCGGTACTGGCGACCAGGCTGGCCGTGGCGACGGGATTTGAATCGGCATAACGCACCACCAGCAGATCGGTGTTTGCCAGATGTGATGCGATGGGGCATGTCGTATAGGGATTCACAGCTTCGCTGGCGAAGATCGGCACGGTGATATCCAGATACCAGCGGGTCTCGCAGTCGTTGGCGGCCGTAGCCAGGGCCGTCGAACAATTGGGATCACCCTTGTGACACTTGATCGTCGAGGCCAGATTGGTGCCGCCGAAAACACCGGCGTGCCTGAGATCGTACGCTATGGTCTCGATGGCGAAACGCGCATCCGATACCAGTTGCACCTGATCATCACTCACCCGCTGGACATCACGGGTATTGTTATAGACAGAAATAATACCCCCCATGATGATGATGCCAATCAGCATGGCCAGCATCATCTCGATCAACGAGAAGCCGTGTTGTTGCCTGTCTAGTATCTTGTTTGTCATCATCATCGTTCGCAACCTGCTGGCTTACATCTGTGCTGTTACCGAGTAATTCATATTGGTGGCGCCACCATTGTCGACATCACGTTCGCTCCAGTTGATGGTCACCACAATATTGGTCATGGTTTCGGGCGGCACCGGTGGTGTAACGACAACACTGGCGGTTGTCGACGCATTGTTCGGCAAAGCATCCGTCAAGGAACGCTTCCATCTGAAAATATCATCCGCTGCCAGCTGTACCGGTGAGCACACAACCGCGATCACTGTCGTCTGGCTGCAACCATTATCTGCGCCGGAATCCGCGGTTCCGGCGGCATAACTCAGCACAGCCGAAGGATTAGCGCGCATGCTTTCCAGTATTTCATCGGTTTTCATAACGGCTGCCATTCTGAGTGTGGCGGTATGGCCTGCCTTCAGAGACATCGTCTGCAATGATGCAATCCCAAGCATACCGATCGAGAGGATCAGAAAAGCCACCAGTGCTTCGATTAAGCTGAAACCGGCTTGATTGCATCGGCCAACGGGCTGGCAGAGGACTCGCTGTTGAGTAATTCGTTCGTTCATGACGTTTCGAAACCCTGAATAATTCTCACGATGGATGCCTTATGGACAGGAAGCGATCTTCACTACATTTTTAGTCGTTCGTACGCGACCAGACAGGCTCAGCACGACACCACGCGCAACGGTCGATGCGCCATCGGCGGTCACGATCAAACCGCGGTCATCACAGACACGAAAAAGACCGGACTGTGCGGCACCGTTTGTCGCCTTGGGCAGGCCGCGTGAAGTGAAGGTCACAGAATTGGTGATCTGGTTCAAAGCATCATTGCTGCGAATCGTCACCTGGTTACCGTCGGCGCCGGCATTAACCCGCAGGATACGTTCGCCAGGATCGACCGTGGCATTTCCTGCTGCAGCGCCACCGTTATCGAGGAAAACGATAAAACCGTCTTCCCACTTGCCGCTATTGGTACACGTCGCCTGATCGCTGCTCTGGCACATGGTGACCCGCGACTGCTGCTTGATCGCCTCGCTGCGTGCAATGTGCAATCCGGCGACTAGTTCGTTGGTATTACTGATCATGCGATTGCTCTCGAAGAACACGTTCATCAGGGGCAATCCCACAGTGGCCAGAATCGATACCACGGCTAGCACGGCCATCAACTCAATCAGCGTATATCCGAGTAATTTTTTCATACTGATACTCTAAGACAGATAATTTGTAATAACAGAGCAATAAGGACGGAGGTGTTTATATCGCAGACAAGCGGCTGATTTTTTTTCTTTTTATTCATTGAACTAGCACTAAAGCATGAGCTGCATAAAGAACTGCGGTTTAATAAAGCATAGACAATGAATCTGCATTAGCCATAAAACGGCGGAAACTAGCCCGCATTTCTCACCAGGCGTCGTAGAATACTGATAAGGCATTGGTCTTTTTGATATAGCTCGGATAATCAAAAATACAGTGTGTTATTCATACAGGCCTATCATGGTTCAGGCGGGTCTTCGTTTGCATGAGATCGTAGGGTGCGCTGTGCGCACCGTGAATCTTCAGTGTGGTGGGCTGTTTCGGTGCGCACGGCGCACCCTACGGCCGCTTCGCCCAAGCTGTTGCTACGCTTTTCGCTCCAGAGCGGCGCTTACGAACACCAGCCCGTATGTCTCACCAGGGGGCGAGATGTTCACGCCGAGATTTGGATTCACAGAGAATTTTGCGAAGAAGCGGAATAGCCTTGTGTATTTCCGACTGAGCAAAATGCTTTGTGGATTCAAAGATCAAGTGAGGGCTCGTCGATCTGGTGAGACATACGGGCTAAGTCCTGCGCCTGCTCCCGTGATCCTGGTGAGAAATGCAGGCTAGAGATAAACGGCATTATCTGATGCGGCCAGAGCGCTCACTTCGCCTATGGCCAGTGGCTTGCCCCGCCCGTTGCAGGTTCGTCGGCACAGGCCTGATCGTGGTAGTATCTGCGCTGTCATCAACTAGTGAGCCAAATAATGAACATCGACAGAGTCACCTCGGGCAATGACGTGCCGAATGAGATCAATGTCATCATTGAAATTCCGTCACACAGCGACCCCGTCAAATACGAAGTCGACAAGGAAACGGGTGCGATGTTCGTCGACCGTTTTATGAGCACAGCGATGCACTACCCCTGCAACTACGGTTATGTACCCCACACACTGTCGAAAGACGGTGATCCGGTCGATGTGCTGGTCGTGACCCCGGTGCCGCTGATTGCAGGCTCCGTGATTGCCTGCCGGCCGGTCGGCGTACTCAAAATGACCGATGAGTCCGGCGACGATGCCAAGGTCCTCGCCGTGCCTGTTGATAAACTGTGCAAATCTTTCAGAAAAGCGAGCAATGTCAATGACATACAGCCAATGCTGCTGGAGCAGATCGCGCATTTTTTCGAGCACTACAAGGACCTGGATGAAGGCAAGTGGGTTCGCGTCGAGGGCTGGGGGGGCGTTGATGATGCCAAGGACGAAATTTTGGCCAGTGTGGCCATGTACAAGGAAGCCCCGGTCAAGCCGAATTTCTAGCCCGCATTTCCAGGCAGGGCTGAGCATTGCCCACCATAGTGACTAAGGTGGGCAATGCCGCTTTGTGAATACAGGCTGGAATCGTCCTTTACAGACGGATTGAGCGATTGTAAAAAAGCACAAAAGCATGAACTTATTCTCAATCACAGCGTCTGAAAATAGTTGTTTAGTTATCTGAATTCCGGCGCGCCATCATCAGCACGTCGACAACGGGCTCATTCATAATAAATTCTCAGATGTCAAAGTCTTATCCAGTTCTAGCCATCCTTCTTGCCTCGTTGGTGCTCGTCGCGTGCGACGTCGTCGACGAAGAAGACATATCGCCACTTCGTGTGCGCAGTGTTGGTGTCGCTCTCGGACTTACCGGCGATCCGACAACGCTGCGGCTTCTGCCAAGCATCACAGATCCGAAGGCCCAGCTGGGCATGAAACTGTTTTACAGCAAAGCACTCGGTCTCGACCAGGATGCTGCCTGCGTGAGCTGCCACCACCCGGTACTGGGTGGTGCCGATGACCTGTCGCTGCCCATCGGGGTGGATGCGGAAAATCCCGACCTGGTAGGCCCGGGCAGATTTCATCTGTCAACAGCGCCTAACTACGATGGTGGTCCTACGGTCGCCAGAAACGCACCGACAACATTCAACGCCGGCATGTGGGACCGGGTAATGACCTATGATGGCCGCATCGAAAGCCTGGACAAGTTCGTCAACCTCAATGGTAGCCCGGGTGATTTCGGTTTTGGTATTGTCACGCCGGATTCGGCAACCGACGATCTGGGGAACCTGGTCGTTGATCCCAACGCCGGCGCCAACCTGCCGACTGCGCTGGCGCGTTTCCCGGTCACGTCGGTCGAAGACATGCGTGGTTTTGACTTTCTCACCCTGGTCACGAACGACGATGTGCGTAACGAACTTGCAGCCCGCCTGGCCACCTATGAGGGCTGGCGTCTGGAATTTGCCGCTGTTTATGGCGACGATATCATTTCCTACGACCGTATAGCCGAAGCGCTGGGGGAATACGTGCGTTCACAGGTGTTTGTGAATTCACCGTGGAAAGCTTTTATGCTGGGCGACGATACAGCGATCAGCGAGGCGGCCAGACGCGGCGCCCTGCTTTTCATGCTGCCTACCCGGGTCGACGGCGCCAGCTGTATAAGCTGCCACCGCGGCGATTTTTTCACCGATGAACTGTTCCACGTGCTGGCGATGCCGCAGATCGGACGCGGCAAAGGGGATGGCGAAACAGGAACGGATGACTTCGGCCGATTCCGCATCACCGGTGCTGACAACGACTTGTATGCCTTCCGCACGCCCTCCTTGCTGAATGTCACCGAGACAGGTCCATGGGGCCACGCCGGTGCGTACACCTCACTGGAAGCCGTGATCCGGCACCATCTGGATCCACAGACAGCAGTGAATACGTATGACTTCAACCAGCTCGAGGCATCGATCGTCAGCAGTGGCCAGACCGATGACATGCTGATCAACACCCAGAAGGCACTTGACAAATTGGCGCTAAACCGGCTCATCGGCATTTTTTCCGTCCCGATCCTCGAGCTGAGCGATGAACAGATCGGCCATATCATCGAGTTTTTGAAGACCCTGACGGATCCCTGCGTACAGGACCGCGCCTGTCTGGCGCCATGGATCCCGGATGCCACGGTTGCCGACCCGGATGGCCTGCGCCTGAATGCTGTCGACGCAAACCTGAATCCCTTGTAACAAACAGTCCAATTTATAGGGTCTATCGTATAGGGGTCAAGTATCATATCCACTCTTTATCCTTACCACTGTCCTGGCCAGCTTTTTATCGCCCTCCATACGCGCATCAAGCTTAGCTATCGTATTTGAAATACTACCGATTCTTTCTAAAACGAAATACTCAGCGATATGGCTTAATTGATGTCCCCCAATATCCCGACATTAATACATCGCCACCCAACGGGGGCGACCTGGGCGTGGCTTCGCTAGCCCGCATTTCTCACCAGGATCACGGGAGCAGGCGCAGGATTCGTATTCGTAAGCGCCGCTCTGGAGCGAAAAGCGTAGCAACAGCTTGGGCGAAGCGGCCGTAGGGTGCGCCGTGCGCACCGAAACAGCCCAGCACACTGAGTATTCACGGTGCGCACAGCGCGCACCCTACGATCTCATGCAAAAGAAGACTCGCCTGAACCATGATGGGCCTGTATGAATAACACACTGTATTTTTGATCATCCGCGCTTCACTCCAAAAAACCAATGCCTTACCAGTATTCCACGCCGCCTGGTGAGAAATGCGGGCTAGTACCGGAAATTTCGGAAAAACTTTCGGGATCGGTTCGAGCCTGAATCAGGCTCGAGCTGCCATAACGTGTTGATGCCGCTGGTGCCATGTTCAGAATGGGCCATGCTGATTAGAAATTGTTATCGGACTTAGAATATATTAGCCTTAATGTTCTAGTGGGAGAGATTTCATGAAATGCATTAAAGCCGTGCCTGTATGTTTAGTTTTAGTTGTTGTGCCACTATCACATGCTTTCGCTCAATCATGGTTGTGCGAAAGCGCAAACTTAAAAAGATATGTGGATATTTATTATCCTGATAGTCCATCTCATATACCTTGTTCTGTAATTTACCGGAAACCAACTGAAAATGTTGATGATCGTATTTTGTGGCAAGCACAGAATAATGAAAGCTATTGTGAAAACAAGGCCAAGGCTTTAGTTGAAAAGCTGGAGTCATGGGGGTGGCAATGTTCAATAAATGAATCTACTTCAGAAAATGAATCTACGAGTTTAGAACCTACAAGTAGTTCATTAAGTGCCACTGCGCTTGAAAAGAAATTACACAATGCAGTTAAGTTAGATAAGGCAGATAACGCGTCTTCTATTCGTTTCGACAAATATCTAGATGTCCTCGAAGACTTTAATGAAAATAACTATATTAGTGATGCGCCCGATGGGTATAGTAATGAAAACCACGTTTATTATCTGTTAAATGAGCAGGCACATTTTATGGGGCATAAAGTTATAATATTGACGGAACCATCGAAAGATGCGAAGCAGAAAGCTTGTTGTCCTGATAGAAATTTTGAGATCTATCTTGAAACGGTGGGTACAACTGAACCACTGAAGAATTTTGCCGAGTCAAATAATTGTTATTTTAAAGACAAGTACATTTGGTCGTTTGGCGGGATGCAATTTAATTCTGGTCAGTATGCGGTGTTGCATTGTCAAACCGACTAGAATACGAGTGACTATCGTAATAGTGAAATTTCAATTAAATATTTCTAACCGTACCAAAAACCAGCCCACGTACTTTTATGACGAGGCAACTATTTTGATTTATCTAGCAGTACTGTTGCTTAACAGGAGGAGCCAAACTACGTTATACATTTACAGCCAGCCCTCGTTGTAACATTCAATTTATCAGTCGATCAAATTCCCTATGGCCGGCGCTCGATTTTTGGCCTCCATATTCGTCAGACCCATCGGTATTCAAACCCCTCTTAATTTTTTTTTTTATGAAAGGGAAAAGCTTACAATCTACGTAGATCAAAAAAAAAAAAAAAAAAAAAAAAAAAAAAAAGCCAGCCTTAGAAAAAATTTTTATAAAAAAATGTTGACTACTCTAAAAAAGGCTTAAGACGTCTCGATACATTGTGTCGGAAAATTTTTGAGGAAAGAGGGATCAGCATCCCTTTGTCAGAACCAGTTTTCTCTTCAGTGGAAGTGAGCATTGAGATCTGTGCGAGGCTATTCCTTGCGTTCTGAGGATGGTTTCGTACGACCGGTTTGACGGGGAATTACTATGTTAAATTCGAACTTGAGAAAGACTATCGCTCTAGGGTCAGTGGCTATTCTTTTGCTAGTAGAGTTTAGTATGTTCTACGATTTTTCTTATCCGTTTCGGTTTCTGTGGAGTCAAGGCAAGATAATCGAGTTCTTCTTGTCATTGGCATTGTTTTTCTGGAGCCTGTTGGGTGCTTACTTAATATTCTTTAGTGGTCGCAGCCTTTTTCGAAAAATAACTTTACCGTTTTTTCTATTCTTCTTCCTTTTCAATATTGGTTCCTACGATATCTCAAACTCGCCTATTGATTTCCAACAGGCAACCCTTATCGTCGATATTTTCAATGGTGGTTTTGGGAAGTGGTTGAGAATTTTGGCTTAGCGGCAATACCATTTTTGATAGCGCTTATTCCAGTTATATTTTTTGTTGAGCGGTTACCAGAATTTACGAAATTGAATTTTTCCAAGAAGTTCTATTTCGTTCCAATAAGCGCCGTCATACTTATCACTCTTGGTCTGCAATACAGTATGGCTTTTTTGATAGATACCCCTCCTTTTTCAGGGTTCCGGCAATACTTGTATTTGCCAGTCAGAGTCGGATTTACGTTGGCGAAAGATCTGAGGTTACTTACCCGGGTTCTTTAGATCCACAGGTAGAGAAAATCGTCCTGATTGTGGATGAAAGTATCCGCGCGGACATTCTGGGAATCAATTTAAACAAAAAAGATACGACACCCTATCTGCGCTCTCTGGAAACTGGAATCGTGAATTATGGATTAGCCGCTTCATCCTCAAACTGTAGTCACTATTCCAACCTCATCCTTAGGACGGGCGTGAGAAAAGAGGAGATTCCAGACCACAATCAAATAAGCTTAAAGAAACCTTCGATTTGGCAATTTACCAGGAAGGCAGGGTTTTACAATGTTTACCTGGATGCCCAGAGTGCCGAGGAATGGGCGAATTACCAAAACTTCATGAATGAGTATGAGGCCTCTTTCGTTGACGAAATTCATAGAACTCGGCAGAAAATCGCCTACGAAAGCGACCGCGTTGCACGTGACAAACTAATCGATCTGCTCAAGCAACCCGGCAAGACCTTTATCATGCTCAATAAATATGGAATTCATTTTCCATACTTCAGGAGTCATCCCAGAGAGTACTATTTCTTCAATCCTGTCCTAGAGCAGGGTGAGCCAATGAATGACAGGGAAATATCCCTTAATTCTTATATGAATGGAATACGCTGGAGTGTCGATGACTGGTTTAAAGACCTGTTAGCCAAAAGCGGCGATTTTGGAACATACGTGATTATATATACGAGTGATCATGGGCAAAATATAGTTGACGATGGAACATTGGCTACTCACTGCAGGCCGAGAGCAAATCGTTTCGAAGGTATTGTGCCGATGATGGTTTTTTCCAACGACACGCGAGTCTTGGAAAGATTCAAGGCGGTACAGGAGGCCAATTACGGCAAGACGAGCCACTTTCAGGTATTTCCGACGCTAATTAGACTTTCCGGTTACAAAGACTCGTGGGTGAACAACCATTTCGGACCATCGCTGACCGAGCTGCCAGACACATTGCCAGAATTTTTTGTGGGAGATGTCCATGGTCGTGGGTCTGTAAGGCAATGGGTTTCAATATCGGAAACTGGACAGGAGCCTTGAGTAAGGACCATTGCTCGAGCGTGGATCAAGGAATACCGCGCAAATAGACCAGACTCACCTTTGTTCATCCTGATGTTGATAGAATCACCCACACAGGATTAACATGATCGATAGCAAATCACCCGGACATTCAAAATTGAACGCTCTCCACCACGCCGATTGTATTCTATGCAGAGACAGTCACCAAGACATACCAGATGGGCGAGGTACAGGTCCATGCTTTGCGCGGTGTCAATCTGTATCTCTACGAAAGTGAATTTGTCGTGCTGCTGGGACCCTCGGGAAGCGGTAAATCAACCCTGCTGAATATTCTGGGCGGACTTGATGTACCCACCAGTGAAGCAGTACAAAGACCATGATCTGACGACCTACAAGGATTCAATACTCACCAACTACCGCCGTGAAAACGTTGGATTTGTATTTCAGTTCTATAATCCGATTCTAAGCCTCACAGCACGTGAAAATGTTGCACTGGTAACCGAAATATCAACAAACCCTCTTACCCCTGTGGAAGCACTCGAACTCGTTAATCTTGGCGACCGAATTGACCACTTCCCTTCGCAAATGTCCGGTGGTGAGCAACAACGCGTAGCCATTGCACGTGCGATTACCTAGCCGACCCGACGTATTACTCTGCGACGAACCAACAGGTGCACTGGACCTGAAAAACAGGTGTTGCCGTACTGGGAGTAATTGAACAAGTTAACGAGGAATTTCTAACCTGCAACAGTCGCTATGGCGTCATCAATGAAGATATTACCCAGATGGCCAACACCGGGGTTGGTTCGTTTGGTGTGATGGTCAAATTATCAGCGATGAGATAAACACCAACAAAAGCACCATCGGAGCTGGCCTGGTAATCATGCTTGCACTCGATCGTAAATTGTTTCGGGATATGAATCGCCTGCGAGGGCAAGCGTTTGCGATCGTTGCCGTTATGGCAAGCGGCGTGGCGTGTTTTATCATGTTTCTCAGCACGCTTGATTCGCTCCAGCTCAGTCGTGAACTGTACTACCGTGACTATCGCTTTGCCGAAGTTTTCGCACCGCTAAAACGCGCGCCGGAATCAGTCAAACAGCGCATTGCAACCATTGAAGGCTTAGACAAGATTGATACCCGCGTTGTAGCGCCGATCACTATTGACATCGAGGGATTTCCCGAACCGTTACCGGCGTGGTCACATCCATTCCTGACCGTGGTGAACCTTTGCTCAATCGTCTTTACTTGCGTAGCGGCCGACTGGTCGAAGTAGGTCGTGATGACGAAATCGTCATCAGTAACACATACGCAGAAGCACACGGCTTTCATCCAGGCGACCAACTCCATATCATCATCCGAGGGAAGCGCAAGCAATTAAGAGATAGTCGGTATAGGAAGCCCACTGGAATACATCCACCAGCTATGTCCTGGTGGTAATTTCCCCTGACTTTGAGCATTTCGGTGTTATGTGGATGGCTCGTACACCGCTGTCTCATGCCTACGAAATGGATGGCGCCTTCAATGACGTCGTGATCACTTTGTCCGCTGATGCAAAGGAGTAGGATGTGATCGACACCGACTTGATATGATCCCTGAAACCCTATGGCAGCACTGGCGCCTATATTCGCGAAGACCAGGTTTCGCACAAATTCCTTACCCAGGAGCTCAAACAGATGGAAACCCTGGCCGGGCTGTTCCCTGTTATCTTTCTTGGTGTGGCAGCGTTTTTGTTGAATGTCGTCGTCACACGCCTCGCTGAAATCAACGCGAACAGATTGCCGCACTCAAGGCGTTTGGGTACGACAACTTCACAATCGCAATCCATTATCTGAAGATGATCATGCTGATTGTGGCAGCGGGAATAATCGTAGGCACCGCCG
>CALODJ010000005.1:0-28408 GCA_942492025.1 uncultured Gammaproteobacteria bacterium | reverse complement strand
ACCAGAATGGCCAGCCCGATCGCGGCTTCGGCTGCAGCCACGGTCAGGATGAAAAACACGAACACCTGCCCCGATATATCGTTCAGAAAATGCGAGAACGCGACAAAATTGATGTTGGCCGAGAGCAGCATCAACTCGATACACATCAACAGCACGACGACGTTTTTCCGGTTCAGGAAGATGCCGGCGATACTGATCGAGAACAGTATGGCACCCAGCGTGAGATAACTCGACAGACCGATCATTTGCTCGTCTCCGCATCCATTTTCACCACCCGCAGCCGATCGCTCTTGCGCACCTGTACCTGTTTGCCCGGTGTCTGGTACTTGGTCATTTCACGCCGGCGCATGGTCAGTGCAATCGCGGCAACGATCGCGACCAACAGGATGATCGATGCCACCTCGAACGGGAACACATAGTCGGTATACAGCACCTTGCCGAGCTCCCGGGTATTGCTGTACTCAGGTGCCTGTTGCACTGCCTGATTCAGCTGATCACCCGCGAATACATCCGGGCCGATGGGACCGACGATCCAGACCATCTGCGCGACCATGACCAGTGCGACCAGTGCCCCAATCGGCAGATAGCGCACGAACCCCTGACGCATCTGCGCGAGGTTGATATTCAGCATCATCACCACGAACAGGAATAACACCATCACCGCACCGACATAAACCAGCACCAGCACGATGGCGAGAAATTCCGCCTGCAACAGCAACCACAGCGCGGAACAGCTGAAAAAGCTCAACACCAGGAACAGCGCCGAATGTACCGGATTGCGTGAACCGATCACACCCAGGCCGGACAATACCAGCATGGCCGAGAAAAAATAAAATACCAGGTCAGTAAAATTCATCGTTATCTGTAGGGCGCATCCGCCTGTTTGTTGGCCGCGATTTCCGCTTCGTATTTATCACCGATCTCGAGCAGCATTTCCTTGGTCATGATCTGGTCGCCGCGGTTTTCGAAGTGGTACTCAAAAATATGGGTCTCCACGATCGAGTCCACTGGACAGGCCTCCTCGCAGAAACCGCAGTAAATACATTTGAACAGATCGATGTCATAGCGCGTCGTGCGCCGCGTGCCGTCCGCACGTTCTTCCGAGTCGATCGTAATCGCCAGCGCTGGACACACGGCTTCGCACAATTTACAGGCGATGCAGCGCTCTTCGCCGTTCGAATAGCGGCGCAGCGCATGCAGACCACGAAAGCGCGGCGACATCGGTGTTTTTTCTTCCGGGTATTGCACCGTAACCTTGTGCTTGAACAGGTAACGCCCGGTCAAGTTCATACCCTTCAGCAGTTCCCACAAGCTGTAGCTTTTGACGAATTGCGCAAACTTATTCATAGTCCACCTCTACGCCGCCCAGGGCCCGATCTGTGTCACCACCATCACCGCTTCAACAAACAGCCAGACGATGGTCACTGGGATGAACACTTTCCAGCCCAGACGCATGATCTGGTCGTAGCGGTAGCGCGGGAAGGTCGCACGGAACCAGAGAAAGCAGAAAATGAAGAGCGCTGTTTTGACGAAGAACCACAATATGCTGGTTTCCGCCAGCCAGGTGCCTTGTGCGAATGCAAGACCTTCGAATGGCGACAGCCAGCCGCCGAGGAACATGATCGCGGTCAGTGCCGATATCAGGATAATGTTGGCGTACTCGGCCAGGAAGAACACGGCAAAGGCCATGCCCGAGTATTCGACGTGGAAGCCGGCGACGATTTCTGATTCGCCTTCCGCCACGTCGAACGGTGCACGGTTGGTTTCAGCAACACCGGAAATAAAGTAGACCAGGAACAGGGGCAGCAGCGGCCAGATGAACCAGCTGGAGAGACCACCGCTCTGGCCTTCAACAATCGCACCGATATTCAGGCTGCCACTGGCCATCAACACCCCCACCAGTGCGAAACCCATCGCGATCTCGTAGGCCACGATCTGTGCCGCCGAGCGCAGTGCGCCCATCATCGCGTATTTGGAGTTCGAGGCCCAGCCCGCGATGATGACACCGTAGACACCGATCGAGGTCAGCGCCAGAATATACAACAGACCGGCATCGAGATCGCTCAGCACCATTCCACGATCAAACGGTATCACCGCCCAGGCTGCCAGCGCCGGTCCGATCGACAGAATCGGTGCAAACAGAAACAGGAAACGGTTGGCATTGGTCGGCAGCACGATTTCCTTGAACATCAGTTTGACCGCATCCGCTATTGGCTGCAGCAAGCCACGCGGCCCGACCCGGTTCGGCCCGATGCGCACCTGAATGTAACTGATGACCTTGCGCTCGGCATACGTCGTGTAGGCGACCGCGAGCATCAGCGGCAACACGATCAGAATGATTTTGCCGATGATTTCAAGAAAAACCTGCCAGCCCGGTGGAAACCAATTCCACACTTCGAGGCTTATATTAACGATTGAATCGATCACAGTTTTCAGACCTTCTCAATAACCACTTCACCGAACGGATCGCCCAGCAGTTCGCTGCCTCTGACGGCTGCAGGAATCCAGACACTGCCAGCCGGCACATTATCATCCAGTATCAACTTCAGACTGACACTGGCCTCGCCCTGTTTTACCCTCACACTGGTGGTCTCCTCGTCATCCAGTCCGAGACGACGGGCATCGGCAGGATTTATCGTCGCAGCAAGCTCAACGGCATCATGGGTCTGCTGCAGGGATCTGGCTCTGCGCACCAGGGCGTCGGTAGCGTAAATCGGCACGTCGGCAGCACGCATGAGCGCATCGTTCGCTACAGGCAGCGTGACCTGGGGCGCGTCGCTGAGGCTATTATCCAGTTCCATGTGCTCGCAAGCAGCGCGCAGTTCGTCGCGTACCTGCTCCGATGACATATATTCAAAACCATCCAGCTTCAGCAGGTTGCCGAGTACGCGCAGGATTTTCCAGCCCGGGCGCGCTTCGCCAGGCGGATCATTGGCGCCTTTGAAGCTCTGCATCACACCTTCGGCATTCACGAAGGTGCCCGACGTTTCAGTGAATGCCGCTGCCGGCAGTATGACGCTGGCAAGATCCTCCAGTGCCGGCGATTTAAAAGCGCTTATCGCGATAACCGAGCTGGCGCCGGCCAGCGCATTTATCAACGGCTGGCTGTCGGCCACATCGTGCTCTGGCTCAATATTGACCAGTACGACTGCTGTTGGTGTGTTCTCAGCCCAGTCCGCGATCGCCTGGCCTTTCACCGCATCGGCAGCATTGCACGGACCGCGGTGGGGTACTGCACCAGCGAGCCAGGCGCCTGCGCTGTTGGCGCCGTCACTGAGATAGCCAAAGAGGCTGCCGGTCTGTGCGGCAATAGCTTCGGCGAGCGCGCGGATGGCCGCAAACGAAGGATGCATTGCCGCCTGACTACCGAGCAGCACCGTGGTGTTTTCGCCCTGCTGCAGTTGCTGTACGAGTTTTTTATGGGTCTCGCTCGGTGTTGCTTTGGACACAATGTCTGCAATGTAGGGCGGCGCTGTCTGCCCTGAAGCAGCGAAAGCACCAGCCGCTACCGCGGCCAGTTCGTGTGCCAGGTGCTGTTGCGCGACAGTGATCGCGTTGGCGACCGGGAAATTGGCGTCAAACAACCGGGGATTGATAAAACTTATCTGCGCCTGCTTGTTTACCACCGCCTTGCGCAGGCGGTGATTGATAATCGGCTGCTCTTTGCGCGGATTGGAACCGACCAGCAGGGCCGCATCGATAGTTTCCAGGTTGGCGATGTCCTGTCCCAGCCAGGGCATCACCGGCGCAATATCCTGGTCACTGAAATCACTCTGCCGCAGGCGATGGTCGATGCTGCCGCTGCCGAGAGCACGCACCAGCTTCTGCAGCAAGTACATTTCTTCCAGTGTTGATGACGGTGAAATCAATGCCGCCAGTTTCGATGAAGCATCAACGTCAGCTTCTTCGTCGCCAGTGGCTGCTGTCAGTGCGTGTCTGATTTCGCTCGCTGCCCGTTGCAGTGCTTCATCCCAGTCAGCTTCCACCCAGACACCGTCTTCTTTGATCATCGGTGCCGTCACACGGTCGTCCGAGCTGAGCCCCTCATAGCTGAAACGGTCCCGGTCCGAGATCCAGACTTCGTTGATGGCTTCATTGTCCCGCGGCACGACCCGTCTCACTTCGCCGCGCAGGGTATGCACGTACACGTTTGAACCGATGCAATCGTGTGGCGCAATCGAGGCCTGTTGCACCAGTTCCCAGGAGCGTGCGCCATAACGCGAAGGTTTGGCCGTCAGTGCACCCACAGGACAGAGATCGATCACATTGCCGGACATTTCCGAATCGACCGACTGCTCGAGAAAGGTACTGATCAACGCGTTTTCGCCCCGGCCGGTCATACCCAATTCGCGCAAACCGGCGATCTCGCGCCCGAATCGCACACAACGAGTGCAGTGGATACAGCGGGTCAACTCGGTCGCGATCAGCGGGCCGATGTTCTTATCAAACACAACACGCTTGCCTTCAACGTATTCGGAGACATCCTGACCGTAACCCATCGCCACATCCTGCAGCTCACATTCACCACCCTGGTCACAGATCGGGCAATCGAGCGGATGGTTGATCAGCAGAAATTCCATCACCGATTTTTGTGCTTCTCTGGCATTGTCGGATTGGGTGTATACCACCATGCCATCCATCACCGGCGTCGCACAGGCCGGCAGAGGTTTGGGCGCTTTCTCGACTTCGACCAGACACATGCGGCAATTGGCCGCCACCGCCAGCTTCTCGTGATAACAGAAACGCGGTATCTTGATATTGGCCTTGTCGGTGACCTCGATCAGCATAGCCCCTTTCGGCGCCTGCAGCTCGCGACCATCAACCGTAATTGTTACAAACTCTTCGCTCATGCCATCATCTATGTGGTTATCGCACCACAGAGGCACAGAGAACACAGAGGTGTTTTTTTGCGGTCGCAGAATTCAGTTTTCGGTCGGTGCTTATAGTTCATTTTTCTCTTCTGTGACAACAAATAATGGATTCTCTGTGTGCTCTGTGCCTCTGTGGTGAACATCATGCCGCCTTGTTACTTGCGCCTTCGACCATGCTTTTGCCGTGTTCGATGTAGTGCTCGAACTCGTGACGGTAATGCTTGATGAAACTGCGCACCGGCATCGCTGCGGCGTCGCCCAGTGCACAGATCGTACGGCCTTCGATTTTGCTGGCGACATCGTCGAGTTTGTCCAGATCCTGCATCGTACCCTTACCCTGAACGATGCGCGTCAGCATGCGGTACAACCAGCCGGTACCCTCACGGCAGGGTGTGCACTGGCCACACGACTCGGAAAAATAAAACCGTGAAATACGACGCAGCGCCTCGACCATGTCAGTGGTCTCATCCATGACGATTACCGCTCCGGAGCCGAGCATGGAACCGGCCTGGACGATGGAATCGTAATCCATGTTGGCCTGCATCATGATGTCACCGGGCACGACCGGTACCGACGACCCGCCCGGTATCACCGCCTTGAGTGTGTTGCCGTCACGCACACCGCCGGCCATTTCGAGCAGTTCTGCAAACGGCGTACCCATGGAAATTTCAAAGTTACCCGGATTATTCACATGCCCTGACACAGAAAACAGTTTGACACCACCGCTGTTCGGAATACCGAGATCGGCAAACCACTGACCGCCGTTGCGCATGATGGCAGGAATGGATGACAGGGTTTCGGTATTGTTGATCGTGGTCGGCTTGCCGTACAGACCAAAGTTGGCCGGAAATGGCGGCTTGTAACGGGGCAAACCGCGCTTGCCTTCGAGTGAATTCAAAAGCGCGGTTTCTTCGCCGCAGATATAGGCACCGGCACCCAGCGACGGGTAGATATCGATACTGACATCCGTACCGAGAATGCTCTTGCCGAGCAGACCGTGGTCATATGCTTCCTTCAGGGCCCGGCTAAAACGCTGTGACGGCTCGTCCATGAACTCACCACGCATATAGTTGTACCCGACGCTCGCACCCATGGCATAACAACCGATGACCATACCTTCAACCAGCGCATGGGGATTAAAACGCAGGATGTCACGGTCCTTGCAGGTGCCGGGTTCGCTTTCATCGGAGTTACACACCAGGTATTTTTGCACCGGTGCGTTACGCGGCATAAAGCTCCACTTCAGGCCGGTGGGGAAACCGGCGCCACCGCGGCCGCGCAAGCCGGAGGACTTGACTTCCTCTATCACCGCTTCCGGTGGAATTTTTTCTTTAAGAATCTCGCGCCAGGCTTTATAACCACCGGTTTTCAGGTAATTATCATAAGACCAGGGCTGGTCTTCAAACTGCAATGTCGCAAAACAGACTTCGTTAGCCATTAGCCTTCAGCTCCTGGACATCGACCGTGATCATTACAAATTTTGTGTTATTGGCTTCTGACATCTTTAAAAGCTATCCCATAATCTTTTGCACAGCATGCTACTCGAGCGCGTCCAGGATCGCATCGACCTTCTCGGGCGTGAGATTCTCGTAATAGACATGGTCGACCTGCATCATCGGTCCGCCCGCGCAGGCCGCCAGGCATTCTTCCTCTTTTTTCAGATAGATGCGGCCGTCGGCGCTGCTCTCGCCGAGTTTGATACCGAGCTTGTTCTCGACATAGTCGACGATGCTCTGTGATCCCATCAACATGCACGAGATGTTGGTGCATATGGCTACGTTGTGTCGCGCGACCGGCTTCAGCTCGTACATCGAGTAGAAACTGGCGACTTCAAAGACTTCGATCTCGCTCAGGTCCAGGTACTCGGCCACCGTCTGCATCAGTTCTTTGGTCAGAAAACCCTGATTCTCGTGCTGCACGATACTCAGCGCACCCAGTAAAGCCGACTTCTTCTGTTCAGCCGGATAACGCTGCAACAGCACATCGATTTTCTCGCGTGCATGTGCTGACAATGTGTTTTCTGCTTCAATCATCGCATTCATTATTCTGTCACCTGCTATCGGTCGACCTCACCAAACACGATGTCCTGTGTGCCGATGATCGCCACCACGTCGGATAACATATGTCCGCGCGTCATTTCATCCATCGATGATAAATGGGCGAAACCCGGCGCACGTATCTTCAAGCGGTAGGGCTTATTGGCACCGTCGGATATCAGGTAAACGCCAAATTCGCCCTTGGGGTGCTCAACAGCAGCGTAGGCCTCACCTTCCGGCAGACAATAGCCCTCGGTGAAAAGCTTGAAATGGTGAATCAACGCTTCCATATCGGCTTTCATGGTCTCGCGCGAGGGCGGTGTAATCTTGTTATCTTCGAGCAACACCGGACCGGGATTGTCGCGTAGCCATTGAATGCATTGCTTTATGATCCGGTTCGACTGGCGAAACTCTTCCATACGCACGAGATAACGGTCGTAAGAATCGCCATTGGTGCCGACTGGAATATCGAAATCCATGCGGTCATAGACTTCATAGGGCTGTTTCTTGCGCAAATCCCATTCCACCCCGGAACCGCGCAGCATCGGGCCGGTGAAGCCAAGCTGTAAGGCACGTTCGGGCGAGACGATACCAATATCAACCGTACGCTGTTTCCAGATGCGATTATCGGTCAGCAGGGTTTCGTATTCATCGACCAGGCCCGGGAAACGGTCGGTAAAATCATCGAGAAAATCGAGTAATGATCCCTCGCGGTTCTGATTCATCCTGTTGACCGCCGATTTACCGTGCCATTTTGATTCTTTATATTTGGGCATGGTGTCGGGCAAATCGCGAGCAACACCACCCGGACGGTAGTAAGTGGCGTGCAGTCTCGAACCTGAAACGGCTTCATAACAGTCCATCAGATCCTCACGCTCGCGAAACGCGTACAGGAAGATCGTCATCGCGCCGACGTCCAGGCCGTGCGCGCCGATCCATAACAGGTGATTGAGGATGCGGGTGATCTCGTCGAACATGACGCGGATATACTGCGCGCGTTCAGGCGCTTCGATACCGAGGAGTTTTTCGATCGCGAGCACATAGCCATGCTCGTTACACATCATCGAAACATAATCGAGCCGGTCCATGTATCCGATACTCTGATTATACGGCTTGGATTCGGCAAGCTTTTCCGTAGCCCGGTGCAACAGACCAATATGCGGATCTGCACGCTGGATGACTTCACCATCCATCTCCAGGATCAGCCGCAATACACCGTGAGCAGCCGGGTGCTGCGGACCAAAATTGAGCGTGTAGTTTTTTATCTCAGGCATTGTTGCCCTCCGCTGCAGCATCCGGCGTTTGTGCGACCGTATCGGGATCTCGACTCTCATTGCGGATAACGCGGGGTACCAGTACACGCGGATCGATCGATACCGGTTCATAGACCACGCGTTGTTGCAGCGGGTCGTAGCGCATTTCGACGTGGCCCACCAGCGGAAAGTCCTTGCGGAAGGGGTGGCCGACAAATCCGTAGTCGGTCAGGATCCTGCGCAGATCGGGATGACCTTCGAACATGATGCCATACAGATCAAAGGCCTCACGTTCATACCAGTTCGCCGAACTCCAGATGTTGATGACCGAGGGAATGATCGGCAACGCATCATCATCCGCGTAGCAGCGTACCCGCAGCCGCTGGTTATTCGCAACAGAGAGCAGGTGATACACGGCTGCAAAGCGCTTTCGGTCACTGACATAGGCAGGCGCTTCGCCAAAACGCAACCGCGCATTAACGCCGGGGTTTACCCCACGACTGAAACCGGTGGATGAGGTGTCATCGGTCGCCCATTCACTACTGCCGTATTCAGAGTAATCAACGCCACATACATCGACGAGCTGCTCGAAACCAAACGGTTTCTGGTCACGCAGCTGTGTACACACCTCGACCAGATCGGCCGATGAAAGCTCGAGGGTGACTTCACCGTGTGCGACAACGTTGGATTCCAGCTTGGCCGAAAACGCCTGGTGTAAATCATCGGATAGTTGCTGGGCTCTGTTCATCGTCAAACCTTAACTGCGCGCTATCGTATTGGTACGTTTGATCTTGTTCTGCAGCTGGATAATGCCATAGACCAACGCTTCGGCCGTCGGCGGGCAGCCTGGCACATAAATATCGACAGGCACGATGCGATCGCAACCACGCACCACAGAGTAGGAATAATGGTAGTAACCGCCGCCGTTGGCGCAGGAGCCCATGGAGATAACCCAGCGCGGCTCGGCCATCTGGTCATAGACCTTGCGCAGCGCAGGTGCCATTTTATTACACAGTGTACCGGCAACGATCATCACGTCTGACTGACGCGGGCTGCCACGGAAGACACCGGCACCAAAGCGATCAAGGTCATAACGTGATGCGGCAGAATGCATCATCTCTACCGCACAACAGGCGAGGCCAAAAGTCATTGGCCAAAGAGAACCGGTACGCGCCCAGTTGATCAGCTTGTCAGCCGAGGTAGTCGCAAAACCCTGCTGGAGCTTGCCTTCTATTCCCATTCCAGCGCCCCCTTTTTCCATTCGTAGATGAATCCGATCACCAGAATACCGAGAAAGATACCCATGGCAATAATACCGAACAGGCCGATTTCCTCGAGCACGATGGCCCACGGAAACAGGAAGGCAATTTCCAGATCAAAAATGATAAACAGTATCGCAACCAGGTAGTAACGCACATCGAAGTTCATGCGTGCGTCCTCGAATGCCTCAAAACCGCATTCAAACGGGGAATTCTTGGCTGTGTCCGGACGAAAAGGGGCCAGCAAAAAGCCGCCGACAAACATCGCCCCACCCCCGACCAGCAGGCCGATCACGATAAAGATCAATACCGGTAGATAATTTTCGAGCATTTACTCGCTCCACTGTTGCATCACAAAACTGACGCAACCGTTGTTTCGATTATTTAGTATACATCCATGAATGGTGCCGATGGCCGGAGTCGAACCGGCACGGCTTTCGCCACTACCCCCTCAAGATAGCGTGTCTACCAATTCCACCACATCGGCCGATCTTTCTTCTATTCCCACTCTCCGGTCGGGACCTTATTCTTTTTCACTGGAGGGCGGTGGCACATCAGTTTGCGTGGCTTCTTCACTCGCCGGTGGCGGCACATCAGCTCCAGCAGGCTCACCGAGCGGTAACGGCACCGTCTCGTCGATAACCTGATCCAGTTGCTCCATTGCCGACTCAGGTGCTGTTTCGTCCACCTGCTGCAGCTGTTCAATCTGATCGATCACCGTCTCAGGCCCTTCGCGGTGAGATGCCATATAGGCAAGAACCATACTATTGACAAAAAAAGCCGTGGCAAGAATGGCCGTTGTCTTGCTCAGAAAATTGGATGAGCCACTGGCACCGAACACACTGCCTGCGCCACCGCCCAGGACCGCCCCTGCATTGGCACCTGCACCTTTTTGTAACAGTACCAGAGAAATGATACCCAGTGCCAATACTACGTGCAGAACAAGAAGAATGATATCCACGCGTATTATCCCGCTGCATTGATGATGGCGAGAAAGTCTTCGGCCTTGAGCGAAGCGCCCCCGATTAGTCCACCGTCGATATCCGGCTGCGCTATCAAATCCGCGGCATTACCCGGATTCATGCTACCACCGTAGAGAATACGCAGGCTCTCTGCAATGCCAGCGTCCAGATTGGCGACTCTGCTACGGATGAAGGCATGCACATTTTGCGCCTGCTCCGGAGTCGCTGTCTTACCGGTACCGATCGCCCATACCGGCTCATAAGCGAGCACCGTATTGACCAGGGAAGCAACGCCTTCAGCATTGATGATTGCATCGATCTGGCGAGCAATAACGTCTTCTGTTATGTCCTGTTCGCGCTCTCCCAGCGTTTCCCCGATACAGAATATCGGCTTGAGATTATTATTCAACGCTGCCGCATACTTGCGTGCTGCTACTTCATCGGTTTCACCGAACATGGCACGGCGTTCTGAATGCGCCAGTATGACATATTCACAACCGATGTCCTTGAGCATCGGACCGGAAATTTCACCGGTAAAAGCTCCAACGTCCTTGTCGCACATATTCTGGGCGGACAATCTGATCGCTGAACCGGCGATCTCTGCTGCGACCGTGGGCAAGTAGACAAACGGCGGGCATACCACAACTTCAGCGGATGGACCATCAAGACCGGCCTTGATACCCGTGATCAAGTCACGCACACTGTTGGTGGTGCCATTCATCTTCCAGTTGCCTGCTACCATTTTTTGACGCATTGCTGACTCCGCCGGTTTTCAAAAAGGGGCAAAGCATACCTGCCAACACCGAATAAATCAATGACGATAATGGGTTATATAGCCAGGTAATTGGTCAGAGGAAATCAATAAATCAATTAGTTAGTGCTGATATGCTCGTGTGTTGCCTAACAGGGCCGATTTTTCTCGGCAACCCGGCACTGCACGTGGCCGTGGATTTGAAATGCGGGCTAGATTGCCGAGGCCACGGTATCCGCGATGTTTTTGCTGAGCTTTTGCACCAGCGCGGCATCACTGCCCTCAACCATGACCCGAATTAGGGGTTCGGTGCCCGAGGGCCGCAGCAAGACCCGGCCTCTACCATGGAGCGCGTGTTCAGCCTTGACCACTGCATCACTGACAAGCGGTGACGACATCGGATCAGCATCTGCCGGCAGCGGCACATTGATCATCTGCATCGGTAACTTGCTGACACCAGACCTCGCCTGATCCAGGGTCTGTCCGGTTTCTGCGAGATAGGCCAGCACCTGCAGGGCCGAGACAATACCGTCGCCGGTCGTGGTACGATCCAGACAGATAATATGGCCCGATGACTCACCACCCAGGTTCCATCCTTTCTGTTTCATCAATTCGAGGACATAGCGATCACCCACCGCTGCGCGCTCGAACTCGAGGCCCAGTTCACGCAGCGCCAGTTCCAGTCCCATGTTGGTCATCTGCGTGCCGACAACGCCGTCGATCGGGATACCCGATTTTTTACGTGCCAGGGCGATGATATAGACCAGTTCATCACCATCGACGATGTTACCGTTGCTATCGACCATGATCACACGATCACCGTCCCCGTCAAAGGCAATGCCAAGATCAGCACTTTCTATCACGACGCGTTTCGACAGGTTGCCGGGGCTGGTTGCGCCGCTGTCGGCGTTGATGTTGAGACCGTCCGGGTAGACGCCAGTGGTAATGACTTCGGCACCGAGTTCGGTAAATACGTGGGGCGCGATATCGTAGGTAGCACCGTTGGCACAATCAAGCACGATCTTGAGTCCGTTAAAATGGGTCGTAATCGGTATCGTGGCCTTGCAGGCCTCGATGTATCGGCCCTGCGCGTCCGGTACACGCATGGCCTTGCCCAGTTGAGACGAATCCACGGTCACCATCGGTGTATCGAACATCGCTTCGATGGCCTCCTCGGTTTCATCGGGTAATTTTGTACCCTCTGCCGAGAAGAACTTCACACCGTTATCATAATAGGGATTATGCGATGCGCTGATCACGATGCCAGCCGATGCGTGCAGGGTGCGGGTCAGGTAAGCAATGCCGGGTGTCGGCATTGGCCCCAGCAAACGCACATCGACGCCGGCGGCTGACAACCCGGCCTCCAGCGCAGACTCGAGCATATACCCGGAAATACGCGTGTCCTTACCGATCACAACCAGCTTTCTGCCTTGACTGGCAAACACACGCCCAGCCGCCCAGCCCAGCTTGAGTACATTCTCGGCGGTCATCATACCCTCACCGACCTTACCGCGAATGCCGTCCGTGCCAAAATACTTTTTAGTCATCTTTAGTCCCGTTGCTCCTGTTGCAGCGCATCACACAATGCTAATGCGTCCCGGGTGGGCGCCACATCGTGCACCCTGAAAATACGCGCCCCTTTCGTATGGGCGAATACCGCAGCGGCGATACCACCATAGAGCCGTTCGTTGACCGGCTTGTTCAGAATAGCCCCAAGCATGCTCTTGCGCGAAATACCGATCAGCAGCGGACATTCTAACTCAAGAAGCGCGTCGAGCCCGTTCAAAAGGCACAGATTATGCTGCAGGGTTTTACCGAAACCAAACCCCGGATCGAGCACGACCTGCTGGCCGTCGATGCCGGCATCAATGCACACCAGGTAACGCTTGTGCAGAAAATCGGTGACGTCCCTGACCACGTCGTCATAGTGCGGTTGCTGCTGCATGGTTCTCGGTTCACCCTGCATGTGCATCAGACAAACAGCAACCCCAAGCTCGGCGCAGCATTCGACTGCATCCGGGGCCTGCAGTGCATTGACATCATTCACCATGTCAGCACCTTCCGTCACCGCTTGTCGCATGACTTCAGGTTTGCTGGTGTCGATCGAAATTGGGATCGTGCTTTCTCGTCTGAGCGCACGTATGATAGGAATGATGCGTTCGAGCTCTTCATCAACGGTCACTGGTCGTGCGCCCGGACGTGTCGATTCACCGCCAATATCGATGATATCCGCACCATCATGCTGCATCCGCAGCGCGTGCGCAACCGCTTGCTCGACGCGATCGAATTTTCCTCCGTCAGAGAACGAATCGGGCGTGACATTCAGAATACCCATCACGATCGATCGCGACAGGTCAAACTGCTTATTGCCGATGGATAGAGGTCCGCTCATGAAACAATCTAGACTTTTCCTTTTGCCGCGAATAACGCAGAGAACGCCAAAGACTTTTTCTAAACCAATTAAATTGGCCCAATTCGCGTTCTCAGCGGCTGAATAACCCTGTAAAAAAGAATGAAGCCGCGCGGTGCGCGGCTTTCTGGTTTAGTGCTCGCTGGCGGGCCCACCGATCGGACCGTCGCTTTTGGCTTTCCTGGTATCTGCTCCACCACCCTTATCTTCCGGTGTCGTCGCTGATGTGTCCGTCCAGTCATCAGGTGGCGGTGGCACCTTGCCTTCCATCAAGGCATCGATTTGCACGCTGTCGATGGTCTCGTACTTCATCAGCGCCTCGGCCATCATATGCAGGATGTTGATGTTATCCTTGAGAATTTTTTCAGCGCGCTCATAGTTACGATCAATAAAGTTGCGCACCTCTTCATCGATGATTCGGGCGGTATCATCACCCAGATTCTTATGCTGGGTTACCGAGCGGCCGAGGAAGACCTCACCTTCGTCTTCGGAGTAGGACAACGGTCCTAGCCGCTCTGAAAGGCCCCACTTGGTCACCATGTTGCGCGCGATTTCAGTCGCCCTTTCGATATCGTTGGATGCGCCAGTGGTGACACTGTCATCGCCAAAAATCAGCACCTCCGCTAAACGCCCTCCGAAAAGACTGGAAATCTGGCTTTCCAGTTGCTTCTTCTTGAAGCTGTAGCGATCGTCTTCCGGCAGGAACATGGTCACACCCAGTGCTCTGCCGCGTGGGATAATACTCACTTTATACACAGGGTCGTGTTCCGGAACGAGGCGACCAACAATCGCATGGCCGGCTTCATGGTAGGCCGTCAGCTTCTTGTCTTCTTCGGACATGACCATGGAACGGCGTTCTGCACCCATCATAATCTTGTCTTTGGCGCGTTCAAAATGCGTCATATTGACCAGTTTGCAGCTTTCTCGCGCAGCAAACAGGGCGGCTTCGTTCACCAGGTTGGCAAGATCGGCACCGGAAAAACCGGGTGTGCCACGTGCGATGATCGATGCATTGACATTCGCATCCGTGGGTACTTTGCGCATGTGTACCTTGAGGATCTGTTCGCGACCGCGGATATCCGGTAGCGGAACCACGACCTGGCGGTCAAATCGACCAGGACGCAATAACGCCGGATCCAGAACATCAGGGCGGTTGGTGGCTGCCATGACGATGACGCCCTCGTTACCTTCGAAGCCGTCCATCTCAACCAGTAGCTGGTTCAGGGTCTGCTCGCGTTCATCATGCCCACCACCAAGACCTGCACCACGATGACGGCCAACGGCGTCGATCTCGTCGATGAAAATGATGCAGGGTGCGTGCTTCTTCGCGGTTTCGAACATGTCGCGGACGCGGGAGGCGCCAACACCGACGAACATTTCCACAAAATCAGATCCCGAAATGGTAAAGAACGGCACCTTGGCCTCACCGGCAATGGCTTTGGCGAGCAGGGTTTTGCCGGTACCCGGCGAACCGACCATCAGAATACCGCTGGGAATACGGCCACCGAGCTTTTGAAATTTGCCCGGATCGCGCAGAAAGTCGACCAGCTCGGCGACTTCCGCCTTGGCTTCTTCAGCCCCTGCGACATCATCAAACGTCACATTGACCTGGTCTTCGCCGAGCATACGGGCCTTGCTTTTGCCGAATGACATCGCACCACGACCACCGGCGCCACCTTGCATCTGACGCATGAAGAACACCCAGATGCCTATCAATAACAGGAACGGGAACCAGGAGATGAATATCTGCATCAGCACAGACTGCCCTTCCGGTGGAACACCCTTGATTTCGACATCATGCTCCAGCAGGTCACCGACCAGTGCACGATTGTCCGTTTCCGGACTGTAGGTGGTGAAGGAACTGCCGCTACCGAGCGTGCCCTTGATATCACGACCATCAATCGTCACCTTTGCGATTTCACCTGACTTAACCATCTGAATGAACTGCGAATACGGCAGAGGTGATTGCGACCCGGTTTGCTTGCTGAAATTACTGAATACAGAGAGCAAAATAACTGCAATCACTGCCCATAAAAGGATATTTTTTGCGACGTCGTTCAAGTTACCGCTCCCGTGCCTGTTTTATTTCTTACCAATAATGACTGTTTCAACAATACTATAGTTCAACAGCCGTTGCCAATTTCATTAAATTAATCCCTGATTTATCTACGGTTTATATCCAGTGGTCAATGCATATATCTCACGACTGCGCGCCCTGGATGCTTTTGGTTTGCGCAATACCACGCGCTTGAAACTTTGCTTTAGATCGCCTTGATAGGCATCGAATCCCTCGCCCTGAAACAGTTTCACCAGCAGCCCACCCCCAGGCTTGACCACCTGCCGCGCCAGATCCAGTGCCAGCTCAGCCAGATAGTACGAACGTGGGATATCAACCACTTCCATGCCACTTATATTGGGGGCCATATCGGATAATACAAGGTCTGCCCCAGTTCCAGCCAACGTCTGCAGTAACTGTTCCAGTACCGCATCCTCCCTGAAGTCGCCCTGAATGATCTCCACGCCCGGTATCGGCTCCATCGGCAGTATATCTAGCGCAATCAATCGGCCCTTACGACCGAGCTTGCTGATGGCGTATTCAGACCAGCTACCGGGCGCCGCACCGAGATCGATCACCGTCATACCGGGCTTGAAAATGTGATCCTTTTGTTGAATCTCGATCAACTTATAGATGGCACGCGAACGGTAACCATCCTGCCGGGCACGACGTACGTACTCGTCATCGAAGTGTTCATGCAACCAGCGCTTGCTGCTTTTGCTTCTTGCCATAAGTTTAGTCGGTGGGTCCGCAAATAAACACTGATAAACGCAAATGTATACATTATATTCACGAAAAACGCGAAAAACGCAAAGGACTCTTAGCCCGCATAGTGCATGTAGACGTGGATCTAAGCTTTTGGCAACTGAATCACGGGATTCTTGATATTGGGCCGGTACAGCGACAGGGTTTTACCGATCGTCTGCACCAATTCGGCCTGACCGCGCCGGCAGATTTCATCGATCAGCTGTTTTCTGGCATCCCTGTCATCCACCGACAGTTTGACCTTGACCAGTTCATGATGGTCAAGCGCGATATCAAGCTCGTTCAAGACCGCATCGGTCAAGCCCTTTTGCCCCAGCATCACCACCGGTTTCAGATCGTGACACAAACCGCGCAGAAACTTTGTCTGGTTTTTAGAAAGTGGCATGCTTCAAACAATGTCTGCTTTGCGACGCGTTTCAGGCCCTTCTAGCCCGCATGAATAATCTCCGTATACGTTTGCGTATAATAGGGGTCATTTGCGGACTTCGTTTTTCATGCCGGTGCGCATTTAAAGATACTTGACTTCGATGATCTCCAGCGAGCGTATGCCGCCGGGTGTATCGACTTCGGCGATATCGCCCTCTTCTTTGCCGATCAAGGCCCTGGCAATCGGTGAACTGATGGAGATCATATTGTTCTTGATATCAGCCTCATCGTCACCGACGATCTGATATGTCAGCTCATCACCGGTTTCTTCATCGGCCACATCCACGGTAACACCGAACACCACCCTGCCGTTCTGTTCCAAGGAGGTGACATCGATAACGGTCGCATTGCTGAGCTTGGCTTCGATATCCTTGATGCGACCTTCGATGAAACCCTGCTGTTCACGCGCAGCATGGTACTCGGCGTTTTCTTTCAGGTCACCGTGTGCACGCGCCTCTGCAATGGCCTCAATGACCCTGGGACGGTCTTCAGACTTTAATTTTTGCAATTCGTTTTTCAGTTTTTCTGCACCACGTACAGTGATAGGTACCTTACTCATGCCGCTTTCCCCTGTTTGATTTTCGCATGCAGATCCTGCAAGCGATTAACAACATCATTATCCAGTCTGGCCAGTGCTCGCACTGTTGCATGCGCGCCTGCGATGGTGGTTGTATAGCTAACCTTATGCTGCAATGCAGACGCGCGGATGGTGTAGGAGTCCGCAATTGATTGTTTGCCTTCAGTCGTGTTGATGATGAAGTCAATTTCGTTGTTCTTGATCATATCAACGATATGCGGGCGCCCTTCGTAAACCTTGTTGACGAGATGACACTCGACACCGGCCTGTTGCAGCGCACTGCCGGTACCACGCGTTGACACGATGTGAAAGCCGCGTTGCGTAAGCTCACGGCCCAAGTCTATGGCGTGCCCCCGATCAGGCTCCTTGACACTGAGGAACACACGACCTGTTGTGGGCAATTCAACCCCGGCGGCAAGTTGCGCCTTGGCAAAAGCGACGCCGAAACTTGAACCGACACCCATGACCTCACCGGTGGATTTCATTTCCGGTCCGAGCAGCGGGTCAACGCCCGGAAATTTCACAAATGGAAAGACCGATTCCTTTACCGCATAAAAATCCGGCACTACTTCGTCGGCACATCCCTGTTCCAGCAGCGAGACACCCGCCATGCACCGAGCGGCGACCTTAGCCAGCGGGACACCCGTTGCCTTGGAGACGAAGGGCACCGTGCGCGATGCACGCGGATTGACTTCGAGGACGTAAATCGTATCTTTCTGAATCGCAAATTGAATGTTCATCAAACCAATGACATCAAGTTTGAGCGCCAGCTTTCGTGTCTGCTCGCGTATACGATCCTGAATCTCAGCCGATAATGAATACGGCGGTAATGAGCACGCGGAATCACCCGAATGCACGCCCGCCTGTTCGATGTGCTCCATGATACTACCGATCAGAACCTGCTCACCATCACATACCGCATCAACATCGACTTCAACCGCATCATCGAGGAATCGGTCGAGCAGAACCGGTGCGTCATTGGATACACGCACAGCATCACGCATGTAGGTCTTGAGATCGCTTTCGTTGTAAACGATTTCCATGGCGCGGCCGCCGAGCACGTACGACGGTCTGACGACCAGTGGGTAGCCGATCTCTTCTGCCAGTTCGACCGCTTGCTCCGGTGCTCTCGCGAGGCGATTGGGGGGCTGTTTCAAATCCAGCTCGTGAATCAGCCGCTGGAAGCGCTCCCGGTCCTCGGCGAGATCAATGCTGTCCGGTGTCGTGCCTATGATAGGTGCTCCGGCGGCTTCCAGGTCTCGCGCCAGTTTCAAGGGTGTCTGACCGCCGTATTGTACGATAACGCCCTTCGGCTTTTCCTTATCCAGCACCTCGAGCACATCCTCCAGCGTCAAGGGTTCGAAATACAACCGGTCGGAGGTGTCGTAGTCAGTGGATACCGTTTCCGGATTACAGTTGATCATGATGGTTTCATAGCCATCTTCGCGCAACGCCAACGCTGCGTGCACACAACAGTAATCAAATTCGATACCCTGACCGATGCGGTTCGGACCACCGCCGAGAACCACGATCTTGTCTTTATCGCCGGGCTCGGCTTCGCACTCGTCTTCATAGGTCGAGTACATATAAGCCGTCGAGGTGGCGAATTCAGCGGCGCAGGTATCGACGCGTTTATACACCGGCCGTATACCCAGCGCATGGCGATGCGCACGCACCTCAGCCTGAGTGCTACCGAGACAGTGAGCCAGCCTGCTATCCGAAAAGCCCTTTCGCTTGAGTTCACGCATAGCATCATAGTCCAGCCCGGGCAATGTCTTGCCAGCTAAGGCTTGCTCGATATGTATCAACTCCTGCACCTGTATCAAAAACCAGGGGTCGATTCGGGTGAGTTCATACGCCCGTTCCAGACCCATTCCGCGCCTGAAGGCATCACCCAGGTAGAGCAGACGATCAGCACCCGGCAGACTCAGTTCCTTGTTGATCAGCGACCCCACCTCGTCGTCAGATAACTCCGGATCGAGTATTTCAGCCAGCCCATCGATGTCGACTTCCAGACCGCGCAAGGCTTTTTGCAGGGATTCCTGGAACGTACGGCCAATCGCCATGACTTCACCAACGGATTTCATCTGGGTGGTCAGACGATTTTCTGCCTGTGGAAATTTTTCAAAGGTGAAACGCGGTATCTTGGTGACGACATAATCAATGGTCGGCTCGAACGAAGCGGGTGTCGCTCCGCCAGTGATTTCGTTTTGCAGCTCGTCCAGGGTGTAACCCACCGCAAGTTTTGCCGCCACTTTGGCAATCGGGAAACCGGTGGCTTTTGATGCCAGCGCGGATGAACGCGATACACGCGGATTCATTTCGATAATGGTCATTCGGCCATCGTCTGGATTGACTGAGAACTGGACATTCGAGCCACCGGTATCGACGCCAATTTTGCGCAGCACAGCGATCGAGGCATCACGCATACGCTGGTATTCCTTGTCGGTCAATGTCTGCGAAGGTGCTACGGTGATGGAATCACCGGTATGAATACCCATCGGATCGAAGTTTTCGATCGAGCAAACGATGATGCAGTTATCCTTGTGGTCGCGCACCACTTCCATTTCGTATTCTTTCCAGCCGAGAATGGATTCTTCGATCAGCAACTCATTCACCGGTGACAGATCCAGGCCGCGCTGGCAGATCTCTTCAAACTCTTCGCGGTTGTAAGCCACCCCACCCCCGCTGCCACCCATGGTGAATGACGGACGTATAATGGTTGGAAAACCGACCTGCGCCTGCACCTGATAGGCCTCTTCCATACTGTGGGCGATGGCTGCGCGGGGCATATCGAGACCGATGTCTTCCATCGCCTTCTTGAACAGCTCGCGATCCTCGGCCATGTCGATCGATTCTTTCTTGGCGCCGATCATTTCTACACCGAATTTCTCCAGCACAGCCTCGCGTTCAAGATCGAGCGCACAGTTCAAGGCGGTCTGGCCACCCATGGTCGGCAGCAAGGCGTCCGGTTGTTCCTGTTCGATGATCCGAGCGACTGTTTTCCAGGTGATCGGCTCAATGTAGGTTGCATCCGCCATGGCCGGATCGGTCATGATGGTAGCCGGGTTCGAATTCACCAGAATGACCCGATAACCCTCTTCCTTGAGCGCACGACAGGCCTGGGCTCCGGAGTAATCAAACTCACAGGCCTGGCCGATCACAATCGGCCCGGCACCTATGATCAGAATGCTGCTAATGTCGGAACGTTTAGGCATCAGTCAATCCACAGATGAACGCAGATGAACACGGATAAAGACAGATTTTTACTTAATGCTCTTTGATTCATTATGATTCCAAATCATTCGCTTGACACCTAATTTTGGCCTGCCAAAATTCAGTAGAAGACCTACTGATAAGCCCGTTGCTTTTAAATAATTTATCAACTGTGCCTCGTGTTCACGGCACAATGTTGATAGAGCCTTTAGCTCCAATAGTAATTGCCCTTCTACAATAATATCGGCAATATATTCTCCAACAAAAAGATCCTTGTATTTCACTGATACAGACTGTTGACACACGTAACCCAAACCAGCCTTTTTGAGCTCAATACACATCGCCTTTTCATATACTTTCTCGAAAAAGCCAGCGCCCAACGTGTTACTAACCTCAAACGCACAGCCAATAACCTGTCGCGATAATTCATCATCCATAATAATTTTCCGTTCCTAATTAAACCAATAATCAACTATTTTTTTATCTTTTATCCGTGTTCATCTGCGTTCATCTGTGGACAAGTGTTTTCCCATTAACTCAATGAAGTGATCAAAAACCTGTGCGATATCGTGCGGGCCGGGGCTGGCTTCGGGGTGGCCCTGGAAGCCGAACGCCGGTTTGTCCGTGCGATGAATACCCTGCAGTGAGCCATCGAACAGCGAGCGATGAGTCGCTTTTAAATTAGCTGGCAGGCTGGCCTCTGCTACTGCAAAGCCATGATTCTGGCTGGTGATCATCACCTGGCCGCTGTCAAGATCCTGCACCGGGTGGTTGGCGCCATGATGGCCGAATTTCATCTTTTCGGTTCTGGCGCCGCAGGCAAGCGCCAGCAGTTGGTGACCCAGACAGATACCAAATACCGGTGTATCCGTTTCGAGTATTTCCCTGATCGCTGTAATGGCGTAGTCGCAGGGTTCCGGGTCGCCCGGTCCGTTGGACAGGAAAATCCCGTCCGGCTTCATCGCCATAACCTCGCTCGCCGGTGTTTTGGCCGGAACGACCGACACCCTGCAGCCACGTTGAACCAGCATGCGCAGTATATTTCGTTTGACACCATAGTCGTACGCGACCACGTTATACTTCAGTGATGCGGTGTCAACCACTTCCTGTTGATCCGTATCCAGATCCCACACACTCTGGTCCCAGCTGTAAGCCTGCGTACTACTGACGACTCGCGCCAGATCCAGGCCCTTGAGACCACCGAAGTCTCGTGCTTTCTTGAGCGCCGTATCAGCATCGATCTCACCCGCCATGATGCAGCCGTTCATAGCGCCTTTATTACGAAGCAAGCGGGTTAATTGTCGGGTGTCGATGTCCGCGATGGCGACAAGCTGGCTGGCTTGCAGGTAATCCTGCAGACTCTGCTGACCGCGCCAGTTACTCATCATGGCCGAGGCATCACGAATCACCAGACCACTGGCGTAGACGGCTGCTGATTCCGCATCACCTTCGTTGGTGCCGACATTCCCGATGTGCGGGTAGGTCAAGGTGACGATCTGATGCGAGTATGAGGGATCGGTGAGTATTTCCTGATAACCAGTGATCGCGGTATTGAAGACCACTTCGCCGGTTGTATTGCCGGAAACGCCAATGGACTTGCCTTCAAACAAGCTGCCATCTTCCAGCGCTAACAAAGCTTTGGTCAAGTCATACTCCAAAAGGTACAGAAACAGGCGTCATCGCAAGATATCTACCAGGGCTCCGGCACCAGGGTGCCGAGTCTGGACCTTATTCTAACGGCAGCACAGCTTGTTATCTATAGCCGAACTGCCGATTACGGGCACGAAAAAGGCCGGATACGTATCCAGCCTTAAAAAATTAGTGGCGTCCCCTAGGGGAGTCGAACCCCTGTTGCCGGGATGAAAACCCGGTGTCCTAGGCCTCTAGACGAAGGGGACACAGTAAGAAAACAGGGCTTCGTCACCCCTGTTATATCGGCCGTGAAGTCTACGTGGATCAGTATGTTGCGTCAACAGGAAATTGGTTTTTTGTCGCTCGTCTTTGGTCAGTTTCAGTCGTTAGTCTTATATCGCTGCTGCTTGACACAGGACCCACGACCAGAGACCAACGACTGGATTTTAATACGCGTTCTTGTGAACCAGCCCTCTGAATATCGTCAGTATGATGATCTTGATGTCGAGCCATAACGACCAGTTCTCAATATAATACAGATCGTGTTCGATACGGGTATGTAGACAGGTATTGCCACGCCAGCCGTGCACCTGCGCCCACCCCGTCAATCCAGCCTTGACCAGGTGTTTATTTTTGTAATGCGGGATCTTATCCTTGTACTGCTCAACGAACACCGGACGCTCGGGGCGTGGTCCGATCAGTGACATCTCACCACGCAGGACATTGAACAGCTGCGGCAGCTCATCAAGACTGGTCTTTCTCAGGACTGCCCCGAAAGGTGTCGCACGATTATCCATTTTACTTGCCCAAATCGGTCCCGTATCGCGTTCTGCGGTGACCGGCATGGATCGGAACTTGAGCATCGTGAACTCCTTGCCGTTCCAGCCCACCCGTTTTTGCCGATACAGGACCGGTCCTGGCGAACTGAATTTGACGCCTATCGCAATCAGCAACATCAATGGACCGGCAAAAATCAACAGCAAGGATGCAAGAACATAGTCTTCCACGGTTTTCAAAACCTTGTTTGCACCATCGATCGCAGAATAGGAAATGTTAACAACGGGCACGCCTGCAACCTCGGACAGCGAATGATGCATTAACTGGTATTCGAAAATATCAGGCACATACCTGATTCCAGCCGGCGAGTCCTCCAATACATGAATTACATCCCTGATCGTTTGCTCTTCGCTATGAGGCAGAGAAATCCACACCTGGTCAACATCATTTTCATCAACATGCCGCCGTAAGTCTTCGTACTCGGTGATAATTTTCTTATCTTTGAACCAGGGCGGCATATAGCCGGAAACCTTACCCGAACTGAAGAATGCAGATATTTCGAGGCCAAACCAGGTCGACTTTTTCAATCGGTCAGCAACGATGGCCGCCTGATCACCGGTACCCACGATGACGATATGACGATGATTAAATCCACTCGAACGTAGGTACCTCAGAACATAACGAAGAACAACCCTGGACCCTACCAGTGCGACCCACCCGACCGCAAACCAGATGATCATCCATGATCTCGAGTAATCCGCACCCGATTTAGTGATAAATGCGAGCAAGGTCAGTGTCAGCGCAACCATCACCCAGGCCATACTGAGTTGTTTTATCTCACTCAGTGTCGAAGATCCACGCCAAACTCGATATACGTTAAATAATGGAAAAATGAGCGCAGAAAGAACAACCGACAACAGGATAACTTGCAGATAATGTTGTGGTAATCCTGATACTCCAAGCTCCAGGTATGTCGCATAGGCATTCGAGAAATAGTAGGAGAGCACACCACATATTAGCAACATGACCAAGTCAGAGATGCGAATCAATAAATTCAGCGCGTCCCCATAGCCTTTCAAAATACCTTTTTTTAGCATGATCCTTTTATTCGCCCCAAATCCAATTCTATTTTAATGAGATCTACTCCTGGCCCGCTTCAATACCAGACCAGCATGGAAAATAGCCCTCTTGCCGCCTCTATGCTCAACCCGAGTCCAGAATCCGGTTTACATAATCTCGAAAATTGGCCCTGAATCGATCTTCAGAGAAGGTGAGCGCCTTCGCACGACAATTTTCAGGGTTGATTTTAGCAGCATTTTGCTCAAATTCATGCACCGCAAGCTTGATTGCCTGTTTATTTTGATTATAAAAAAAAACGCCTGTAGGCGCGGCATCATCCAGTCCGTTTATCGTTTCGAGTAAACCACCGGCTCCATAGCCCACAACCGGTGTGCCGCACGCCTGCGCCTCGACCGGTAATATCCCAAAATCCTCCTCTGCAGCGAAAATGAAGCATCTAGCCCGCTGCATGTAATCTCTCATGGTATTATCGCCCTGGTACCCGAGGAGCTCCACGTTACCACCGGCAGCATCCCTGACTTTCTTCATTTCAGGTCCATCACCAATCACGACCAGTTTTTTGTCGGGCATCGCTGTAAATGCAGAGACAATCAGTGGCATCATCTTGTAGGGAACCATACGGGATGCTGTCAAATAAAATTCCTCCTTGACCGACCCCGGGCAAAAGAAATCAGTGTCCACCGGCGGGTAGATCACGACCGACTCTCGCTGGTAGACCCTGGCTATGCGTTGCTGTATATACTTTGAAATCGCGACGAAATAGTCGACTTCCTGCGCCACCCGATAATCCCATTTACGCAATCTACCCAGAATATACCGGGCCAACACTCCCTTGATACCCTTGTTGAGATTTGTTTCTGCAAGATACTGCTCCTGTAAATCCCAGACATAGCGCATGGGGGAGTAAGTGTAGCTAAGATGAATTTGTTTATCGTTTGTCCTGACACCTTTTGCGACCGCATGACAGCTGGATATGACGACATCATAATCAGACAAATCGAGCCTGCTGATAGCAGCTGGCATCAATGGCAGGTAGAGCCGATAGTGCTTCCGGGAAAAAGGCAAAGCCTGAATGAAGGTTTTGGTGATTTTGCGGCTTTCGATAAATCCTCGTTGCTCAGCGGGTAGATAGTCCAGCACACAGAACAGGTCAGCCCCCGGAAACAAACTCAGGATCTGTTCGAGGGCTTTCTCTGATCCTGCGTATGTCACCAGCCATTCATGAACAACTGCAACCTTATGCATAAATACTCAAGTAATATTGTACTTACGTGAATCTCATGTATACATCATGGATCTGCTCAGCCGCCGCTTCCCAGCTGAACTGCAGACTTCGGCGTATTCCCTTACTGGTAATTGCCCCAGTGGCTTCATCGCCCAAATAGAGCACGTCAGTGATTGCGCGCACCATGTCTTCAACTGAATATGGATCGACGAGATATGCCGCATCCCCAGCTATCTCCTCAAGCGCCGTACCTTTTGACGTTATGACTGGAACCTTACTCGCAAACGCCTCCAGTACAGGCAAACCAAAACCCTCCGATAAACTCGGAAACAGGAATACTTTCGAGCCTTGATAGAGACATCGGAGATCTTCATCCGCCGCATTCTCGACCCAGACGCAGTCACCTGCAGCCTCAAGAGCCCTGATTGACTCAACCAGCTCCTCACATTTCCAGCCTCTCTTCCCAACCAGTACCAGCTGATGCTCATTGCTGCAGTGCCTTGGTAGCGCATGGTAGGCCTGGATGATCCTGCCTATGTTCTTTCTTGGCTGAAATGTCCCAACAAATAGGATGTATGGCTTATCAATGCCGTATTTGCGCTTGACATCGCTAATCTGATCCGTGCTCTGCTTCTCTGACCAGTAGCTGGAAACACCGCAATGAACAACTGTTATTCTCTCTCGAGGAATGCCCCAGTAATTCACAATGTCATCTACCATGAAATCTGATATTGTGATTACGTGATCTGCCCATTTTGCGCTGTTCACCAACACCCTGTTCTTCAACCACCTCAACCTGGCGGAAGCCCATTCCGGATTTTTCAGCGGAATCGCATCGTACAGTGTTGCCACCACCGGCGTGTTTTTAAGTTTTGGGATTTTGTAATCGGTAGCATGATACACGTCCACCTTGCTTTCGATTAAATGTTGGTTGATATCATGTAGCCCGATGACATTTGACAGCATACCGCAGTAGAAATAAGGCGCGTAGAACTGTGTAGCCTCAACATCCCGAGGTGGTGAAAACACATCAAACACAGACGGCGGGTAATAGAATCTCTCAATCAGAACCTCGTCAAGCTTGCTGAGTGATGATAGTAGGTTGTCGGTGTATACTCCAATTCCATCTCTTTTGCCACCGGTTAGATGCTGCTCTATCGATGTAGTTGAGATACCAATATTCAAAACGACAGACCCAAGTTTGACAAACCAAGCCCGCAGCAAAAAATGCTAAACAGTTAGAGAAGAACGCCAATAGTCAAGCGTCTCCTGTAATGTCTTTTCACAGTAAATAACCGGATTCCAGTTTAACCTGGATTTCAGCAGCTCTGCACTCCCAACGGCAAGCGGTGTATCGGATGGCCGCATTCTCGATTCATCCTGCTGGACCGATATAGGTACTGACGACAGGGCGAGTAAATCCTGGAGGATACCGCCTATTGCTCTCGAGATACCTGAACACACATTGAAAACGGCGCCCGGCGTGAGCAAGCCCGCCCTTGGTTGCTTTTTGGTGTGTACTCACGGCATCTTTTACGTGCAGAAAGTCGCGGAGCCAGCCGTCCAGATTCCTCACATTTTATGACCGGCTCCTGCAAGCCTTTCTCAGTTCACAGCGGTCTGAGACGCAAATGCCCCGATTTCAAAATCAGCACTCTGCCCTGGGACCAACATAGTTAAACGGGCGCAGCCGAATTTTATTCATCCCGATTTGAGCGTATTCGCCAGCGAGTAAATCGGCAGCAGATTTTCTCACCGCGTACGGATTAAACGGCGCCAGCGCAATGCCTGCTCTTTCATCGCGTTGCCCCTGGAGAAACTTCGTCCGCCAGACTTCTGACCAGACAGGTGACCAATGCAACAGCATCAAATTGCGGCGCTGCCATCGCTTCGAGCAGCCTTAACGTACCGAGGTAAATTCACATCCAGCACCAGCTCCAGGTTTGCGCAGGATGTAGGAACGTGGCAGTATCGCCGCCCAGGTGAACCCCAGCCGTAGGTTTCCAGCCTTGAGCACGGCCTCATCGGGCGGGTTCTGCATCACCCGGATCAACTTTATCCCAGCTGACTCTTGCGTCAGCGTCACCAAAACCTTCCAGGCCCCAGCCAATACATTCCACGTCTCCTCAGGAAATGACGCCAGAAAGGCACCCTTTATTAAATGTGAGCCTACAAAGCCATTTGCGCCCGTAATCAACAGACGCTGTTGAGCATTCTCTGACACTAACAAATTAATTAGAAATTCTTAATGTCCGTGACTTACACGCTCAAGGTCTGCATCGACCATCTCACATATCATATCTTCCAAACTGGTTTCCGCTTCCCACCCCAGCTTTTCTTTCGCTTTTGACGGATCACCCAATAAAACCTCAACTTCAGCAGGCCTGAAGTATTTTTGATCAATTACGATGTGGTCATCGGCCTTGAGCCTGACGTGCTCGAATGCAATATGACACATCTCTCTGACGGTCGTCGTCCTGCCAGTGGCGATTACAAATTCCTCGGCGATGTCTTGCTGGAGCATCAACCACATCGCTTTTACGTAGTCCTTTGCATGCCCCCAATCCCGCTGGCATCGATATTACCCAATCTCAGCTCATGCTGCTGACCTAGCTGATTCTCGCGACCACATCCGTCACTTTCCGGGTGACGAATTCGATACCTCGAAGAGGCTGATTCGTGATTAAACAATCTCCCGCTACTGGCATACATATCAAAGCTTTCCCGATAGTTCGTCGTCATCCAGTGTGCATACAATTTCGCGACCGCATAGGGCGAACGTGGATAGAACGGCGTGAGCTCGTTTGCTCAGGCTGCTGAATCTTACCAAACATCTCGGATGTTGATGCCTGAGTAGAACCTCGCATCTGGTTTCTCAATACGTAGCGCTTCGAGAACATTCAAGGCACCGACACCGGTTACCTGTGTCGTCAATATTGGCTGATCCCATGAGGTTTGACAAAAGACTGTGCTGCCAGGTTGTAGACTTCATCCGGCCTTATCTCTGATATGGTTCGTATCAAAGATGACAAATCAGTCAGATTGCCATCGATCAGGTTCACGTCAGTGGCAATTCCAAGCCACTTAAGTCGTAGCAGCGCATTTTCAGCAG
>CALODJ010000004.1:0-408212 GCA_942492025.1 uncultured Gammaproteobacteria bacterium | reverse complement strand
AACCGTCCGGCCAAACCATATACCACTCCAGTCACCTTAGTCGATCATTTTAAAATTTTGCGGCAATAGTTCTTTCAAATCAGCTTCCGTTTTTGCTTTAGGCAGACGTTCAAATAATTGCGCTAGATATTGGCGCGGCTCCAGCTTGTTTGCTTTCGCCGTTTCAATCAGGGTATAAATCATGGCGCTGGCTTTGGCGCCGCGTGGACTACCCGCGTGCAGCCAATTTTTCCTGCCAACAACAAAAGGTCTGATTGCATTTTCGGCAGGATTATTATCGATAGGGATATTCCCATCGCTAATGTACAGGCTCAGTTTGTCCCAGAGCCGGTCGGTGTAACGAATGGCCTTGCCGAGATCGGTGCCGGGCACAACCCGGGGTATTTGCTTGTCCAGCCAGTGGCGAATTTTGTCGAGGACGGGTTTTGCCTGCTGCTGGCGTAGGCGTTGTTTGTGTTGTGCCGACTCATCTTTGATCTGCCGTTCTATTTGATACAACTTACCAATCAGTCCGAGCATCTGAAAGGCAGCGGCATGCTTTTTTCTCCCCTGTGAGGCTTCGTGATATTTGCGGCGGGTATGCGCCCAGCAGGCCGCATGACCGATGATGCCTGGATGCCCGGCCAGCGCATTAAAGCCGGCGTAGTCATCGCTAACCAGAAACATAGCCGTTGATTCCGGCACGACTTCACCTTTCGGGAACAGAAAATCAAGCGGTACCTGAGAGCCTTTGTTATCTTCATAGTTGTACCAGACCACCGGTTTGTCCGGTGGCCCGCCTTTGTACACATACATGTAGGATTTCTGGGTGTTTTCCCGATGGGCTTCACCCAATACCTGAAAGCGTGTTTCATCCATATGCAACACGGGGCCTTGGTAAAGGCTCTGTTTGAGTAATTTCATCAATGGGGTTAAGGGCGATTTTAATTGCGTCACCCAGCCACTCATGGTTTGCCGACTTAAATCCACTTTTTCAGCCTGATAGCGTTTGGCCTGGCGGTAAAAAGGCTGGCCATCAATAAACTTGTTCGCCAGTGCATCGGCAATCACGCTGCTGTGTGCAATGGACTTGGGGATGATTTGCTCGGGCCGGGGCGCAGTACGTATGCCTTGCTCTGCGCCTTTTACTGAATCATTGATGGGTGCATATTTAGCGCGTTTGGTGACGATAACAAAATGCTGCCGGGGTGTAACTGACAATTGCTCGGAAATGTCATAACCGATAAGTATCCAGTCATTCCCCAGCTTGGCTTTTTCCTCTTCAGGAAGATCAATCACCTTTTCGATGCGGTGGTAGGCAGCGGGTAACGGACGACGTTTGGGCTGCTTTTTAGCGGTGTTCGCTAGCGCCGCTGCCGACACGGTCGGCTGACCATTCTCATCATCCGGTTTTAACAGTTCATCCAACTGTGCTTCATCAAAGATTTGCAATTGATCGGGATTGAAACCTTCGCTGCTGCGACCAAAGCGTTGGTGCTGTAGTTGATGAATAGTCATCAACAGCTGCTCGATCTGCTGATCTTTTTGCTGGAGCTGCTGGTCTTTTTGTGCAAGCGACGTCAATAACTCAAGCACTTTTTCTGGCGTGATATTTTCTTTTTCAGACAATGCGTTAGCAGCTTCTGGCATGAAGCTTATTATACTAGAATGCGGCTTAGATAGCAGAATAATCGAGCCGTTTATGCGCTCTGACATGACGGATGTCCAGCCCTTCCAACAACCAGGAAAGCTCTCGTGAAGTGATTTCTACTGAGGCTGCTTCACCCGCACACGGCCAATCCAATAAAGAATTTAATTTCGAATCCAATCATTCCAATCAGGACGGAAAAGAATAACCATACTGCGGATTGACCCATAAAGGCTACTTACATTCTTGGAGTTTAAAGTCATAAGTAGCCTTCTTCACGCCATCAATTTCTCTAAATTCAACAACCAACTCTTCTTTTACACCAAAAACCGTATCAGAATCTAGATAATCACTGTCTTTACAAAAGATATGGGTGATGAGCTTTTCATAACCATCAGCTTGGATCATGAAGTGGACATGAGCCGGACGGTAGGGATGTCTTCCCATCTTTTTCAACATCTTTCCAACTGGCCCATCATCAGGAATAGGATAAGGAACAGGCTTTACTGTTTTAAAGGAGTAGTTACCATCCTCACTCGTTACAAAAGTTCCTCTAAGATTCATCGGAGGCTGGATATCTGGTTGTTGAGTATCATAAAAGCCGTCTTGATTAGCTTGCCAAACTTCTATTTGAGCCCCAGCAATGGGATTTCCGATTACATCAGTTACTTTTCCAGATATAAAAGCAGATTCACCATCAGCTTCTTTTGAAATATCAGCACCCATTTGCAAAACTTCAGAACCTGGAAGATAGAATGGACCTAACACAGTACTTTCTGTCGCTCCTGAACTTTTGCGATTTACGATTGCATCCACAAGCATAGAGACACCTAAGGTATCAGATAAAAGCACCCATTCTTGGCGTTGAGCATCAGTTATGTGACCAACATCTGTAAGAAATTTTATGGCCTTCTCCCACTCTTCCTGTGTTGGTTCTACTTCTTTTATGAACTGATGGAGATGGTTTATTAATGAGCTCATCAGTTGAGAATATCTTTTATCTTCAGATTTCATCTTACTGATAACGGTGGCTTCTGAATTTCTTTCAGTGAAGTATTTATTTGTCATCTAATTTTCCTGTAGGGCGAGTCCCTTTAAAGGCGAGGTTTAGCATTTTGAGTATTCGCTCTCTCTCAACTTTTCTAGGGTTGTAATAGGGTTTAGATAGGATGATATCTGCTGCTTTTTCCAAATCTTTTTCAGCCAATCCAAAGTTTTTGAGTGTTGAGTAATGGCCAACTTTTTGCGAGAGATCGAAAATAAAATCAATAGCATCAGCTGCTAATTCGCTTCCTAAATATTGAAGAATATCAGGAATAGCTGAGCCATTATAAGCAAGGTTATAAGGAAGCATGAAGCAATGAATATCGGCGTGAGGAAGATTGAAGGCTCCGCCCATGGCGTGACAAACTTTATGGTGAAGAGACATCCCTACACTTCCTAGGCAAGTACCAGCAAGGTAAGCCCCATAAAGAACTTTATCTTTTTCTTTTTGAGTGGCTTCTTCTTCTAAACTAGATTCCAAAAAGTGAGCGATATTCCAAATCGACTCTTTTGCCAAGGTGGTAATTATAGGGTTTCTGTTTTCTGCATAGAGGGCCTCAACTGAATGCGCCAAAGCATTTATAGCAGAAGGACCTGCTACTTTAGCAGGTAATGAGTCTAATAATGCAGAATCGTAAAGAACATATGCTGGCTGAATTTTATCGCCTCGTTGGGTTTGCTTTACCTGCTTAATAGTTTCTCCTAAAATATTCGTCATTTCAGAACCAGCATAAGTGGTTGGAGCAACAATTTGAGGAATATCTGTTCGCCAAGAAAGAGCCTTACTTAAACCTATAACTGACCCTCCCCCAACGGCCAAAAAGGCTTCGTAGTTCTGGTTTTGAATGAGAGCGAGAGCTTCTTCCGTTGTCCCTATTGGAGTGTGCATTTTTGCTTTGGTGAAAAAGGTATAAGAAAGAGATGAGTCTCTATCAAGATGAGCTTTAACTTCTTCTTTCATTCGAGAGCTACAGAGAACAAAAACCTTTTTATAGGAAAGCTCTTCTAACAGTGAAGCGATATCCTTGAGCCCATCTCTTTTGAAACGCACATTAACTTTTAATGAAGTGTACTGAAATTCCATGAGTAAATTTTAGAACTTCTCACTAACTTCTGTCGATCTCAAAAAGTTATATCCAGCTTGAAAACTCAAGAAAGACTTCAGTATTAGTTGATTTTGTATGAATTCCAGCAGCTCATCGAATCCGCCTGACAGGTTGCCCGCTACGCTGGAATCTCACCCTCCTCTCTCCACAGTCGGCTACTTGCCCACTACTCGCAAAGGAGAATTCCTGCCGCAGTAGCGTGAGCGCTGGCGTCACTCATTGAGTTCATCGATGAGGTAGTCAACCAAAGCTTTTACCCTGGCCGAGACGTGCCGTCGAGATGGGTATACCACAGAGAGTATGAATGGTGTCAATACTGTGTTCTTTAGGATCCTGACGAGCTTGCCTGTTGATAGCTGCTCTTCAACGAGAAAACTCGGAAGGATGGTTAACCCCAGGCCCTCGCACGCCATTCCCGCCAGAACATCCCCGTTGTTCGAACAATAGTCCGGTTTGATCGACAGGCTTTGCTCTCCTTTCGAGGTGTTGAATCTCCACTCCTCGCGTTCACTGATCACGCTGTAATGCAAACAGCGATGTTTGAGTAAATCAGTGATGGTTGTTGGTTCACCCATTCGTTCAATGTAATCGGGTGATGCGCAAATATATTTTGGGATGGGGGCTATCGGCCTTGCGATCAGTGAAGAATCGAGCAGATGGGAAATGCGCACAGCGACATCTATGCCTTCGTTGATTAGATCACTCTGTTTGTCGTCCAGATCAAGGGTGATGGTAATGGCAGGATGCGCTCGCGCGAATTGGGTAACTATCTTGCTCAATCTGCGTTGCCCGAACGATACAGGTGCGGCAATTTTCAGGGTTCCGCTCAGTTTGCCGGATGCCTCTGAAAGTTCATCCTCAACGCAATGCAATTCATGCATTATTCTCTGCAAATTACCATAGTAGCTTTCTCCCGCACTGGTGAGGCGAACCTTTCTGGTGGTTCTCTGTAACAAGCGAATGCCCAGGCGTTCTTCCAGCGCCTTGATTCTTCGGCTTACCGCTGCTGGCGTGGTATTGAGCTCGTGTGCCGCCGCAGTGAATCCCTGGGCACTGGCCACGGCGAGGAAAACTTTGCGTTCATCAATCACAATGACACCAAATTATTACGTTTAAGGTAATAGTCTATTTCCATTTATGCCATTTATCAATCCTGAGTAAAACAGTAGGTTATAACCATCAACGCGAGTGATTTCAGATTCTAGGAGGACCAAAAAATGTTGACAGTACGTAAAGCAGACGACAGAGGTCACGCCAATCATGGCTGGCTCGACAGCTACCACACTTTTTCCTTCGGCAGTTACTACGATTTCCAGCACATGGGAGTATCCAACTTGCGCGTAATCAATGACGATACCGTGTCGCCCGGTGGCGGATTCGCGACACATGGGCACGCTGATATGGAGATTGTGAGCTATGTATTGGACGGCGCTCTGGAGCACAAGGACAGCATGGGCAATGGCTCGATTATGCGTCCCGGTGACGTACAGCGGATGAGCGCCGGTACCGGCGTCAGGCATAGTGAATACAATCATTCATCGCAGGAAGCCGTTCACTTCCTGCAGATCTGGCTGGAGCCCAACCAAACGGGAGTCGAGCCCAGTTACGATCAGCGGTATTTTCCTTTGGCAGATCGTCGCGGCAAACTAGTGCTGTTTGTTTCTCCTGACGGACGTGATGGTTCGATCGCAACCCACCAGGATGCCTGTATGTACGGGACCATGCTTGAGTCAGGTGACGCGCTAACCCACCAGCTGGAACAAGGCCGTCGGGCATATGTACATCTTGCGCGTGGCAAAGCCAACATCAATGGAAAGCAACTTGCTACTGGTGACGGCATGACTATTGTCGGTGAGCAACAGGTAAATCTTGAGGGTATCGAGCCTGCAGAGATCCTGCTGTTCGACCTGAATTGATTGCACACACCAAATACAGAGGATAATCGCATGAAAAGTATCGCAGTTCTATTTCACAGTGGCTTTGGTCACACCACGAATGTGGCACAAGCAGTGATCGATGGTATAGGCGCAGTCGAAGACGTCACTTCCTCCTTGGTGGAAATAGATGCAGACGGAGGGTTATCCGACGAGCAATGGGCCGAACTGGGTTCTGCTGATGCCATTATTTTTGGTTCACCGACCTACATGGGCATGGCGTCCTGGCAGTTCAAAAAAGTTGCCGACGCTTCCAGTAAGCGATGGTTCACCCAAGAGTGGAAGAACAAACTTGCTGCAGGATTTACCAACTCCGCAACCATGAATGGAGATAAGCATTCCACGCTGCACTACTTTATGACCCTGGCCATGCAACACTCGATGATTTGGGTCGGCTCTGGGATGATGCCTTCCAACAGCAAGGCGGCCACCCGCGATGACATCAACTATGTGGGTTCGTTTGGAGGACTGATGACGACCTCTCCTTCTGATGCAAGTGCCGATGAGGCGCCGCCCAAAGGAGACATAGAAACAGCGAAGTTATTTGGCCAGCGTGTTGCGCAAGTCGCTGGAGATTTAATCAAGTGATACGCCATTCATTTTTTTGCCAGCACTCTTGGGCTGGTATTTGTTGGTAAAAACTGGGAGTGAAAACTTTATGAACGATCGCGATATAGACTGGCCAAGCCTGCCTCTTGAATATTGGCAGGATAGCTATTCAACACTGCACCTATGGACCCAGATAGTGGGTAAAGTGCGGCTAAGCCAAACACCTTGGATCAATCATTCCTGGCATGTACCGTTATACGTTTCTGCGCGCGGTCTTACAACGTCCCCCATTCCCTACCAACACGATACATTTCAGATTGACTTTGACTTTTGCGATCACCAACTGATCATCCTAGCGAGTGATGGCAGGCATGAACAGTTCTCTCTGGAACCTATGGTAGGGTCGAGAGCTGGCGCGGTAGCCCACTAGGATCGGCCTTGTCTGTTTCCGGGGTTTCCCCCTTCGTGCCCGTATAGGCCGAACCGTAGCCCCGTTTCCAACTCCCGCCACTTCGCACGCAGCATGCGGATTTACCGCACTACGCGCACCTGCACACTTCACCTCAAGGTTTATGAGACCTATCATGCTGGGACAACTTTCGACCGTGGTCGCACCCGGTAGTTATCAAATAACCCCAGAGCATCATACAGCCACCGTCTACTCCACCGTTTCCAGCCGAAGCCTCGGCGCTGGCGACTTTTGGCCAGGTGACGCCGGATCTTCTGCTCTACCCAGTTCCGAATGAACGAGAAACACCGGCTCGAATGACCCATCGCGAAGTAATTGACCCATCCACGCAGCACCGGATTAATCGCTTCGATAACCCGCGTAACCGGCTGGGAACGCAAGCCCCGGAAAATGATCTTGAGTCGGCGCAGCAATGCCGTCCGTTTCTTCATCTGGGGCCGATACAATGGCATCCAGCGTCCCGAATGACTGCGCACACGCCTGAACTCAAAGCCCAGAAAACCGAAGCTCTCACCTCGCGACAGCTCGACCCGATGGGTCTTTTCCTCGTTCACCTCTACTTCGAGCTTGCCGAGTTCCTCGCGAAGTCGCTTCTCTACCATGTCGCGTAACCAACGCTGTTTCGGGTGTGCATTCACTAAGACCACCATATCGTCAGCAAACCTGGCGTACTCGACCAACGTCAACTGCCGATACCGCGTGACTCGCTTCGCCCGCTCCAGCATCTTGTCTACCTCATTGAGGTACACGTTACTGAGCAAAGGTGAGATCACACCGCCCTGTGGCACACCCTGTTTACCCGACGCTTTCAGAATCAACTTGAGCAACTGCATCACTTTGTCATCATTGATCCGGCCCGCTACCTTCTCCAATACGATATGATGTCGCACCGTATCAAAGTACGATCGCAAGTCGAGATCGATGACATACGTTTTGCATGTCAGTATCGCTTCCGAGACGCGCCGAATCGCATCCTGCGCTGATTTCTTGGGCCGGTAGCCAAACGAACCCGGTTGAAAATCGGCTTCGAAGATTGGCTCCAGAATGAGCTTAAGCGCACCCTGGACCACCCGGTCGCGGATCGTGGGAATCGAAAGACCGCGGCTACCGCCACCGGCCTTTGGTATCGCCACTTTCCGCAGCCGCAGAGGACGATACGTCCGCTCAACCAACTCCTGATGCAGCTGGTCGATAAACGCGTCCAGTCCGCCGGCTTCAATTGCCTCAAACGTTACCCCATCACTACCCGGGGCTCCGTTGTTGGCTTTTGCTAGCCGGTAGGCTTGCTGGAGCGTCTCGTGCTTGCACACGTGGACATACAATCCCCAGAAGCGCCAAGACGGTTCAGCCTTCGCCTTGACGTATAGCCTTCTCCTCAGGTCTTGCAGATCAATGGGTGCCTTTATCATCTCACCCCTGCCTCCCATGTTGTTGAAGTCATGATGTGCAGTAAGGCTCCTTCGCTCCACAGGCGTTACCCCGCTTCATCACTCATACGAACCTCGCCGCCACCGTCTCGCCTTTCGACTCACTTCCCGGTGTTGCCGGTTATAGAGCCTACCTTGCTCCGATCCTTTCGGATCGGGACGAGGACGGCTTCTCCAGTTGCTCGGTCTGCCCTTGTCACCGTGCTATCCCTACTACCCCGCCGGAGCGTGATACCTCAACAGTCAGTCTGCGGCATCACCTTCTGCCTTCGCCCCCACAGAGCGGGCTCGGCCTCCGGAGTTATATTCTGACGAGGCCACCTCTGGGTTCACTTGCGTTACGGCCCGGTGACTCACTCCCCGCCCCAAGGACGGCTTTGTCAGCCAGCTTCATCCGCTTCGTTTCCTCCACGAATGTGACTCAAGTTACGGGGCGCTGACTTTTACCCCGGTGGGACTGTCTCCCACTGAACAGACCAGCCTTCGCTGGACGCACTCTGTGGCGGATTTCTACGAGAAAACCATGAGCAGCCTGGTTCGACTCGGTTTTGACGTATCCATTTATCCCAAGCCTGTTGAAGTGCCAGATCCCATAATGTCATTTGACGAAAACACCACGTTGGCCGCCTACGACAAGAAAGCTGTGACCCGGTTTTGGCGGATACTAACCCAGGTCAATCGAGTCTTAACCGCATTTCGGTCTCGTTTTCAAGGCAAAGTCAGTCCGGTGCATTTTTTTTGGGGCGCGTTCGACCTGGCCGTTACCCGCTTTTCAGGGCGAACGGCGCCAAAACATCCTGGAGGAATGCCAAACTGTGCCGACTGGGTAATGGAGGAAGCCTACTCGCACGAAGTGTCAAGCGCGGGGTTCTGGCCCGGGGCAGGGCTGGGCGAGCCAGCATTCTATGCTTATGCCTACCCAACGCCTGAAGGCTTCAAAGACTATCCAATTAAACCAGAGGCAGCATATTACCACGCCGAGTTAGGCGAGTTCATTTTACCATACGACGCGGTGCGCAACGCTGAAGATCCTGATTCGACTCTAATGGAATTTCTTCAAACGACCTATGAGGCTGCTGCTATTCTAGCCAGTTGGGATCGCGAAGCACTGGAATGCGATTTAACAAGTCTCAATAGATGATATCCCTCAATAAACTAATCTTCAGTTACAACAAATCGGTTATTCACCAACAGGTAGCAATCGGCGAATATGCGACGTCTAACGGCCTAGCTAGCGGGCGCACACCCTTCACTCCCACTCGATTGTAAATAAGCCATTTTTATCTTTTATATTCAATTGGTTATTTTCTTGCTAAACGGTAATACCATGAAAAATACCATGCTCAGAAATTTCTTCAAAAAACCGGATTCCTCGTCACCCTATAATTTCAATGCCGCCTGTAAATCTTCGTGCTTGAATGCACTGGCCATGCGTGTGATCTCAGCACGCCTTGCACCCACCTCTGCCGCCACTGCCTGCCAGGTGCGTGTTACCTCTGCCACTTCACGGATAATCGTGCACGACTGACTGTCGCCAAGGCCAAAATACCCAGCCGTTTCCTGCAACAACTCCACTGAGCAAGTACCTTCATCAAGGTCAATGTTTGTTGTCAGTATCCGTGCCTTCACATCCACCGGCGTCGGATTGAGATCATAGGCAGGAGAAAGGATCCAGCCCCCCTGACCTGACCACAGGAACCCATGGTTGCGCAAGTGATCGTCAACGTTGGACACCAGAACATTAAAAACCACACGGCGATAAAGCTGCAACGCATCTTCCTTGGCTTGGGCACCATGCGCCGTCAAAGCATCGACCAGTTCGGGGTAACTGCCACGTTCACCGTCGCGTGACCCCGTCATCGACATCGCTGACAGAAAGGGAATGCGCCAACCGTTGTCACGATCAAAACGGCGCGACAATAGCACCTGTTTACCGGCAACCTGCAGCAATGCATGCTTGGGGGTTTGAATACCCGCCTGCTCCGCCAATCTGAGCGCGATTTCTTCCCAGGTTTCAATGCTGTAGTCATCGGACTCCTTGGGGAATTTCGCGATCGACAGATGGCCATGCTGATCGATCACAGATGCCTTGGGACGAGCGCCACCCAGTGACGACCCCGGCGCGAAAATCAGTTGCAGATCATCATCCGTCTCCTCGTCACGTTCTATCCGTTCAGTGATCTGAAGCAGACGACCCAGCTCAATGAGCGCAGGAACACCGTCACGTACGGGTGACTGAAATACTTCCTCACCACGCCAGCGAAATCTGAGAGCACCCAGGCGGGTCTCATCCGCTACACCAAGCAGATAATGTAATTCTCCCAGCGTACGCACCTGCCGTCCCTCACGCTCCGCCAGACGCCTTTCAGCACGCTGCATCAGGCGTCTGCCCCAGGTATCCGGTGCCGAGTCGCCAATCGACCCGAATATGGGCTGGCCCGCCTGCGGCGGGAATGCCCCTTTAGTCAGCGTCAGTGCCGGCTCAATCGAAAACCGGTTTGCATCGCCAAGCCAGGTCTCGTCATATTCAAAGGTGACGGTCTCTCCACGGCGTGATGCCTGACGATGAAGTATCCCGAGGGGTCGTACCTGCCCTTCCAGATCAATATGGACCTCTACGTCAGTCATCCGATTTCTTCCTGCGCTTCGTCGACATTCGCACGCGCTTGGGAAGTTCCCCGGAAGCAAGCGCCTGACCGATTTCATCATGGGCCGGATCGGCGAGCTGATCTAGCCTGTCCAGCAAGCCCAGCGCCTGCAAGACCGCAGCGTAAATACCCATACTCACACCCGGATCCCCCGCCTCAATCCGCTGCAGGGTAGCCCGGCTGGTAAAGGCACGCTCTGCGACCACAGCCATGGTCAAACGGCGCCGCTGCCGGGCTTCGCGGAGATCGGTACCCAACTTGCGCAAGACACGCCTGACAGCAGAAGACGGCATATGTGGTTTTGGCATAATGTTTTATTCAGATGACATTAAATGTATTTAATGTAACATTTATATTACATTAATCAAGTGAAATCGCCGATACCATGAACAGTTCAACAAGCATGACATGGTATTGGCGTACCGCGCAGAAACTGGGTTCGGCGATACCATGATCTATACCATTGGAAAATGGCACTAGCTGCTTGCCGATGCCTGCCAGTGCCAGATGTTGCCAGACAAAAATGAGGATAAGTGATTGGTTCTGCTAGCTTTCTGTGAATTGGTGCCTGTGAGTGCCAGTCAGTGCCAGATCTGCGCTACTCCCACTCGATTGTAAATAGCCCGCTAAAGTCCAGTATTGGCGCGGGTTTGCCGTTAGTCACGAGTACCGATACCATGAAAAATACCATGTTCAGAAATGGTTGCTAATTGTCACTGAAAATTACAAAACTTATTCGGCCAATCGGCAAGCTCTGTCAGCTTTTGCTGTAGATCACTGTAGCTCAGGCGCTATTCAACGGCATGCCCTTGCGGGATCAGCGCATCTAATACATCATCATTTGATGTCATATATTATGCCTTCTGACAAGGGAGATTGCTCATGAGAACAACACTGAATATCGATGACCAATTACTGGCAGAGGCTCAGCGGATTACCGGTGTAAGCGAGAAAGTTGCACTCGTTCGAGAGGGGCTGCGCGCCCTTATTGAGCGAGAAAGCGCTCGCCGGTTGGCGCGACTGGGAGGAAGCGAACCTCAACTGAAACCAACACCTCGTCGCCAACCTGATCCTGCAAAATGACCCTGGTCGATAGTTCGAACTGGATCGACCATCTGCGCGCCGGTGATACGCGGCTTGCTGACTTACTTGACCGAAGCCACGTACTGGCTCACCCCTTTGTCAGAGGATGAGTGCTGGGCTCCGTCGCGACAATAGGCAGATTACCTGCACATCGACCCCTGTTGATTTGCGCCCCTACTGAACACTCAGGCGAGCATCAACATCGACATTCTGAGGCGCAATACTGATAATCTCATCGTCTAGCCAGCGATGCAGCATTACCCCAAATTCAGTCGCGACATCGACATCAGGAAAATCTTGTTCCAGTGCTGCACCAATAACTTCAAGCGTGTCTCCGGAACAGACGAGGGCTATAGCCGCAGATTCAATCTTGGCCAGACTCCTAAAATGTGGTGAATGACCCTTGCGCCAGATCAATATATCGATAGTTTGCGGCAGCCGCTCTACAACTGGAGGTTGTTGATCCTGGTTGATGGCATGCCAGATATCCAATGTATTGAAGCGTTGCGTGCTGATACTAAGCGTAGGCACAGGTTGCAAACGGATACCTCCATTTTCCACGGCGGCAAGATGTTGCAGGTCGTCGTGTGTCATTACGGCGCTGTTGGCGCCATCAAACGCTCTTCGCAGTTTCCAGTCCATCAGCGCAAGTTCTGAGACTTCCTTGTCGCCGGCAAGTTGTTCAGCGAGAAAACGGGGGAATTTTCGGCCATAAAGGCCAATGTTGTTGTATGTCGAATGGTGTGACTGCACATAGGCCGCAGCAAGTTGGTGGAACCAGTCATCGCCCAGGTAGATGGCAGTATGCTCAAAAGTATCCAACAATACATCGATCAGCCGCATGCGGTATGCGTTGTGATAAATACCCAAGCGGTCTTGCGAGGACAAGCCACGAGTATATTCTCTAACCCAGCCTGCATCGATGCACTCGGCATCGAGTAAAACGTACTGGAAGTTTGTTTGCAAGTCTTTGAGGTTCATACGGCAATTTTTGAGTTTAAAACATCATTGGCAATGTCCCGCGCCATATCCAGTTCAGATAAAAGTTCTACAAGCGGTGGGATATTGTCGTCGCGCTCGATCATTGTTGGCACATACCCGAAGCGCATCAGTGCCTGCCGGTAAAGATCCCAAACATCGTTACAGACCAAATGGTCATGTGTATCGATCAAATGATCACCGTTGTTCTGATGGCCCGCCAAATGAAACTGTTTGACGCTATCAATTGGCACACCACCAATAAAGCTGGCAGGCGAAAATCCATGATTAAAAGCGCTGACGAATATATTGTTGATGTCCAGCAATAATTCACAACCTGTAGCCTGACAAACTTCCGTTAAAAATTCCCATTCGGTCATTTCAGACGTTTTGAATTCTACGTAGCTGGAAACATTTTCCAGAACCAGTGGACGCTGCAGCACCTCCTGCGCCTGTTCAACGTTGCGTTTAACTACCTGCAGCGCCTCAAGGGTATATGGAAGTGGCAGCAGATCATGCATGTTACGTCCGTGAACACCTGTCCAACACAAATGATCTGACACCCAAAGCGGCTCGATGCGCTGCTCAAGCGCCTTGAGTTTACGTAAATAGTCTTTATCCAGACCATTAATTGCGCCGATCGACATGGATACACCATGCATTACCATTGGATAATTGGCGCGAATTTGATCGAGCATGGCCAATGGTTTTCCCCCATCGACCATATAATTATCAGAAATGACTTCCAGCCATTCCACGGGCTGCGGCGCAGCCAGAAAATCATTGTAATGCTGAGTGCGCAGCCCGAGTCCAAAGCCGAAAGTCATTTCTGTATCCCGATAATTGAGTAATTACCCTTTGATGTCAGCGATGACGCCGCCGGCATCCAAACAGGCTTTTGCAGCCATGCCTTTAAAACCATGGCCATTACATTTATTATGACCTTTGCAGCTGTGCTCCGTGGTCTTGCAGTCTGAGTTGCCTTTGCACGAATGCACTCCGTAACAATGCACCTTATCGCCCGCACCGATAGAAGCGCCGGAGCTGCCTGCAGGCGACGGTGCTGCCATTGCAGCTGAGCTCATTGCCACTGCCAGTGCAGCCGATGCAAAAGTAGTTTTATTCACACTATTTTTCATAATATCTTCTCCTGAGTGTTTCCTGTGTTAAATGAACGAGGAAATAGGATTATGGTCGGGAATTATTGTGGGAAATTCACGAAATTGTCACAAAAGTTTAACATCCAGGCTGGATGGGCGGTTGTGGCAAGTGCGGAAACAAGGAAGCAGTGACAAGCCTTGCAATCAAGGGCGCACGTAGTCCGATGATGCTGAATAATAATTGGGGTCGGATAATCGGGGTCGGAGTAATAACTCGAAGATCTCAACTCACATCCCTGGCGCCCCCTACTCCCACTCGATTGTAAATAAGCCATATTTTCACATTAGAATCATTTACTTAGTTTTTGGCCAAGTATCAATACCATGAAAAATACCATGTTCAGAAATGGTTGCTGATTGTCACTGAGAATCACAAACCTTATGCAGCTAATCGGCAAGCTTTGTCAGCTTTCGCTGTAGATCACTGTAGCTCAATAGCTTTTCAACGACACGCCCTTGCGCAATCAGAGCATCTAATATATCATCATATGATGTTATTTTTTATGCCTTCTGATGAGGGAGATTGCCCATGAGAACCACACTAAACATTGATGACCAGTTACTGGCAGAAGCTCAGCGGATTACCGGGATGAGCGAAAAAGTTGCACTCGTTCGAGAAGGGCTGCGCGCCCTTATTGAGCGAGAAAGCGCGCGCCGGTTAGCGCGCCTGGGAGGAAGCGAGCCTCAACTGAAACCAATACCTCGTCGCCAGTCCGATCCTGCAAAATGATCCTGGTCGATACTTCGATCTGGATCGACCATCTGCGCTCTGGTGATACCCGCCTTGCTGATTTACTTGACCGAAGCCAGGTCCTGGCACACCCCTTTGTCATAGGTGAACTGGCATGCGGAAGTTTGCGCAACCGCGATGAAATTCTCAGGCTGCTCAATGACCTTCCCCAGTCACCGGTCGCATCTCCGGCAGAGGCACTGCACTTTATTGAACGCAATCAACTGATGGGAATGGGAGTCGGCTATATTGATATCCATCTCCTTGCTGCTACCGCATTGGCGGAAAACACCATGCTCTGGACAGGCGATAAACGACTGAAAAAAGTTGCAGGCAAGATGAGACTGGCGTTTGACTCAATGGGGTAAGCACCAACGTAGCACCTACCTGAAAGCACTTGAAAAACGCTTTGACTGGTTAGCCGAGAACCCGCAACTAGGCAAACACCGCACGGATGTGGCTGAGGGTTATTACAGTTTCCCGCAGGGTCAGCACGTAATCTTTTACCTGATAAGCGAAAAGTGCATTGACATTATTGGTAACCCCACACAAGGAGATGGATATTATCGCTTATTTTCTGCCTGACTAAAAAGAAGCGCTGGGTCATCCATTATAATCAAGACCAGTCCCATGCCGACCCAGGTATTCCAGATCCACCCAGCACGCTTCCATACCTTATAGCGGTGTTGAAGAATACGCGCTGCCTGCAATCATCGAAGCCGTTAAACCGGGCAGTATCTGCTGCGGAACCTGTTGTTGCAAACGACGGCGCCGGCCCGGCTCATGCCGCGCGGAGGTAAGCATCAAAAAGATGCCGAATGTCATTCAGGTGGTCTTCGATAACGTACGGCATCAGGTTAGTGGACATATCCAGCAGGACTACCGCGTTGACAGATGAATCAGCCACTGTCGCACTGCGCACCCTATCTGCAATCGAAGTGTTAACCAGATGCATATCATCATATATTTTACGTAACCCGCCGAGCTCCGTATCAAAATCATTCCCGTCTTTATCGAGAAAAAACTGGGCCAGTAGATAGCTGCCAGCCGCCCTGAACATGGTTTCTTCTTCGCTTGCCAGCGGCAAGTGAAAACGGGCCAAGGGTTTCAGGAATTCGGAATAGGGGCAGCCGCTAGTAGCGATCAATAGCCCGATCAATGAACTGATCGCTCTCTGGGCCGTGGTACTCTGCGCGATATTCCTATCACTCGTCATCACCATAAGCCTGACTTCATCATGCGAAGTGACATCACTGAATTTTTCGATCACACCTGCAAGGCTCAATGCTACAGGACAATACTCGTTAGATTCACTCTCAAGGGGGCAATGACTACACTGATTGTATTCTAGTCGCATCCAGTCATGGTATTCAGATACGTTTCGACTGGTGGGCTCTATCGTTTTATCATCAAGCGTTAACTCGATTATTTCGCGACGCTTTAATTCCTTAAGCTCGAAGCAATACTTGATACTTATCTCAGGCATTGTACTTCTCTATATACGACTATTCCTCTAGAATGATCGAACCATCATCATCCCAGTGAACATCCACCAGCACCGGATTCGTGCTGCGAAGCTTATCCAGTGCCGCCTTCCTGTTATCGAGTTCAGTCTGCTGTGCGCGAACCTGGTCCGCAAGCTTGCGGTTATCTACTAGCACTTTTCTGTGCGCCAGAGCCTGCGTCAATGTCATCTTCAGATCGTAATCCTGCCATGGTTTACTGATAAAGCGGAATATCTCTGCTTCATTGATCGCACCCATCAGGGCATCAAGATCGGTATAGCCACTTAGTATGATGCGCATGGCTTCGGGCTGAATTTTCTTCGATTCCTTCAAGAACTGCACGCCGTCCATTCCCGGCATCCTGTAATCCGACATGATCAACTCAAAATCATGGCCATTCAGCCTTTCCAGCGCTTCGGGGCCACTATCAAAGAACTCGGCCTGCCATTCTTGTTCTTTCTTGAGCATGCGTTTCATTGCGCTAAGAATATTCTGCTCATCATCTACAACCATTATGCGGTACATAATGCGACCTCCAGCCATATGTTAAGCAAGATGTATGGATCCGGAGTCAATATCGGCAAGAGCGGCAAGAACCTTAGTCATTACCGTAGAGAATTAGCGATGGGCGAGCGTGTTCTCTGTTCAACTGAGGGTCGAATTTGGAGAGAGCTGGTTTTTTGGGGTGGGATGAGTAGCTTTGACCGGCTGGATAAAAATAGTAGATTTTCAGAAAACAGACGGTTTATCTTCTACACTCCTCATATTTCCAAGCATACATCACATCTGGCTTATTCGCGTTTGAATATTCGCAACAGACAAAATACTCACCAGCCTGTGCGATTAGAACGCCTGTCTACTACCCCTGTGATCTTGATTTTGCCCAGCATAAAAAGCCTAAGGCACTCGGATTCACTGCCGATATACGAATCAGGGAGAGGAGAGAACATATTCGCCTGAAATAACGGGAGGACTAACCTACGCTGACAGAGTCTTTCATACTACTAGAAAAAGATTTTAACAACAGAAACACAAGTAGTGAATCAAGCTTATGTTACGAATATATACTTACAATTTACTGTATAGGCTGAGATTAATGCTGCAAATGTGCGTGATCACAGCCATGATTGTGATTATTTCAAGCACCAGTTTTGCCGAAGAAAAGCAATACACCGTCGGCATAGTCCCTCAGTTCGAGACCAAGCGGTTATACAAGATATGGCGCCCGATTCTTGATGAACTGGAGCGACGAACCGGGTTGCGATTCATACTCAAGGGATCAACCAATATCCCTGATTTCGAGAATGAGTTCATGTCGGGTAGCTTCGATTTTACCTATATGAACCCTTATCATTTTTTAATGGCCAGCGAGTCTGAAGGCTATATCCCGCTGGTACGTGACGTGGGTCGATCCCTTCACGGCGTGCTGGTTGTGCGTAAGGACAATGCCATCCAAACGGTGAAAGAACTGAATCACAAAAAAGTCGCCTTCCCGTCTCCGAATGCAGTCGGCGCATCATTGCTGATGCGACGGGAACTCACAGATGATTTTAGTATCAATGTAGATCCCGTCTACGTTCAATCCCATGACTCTGTTTACTTGAATGTAGCTATTGGCAAGGTCGTAGCCGGTGGAGGTGTACAGGCGACGTTTAACCGTCAACGTCCGGAAATCCGCGACAAGCTGCGGATCATACATGACACCACTGCGATATCACCACACCCATTCGCAGCGCACTCCACGGTACCGGAAGAAATCCGAGAAAAGGTGCGTAACGCCTTGCTCGCCATAGGCGAAAGCAGTGACGGTAAGCGAATGCTTTCACAAGTACCGATCAAGCAGATTGGCACAGCCTCGATGGCGGATTATGCACCTCTTGGCGACATGAAGCTAAGTCGATTTTACATCAGCTCAAACTAGATCATGGGTATCAGATTCAAGTTGATGCTTCCATTGCTGATGGCCTCGGCGATATTTATAGCAATACTCCACTTGTACCTGGCGCCTACCTGGATAGCGGATGAACGCGATCTGTTGATCAAGCAACAACAGAATTTAATCGTCACATTAAAGCCGGAAATCATTCGCTTTATGCTGGCGGGTGACTATGCGTCGCTCTATAGCGTTCTCGACGACCAGCTACACATAATGAAAGAAACATGGCGTCAGCTGATTCTTGTCTCGGCAGAGGGTGAGCGAATTTACCCCCTGGTCGAAGCCGAGCCACTTGCCACGAATGAAAAGGACATGATGCTCAATAAATATGCCATCGAAATTGAAGGGCGGCTATTGGCGTATCTTATGGTATCGACAGACTGGTCGTCGGTGTCGCAACACGCATTTAGTCGCGTAAGGGATGTAGAGAAATTTCTATATCTAATTTTGGGCTTGCTGTTTTTATTTTCATTGACCTGGCAGAGTGCCTTGATTCGCATTCCACTGGAGCGACTCGAGCGCGCAGCTACAAGTCTAGCCAACGGCGATTTCAGCGTATCGATTCCGCTTTTACAGGATGACGAAATCGGCCGATTAAGTCGTGCATTCAACACCATGCGCGACAGCCTGCGCGAGCACCAGCAGGAGCTGCGCGAGACTGCTAATGAAGCCAGATCGGCCGAAGCGGCATTACAGGTTCAGATGCGCAAAAGGCAACGCGCTGAGAAAGCGATGCACTATGATTTAATGGTCAAGAAGACATTCAACGCTGCGCTCGAGACGGCCATGGGGAATGATCCCCTTAGTGTAAAGCTGGAAAAAATTCTGGAACTGGTGCTGGATGCAAGCTGGTTGAGCACGGAATCACGCGGGTCCATCTTTTTCGCCGATGAGGGAGGCCAAACACTGACTTTAATGGTGCAGCGCGGGCTTGCAGCGCCTTTGCTGGCATCCTGTGCGAACATTTCATTCGGTCAGTGCTTGTGTGGCAAGGCGGCTGCCTCACAGGAAATTATATTCACCACCTGTCTGGATCACCGACATGAGATCGAATATGATGGAATTAAGCAGCATGGCCATTATTGCGTTCCCATTCTATCCAGCCACAAAACCTTAGGCGTACTCAACCTGTATGTCGAACACAATCATCCGCCGAAAGAAACAGAAAAACATATCTTGAAAATGATAGCCAATCTACTGAGTGGCATTATTGAACATGAACGTGGCACGGAACTTGTTCGAAAAACCCTGAATGATCTGGACAACCAAGTCAATGCACTGGACGAACATGCGATCGTAAGCATCGCCGATGTATATGGCGATATTACTTATGCCAATGACAAATTCTGTGAAATTTCCCAATACAGCAGAGAAGAATTAATCGGCACAAACCACCGTATCCTCAAATCAGGGGTCCATCCAAAAGAATTTTACCAGGAGCAGTGGAAAACAATTAGCCAAGGCATGGTCTGGAAAGGAGAGATCTGTAATAAGAAGAAAGACGGGACACTTTATTGGGTATCAGCCACTATCGTTCCGTTTCTCGATGACAACGGCATACCAAATAAATACGTTGCAATTCGTGAAAATATCACTGAACGAAAAAACTACGAAAAGATACTGCTTGCTAAAAACGAACAGCTCAAGCTTGCGCACAGGGAACTCGAGCAGTCACACCAGCAGGCGCTGCAAGCTGAAAAGCTGGCGTCGGTTGGCCAGCTCGCCGCAGGCATTGCCCATGAGATCAACACCCCGATCCAGTTCGTCGGTGACAACACACGCTTCCTGCAGGAAGCGTTCGACGACCTGCTCGAGCTCGTCCGAGTCCATGAAATGCTGAACAGCGATGACATCGATGGCACCAACAAAGCCAAACTGGCGGAAAAAGCCCGCGTGTTGAGCGATGAACTCGAGGTCGACTATCTGGCAGAAGAAATACCCAGCGCTTTCAATCAGTCCCTGGAAGGCATCGAGCGCGTCACCAAGATCGTGCGCTCGATGAAGGACTTTTCCCACCCGGGGACCGAGCAGAAAGAACTCATCGATATCAACCGTGCCATCGACAGCACCGCCACGGTGTCGCGTAACGAGTGGAAATACGATGCCGAGCTGGTCACCGATTTTGACGCGGCGCTGTCCGCCGTGCCCTGTTATCCGGGTGAACTCAACCAGGTCATCCTCAACATTATCGTCAACGCCGCCCATGCTATCAAGGACGCCAGGGGTGATGACGCGACACTGGGCACCATCACGATCAGCACCCGGCTGGATAACGACCATGCCGAAATCCAGATCAAGGATACCGGCACCGGCATGCCCGAAGCCGTGCGCAAGCGAATCTTTGAACCCTTCTATACCACCAAGGGTGTTGGTAAGGGTTCGGGCCAGGGACTGGCCATTGCCTATTCCGTCATCGTCGACAAGCACGCTGGCACACTCGATGTTGACAGCACGCCCGGTGAAGGCACAACTTTTATTATCCGCTTACCGATGTCAGCAGCAGATAACGCGGTTGATACTGAATTTTATAGAGCAAGAGTGGCAACACGATGAAACGAATATTATTTGTTGATGATGAATCCAATATCCTGCAGGGCCTGAAGCGCATGCTCCGTGGCCAGCGCAAGGAATGGGAAATGCACTTTGCCGAAAGCGGAAAGCAGGCACTGGAATTAATGGAGCATGATCATTTTGATGCCATCATCTCGGACATGCGCATGCCCGGCATGGATGGCGCGGAACTACTCAGCAAAGTCAAAGAGCAACACCCTAATACCGTACGTTTTATTTTGTCCGGACATTCGGACCATGAACTGGTGATGCGTTCGGTCGGTCCATCACACCAGTACCTGTCGAAACCCTGTGAACCCGAGGTGCTTAAATCAACGCTGGCAGATGCCTTTGCCTTGCGTGAACTGCTTGCATCGGAATCAATACGCACCCTAGTCGCCGGCATGTCCTCACTGCCAAGTCTGCCGACCATCTATACAGCCGTTGTAGAACAACTTCAATCGGAGGACGCATCGATTCATAGTATCGGCAACCTGATCGAGCAGGATCCGGGAATGACAGCCAAGGTATTACAACTGGTAAATTCGGCCTATTTTGGTTTAGGCCGGCATATTTCCAGCCCGAGCGAAGCAGCCAGTTTTCTTGGCCTGGACGTAATCAAAGGACTGGTCCTGTCAGAAAGTGTGTTCTCGCAATTCGATGAAGAGGTGGTCAAATCCGCCTCACTGGAAGCAATTCGAAGCCGGTGTCTTCACGTCGCGACATCGGCACGCAAAATTGCCAAGGCAGAGTGCGCCTCTGATGTAGTTTGCGATCAGGCATATTTAGGCGGCCTGCTGCACGATATGGGGATACTGGTTCTTGCATCCAATTCACCGGATGAATACGTACGAGCCAGTGAACTCGCGAGACAGAAGGATATGGATCTGTATACGGCTGAAAAGCAGGTATTTGGTACCACGCATGCCGAGATTGGTGCCTATATGCTGGGACTTTGGGGTATCGATGATGATGTCGTGGCATCGGTTGCCTATCATCACAAACCATCAAATTTACCGAATGAAAAATTCTCCGCTTTGACTGCTGTCTATGTGGCCAGTACCTGTGTATCAGGGAATACTGCTCCATCGGATCAAAGTCCGTTCACAAATGAGGACATTGCCTACCTTGAAAGTATTGGCCTTGCCAACCGCTTACCGGTCTGGCAAGAACTGTGCTTAGAACCTGAAGAGGATGCAGCCTGATGCCAGACAAGATTCTTTTTGTCGACGATGAGGAAAACGTCCTCAGCGCCCTGAAGCGGCAATTCCGTAAACTATACACGGTAAGTACCGCCCTTGGCGGTGCCAGTGCACTGCAAATGCTTGCCGACCATGGGCCGTTTGCTGTTATCGTTTCCGACATGCAGATGCCGGAAATGAACGGTGTACAGCTACTGCAACAGGCACGCAAGCTGGCACCGGACAGTGTACGCCTGATGCTGACCGGTAATGCAGATCAAAAAACCGCCATGGATGCTGTCAACGAGGGCAGTGTGTTCAGCTTTCTGACCAAACCCTGCCCGCCAGAAACCATGGCCAGGTCTATTGCTGCAGCCGTAGAACAATACCGGCTGATTACAGCAGAACGCGAATTACTCGAAGGCACACTAAATGGTTCAGTAAAACTGTTAATGGATATGCTATCAATGCTGGCGCCCGATTCATTTGGTCGCACCATAACAGTTCGTGACATGGCCAGCAAAATGTCCGCTGTAATAAAGTTGGAGAATACCTGGGATCTAAATCTAGCGGCCATGTTATTCAACCTCGCCAGTGTTACCCTTCCACAGGAAACGCTTGCAAGCCTAAGCACCGGAAAAGCCATGAGTAGTGAAGAAAATTTGATGATTGCACGATTACCCGAAACCGGTAAACAACTGATTGCAAACATTCCACGGCTCGAGCGCGTAGCAGACATCGTGTACTACCACCAAAAACACTTCAATGGTTTGGGATTTCCTGAAGACAGTTGTTCGGGTACGGATATTCCCGTCGAGAGTCGAATATTGAAAATACTTTGCGACCTTGAAACATTAATGTCTCAGGGTTGCTCTCAGCAAGATGCGCTTACTCGGATGGCCGCACAGGACGGTATTTACGATCCGGTTTTACTGCGAACAGCAGCGAAGGTACTCGGCGAAGGTGTCAGCGAAGGCGTCACAACTTCGCCTGTAGAGGTGATGCTGAACGGCCTCCAACCGGGCCAAGTGCTGGCAGCTAACATAGAAACAACGCAAGGACAGTTATTGTTCTCCGCAGGCCAAAAGATCACTGCGGCCACCGTGGCACGTCTGCACAACTATCATCAGATCACAAAAGTCAGAGAGCCTATAAAGGTATTTGGTGAAGCGAGAGGCAATGTGGATCTGGCAGCCAATGGGTAATCAAACCTGCGAATCTACAGAGCAAGATGTCAATTTACCCAAACTGGCGTGACTAGAAAAAGGTGTCGGTGACAAAAAAGAAACGTTATCGTTCAATGGCTTCTCTTTTCGTGGAATCACCCAGTGCTAATATCCGACTTTTCGCTACAGCGCCGCCTCGATTTGCCCTAAACACGTGGGGCTTGTCCCCTAATATTCCTGGGAAGTGATTTCAGTAATCGTTTGCTGCATTCTCGAGCAATTTCTTACATGAAGTACAAATCGACTCTTCCAATTTAGGCAGTCTGGGCTTTGTGAAAATCCTAAGCTGCGTGACTGCATTCTCAATTTCCACCCAATCACCATGTCTCATCATTATCTTTCGGCAAACACTGCATATTTTGATAAACTCATTCGATCGATCCACATTGGTAACGAGCAATCGAACCGGTTCCCGGTGTATCTTCCTGATTAATCGTCCTTCCATTTCAATACCATTGGCAGGCTTTGACCTCATGGTTAATTCCATATGTCGAACTACCTCTGGCGAGTCACATCGAAATGGGAGGATTAGCTCCGTGTTCGCCCCTCTAAGTTTAGAAAATATTTTTTTGTATAGATAACGTACTTCTTCAGATGCAATATGGTCCCAGATGGATGACCCAATCACAGTAGTTTGAGTCAGGTTTTTTGCATCGTTTTCAATTGCAAAAGTCACCCATGTGTCACTGATGAAACGAATTCTATCTTTAGAGTCGATGCTGTATACGAATTTTTCAGTTTGATTCTGCTTCATAAAAACTCAAATCCGCAAGAGAATACAGAAGATATAGACTCCCCATCCTAATCTAAACCGAGGGTGCTTCTCATTCAAACGTTTACACTCGTTCGATAGTAGCACTTTGAAGTATCCATCTTCGATGGAATGAATACAAATATAATCCATGTGGGTCTTGGTGTCCATGATACGCGGTATCATGGAACGGCGCTGGACAAAAACACTGGTGAAGCCAGGGTACAAGAAGGATAACCGCCATGTTACCCGAGTATCAATTTTTTAACCAGTTGGTAATCGCCATTCACTCAGCCCGCAGCTTATAGAAGATATAGACGCCCCACCCTAATCTAAACCGAGGGCTACCATCGAAGATGGATACCTCAAAGTGCTACTATGAAACGAGCACAAACGATTGAAGGAGAAGCGCCTATGAACACCAATATAATCCATGTGGGTCTTGATGTCGACGATATGCAGTACCACGGTTCGGCGCTGGACAAAAACACCGGGGAAATCATTGAGTTCAAATGTCGGCCGACACTGAAGGGACTGCTCGGCCAGCTTAACAAGGTCAGCCAGTATTTTCCGGGACGCATACTCAAGCTGTGTTATGAAGCATCCTATATCGGCTATACCTTGCAAAGAGATTTAGCGGAAAAAGGCTATCACTGTGATGTCGTTGCCCCGACGAGCATTCCCTCGCCCCGCGGCAAACAGATCAAGACCGATCGCATTGATGCGACGCAACTGGTGCAATTCTATGCCAATGGCCTGCTGACCTGTATCAGCATACCCGAAGCGGAACTCGAGCAAGATCGCGATCTGCTGCGTTCGCGCCAACAACTAATGCAGCAGCAAACGGCTCTGCGCAAGCACCTGCAGGCGCTGCTGCGCCGCAATGGTTTGCACTACCGGATGCAGACCCAATACAAAACCCATTGGACGAAATTTCACTATGCCTGGTTGGCGCGAACGGTCGAGACCACCTCGGGTAGCCTTAAAGTGAACCTGGCGTTACTGCTGCGGCAATTGCAAGCATTGAACGGCATTCTTACCGAGTACGAGCAACAGATTGAGGCGCTGGCCAACACACCGCGCTACCAGAAACCGGTGCAGGCCTTGACCTGTTACAAAGGGATCAAACATATCTTTGCGTTGACCATGATTACCGAAATCGGTGATGTCAAACGCTTTAGCCACCCACGACAACTGGCGTCCTGGATCGGCATGGATATCCGCGAATATTCCTCTGGCGGCAAACACCAGCGTTTTGGCATCACCAAGCATGGTAATCACTATTTACGCACGGCCTTTGTCGAGGCGAATCAGCGTGGCTACCGCACGACGCGCATCGGCAAAGATCTCAAAGCCAGGCGGGCACACTCGGCCCCTGAATTTATTGCCATTGCAGATCGCTGTTTACGTCGCCTGAGTTCCAAGGGCAACCGCCTGCTGCTTGCCGGCAAACATCCCAACAAAGTCAAGGTTGCCTGTGCCCGAGAAATGGTCGGCTTTGTTTGGGAATCGTTGAACTTGGTTGCCGAATAGCGCAGTAGAACATCGTCAATTAAAAACGGATAGGAGGTTATTGTCTGCTTGAGTCAACGGATTGATACCGAGGATTAAGACAGAGATTGGGAAGCCCACGTGTTCTTCCTTAGAGGTAAAGCCCCTGAGTATAGGTTGTGGTAACCCCAAACGGACAGATCTTAATGCGTTATCCAGCACGCGAATACGAGGATGTTAGTCCATGGTCATTACTCGCTCGGCAATCAATACGGTAAAACTCAAGTTGACATCGGGGCGTCTATACGAGGAAGAATAAACACCCTTTTCACTTAGGTCCAACAGTAGCGGCCTGTGGTTGAATCGTATGGCAACCGTCTTGCAACCCTGTATGCTCACCAGAATCCGGCTGGCATGGAGCCCAGTGCGCTGAAAACTCCCCCTCTTTTCTCCACGGCCGACTCCATACCCGCTACCCGCCACGGCGAATCCCTGCCGCGGCGCTGTGAGCGCAGCATTTTGATGGGTATCGTTGGCTTTCAGGCTCGTCAGGCAAACAAACCCAGGGGCAGCTCAGCCGGTGGCGCCCGGCTTTCGGGTAACGCCCTGGACTCGCTGGTTTCGGCTTTGTGCTTCAGGCGATCGAGGATCTGCTTGATCACCGCCGAATCCTCGATGCAGGCGCTGCAGGTCTCGATGTCGATATTGAAAACACGCTTGAGCCGCTGTGCCCATGTCATCGACGCTCGCCGTTGTGCTGGTGTTGCCGGTTCATCGGCTACCCTGACCTTGTTGCCCCTGCCCCGCTCTGTTAGATGCGTCGCAAATGCCGGATAATATTCTTCGACGATCTGATAGAGAAGCGTCTGCTCGGGCCGGTGACGCTGGTAACGACCAGCATCCTCGTCCCGGCTGGCCATCCTGGCCGCCACATGGGGCATGTTCCGCGTCCTTGCGTTATTGTGTTTCCGATGAGTCTACGCCAGTTTGCGGGATCTTGATGCACTCAATCGGTGATGCCGACCCGCAGCAGTCAGCAGTCGCCCGTGCATTCAATCAGTTTCGCTTGCATCAATCAGCTGCAGCCACAGCTGGACACGACGTGCTGTAATGACTAAAATTTAGTCAACTTGATTAAGTTAATTAAAGTAGATGCGCTATGAAAATACTCAACGCCAGTGACGCCAAACGCGAATTCGGTGAGGTGCTGATCAACGCACAACACGGTCCTGTTGGCATCAACCGTAATGGCAAGCCCGTTGCCGTGGTGATCTCGGCGTCTGAATATGCGCAGCTAGAGGCTCTAAAAGAGGAGCATCTGAAGCAGTCCATCGAAGAAGGTATCGCCGACTTGCAGGCCGGAAAAGTCAGTGATGGCAAATCCGTCATCGACAAACTACGCAAACGGGTAGCTGGTTAAATACTGGGCCAAGCTGTGGCGAAGCGCAGCCCCCGCTACCGATTCACGGACAAAGCGGAACGTGACCTTGAAGGTATCATCGACTATACCGTTCAGGAGTGGGGCGTCTCTCAGGCCAATACCTACCTTGACGGCCTGGAATCGCGCGCACAACTCCTTGCGGAAAACCCAGACCTTGGAATGGCACGCGAGACACTATTTGAAGGGCTACTCAGCTTCCCATACGAAAGCCATATTCTGTATTACAAAAAACACGCTCGCAGCATCGTGATTTTACGAGTACTCCATCAGTACATGGACCCGGTGAAGCACCTTTGATTCTTCCAATCGCATATTAAAAAGCCTGTAGTGGCAAAGTATCAGACCACCTGATTCTTGGCACCGAGGGAGAGAGCGGCATCCACCCAATCCGGCGGGGCATCTGCTCAATCACCAATACCATGAACGGCTCGACACGCATGACATGGTATTGGAGCACCGCGATGATATTGAGCGCGGCGATACCATGATTTATACCATTGAAAAAGTTTGCTTGGCGGTGCCTGCCAGTGCCAGACGTGGAATCATTCCCACTCAATGGTCGCGGGTGGTTTGCCGGAGATGTCGTAGGTCACGCGGGTGATGCCATCGATCTCGTTGATGATGCGGCGCGAGACATGATCGAGGAACTCGTAGGGTAAATGCGCCCAGCGCGCAGTCATGAAATCGATGGTCTCGACCGCACGCAATGCGACGACGTAATCATATTTACGCCCATCACCCATTACACCCACAGACTTAACAGGGAGAAACACAACAAAAGCCTGGCTGACCTTGTCGTATAGATCGTTTTTATAGAGCTCCTGGATGAAGATATGATCTGCCAGACGCAGTAAATCCGCGTATTCTTTTCTGACTTCACCGAGTATTCGAACACCGAGGCCCGGCCCCGGAAACGGATGGCGATAGACCATTTCAGAAGGCAGTCCGAGTTCAACACCGATCTTGCGTACCTCGTCCTTGAACAGTTCACGCAAGGGCTCGACCAGTTTGAGTTTCATGTCTTCCGGCAAGCCGCCAACATTGTGGTGTGACTTAATCAGATGGGCATTCTTGCTTCCGGCCGACTCGATCACATCCGGATAAATGGTCCCCTGCGCCAGCCAGTGCGCGCTGGTCAGCTTGCCGGCTTCCTCCTCAAAGATCTCGATGAAGACGCGGCCGATGATTTTGCGTTTCTGTTCCGGATCATCGACACCTGCCAGTTCTGCGAGAAAACGCTGCTCGGCATCGACACGTATCACATGAACACCCATGTTCTCCGCGAACACAGCCATGACCTGATCGCCTTCGTGATGACGCAACAGGCCATTATCAACAAAAACGCAGGTCAACTGGTCACCAATCGCCTGATGCAATAAAGCAGCAACCACCGATGAATCAACACCGCCAGACAGACCGAGGATCACTTCCTGGTCACCGATCCGTTCGCGCACCCGCTCGATACTGTCTTCGATGATGTTGCCGGGTGTCCAGTCTGACGCACAGCCGCAGATAACATGCACAAAGCGTTCAAGAATACGCTGGCCCTGCCGTGTATGGGTGACCTCCGGATGGAATTGCAGACCATAGAAACCCCGGCCCTCATCGGCGATACCGGCAAAAGGTGCGTTATCCGTGCTGGCAATGCAGATGAAGCCTTCGGGTAACTCATCGACGCGGTCGCCGTGCGACATCCAAACATCGAGAAAGGCGTGACCCTGTTCATTGACATGGTCTTCGATGTCTTTCAATAGCTGACTGTGATGGCGGGCACGCACCTGGGCATAACCAAACTCCCGATGCGCCGATGACGCCACTTTGCCGCCGAGCTGGGCCGCCATGGTCTGCATGCCGTAGCAGATACCCAGCACCGGCACACCGGTGGTAAACACCGCATCCGGCGCGTACAGCGTATCCGCAGCAGTCACCGATTCGGGTCCACCGGACAGGATAATACCGTTCGGTTTGAACGCGATGATGTCCTGATCATCAACATCGCTGGGATGAATCTCACAATAGACACCCGCTTCACGCACCCGCCGGGCGATCAGTTGGGTGTACTGTGAACCGAAATCCAGGATCAGGATTTTGTCAGAATGAATATCATGCATATCAAATTCAGTTAATAGTTAACAGCGAATTGTGAATAACGGTAGGGTGCGCCCATCGCACAGAAACCTATAATCGTAAAAACTGTAAGCTTATGGTGCGCACGGCGCACCCTACTGTACACTCTGCGTCTCTGTGGTAAAGAAGTTACGAGCTTCGGTAATTGGGTGCTTCCTTGGTGATGGTCACATCGTGTACATGCGATTCCTGCATACCGGCACCGGAGATGCGCACAAACTTCGGTTCGGTTCGCATCTGATCCAGGGTGGCGCAGCCGACATAACCCATGCTGGAACGCAGTCCCCCCAGCATCTGGTGCACAATAGCTGACAACGGCCCTTTGTATGCCACGCGTCCTTCTATGCCCTCGGGCACCAGTTTTTCGGTGCCTTCGGAGGTATCCTGGAAATAGCGATCGCTGGAGCCCTGTTTCATCGCACCCAGCGAACCCATACCACGATAGGACTTGTAGGATCGGCCCTGGTAAAGAATGACCTCACCCGGTGCCTCTTCGGTACCAGCGAACATACTGCCAACCATGATGCAATAACCGCCCGCCGCTATGGCCTTGGACATATCGCCCGAGTAACGAATACCACCGTCAGCGATCACGGGTACACCCGTGCCCTTCAGCGCCGCAGCGACATTGGCGATAGCCGTGATCTGCGGCACACCGACACCGGCAATCACCCGGGTCGTGCAAATGGAACCCGGACCGATACCGACTTTGACCGCATCGGCACCGGCTTCTACGAGTGCCCGGGCAGCTTCTCCGGTCGCGATATTGCCACCGATGACCTGTACATCATAATTCTGCTTGACCCATTGCACCCGGTCGAGCACACCCTGCGAATGGCCGTGTGCGGTATCAACCACAATAATATCGACACCCGCATTGACCAGCGCATCGATACGCTCTTCGGTACCGGCACCGGTACCCACAGCGGCACCCACGCGCAAGCGGCCTTCCCCGTCCTTGCAGGCGAGTGGAAAATCGGTCGATTTCTGAATATCCTTTACCGTGATCATGCCGCGCAGCTGAAAGGCATCATTGACCACCAGCAGACGCTCGATCCTGTGTCTGTGCAGCAGGCTGAGCACTTCCGCGCGGGGCGCGCCTTCCAGCACCGTGACCAGTTTCTCTTTGGGCGTCATTACAGCCGACACAGGCTGGTCCAGGTTCGGCTCGAAGCGCAGGTCGCGGCTGGTGACGATACCGACCAGGTTGTCGCCGTCAACCACGGGTACACCGGAGATCCGGTAGTGCTCGCGCAACGCCATGACCTCACGGATGGTCTTGTCTGGTGAAACCTGGACCGGATCCTTGATCACACCGCTCTCGTACTTTTTGACCACTTTCACGTGCTCGGCCTGCTCTGCAGCCGTGAGGTTTTTGTGGATGATGCCGATACCGCCCTCCTGGGCCAGTGCAATCGCCAGCTGCGATTCGGTGACGGTATCCATTGCGGCCGAGAGTATGGGAATATTCAGCTGGATATCCCGGGTGGCACGGGTGCTCAAATCAGCGTCCCCGGGCAACACAGTCGAGTGGGCGGGCACCAGTAATACATCGTCAAATGTGAGGGCTTCCTCGATAATGCGCATGATGATACCTGCCGTGCGAATAAAAGCCGGTCATTATAGGCCGCTGGCGGGTTTGGGTAAATACGGCACGCCCTTTTCATTGAGATATCGCTTCTATACAATCACTTACGGATCTAAACAGCTTCGCGTATGTCACTGTATTTCAGTGAACAACTAAAAGTGAATAGCGGTAGGGTGCGCTGTGCGCACCGTCGTTAGTCATTACTGAACTGCTCAGGTGCCGTGCGCACGGCGCATCCTACAGCTACTACTTATTGAATGTCTCTATGAACCAAGATCGTTCTGTATTCAGCGTCTCCGAACTCAACAACGCCGTCGCAACGCTTCTGGAGCAGGAATTCGCCTGGATCTGGGTTGAGGGTGAGATCTCCAACCTGGCGACGCCCGCCTCGGGTCATATCTATTTCACATTGAAAGACGCCGGTGCTCAGGTGCGCTGCGCGATGTTCCGCGGTCGTAACCGTGATTTGAAATTCAGGCCTGAAAACGGCGACCAGATTGTTGTTCGTGGCAAGGTCAGCCTGTATCAGGTACGCGGTGACTACCAGCTCATTGTCGACCGCATGGAACAGGCCGGCGCCGGTGCGCTGCAAAGGAAATTCGAGGAGCTGAAGCATAAGCTGGCTGCAGAGGGTCTGTTCAGCGAGGACAGCAAGCAGGCCATTCCCGAGATCCCGGCCTGCATCGGTGTCATCACATCGCGGACAGGCGCTGCCATTCGGGATGTGCTCAGTGTTATCGCACGCCGTTTTCCCTCGGTGCCGGTGAAACTGTATCCGGTACCGGTGCAAGGTGAGGAGGCCGCTCCGGCGATATGTCATGCGCTTGAACTCGCGCAACAGCATGGCGCCTGTGACGTACTGCTGCTGGTTCGTGGTGGCGGCTCACTCGAGGACCTGTGGTCTTTCAATGAGGAATCCGTCGCCCGGGCGCTATTTCAGTGCTCGATACCGGTCGTCAGCGGTGTCGGGCATGAAGTCGATATCACCATTGTAGATTTTGTTGCCGACCACCGAGCGGCGACACCGACAGCGGCAGCAGAACGTGTGACGCCGGATCAGCAGGCCTGGATGCAGACGCTCGATGGCTATCACTACAGACTGGAGCAATTGATCAATGCGCGGATTGCACGCCTCGCGGAACGGCTGTCGTGGTTGCGTACACGGCTGTCACAACAGCATCCGTTGACTGTCCTGCAAAGATTGCGCCAGCGTGTCCAGGATATCGAGCAGCGCCTGCAGTTGACCATGCGCTATGAGTTGCGTGCTGCCAATGACCAATTGCAGCATCTGCATACACAGTTGCTGGCCCGTTCCCCGGTCAATAGCGTTCGCAATTATCGTAACCGCATCGAAAGCCTGCAACAGCAAGCACAGTTTTTGCTGGCAAGCTCACTGGAAAAGCGCAGGTCGCGTTTATCCAATCTGTCGAGCACGCTGCATGCGATCAGCCCGCTGAAAACCCTGAGTCGCGGTTATTCGATTACCCGTAAACTCGACGGACAGACCCTCACCGACACTGACAGCGTCACCCCGAACGAGCGCATTCAAACACGCTTGCATGCCGGCCAATTGATCAGCCGGATCGAAAAAATCATCAAGGACGAGTCCACGTGAATAACGCATGCAGAAGCCGCTGTGCCTGCTTGAGCATCATGGTGTTTTTCATCGTGACAACATTTGGCGCAGCGGCTTCCCCGGTCAGTGTCAAGACAGTGCGCTACCAGGATGTCGCCTACTACCCTGAGCACAATACCGCCGCAGAAGTCATTGCCCGGCACGACAGCGAGATCAGCGCTGAAATTGCTGCGGTTGTCGTCAATGTCAACCACGATACCGGTGACAAGATCCGTACGGGTGACACCGTTATCGCACTCGACTGCCGCAGCTACAAACTGCAATTAAAACAGGCGCAGGCTGCGCATGAAGCTGTCATCGCTCAACTTGAAAATGCCAGAAAACTGGTCGCCAGTGCAGCATTACTGCAAAAACAAAACAATATCTCACAGGAAGAGTACAACCAGCGCAGCGCTGACGCCGCTCGACTGCAGGCCGAATCGCTGAACACCACAGCCGGCATCGAAAACGCCAAAATTGCGGTCGATAAATGCAAAATCAAGGCCCCTTATGACGGCTATATCAGCGATCGCACCATCAGTAAGGGTGAACTTGTGCAAGCCGGAACGCCCGTTTTTCACATGATCACGTCTGAACAGGGGCGTGTTGACGCCCAAATCAACAGTTTCGAGTACGAAAGCTTTTTACTGGGTGCTGACTATGAATTCGTGTACAACGGCGTCAGTTATGCGCTCGCCGTTGACAGTATCCTGCCCGTTCTCGACAAAAATTTTCGTACACACACGGCAAGGTTGTCATTTACCGGCCGTGCAGCCCCCACCGGCAGCCACGGTGATTTGAGGTGGCGCGACCAGCAACTGGCATTACCCTCCAATCTGGTTGTCGTACGCGACAACCAGGCGGGCGTGCTGGTGGCGAACAGTGGCCAGGCTAAATTCATCCCGGTTGATGGCTACATCGAGGGCCATCCGGTCATGATCGAACTTGATGCCGACACAAAAATCATCACCACAGGTCGGCATGGTCTGAGAGACGGTGACGCTATCATCGCCGTCGCGTCGGACTAACCCGGGCCAAGTTCAGCTGATATGTACCGAAGCTTTCTGCAAAACCATGTCCTCGCGAATCTGACATTCATCCTGGTCCTGGTGCTCGGCATCATCAACTATATCTTCCTGCCGCGTGAACAGGATCCCGCAGTCAACTTCAACTGGATCGCGATCACCACCATTCTGCCCGGTGCTTCGGCACTGGACGTGGAAAAGCGTATCACCGATCCACTCGAGGAAGTTATTCGCAAAGTACCGGATACACGTTTCGTGTCCAGCACCAGCCGCGAGGGTACTTCCAGCATACTGGTGCGATTCAACGAGATCAGTGAACGCGTATTCGACAAACGCGTGACTGACCTGCGCCGTGAAATCCAGAACAAAACCGATGAACTGCCCGATGAAGCGCTGGACCCGTTCATCCTCGAAATCACCTCGGGTAATGCCTACCCTACGGCTTCGCTGGTGATTACTTCAGCGGCCTCGGATGAGAACCTGCGTGTCAATGCCGAGCGCATCAAGAAAGATCTTGAACAACTCAAAGGTATCGACCGGGTCGACAGCACGGCCCTGTTCGATCCCGAACTGCAGGTATTGTTCGAACCCGAGACGCTGCACAAGTACGGCATCAAACCCAGTGATATTGCTGACACCGTGCGCAGCTACTATCAGGACACATCGGCCGGCAGCCGGCAGGTGCACGACGAAGAATGGTTTATTCGTTTAACGGGTACGCAGGCCGATGCCGAGTACCTCGCGGCCCTGCCGGTGGTGACATCACAGGGCAGGGTCCGGCTGGGTGAAATAGCCGTTGTACAGCGCGCACGCGAAAAGCCCGATATGCTGGTCAGCTACAACGGGAATGACGCGATCATGCTGGCCGTGTTCAAGAAATCCAACACCAACACACTGACGATTGTCGAGACGCTCAACGCTTACATCGATAACTGGAATGAGACCAGCAGTGTCACCGGGGTAAAACTGACGCTGATCGACGATGCCACCGAACTGACCAAAAAATCCATCCGCGTGATGCAAAACAACGCGCTGCTCGGTTTACTCTTCGTACTGTTCGTGACCTGGCTTTTTCTGGGCTTCCGCATTGCCTTTCTGACCAGTATCGGCATTCCGTTCATTCTGGCAGGCACCTTCTGGGCACTGGGTATCCTGGGGCATAGCCTCAACGTGATGGTCCTGCTGGGTGCGGTGATCTCCCTCGGTATGCTGGTCGACGACGCGGTCGTCGTGGTCGAGTCAATCTACGAAAGACTCAACCACGGCGTTGAGCGCCTGACAGCCTGCATTGATTCACTCAAGGAAGTCTTTGCACCGGTGACGGCCGCCGTGTTCACCACTATCGCCGCATTCTCGCCGCTGATGCTGATGACCGGTATCATGGGCCAGTTTCTGAAAGTGGTACCCATGGTGGTTACCATTGCGCTGTTGATCAGCCTAATCGAAGCTTACTGGATGTTGCCGGCACACGTGCTCGCCAGCAAGGCCGGCTTCTCCCGGCCATCCGCAACGCATTCATTGCGCCGCCGCATTACCCATAGTTTGCAGCTCAAATACATACGCGCGCTGATCAGGGTCATGCGCTACCCGAAGGTAGCAGCGAGCGTTGTGTTGCTGGCTTTTCTGTTAGCTGCCGCTGTGGTAGCGGGCGGTGTCGTCAAGTTCGACTTTTTCGCCAGTGACCCCCAACGCAAGTTTTACATCAATGTCGAAATGCCGCCGGGCACACCGCTGGCAACAACTCTGCAGACCACGCTCGAAATTGAAGCCAGGGCCAGAGAAAAAATTCGCCCCGAAGAACTGCGCGCCATGGTGAGCTATGCCGGACAGTTGTTCACCGAGACCGAAGCACTGTTCGGTGATCAGTACGGCCAGATTATTGTCAGTCTGGCACCTGATATTGACAACGACATTGCGTTTCGGAGCGTGGATGAAGTCCTGGACGACATTCGCGCGACCGTCTCCGACCATCCGGGGCCTTCGAACATATCGTTTTACCGGCTCGCTGGCGGCCCACCCGTCGCTAAACCGATCAGCATCAAGGTACGGGGCGATGATCTGAGACAGATCTCGGCTGCAGCCGAGCAGCTAAAGCGCCTGTTACGCACGATACCGGCGGTCAAGGATATTACCGATGATGCCATCAAAGGACGCAATGAGCTGAGCCTGACGTTTGATATGAATGCACTACGGGACAGTGGCCTCACGCCGGCCGATCTTGCTCGCAATCTGCGTTTGCTGGTTGATGGTGAGATCGTCGCCAGCATGCAGGACAAGGGTGAAGAGCTGGAAATCAGGGTCAAGGCGCTTCAAAGCGAACTGAATGATATCAACCAACTATTACGGACGGCCATCGCCCTGCCAGGCGGCGGTGCACGCCCATTGAATACCTTTGTGAGGGCGATGACCGGTCAGGGCCCCGGTAATATCAGGCATTACAACTTTCGTCGCGCCATCACCGTCGAAGCCGACCTGGATACCTCGCAGATGAATACCGTCCAGGCCAACGAGCTGGTCAGAGCCAGGTGGGCCGAAATCGCCGACCAGTATCCGCAAAATGACCTAAATTTCAGTGGTCAGCTCGACGACTTGCAGGAGAGTCTGGACTCCATGCTGGTATTGTTCCTGTTTGGAATATTACTGATCTACGTGATTCTGGGAACACAGTTCAAAAGCTATTTCCAGCCGTTCATTATTATCTCGACAATGCCGATGGCATTTACCGGGGTTACCCTCGGCCTGCTAATCACCGGGAATCCGATCAGCCTGTACACGATATTTGGCCTGATCGCACTCACCGGCATCGCCGTCAATGCCGCGATCGTGCTGATTTCAGCTGCCAACGATCGTCTCAAAGCGGGCATGAGCATTACGCATGCAACCATATATGCTGCACGCCGCCGGATTATACCGATTCTAATTACTACACTGACCACGATCGCTGGATTGTCCGGACTGGCACTCGGACTGGGTGGGACGTCGCTGATCTGGGGCCCGGTCGCAACCGCTATTGTTTCCGGGCTGGCATTCTCCAGCTTGTTGACTTTATTCGCAATTCCATTACTTTACCGGCTTTTCGTCAAGGCACCTGAAATTTCTCCAGGAAATACTGCCCAGAACAGCTAAAATAAGTGTTGATGCAGGTTGCACACCATGGCATAAATGTGATAAATATCCGCGTCTTTTAACAAACACTAGAAATTACGGAGCGTTTCATGCCTCAAGTAGCGCCGCTGACCGAGCACGAATTCAAGCCTTACAAGCTCAAAAAGGGTGAAGAATATATGAGCGAGGGCCAGCGTGCCCACTTCGCAACAATACTGCAAGCATGGAAAAAGGAGCTGATGGACGAGGTCGACCGGACTGTCGGCCACATGAAGGACGAAGCCGCCAATTTTCCGGATCCAGCCGATCGCGCCACCCAGGAAGAGGAATTCAGCCTGGAACTGCGCGCCCGTGACCGAGAGCGCAAGCTAATCAAGAAAATCGATGAGTCGCTGGAAATGATCAATAACGGCGAGTACGGCTACTGTGAAACCTGTGGTGTCGAAATCGGCTTGAAACGCCTTGAGGCGCGTCCTACGGCTACACAATGCATCGACTGTAAAAGTCTCGACGAAATCAAGGAAAAACAAACCAGAGGCAAATAGGCTTCCTACTTCCTCACATTTAAAAGCCGGAGCCTAGCTGCGGCTTTTTCGTTTTTAGCGCGCGCATTTACAGAACGTGACAAAAAATCCATACCGCGGTCGTTTTGCGCCTTCGCCAACCGGAAATCCCCACCTTGGCACTCTGATTGCCGCCGTTGCCAGCTATCTGCAGGCACGATCGAACCAGGGAGAGTGGCTGCTGCGCATCGAAGACGTGGATACAACCCGCCGCGTGTCCGGTGCGGACGACACCCTGCTGAGAACGCTCGAAAAGTTTGGCTTCGAGTGGGACCAGACAGTCGTCTGGCAGTCCAGGCGTACCGGTTTGTATCAACAGGCGCTGGAACGCCTTATCAGTGAAGAACGGGTTTTTCCCTGTACGTGCTCACGAAAACTGCTGGCGCAGACCGCCGCGGAACTGTCGGGCATCTATCCCGGCACCTGCCGCAGCAGACAATTCCCGCTACAGCACGAACACGCGATTCGTCTGCGTACAGCCGACATCACCATCAGTTTCGATGATGCCGTTGTCGGTCAATACCGTCAGTCGCTGGCCAGTGCATGCGGTGACTTCGTTGTCCGGCGCCGAGATGGTCTGTTTGCCTATCAACTGGCTGTTGTCGTTGATGACGCCTTGCAGGGTGTTACCGAGGTCGTTCGCGGTGCGGATTTGCTCGACTCGACGCCGCGACAGATCTTTCTGCAGCATTGCCTGGACTACCACCAGCCTGATTATCTGCACGTGCCGCTGATGCTCGATCAGCACGGTCGCAAACTGAGTAAATCCGAAGGGGCTGCCGAACTCAATCCAGCCAGGCCAGTCACCAGCCTGCACAAAGCTCTCGAACACCTGGGTCAGCAACCGCCCACTGAATTGCTGCAGGCGAACTTAATCGATATCTGGCAATGGGCGATGGAAAACTGGAATATCGCTCACATCCCGACAGTACCCGCCGAACTCGGACCTTGATCGAAATTTACGCGGTCATTTGGGTCACATCACTTGCAAGCTGACGGGTGTGCTGTGTATGCTCTAGCGTCTGCCAAAAACACGGGGATTGCACAGTGTCCAGTAACGATATTAGTTCTGTTCTAATTGAAAACCGTCGATTCGATCCGCCGGCCGACTTCATCAGCAAAGCGCGGATCAAGGCGGCTGATCTTGAAGCACTGAAAAAACAGGCTGAACAGGACCACGAAGGTTTCTGGGCGGATCAGGCCCGACAATACATCGACTGGAACAAACCTTTCAGCAAAATCCTCAACGAAACCAACGCACCGCATTATCGCTGGTTTGAAGACGGCATACTCAATGTCTGCTACAACTGCATAGACCGTCACCTGGCCGACAAAGCGGATAAAACCGCGATCATTTTCGAGGGTGAACAGGGTGATGTCACGCACATCAGTTATCAACAACTGCACGATGATGTGTGCCGTTTTGCCAATGGACTGAAAAGCCTGGGCATCAAAAAAGGCGACCGCGTCATCATTTATATGCCGATGACAGCGCAGGCGGTCATCGCCATGCAGGCCTGTGCCCGCATCGGCGCCATTCACTCGGTAGTATTCGGCGGTTTCTCGGCAGAGAGTCTGCGTGATCGCATTGCCGATGCATCAGCAACAGCACTGATCACAGCCGATGGCGGCCATCGCGGTGGTAAAGTGGTCGAGTTGAAATCAGCGGCGGACAAGGCACTGGAAGCACGCTGTGACAGCATTGAACACGTCGTCGTACTCAAGCGAACCGGCCACGATATCCATATGTCGGAAGGACGCGATGTGTGGTGGCACGACCTCACCGACGGCCAGGCCAGTGAATGCGAACCGGAATGGGTTGATGCTGAACATCCGTTGTTCCTGCTCTACACCTCCGGCTCGACCGGAAAACCCAAAGGCATACAACATTCAACAGCCGGCTACCTGCTCAACGCGATCCAGACCAACCTGTGGGTATTCGACCTGCAGGATAACGACATCTTCTGGTGTACCGCAGACGTCGGCTGGATCACTGGCCATACCTATGTTGCCTACGGCCCGTTGGCTGTCGGTGCGACCACGGTAATTTATGAGGGCGCACCGGTCGTGCCTGATGCCGGGCGCTTCTGGAAGATTTGCCAGGACCAGAAGGTGACCGTATTCTACACCGCGCCGACAGCGATACGTGCCCTGATGAAATTCGGCGATGACTACCCCAACAGCTATGATCTGTCGTCGATACGTCTGCTGGGCACCGTCGGTGAGCCGATCAATCCGGAAGCCTGGATGTGGTACCACCGTATCATCGGTCGCGAACGCTGCCCGATTGTCGACACCTGGTGGCAAACCGAAACCGGGGCCAACATGATTACACCAATTCCGGGGGTCACCAGCACCAAACCGGGATCCTGTACGCTGGCCCTGCCCGGCATCGCGGCTGATGTGGTCAATGAGGACGGAGAAAGCATTACCGAAGCGAACAGGGGCGGCTTCCTGGTCATCAAGAAACCGTGGCCATCCATGTTGCGTACCATATGGGGCGATGATCAGCGCTATATTGATACCTATTTCCCGAAATTCGACGGCAAGTACTACCTGTGTGGTGACAGCGCACGCAAAGATGAAGACGGTTATTTCTGGATCATGGGCCGCATCGATGATGTGGTCAATATTTCCGGACACCGCCTGGGCACGATGGAGGTTGAATCCGCACTCGTTGCCCACGAAAAAGTCGTCGAAGCCGCTGTCGTCAGCCGACCTCACGATGTCAAAGGTGAAGCCATCGTGGCTTTCGTGATTTGCCAGGGTGAGCGTCCTGTCGGTGAAGAAGCCGAAAAAATGGCGCTGGAGCTGCGCAACTGGGTCAGCGAACAGATTGGCCCGATTGCCAAACCCGACGATATCCGTTTCGCCGAAGGCCTGCCAAAAACCCGTTCGGGAAAAATCATGCGCCGCCTGTTACGCACGATTGCCCGCGATGAAGAGATCACCTCGGATACGTCCACACTCGAGAATGAACAGGTGGTGCTGCAATTACAGGGTAAAGCGTAGTTAAGGAAACTCTGATTTATTCAGCGTTTCCCTGCGGCACATGGATATGCCTTCATTTTCAATCACATATGTGATTGAAAATGAAGAAAATAAACATCGCATTTTTATTTTTCGTGCTCTGATGATTCATGGAAGAAAATACTCAGAGCTTCTTTAAAATAGGCTACTGATTAAAACCGTATCATATTAAACTGTCGGTCTGACCTATTCCAATGTACAGGCGTCTTCGAACGAACGAAATGTGAAAAAATCGATTCAAACGCTGTTCCTGCTCATGCTTGCTGTTCATATCAGTCTTGGTATCAACACGAGCAGCCTGGCAACGAATGATAATATCGTTACCGTTAAAGTTAAAGGCGACTTCATGGATATGGCTGCGAATGTACGTGCTGCCATCACCGGAAAAGGCATCAATATCTCCAATATAGTTCACGCGAGCCAAATGCTGAATCGTACCGGCCCCGCCTTTGGCTATAACAACAATGTCTATCGCGATGCGGAAACCTATGAGTTTTGCAGCGCCCGCATCTCTCACAAGCTGGCACGAATACATCCGGATAATATCGTGATGTGTCCTTTTACGATCAGCGTCTATGTCCTCAGCGATGAACCCGAGTTTGTGCGGCTGTCCTACCGAATACCGACTGGCAAGCCTGGAACGGAAGCAATCGTTGAGGAAATCGGTGAACTGATACAGAGCATTATAGAAGAGGCGACATGGTGAGGGTAAAACAACGTTAGCCCGCATTTCTCACCAGGCGCCGTAACATATTGATAAGGCATCGGTCTTTTTGAAGCAAACCCGAATGATCAAAATACAGTGCGTTATTCAGGCATGCCTATCACGGTTCAGGCTAGTCTTTGCGACTGCAGTCGCTCCTTCACAAAACGGGAATCCTCCGCGCCTCTGCGGTTAATTGCAGTCCAGGTAGTATGTGAAAATCCGTTTAAGTGTATCGGTGCGCACGGCGCACCCTACAAGTGCTGCCTGAATACACATGAGCATTACAGGCTGATGGTTTTCTCTGCGCCTCTGCGGTCAATCAATATTTTTTCATTCATCATCCCGCCGTGCAGAAACCAATATTTCGTTGCCTGCCACCGTTATTGTTAATTCCATCGGCCTGCAACAGACGGAACAGTCCTCGGTATAATGCTGTTGTTCAACTGATGCATCGATGATGACTTCGATTTTCTCGCCGCAATAAGGACAATATATCTGTGCCGATTCGGTGAACAGGGACACGGTGCGGTCACTCGCTTTTGCGCTCAACCAGATACATCGTCAATTCCGGCCAGTACGTGATCACCAGTACCGCGGCCATCAGAATGAACATGAAAGGTATAGTTGATGCATACAGCTCTGTTACCGGTTTATGAAAACGATAGCTGGCGATAAAAAGGTTCATACCCACAGGCGGTGTAAAATAGCCAATCTGCATATTGGCCAGAAAAATGATGCCGAGATGTATAGGGTGAATGTTATATCCGACCGCCATGGGCAATATCAGCGGTACCATAATCACCAGGGCAGAGAACACGTCCAGTATCATACCCAGCATCAGCAAGAAGATGTTGAGTAACATCAGAAATGTGAGCTGGCTGTCGATTTTGGATTTAACAAACTCGAACAGCCGCAGCGGAACCTCGGTGTCGATCAGGTAATTGGTCGATGCGAGTGAAACCGCAAGAATGATCAATACACCACCAACCAGTACCATGGAGTCACGCATAATCTCGGGTAAACGTCGCAGGGGTACCTCGCGAAGAATCAGCACCTCCACGACCAGTACATAAAGCACCGCGACCGCTGCCGCCTCTGATATTGCAAAATAGCCGGAGTAGATACCGCCAATCAATACGAATGGCATCGGCAGTTCCCAGATCGACTCACGCAAGGCAGACAGAAGTTTTGGCCAATGGAAGTGTGAGCTCTTGATGTGCATTTCGGTACTTCTGAACATGCTCCAGGCAGTCAGTAACAGCAACATGAACAGTCCCGGTAACAAACCCGCAAGAAACAGGTCGTCAATGGCCACACTTTCCCCCACATCCATTTGCTGGGCGATGACCCCGTACAGGATCAGCGCGATCGACGGTGGAAACAATAGGCCCAGGCTACCGGAAGAGGTGATCAATCCAAGATTGAACTTTTCCGCATAGCCGGCCTGTTTCATTGCCGGATACAGAATTGCGCCCAACGCAATGATCGTTGCACCCGAGGCGCCGGTGAGTGCTGTAAAAAAAGCACAGGCAAACAGGGAAACCACGGCAAGACCCCCAGGAAACCAGCCGAGCATGGCATCGGTAAGCCTGACCAGCCGCTCTGAGGCTTTGCTTTCTCCCAAAATGTAGCCTGCCAGTGTGAACAGAGGTATTGCCAGTAGAACGGGTGTATCCGCAATCCGGTAGATTTCGATCGCAATCACGGAAAGATCAACATCGATGCTGGAGAATCCGACTATCGCACTGGTAGCGATGATGACAAAAAGCGGCACGCCAAGCACCACCAGTATTGCCAGTATGACGGCACCTATCATCGTTTATGAGACCGGGGTGGTGACAAAAACAGCAGGAAATACCGCACAGCCATCATGCCAAACGCGATGGGTATGATCAATTCAGTTATCCATGCCGGTATACCAGCAAAGGCTATAGTAGCGAACTCGTAATCCATTAGAACGAATCCAACAGAATGCCATGCAATAAATCCACACACCAGCGCACAATAAAAATGGACCAGACGTTTGACATGAATATAATACTTACCGGAGATGTACCTGGCAAAGAAGTCGATGCGTATATGGTTATCATGACGTGAAGCGATAACCGCACCCGAAAGCGCGACCCATAGAACCAGGGTACGCAGCATAGGATCAATCCAGACCACACTGCCGCCGGCGATGTTACGGTAGATGATTTGCGCAACGGCGAGCGTTACCATGAAGGCGAGCATACTGACCAGTAGCCAGTCTTCTATTGTGTTAACCAGCCTGATCAGACGAACAATGTGTCGCTTATACATAGTAACTGTGACGGATCATGGCGCAGATTGTTTTGACTCTGCCAGATACCGCATAAGATCAGTGTAAGTCTTGTCGCTGTATTTGTTCTGTTTCTCCAGCATTTTGATCGCCTTTGCACCAACCTCACGCCACTCTTGTCTTGATGTGGGTGACAGAGGGACAAATTCAACACCCTGGTTTTTCAGGGCCTGTTTAGCCTCTACATTATCTTTTCTATTCTGTTTGTCGATGTTTTCAAAGGCCTTACCCATGATTTCGCGAACAATCTGCTGGTCCTCTTCTGAGAGCTTGTAAAATGCCTTCCTGTCGATTACGAGCAATGCAGCAAAATAGGTCAGTGGTTCTTCGACGACATAAGCTACTTTTGTGTGCCACTGCAACGCTATTGCACCTATAGGCGATGTGATTAACGTGTCGATCAAACCCGTCTGCAATGCGGTGAGAACATCGGATATCGGCAGTGACACAGCTGAAACACCCGCACTGGCGAATACTGCTTCACCCACATCGTGGTTTGATGGTAACCACACTTTTTTGTTGCGCACATCGGCTACCGATTGCAGCGGTTCGTCGGACATCATGTACGAAAATCCGCCCTCGGCCAGTCCGAAACTGATGTACCCTTTCTGTTCCAGCGTACTCACCAGCCCTGCATCCATTTTTGAACGCACATAATCGACCTGATCCAGTGTATCGAACAGGTAGGGCAGCTCATAGATCCCGATATCGGCGGCAATTCCGGTCATGCTGGCCGCTGTGACTGCTCCTCCATGTAACTGGCCGATCCTGATTTTTCTAAGGACGCTCTCATCACTACCCATGACACCTCCCGGATAAAATTTGAAGGTGACTCGGCCCTGTGTCTTTGCCTTGATTTGTTCGGCAGCGGCACGCATTTCTTGCATCCAGAACGTACCTTCCGGCACAACAGTCGCAATTTTAAATGCCCTGGCATTCGCCACAGACGAAGAAAGTAATAAGATTGCCAGCGTGGTGAAAAGTAGACGTCGCATGTTCATATCGTTTCCTCTGAGCGCACTCAAAAATAATCATCAGATTCTTCTAACAATTTTTTTGCCCTGTACTGCGCGATGGTGTTTATCAAGGTTGAATCGTCAGGCTTTACCTGTGTGTCGATCACCTGCTTTAGCAGCGTATCGTGTAATTCCTTGTCGTATACCAGGCGTGCATATTTTTCGGCATATAACAATTTGGCCATAAGATTGGAGCCATTGGAGATCTCGATGGCCTGGTCAAAATTTTTCCGGGCGAGTTCGGGCTTGCCACCCATGGCGGGCGGAAGAAACGATTGCATAACCGCTATGTATAAATAAGCATCCCCGTTATTAATGGCTGGATCAAGTTCAAGCACACGCTGCATAATCGCTTCAATTCTTGGAAGCTCCGCGACCGCATTCCAGTCAGCACTGTGCGCCTGCAGCCACCCTGCCCAGGCACTGCCGAGTGCAAACAGAACGTCGACATCCCCCTTGCCAAACTGCGTCAGTGTCTGTTCGAGTTCATAATAGGAAAGACCTCGGATATCGCAAGCAGCTGGCTTATGCAGGCAAAACGCATGATGAGCATAGTCGAAAGACTGTGTAGATAGACGTTGCTTTCTAGATCTGTCTTCAACAAAGACCGACGCATAGGATCCATAGAGTTTCGAGCCTGATATCAACAGTTCAACATTATCCGGATCACCCTTGATCATGCTACTCACCAGAATCAGGTAGGCCGGTACCGCCTGTTTAACCGTTTCTGGATCATTCTGCTCCAGCATAGCCGCTGACAAATCTTCGGCGAATTCTTTCTTCGTATTTGAGACCACTTGAGTACATCCGGACAAAACGAATACCGTGGCAAGGACCGTGAATAGGGACAGTTTCGATAATTGAGTAGGCATGCTTCAGGTCTGTATTTTTATTTATTAACGTTATACGAGTGGATACGCTGATTCATACTGCAAATCTTACAGGCTTTTGGCTCGCAAGTGCCACTTCAGTTCACCGCCATGGTCTATCAAAAAAAAGGCCATGATCAACAACTGAGTGTGAACAGGCAGAAACCGGAGAGCATTATCCAGCAGGCAGGTCAATCGATTAGCGTGTGTTTGTCTCTGACAGGAACATGACTCGATAGAGGCGCGAAGAAAAATCGTACAGTTATGTTACGAAAACGGTATCGATGCGCCGGGCGCAGAAATACCGCAATATTTCACCCAGCCCGCATAAACAAGGGCCGGAAATCCGGCCCTTCTCGTGCGACTTAACGGCTATCAGGGGGTCTTACTGAGCAACAACCTTCTGCAGGCCCTGTATCGCACGGACCCAGGGTTTGGTACCCGTTTTCTGCTGCAAATCAGCGGCTACAACCGTTGCACTGTTGCGGTCTGGTTGCGGACTCACAAGTACATACATGACTGAACCATCACGGTCCGTTCTGACTGCGAGCATATCATCCAGTCCATAATCGGACTTGAATTGATCTATTCCGCTCATAGCGCTGCTCGCGAAAATCTGGACAGCGTAGCCGGTATCCATCGCCATGATCCGCTCTTCCGGAGAAAGTGCTTCGGGTTCAGGCTCAGACACAGCGACGGTCGCAACCACGGGTACCGGTTCTTCAATCATAACCGGTTCCGCGAAACGTTCCGGCATACTCTCTTCCATGGGTTCATCGATCACCATGGGCTCTTCAACCATTACCGGCTCTTCTGCAGTACGCTCGCTCGCCGCAGATGTCTCACTCCAGGGTGATTCGTCCGGCCGGGTCCAGGGTGCTGGCTCCGATGAACACGCTGTCATCCCGAGAATTAGAAGATTGCACACCACGATACCCTGAAATCGTTTTATTATTATTGTATTCACTGTCCTCTCCAACGAATAAACCTGATAGTGAGTTTAGCGCAAATTCGTAAAAAGACACAAAACCTGACCCGCATATTGCACAAAGGATTTGGAATCTAGGCGCAAATGTTCGAGATTCTGGGTCCACCTTCGTGCAACATCCGGGCTAATCGTCCCGGCAATAAAAAAGGAGCCTGTGGCTCCTTTTTTTAATACACGGCAGACTATGGCTGCGGTGCGCTCAGGCTGCAGCATCCTCAACCGCTTTCATACTCAGGCGTATGCGGCCTTGACGATCGATCTCCAGAACCTTGACCTTGACCACATCACCTTCGGCCAGTTTGTCTGTGACTTTTTCCACGCGCTCTTCACAGATTTGTGAAATATGCACGAGGCCATCCTTGCCCGGAAGAATCTCGACGAAGGCGCCAAAGTCCATGATTTTTTTCACGGTGCCATCATAGATCGCACCCACCTCTGCGTCTGACGTGATCTGCTCGATACGGCTTTTTGCATCTTCAGCGGCGGCCAGATCACTGGAGGCAATCTTTACATTGCCCTCATCATCGATATCGATCATGGCGCCGGTCTCTTCAGTCAGTGCACGAATCACAGCACCGCCTTTACCGATCACGTCACGGATCTTGTCCGGATGTATCTTCAGTGTCAGGTAGCGCGGTGCGTATTGCGACATTTCTTCACGCGTTTCAGAGATGACCTTGTTCATTTCACCGAGAATATGCAGGCGCCCCTGTTTTGCCTGTTCCAGTGCTGTATGCATGATTTCACGGGTGATACCGTCGATTTTGATATCCATCTGCAACGCACAAATACCATCAGCACTTCCTGCAACTTTAAAATCCATATCGCCCAGATGGTCTTCATCGCCCAGAATATCACTCAGTACGGCAAAGTCGTCGCCCTCCTTGATCAGGCCCATCGCAATACCGGCAACAGGAGCCTTCAATGGCACACCGGCATCCATCAAAGAGAGACTGGTGCCGCACACCGAAGCCATCGAGCTCGAACCATTCGATTCGGTAATCTCTGAAACGACCCGGATCGTGTACGGGAATTCCTCTTCAGTCGGCATGACACCGAGCACACCGCGTTTTGCTAATCGGCCATGGCCGATTTCCCGACGTTTAGGGCTGCCTACCATGCCGGTTTCACCCACGCAGTAGGGCGGAAAGTTATAGTGCAACATGAAGGCTTCGCGATAGGAACCATCAAGCGCATCAATGATCTGTGCATCGCGCGATGTGCCCAGTGTGGTTACGACAAGCGCCTGGGTTTCACCTCGCGTGAACAAAGCTGAACCGTGCGTTCTGGGCAGCACACCTGTGCGAACACTGATCTGGCGCACATCGCTGTTACTGCGGCCATCGATACGCTTTTCACCTGCAATAATTCGGCCGCGTACTATTTTCTTTTCAAGCTTGCCGAAAGCATCCAGCACAGCCATCTCACTCCAGCCTTCATCGCCCTCACCCATCGCAAGGGCTTCAATCGCTGCATTGCGCGCTGCCTTGACGGCATCCTGACGCTGTAACTTGTCAGCGATCTGGTAGGCTTCTGTCAACAATGCCGTGTAACCATCAGCCAGTTTCTCAGCAAGGGCTTCATCTGCAGCTGCTGCTGCCCATTCCCAGGGCTGGGTACCCACTTCAGCCGCGAGGTCTTTAATGGCGCTGATTACCGTTTGCATCTGCTCATGGCCGAACAGTACCGCACCTAACATCACCTCTTCAGATAACATTCTCGCCTCAGACTCGACCATGAGTACGGCATGCTCGGTGCCGGCGACCACCAGGTCGAGACCTGACGTCTCACGAGCTGCTTTTGACGGATTGAGGATATACTCCCCATCCGTATAACCTACCCGGGCCGCACCCAACGGACCTTTAAACGGCATGCCAGAAATCGATAGTGCCGCCGATGCACCAATAATGGCCGGAATTTCAGGGTCTATCTCATCACACACTGAAACAACCGTCGCTACGATCTGGGTATCGTTGGTAAAGCCTTTGGGGAAGAGTGGTCTGATGGGTCGGTCAATCAGGCGGGAAGTCAGCGTTTCAACTTCACTCGGACGACCTTCGCGGCGGAAGAATCCACCCGGAATTTTGCCGGCGGCGTAGGTACGCTCCTGATAGTTGACTGTCATCGGGAAGAAATCCTTGCCTGGATCCGATTCCTTCATCGCTACGGCTGTCACAAAGACAGCGGTATCCGCAATGCGGACCATCACTGCACCGGATGCCTGGCGCGCGATCTCACCTGTTTCCATAGTTACGGTGTGCTCACCGTACTGAAATGTTTTCTTGATTGCTGTTGGTGTCACGTTATTGTTTCCCGATACCCGATCGTTGTCTGTCTGATTTATTGAATGCTGATTTTTTGAATGATCTACCGACGCAAGCCAAGGCTCGAGATCAGCTCTTTATAGCGATCCTGGCTTTTACCCTTGAGGTAATCCAGCAACTTACGGCGCTGGTTTACCATACGTAATAAGCCACGACGCGAATGGTGATCGTGTTTGTGTGTTTGAAAATGATCTGTCAACTGGGTAATTCTTGCCGTTAGCAGTGCAACCTGCACCTCAGGTGAACCCGTATCCCCTTGTTCACGCTGATATTTTTCAATTATTCCCGTTTTTTCTATGGTCGATAGCGACATGGAGACTCCGAAATCTGTACTTACACTCAATAAAAAAGGTTCGCGATTTTATCACGGAATGGCCGGGCAGCAAATGCAAATCATCTCATTTTTTCAGGCACTTGCCTGTATCATCCTGCGTGGTGCCACCTTGCCGTCATCTTGTATTTCACCGACACCGAGGAACCGGGATTGATCATAGATACGCACCCAGCCTTGCGTTGGCGCATGCGGGACCAGCACAGACTGGCCCTGTTTCAAATAAAAAGCCGCGTCGGGATTCAGGTGTATATCCGGCCAGTGGGCAATGCCGCTGTCAATGGGCAGCAAATAGCCGTCAAGCGCGGCAAATCCTTGATCCGCATCACGGGCGGCCGCCGCTTCGAGTTCATCGATGGACACCATGCCGCCATCAAATGGCCCAACACTCAACCGACGCAGCTCGACAACATGGGCACCGCAACCGAGCGCCTCACCCAGATCTTCGACCAGCGTTCGAATATACGTGCCCTTCGAGCAAGCCACTTCAAGCTCGAGCGTACATTCATGCAAGGACTGAAACAGCAGCTGGTGAATCTGCACAGTTCGGGGCTTGCGTTCAACTTCGATGCCTTCACGGGCGAGTGCGTATAGCCTTTGACCCTGGTGTTTGACAGCTGAATACATCGGTGGAATCTGTGAAATGCTGCCACTGAAGCGGGGCTTCAGCTTTTCGACATCCTGCAAGGTAACATGTGCGCATTCCCTGATGTTCAGGACATCGCCATCGGCATCTGCCGTACTGGTGGTTTCACCGAGGCGGCAACTCACCTGGTAGCATTTGTCGGCGTCCAGAAGAAAAGCCGATATTTTTGTCGCTTCTCCCAGGCATATCGGCAACATGCCGGTTGCCAGCGGGTCCAGACTACCGGTGTGCCCGGCCTTGGCTGCACGGTAGAGATGCTTGACCTGCTGCAGTGCTTTATTGGAGGTTATGCCTGCTGGCTTGTCCAGCAGCAGCACACCGCTTACAGCACGACCCTTTCTTCTACGCCTGGCCATTCGATCGACCCTTATTGTCATGATGATGCTGTTCGTCAGATTTGATGGCTTTTTCGATCAACGCTTCCATGGCCGCACCGCGTTCGACACTGTCATCATTGATGAACTTCAGCACAGGAACTGTGCGCGCGCGAATGCGCGAGGCAATCTGGCTACGAATGAAACCGGACGCACGGTTCAATGTCCCGATGGTCTCATCGCGATGCGTGTCATCGAGCACCGTGCAGAACACAACCGCATGACTCAGATCACGACTGAGCTTCACCGCAGTAAAGGAACACAGGCCCATGCGCGGGTCCTTGAGTTCATCGCGAACTATATCAGACAACTCGCGACGGATCTGTTCCGCCATGCGCTGGTTACGGGAAAATTCTCTGGGCATTTCTAACCGTATTTAAAAAATCAAGTAGGAATTCAGCTATGCTGTTGAGAAATGATTTCAGCGTTTCCAGACAAGGCAAAAATCATTGAGGAAGCGTAGTGTACACAAAGTACATGAGCATTCCGAAATGATTTTTAACGCCGTATGGAATATGGAACGCTGAAATCATTTCCTGCTACAGAGTGCGCTCTTGCTGGACGCGTTCGTAGACCTCGATCTGATCACCCACCCTGACATCGGTGTAGTTTTTCACTGCGATGCCGCACTCGGTACCGCTCTTGACTTCCTGAACATCATCCTTGAATCGTCGCAGAGACTCGAGCTCGCCTTCATATATGACTACGTTATCACGTAAAACACGAATTGGCTGATTACGCTTGATCACGCCTTCCGTCACAATTGAACCGGCAACCGCACCAAACTGTGGTGACTTGAATACATCCTTTACTTCTGCCAGACCGATGATATTTTCGCGGAATTCCGGCGCCAGCATACCGACCAGTGCAGATTTCACCTCATCAATAAGCTCATAAATAATGCTGTAGTAATTCAGCTCCACGCCACGTTCGGAGGCCGCACGTCGTGCTGACGCATCGGCACGGACATTAAAGCCGATAACGATAGCATTGGAGGCAGCAGCGAGACTGATATCGGTTTCGTTGATACCGCCGACACCGGAACCAACGATATTGACATCAACTTCTTCGTTATCCGCAGCCAGTTTAGTCAAAGCGTCCCGGATTGCCTCAAGCGTACCCTGTACATCGGCCTTGAGAAGGACATTCAATGTGTTGACCTGACCCGATTTCATTTGATCAAACAGTGAATCGAGCTTGGCCTGTTGCTGGCTGGCGAGACGTTTGTCCCGCTGTTTGGTGCGACGATTCTGGGCAACCTCTCTCGCGCTACGGTCGTCTTCAACAACCTGTACTGCATCACCCGCACTGGGTGTTCCGGATAGACCGATCACGGCGACCGGTATAGAAGGTCCGGCTTCTTCAGCAGCCATGCCGTTCTCATCGAACATCGCTCGCACCCTGCCAAATTCTTCGCCAGCGAGCAGAATATCGCCTCGTTTAAGGGTACCTTCCTGAACCAACACCGTGGTGGTGACACCGCGCCCCTTGTCCAGCGATGACTCGAGCACGACGCCTCGGGCCCTGCCTTCTTTTGCCGCTTTGAGCTCTAGCAACTCGGCCTGCAGCAAGATAGCATCCAGCAGATCGTCAACGCCCTGACCGGTGGCCGCGGAAACATTGACAAACATATTTTCGCCGCCCCAATTCTCAGGGAGGACCTTGTGAACACCCAATTCAGTTTTGACGCGTTCAGGATCTGCATCCTCCTTGTCGATCTTGTTCACTGCGACGATGATGGGAACGCCCGCGGCCTTTGAATGCTGTATTGCTTCAACCGTTTGTGGCATAACACCATCATCGGCAGCAACCACCAGGATAACGATATCGGTTGCCATCGCACCACGCTCGCGCATGCTGGTGAATGCGGCGTGCCCAGGTGTATCGACAAAGGTAATGACACCCTTGTCGGTTTCGACATGATAGGCACCAATATGCTGGGTAATGCCGCCAGCTTCTCCCGATGTAATTTTCGAACGACGGATGTAGTCCAGTAATGATGTTTTACCGTGATCAACATGCCCCATAATCGTCACAACTGGCGGTCGTACTGTTTTCTCGTATTCCTCTTCACTGCCGGTCAACAAGGACTTCTCTCGGTCATCAGCACCGACGGTAATAGGATTGTGCCCCAGCTCTTCAACCACCAGCGTCGCCGTATCCTGATCGATGACCTGGTTGATGGTTGCCATCACCCCCATCTTCATCAATTCCTTGATGAGCTCGGCGGCTTTCATGGTCATGCGCTTGGCAAGTTCATCAACGGTGATGGTTTCAGGGATGATCACATCGTGCTTGATCGGTGCAAGCGGTCGTTCGAAACCATGCTTTGTCTCTGTTACAACCCCGGCAGCAGTTCTCACCTTGCCCTTCTTGCGTTTTCCGCTTTTCTCGGTGGCAACGTGCAGTTCTTCACGACCATAGAGTGTCTTGTCCTTGTCATGTTTGTGCTTTCCGTGTTTGACGCGCTTGCCACCGACCTTGTCAGCACGCGCTTCTGCAAGTTCTATTTCTTCTCTGGATGCTGGTTTTTCTTTGGCCGCAGGCTTGACCTGCTTTTGTTTGAGCGCTTCTTGTTCAGCCTGTTTTTTTGCCAGCGCTGCTTGCTTGCGCTCTTCTTCCTGCTTCTCTTCCAGCTCTCTTTTCTCTGCGCGCTCGCGGCGTTTTTGCTGCTCACGTTCACGTTCGAGTTCGCGCTGCTGTTGATCAGCTCGCAGCTTTTCCAGTTCTTCCAGCGCTTCGGGTTTGTGCTCTTCTGTAACCACAGCAGCAGGTTGCTGCCTGCTCAGGCTGCGTTTTTTTCTTACCTCGATAGCCACGGTCTTGCCTCTCCCGCTGGCGCCACCTCCAACCTTTAGTTCGCTGACGGATCTGCGTTTGAGGGTTATTTTTCCGGCCGGCTTATCCGAGGCCGAAATGCTCGATTTACGCTTACCATGCTGACCACGCAGATAGCTCAGCAACTGCAATTTATCTTCATCAGATATTCGCGCTTCAGCATTATCTGCTGACAGGCCAGCGTCCTTGATTTGTTCAAGCAAACGCTCAACCGGCGTACCGACGACTTCGGCAAGCTGTTTAACAGTAACTTCTGCCATTGTTCTTTACTCTTTACCGCCTATTGTTCTTCCGCCGCAAACCATGGCTCACGTGCTTTCATGATCAGCTCTGACGCGTGTTTCTCATTCATACCGTCAACCACCATCAGTTCATCAACCGATTGTTCCGCGAGGTCTTCCATCGTACAAATACCTTTTGCAGCCAGGCGTATCGCAGTATCATCATCCATGCCTTCCATCTGTAAAAGATCCTCTGCCGGCTGCCCGCCTTCAAACACTTCTTCCTGCATAATTGCCTGGGTCAACAGATAATCCCGTGCACGGTTGCGCAGTTCTGTGACGATTTCAGCGTCAAACTCTTCGATTGAATCAAGCTCGGCCTCCGGAACATAAGCCACCTCTTCGATGGTAGAAAAACCCTCAGCCACAAGAATACCGGCCACTTCATCATCAACATCGAGCTTCTGCTTGAATTCATCCAGTAATCGCTGGTTTTCTTCGTCACTGCGCTCTTCAGCTTCTTTCTCGGTCATCACGTTCAGTTCCCAGCCGGTGAGCTCTGACGCCAGACGGACATTTTGTCCACCTCGACCGATAGCCATCGCTAGCTTGTCCTCTTCAACGGCGATGTTCATCGCATGCGTGTCTTCATCGACAACGATGGAGGTGACCTCGGCGGGCGACATGGCATTGATCACAAACTGTGCCGGATTTTCATCCCACAATATAATATCAACACGCTCGCCAGCCAGCTCATTCGAGACCGACTGTACCCGTGAACCCCTCATACCCACACAGGCGCCCACTGGATCCAGACGTGAATCGAGTGACTGCACGGCTATCTTCGCGCGCGAACCCGCATCACGGGCGCCGCCGATTATATTCAGCAGACCCTGATCAACTTCAGGCACTTCCAGTTTGAACAGCTCGACCAGAAACTCCGGTGCTGTGCGGCTAACAAACAGTTGTGGGCCACGTGCTTCTGCCCGCACTTCTTTCAGGTAGCCGCGAATCCGGTCACCCGTGCGCACGGCCTCTTTGGGGATCATCTCCTCACGTGGAATAAATGCCTCGGCGTTTTCGCCGAGATCGAGATAGACATTGCCACGTTCAACGCGTTTCACCGTCCCCATGATCAGCTCGCCCTCACGACCCTGATAGGCTTCGATGACACGGGCCCTTTCAGCCTCACGCACCTTCTGTACAATGACCTGTTTTGCCGTTTGCGCTGCAATACGTCCAAACTCGACAGATTCAATTTTCTCTTCGACATAATCGCCAGGTTCAATATCCGGGTCGTCCATACGGGCGGCTCCCAGTGTCACTTCAGCGAGTGGATTTTCCAAACCTTCACCACTATCTTCAACCACCAGCCAGCGGCGAAATGTTTCATAATCACCGGTTTCACGATCGATATCCACACGCACTTCGATGTCTTTGGCATTCTTCTTGCGAGTTGCCGTCGCCAGTGCAGCTTCGATTGCCTCGAAGATAATCTCTTTATCGACACCCTTTTCATTCGAAACAGCGTCCGCTACATAGAGAATATCTTTATTCATTATGCGGTTACTCCCGTTATGCTTGTATGCAACTTATTCGCCAAAATCGGGCACAAGTCGCGCTTTTTCTATCGATGCCAGCGAAAGATTAAACTGCTGGCCATCACATTCAATGCTGATTTCGTCACCATCAATACCACACAACCGACCTTTAAAGTTTCGCCGGCCATCAATCGCCATCGCGGTCTTAAGCTTGACGATTTCCCCAGTGAATCGTTCAAAGTCCCTGATGGTGCGTAGCGGCCGGTCCATCCCCGGTGATGATACCTCCAGGTTGTAGTGCCCCGGGATTGGATCTTCCACGTCAAGCAATGCACTGACCTGGTTACTGACGTCGGTGCAATCATCGAGCTGTATACCATCATCGTGGTCGATATAAAGCCTCAGCAAACCATGCCTGGAGCTCGGGTTGTATTCTATTTCAACCAGCTCGTATCCCATGCCAGCGACTACCGGTTCAAGCAGATCCCACAACTGAGTCAGGTTCCGGTGTATCAAAGTTCAACCTACCGTCTTGGCCAGAATTTATTGACACTAACAAAAAGGCCCCGTAAACGGAGCCTTAATAGAAAATTCCTCGTATAAGCCCGGTACTGTCTCGGTGTAATCACATAGTCAGTACACTAGGCAGTGGAGAGTAGCAAAACAACAGAAAGCCACATCTCACTTCTTGGGTGCAAATGATAGTGAAATCTGCCGAAAATATCAATAAGTTAATTGGTCAAAATAGCTGATTGAAAGCTGATTCGGCGGCATTAGGCACATCTTTTCACCGCCAGGACCCGGAGGCACAAAGAATGCCGAGTGAATTCAGAGAATTATGTCGACTACAACAAATTCTCATCGGAAATGATGACGCGCAGGGTGAAGCAGTGCGCGCCATTATCCGGCTGATACACAAATCCCGGAAAATTGGTGCGCACGGCGCACCCTTCTACCTATGAAATCTGACAAATCATGACGCCACCAGGAGGACCATTTCGCAGTCTGTTCCGACCATTTCGGGGTAATCGAGTGAAAAACCAGGATTACATACCTCAACAGATTTCTCTTTGCGGTCTCTGCGTCTCCGCGTCTTTGCGTTGAAACGTATATTTTTTCAGTCAGGCCTTGTCCAGCATCAGAACGGAATATCATCATCGAACGCGTCATCGGCCGTTGTTGTCACCGGCTCGGGCCGGCTGCTGGACGTGTTTTGCGCGGGCGCATAACTGTCGCCCGCGGGACGGCCGCCGAGCATTTGCATTTCGTTGGCAACGATTTCGGTGGTATAGCGATCATTCCCGCTTTTATCCTGCCACTTGTTGGTACGCAGGCTGCCCTCGATATAGACCTGGGAACCCTTGCGCAGGTACTCGCCTGCGATTTCGCCAAGGCGACCGAAAAACACCACATTGTGCCATTCGGTGCGGTCTTTCTGCTCTCCGCTTTGCTTGTCTTTCCAGCTATCCGATGTCGCTATCGTGATTTTGGTGACTGCACCACCGCTGGGCATATAACGAGTTTCAGGGTCCTTGCCACAATTACCAACCAGGATGACTTTATTAACACCACGTGCCATTATTGATTACTCCATCGTTCACGGATCAGTTTTCATAAACCGCAAACGATAACAGTTTTTCGTCATCAAGGACATGCTTTTCCACCTTCAAATAGGCCACGCCTTCTGTTGCGATCACAGAGACTTCGGCAACCCCGGCGACTGCCGCCAGCTGGCGCGTCAGGCCCGCTATTTCAGACTCATTGCGGATGCCGACATTGAGCAAATAGGTACTCAGATAACGGGGCTGCTGCATGCTTGCAGCAAGTAGCAGCCACAGCAACAGTGCTGCAATCACGGTCATATAGAGGCCGTCGATACCCCACAGGCCATGCGCTGCTCCACCGACGACACCACCGGCGAACGCTCCCATAAACTGGCTGCTTGAATACACGCCCATGGCGGTGCCTTTCAGTGTGGCTTGTGATGTTTTCGAAATTAGCGATGGCAGTGAGGCTTCGAGTAAATTGAAGCCGGCAAAAAACAGCACAAGAGCCAGCGCCAGCGTCACCAGATCAACGGCAAACAGGAAACCGGCCAGTGCCAGCAACAGGATCATGATGGCACCGAGAAATACCTGTTTCATCTTGCGATTGCGCTCGGCAATGATGACAAAGGGCAGCATTATGGCCAGAGACAGCACGAATACCGGCAGATACAGTTTCCAGTGATCGGCGACGGCAAGTCCGGCTTTATCCCGCAACTCTAGCGGGATCACCAGAAACACGCACATCAGAGCAAAATGCAGTATGAATATGCCGGCATCCAGCCTCAGTAGCTGCTCGTCTTTGAGCACATCCGCCAGCGCACCGGATTGTACTTCGGCATCCCTGTGAAAATGGGTGCGCAACGGGTCCGGCACGATCAGATACAGTATCGCAATACCAATCAACGCCAGTACTGCGGTAATGGCAAAAATTCCGGAGACACCGACCCACTCGTTGACCACAGGGCCCAGCACCATCGAAGCGGCGAATGCGACACCGATGCTGGCACCGATCAGGGCCATCATCTTGGTACGATGTTCTTCACGGGAAAGGTCAGCCGCCAGTGCCATCAGAGCGGCAGCGATCGCGCCCGAGCCCTGCAGGGCACGCCCAAGGATGATGCCATGGATGGTCTCAGCATAGGCAGCCACCAGGCTGCCCAGCGCAAAAATCATCAGTCCACCCAGAATCACCGGCTTGCGTCCGATACGATCAGACAGCATGCCAAACGGTATCTGCAGCAGTGCCTGGGTGAGTCCGTAGATCCCCAGTGCCAGACCTGTCAGCAGCGGTGTTGTATTGGGAAGCTGTTCAGCGTACAAGGCGAACACCGGCATGATCATGAACAGGCCGAGCATACGAAAAGCATAGATCAGCGCGAGCGACAGGCCTGCGCGACGCTCGATCTTACCCAGATTTTCCTGAAATACCGACACAATACTTGACCCGAATCATATAAGCACGGCATTCTAGCAGATTGGTATTACCCACTGATATGCAGTTATGGATACAATCCAGATCCGCGGTGCCCGCACCCACAATCTGAAAAACATCGACCTCGATATCCCGCGCGACAAGCTCATCGTGATCACCGGCCTCTCGGGCTCTGGCAAATCCTCGCTGGCTTTTGACACCATTTTTGCCGAAGGCCAGCGCCGTTACGTGGAATCGCTTTCAGCCTACGCCCGCCAGTTTCTGTCGATGATGGAGAAACCCGATGTCGACCACATCGAGGGCCTGTCACCGGCTATTTCCATCGAACAAAAAACCACATCGCACAATCCACGCTCGACGGTCGGCACCGTGACCGAAATCTACGATTATCTGAGACTGCTATTTTCCCGTGCCGGCACACCGCGCTGCCCGACACACAACACCACGCTGGAGGCACAAACGGTCAGCCAGATGGTTGACCAGGTTCTGTCGCTGCCGGCAAACTCCCGTCTGATGCTGCTGGCGCCGGTGGTCAGGGGACGCAAAGGCGAATACCAGGCACTGATCGCCGATCTAAAACAGCAGGGATTTCTGCGTGCCCGGGTCGATAGTACGGTGTACGAACTCGATGCCGTGCCCGAACTCGAAGCGAACAAGAAACATACCATTGAAGTCGTGGTCGATCGCTTCAAGGTACGCAATGATATCAAGCTGAGACTGGCCGAATCATTCGAGACCACATTGCACCTCGCCGACGATGTCGCCATTGTCGCCTGGATGGACGACAGTGGACAGGCAGACCTGGTGTTTTCGGCACGTTTTGCCTGCCCCAGTTGTGGCTACAGTTTGCAGGAGCTTGAACCCAGACTGTTTTCTTTCAATAATCCAGCCGGCGCCTGCCCCGAGTGTGATGGTATCGGCAACCAGCAATTCTTCGATCCTGACCGTGTCGTCGCCAATCCCCATCTGAGTCTGGCAGGAGGTGCGATCCGCGGCTGGGATCGTCGCAATGCGTACTATTTCGGCATAATCAGTGCACTCGCCGATCACTATGGCTTTGACATCGAAGTGCCTTACGAAGAACTTGACGACAGCATCAAGCAACTCCTGTTGTACGGCAGCGGCAAGGAGAAGATTGAGTTCGTCCTCCCCGGGCATCGCGGTCGACGCAGCCGCAAACGAACGCATGCATTTGAGGGTGTGCTGCACAATATGGAGCGCCGCTACCGTGAAACGGAGTCCAATGTGGTCCGCGATGAACTGGCAAAATACCTGTCACAGCAGGCCTGCCCTACCTGCCATGGCAGTCGTTTGAATCAGGCGGCACGGCATGTGACCATCAACGACAAAACCTTGCCGGATATCACCAGGATGCCCATTGTCAGGGCCCTTGAATTTTTCGCGGTGCTGAACCTGACCGGCAAACGCGGTGAAATCGCGGCCAAAATCAACAATGAAATCTCGGCACGGCTACAGTTCCTGGTGAACGTCGGCCTGGATTATTTGACGCTGGAGCGCAGTTCGGACACCCTGTCTGGTGGCGAATCGCAGCGTATTCGACTGGCCAGCCAGATAGGAGCGGGCCTGGTCGGTGTTATGTATATACTCGACGAGCCTTCCATTGGCCTGCACCAGCGCGACAACGACCGCCTGCTCAGTACGCTGACACACTTACGCGACATAGGTAACACGGTCATCGTGGTCGAACATGACGAAGATGCGATCCTCAGTGCTGACCACGTGATCGATATCGGTCCGGGTGCCGGTGTACATGGTGGTGAAGTCATCGCCGCAGGCGCTCCGCGGAAGATCATGGCCAACAAACGTTCAATCACCGGGCAGTATCTTGCCGGTATCAAGCAAATCGAAGTGCCCGCCAAACGCACACCGCTGAGCGCCGACGTTTTCAGCATCAAGGGGGCCAGCGGTAATAATCTTCAGCATCTGGATGTCGATTTCCCGGTGGGATTGTTTACCTGCATTACCGGCGTCTCGGGCTCCGGAAAATCAACCCTGGTGAATGACACCCTGTACGCGATCCTGGCACGCGAAATTAATGGCAATTCCATGTCGGTAGCACCACACGATTCGCACCAGGGAATAGAATATTTTGACAAGGTCGTCGAGATCAACCAGGCCCCGATCGGCAGAACGCCGCGTTCGAATCCCGCCACCTATACCGGTTTGTTCACCCCGATACGCGAACTGTTTTCTGCTACCCAGGAAGCACGTTCACGTGGTTACAAGCCAGGGCGCTTCAGCTTCAATGTCAAGGGTGGACGCTGCGAAGCCTGCCAGGGGGACGGTGTCATCAAGGTCGAAATGCATTTTCTGCCCGACGTGTATGTACCTTGCGATATTTGCCAGAGCAAACGCTACAATCGCGAAACACTGGAAATCAAGTACAAGGGCAAGAACATCCATGAAGTGCTGGAGATGACCGTCGAAGACGCTCTGGTTTTCTTTGACGCAATTCCGGTGATCAGAAGAAAGCTGCAGACACTGATGGATGTTGGCCTTTCCTACATCACCCTGGGTCAGCGCGCAACGACGCTGTCCGGCGGCGAAGCGCAACGCATCAAGCTGTCGCGTGAATTATCCAAGCGCGATACCGGCCGTACCGCCTACATCCTCGACGAGCCGACGACCGGCTTGCACTTTCACGACGTGCAACAGTTGCTGGATGTGCTGCACCGCCTGCGTGACCACGGCAACACCGTGATCGTCATCGAGCACAATATGGACATCATCAAAACGGCAGACTGGATTATCGACCTGGGACCGGAAGGCGGCTACAAAGGGGGGCAACTGATCGCCAGCGGCACGCCCGAACAGGTGGCCGAGAACCCGGATTCATTTACCGGGCACTACCTGAAACGCATGCTGAAACCCACCAGAAAGCGCAAGGCCGCAGGTTGAGGGTCAGCTGGACGCCAAGTCAGTGTCCTATGTTTCAGCGCCTCAGCACTAAGATTTAACCCGCATTTCTCACCAGTATCACGGGAGCAGGCGCAGGATTCGTGTGCGTAAGCGCCGCTCTGGAGCGAAAAGCGTAGCCATAGCTACGGTTTGAGTGAAGAGCAAGCTTACGCACACGAAGACCAGCCTGAACCGTGATAGGCAGGCTTGTATAACACACGGTATTTTGGGTCATCCTGGCTTTACTTTAGATAGCCAATGCCATATCAGCCTTCTACGCCGCCTGGTGAGAAATGCGGGTTAAGTTAGGGCTTGGGTCTGGACTCGGCATCGGTGTAAGATAAGGCAATAATCTGGAGGTTAGTTATGTTTTTGAAGAAAAAGAATGACGGTCATTTAGTAGAAGTCCTTAGCCTGAAAGACCTGTTTGATCCGTTCAATAGTGAAATTGTCGGTCGCCTGCATTTTGGCGAAGAATTGCAGGATCCGGAGAAATTTAGCAAAGAGAATTTGCAGTTTCTGTCGGGCGAGGCGCTACCGGCGTGCTGGACTGACTCGCATTATCGTGATGACGAGATCAAACGCACCGGATAATCCCTGAATCTGCCAGTTCCAAAAGAAAAAAGCCAGCTTAAACGCGGGCTTTTTTCGTTGATGACAGGCTACGCTGCAATTCTCACCAGGGCGTTAATCGTCTGATGAATCCGCCTGCGGGCGATCGACAAGTTCAATGAAGGCCATCGGTGCTGCATCGCCTGCACGATAACCGCATTTCAGGATGCGCGTATAACCGCCTGGACGCGCTTTGTATCGCGGGCCCAGCTCGTTAAACAGTTTTCCAACGGTTGATTTGTCACCCAGGCTTGCAAATGCCAGACGACGTTTGGCAACGGAATCTTCCTTCGCCAGCGTAATCAGTGGCTCGGCAACACGGCGCAGTTCTTTTGCCTTGGGTAAGGTCGTTTTGATGATTTCGTGCTCGAACAGCGAGTTCGCCATATTACTGAACATGGCCTTGCGATGACTGCTGTTTCTATTCAGATGACGACCTGATTTACGATGACGCATGATGATTACCTGATACGTTAATTTAACTGGCTTCCTTGTCCCTGATTGAAGCAGGTGGCCAGTTTTCTAGTTGAATACCGAGTGACAGACCATGCGATGCGAGAACATCTTTGATCTCGGTCAGCGACTTCTTACCCAGATTCGGTGTTCTGAGCAACTCAACTTCCGTGCGCTGGATCAGGTCGCCAATATAGTAGATATTTTCTGCTTTCAAGCAGTTAGCAGAACGAACCGTGAGTTCGAGCTCATCTACCGGACGCAGCAGGATTGGATCGATATCTGCTTCGACGTAGGTCTCAGTTTCGTCTTCAATGCTCTGCAGGTTGACGAATGATGACAGCTGGTTCTGCAATATCGTCGCCGCCGTACGGATCGCCGCTTCCGGATCGACCGTGCCATTGGTCTCCAGATCAATAATCAGCTTGTCCAGATTGGTGCTCTGTGCAACACGGGCATTTTCGACATTGTAGGCAACGCGACGGATCGGGCTATACGACGCGTCCAGCTTCAGATTACCGATGACCGAACTTTCGTTCTCGTCCTTGCGACGTGTAATCGGTTGGTAACCGCGGCCCTTGCTGACCTTCAGTGTCATGTTGAGTTTGCCTTCCGCATTCAGGTTGGCGATGACATGACCAGGGTTGACGATTTCGACATCATGGCCGGTTTCAATGTCACCCGCAGTGACCACACCTGCACTCTCTTTCTTCAGCGTAATTGTCGCCTCGGTGTTGTTGTGCATGCGCAGCGCCACACCTTTCAGGTTGAGCAGGATTTCGAGCACATCTTCCTGGACACCATCCATCGTACTGTATTCGTGTACAACGCCTTCGATTTGCGCTTCGGTGATCGCACTGCCTTCAATCGATGACAACAAAATACGACGCAGGGCATTACCCAGCGTATGGCCAAAGCCTCTTTCCAGCGGTTCCAGTGCAACTTTGGCATGGGTATCGCTATATGCCTGAACGTTGATCGTACGCGGTGTGAGTAACTCTTCTGACATTCGTTAAACGCCCCCTTATTTGGAGTAAAGTTCTACAACGAGCTGTTCGTTGATATCGGGTGGAAGATCGGTGCGTTCAGGTACATTCTTGAATGTTGCTTCCAGCTTGTTTTCATCCAGAGAAATCCAGTCAACGATGCCCCTCGCTTTTGCCAGATTGATGGAATCGGCTATGCGCGTCTGTTTTTTCGCCTTCTCACGCACTTTAACCACATCATTCTGTTTCACCTGAAACGAAGGTATGTTCACCACCTGATTGTTCACCATGATCGCCTTATGATTGACCAACTGGCGTGCTTCGGCACGTGTGGCACCAAATCCACTGCGGTAAACGACATTGTCGAGACGTGTCTCCAGTAATGACAACAGGTTCTCACCCGTTGAACCTTTCTGGCTAGCCGCCGCCTTGTAGTAATTGCGGAACTGTTTTTCCAGCACGCCATAGATACGGCGTAATTTCTGCTTTTCACGCAATTGCAAGGCATAGTCAGACAGTCGGCTGCGACGTGCCCCGTGCTGACCGGGAATCTGGTCGGCCTTGCATTTGCTGTCCAGCGGACGCAATGCAGATTTTAATTCAAGATCAACGCCTTCACGACGGCTGAGCTTGCATTTTGGTCCAGTATATTTAGCCACTTGGATATTCTCCGGAATTAAACACGACGCCGTTTCGGCGGGCGGCAACCATTGTGCGGAATGGGTGTTACATCGGTAATGTTCATGATCTTGAAGCCCACGTTATTCAGCGAACGCACAGCCGATTCACGGCCAGGCCCGGGTCCGCGCACCATCACGTCGAGGTTTTTCATACCATAATCAAGCGCACGTGTGCCGGCGCGTTCAGCTGCAACCTGGGCTGCAAATGGCGTACTCTTGCGTGAGCCGCGGAAGCCCGAGCCGCCTGCTGTTGCCCATGCCAGTGTATTACCCTGACGATCGGTGATGGTGATGATGGTATTGTTAAACGACGCATAAATATGGGCAATCCCATCGGTTACCGAGCGTTTAACTTTCTTTTTGGTTTCAGCTTTAGCCATTACTTTGTTCCGCTAGTCTTGCGAATTACTTCGATACAGGTCTGCGTGGTCCCTTGCGGGTACGCGCGTTGGTACGGGTTCTTTGGCCGCGCAGCGGCAAACCACGGCGATGACGAATTCCACGATAGCATCCCAGATCCATCAAACGCTTGATGCTCATGGACACTTCACGACGCAAATCGCCTTCGATGGTGTATCGGCCGACCTCGTTTCTCAGCTGTTCCAGCACGTCTTCAGAGAGGTCGCCAATTTTCTGGGTCTCTGCAATACCGGTAGCCGCACAGATTGCCTGCGCACGCGTGCGACCAATGCCATAGATGTAGGTCAGCCCTATGACAGTATGTTTGTTCGGTGGAATATTAATTCCTGCTATTCGAGCCATTTGTATTCCCGTTTGAGCGCGGCAAAGCGCGCAATTTTAGCTATTAAAATGCGTCAAATCAACCAGTTCAGCTGCTAACCCTGGCGCTGTTTGTGGCGCGGATCACTACAGATCACACGGACAACACCATGGCGCTTGATGATTTTGCAATTGCGACACATCTTCTTGACTGATGCACGTACTTTCATCTCACTACTCCGGCTAATGCCGATTCACTATCGTTTAAAATTCTGCAGGTTCGCCTTCTTCATCAGGCCTTCATATTGATGAGACATCATATGCGACTGAACCTGTGCCATGAAATCCATTACGACCACGACAATAATCAACAGGGATGTTCCACCAAAATAAAACGGCACATTCCAGTACAAAATCAAAAATTCAGGCAGCAGACACACGAGCGTGATGTAGATTGCGCCGACAAAGGTCAGCCGCGTCATCACCGTATCAATGTAATTCGCGGTCTGGACACCCGGTCGTATTCCCGGTATGAATGCACCCGACTTCTTCAGGTTGTCTGCTGTCTCACGCGCATTGAATACCAACGCTGTGTAGAAAAAGCAGAAAAATATAATCGCCAGCGCATACAGTAATACGTAAATTGGCTGACCGGGAGCCAATGTGCCTGCAATATCCTGCAGCCACTGCATGCCTTCAGACTGCCCGAACCAGCTGCCCATGGTTGCCGGAAACAAAATAATGCTGGAGGCAAAAATTGGCGGTATCACACCCGCCATATTCAGCTTCAGCGGCAAGTGGCTGCTCTGTGCGGCGTATAAGCGCCTGCCCTGCTGGCGTTTGGCATAATTCACGGTAATGCGTCGCTGGCCTCGCTCAACAAAAACAACAAAACCGGTGACAGCAATCGCCATGATAAAAAGGAAGATCGTTGTCAGTGTGTGCAGCTCACCAGTGCGCACCAATTCGAGCGTACCGCCGATAGCGCTGGGCAAGCCGGCGACAATACCCGCAAAGATAATCATCGAAATACCATTACCTATACCCCGTTCGGTTACCTGCTCACCCAGCCACATCAGAAACATGGTCCCTGTGACCAGTGTCACCGCAGCGGTGAACACAAAGCCGAAACCTGGATTGGGTACCAGCGCATTGACGCCAACCGACTGACCCTGCAATGCAGTAGAAATGCCAATCGACTGGAAAGTTGCCAGCACCAGGGTAAAATAACGGGTATAGGTCGCAATTTTACGCCGACCCGATTCACCTTCCTTCTTGATCTGCTCCAGCGAGGGCACAGTAACCGCCAGCAGCTGCATGATGATCGATGCCGAGATATAGGGCATGATGCCGAGCGCAAAAATCGACATACGCCCCAGTGCGCCACCCGAAAACAGGTTGAAGACACCAAGAATACTGCCTTTTTGCTGATCGAACAGCGTAGACAGCACCGTTGGATCGATGCCGGGGACAGGTATAAAGGCACCAATCCGAAACACGATCAACGCGCCAACGACGAACAGTAAACGCTGTTTTAGCTCCTTCATATTAACCTAAACCCTTAGCTTCAACGATTGATCAAGACCTGAATCAGGCCTGGACGTTTCCGCCGGCAGCTTCGATCGCCTTGTGCGCACCAGGAGTTACACCAATGCCCCTTATCTCAACAGCCTTGCTGATTTCACCCGAAGCAATGATTTTTGCCTTCTTGGTCACAGCAGGCACCACCCCGGCATCAATCAGGGCCTGCAGGTCAATGACATCCGCGGTGACTTTATGTAGTTCATTCAGACGGACTTCGGCACGCGTGTCTGCTGTTCTCGAGAGAAATCCGACTTTGGGCAGACGCCTCTGTAAAGGCATCTGACCGCCTTCAAATCCGACCTTATGAAATCCACCCGACCGGGATTTCTGGCCCTTGTGGCCACGCGCACAGGTTTTACCCCAGCCGCTACCAATACCACGACCGACACGTTTGTTAGATTTTTTGCTGCCTTCAGCAGGACGCAAGTTATTTAATTGCATACTATATCCTCTCGAATCAGGCGTCTTCCACAGAAAGCATGTATGACACTTTATTGATCATGCCGCGATTTTCGGGTGTGTCTTTAACGACAACCGAGTGATTCGTACGGCGCAAACCCAAGCCTCGCACACAGGCCTTGTGTTTTTTCAACCTGCCGGCAGTGCTTTTGATTAGTGTTATCTTCAGTTCTTTCTCGGCCATGTCTTCAACCCAAAATTTCTTCCACAGATTTGCCACGCTTGGCTGCAATGACTGAAGGCGAAGCCATACCGGTCAGGCCGTTGATCGTTGCCCGAACCACATTGACCGGATTACGCGTTCCGTTGATTTTAGCAAGCACATTCCTTACACCAACAGCTTCGAACACTGCACGCATTGCACCACCGGCGATGATACCGGTACCTTCAGATGCAGGTTGCATGTAAACATTGGCAGCACCATGTTCTCCATAGGTCGCGTGCTGCAATGTACCGCCGATCAGGTCTACCTTCTTCATATTCTTGCGTGCACGGTCCATCGCCTTCTGAATCGCCAATGGCACTTCCTTCGCCTTGCCATAACCAAAACCTATCTGACCTCGCCCATCACCAACAACGGTGAGTGCGGTGAAACCAAACTGGCGACCACCTTTAACCACCTTGGCAACACGATTAACGGCTACCAATTTTTCTATCAGATCGTCTTTCGATGCGGATGCTTCTACGTTTGCCATTGTATAATCCTGTTGTTACGGTCTACAGCTTCAAACCGTGTTCACGAGCAGCATCAGCCAGCGCCTTGATTCTGCCATGATATTTAAAGCCGGAACGATCAAATGCCACCTGATCAACACCGGCTGATTTAGATTTCTCGGCAATGGCTTTACCCACTGCTGCGGCAGCCTCTGCGTTACCTGTCGATTTCAAGCCGTCACGTATGTCTTTTTGCACAGTCGACGCGCTGGCAATAACTTTCTCGCCGGCCGGATCGATGACCTGTGCATAAATATGCTGTGGTGTGCGGTGCACACTCAGACGGTGAGCACCAAGCTCACGTATCTTTTCACGTGTTCTTCTTGCTCTGCGCAGTCTGTTCTCTTTCTTCGATTTCATCGCGATCATCCGCTCACTATATATATTCACTTAAGGAAACTCTGAGTTATTCAAAGTTTCCGTGCGGCACATGTGTATGCCACCATTTTCAGTCACAACTGTGATTGAAAATGAAGAAAAATAAAAATCGCATTCTTATTTTTCGTACTCTGATAATTCCTGGATGGAATGATTCAGAGCTTCCTCAATTACTTCTTCTTGGCTTCTTTACGTATCACGCGCTCATCGGAGTAGCGCACACCTTTACCCTTGTACGGCTCTGGTGGACGGTAGGCGCGAATATCCGCTGAAACCTGGCCCACTTGCTGCTTGTCAGCACCTTTGACGATAATTTCAGTCTGACTTGGTGTTTCAATCGCGATGCCTTCCGGCACGTCGTATACAACAGGGTGAGAGAAACCCAATGTCAGGTTCAGTTTGTTGCCCTGTGCCTGGGCACGATAACCAACACCGATCAGTTCAAGCTTTTTCTCGAAGCCCTGGCTGACGCCAACAACCATATTGTTTGCCAGAGAACGCATCGTGCCTGCCATGGCAACGGCACCATCGACGCCGTCCTTACCACTGAAGCTGATTACATTGTCTAGCTGATTGATCTCAACTTTCTCGTTCACATCCATCGACAGGGTGCCATTCTTGCCTTTTACTGACATAGAACTGCCATTAATGCTGACTTCAACACCTGATGGAATTTCAACCGGTTTGTTCGCTATACGTGACATTTCAGAACTCTTAAATAAATGATGATCAACGAAGTCTTAACAAATCGTACAGATCACTTCACCACCACGCCCTTCTGCTCTGGCCTTTTTATCTGTCATAACACCTGCAGAGGTCGATATAATTGCTACACCCAGGCCATTGAGAACTTTTGGCAGTTCATCCTTGTTTTTATAGATGCGCAGACCAGGGCGACTGACACGTTTCAGGTCGTCGATCACCGGAGCACCCCGATAATATTTCAGGGTAATCGTAAGTTCAGGCCGGGTACCACTACTCACTGCATAATCTGCGATGTAGCCTTCTTCCTTCATCACCTCTGCGATAGCCCGTTTTGCTTTAGATGAAGGCATACTCACATCCACCTTGCCAGCAGATTGTGCATTTCGGATTCGCGTAAGCATGTCAGCGATTGGATCTGTCATCATGATTGCACCTACCCGCTTACCAGCTCGCTTTAACCAGACCTGGAACGTCTCCACGCATGGCTGTTTCTCTAAGTTTATTACGGCAAAGACCAAATTTACGGAAATAGCCGTGTGGTCGACCCGTGACTCGGCATCGATTGCGCTGTCTCGCCGGGCTGGAATCACGCGGTAACATTTGTAACTGCTTTTGTGCTTCCATCTTCTCTTCTATGCTCGCGTCAGTACTTTTCAACACAGCTCGAAAGGCTTGACGTTTTTCTGCATATTTCTTTACCAGGCGTGTGCGCTTTAGCTCACGCTGCACCATCGAAACTTTTGCCATATCCGCGTTCTCTATCTCTTTTTTAGTTTTTAAATGGGAAGTTAAAAGCCGTCAGCAATGCACGGGCATCTTCATCGTTAGTAGCTGACGTCGTTATATTTATATCCATACCGCGCAGTGCATCAATTTTTTCGTACTCGATTTCAGGAAAAATGATCTGCTCCTTAACACCCATGTTGTAATTACCACGGCCATCAAATGCCTTCGGGCTCATACCACGAAAATCACGTATACGCGGTATAGCGACACTGATCAGGCGATCGAGAAATTCATACATGCGATCCTTGCGTAAAGTCACCTTGCAGCCGATCGGATAACCATCACGCACTTTGAACGACGCCACTGATTTTCGAGCGAGGGTAGTCACCGGCTTTTGACCCGATATTTTCTCCATATCAGCGAGAGCATTCTCAATCACTTTCTTGTCACCGATAGCCTCGCCGACGCCCATATTGATCGTAATCTTTTCAATTCGCGGCACCTGCATCACATTCTTGTAGCCACGCTCGTCCATCAACTTCTTGACGACGGTATCTTTGTAATACTGCTGTAATCTAGCCATAATCAGAAAACCTAAACGTCTACGACTTCACCATTGGATTTAAAGTACCGAACCTTGCGACCATCTTCCAAAGCCTTGAAGCCAACACGATCACCCTTGTTAGTCACAGGATTAAATAACATGACATTTGAAACGTGAAGTGGCATCTCTTTATCAACAATACCACCTTCCAAACCCTGCATTGGATTTGGCTTGGTGTGTTTCCTGACCATATTGATCGACTCGACCAGGACACGGTCATCAGCCATCACTTTCAGGATCGTACCCTGACGACCCTTGTCTTTACCGCTGACAACAATAACCTGGTCACCTTTTCGTAAACGCTTCATGTCGACATCTCCTACAACACTTCCGGCGCAAGCGAGATAATCTTCATGAACCTTTCAGTTCTGAGTTCACGTGTAACCGGACCAAATATGCGTGTACCAATCGGCTGCAAAGCATTGTTCAGCAGCACAGCCGCATTTGAATCAAAGCGGATCAGGGAACCATCCTGTCTGCGGACACCCTTTGTGGTGCGTACTACAACGGCGTTGTAAACCTCACCCTTCTTGACCTTTCCGCGTGGAATCGCGTCTTTAACGCTGACCTTGATGACATCTCCAACCGAAGCGTAACGACGATGAGAACCACCAAGCACCTTAATGCACTGTACCTTACGCGCTCCGCTGTTATCAGCCGCATTTAAAACTGTTTGCATCTGTATCATGAGTGCTTCCCGTTACTTATCTCTTTGTTGACTCTCTAGGATTTAGTCCAAGATCTATCAGGCTTCGCCTGCTTTCTCAACGACTTCTACCAGTCGCCAGGATTTTGTTTTCGACATTGGACGGCATTGTTCTATAACAACAACATCGCCCTTGTTACATTCATTATTTTCATCATGCACGTGCAGTTTGGTCGACCGACTGATGTACTTTCCATACACAGGATGCTTGATACGACGTTCGATGGTAACCGTGATACTTTTATCCATAGCATCGCTGCTTACAGAACCCGTTAATGTGCGCTGTACTTTTTCTTCTGCCTGATCTGAAGATTCAGTTGTTGTCATGATCAGCTACCTGCCTCGTTTTTCTCATTCAACACGGTTTTTATCCGTGCAATATCTTTGCGTACAGCACCAAAACGGTGAATCTTCGGCATATTGCCTGCGCCCCGTTGCATGCGTAAATTAAACTGTTCACGACGTAAGTCGATCAATTCTTTTTTCAGGTCCTCGACAGACATGTTTCTGTATTCGGTAGCATTCGCCATTACATCACCGTACGCGAGATAAAAGTTGTTTTAATCGGCAGCTTGTTTGCAGCCAGGCGGAATGCTTCACGCGCCAGCTCTTCACTCACGCCTTCCATTTCGTACAGGATGGCCCCAGGCTGTATTTTCGCAATCCAGTGGTCGACATTACCTTTGCCCTTGCCCATGCGCACTTCCAATGGCTTACTGGAAATGGGCACATCCGGGAAAACCCGAATCCAAATCTTGCCACCACGCTTGATATGGCGTGTCATCGCACGCCGGGCAGACTCGATTTGACGCGCAGTCACCCTGCCACGTTCTGTCGCCTTAAGACCGAATTCGCCAAAACTGACTCGATTGCCAGCCTGAGCCAGACCGCGGTTCTTACCTTTAAACTGTTTGCGAAATTTTGTGCGTTTAGGTTGTAACACGTGTATTTTCCTCTAGTTCGCACCGGCTGTCTTGGTTGTTTCTGTTTCCTGCTGCTTGTAAAGATCAAAGATCTCACCTTTATAGATCCAGACCTTCACGCCCAGTATTCCATAGGTGGTCAGTGCTTCAGAAAAGCCGAAGTCAATATCGGCACGCAGTGTATGCAGAGGCACTCGACCTTCTGCGTAACATTCACTGCGGGCAATTTCAGCACCATTCAAACGGCCACCCACCATGATTTTTACGCCCTCTGCACCCATACGCATCGTGTTCTGGATGGCGCGCTTCATCGCACGACGGAACATGACGCGGCGTTCCAGCTGCTGCGCAATACTCTCGGCGACCAATTGCGCATCCAGTTCGGGCTTACGAATTTCTTCGATATTGATTTTTACGCTGTTGATGTGAAGCCCGATCAGTTTCGCAACCTCTTCACGCAACTTTTCTATATCAGCACCTTTTTTACCTATGACAACACCGGGACGCGCTGTATGTATTGTGATCACCGCAGCACGCGTAGGACGTTCGATCTGTATTTTGCTGACGTTCGCGTTTTCCAGTTTCTTCTTCAGGTATTCACGGACCTTGATATCCGCATTCAACAGATTGGCAAAGTCTGAAGAAGATGCATACCATTTGGAGTTCCAGTCTGCTGAAATGCCAAGACGAATACCTACCGGGTGTACTTTTTGTCCCATTACAATCTCTCTTATCTGTCAGCCACTGACACGGTAATGTGACTGGTGCGCTTTAAAATTCTGTTAGCACGGCCTTTGGCGCGTGCTTCTAGTCGTTTCATTACCGGGCCCTCATCGACGAAGACACGAGATACTTTCAGCTCATCGATATCTGCACCTTCATTGTGTTCAGCATTGGCAATGGCTGACTCAAGCACCTTTTTCATGATGGCGGCCGATTTTGTTGTACCGAATGTCAGTGAGTTCAGGGCATCTTCCACCGGCAGGCCACGTATCTGATCAGCCACCAGGCGACATTTCTGCGGTGAGATACGAGCAAATCTGTGTTTAGCTGTAACTTCCATAATTGACTACTTCGCTTTTCGGTCTGCGGCATGGCCTTTGTAGGTGCGACTGAGTGCAAACTCACCCAGTTTATGGCCAACCATATTCTCGTTAATCAGAACCGGCACATGTTGCCTGCCATTGTGAACTGCAATTGTCAGGCCCACCATTTCCGGGAACACTGTAGAACGTCGCGACCAGGTCTTTATCGGTTTGCGATCTCTGTTTTCCACGGCCGTGTTTACCTTGTTCATCAGGTGATGATCAATAAATGGACCTTTTTTCAATGAGCGTGGCACTTGTATACTCCCGAATCTCTAAGTCTGTTTAGCCTGATTCTGCCTAAATCAACGCTTGAAGCGACGGCGCACAATCATACCGTCTGTACGCTTGTTACTGCGCGTTCTGTAACCCTTGGTTGGCACACCCCAGGGCGATACCGGATGCCGGCCACCTGACGTTCTACCTTCACCACCACCATGCGGGTGATCGACCGGGTTCATGACCACGCCGCGAACGGTCGGGCGAACGCCGCGCCAGCGCGATGCACCTGCCTTTCCCAGCGAACGCAAACCATGTTCGGTATTTCCAACTTCACCGATGGTTGCCCGGCAGTTCACATGGATCTTGCGCATTTCACCTGAACGCAAGCGCAGAGTTGCGTAGATACCCTCACGGGCCAGCAACTGCGCTGAAGCACCGGCGCCCCTTGCAATTTGCGCACCCTTGCCTGGTTTCATCTCGATGCAGTGTACCTGGGTACCGACGGGAATATTGGCCAGCGGCAGGCAGTTACCCGGCTTAATGGCAGCATCGGTACCCGACTGCAAAATCGAACCCGCATTGATGCCTTTTGGCGCAATGATGTAGCGGCGCTCGCCGTCCTGATAGCTCAGCAAAGCAATGTTCGCGCTTCTGTTCGGATCATACTCGATCCTTTCAACACGCGCAGGAATACCGTCCTTGTCACGCTTAAAATCTATGATCCGATAGGCCTGCTTGTGGCCACCACCAACGTGACGCGTGGTTATGCGACCCTTATTGTTACGTCCACCGCTCTTGCTTTTGCTTTCGGTTAGCGAGCGCAGTGGAGCACCCTTGTGCAAGCCGCTGTTTACAATCTTGACGACATACCTGCGTCCAGGAGAAGTCGGCTTTGTTTTTACCAGTGCCATTTCTTCGAGCCCCTAATAATTAATCCTAGTGCGTGCCTGCAAAATCAATATCATTGTCAGGCTTCAGCGTTACATAGGCTTTACGCACATCCGAACGCTGACCCAGACGATTACCAAAACGTTTTGCCTTGCCTTTTACGTTCAGGATTCGGATTTTGTCGACCTTGACCTTGAACAATTCTTCCACAGCCTGCTTCACTTCTGTTTTGCTCGCATCCAGTGCGACTTTGAACACATGCTGATTGTTCTCGTCCGCCATTAACGTGCCTTTCTCAGACACATGGGGCGCTAACAGAATTTGATACATACGTTCCTGATTCATGATAACCACTCTTCGATAGCGCGAACGGATCCCACCGTAATGACAACGTGTTCATAGCGGACCAGGTTCACCGGATTCAATCCAGCTACATCACTGACTTCCACATAAGGCAGATTGCGCGCCGACAGGTACAGTTTTTCATCGCCTGTCTCTGTTACGATCAATGTCCTGCTGACACCCAGGTCTGCAAGTTTGCCGAGCAACTGCTTGGTCTTCGGCGCATCAACAGCAATGTCTTCTACAACGATCAATCGCTCCTGACGCGCCAGTTCGGACAGAATCGAGCGGATACCGGCCCGATACATCTTGCGATTGACTTTCTGCGCATAATCGCGCGGTTGAGCTGCAAAGGTAACACCGCCGCTGCGCCATATCGGGCTGCGTATGGTTCCGGCACGCGCACGCCCCGTCCCTTTTTGACGCCATGGCTTTGCACCTCCGCCTTTGACAGCGGAGCGGTTTTTCTGCGCCTTGGTACCCGCACGGCCGGCAGCCATGTACGCAGTCACCAGCTGATGAACCAGACTTTCTTTATAATCGGCAGCAAATACCGCATCAGATACGGCAACCTTTTCTTGACTGTTATGTAACTGCAGATCCATCGTTGTCTCTACTTTTAATTAACTCTTGATTAACCAGCGGCTCAGGCTTTCACCGCAGGCTTGATGATGACATCGCCACCTTTGGCGCCTGGAATCGAGCCCTTGATCAACAGCAAGCCGCGCTCTTGATCAACACGAACCAGCTCCAGTGATTGAGTCGTTGTCCTGACGTTACCCATGTGACCCGACATTTTCTTACCCTTTATCACACGACCCGGTGTCTGACACATCCCGATTGAGCCATTTGAGCGGTGCGAAATCGAGTTGCCGTGCGACATATCCTGTGAGGAAAAATTGTGGCGTTTGATACCACCCTGAAAGCCTTTACCTATGCTGCGGCCAATCACATCGATTTTCTGTCCGGCCTCAAACATGCCAACATTGATTTCACCGCCTATTTCCATCTCGGCCGCCTCGTCTCCTTCTACCCGGAACTCCCATAAGCCACGACCTGACTCGACACCCGCCTTGGCAAAGTGCCCCGCCATCGACTTGGTGACACGCGCCGCACGGCGCGAACCCGTGGTGACCTGGACGGCCTGGTAGCCATCCGTATCAGTTGTCTTTATCTGGGTAATGCGGTTCGGCAACACTTCAACAACGCTAACAGGGATAGAGACACCATCTTCAGTAAAGATGCGCGTCATACCCGCTTTTCTACCCACAACTCCAATAGCCATGATGATTCCCGCTCAATAAAAAAAACTGGTTTCTCATAACAGAGAAAAACCAGTCAGTTCACCGCGCCCAAACGCAAGGCATGGGATCCACGATGTCATATTAAAATCGCTCTCTCGAGACCGGCTACACTGGTACGCAGCTACTCGACCTTAAGTTTTCGCAGTATCCAGAAACACCCGAACAGGCGTGCTTGTCAAGGACTTACGATAATAAGAAATTTTGCGCCGGGGCCAATACAGTGAAAGCCGCTCAAGAGCTCTACCGTATACCCTGCAACAAAGCCCGCGCATTATACAGGATTTAATACCGACTAAACAAGTACTGGCCGAAAACATTTTCAGCCAGCACTTAAAATAGCTAATTCAGCTTGATCTGCACATCGACACCCGCAGACAGATCCAGCTTCATCAGCGCATCCACGGTCTTGTCGGTTGGATCGATAATATCCAGCAGACGCTTGTGCGTGCGGATTTCATACTGATCGCGCGCATCTTTGTTTACATGCGGAGAAATCAGCACGGTATAACGTTCGATCTTTGTCGGCAGCGGGATGGGACCACGCACGTGCGCCCCGGTTCTTTTTGCAGTTTCGACGATTTCACTGGCTGATTTATCGATCAAGTGATGATCGAACGCTTTCAGTCTGATGCGTATTTGTTGATTTGCAGCTGCCATAATAGTTACTCGATAATCTTACTGAATAGTTACTCGATAATCTTGCTGACCACGCCCGCACCGACGGTGCGGCCACCTTCACGGATCGCAAAGCGCAGACCTTCTTCCATCGCAATCGGCGCGATCAGGCTCACCGTCATCTTCACGTTATCACCCGGCATCACCATCTCCACGCCTTCCGGTAAATCACAGGCGCCGGTCACGTCCGTGGTACGGAAGTAAAACTGGGGACGGTAGTTGTTGAAGAACGGGGTATGACGACCGCCTTCATCCTTGCTCAGTACGTACACTTCGCACTCAAACTTGGTGTGCGGGGTCACCGATTTCGGCTTGCAGCACACCTGCCCACGCTCAACTTCCTCGCGCTTGGTGCCGCGCAGCAACAGACCCACGTTGTCACCGGCCTGACCTTCGTCCAGCAGCTTGCGGAACATCTCCACACCCGTCACCGTCGTCGTCTGCGTGTCGCGGATACCAACAATCTCGATTTCCTCGCCCACCTTGATAATGCCGCGCTCGATACGGCCGGTCACTACCGTGCCACGACCCGAGATCGAGAACACGTCTTCCACCGGCATCAGGAACGGCTGGTCGATCGCACGCTCCGGCTCAGGAATGTACTCGTCCATCGCTTCTACCAGCTTCACGATCGACGGCGCACCAATATCCGAGGTATCGCCTTCCAGCGCCTTCAGCGCCGAACCGGTGATGATCGGCGTGTCGTCGCCCGGAAACTCGTACGCATCCAGCAACTCGCGCACTTCCATCTCCACCAGCTCCAGCAGCTCGGCGTCATCCACCATGTCGGCCTTGTTCAGGTAAACCACGATATAGGGCACACCCACCTGGCGTGACAGCAGAATATGCTCGCGCGTCTGCGGCATCGGACCGTCGGCCGCCGAACAAACCAGAATCGCGCCGTCCATCTGCGCCGCACCGGTAATCATGTTCTTCACGTAGTCCGCGTGGCCCGGGCAGTCAACGTGGGCATAGTGGCGCGCACCGCTCTCGTACTCCACGTGCGAGGTCGCAATCGTGATACCGCGCGCTTTCTCTTCCGGGGCGTTATCAATCTGATCAAAGGCCTTGACTTCACCACCCTGCTGCTCCGCCATCACCTTCGTCAGCGCCGCCGTCAGCGTGGTCTTGCCGTGGTCAACGTGACCGATTGTGCCCACGTTTACGTGGGGTTTCGTTCTCTCAAATTTTTCCTTGGACACTGGTGCTTACCTCGTAAAAACATATTGTTCTATTGTTATGCATTATGCAGCGGTTTTGCTGTTGATCACGGCATCCGCTATGTTTTGCGGTGCCTCCGCATATTTTTCAAATTCCATCGAATAGGTTGCGCGGCCCTGGGTCGCTGAACGCAAGGCCGTGGCGTAGCCAAACATTTCCGACAGCGGAACCTCGGCACGGATAATCTTGCCGGCGGGCGAGTCCTCCATACCGCCAACAATGCCACGACGCCTGTTCAGATCACCCATGACATCGCCCATATAATCCTCAGGCGTGACCACCTCGACCTTCATAATCGGCTCCAGTATCGCCGGATCAGCCCTGAGTGCGCCGTCTTTGAAACCCATCGAGCCGGCAATCTTGAACGCCATCTCACTCGAGTCGACGTCATGATAGGAGCCGTCGTATAAGGTCACCTTGACGTCTTCAATCGGGTAGCCCGCGAGCACACCATTCCGCATCTGTTCCTGCACGCCCTTGTCGACAGCCGGGATATACTCTTTCGGTACCACGCCGCCAACGATTTCGTTGACAAAGGCATAACCGGTGCCTGGCTGCTGCGGTTCTATACGCAGGTAAACATGGCCATACTGGCCGCGACCGCCGGATTGTCGCACAAATTTGGATTCCTGTTCGACGGACTTGCGCAACGATTCACGATACGCCACCTGAGGATTACCCACGTTGGCTTCAACACTGAATTCACGCCGCAGTCGATCGACAATGATTTCCAGATGCAACTCACCCATACCGGAAATAATGGTCTGGCCCGATTCTTCATCCGTCCTGACGCGAAAAGACGGGTCTTCCTGGGCCAATTTACCCAGCGCAATGCCCATTTTTTCCTGGTCGGCCTTGGTTCTAGGCTCAACCGCAACCGAGATAACCGGGTCCGGAAACTCCATGCGCTCCAGCATTATCTGGTGATTCGGGTCACACAGCGTATCGCCGGTGGTAACATCTTTCAGGCCAATCGCCGCGGCAATATCGCCAGCACGGACTTCCTTGATTTCCACTCGGCTGTTCGAATGCATCTGCACAATACGGCCGATACGCTCTTTCTTACCTTTGACCGAATTAAATACCGTATCACCCGAGTTCAGCACACCCGAATAAACCCGGAAAAAAGTCAGGTTGCCGACAAACGGGTCGGTGGCGATCTTGAAGCCCAGTGCAGCAAACGGCTCCTCGTCGGACGAAGGCCTGGTTGCTGCTGAACCATTCTCGAGCTCACCCTGGATCGGCGGCACATCAATCGGTGACGGCATATAATCAACGACCGCATCCAGCATCGCCTGGACACCCTTGTTTTTGAACGCACTACCGCAAAAGGCCGGCACGATCTCATTGACCAGCGTGCGTGCACGAATGCCTTCCCTGATCTCTTCTATGCTCAAGTCACCCTCTTCAAGGTACTTGTCCATCAATTCTTCGCTGGCTTCTGCCGCGGCTTCCACCATCTGTTCACGCAAGCTATTACACTGATCGACCAGATCCGCGGGTATTTCGCGCTCTTCAAAGGTCGCACCCATGTCGGCCTCGTGCCAGTAAATCGCTTTCATGCGCACCAGATCAATGACACCTGCAAATTTTTCTTCAGCGCCGATGGCTACTTGCATGGGTACCGGGTTTGAGCCAAGACGGGTCTTGATCTGCTCGACCACGCGCATGAAATCAGCACCGGCACGGTCCATCTTGTTGACGAACGCCATGCGTGGCACGTGATATTTGTTCGCCTGACGCCATACCGTCTCGGACTGCGGCTCGACACCGCCCACCGCACAAAATACCGCAACGGCACCATCGAGCACGCGTAACGAACGCTCGACCTCGATCGTGAAATCGACATGACCCGGTGTATCGATAATATTGATGCGGTACTCCGGGTATTGATGCTCCATTCCTTTCCAGAAACAGGTGGTTGCGGCGGACGTAATCGTTATTCCGCGCTCCTGCTCCTGCTCCATCCAGTCCATGGTCGCAGCGCCGTCGTGCACCTCACCCAGCTTGTGTGAGATGCCTGTATAAAACAGCACACGCTCGGTTGTGGTCGTTTTACCCGCATCGATATGCGCCATGATACCGATATTGCGATAGCGCTCTATGGGTGTTTTGCGTGCCACGACTGAACTCTTCAGATTCCGCTAGTGACTGTTACCAGCGGAAGTGAGCAAACGCCTTGTTAGCCTCAGCCATTCGATGGGTGTCTTCACGCTTCTTCACGGCACTGCCCCGGTTTTCGGACGCATCCAGCAACTCACCCGCGAGTTTCAGTTTCATGGACTTTTCGCCACGCTTGCGTGCCGCATCAATAATCCAGCGCATCGCAAGGGTGACGCGACGGTCAGCACGCACCTCAACCGGCACCTGATAGGTGGCGCCGCCGACGCGGCGAGATTTTACCTCAACCATCGGGCTGACATTTTCAAGGGCCTGATCGAGCACTTCCAGGGAATCGCCCTGTGATCTCTGACCGATTGTATCGAGCGCATTGTACATGATCGACTCGGCCGTGGATTTCTTGCCGCTCTTCATGATCATGTTGACGAATTTGGTAATCTGCGTACTACCAAACTTTGGATCGGGCAATATTTCGCGCTTGGGAACTTCTCTTCTTCTGGACATGAACCTTACCCCTTAACCTTTGGGTCTTTTGACGCCGTATTTGGAGCGGCCCTGCTTGCGATTATCGACACCCTGGGTATCCAGCGAACCGCGCACGACATGATAGCGCACACCCGGCAAGTCTTTCACACGACCACCCCGGATCAGCACAACCGAGTGCTCCTGCAGGTTATGGCCCTCACCACCGATGTAACTGCTCACCTCAAAACCATTAGTCAGGCGTACACGCGCTACTTTACGCATCGCCGAGTTAGGTTTTTTCGGGGTGGTGGTATACACACGCGTGCAAACACCGCGTTTCTGTGGCGATGCTTCCAGTGCAGGTACATTACTTTTGGTCCGCTTGCTCTGTCGAGGTTTGCGCACCAACTGGTTAACTGTTGTCATTTGACATTATCTCCAAACCTGTGTGACACAGGCATTTGGCAGGTTTCCCGTGGCTCAAAACAAACAGCAGGCCCAAGGGGCCTGCGTAAAAGAGGCGCAATTCTATGCCCAGCATGTTGCCCTGTCAAGCAATACGCCAGTATTCGGCCGCTAAAACATGCAACCGCCCGCTGCGAAAACGGGCGGTTGCTCGCACTTGATAAAAGCTTGGCGCATATTGCGCGTCAGGCGTCCTGCTAAGCCTGTGGCTCGGTTTGTCCGACTGAATCAGTCGGTGCTTCGGCATCTTCAGCCTCAACCGCGGCGGCTTTTTCCGCTTCAGCGGCCAGCTCTTCCTCAGTGTGGAAGGCTTCCTCCAGTGCCGCGGTGCGGCGACGGCGACGCTCTTCGTGGTAGGCAAGTCCTGTGCCTGCCGGGATCAGGCGACCAACGATGACGTTTTCCTTCAATCCGCGCAGGCTGTCATTGCTGCCACGAACAGCGGCTTCGGTGAGCACGCGCGTGGTCTCCTGGAATGAGGCCGCCGAAATGAACGACTCAGTAACCAGCGATCCCTTGGTGATACCGAGCAGGATCTGCTCATAAACCGCAGGGGTTTTGCCTATCGCTTCCAGTTTTTCATTTTCTTCAACGATACTGGAGCGTTCAACGATCTCGCCTTTGAGATAGCTGGAGTCTGCACCATCGATGATTTCAACCTTGCGCAGCATCTGGCGGATGACCACTTCAATATGCTTGTCGTTGATTTTCACACCCTGTAAACGATAAACGTCCTGAATTTCCTTGACCAGATACTCTGACAGCGCCTCAGTGCCCAGCAAGCGCAGAATATCATGCGGGTTGAGCTCTCCATCGGCGATGACTTCACCCTGCTCCACGTGCTCACCTTCAAACACGTTGATATGACGCCATTTCGGGATCAGTGATTCGACGGTCTCATTATTTTCACGCGTAATAATCAGTCGCTGTTTACCCTTGGTTTCCTTGCCGAAGCTGGCGGTGCCGGTGGTCTCGGCCATGATGGCTGATTCTTTCGGCCTGCGCGCTTCGAACAGGTCGGCAACACGCGGCAGACCACCTGTGATGTCACGGGTTTTACTCGATTCCTGAGGTATACGTGCGATGACGTCACCGATCGCGACAGAGCTGCCGTCCTGGATGTTGATGATTGCACCGGACGGCAGGAAGTAGCGCGCAGGGATCTCGGTACCGGCAATGCACAGATCCTCACCCTTGTCATCGACCAGGGTAATCAGCGGGCGCATGTCCTTGCCTGCGCTGGGGCGCTGTTTCGGATCAATCACGACAACGGATGACAACCCGGTGATTTCATCGGTTTCCTTCTGCACACTGACGCCTTCAGTGAAATCGGTGAACTTCACCTTGCCCGCAACCTCGGTGATAATCGGATGCGTATGCGGGTCCCAGTTCGCAACGATCTGACCAGACTCAACTTCGCCGCCTTCAGCCACCGAAATCACCGCGCCGTACGGTACTTTGTAACGTTCCCGTTCACGGCCATGCTCGTCGACAACACCCAACTCGCCGGAGCGGGACACCGCAACCAGGTTACCATTGGCCTGTTCAACCACCTTGATGTGATGCAGGCGCACACTGCCCTTGTTTTTCACAGCGATGTTGCTGGCCGATGCCGCACGACTGGCAGCACCACCGATATGGAAAGTACGCATAGTCAGCTGCGTACCCGGCTCACCAATCGACTGCGCGGCAATAACACCGATGGCTTCACCCTTGTTTACGATATGACCACGAGCCAGATCACGACCATAACACTTGGCACAAATACCATGTGTGTTTTCGCAGGTGATAACAGAACGCACCAGCATTTCATCAACACCAAGTGCCTCGAGTTGCTCGACCCATTGTTCATCGAGGAAGGTACCCGCAGGAACAACCACCTCATCAGTACCAGCACGCACGACATCAACTGCCACAACACGACCAAGTACCAGCTCATTCAGAGGCATAACCACATCACCGCCCTCAATGATGGGCTGCATCAACAGGCCGTTTTCAGTTCCACAGTCATCATTCACAACCACCAGATCCTGTGCAACATCAACCAGACGGCGCGTCAGATAACCGGAGTTTGCCGTCTTCAACGCGGTATCAGCCAGACCTTTGCGCGCACCGTGCGTGGAGATGAAGTACTGCAGGACGTTAAGGCCTTCACGGAAATTCGCCGTGATGGGTGTCTCGATGATGGAGCCGTCCGGTTTGGCCATCAGGCCACGCATGCCGGCAAGCTGACGAATCTGGGCCGCTGAACCACGCGCACCGGAATCCGCCATAATAAAGATATTGTTGAATGAGGTCTGCCGGACTTTCTGACCTTCCGCATCCAGAACTTCTTCAGTGCCGAGCTTGTCCATCATCGCCTTGGCGACGGCATCATTGGCGTGTGACCAGATGTCAACCACCTTGTTGTAACGTTCACCATTGGTCACCAGTCCCGATGAATACTGATCCTGGATCTCCTTCACCTCTGTTTCAGCTGCACCCAGTATTGCTTCCTTCTCTTCGGGGATGACCATGTCATCGATCGCGATGGATACCCCCGCCCGGGTCGAATAACGGAAACCGGTGTACATCAACTGGTCGGCAAAAATAACGGTTTCTTTCAGACCCACCTGGCGATAGCAGGCGTTGATCAGATTGGAGATGGCCTTCTTGTTCAGGTCGCGGTTAACCAGCTCGAAAGGCAGGCCTTCCGGCAGTATCTCGGACAACATGGCACGACCGACGGTCGTATCGACGATGATGCGACGCTCGAGCGGATTGCCTTCATGATCAAACACCACTTCACGCACCCGCGCCTTGCATTTGGCCTGCAGATGAGCGGCACCGCTCTCGCGTGCACGGTGCACTTCATCAATGTCGGCAAAGGCCATGCCTTCACCCGGTGCATTGATCGACTCACGGGTCATGTAGTACAGTCCGAGCACGATATCCTGTGAGGGTACAATAATCGGTTCACCTGAAGCGGGCGACAGGATGTTGTTGGTTGACATCATCAAGGCACGCGTTTCGAGCTGTGCCTCGATTGAGAGCGGTACATGGACAGCCATCTGGTCACCGTCGAAATCCGCATTGAATGCCGTACACACCAGCGGATGCAATTGAATGGCCTTGCCTTCGATCAATACCGGTTCAAATGCCTGGATACCGAGGCGGTGCAGTGTGGGTGCGCGGTTGAGCATCACCGGATGCTCACGTATAACCTGTTCCAGGATATCCCAGACTTCGGTACCCTCTTTTTCCACCAGTTTTTTCGCGGCCTTGATCGTGGTAGCCAGACCACGACGCAGCAGTTTGTTGAAGATAAACGGTTTGAACAGCTCGAGTGACATTTTTTTCGGCAAGCCACATTGATGCAGTTTTAATGTCGGGCCAACCACGATCACGGAACGCCCGGAATAATCCACACGCTTGCCCAGCAGATTCTGGCGGAAACGACCCTGTTTACCCTTGATCATGTCAGCCAGTGATTTCAATGGACGCTTGTTGGTGCCGGTAATGGCGCGACCACGACGACCGTTATCCAGCAATGCATCGACCGATTCCTGCAACATGCGTTTTTCGTTGCGTACGATAATATCCGGCGCATACAGTTCCAGCAGGCGACGCAGACGGTTGTTACGATTGATCACACGACGGTACAGGTCGTTCAGATCCGACGTCGCAAAACGACCACCATCGAGCGGTACCAGCGGTCGCAGATCCGGCGGCAACACCGGTAGCACCGTCATGATCATCCACTCGGGACGATTTCCGGATAACTGAAATGATTCAACCAGCTTCAGGCGTTTGGCCAGGCGCTTGAGCTTGGTTTCTGACTTGGTTGCGCCCATGTCTTCCCGAATCTGAGCAGCCTCCCGCTCCAGATTGATGCTGGTGAGCATTTCATAGATGGCTTCCGCACCCATACGTGCATCGAATTCATCACCGTGCTCTTCAATCGCTTCGAGGTAGGTATCGTCCGTCAGCAACTGGCCCTTTTCCAGTGTTGTCAGACCCGGATCGATCACCACGAAGGCCTCGAAGTACAGAATGCGTTCGATTTCTCGCAAGGTCATATCGAGCAGCAGGCCGATACGTGAGGGCAGTGACTTCAGAAACCAGATGTGCGCGACCGGACTGGCCAGGTCGATGTGGCCCATGCGCTCGCGCCGTACCTTCGACTGTGTGACTTCAACACCACACTTTTCACAAACCACACCGCGATGTTTCAATCGCTTATATTTACCGCACAGACACTCGTAGTCCTTGACCGGGCCGAAAATCTTGGCACAGAACAAACCGTCACGTTCCGGTTTGAAGGTACGATAATTGATTGTTTCAGGTTTTTTTACCTCTCCGAATGACCATGAATGGATCATCTGCGGCGATGCCAGACTGATTCGGATTGAATCAAAGTCTTCTTCTGAACTTTGCTGTTTTATCAGCTTGAGTAGATCTTTCAAGGCGCTTGCTCCCGATGTCTGATCTGTTTTAATTCGTTATCTGGAAACCGGGACTCAGGAGTCCTGTTCCTGCTCGAGTTCGATGTTGAGGCCAAGGGCGCGGATCTCCTTGAGCAGAACATTGAATGATTCCGGCATGCCCGGCTCCATGCGATGGTCGCCATCAACGATGTTCTTGTACATCTTGTTACGGCCGGCCACGTCGTCTGACTTGACGGTCAGCATTTCCTGCAGGGTGTAGGCAGCACCATAGGCTTCGAGCGCCCAGACTTCCATTTCGCCGAAACGCTGTCCGCCGAACTGTGCCTTACCGCCCAGCGGCTGCTGCGTGACCAGACTGTAAGGACCGGTCGAACGCGCATGCATCTTGTCATCGATGAGATGGTTCAGCTTGAGCATGTACTTGTAGCCAATCGTCACAGGGCGTTCAAATGCCTCACCGGTTCGACCGTCGTACAGGGTTGTTTGCCCCGATATTGGTAAATTAGCCAGTTCGAGCATACGATGGATTTCACTTTCCTCAGCACCATCGAACACGGGCGTGGCCATGGGTACGCCGTCACGCAGGTTCCCAGCCAGCTCGAGCAACGCATCATCTTCGAACGATGTCAGCTCAACCTTTTTGTCATTATGGTTATAAATCTGGTCAAGGAACTTGCGAATCTCCGTAACACCGGCCTGCTGATCGAGCATCTTGCCGATCTCGTTGCCGAGCCCCCTGGCCGCCCAGCCCAAATGGGTTTCGAGAATCTGACCAACGTTCATACGTGACGGCACGCCGAGTGGATTCAGAACAATATCAACCGGTGTACCATCCGCGGTATATGGCATGTCTTCGACCGGTACGATCATCGACACCACACCCTTGTTTCCGTGACGTCCGGCCATCTTATCTCCCGGTTGCATCCGGCGCTTCACCGCCATATAAACCTTGACCATCTTGAGAACACCCGGTGCGAGATCATCACCGGCCGTCAACTTGCCTTTCTTCTCATCGAACAGCTCATCCAGGCGCTTGCGCTGTTCCTTCAACTGCTTGGCCAGCAATTCCATCTGTTCGTTTGCCTGCTCGTTCTTGAGACGGATTTCGGCCCACTTTTTGCGGTCCAGCTCGTCAAGATAGCTCTTGGAGATCTTCGCGCCCGCCTTCAAACCCTTTGGTCCGCCAGCGGCCTGCTTTCCGACCATCAGGTTCTCCATGCGGTCGTATAGATCTTCTTCGATGATGTGCCACTGGGCATCGACATCCTTTCTGACCTGTGCGATTTCCATTTCTTCGATTTCAAGGGCACGTTTGTCTTTTTCAACACCATCACGGGTGAATACCTGCACACCTATCACGGTACCCTCCATGCCCGACGGCACGCGTAGCGAGGTGTCTTTGACATCAGACGCTTTCTCACCGAATATCGCGCGTAAAAGCTTCTCTTCCGCGGTCAGCTGTGTTTCACCTTTCGGCGTCACCTTGCCGACAAGAATGTCATTGGGCCTTACCTCAGCACCAACATAAACCACACCCGACTCGTCGAGCTTTGACAGCAAGCCCTCACTGACATTGGGAATATCAGCGGTAATTTCTTCGGAACCGAGCTTGGTGTCACGCGCAACACACGACAGTTCTTCGATATGAATCGTGGTGTATCGGTCTTCCTCAACGACACGCTCTGAGATCAGAATCGAGTCCTCGAAGTTATAACCGTTCCAGGGCATGAACGCGACCAGCATGTTCTGCCCGAGCGCAAGCTCGCCCATATCGGTCGAGGGGCCATCAGCAATTGCATCGCCTCGAGACACCTCATCACCGACGATAACCAGAGGACGCTGATTCATGCAGGTGTTCTGATTCGAGCGGGTGTATTTGGTCAAGCCGTAAATATCGACACCGGCGCTGTCACCCGTTGCTTCATCATCGTTGACCCGAATCACAATACGGCCCGCATCAACTGACTCGACCTTTCCGCCACGGCGTGCAACCACTGAGGAACCGGAATCGAGCGCAACCGTACGTTCCATACCGGTACCGACCAGAGGTTTCTGCGCACGCAGCGTGGGTACTGCCTGACGCTGCATGTTGGAACCCATCAGGGCACGGTTGGCGTCATCATGCTCGAGGAACGGAATCAGTGATGCCGCTACAGAGACGATTTGTTTGGGTGACACATCCATATATTCGATCTGGCCCGGTGAAGCGAGCGTGAATTCGTTGCTGTAGCGGCATGACACCAGCTCATCCAGCAGCTTGCCCTCGGCGTCCAACGTAGCGTTGGCCTGGGCAATCATGAAATTACTTTCCTCGATCGCAGACAGGTAATCAATATCTGCCGTTGCCCTGCCGTCTATAACCTTGCGATAGGGCGTTTCCAGGAAGCCATACTCATTGGTACGCGCATACACAGACAGTGAGTTGATCAGACCGATGTTCGGGCCTTCCGGGGTCTCGATCGGACACACCCGACCGTAATGGGTGGGGTGAACGTCACGGACCTCGAAGCCTGCTCGCTCGCGCGTCAGTCCCCCGGGACCGAGCGCCGAAACACGGCGTTTGTGTGTGACTTCCGACAACGGGTTGTTCTGGTCCATGAACTGCGACAGCTGGCTTGATCCAAAGAATTCTTTCATTGCAGCGGCAACTGGTTTTGCATTGATAAGATCCTGCGGCATCAGCTCGTCCTGTTCGGCGGTTGTCAAACGCTCTTTGACCGCGCGTTCAACGCGCACAAGGCCAACACGAAACGTGTTTTCCGCCATCTCGCCGACGCAGCGAATGCGGCGGTTACCAAGGTGGTCAATATCGTCAACCGTACCCTTGCCGTTGCGAATATTGATCAATTCCTTGAGCACAGCGAGGATATCTTCCTGGCTCAGTGTTCCTCCTCGTTCTTCATCGACGATGCCGAGGCGGCGATTGAATTTCATGCGTCCAACCGCGGATAGATCATAACGATCTGTGGTGAAGAAAAGGTTATTGAACAGGTTTTCGGCCGCATCTTTCGTCGGCGGCTCACCCGGGCGCATCATGCGGTAGATTTCGATCTGCGCTTCCAGCTGGGTGATAGTCGCATCCAGTCTCAGCGTATTGGAGATGAAAGGTCCGGCTTCCAGGTCATTGGTATAGATCACCCTGAATGATCGAATATCGTGCTCCTGCAGAAGGGCAACCAGCTCTTCAGTGAACTCGGCATTGGCGGGCGCAATAATCTCACCTGTTTCCGTATCGATAATATCGTGGGCCAGCACTTTACCGTTGAGGTAATCAAGCGTCGCATTCAGCTTCTTGATTTTTTTGCTCTCGAGTTGCTTGATATGCCGCATGGTGACACGACGCCCGGCTTCAACGATGACCTCTTTCCCGGCCTTGATATCAAAACTTGTGGTTTCACCGCGCAGTCGCTCGGGCACCAGATCAAAACTGATGCCTTCCTTGGTAAACGTGTATTCAATCGTTTCGAAGAAGATATCGAGGATCTGCTCGTTACTGTATCCCAGTGCACGCAGTAAAATGGTAGCCGGCAACTTGCGACGGCGGTCGATGCGCACGAATACGCAGTCCTTCGGATCAAACTCGAAATCAAGCCATGAACCACGATACGGAATAACACGCGCAGAATACAGGATCTTGCCGGAAGAATGCGTCTTACCCTTGTCGTGGTCGAACAGCACGCCCGGTGATCGGTGCAGCTGTGAAACGATAACACGTTCGGTACCATTGATGACAAAGGTGCCATTATCGGTCATCAACGGCATTTCACCCATGTAGACCTCCTGTTCTTTCACGGCCTTGGGTGTTGTTTTCTTCTTGGCTTCTTTGTCATAAATCGCAAGACGCATGGTAACGCGCAATGGGGCTGCATAAGTCATTCCACGCAGCTGACACTCTTTGACATCAAATACCGGTTTGCCCAGTGTGTAATTAACGTACTGCAGTTCCACATGCCCGGAATAGCTGACTATCGGGAAAACAGAAGTGAAAGCACCATGCAGTCCCATTTCAGTACGCTCTTTTTCACTCACATCAGACTGTAAAAAGCCTCTGAATGAGTCAAGCTGCATCGAAAGCAGGTAGGGCACCTCCAAAATAGGTGGACGTTTACCGAAATCCTTACGGATGCGTTTTTTCTCGGTAAAAGAATATGCCATCAGTAATCCTCTATTGCGCGTCTAAATTAAAAAAACCGAAACCCTTACAGGTTTTGCGTCCGTGACAAACCGCCAGGTCAGCTCATCAACGGTCAATCGTTCCAGCATTTTTGTCTGGAAACAGGAAAAGGCCGGCAGCCCCCTTGTTTTAAAAACAAAGGCTACCAGCCTGTCCTGTTGCTGAAATCCCAGCTTCAGCGTTCTGTCTACTTGAGTTCGACAGACGCGCCAGCTTCTTCAAGCTGTTTTTTGAGTTCTTCAGCTTCGTCTTTGGTGGCACCTTCCTTAATAGTGGCAGGTGCGCTTTCAACGGTATCTTTAGCGTCTTTAAGGCCCTGACCGGTGATGGCACGTACGGCCTTGATAACAGCAACCTTGTTTTCACCAATGCCTGCGAGAACAACATCAAACTCGTCCTTCTCGGCAGCAGCTTCTCCGCCAGCGTCAGCAGCAGCGGCAGGCATGGCGGCAACCGCTGCTGCGGCAGAAACACCAAATTTCTCTTCCATAGCGGATATCAGGTCTACGACTTCCATTACGGACATGTTGGATATGGTTTCCAGAATTTCGTCTTGTGAAACAGCCACGATTCTTCTCCAGATTAATAGTTAAATAAATGTAAAGTAGCGTTGGTTACTACGCACTCGTCTCTTTTTGGTCACGCACGGCGGCCACTGTGCGAACAAGTTTCGCATGCGGTTCGTTCATCGTACGGACGAATTTCTCTATCGGCGCCTTCATCACCGCCATCAACATGCTAATAGCCTGCTCACGGTTTGGCAGCTTGGCCAGACGATCAATCTCGCTGGCATCAAGCAATTGACCGCCAACAGCAAGCACTTTGGCAATCAGCTTGTCGTGTTGCTTGGAGAAATCCTTGACGAGTCGAGCGGCTGCACCCGGATCTTCCTGGGAAAAGGCCATGACTAACGGGCCCACCAGTGAATCCTGCATACACTCGAAATCAGTACCATCAATGGCACGCTTGGTCAGCGAGTTCTTGATGACACGCAGATAAACACCTTCGTTGCGCGCTCTGGCACGAAGATCGGTCATTTCATCAACGCTCAATCCACGATATTCAGCCGCAACAGCCGAAAGTGCACTCGCTGCAATCGTAGATACCTCAGCGACAATTGATTTCTTGTCTTCAAGATTAAGTGCCACTTTAGCTCTCCAGTTAAGCCTCGGCTGTTCCACGATCAGGGAACGACCTCAGCCAAGTTAATGAGTCAAACGGTTGACTCCCCCTCGGTGTCTTCAGATCACAGAATCTGAAGCTGCACCATCTGCGCAGGGAATTAAGCACCACGAACAGATCGAAGCGCACCTGCGGTCTTTGACGTCACCGACAACTCGGCTGTCAAATCACCGGAATAACCAGCAATGCCGATCACCCCGAATTCTTCAAATTTCGGTCGCGGTATACGGAGATACCGCCATCTTTTGATAATTCATTATCAAAAGACGAAGCAAAAGAAAAATCACACTTTTGCTTTTGCGTGCCCGGACAGGCCATGGATGGCCTGTTCCGGGCTTAGCTAAGACTGGCCTGATCGATTGCAATTCCAGGACCCATGGTCGATGAAACCGCAATTTTCTTCAAATAAATACCTTTTGCCGCAGCCGGCTTGGCCTTGACCAGATCAGCGATCAATCCTTGAATATTCTCTTTCAGTGCAGCCACATCAAATTTCACGGTGCCAACGGAGCAATGGATGATGCCCCCCTTGTCAACACGGTAACGCACCTGTCCCGATTTTGCGTTTTTCACTGCCGAAGCGACATCGGGCGTGACTGTACCCACTTTAGGATTAGGCATCAAACCACGCGGACCGAGAATCTGCCCAAGGGAGCCAACAACGCGCATGGCATCAGGTGATGCAATAACCACATCAAAATTAAACTCGCCTTTTCTGACCTGCTCAGCCAGATCATCCATACCGATGAGATCTGCACCCGCCGCTTCCGCTGCCTTGGCATTCTCTCCCTCGGTGAACACGGCTACACGCACCTCCTTGCCGGTGCCATTGGGCAGCACAGTCGCACCGCGTACAACCTGGTCGCTCTTCTTCGGATCGATCCCGAGGTTGACACTGATATCAACAGACTCGGTGAACTTAACCGTGGACAGCTCTTTCAGCAGGGTCAACGCCTCATCGATCGGGTAGAGCCGATCCCTGTCGACCTTTTCGTTGATCGTTTTGAGTCTTTTCGTCAGTTTGGCCATCAGTTCACACCCTCTGTTTCAATACCCATACTGCGTGCAGTGCCCGCAATGGTACGTACCGCAGCATCCATATCCACTGCGGTCAGATCCGGCATCTTGGTGGTGGCTATCTCTTCCAGTTGTGCACGGTTGACCTTGCCAACCTTGTTGATATGCGGCTCACCACTGCCACTTTTAATACCCGCAGCCTTCTTCAGCAGAATCGCCGCAGGCGGTGTCTTGGTGATAAAAGTAAAACTTTTGTCGCTGTAAACCGTGATAACTACCGGAACCGGCAGGCCTTTTTCCATACTCTGGGTAGCCGCATTGAAAGCCTTGCAGAATTCCATGATATTGACACCGTGCTGACCCAGCGCGGGACCAACAGGCGGACTCGGATTGGCATCACCAGCGCTGACTTGCAGCTTGATGTATGCGTCTACTTTTTTAGCCATATTTTACTCCCGGGTGCAAACGCCAGGCGCTTGTGTCCAGGCTCCCCGTCATTAAAAGCATCTAGGTTGAACAAACCAGTTATTATAACAGGAACCCGGGCCCTGTTGTTACTATTACGCCAAAAAGGCTGTTCCTCTTCGAGCAGTATCCGGGCTAGCCTTTCTCGACCTGGCCGAACTCCAGCTCGACCGGCGTAGAGCGGCCAAAGATCAGCACCGCCACCTTCAGACGACTGTGCTCATAATCCACTTCTTCTACAACGCCACTGAAGTCGTTGAACGGCCCATCGGTGACTCGAACGACTTCCCCAGGCTCATACAGCACCTTGGGTTTCGGCTTCTCGGCACCTTCCTGAATCGCGCCAAGAATCTGCTCCGCCTCCCTATCCGTGATGGGCGCGGGCTTGTCCTTGGTGCCGCCAATGAATCCCATAACCTTGGGTACGTCCTTGACCAGGTGCCAGGTCTCATCGGTCATTTCCATCTGCACCAGCACATAGCCCGGAAAAAATTTTCTTTCGGAGCGCCGCTTGGCACCATCGCGCACTTCGACCACCTCTTCCGTTGGAATCAGGATGTCGCCAAACTGGTCCTGCATGCCCGCCAGAGCAATGTGCTCTTCCAGCGAATCTTTCACCTTGGCTTCAAAACCGGAATACGCGTGCACAACATACCAGCGTTTACTCACAGCTAGCCCCCTTGTCCTGTCAACATCTGAACACCGCTCAACAACATCATGTCAATCAGCCAGAGGAAAATACCCAGAATAATCACCGCCACAACCACCATCAAGGTGGTCTGTAGCGTTTCCTGCCTTGTCGGCCAGACAACCTTGCGCACCTCCGCGCGAGATTCACGACCGAACGACACAATGGCTTGACCTGTGCCTGTCGTCAGCGCAATGCCAACCGCAACGATCGCCAACGCGACCAGCCCCAGCACCCGATACAGCAGCGACGCATCTGCGTAATAGTAAAAACCACCAATACCAGCCAGCAGGATCGCGACAGCGACCACCAGCTTGAAGGTATCCAGTTTGTTCGAAACTTCTGTTTCGGTCTTTGCGACCATAGTGCTATTAACTACCTGCTGAACCGTTTAAAGTTGGCAGGCCAGGAGGGACTCGAACCCCCAACCTGCGGTTTTGGAGACCGCTGCTCTACCAATTGAGCCACTGGCCTAAATCACATCGAGTTTGTCAGCTGCAGCAATCAGGAACGGGCCAACCCCCGGCTGGCCCGCAACCTTATACTCGCTCGATTGAACTAGTACCTATTCAATAATCTTACTGACTACGCCCGCACCGACGGTGCGGCCACCTTCACGGATCGCAAAGCGCAGACCTTCTTCCATCGCAATCGGCGCGATCAGGCTCACCGTCATCTTCACGTTATCACCCGGCATCACCATCTCCACGCCTTCCGGTAAATCACAGGCGCCGGTCACGTCCGTGGTACGGAAGTAAAACTGGGGACGGTAGTTGTTGAAGAACGGGGTATGACGACCGCCTTCATCCTTGCTCAGTACGTACACTTCGCACTCAAACTTGGTGTGCGGGGTCACCGATTTCGGCTTGCAGCACACCTGCCCACGCTCAACTTCCTCGCGCTTGGTGCCGCGCAGCAACAGACCCACGTTGTCACCGGCCTGACCTTCGTCCAGCAGCTTGCGGAACATCTCCACACCCGTCACCGTCGTCGTCTGCGTGTCGCGGATACCAACAATCTCGATTTCCTCGCCCACCTTGATAATGCCGCGCTCGATACGGCCGGTCACTACCGTGCCACGACCCGAGATCGAGAACACGTCTTCCACCGGCATCAGGAACGGCTGGTCGATCGCACGCTCCGGCTCAGGAATGTACTCGTCCATCGCTTCTACCAGCTTCACGATCGACGGCGCACCAATATCCGAGGTATCGCCTTCCAGCGCCTTCAGCGCCGAACCGGTGATGATCGGCGTGTCGTCGCCCGGAAACTCGTACGCATCCAGCAACTCGCGCACTTCCATCTCCACCAGCTCCAGCAGCTCGGCGTCATCCACCATGTCGGCCTTGTTCAGGTAAACCACGATATAGGGCACACCCACCTGGCGTGACAGCAGAATATGCTCGCGCGTCTGCGGCATCGGACCGTCGGCCGCCGAACAAACCAGAATCGCGCCGTCCATCTGCGCCGCACCGGTAATCATGTTCTTCACGTAGTCCGCGTGGCCCGGGCAGTCAACGTGGGCATAGTGGCGCGCACCGCTCTCGTACTCCACGTGCGAGGTCGCAATCGTGATACCGCGCGCTTTCTCTTCCGGGGCGTTATCAATCTGATCAAAGGCCTTGACTTCACCACCCTGCTGCTCCGCCATCACCTTCGTCAGCGCCGCCGTCAGCGTGGTCTTGCCGTGGTCAACGTGACCGATTGTGCCCACGTTTACGTGGGGTTTCGTTCTCTCAAATTTTTCCTTGGACATTGTTAATGTCTCCCCCGGATAGTCTGTTTAACAAAAAATGGTTGACGAAATTCAATCTTACTTTTATCTGGAGCTCATAACCGGATTTGAACCGGTGACCTCTTCCTTACCAAGGAAGTGCTCTACCGACTGAGCTATATGAGCAAAAAAACAGTCATTAGTTTAGTAACGCGGCCCTCAAGCTAAAAACAGTTCTCATGCCCTTCACGGTTACCAACGCCCAATCGTTTTCCCCGGCTCTCATTCCTGTTACCTGCCCCTTGTAATTGGAGCGGGTGATGGGAATCGAACCCACATAGTCAGCTTGGAAGGCTGAAGTTCTACCATTGAACTACACCCGCACGTTCCAGTGGCAAGCGGCAATACATCTTAAACCTGCTAATAATGAGGAACCAGCCAAGTCAACAGTGTTACCCATCCTAAATATGATCCGTCACCTTGCCCCTGACCCTGCTCTCTTTCCACTGTTATCTGGTGGAGGGGGGAGGATTCGAACCTCCGAAGGTAGAACCAGCAGATTTACAGTCTGCCCCCTTTGGCCACTCGGGAACCCCTCCCAAAATCAAGCCGCGTATTTTGCGCGAGCGCAACGCGACTGTCAACCGTAACAAACTGATACGGCAAAAAAATATGGAGCTGGTGGACGGATTCGAACCCCCGACCTGCTGATTACAAATCAGCTGCTCTACCAACTGAGCTACACCAGCCTGTTTGTCAAAGTTACTGCAATGACTTCTGAACAGATATCCTCGTTTAGCGCAAACGCATGTCGGCCCGGCGCCCTGCATCAGAAAATTATAAGGCGGTGAATTTTAGGGGTTGACTCCAGTTAAAGCAACCGATTCTCTGACATTTCGCAAGATTACTGATCCTCAAGGGCACATTGATAGAAGCTCGTCACAGCTTCGATGTCTAACGGCGGCATCGTGGGTGCAATCGACGCAGTGCTGGTTCGCAAACGAACGCGAAAAAACGCCAATCGTAATGCTGCAGCCTCGACCAGCAGGAACGAAACCCAATCCATCACCGCGCCGCAGGTAGATATCTTCTGCCGGTCGAGATGACATGAAGCGTTTGACAACACAAGGAAACGTTATCGTTTGCAGTACTCGCACCTCCGCGATCTTCGCATTGAGACATTGGAGAGACCTTAGCATGAGGATATCAAGATCGAGGAAATTAATTTGACACGCAGCTGCGACTCAGCCGCTGCGTTGAATTGTCGAGGTGTTGATCAAAAATCCGCTGCGGTACCTCATTACCCGCCTTGATGCGGTAATCCAGCCAGTAAATGGTGTAGTTTCGAAAAACCGGTTCGACAATGGCATCGAAGCCGGCTTGACGCACACGCTCGGCGTGACGCTGGGCCCTGGCCTTGTCACTGAAGTAGCCGAGTGAGACGCCATTTTTGTACGGCCCATCAGTGATAATGAAATAATCCCGGATGTTCTTGCTGACCAGCTGCTTTGTCAGGGCCTTGGCCTCCCGTTTGCTGCCAAGCGGTGCCAGGTATACCCGGAACATCGACTGCTCCTGCTCTTCCCGGCTTCTGAACGAGGCCTCGATGACATAGTCCTTGATCTCACGCGTGACAACACGGAGTGTTTTCATTTCACGAAAAGGGCCGAGCGTGAAACACAGCTCATCAGCAGGCCTGTCTGCGGGTATTTCTAGCGGCGGATCAAGCTGTGCGCCAGCCACTGCCCGGCCTGCCACAGGCGTGTCGGTGTCATCCGGGGTTTCGGCGTTGACTGGCTGCGAGTCAGCGGGTGTTTCAACAGTGTCTGGCTCGGCTTCGTTCGTATCGATTTGCTGCTGTTGTTCAACTGTCTGAACTTCCGAAAGTGCCGGCGCCTGCTCGTCCAAATCGGCTGCAGCCTGGGCTACAGGCTCGGGCTGCGGTGTCCCGGATTCGAGCTCACTCAGCAAGATTATATGGTCCACGTGCTGCGGAAGTGTCGCGATGACGGCTGGTCCCGGCCGCTCGCGCTTGAGCTCCCAGGTAACGTAGAGAATATTTACCATTAGCAGGATCAAAAAGAACCAGCGCATCGATCAGTCCCCGTCAGTCTGGCGCTGGGCTGCAACACGCAGCCCCTGTAGCACCAACGCGGGTTCATGCTGCATTTGAGGCACACCCGGTAGTGACAAGATCAGCTCCGACATTCCGCCCGTTATTATTATTTTCATACTGCTCCCGAGTAACCGGGTAGCAGAGGTACAGATTTCGTTTATTGCCGCCCGCATCATATGTAGTGTACCACTGCTGACCGCATCGGCCGTATTATTGGCAAAAGCCGTAATGCTGCCACTGGTCTGATCGATGCCATCAGTACCCTGCAATAGCGCATCGCGCATCATCTGCAAGCCGGGTAGTATCAGTCCGCCCTGGTGCTGTCCTTCAGCATCAACCAGATCAAACGTAATTGCGGTGCCGGCATCGATAATACAAACCGGCAGATGCGTCAACGCGCGCGCACCCAGGAGCGCAGCCCAGCGGTCAACACCGTACTGCGAGGGTTCCGGGTAAGCGTTGCTGACACCAGCCAGTTTTGCCGTAGAGCGCAAAAATTCCGGTGTTACCGACCAGTTTTTTCGCATCCAGGCTGTCAATGCCTGTTCAACAGCCTCGCCGCCAACGCAGGCGACCATGACCCGCCTCTCAGGACGCAGGCCATTCCAGTTGACAAAAGCCTGCTGCGCCTGGCGTTTCGAATACGCAAACGAACCCGAGCGAATGATAAGCTCATTATCCCATACAGCCCACTTGATATGTGTATTGCCAATATCAATCGTCAGCATGACCCGCACCCTCATCAGACCCACCGACCGGCCCGGCCAAGCTAACATCGGCAGAGTTGAAGCGACGTTCACTGCCTTCGACCAACACCCTGAGCTCCCCGGTCTGACTGATACCGAGCACCTGACCCGATACCCGATCACCAGCTTCCGTGTAAACACTCACGTTCCTGCCGGACAATGCAGCGAGTTCACGCCTGAGTTCATCGAACAGACTCGACGCTCTGTGTTGGTATAGACGGCACATTTTAACCACTTCCGTTAACAGCATCGCAACCACGACATTTCGATCGGGGACCCCGCCACTGATCGCATGTACGACATCCGTCCAGCGTACAATGGATTCGCTTGCTAACTTTTCAGGCATACGATAATTGAGCCCGATACCTATGACGGCATTAAAACTTCCGCTACCAATGCCGCTCGTTTCAATCAGCACACCTGCAATCTTGTCGCTCTTGATCAATACATCATTCGGCCATTTGAGCCATGCATCAGTGATGCCAATCCGGCGCAAGGCCCTGATAACAGCGACCCCCTGCGCCAGAGACAACAGGCCCAGCTGCTGGGCCGCCAACTCAAAATGCCAGACCAGGCTGAGGTAGACATTTGCCCCGGATGGTGACAACCAGTGCCTACCCCTGCGTCCGCGTCCTCTGCTTTGATGATCGGCCAGGCAGATAAAAGGCGGTACCCGCCCGCGTTTAATTTCCGCCAGCGACCAGTCATTCGTCGAATCGATCGTATCGAACAGATGCACGCCACCCGGAAACTCGCCGTCTTCGAGTAATTGCACAATGCGCTGTTTGTTGAATCGACTGGTCACTTATACTCGCGGAGGATTGACAATGCGTGCCGCCATCGAGGCCCAAAGCGCATCAATGCCTATGGTCGTAAAGCTTTTCGATGAAACGGCGCACCATCCCAGCAATGAAATGATAAGAATCGAGAAGACATGACGGGTTATGAAAACGGACACACAGGATTAAACAAAGCGCACATGACAAGTTACGATACAAATAATACAAACAGATTTTCTCTGCGCTCTTTGCGCCTTCGCGTGCTTTGCGTTTAAATGCACTGACTCAATGTATAAATCGCCCATGCTAACCGATTTGATCACCGGATGCATAACCTGCTTGTATAATTATGAAAAGGCATAACGAGTTCGTTGAATTTCTACTCGAACAGATGCAAGCACTGGGACCGGTATCGGCAAAGGCCATGTTTGGCGGCTATGGCGTCTATATCGATGACCTGATGTTCGCGCTGGTTGCTGATGATGTGCTTTATTTCAAAACCAACGCGGATAACCTGCCCGAGTATGAACAACGTAGCCTGCCCGCTTTCAGTTACCAGCGTAATGGCAAATCCTTCAATATGTCCTACCATGAGGCGCCCGCCGAAGTTCTGGACGATACCGAAGTCATGCAGCACTGGGCAAACATGGCGATTGCGGCGGCGCTGAAAAACAGAAAGCACAGTAAAAAAGCACGACAATAATGAGCCATTACCTGTACGCACCACTGGCGAGTCAAACCATGCCTAACGGCATTCCCTATATCATAGGCAATGAGGCGGCCGAGCGTTTCAGTTTCTATGGCATGCGCGCCATCCTGGTGGTGTTCATGACTCAGTATCTGATGAGCACCGATAGCCAAATCGATGTCATGAGTGAGGATGAAGCCAAAAGCTGGTACCACCTGTTTGTCTCTGCGGTTTATCTGACGCCAATTCTGGGCGCACTGATATCGGATGGATTACTGGGTAAATTCCGCACCGTCATTGTGTTGTCGATCGTCTATACGCTGGGCCATTTTGCGCTGGCACTGGATGATAGCCGCCTCGGTCTCGCCATCGGACTGGGGCTGATCGCGCTCGGTGCCGGTGGCATCAAACCCTGCGTTTCCGCCCATGTCGGTGACCAGTTTGGCGCCTCAAACAGCCATCTGCTGCCTCGCGTATTCGGCTGGTTCTATTTCTCGATCAACCTCGGCGCATTCGCTTCCTCCCTGCTGACCCCCTGGCTGCTGGACAGTTTTGGCGCCTCGGTGGCGTTTGGTGTACCCGGCGTTTTGATGCTGCTCGCCACCCTGGTCTTCTGGGCGGGCCGTTATAAATTTGTACACATCCCTGCTGGCGGCACACGGTTCATCGCCGAGACTTTCAGCCGGGAAGGTTTCAACGCTATAGCCAAACTCAGTATTCTGTACGTATTTGTTGCGATGTTCTGGGCACTGTTCGACCAGACCGGTTCAGCCTGGGTATTGCAGGCACAGAACATGGAGCGCACACTGTTCGGCATTGAACTTTTACCCTCACAAATTCAGGCGGCCAATCCACTGCTGGTGATGTTGCTGATTCCGTTTTTCAGTTACGTGGTCTACCCACAACTGGATAGACTGATCAGACTGACGCCACTACGCAAAATCGCCATCGGCCTGTTCATCACCGTGATAGCTTTCAGCATCGCGGCGCTTGCCCAGCAGAGCATCGACCAGGGAACGACACCACACATCAGCTGGCAACTGCTGGCCTATGTCGTGCTGACAGCAGCCGAGGTCATGGTATCGATCACCTGCCTGGAATTCTCCTACACCCAGGCGCCAAAACGCATGAAATCATTTGTCATGGCTTTTTTCATGATGTCGATTGCTGCCGGCAACCTGTTCACCAGCGCGGTCAATTTCTTCATCCAGAACCCCGATGGCACCAGCAAGCTCGAGGGTGCGGCTTACTACTGGTTTTTTACCCTGCTGATGTTCGCAACCTCGCTGTTGTTTTTACTGGTTGTAAAGTTTTACCGTGAAAAAGCCTATATACATGACGAGCAAGCAGCATGATGTTGTAGAATAATGCTATATGAAACCTGCAGAATAGACACCCATGGATGCAAAAGAAAACTTTCAATCCAATTTCATCCGTAACATCATCGACGCCGATCTGGCGTCGGGTAAACACGATTCGGTATACACCCGCTTTCCGCCGGAGCCTAACGGTTACCTGCATATCGGCCATGCCAAATCCATTTGCCTGAATTTTGGCATTGCCAGGGATTACCAGGGCAAGTGCAACCTGCGTTTTGACGATACCAACCCCGACAAAGAGGAAGAGGAGTACATGCATGCCATCATGGAAGATGTCCGATGGCTTGGATTCGAATGGACCGAAGAGAGGCACGCCTCGGATTACTTCGACCAGCTTTACAGGTATGCCGTCAAGCTGATACTGGCCGACAAGGCCTACGTCGATTCACAAAGCGTTGATGACATTCGCAATACCCGCGGTACGCTGAAAGAACCCGGCAAGGAGAGCCCTTATCGCAACCGCGATGTCGAGGAAAACCTGGGCATGTTCCAGCGTATGAAGGAAGGTGAATTCCCCGATGGTGCCCATGTACTGCGTGCCAAAATTGACATGGCTTCACCGAATATCAACATGCGCGACCCAGTGCTGTACCGCATCAAGCGTACCCATCATCATCGCACCGGCGATGACTGGGTCATCTATCCGATGTACGACTTCACCCATTGCCTGTCTGACGCCATCGAAGGCATTACCCATTCGATCTGCACACTGGAATTCGAAGACCACCGCCCGCTGTACGACTGGGTACTGGATGAAGCCGGTACACCCTGTCATCCGCAACAGATCGAATTCGCCCGCCTGCAGCTCAAGTACACCGTGACCAGCAAACGCAAACTGCACCAGCTGGTGCACGACAAGCATGTCGACGGCTGGGACGATCCGCGCATGCCGACGATATCGGGTCTGCGCCGCCGTGGTTTTACACCAGCATCGATACGTGATTTCTGTGACCGCATCGGTGTTACCAAGAAAGACAGTTTCATCGAAATGGCTGTACTCGAAAACACCGCGCGCGAAGATATGAATGAACATGCGCTGCGTGTTATGGCCGTACTCAATCCACTGAAAGTCACCATAGAGAACTACCCGGACGAGCAGGTCGAGATGATGGTGGCGCACAACCATCCACAACACCCCGAGATGGGCACGCGTGAGGTTCCGTTTTCAAAGACCCTCTATATCGAGCGCGACGATTTCATGGAGGACGCGCCGAAGAAGTTCTTCCGCTTGTCGGTCGGGCGCGAAGTGCGTCTTCGCTACGCGTATTACATAACCTGCACCAAAGTCATCAAGAACGACAACGGCGACGTCGTCGAACTGATCTGCAGCTATGACCCGGCCACGCGCGGTGGTGATTCACCCGATGGACGCAAGGTCAAGGGCACCATACACTGGGTGTCCGCGCAGCACGCGATCGATGCCAGAGTCAACCTGTATGACCGACTGTTCACCCATCATAATCCAGGCGGCACCGAAGACTACATCGAACATCTGAACCCCGAATCATTGGTCAAACTCGAGCACTGTAAGCTCGAACCCTCATTGGCTGAAGCGGATCCGGACAAGCATTACCAGTTCGAACGCACCGGGTATTTCGTCAAAGACAGTCATGAAGAGCGGGTATTCAACCGCACGGTTACACTGCGTGACACCTGGGCCAAGATCGACAAACAGAATGCATGAATACATACAGGCGTTATATTCATTGTAATAGGTAAGCGCGAAGACACTCATGTCGGATAATGATTATTGTCCACGAATAAACGTGAATAATGTTTGCGTAAGAAAGTATGGATAAGGGAATGCCCTAACCCTGCACTGACAGATGCTTGCGGGCCCAATTTATCTGGCTAGCGCGCCCGCCTTCGCGGAATATTCGGGTGAGCCCGCATTTCTCACCAGTCGGCGTGGAATACTGATAAGGGAGGTCTTTCTGCAGAAAACCCGAATGATCAAAATACAGTGTGTTATACAAGCCTGCCTATCACGGTTCAGGCTGGTCTGCGCCTGCTCCCGTGATCCTGGTGAGAAATGCGGGCTAGTCACTCAAACCCCAGTCGATGCTCGAGTCTGCTGGCCTGCCACCCTCTCGGGGCTGCAGATAAGCACTGAAGTTGCTTGTCCGTTGTGAGCCGATCAGATACAGCGTGAGCCTGCCTGTCAATCGATACTCATCCCTACCCAGATTTAGGTCGCTATAACTTATGTCCGTATTCCAGTAGCCCGCGTGGTCAATGCGATTTTCCAGGCTGGCCGACTGATCGGGCAAATTTATAAGCTCGTTGGTTCCGGTATTGGTTAAAGTCAGTCCATCGATCGCGATGCGTATAACCTCTCGCGTTTTCGAACGGTATCGGATTACCATGGTGTTACGCGTCTGCTTGTCAGGAATAATGATTCTCAACTCGCCCTTGTAAACCTGGATATCAACCATGTCCGCATCGCTCACCAAGGTGAAACACAGACTGATGATAAATATCAGGCTCATAGCGACGTGCCGTAAGGCTTTCATCTTGAACTCCAGAATGCGCCCTGAGGACTCGACCTCGTGAAATATGGTCTTGAAGCTGCGCCCTGATGACGAATCGTCGCAGTTGACAAAGCATCGATACTTAGCCGACTGACATCCGGCAAAGACACAGAGCATCCAGGGATTACATCTAACGTGGTTTGTCTGAACACAATCATTGTTTGAAATCATCGTTAATTGTCGAGTAAACATCACGGTATAGCGTATTCAAGCCTAGTGCAATGAAAACCTTTTCTACGTCGCAGCCCAGCGCCTGATGAAATCGCTTCAATATGGACACGATATTATCAGATTCTTTAGCGGCCCGATTGAGCTGCCGCATGGCACGCGGCTGAAATTATCAGCCAAGGCGAAAGGCTCAGCCCTGAAACTTATAGCAACTCGCATTCATCGACAGGCAGGACTGACGCACAGTCTGCATATTCAAGGACAAACGAATATACGTTAAGCCTTCTTGCAACGATTTATCATTACGGCAGCACAGGCGGTGATGCTAACAATTGCCGAAAATATTTTGCCACAAAATATTACGCCAAGCTTGTATGATAGCTGGGCCAGTTATGACGAAAACACAATACCAACGAAATAAAACCATAACAATATCGTAAAACGTAATTCACATCACTAGACCAGACTTCTACCAGTTAACGACGGTATTAAAGCGTGGACGCAAGAACCAGCTGCAGCGGTAGAAACGCCCTAACCCGCATTTCTCACCAGGATCACGGGAACAGGCGCAGGATTCGTGTCCGTAAGCCTGCTCCCGTGATGGCGGTGCTGTTCTCGGTGCAACGATCACCTTGCTGAGCTGGCAGATACCGCTGTTCTCGATGATCTCTGGATACTAGCCCAGTCTCGACTCATAGCATTTATAGATAAACGCCGAAACACGGAGGCACATTGGTTTTACAGGTCAACAACAAGTAGGGTGTGCTGTGCGCACCAGTCTGCAGCAATCATGCATGCTGCACTGATTTCGGTGCGTACAGCACACCCTACGCTATTCGCTCTTTTTCATCAGCGAATACTGCAATGACGGGTACCAATTTTCTATTGAGTTAGAACCCGGTAAACACACTATGTACGCGCACCTGGTTACCACCTAAGAGAATATCCAGCATTGAGTATTATCGCATCGACGTCAGGTGTTTCTTCACCAGCAGGTACATCACCATCATCAATTGACTGATTCATAAATCCACCGCGTATCGATAATTCACTGTTATCTCCAAGCGCATAGCCGTATTTCAGGCTTAAGGTTGTTGACGTCAACTTGGCCAGTCTGTAGTCACTACTGACGTGATCCAGCAATACATTGCCGTTCGCATCCACATCAACACCCTGTACCAGATTATGGCGATAAAAGTCCGCAGCATCCTGCAGGTAATAACGTACTTGCGGCTGTAGATAGCTACGGCCGATTTCGTAGCGGTATTTAACATCGAAGGTATTTGAGGTAATACCCCAGTCATCCCAGTAATAACGGTAGGAGAAATTGATAACATCACGCTTCAGGTGATGTACCGTCCTGAAAAATAGACTGTTGATCTGGCGTGAATCCGGTCTCTTCTCATAGACGTAAGGCAAGGCATCGTCATTCACGTTCAGTAGTGCAGAGTTATCCGGCAGACCTGTCACCGGATCAACAACGGTTACGATCTTGTAGGGATCTGTCATATAACCATCAAGCATACCGTGTGAGTAATTCAGTTGCATCAGGGTATTACGGCTGATTACCTGGGTAATGCCCAGAATCATATCGGTAACGGTTTTTGTGTCATCGTCACCAAGCCGGTTGGTTTGTCCGGGTTGCCGCATCGGACTCAGGGGTGTCGGCACACCGCCCACCGGCGAAATTGTATCGTTATTAAATGCAAGACCCAAAGATAAGGTAGTATTACGGTTATTGAAATCCTGCAAATAGGTCGCACTGACACCTAACGACATGTAGTCATATTCTGACGAGCCATTCAGCCCCAGCTTGACTCTCGACAAGCGGTTTAACGGCAAGGTCCAGTCAGCGCCAGCGGCCACACGTGTATCCTTGAAAGAATCATCCAACGGCGTCTCGCCGGGCTGCGCCGTATAGGACGAGGTACCTGACGGTGTGGTAAATGTCTGCGTCACCGACGATGCATGCGCACCGTTCGGTGTTGCACCTGTCAACACATCCACCACCAGCCTCAAATCGATACGCCCGCCCTCATCACCAAGGTTTCTGCCAGCATAAACTGCCGGTTCGAAAGCCTGAACGCGACCATCGCTTTCGCTGTAATAAAGTACAGCGGTATCAATATCCCATTCAGAGTCAGACGCGTGGACTGTCACACCCGGTGCTTGCAGGAGCGCGCAGGTAGCAATCCCGAGTTCTTTTTTTATGTTTTTTAGTTGCACCCACAGCCTCCACCACCCACAGACTGGCCACCCGTCGACGCTTCCTTACTGAAATAAATATGCTCGTCGTAGAAATTTTCAAAATAATCGGGGACAAGTTGCATGGATTCTTTCGCGAGCAAGTCCTTATCCCACGGCTTCACCGTATCCATTGAGCTGCATCCTGTAATTGCAAACAAAATGCTTAAAGCAACTATGACTCTCATTGTTTTACTCCCTGTCCTTGTTGCAGCAATCTTTGTATTGCGCTTTCGAGTTTTTCTTTATCCTTGTGACGAAAACCAAGGTGTGATGCGTGGATATTTCCGTCTCGTCCGATCAGATAACTGCCGGGCATGCCACGCAATTCGTATTTCGAAGCGGTTTCTCCGACAGGATCAAATGCCACGATAAAATTGATCTCCATGGTCTCCAAAAACGCATCTGCCTTGGCTCTTTCCTTATCCAGATTCACAGCGATGACCTCCAGACCCTGGTTGCCATATTTATCCTTGAGTTTTGCCATCCATGGAAACGATTCACGGTATGGCTCACACCATGATGCCCAGAAATCCAGATAAACCACCTTGCCACGTCGTTGTGAAAGATCCACATCACCCGTTATAGCGGGCAGTTGTATCGACGGTGCTTGAGTGTGCGCAGCAAAACCGGTTGCGGTTACCAGTGACAGCCACACACAAACAAGCAGCAATAAAATATGCTTCATAATGATCGCATTCCCTATAAAGTGGTTATTTTTGTTGCTTATGCATCTGCAACATGAACCAATGAAAATAGAAGTGAATAATGGCGCTGTTTTGTGCTGAATTTCTAGCCCGAACGAACCAGATCAAACGTTGGTATTCAAACTTAATTACGGCAGATTTCGACCAAAAAACATTAGAAAGTTCAAGCTTTATTTCTGACAATGTGTCAGTCGGCAAGCTTGTTATGTTGAAGTCAGAGGAACACCGTAGACACTGCAATGACGCCCCCGGCTGTGGCTATTTGATGCTAACCCGAGCAAACTTGCGTTTACCCACCTGAAATACAGCTTCTGTTCCTTTTGTGATTCGGAGCGCCTTGTCTGATACTTTCTCGCCATCAATTTTCACCGCGCCCTGCTGAATCATGCGCATGGCTTCAGATGTACTGTTGCAAAGACCGGCATCCTTGAGCAGGTTGGCGATTGGATAAGCCTCATCACCAGCCTCGAATACGTGCTCGGGTATATCATCCGGTATCGCGCCTTTGGCAAATTGCGCGATAAAACCCTCGCGTGCGCTGACTGCATCATCCATCGAATGAAAACGGGCGATGATTTCCTCCGCAAGCATAAACTTGATATCGCGTGGATTCTCGCCGGCCTCAATATCCTGCTTGAAAGCGTCGATCTCGGACATTGGGCGGAAACTCAACAGTTCGAAATAACGCCACATTAAATCATCGGAGATTGACATGATCTTGCCGAACATATCTTTGGGCTCATCGGCAATACCAATGTAGTTGTTGAGTGACTTCGACATTTTCTGCACACCGTCCAGGCCTTCGAGGATGGGCATGGTCAAAACGACCTGCGGCTTCTGCCCGTGTTGCTCCTGCAACTGGCGCCCCATCAACAGATTGAATTTCTGATCGGTACCACCCAGCTCCACATCGGCCTCGAGTTCAACCGAATCATAGCCCTGTATCAGGGGATAGAGAAACTCATGAATAGCGATGGCCTGGCCGCTGCTGTAACGTTTACTAAAATCATCACGTTCGAGCATGCGCGCCACCGTGCTGCTGGCGGCCAACCTGATCATATCGACACTGCTCTTGTGGCCCATCCATTCCGAATTGAAAACGACCTTGGTTTTCTTTCGGTCGAGGATCTTGAAAATCTGCTGCTGGTAGCTCTTGGCATTCTCGTGCACCTCGGCCTGGGTCAACGGTGGCCGGGTCGCACTTTTACCGGTTGGGTCACCAATCATGCCGGTGAAATCGCCTATCAGGAACAATACCTCGTGGCCGAGGTCCTGAAACTGTTTGAGTTTATTGATCAGTACCGTGTGTCCCAGATGCAAATCGGGCGCCGTCGGATCAAACCCGGCCTTGATTTTCAGCGGATGCCCTTTTTTCAGTTTTTCAATGAGCTCTTCTTCGACGAGAATTTCGTCAGCGCCCCGGCGAATCAGTTTTAATTGCTCATCAATCGCTGTCATGACTGGTTCCAGATGCAAAAGGCGTATAAGATACCCGTCGATCGGCATAATCACAAGAAACTGTTACACATCAGCGAGTTTCTGGATTGAAACGCCATCTGATTTCATCTGGTAATATATTCATAATCTATTGACCGCGTCTCGATTTGAGACTACAGTCTTGTAATAAAAAAACGAATAGTTATTGCGCTATGGCTCTGATAAATCAAGATTTTCGCCCTAAGGCGAAGCGTGAGCGTCACTCTCTTTTACGCTGGGCAGTATTTGCTACGGCGAGCTTTGTTCTGGGTGTCGTGATCGCGAAAACGTCATCAAATTCACACACAGCTGACGGCCTGCCCTCGTTCAAACAGGTGAAACCGTCGCAGGATGAAATGGCGCGTCTCAGTTTCGAACTGACATTACCGGAATTACAGGCCGAGCAGGAAATCATCGATGACTTGAATCAAGAGCCGGTCAAGCAGTGGCAGGAATTCACGGTCAAGTCAGGGGACAGCCTTTCCAAACTGTTCAAACGGGCCGGATTTGATCCCCTGCAGCTGGATGAGGTGATGAAATCCGGAGCTGTCGCGAAAAAGCTCACTAAAATATTTCCCAAAGACATCATTCGTGTGCTCACGGATGATGATGGCGAATTACAGGCCCTGCGCTACGAAATCGATCCTGAAACCTATCTGATGGTCGAGCGTCAAGCCGGTCAACTGGTTGCCAGAGAGTACAAGCACAACATCGAGACGCGCGTTGCCCATGCTGATGGCACTATAGAGTCTTCATTGTTTCTGGCCGGCAACGAAGCCGGTATTCCTGAAAAACTGATCATGGAGCTGGCCGGTATCTTCGGCTGGGATATCGATTTCGCGCTGGATATTCGCAAAGGCGACAGTTTCAAGGTGCTGTACGAAGAAATCTACCGCAACGGCGAAAAGATCAAGGACGGAGACATTCTTGCCGCCGAATTCGTCAACGATGGCGAAGTCTACCGCGCGGTCAGGTACACCCACCCCGATACCAAGCGCACGGAATATTACACCCCCGAAGGCAAGAGCATGCGTAAAGAGTTTCTGCGCACCCCGGTGAACTTTACCCGGATCAGCTCGGGCTTCACGACCAAGCGTTTCCACCCGGTGCTGCAAAGATTCCGCTCTCACAAGGGTGTTGACTATGCCGCCAAACGCGGCACACCCATTCGGGCATCCGGTGATGGCAAGGTCATCTTTAAAGGCAAGAAAGGCGGATATGGTCGCGTCGTAATCATCCAGCACGGTAGCAAATACACAACGCTGTATGCGCATCTCAACAGCTACAACAAGAACATCCGTGTCGGTAAAAAAGTCAAACAGGGCCAGACCATTGCCTATGTCGGCAGCTCCGGCCTGGCAACGGGTCCACACCTTCATTACGAATTCCGGGTGAACGGTGTGCACCGTAACCCACAGACGGTCAAATTACCCAGCTCCCAGCCGGTATCCAGGCAACACCTGGCTCAATTCGAACTGGCAACAACGCCGGTGCTGGCCCAGCTCGACCTGTTATCGCGCGATACTCAGCTAGCATTAGCGGACACTGCTTCAGCCGACACTGAATGACCTCGCTCTATGTCGGCCTGATGTCCGGCACAAGCATGGACGGCATCGATGCCGTCCTGGTCGACTGCTACTCTGCCAAGCCACATCTGGTAGCGACGCACAGCAAGTCCTGGCCTGATGTGATACGCCAGCAGCTTCACCAGGCTTAACAGCTGGATGATGAAGCCATCTTCGAGCTGCACGAGCTCGATCGGGCGATCGCAGAACTGTTCGCCCAGGCAACACTGGAACTGCCCGCATTGGCCAATACCGATGCAGACGAAATCGTCGCGATCGGCAGCCACGGCCAATCCCTTCGACACCGACCGCACACTGACGAACCGTTTTCACTCCAGCTAGCCCGCATTTCTCACCAGGATCACGGGAGCAGGCGCAGGATTCGTATTCGTAAGCGCCGCTCTGGAGCGAAAAGCGTAGCAATAGCTACGGTTTGAGTGAAGAGCAAGCTTACGGACACGAAGACCAGCCTGAACCGTGATAGGCTATTCTTCGTGAATTTACAGGTCATTGATTGCATCTGACAGCGCTTCCCAGGAGAGCAGCACACAGCGGCGACGCGCAGGGTATTCACGCACGGCTGATAGAGCCTCCAGCTCCTCTGGCGCCTCGCTTATTTCCAGGCCGGAGCTCTGCCCAAACCAGTTTTGCATCGAATCGCAGAGCTGTCGCGCCTCATCGGTGGATCGGCCGCTGACCACTTCTGTCATCATCGAGGCGGAAGCGATGCATATCGAGCAGCCCCGGCCGCGGAATTTCACCTTGTCGATGAAGCTGTCCTGAAAAAAAAGCCCGACCTCGATTTCGTCGCCGCAGCGGGGGTTGCTGCCACGACAGACAATGTCAGCGCCTTCCAGATCGCCTTTGTTCCTTGGGTGGCGGAAATGATCCAGTAGTACACTCTTGTAGAGCTTGTTCGTCGACACTTGAGCCTCCCCAACCCGCATACTACCTGCAGCATCTGGATTTTTTCGGTAATATTTTGTTGCTGACAAACTAGCCCGCATTTCTCACCAGGATCACAGGAGCAGGCGCAGGATTCGTGTTCGTAAGCGCCGCTCTGGAGCGAAAAGCGTAGCAATAGCTACGGTTTGAGTGAAGAGCAAGCTTATGGATACGAAGACTAGCCTGAACCGTGATAGGCATGCTTGAATAACACACTGTATTTTTAATCATCCGAGCTTCACTCCAAAAACCAATGCCTTACCAGTATTCCACGCCGCCTGGTGAGAAATGCGGTCTAGTGTTCATCAAAACAGATCGGGCATACTGTCAATCTGCTGAAACCGTTTCGTTTACTGTCGCGCGTTGTCATAAAGTAACCACCTCTCGCCTCATGCGTGCACCTTTGTGCCATTTACGAACTAACTGAACAGCCGTTTGGCCTCCTGTATCGCGTCAACCAGTGCAGCAATATCTGCGTCATCGTTGTATATCCCGAGACTGGCACGCGCCGTCGCCGTCAGTCCTAGATGGTGCAGTAGTGGCTGGCAACAGTGATGCCCGGCCCTCAGTGCGACGCCTCGCTCCCCTGCGACCTGTGCAATGTCATGGGGATGGATGCCTTCCAGCACGAAGGAAACGATCGCGCTGCGTTCAGCACCGGCGCCGGGCAGTAACTGCAGACCTGGCACAGACGCGAGAACATCAACGGCCTTTCGCGTCAGCGCTGAAACGCGTGTATTGACCTTATCCATGCCAATCGCAGAGAGCCAGTCGACCGCAGCAGCAAAACCGACAGCGCCGAGGAGATTGGGCGAACCGGCCTCGAAACGCGCCGGAACCGGCGCCCATTGGGCCGTTGCGTCATCGACCCGATCGACCATACCACCGCCGACGAGCAGAGGTTCCATTGCCTCGAGGCACTGCTTCTTGCCGAAGAGCACACCGATGCCTGCGGGACCATAGAGCTTGTGGGCCGAAAACGCGAGGAAATCGCAACCCAGCGCAGTGACATCAACCGGCATGTGAGACACGGATTGGGCTGCGTCGACCAGCACCGGGATGCCGACAGACGCTGCTCGTTCACAGATCGTTCGCACCGGGTTCTCGATACCGAGCACGTTTGAGACATGGCACAATGCAATCAGCCCGGTGCGAGGATCGAAAAGCTCATCCGCACCCTCGAAGTCGAGGCTGCCGTTTTCGTTCAACTCGATGATTCGCAATTCAGCGCCGGTCTGTGCGCATACGCGCTGCCAGGGCAGAAAGTTTGCATGGTGTTCCATGCGGGTGACCCACACCCGGTCTGCTGGCTTGAGGCGGGGCTGCAACCATCCCCAGGCGACCATGTTGATGGACTCCGTCGCGGAGCGCGTGAAGATGAGCTGATCGGAGTGTGGGGCGCCGATGAAGCCGGCAATGGTGTTGCGTGCCGCCTCATAGGCCAGTGAAGCCGATTCAGCGAGCGGATAGAGTCCGCGATGAACGGACCCCTGACCCGACTCGATACTCTGTTTCATCGCCTCGATCACCGCAACGGGCTTTTGTGTGGTCGCTGCATTATCCAGATAGTGCAATGCCATGCCATCGATCGATACCAACGCCGGGAAATCGGCTTTCCAGGCATTGCCCTGTTGGCTGTTGCCGTTGATTTCAAGCGCAGCCGACATGATCAGTCACCGATGGATTTGAGTTGCGGCTGTTCCTTGCCTGATTTCAACTTGTCGCGCATGCGCAGGCCGGTGCCGCCACGGCGCACCAGTACAATCTCGCTGATCACGCACAGCGCGATTTCCTCCGGTGTGCGCGCACCCAGGTCAATGCCAGCAGGCGCCATTACACGCGCGAGCTCGCTCTCACTGAAGCCCTCATCACGCAGGTAATCGAGTACCAGTCGCGCGCGTTTGCGACTGGCGATCAAGGCGATGTAATCGGCCTGTGATGCCAGTGCCTGTTTCATCGATTCGTGATCGCCCCTGTGCTGGGTGGCGATCACGACGAAGTCACCACGCTGCGGGGTCAACTCGGCATAATCCGGATCGCTCGTAATTAGCCGCGAGGCCGCCGGGTAACGCTCACGATCGACTACGGGATCATTGACGACCACGTCCAGACCGAGCATGTCGCCCATGCTGCACAGACACTCGGCCACGCGACCATGGCCCATGATCCACAGCGTGGGTCTGGCCAGCACCGGTTCGACGTAGACGCGCATGTGGCCACCGCAGGGCATACCCGCACCGAGCATTTCGTCGTCGAGATCGATTTCGAGGATCGCAGTTTCGCCGGTCTGCAGGCATTCCAGTGCCTGGCTGCAGGTAGCGGACTCAGCACAGCCGCCGCCGACCCATCCGGCGACCACGCGGCCCTCATCATCGATCACGGCCTTGGATGAGGTCTTGGCCGACACCGAACCGACGGTCTCGACCACGGTCGCAATCGCGAACGGCCTGCCTTTGCTGCGTAGTCCATGGATCACGTCGTAAATCTCTGTTGCCATGGTTCAAGCCTCCTGCAATGTCGCTAATGCAGCCGGTCCTCGTGATCGGATGCCTGACCGGGCGCGAAGACGCTCATAGTCGGCTGGGGTGTCCAGATCGAACACGCAGTGATCATTGTCCATGGCATACGGCCATACCAGCGCAGGGTTATCTTCGATCAGGCGCTTGCAGCCGAGATTGCGGTCGCCGGCGAGAATGGCTCGACGATGCTGCCATGCCAGCACGATCGGGTTGCCGCGTCGCCCCTGATAGGTCGGCACCAGTACAGAACGCGGACACTGCTCGATAAAGGCACGGATCAGCGTATTGAAATCTACGGTTTCGAGCAGCGGCTGATCAGACAGACAGATCATCACACCCTCGCAGGGTTGCTGCAGTGCCTGCATGCCCCGGTAGACCGAGGTCATCTGGCCCTGGGTGTAGTCAGGATTTTCGACCAGGCACAGCGGCAGGCCTTCAAGCAGGGCCCGCGTTGTATCAGCCTGGTGGCCGAGTACGACGACGAGTTCCTCCAACGACGCGGATAGCAGGGACACCGCGGTGCGCCGCAGCAGCGGCATGCCATCAACATCCAGGGCCAGCTTGTTCGCCGCACCCATCCTGCGGGATTCGCCGGCAGCAAGCAGAATAGCCGATACCTTACCCTGCGTCATGCCGATGCCCCCGCGTCGGCCAGGTACTGCTCCGGTGTCTTGTCGAAACTGTGCTGGCAACCGGCACAGCAGAAATAATAGCTCTGGCCGGCGTACTCGCTGCGGTAGTCGGCGGTCGCGGTATTCACAGTCATGCCACAAACGGGATCAATCGCTTCACCACTGCCGCCAGTCTGCGCGTTCACGGTCGCTTTTGCTCGTTCGTTCGTTTCAGCCACCGGATCAGCGATCCCGCTGGACCGAGTATGGCTGGTCACGTCTGCATCTGTCTCGCGTCGAGTCTTGATTATTCCGGCGAGCACGGACACCGCGATTTCCTCCGGTGTCACCGCATTAATTTCGACACCGGCCGGCGATACGATTGCATCGACCCGTTCGCTCGGGTGGCCGCGCTCCTTAAGATAGCCGCGCAGCTTTTCGGCCTTGCGGCCACTGGCGATGAAGGCGATGCTGGCCGCTCCGGTTGCAAGCGCGGTTTCGAGCCCCTCCTCGTCACGCTTGCCCTGCGTGGCCACCACGATGAAACGCGGCTGTGTGTTGCGCAGGGCGTCAGGGTCGAGACTGTCGATGACCTCTAGCGCATCCGGATACATGTCAGCATCGGCGCCAGGGAAAGCCGCGGTCACGTCGAAACCTGCACGATATGCGAGCGCGGACAGTGCCTGGGCAGCGGGCGATGCTCCGATGATCAGCAAGCCGGGGCGTGCGGCGAAAGGTTCGAGGAAGATATCCAGCGTGCCACCACTGTGGCAGGTCATACCGAAGTCGATCACACCCGCCTCGACTTCACCACCTTTAGTCGGACTGACCCGTATAAGGCGCGGCTGGCCATCGGCGAGGGCCTTTTTGGCCGTCGCGATCACAGCTGGCTGGGCACAACCGCCGCCAATCCAGCCACTGATGCTTCCGTCGGCATCGACGATGGCCTTGGCACCGGGCTTTGCAGACGTCGGTGACTCGCAACGCACGACCGTCGCCATGACGAAGGGTGTACCACGGTTTTTCAGTTCTGTCGCTCGTTCGAGGATGGCATCGCTCGATAACATCGGATTCTCCTGTTTACATTTCGGCCAGGACCGGTTCGAGCGCGGCCAGGCTTTGCAGGTTGTGGGCCGGCGCGAACATCGCGTTTATGAGTATTCAACCCCGCTGATCGATCGGCACATAGTCGCGTGGTGGTTGCCCGGTGTAGATCTGGGTGGGTCTGAAGATACGGTTGTCAGATAGCTGCTCACGCCAATGCGCCATCCAGCCGGCGATGCGCGAGACAGCGAAAATCGGTGTGAACTGATCGGTTTGTATGCCCATTTCCGAGTACAGGATACGCGAGTAGTAATCTACGTTCGCATAAATTTAGGGCGACGAGTATCGCCCTTTTTAGTGGATGGTGTTTACCTGATCAGATCGAAAAGGAGGCACCGCAGCCACAGGTCGAGGTGGCATTGGGATTGTTGACCACAAATCTGGAGCCTTCGAGGCCTTCCTCGTAATCGACCGTGGCACCCGCAATATACTGGGCACTCATCGTGTCTATCACCATGGTGACACCGTTCTTGTCGACGCTGATATCATCGTCTGTGACATTTTCATCAAATTCGAAGCCGTATTGAAAACCGGAACAACCACCGCCCGTGACAAACACGCGGAGCTTCAAATCGGGATTATTTTCTTCTGTAATCAGTGACTTAAGCTTATTTGCCGCAGCATCGGTGAAGCCGACCGTAGGTGTTGCAACTGCCTTGGGCTGAATCGGGGTAAAAGAAACGTTAATACTCATAGTGACATTGACCGAATATTCGTTGAATACATAAGATAACGCTAAATTAGCATTTCCCTACTAAATTAGTCAACTATTAATTAGCTGCGCGCCCGGCCAGCCCAGAACGGGCGAGTTCCGCTCAACGAAGCGCCCATTTTGCATGCAATGGGGTCTTACTGGCTTTAATGTTGCCACGGGCGATAAATGCCCAGGCTGGCCCGCATTTCGAATATCAACCTTTCGCCAGGGTTGGACCGATCACGTCCTGCGCAGGCTCTTTCGGCTGCTCGTGTTGCTCTTCAGCTTTGTCATGATGTTCGAGCAGGCGTTTTTCCGCATTTTTGTGTAGCATGTTGCCATTCACGGAAGCACCGCTCGCCATTTCCAGCACGTTGTAGTGGACATTCCCGGTAATGCATGCCTTGTTCGACAGTTCCAGCTTTTCACTGGCATAAACATTACCGTTGATCGTCCCGTTGATCACCGCATAAGGAACATGGACATCACCGCTGATCTGCCCCTGTTCACTCACGACCAGCACAGAACCGGAACCGTTGTCGGAACTCACGTTGCCATTGATTTTTCCATCCAGATGCAAACCACCATGAAAGCTTAAATCACCATCAAGCTCAATGCTCTGGCCAATCAATGTTTCGATTTTGGATGCTTTAATTTTTTTATTGCCCAACATGATATTCTCCCGCCGTTAAATCATCCCAGGGAAACTTTTCATCTACCGAATCAAGTGTCTTTGATTTGGGATTGACTTTGACTCTCATAAAATCTGCCCTGAAGCCGTCCGGCAACTTCAGTTTGCCGGTGAAATTCTGAAAATATTTAAAACCAAATTTAAGCGGCTCTTTGACCTCATCAGACAGTGCGGCCAAGGCCAGTACCTGTTTCGCACCCTGCTTCGTACCTTCGATGGTGACATCAACAGTGCCACGCGCAAAGCGGTCATTTTTGCCCTGCTGGCTGACCATGATCTTGTAGTCATAATCGCCTGCCAGACCGTGCTTCAGCTGAATCGTCTGGATCACGAGACTGGGCTTGCTTTGTTCCGGTGCAACAATGCTTTTGTAAAAAGCCAGTTCCTTCTTAAGCTCCAGCACTTCATTCTGGGCTTCTGTCAGCGATTTCTTCAGTTGACCGCTGGCGTCATCTTCGATCTTGCTGTTAGTCTCAAGCATAGCAGCTTGTCGCCGATATTCAGCTAAATTGGCCTGCAAAGTTTCAATTTCTGCCTGCTGCGCGGTGATCACCCGCTCGGTATCCGCCACATGAAATCCCGCCATACGTCTGCCCGTCTCATATGTCAGCCAGATCGAGGCTGCCATCAGCGCAATCAAGAACATAAATCCCAACACCCAGCGGCCCGGGCGTTGAACGGTAATCAAATAACGTGTCTGCAGTGGTTTCGTGCTCATTATGGAAGTAAGGCCACGTTTCTCAGTCCGGTATCTTCAGGCAAGCCGAACATGATATTCATATTCTGCACGGCCTGACCGGCAGCCCCTTTGACCAGATTGTCGATGACGGAAGATACCACAACCGTATCGCCACCCTGTGGTTGAAACACCGCGATTCTGCACATGTTGACGCCACGCACCGTGCGTGTTTCGGGCATGCTACCCACGGGCAGCACATCCACGAAGCGTTCAGCTTCAAAGCGCTCGCTGTAGAGCAGGTGCAAGTCGACGTCCGTAATCTTGAGCACCGCATACAGGCTTGCCTCTATGCCACGTATCATTGGCAGCAGATGCGGAACGAAGGTCAGACCGACATCGTGGCCTGCAACGGCGCCTAATGTCTGCCTGATTTCAGGCAGATGGCGGTGGCCATCCACAGCATACGGCTTGAAGCTTTCACTGGCCTCGCACAACAGAGTGGCAACATTGGCGCCGCGGCCTGCGCCGCTGACACCGGATTTAGCGTCTGCGATCAAGTGGCTGTGTTCAACCAGACCGTTTTCGATCAGCGGCAGGAATCCGAGTGTAACAGCCGTCGGGTAACAGCCTGGATTGGCCACCACATTTGCATCCATCACAGCAGCTCGGTTCAGCTCCGGCAGTCCGTACACCGCTTCAGCCAGCACCTCGGGGCAGGCATGCTCAATGCCGTACCAGTGCTGCCACTCGTCTGGGTCTTTCAACCTGAAATCGGCCGCAAGATCGATGACCCGTGCGCCCTGATCGAGCAGGTCCGGCACCATGGTCATTGCTGTACCGTTGGGCGTCGCAAAAAAAACGATATCACAGCCTCCGAGGGATCTGTCGTCGGGTTCGGTAAAAGCGATATCTGTATGTTCACGTAAATTCGGGAACATGTCGGCCACGGGATTGCCCGCGTGTGAGCGCGATGTCACGCACTGTAACTCGACCTGCGGGTGCATAACCAGCAATCGCAGCAGTTCAATACCGGTGTAACCCGTGCCCCCGACCACGCCCGCTCTCAACATAATTCAAACCCTGATTCAAAATGGCTATTTTTCATATTTATTTACTGTGATTAATTGCTTGCTCAAATCTTCAACAACGGTATTATTCCGTTTTATCTCTCAATTGTAGTGACTATTTTCCATGTTATGGGTTAAATCCTTTCATATTATTTTTATGGTGACCTGGTTCGCCGGTCTTTTTTATCTGCCTCGACTGTTCGTCTATCACGCCAGCTCCGTAGACAATACCAGCCAGGATCGGTTCAAGGTCATGGAACGCAAGCTGTTCTGGGGTATCGCAACACCTGGGGGAATCATCACCATCGCCCTTGGATTCTGGTTGATCGAAATGATTGGGTTTTCCTATTCAGCGCTATGGCTGCAGGCAAAGCTGGCCCTGGTTGGCGTGCTGGTGGTGTATCATATCTGGTGCGGTAAGCTGGTGCTCGACTTCAAACGGGACAAAAACACGCACTCCCACGTCTGGTATCGCTGGTTCAACGAATTTCCGGTCGGAATTTTGATAGCCGTGGTGTTGCTGGTCGAATTCAAACCGGTTTAACTCGCACCTTGACACACAGAATTGGAAATAGCGCATAGGCCTCAGCTGAACAATAGAGGTTCCAGTTCCTTCAGCGCTCGTTGATAGACCTTGCGCTTGAAGAAAACGATATCATCGACGGGTTTCCAGTAATCGACCCAGCGCCAGCGATCGAATTCCGGTTTTTCGCAGTTTTTCAGATTAAAATCGCTCTCGGAACCTATCAGTCGCAGACAGAACCAGATTTGCTTCTGGCCGATGCACAGTGGCTTTGCACGATGCCGGATCAGGTGTTTGGGAATGCGGTAGCGCAACCAGCCCTGTGTCTTGCCTATGACATCGACATGGTCGGCCAGCAGACCGGTTTCCTCGTAGAGTTCGCGAAACATAGCATCAACCGGCGTTTCGTCTGGTCGAATGCCACCTTGCGGGAATTGCCACGCATTTTGGCCACTGCGCCGCGCCCAGAAGACTTTCCCTTCCGGGTTGCTCAGAACGATGCCGACGTTGGCCCTGAACCCATCAGAATCAATCACTTAAAAGAATCCTATCGCACTGCGTCATTACAGTCAGGACGCATTGATTATCTATTACCAAGATATTAACAGACTATTACAGGATTTAAAGTTCCGCTAGATATTTGTCCCCAGACATCGACAAAGGTGTCGAACTGAACGGTAGAAATGGCCTCTGCAATGGTTGTTATTTAACCAGGCAGCGACAAACAACGCGTTCTGCGCATCCGGTGATCTACCTTTTGCCCGCATTTCTCAACAGGGGGGTGAGAAATGCGGGCTAGCGTGACCATCGTTGAACAGGTACTATCAGCGCGCTGACAATCACCCGGCTTCCTTACACATGCCTCTCGCCCTGTTCGACCTAGACAATACCTTACTGGCCGGTGATAGCGACTACCTGTGGGGCTGCTTCCTGGTTGACAAGGGACTCGTCGACAAGCAACTCTATGAGGAAGCCAATCAGCGTTTCTACCGTGAATACACCGAAGGCACGCTCGATATTCATGAATTTCTTAATTTCGCGCTGCAGCCGCTGGCAAAGAATGATGCTGAAGTGCTGCGGTCTTTTCATCAGGCGTTCATGGAGCAGCACATCCGCCCCATCATGACCCACCTGGGCCAGGAACTGATCAACAAACATCGCCAGCAAGGCGATCATCCCGTCATTATCACCGCAACCAACAGTTTCGTTACCGGCCCGATTGCCCGGGCCTTTGGTGTCAGCGACCTGATCGCCACCGAACCGGAGATCATCAACGGCCAATACACGGGCAAGGTTGCGGGGACACCCTGTTTTCAGCACGGAAAGATAGAACGACTGCATGCCTGGCTGGAGCAGACGAAAATGGATTTCGATGATAGCTGGTTTTACAGCGATTCGCACAATGACCTGCCATTGCTCGAAGCCGTAGCCCACCCGGTTGCGGTCGACCCGGATGACCCGTTACGCGCTATCGCCGCTGAACGCGGTTGGCCGATTCGCAGTTTCAGGAACTCGCAGAATGTTGGCGTGTAATCATTTTTTTCAACGCTAAGTCGCGAAGGACGCAGCGCTCTTTGCAAGGTGCGCCGTGCGCACCGAAACGACGCTTCCGGCACCATGGTGCGCACGGCGCACCCTACGATACGCGGGAGATTTCCCCCTAAAATCCAAATCCTTCATGCAATATCCGGTCTAGTCGAGCGGTACGCGCAGGCGATGGAATTCGCTCGGTGCTACATATTGCAGCACCTCTTTGCCCTTTTCGCTCAGGATCACATCGAGGCCCTCTGCTGGATAGAGGTAATGCGTGAGCTGGTCACCCATCGTCAAAATTTCCGCTGGTTCGCCAAAGCGACTGACGATGGTGTCATGATCCAGGTTGGTCGACGGAATATACGCAATGGTCTGAATTGGCGCGCGGAATGCCTTTTCGTGGTCTTCTTCACTCAAGACATACTTGCGCACACCCGTTTTCAGCACTTCTGTGCTGGCGGCATTGTCACGCATGACTTTCAGACTTTCGTCATCCAACTCAGCCCCCAATACCAGCTTCGCCGTCAACAGCCCGGATCGATACTGGCCGTAATACATTTCCAGGCTACCGGTTTCTCCTTTGGCCACCATAACCGCAAGTTCCATGTCATCGCCAAGCTGTGCCGCCGCCTGCCCCAGGGTCGTTCGTCCCGGGCTCAGGCCAAACACCTTGGTCGAACCATCCGGCAATAATACGATTTGCCAGGGTAATCCGGTCACGCCCCCCCGCTTCTCATCCTTACCAAGGAAGGGGTAAATCGCCAGTACAAGAGTGATAATCAGAAAAGTCGGAAGGAATCTTCGCATCCGGGATCAACGATCAGTTATCAGGTTTTGGGTAAGGTAACACCTTTCTGCCCCTGGTACTTGCCGCCTCGATCTAGATAGGACGTTTCACAGACTTCGTCAGACTCAAAGAACAGCATCTGTGCGACGCCTTCATTGGCATAGATTTTAGCCGGTAAGGGGGTGGTGTTAGAGAACTCCAACGTCACGTGGCCCTCCCACTCCGGCTCCAGCGGGGTGACATTGACGATGATGCCGCAACGGGCATACGTTGATTTACCCAGGCAAACCGTCAGCACCGTTCTAGGAATTCGAAAATATTCAACCGTGTGCGCAAGCGCGAATGAGTTGGGCGGAATGATACAGACATCGCCGGTAAAATCGACAAAGCTGTTTTCTGAGAAATCTTTTGGATCAACGACCGCTGAATTGATGTTGGTGAAAATCTTGAAATGATCCGCGCAACGTACATCATAACCATAGCTGGAGGTACCATAGGAAATCAGGCGCTCATCAGCAGAGCCGGTTCTGACCTGGCAGGCTTCAAAGGGCTCGATCATGCCTTCAGCGGCCATGCGACGAATCCATTTATCGGATTTGATGCTCATGTCTTGTTATTCTGCAGATGGGCGTTGGCGCAGGATTTTAACAAGGATTTGGCAAACGTGCGCTCTCTCTACAACAGAATTATTCACCGAGTTTTATTCTTTTCTAGTTAAACACAAAAGCAGCCGCTGGCTGCTTAGTTATGCCCAGAAAGGATTTTCTATGCGTCTTTGCGGTGATCAATTATTCTGTATCACGATATTCGGGAACTTGGCCGAATAATCCTTCGCCTTCAGTGACAGCTTCGCTGCTGTGCGACGCGCAATATCACGGTATATCTCACTGGTCTTGCTGTTCGGGTCATCCGCCACACTGGGATGACCGCCATCCGCGTTTTCACGGATGCGGATATCCAGCGGTAACGCACCGAGGAAATCGACATTATGTTGTTCGCACATTTTCTCGCCACCACCCTGGCCAAAAATGTGCTCGGCATGACCACACTGTGAACAAATGTGGATGCTCATATTCTCGACCACACCCAGCACCGGGACTTCGACTTTTTCAAACATCTTCAGGCCCTTGCGCGCATCCAGCAGCGCAATATCTTGCGGCGTGGTGACAATAACGGCACCGCTTACCGGTACTTTCTGCGCCAGTGTCAGTTGCACATCGCCTGTACCCGGGGGCAAATCGATCACCAGATAATCCAGCGATTTCCATCGTGTATCACGCAGCAACTGCTCCAGCGCCTGAGTCACCATCGGTCCACGCCAGATCATCGGCGTTTCCTCATCAATCATGAACCCGATCGACATGGCTTGCAGGCCATGGCCACCCATGGGTTCGAGTGACTTGCCGTCAGTTGATTCCGGTTTGCCGTCTATACCGAGCATGCGCGGAACACTCGGACCATAAATATCGGCATCGAGTACACCTACCCGTGCCCCCTCCTGTTGCAGCGCCAACGCCAGGTTGACCGCTGTGGTCGATTTACCAACGCCACCTTTGCCAGAAGCAACCGCGATTACGTTCTTGATACCCTCGAGTGGGTTCATGCCGCCCTGAACCGAGTGACTGGCGATTTCCCAGCTGACGTCGATTTCAACCGAGGCAACGCCTTCCAGTTTTTCAATTCTGCTCTTGAGTTGCTCGCTCAGCTTATCGGCATAGCCGTAAGCCGGATAACCCAGTACGACCCCGACCTTGACGGCGTCACCGTCGACAGTCGTATCCTTAATCGCACCGGCCGTAACCAGGTCTTTTTCAAGATAAGGATCGATATATTCTTTGATTGCCGCTTCTATCTGTTCTTTTGCAACGCTCATGCGTTTTACCTCGTTACGTAATTTCGGCCCATTTGACATACAAATCGATTTTACAACACTAAATACGTGATTTAACCCCTTGTTTTAGAGTGTTAAGCCTGTATTGCTCGATGCTGCCGTGATAAGTTATGTGGCCGACAGATTCGGTACCTGCCGACAACCGGACTTTATGACCACACAGCGAAAAATTCTCGTTACCAGCGCACTGCCCTATGCCAATGGGCCGATTCATCTCGGCCACCTGGTCGAATACATACAGACGGATATATGGGCACGCTTTCAGCGATTGCAAGGCCACAGTTGTTATTATGTCTGCGCGGATGACGCACATGGTACCCCGATCATGCTGCGCGCACGCCAGGATGGCATCGAACCGGAAGAACTGATTGCAGCAGTGCATAAAGAGCACGAGGCTGATTTTGCTGATTTCATGATCGGATTCGACAATTATCACAGCACGCACTCAGAGGAAAACCGCGAATGCGCCAATGATATTTATCTGAAATTACGCGATGCAGGCCACATCGCCATCCGAACGATCTCACAATCCTATGATCCCGAAGCGGAAATGTTTCTACCTGACCGTTTCATCAAGGGCACCTGTCCGAAATGCGGCACCGAAGACCAATACGGTGACAACTGCGAGGCCTGTGGCGCCACCTATGCACCCACTGAACTGATTAATCCGATATCTGTCATCAGTGGCGCGACACCGGTCGAGAGGGCTTCGGAGCAGTATTTCTTCAAGCTCAGTGATTTCACCGAGATGTTGCAGCACTGGCTTCGAGAAGGTCATGTGCAGCCCGAGATCGCCAACAAGCTCGACGAATGGTTCGAAGAAGGCCTGCAGGACTGGGATATCTCACGCAACGCACCCTACTGGGGTTTTGAGATCCCCGATGCGCCCGGCAAATATTTTTATGTCTGGCTGGATGCACCCATCGGTTACATGGCGAGTTTTAAAAACCTGAGCGACCGCACCGGTATTTCCTTCGATGCCTACTGGCACAGTGATACCGATACCGAAATGTACCATTTCATTGGCAAGGACATCGCCCGCTTCCATACCCTGTTCTGGCCGGCCGTACTCCACGGTTCAGGCTATCGCACACCCACGGCGGTCTATTGTCACGGATTCCTCACGGTCAACGGGCAGAAGATGTCGAAATCGCGCGGCACCTTTATCAAGGCACGTACCTATTTAGATCATCTGGACGCTGAATATCTACGCTATTACTATGCAGCCAAGCTGTCTGCCGGTGTAGATGATATCGATTTAAACCTTGACGATTTCATGCAGCGCGTCAATTCCGATATTGTTGGCAAAGTCGTCAACATCGCCAGCCGCTGTGCCGGTTTTATCAACAAGCGCTTTGACAACCGGCTCTCTGCAAGCTTGCACCACGCAGAACTGTATAATGAGCTGGTCGACGCCGGTGACTCGATAGCCGCCGAATTCGAAAATCGGGAGTACAGCAAGGCCGTGCGTGAGATCATGGCACTGGCCGATAAAGCCAATGTTTACATCGATGAAAACAAGCCCTGGGTACTCATCAAGCAGGAAGGCAAAGAAGCGGAAGTTCAGGCAATCTGTACACAGGGTATCAATCTGTTTCGTGTGCTGATGACCTATTTAAAACCAATACTGCCACGAACCGCCGAAAAATCAGAGGCGTTTTTGAACAGTGAACTTCTCTGGGACGCTTTAGGCGAACCGCTACTCGAGCACTCGATCGCCAGATTCCAACCACTGATGACACGCATAGAAAAAGAGCAAATAGAAGCCATGGTTGAACAATCCACTGAGCATCTCAAGCAAAACGATAAATCCACGAGTACGACCGGCCCACTGGCGGATGATCCGATTGCAGAATCCATTCAGTTCGATGATTTCGCAAAAGTTGATCTGCGTGTGGCAAGAATAATCAAGGCCGAGCATGTTGAAGGCGCCGATAAACTACTACAGCTCACGCTCGATATCGGAGGGGAAACCCGCCTGGTATTTGCCGGAATCAAATCGGCCTACGAGCCCGAAATGCTGGAAGGCAGGCATACCGTTATGGTGGCCAATCTGGCGCCACGCAAGATGCGATTTGGTGTATCAGAAGGTATGGTGCTGGCGGCAGGACCAGGTGGCAGGGACCTGTTCCTGCTGAGCCCGGATGACGGTGCGGAGCCGGGTATGAGGATCAAATAGCCGCTTTTTTCAGCGGCCGTAACTGTTTGTACTCGCTCTGACGACTATTTACTGGCATAGGTGGAGGTATCCGAGGGCAGTACCGTCGTGAGACCCAGTGACTGCCACATCTGCATGCCGCCACGATAGTAGTAGAGTTTTTCTGCCGGGTAGCCGAGGCTGATGAGCGCACGGATTGCGCGGGGTGACTGCCCACACCATGGACCGTTACACCATAGCAATATCTGTTTGGCCTCAGAGAAATCCCATGTGTCTGTTTTTTGTTCCCCGTCAAACATGCCGACTTTTTCCAGTGAGCGCATCACGACATTGACATCATCACGTTCTCTGGCACCGAGTCGCTCCAGTACTTCCACCAGTTCAGAATCATCCATTGATTTCTCGAATACAGTAAAGGGTATATTGATCGAGCCCGGGATGGTGCCTTTCTCGTGCCAGCTTGGTGTGCGTGCATCAATTATGACCCCGTCACCGCTGTGCAGGGCTGTTTCCATAAACCTGATGACTTCGAGTTCAGCAACAGTCGCGACGCCCTCGCCTATATTGAGTGGATTGACGCAAAAAGGTGGACAGGGCCGTGAGGTCTTTGCAAAAGACCCATCGATTGTATGGTTGGTGTCCTGAATTCGTTGAACCTTAACAGTCTCACTGCCATGATTCACGACTGTGTAGGGTTTGTCCTGCGTGATTTTCACTTCAAGGTTGGAGGCCATCGCTTGCATGGTCACCAGCGCGGCACATATCAAAACCGTGAAAAAAATAGAATTCCTCATATTTCTCCCCGAATTTATTGTTTCAGTAAAGCCATAACGTTTTTTCTTATATTTTCAAGGCCCGGTTTGTCCGCCTTGCTGTAGCGGTAATACACGGTGTCTCGGTCATTGGTATTCAGTTTGTTGTAGAACACGTAAGTTCCGTAATAATTTTTCTGTAAAAAGGTCTCAAACTGTTCCCGGTCCAGCCCTGTTGGCACAGTATTTTCCTGCCGTAATTCTCCATTCCATTCAAACAAGGGTCTATCCGGGCGTTTTAGTTTTTCCTGTTTCTTCAGTTGGCCGCCGTGGTCAAGCTGCACACTGGCAGCTTCGCCTTCAAGCATCTTCAGATAAGCATCATCTGCAGCCTGCACCGGCATCAGAACTGACAGCAAACCTGAAACAACAATAGTGACAACCAAACGGCCCATTCATGCCTCGGTAACAGCTCTGAAAACTAATCAGGTACCCTGAGCTTCTGCACACACGGGCAGATAACATCTGACCTGTTAGATGACCTTGCAAGTATTGATATAGCAGAAGATAGTAAAATAACAAGCAAAGAGCGCGGGAAAGCACCGTTTATCCGCTTTTTAGGTTATTCCAGCCAGATAATGCTTGCCATTCGACCCGTGATACCATCGCGACGATAGGAATAGAAACGCTTCTCGTCAGAGTAGCTGCACTCGCCGCCGCCATAAATCGAAGTCACGCCCAGCGTTGCGAGCTCGATTCGTGCCAGCCGATAAATGTCACACATCCAGTGACGATCATCGACCTGATCGAATGCTTGCGCGTTTTCAGGGTTCTTGTGGGTAAATGACTGAATGACTTCAGCGCCAACCTCAAATGCGTGCGGCCCGATCGCAGGTCCCAGCCAGACCATCAGTTCCGCCGGATCCGATGGCAACATGCTGACGGCGTTGCTGATAACGCCTGCGCGCAAGCCTCGCCAGCCGGCATGTGCTGCGGCCACCTGACTACCACTCCGGTTACAAATGAGGACCGGCAAGCAATCTGCGGTCATAACCGCACAGACCATTCCAGCAGTTTGACTCCAGCAGCCATCTGCTGTTGTGTCCACGATAGCTGCATTTGCCTCAATGATTCGGTTACCGTGCATTTGCCGCAGCCATAAGGGTTCTGCGGGCAAATGGAAATACGTGCGCAGCAATTCCCTGTTTTTGCGAACAGCTTCCGGCCTGTCTTCGGTATGTAAGGCCAGATTGAAGCTGGCGTAGGGTGCGATGCTGTATCCGCCCGTTCTGAGAGTCACCAGTGCATGCACAGAGGCTGGAGCCGGCCAGTCCGGTAATAGGAAACCGGGTGGTCGTCGATCAGGCTTCATGCTGATCCAGGTCCGCTTGCAACGCTGCCAGTAATTGCACCATATCATCGGGTAATGCTGAACACCATGACAGGTGTGTGCCAGTTTCAGGGTGCTGCAGACTCAATCTGAAGGCATGCAAAGCCTGGCGCTTGAAATGGCGTAACTGCTCAACCAGTGCAGGGTCCGCCTGCGAGGGTATCCGCTGCCTGCCCCCATACACCGGATCACCCACGATCGCATGGCGAATGTGCTGCATGTGCACGCGAATCTGGTGGGTCCTGCCGGAATCCAGCTTTAACTGGACATGGCTGTGATCACGAAATCGCTTTATCACACGGTAGTGCGTTTTTGCTGGTTTGCCATCATCACGCACGCACATGCGTATGCGATCTCGTGTATGCCTGCCAATCGGCGCATCTACGACGCCACCCGCGGTGATGATGCCCTGCACGACGGCCTGGTACTCCCGTTTCATGCTGCGCTGCTGCAGTTCTGTTACCAGGTGTTTGTGAGCGCTGAGGCTGCGGGCCACCACCATCAGGCCGGTTGTGTCTTTATCAAGACGATGCACGATACCCGCCCTGGGGACCCGGGCGAGATCTGCATCATGATGTAACAGGGCATTCACCAGCGTCCCATCGGCATGTCCGGCGGCAGGATGCACCACCAGGCCCGCCGGTTTATCCAATACAATGATCGCATCATCCTCATACACGATATCCAGCGCTATTGCCTGCGCCAGATACTGCTCGGGCGGGCTCTCGGCGTGTATATTCAACTCAAGTACTTCATCACCCAGCAACCGGGTTCGAGGCTTGACGCGTTCGCCATCAAGCAAAACACGACCATCGCGGATCCACTGTTGCAGGCGGCTGCGTGAATAGTCGGGAAACATGCTGGCAAGTGCGGCATCCAGCCGCTGACCGGCAAACTCCTCGCTCACGCGTTTGATGACGGACCTGTCGATAATTGATTCAGCCATGAACAGAGAATAATTGAACTCGGGTACAATGTGCCATTCTAACGGAACAGTAAATCACCAACGAATCCTTTTTTTTCATGCACTTGTTACGCCCCCTCTCACTACTGCTGCTGTCGCTATTGCTGTTGCAGGCCTGCAGCTCGTTCAAGAAAGATCCTACCGAAGACTGGAATGCAAAAGCGTTTTATCAAGCATCGAGTGAGGCTTTGTATTCGGGTGAATTCGAAACCGCTATCAAGTACCTGGAGACACTGGAAGCACGCTTTCCGTTCGACCCTTATGCCAAGCAGGCGCAACTCGACATCGCCTATTCCTATTACAAATTTGACGAGCCTGATGCCGCCATCAGTGCTGCCGACCGTTTCCTGAGGCTGCACCCGCGCGACCCGAACATTGATTACGTCTATTACCTCAAGGGCCTGGTCAATTTTAAACGTGGCACTGGCATCCTCGATGGCTGGTTTGCACGTGATCAGGCCGAGCACGAGACCGAAACACTGCACAACTCATTCAACGACTTTGCTACCCTCGTGCGGCGTTATCCGGACAGTCAATACGCGGGAGATGCCTACCAACGGATGATATACCTGCGTAACGAACTCGCCCAGCACGAGATCAGCGTAGCGGAATATTATCTCTCAAGAAAAGCCTGGATGGGTGCCGCCAATCGCGCCAGAATCGTGGTTGAACGCTATGAACAGACAACATGGCGCAAACGTGCCCTGGAAATCATGGTCATTGCCTATAAAGAACTCGGACTGGATCAACTGGCCGCAGATGCCCAGCGCGTACTCGATCTGAACAAGGATGTGGCCAGCAACCTGTACAACTTTGATGCCGAGCTGGAGAAGCCGCCGGAATCGAGCTGGTACAAGTTCTGGTAAGCGCTTGCTCATCGGGCGAGCCGCCGGTAAGCCTGTCAATAGCCGGCATAATAAGGCAGATCTGAACGATTACGGGTTATTTTCGCCGGTAACCGGATGTGATCGGATAGCGCCGATCGCGACCGAAAGCACGCCGGGTGATGCGTACACCCGGTGCCGATTGTCTGCGTTTGTATTCGTTACGTTGCACCAGCGCCAACACATGTTCGACCGTTTCCCGATCAAAACCCGCGTTGACCACGTCATCTAAGGGCACATCCTGTTCAACCGATAATTCAAGAATACGGTCAAGCACCTCGTATGCCGGTAGTGAGTCCTGATCGACCTGGTTTTCCCTGAGTTCGGCACTGGGCTCACGGGTCAGCACACGTTCCGGTATCACCCGACCCAGCGAATTGCGATAATGGCACAATCGGTACACCATCGTTTTATAGACATCCTTTATCGGCGCAAAACCACCGCACATGTCACCGTATAATGTGGCATAACCCACGGCCATCTCGCTTTTATTGCCGGTGGTCAGCAGCATGCGTCCCATTTTGTTCGAGATCGCCATCAAAATCAGGCCGCGGCAGCGTGCCTGAATATTCTCCTCTGTCGTATCTGGCCCTGTCCCGCTGAAAACACCACTGAGGGCGTCCAGAAACGCAGCGAAAACTGATTCAATCGAAATCACGTCATAGCGAACACCCAAAAGCATCGCCTCTGCTTCAGCATCCTCACGACTGATGACCGATGTATAGCGCGATGGCATCATTACGGCATGAACATTGCCTGCACCCAGGGCATCAACGGCTATGGCCAGCGTCAGGGCTGAATCAACACCACCGGAGAGACCGACCACAACACCGCTGAAACCGTTTTTAATGATAAAGTCCCTGACACCCAGAACCAGTGCCTGGTAGACAGCTTCGTCTTGCTGTAGCGCTTGTGTCGCCCCTTTGGTAAGCGCAACGGGGCCTTGATCTGTCAAATCAATCAGCTCGAGGGCCGGTTTGAATGCCGCCGATCTGCGAATCACGGCACCCATACGATCGACAACCAGTGATTCACCATCAAATACCAGCTCATCCTGACCGCCTACCATATTGACATAGAACATGGGCAATTGGTTTTCCATGCTGCGTTGTTCCAAGATCTGAACTCTTTCCCGGTATTTACCGCCATGGAAAGGCGAAGCATTGATCACGATGATCGCATCTGCACCGGCGGCTTTTGCATCGGCGACAGGTCCGACTTCCCATGCGTCTTCACAAATCACCAGTCCAAATCGAACCTCATTCAGGCTGACAACACAGGTCTGGTTACCTGGCGAGAAGTAGCGTACTTCATCAAATACAGAGTAATTCGGCAGGGACTGCTTATGGTATTCAGCCATGCATTCGCCATTGCGCAACCACACGGCGGCATTATACAGCTTGCCGTCTTGTGCAATCGGAAGACCCAATACCATATCGATCCCGGAAACCGCCTGCTTGATTCTGTCCGCCGCTTTTTCTACCTGGTTAATAAAGCCCGGTCGGAACAGCAGATCTTCAGGCGGATAGCCCACCAGTGCCAACTCGGGGAAAATGACCAGCTCGGCGTTTTGCTCTGCTGCTGTGTGGGCAAGCTCAATTATCAGCCGGGCATTTGCATTGATATCGCCGACATGAAAATTATCCTGTACCATTGCGATTCTGACAGATTGACTCATTGATACTCTCTTTCTTTTATTTCAAACAATCGTTATGTTTCGTACCCTAATTATCATTGCGGCTGCAGTGCTGGTCTTTCTGATTATAAAGAATCGCCTCAACGGCAAAAGCCTCAAGCAGAAAAATGCCCATTCGACAAAAACAGACGTCATGGTGAAATGCCTGCAGTGTGGAACCTACATTCCCAAAAAAGAAGCTATTATCTCAGGTACCGATAAATTTTGTTGCCAACAGCACCAACGGGACTGGGAAAAAGGCCATAGCGACAGAGACTGACAAGCGAAGTTTGAATCCCGAGCTGCATCACAGCAGCTGGAAATACCTGCGCCTGTTCAACTATTACCGGGCCGCTCTGGCGCTACTATTCCTGACAATGCATCTCAATGGCTGGACTGACCAGTTCATCCGTCCATCAGATTATGATCATCAGCTGTTTTACTGGGCATCGATCGTATACATGACAGCCGGTATCGTTTTTATGTTGAGTCTTTATCTGCACAGACCCGGTCTCGATAGCCAGGTGGTGATACAGACCGGTGTCGACATCATTCTCATCATCACTTTGATGCACGCCAGTGGCGGAATCCGTTCGGGATTGGGCATGCTGCTGATCATCAACATTTCCCTTTCGAGTATATTTTTGACTCGGCGTGTCACGCTCTTTCTTGCTGCAGCGACATCACTGGCCCTGCTCGGTGAACACATCTACTCGCAACTGGTGATACCCGATTACCGCGAGGCCTATGTACAGACCGGGATCCTCGGCGTCGTTATTTTTGCCTTCACGTTCATAGCATCGATTGTTGCCAGACGCATGCGAGCCAGTGAACAGTTAGCCAATGACCGCAGCCGTGAACTCAAAAGTGTCGTGCAGATGAACGAACAAATAATTCGCAGCATGCGTACCGGTATTCTTGTGGTCAACCCGAACGGACTGATCAAGATGGCCAACAATGCCGCAAAAAGCCTGCTTGGTATCAGCCACCTGGATAGTAATACAACGCTCAGACAAGCCCAGCCTGAACTGCATGATCGATTCATTGAATGGCAAAGCAGCGTTGTTCCAGCCCAACAAAAGCCTATCCATCAAAGTCATGGTCTGCCAGACCTGCAGCCTGGTTTTAGTCGCATAGAACCCGCTGCGGGAACACACAGCTCGACCCTGGTATTTCTTGAAGATGCCAGCCGGCTTAACCAGCGTTTTCAGCAAGTCAGGCTCGCATCGCTGGGCCGTCTCACCGCCAGTATTGCCCATGAAATTCGTAACCCTCTCGCCGCGATCAACCATGCTTCTCAGTTGCTGGACGAGGCAATGCAAAACAGCCCGGACAAGAAGCTTACCGATATTATCAGTACCCAGGTACAGCGACTAAACAGTGTGGTGGAGAATGTTTTACAGCTATCACGAGAGCAGAGCGGAACCTCCGAGCCCATTGCACTGTTACCATGGCTGCAAAAGTTCAGGAATGAATACACTGCATCACAGGGTCTGGACAATCGACAGATCAAGCTGCATATCGTGCCAGATCACACCACCATTTTGTTCGATTCAAGTCACTTGCATCAGGTTATGTGGAACCTTTGCAGCAACGCTGTTAATCATGCCAGAACACCGTTGCACACGGTCGCTATCAACATCGAGGGCGGTATAGACTCGGATACTCAACAAGCCTTCATCGATGTTATCGATAACGGTCCTGGCATTGATCCTGATATCGCAGAACAAATATTCGACCCGTTCTTTACCACCAGCACTGAAGGGACCGGACTCGGCCTGTTCATCACCAAGGAGGTCACCGAGAGCAACCGTGCCAAAATACGTCATATCGCTCTACCGGCTGGCGGTACCTGTTTCAGGATCTATTTTATGCAGGCTACTGAACTGCAGCTCAAACAGGCGTCGAGTATCTAATCATGCAAGTAGTAACCATCTCCAGCGAGAGGGATATCTGATTAATGACGACAAAACATGTGTTAATCATCGATGATGAGCCGGTTATATGCGAGCTCATAGAAATCACGCTGGCGCGAATGGGCCTGAATTCGCGCTCGGCGATGAATCTGACTGACGCCATCAAACTGATCGACACTGAAGACTTCGATCTGTGTCTGACCGATATGCGTCTTCCCGACGGTGACGGTCTCGAAATGGTTGCCCACGTGCAGCAGCACCATCCCGAGATACCAATTGCCGTGATAACTGCGCACGGTAATATGGAACTGGCTGTCAAGGCACTCAAGGCCGGTGCCTTCGATTTCGTATCGAAACCGGTCGATATCCAGATCCTCAGAAACCTGGTTTCATCGGCAATCACCCTGGCTGACGAAGGTATCGGCGGAGAAAAAACAGGCAGGACATCGATAACCGGGCAATCACCCTTGATTGCCGCGATGACAAAAAAAATTACCAAACTGGCACGCAGTCAGGCACCCGTATTCATCCACGGAGAGTCAGGTTCGGGAAAAGAGCGTGCCGCCAGAATGATTCACGAGCAGGGTTCACGTTGCAATGCGCCGTTTATTCCTGTCAACTGTGGCGCCATACCGGCAGAGTTGATGGAGAGCGAGTTTTTCGGCCATATCAAGGGCAGCTTCACCGGGGCAAGTCATGATAAGCAAGGTCTGTTTCAGGCAGCTAATGGTGGTACCTTGTTCCTCGATGAGATCGCTGAGCTGCCGCTACACATGCAGGTGAAGTTGCTGCGCGTCATACAGGAAAAAGCCGTCAAGCCGGTTGGGGCATACCGTGAAATCCCGGTCGATGTTCGCATACTCAGTGCCAGCCATAAAAATCTCGCTGTACTCATCAAGGAAGGTCAATTTCGTGAGGATTTATATTACCGCATCAATGTGATCGAACTCACCGTGCCTTCCTTGCGCGACCGGAGTGAGGACATACCACTTCTGGCTCAGCAGATCCTCGAACAACTTGCGCAGAAAACCGAGCGCACTGCAACACCGCAACTTGATACCGGTGCGATTGAAGCGCTGCAGCAGTACAGTTTCCCTGGCAACGTACGTGAACTGGAAAACATTCTGGAGCGTGCACTCGCCCTGGCCGAAGGTAATGTTTTACACAAATCCGATCTCAGGTTTGGCGCCGGAACGCAACAACCGGCTGTCTCCGTTTCTGTTGCAGACACTGCAGTCAAACCGCTTGACCTCGCCAGTCAGGAAAAAAACAGTATCATGCATGCCCTCGAGCAAACCCGCTGGAACAAAACCGCCGCTGCAAAACTTCTCGGGCTCAGCCTGCGCCAGCTGCGCTACCGGCTGGATAAATACCAGATCGAGTAGGCTTATGCACGTTTAATACAACGATGTATTATTACGAAGAGACGCGAAGCCGGTCTATATTTTTGGCCCGCAAATTAACGCAAATAAACGCGAATGTTTTTTGAACTGGAAGCTAACTGAATAAGGCTTCGCAGCTCACCGTCGGGTCATAAACCAGCGCAGGAGCAGCTTTAGTGTGCAATATCGCCAGAATTTCGCGTTTAAGCTGTTTTTACCTTAGCGTCTTCGCGTTGAAAACAAAGCACGTCTGATCTGTGGAAATTTAGCCGGCAATATGCAGGTTAGCATTGTGTATGATCATTCACCCAGAAAAGCCCTGATCATGTCATCCTGAACGCGTTGAACGACATTTTTTTGCAGTTCTGCTCTTATTGGTAATGGCTCATCGTTCGCTTCGGCACTGAGTAGTGTGGGTACATCCAGTGTATTGGTGATTTTTAGGCGCTCCCTGTCGTAAACAGCAATCACTTTATCGTATCGACAGGCAAGTGGTATCAGGTGATAGCGGCCATCATCAGAATGACCTCTCCTGGCCGATACGACGGTATCTGCGTAGCGTGTATTTTCCGCCCTCAATGCGGCCAGATCGAGCTGGTATTTATTCAGTCTGGCGACGACACGCTGATCCAGCGGAACGAATTTGTCGCCATAGTAATAAACGGCGGAACTCTTGTGTGAAAACGCCTCTTTGGTAAATTCCAGTAACTCATCTACGGTATCAGGACGCTGCAGAAATGACAGGCTTTGCTTGCCGCTGGGCCCTGCTTTGATGGCTGCCAGATCAATCTCACTGGCATCGGGTTGGGAAATACAGGTAAACTTACCCTGGTAAAACACCGTTGTGGCAGATCGCTCCGTATAAACGTTGTGTATGCCCCAGATCAGCGCTGACAGCTGTACCATGAGAATCACGGACATATCAAATTTCAGGCTCTTCTTGCCTGGCTTGAAAACCAGCAGGGTCAATCCCGGGCCCAGCACAACGTCGACGAAAAAGATGGTTGCTATCGCTCGCTGACCGCCGTCAAGCGTAAAATAAAAGTCAGGATACCAGTGGAAAACAATCAGATAAGACAACACCAGAAAGATAAAGCTGCTTACACCGAAATGTGTCAGGAATGCCTGCCTGCGGCTAATCTCTGCAAATATCATAGGAACATCATCTCCAGCGAATCAATGAATTTCGTGTTGGATAAATTACCGGTCTTATATATATAAACAAAATTCGGGATTTCTCCAGTTTCGTGGGGACATACCGGGATGTGCGTTAGCCGCAAACAGGTTCAGTTTTATCTAATGTTGGCTTTTTAACGACACAGACTCTATCGTAAGAAAGTTTGTTTAATCCGCGCCATCGCTTATTGGCTAACAAAATTGTCACAATTTGACAATTCTATACCTACCTGACGGCATCGCCGATTTCGCGTCATAGAGCTAACTCATTGTTTATATATCTATTTCAGTGATTTTATGCAAATTGGCACAGTCTCTGCTATATGAATAACAGCTTTCAACAACAATGCGAAAGCATAATTAAACAGTTTGTTAAATCACCTCTCAGGAGAGAATCATGAAGAAGACCCAAGGTTTTACCCTTATCGAACTGATGATCGTAGTGGCCATTATCGGTATCCTGGCTGCTATCGCTATTCCTTCTTACAACAGCTATATCGACACCTCCAACATGTCGAAAGTAACCAGCAACTTCGATGAGGCGCGCCGCATCATCAAGAACGAAGCATCCAAGGAAAAATCACAGGCGGCTCTGGGCCTGACACCTGATACCATTACAGGTGGCATACTCGCTTCTGCAGCAACTGGTGATCAATGGTTTGCGCATTTGAATGCAACCACCGGTGCAAAAGCGCCTACAGGCGTTGCTGCTTATGCGGCTACCTCTAACGTTGACACTGGCGTAATTGCTATTGGTGGTGGTCCAATTCTGACTGCCCCTGTCACAGTGGGTCATGCTGCATACCTGGATCTGCCGGCTAATTCTGGTACAGTACAATAATCTGTCCAGCTATAGCTGTTTAACCAGAAGAAACAAGGGGGACAATGTCCCCCTTGTTTTTTGTGGCTGTAAACAGCGAATAGCACACTCGCACTATGAAGCAAGCTTTGAATAAAACAGCGTTTCCTTGAAGATAGCGATTGCCCCAGGTGAAGCATTTGCCGTTATTCCAGTAAAAGCATCGCTAGTTTGAATGCCAATCCTGTTGACTCAACAACACGATCAACTTTACTGACTAATAACACTGTTCATCTGGATATTAAGCACGTTTGGCAGATTTAGAGCTAATATCTAGTGAATTTTCGGTAAAAACATACATAATCAAGAGTATCAATGCGGAGGATGTCTAGATGAACAGATCCAAACACTCGGGCTACACGCTCGTCGAGCTCATGGTTACCGTCGGAATTATCGGGGTACTGGCAGCTATCGCTATGCCCGCCTATCATGGTTATATAGAACTGGGAGAACGCACAGCCACCCAGGAGAATGCGGAGCAGCTGGCAATATTCCTGGACAATTATTTTTATGAGAACGGTACCTATATTGCCGCCAGCTATGATCCCGGTGGTGATACGACGACGTTACCCAATGCGCTGGGCTGGCGTCCTGATGGTGATAATGACGCCTTCCGCTATAATATCGCCTCCTGTGGTACCGGCACGATCAATGAATGCTACACCATCACTGTAACTTATCTGATGGATACATCAATACAGCAAACCATTACCAAACTGCCACCCCCCTAACCCGCATGCAATACTAGCCCGCATAAAATACACGACTCGATGCTGTGTCATCGAGTCGTGTATTTTTGTGTGTGTTCAGCATCAAAGTCTCTGCCTCAAACTGTCTGAAACACTGGTTTTAAGCCATTTCCTTCCTATACTCACCTTATCTACGCGAATAATTTACTATCAGCCGCATTGTGCCAGCTAAAATCAGGGCTTAACCATCGGAGTACGGGGACTGTATGAGCGCCGAACCAAAACTGAGCGGGCTTTCACGCAAGCTTGTCAATGACGGTTTGCTGGAAGAAGAGAAAGCGATCACCGCACTGAAAAGTGCGCATGATGAGAAAATCAGCTTCACACAGTACCTGGTCAATAATAACGTGCTTTCTGCGAGCAAGATCGCCATAGAGGCCTCCAATGAATTTGGCCTGCCTGTGTTCGATCTTGATGCGCTCGACAAGGAATCCGTGCCGCGCGAAATCGTCGATGACAAGCTGATTACCAAGCACCATGCAATCCCTTTATACAAACGTGGCAGCCGGCTCTATATTGGCATTTCAGATCCGACTAACCTCGCTGCGATCGACGATATCAAATTTCAGACCGGCACCAACACCGAAGCGGTACTGGTCGAAGAGAACAAACTCAGCAAGTTTATAGAAAAGCTACTCGATGAAGACGAAGAACTCGATGATGCCCTGGACGATGATCTCGAGGACGTCGAATTTGCTGAAACCGAGGAGGCACAACCCGACGCAGCAGAAGCAGCCAGTGCAGCCAACGACACACCGGTAGTCAAATTTGTCAACAAGGTTCTGCTCGATGCCATCAAGAAGGGGGCTTCGGATATCCACTTCGAACCCTATGAGAAAAAGTACCGGGTACGTTTGCGCATAGACGGGGTGCTCCGCGAGGTGTCAAAACCCCCAACTGCTATGGGTCTCAAGCTTGCCGCCCGACTCAAGGTCATGTCAAAGATGGACACCGCGGAAAGACGTGTTCCACAGGACGGCCGCATCAAATTGAAAATCTCCAAGAACAAGGCCATTGATTTTCGTGTTAACACCTGTCCGACACTGTTCGGTGAAAAAGTCGTGTTGCGTATCCTGGACCCGTCGAGCGCCCAACTGGGCATTGACGCGCTCGGTTATGAACCCGAGCAAAAGCAACTTTATATGGATGCGCTGGCCAATCCCTATGGCATGATCCTGGTCACCGGCCCTACCGGTAGTGGTAAAACCGTATCCTTGTATACCGGTCTGAATATTCTCAATACCGAAGACAGAAACATTTCAACAGCCGAGGACCCGGCAGAAATCAACCTGGAGGGCATTAACCAGGTCAATGTGAACAATAAGGTCGGACTCGATTTTGCCTCGGCTCTTCGTGCCTTCCTGCGTCAGGATCCGGACATCATCATGGTGGGTGAGATTCGCGACCTCGAGACGGCGGAGATTGCCATTAAAGCGGCTCAGACCGGCCATATGGTGCTCTCTACGCTACACACCAACGATGCACCACAAACACTGGCCCGTCTGGTAAATATGGGCGTACCCCCGTTCAACATCGCATCAGCTGTCTCGCTGATTATTGCCCAGCGTCTGGCGCGCCGTTTGTGCGAAAATTGCAAAACAGCAGAGGAAATACCCCGTGCCGCACTGGAAGAGGAAGGCTTTACAGATGAACAGCTCAATCAGGGTTTTACCACCTACAAAGCCGTCGGCTGCGACAAGTGTTCCGAAGGCTACAAAGGCCGGGTGGGCATCTACCAGGTGATGAAAATTTCCGAAGAAATGGGCCGCATCATCATGAATAATGGCACGGCTCTGGATCTGGCCGATCAGGCACAAAAAGAAGGCGTGAACGATCTGCGTCAATCGGGCCTGATCAAAGTCGTTCAAGGCGTCACCAGCCTTGAAGAAGTTAACCGCGTAACCAAAGATTGATTAGGAACTTATCATGGCACAAGCAGCAACCTATGCCTGGGAAGGCACAAACAAACAGGGAAAAATTATCCGGGGAGAAACAACAGCCACCAGCATAGATGCCGTCAAAGCCGAGCTGCGCAAGCGCGGCGTTACCCCGAAGCCCGGCAAGGTCAAACGGAAAGGCAAATCCATGTTTGCCAGCAAGGGTAAGAAGATTACTCCCGGTGATATTGCTGTATTCAGCCGCCAGATGGCCACCATGATGAAAGCCGGCGTACCACTGGTGCAGGCCTTTGATATCGTCGGCCAGGGACACTCCAATAAAAATATGACCGAAATGATCTTGCAGGTAAAAGCCGATGTCGAAGCCGGTGGCACCTTCGCCAACGCATTGTCCAAACACCCCTTGCATTTTGACGACCTGTTTATCAATCTGGTAGATGCCGGTGAGGCATCGGGTGCGCTCGAAGAACTGCTGGACAAGATTGCCACTTACAAGGAAAAAACAGAAGCACTGAAATCGAAGATCAAGAAAGCCCTGACCTACCCGATTTCAGTGCTGGTTGTTGCTATCGTGGTAACGGCTATCCTGTTGATTTTTGTGGTACCGACATTCTCCAGCCTGTTTGAGGGTTTTGGCGCAGAATTACCTGCATTTACACAAATGGTCGTTGACCTGTCCGATTTCATGATCGCGTGGGGCTGGTTGCTGGGCCTGGGTATTATCGGCGTTATTGTGGGTTTCATTCAAATCAAGAAGCGTTCGCGTAAATTCAGGGAAAAGCTTGATGTCATCGTATTGAAGATACCCGCATTTGGCCCTTTGATCTTCAACTCCGCGATCGCGCGCTTTTCCAGGACACTTTCAACCATGTTCTCTGCGGGTGTCCCACTGGTGGACGCCATGGCCTCGGTTGCAGGTTCTGCAGGTAACAGTGTATTCACCAAGGAGATATTACGTGTGCGTGACGATATTGCATCGGGTACGACCTTGCAGGCCAGCCTGTCACAGAACAAGGCCCTTTTTCCCAACATGCTTATCCAGATGGTTGGCATCGGTGAGGAATCCGGTGCACTCGATGACATGCTTGCGAAGGTTGCTGATTATTATGAGGCCGCTGTTGATGATGCGGTCGATAACCTGACAGCTCTGATGGAACCGCTGATTATGTCCTTTCTTGCGGTTGTTATCGGCGGACTGGTTATCGCCATGTACCTGCCTGTCTTCAAGATGGGCGAGGTTGTCTCACAGTAGACGACATTCCGTTGGCGATAATCGACGTATTCAAGGCAGAACCATGGCTGTTTTATACAGCCATGGTTCTATTCGGCCTTTGCATTGGCAGCTTTCTCAATGTTGTCATCTATCGCCTGCCGGCCATGCTGGAACGTGACTGGCGTCAACAGTGCCGGGAATTTCTCGAGATAGACACACCGCAACAGGAAAAAGCAGAAAAAATAACCCTCGCGACACCGGCGTCCAGCTGTCCCCACTGCGGCCACAAAATTCGTATATGGGAAAATATTCCGCTGATCAGCTACATCATGCTCGGCGGCAAGTGCGCCTCCTGCAAAAGCCCGATCTCGATACAATATCCCGCTATTGAGGCCACGACCGCTATAATGTCGGTTGCAGTTGCCTGGAAATTTGGCGTCACTACCCAAACCGCAGGCGCACTGCTGTTCACCTGGATACTGATTGCGCTGACTATGATCGATGTACACAAGCAACTATTGCCGGATAATCTGACCCTGCCTTTACTGTGGCTGGGCCTGCTGTTCGCCCTGTTTGATACCTATTCGTCACTGCAAGCCAGCGTGATCGGTGCGATGGCAGGTTACCTGGTGCTATGGTCAGTGTACCAAATCTTCAAACTGGTGACCGGCAAGGAAGGCATGGGATTTGGCGACTTTAAACTGCTCGCTGCAATGGGCGCCTGGATGGGCTGGACAATGCTGCCACAGATCATCCTGGTCTCATCTGTGGTCGGAGCCATTGCCGGATCTGTGATGCTGCTGACCGGTAAAACCCGCACCCAGCAACCCATACCTTTTGGCCCCTATCTGGCCGCGGCTGGCTGGATTGCGCTGCTGTGGGGCAACGATATCAACCAGGCCTATCTCGTTACCTTGCAGTAATGCTGACGGTTGGCCTGACGGGTGGTATCGGAAGTGGCAAATCTGAAGTCGCCAAAATTTTCGAGCATCTGGGCGTTCCGGTTATTGACGCAGACCGTATTTCGCATCAGCTTGTTCAACGTGGGGGCGAGGCACTGGCTGAAATTGTCAGCGTCTTTGGTGAGACAATACTGACTGCTGAAGGGCACCTGGACAGAACCAGGCTCGCTGACATCGTGTTCAACAATCCTGCGAAAAAAAAGCTGCTTGAACACATCATTCACCCGCGTGTAGGTGAACAGATAAGACGATGCAAGGAAAAACATAATTCTGCGTCTTATATTCTGGTCGTGATACCATTACTGATCGAATCCGGACAGTATGACCTTGTTGACAGGATACTGGTGGTCAACGCTGCTGAATCAGTGCGAATCCAGCGCGTCCAGGCCAGAGATGGACGAAGTGAAGACCAGATACGCGCGATTCTTCACAGCCAGGCTGATAATCGAGCACGGCAGGCTGCGGCCGACGACGAACTAGACAATAGTGGTACGCTTGCTGACCTGCCGCCTCTGGTAGAAAAACTTCATCATCAATATCTAAGCATTGCCCGCGTGAGGAACAAAAGTTGACTGTGAATACCGATTATCCTGTATTGCTCACAGGGCGACAGCCGTCAGGCGGTTGTTAATCACCTGATTACGGGCTTTGCCACGGGTTTTTTGCAACAACTTCCAGGTCCTTCGTACAATAGGTTTGCATCAAAACTTTATGTAATACCGGATTTATGCAAGAATCCTGGTTTTAATGAACGAGCCTGCTGTGACTGATCAACTCACATACGAACAACCGCTGAACGAACGAATTCGTACTTTTCTCAGGCTCGAAAGTCTGTTCGATCAATTCGCGTTTCATGTCAAACACGGCACTGCCTGGGACAATCCCATCGCTATCAACGCGATCTCGGATATTCTTTCATTCACAACGCGCAGCGATATCAAGCTGGAGGCGTTGAAGGAACTGGAACGCCAGCATTCACGGCTCAAACGGCTGAGCAAACGCCCTCAAATTGATCAGAGCCAACTGGTTGCGTTACTTGATAAACAAACGAGCCTGATCGACAGACTGCGGTCGAACACCGGGCAATTGGGCCAGGAGGTCCAGAATGCCGAACTGCTGAATGCGATCCGGCAGAAAAATTCGGTGCCTGGTCCGATCTGCGATTTCGATTTACCGGCATTTCATTTCTGGCTGACCCGCCCGGAAAGCATACGGCGCGAACATCTACAGCAGTGGTTTTCGCCTTTCGAAGTACTCAAAGAAGCCGTTACGATAATTCTGGATGTATTAAGAAATTCTGCAAATGACACTGAAGAAACAGCCGCAAAAGGGTTCTTCCAGAAAGTGATCGACAGCAACCAGGCTGTGCAACTGCTGCATATTACCGTTCCGGCGACGCATAGCTGCTACCCGGAAATCAGCGCAGGCAAACACCGATTTTCTGTACGCTTTATGGTTAATCCCAATCCCTATACCCGCCCGGAACAATTCACCGAAGACGTCGCTTTCAGACTCAGGATTTGTTCTGTTTAACCGGCCTTTACAGGTCGATAAAACTTTTCACCGCAAAAACGCGCAAACGAAAATCCATTGCAGGGTGCGCTGTGCGCGATAGACCTCATGAATCCGCCTGTATACCATCCCAGAATGCACCAATAGCAGCGATACCCTGAGCGCCTGCGTTCCAGGCCTGCTCCATATCGGCTTCAGTCATCCCGCCTAGCGCATACACTGGAATATCGCTTTCATCGACCAGCTGGCGGAATGCCTCCCAACCCAGTGGAACAGCATCGGGATGACTGCGTGTTCGTTGCACCGGTGATAGTGCCGCAAAGTCGGCACCGATCGTCTGTGCATGTTCGAGTTGCTCCCGGTTGTGGCAGGATGCTGAAACGAGTGTATGCGCTGGCCTGTGTGTGGTCATAAGCAGCCTTTTACTGCTCAGATGGACACCCGCTGTTATCAATGAGCTGTACTGCTCTGGCAGGTTCAACAGCAGCCGTGCACCATAGTGCTGGCACAGATCTGTGCACATATCCACGATCTCATGGACATCGGACCGCGCCTGCTTGGCAGTCCAGTCATGCGTGAGGCGCAGCTGCACCAATTCAATGCCGTCCTTCAGTGCAGTCGACAGCCGCTGTTGAAAATCAGCAGCACCGGAAAACTCACCGGTGATCAAATAACGATTGGGTAATAACAATGCATGAATAATCGGCCCATCGGCCGGAGGGAATTCATCAGGGTCGAGTTCGCGGGTATCGCGCCAGGCAATGTTCTGGCCTTCTGCACCCAGCGGCCGACCTGAATAAGACTCTACCCTCCACACATCGAGTAGAACGGATTTATCCGGGTAACAGTGCCTGGTTCTAATCAGCGGCCGGCTTGACAGCGGTAAGATATCAAGCTCCTCCTTGAGTTCGCGAGATAAAGCGGCCTCGATCTTTTCCCCGGGCTCAACCTTGCCACCGGGAAATTCCCAGTAGCCGCCCAGATGGCTGCCCTGTTTACGCTGACTGACGAGTACTTCACCGTTCTCATTGATGATCGCAGCGGCAGCAACGTGAATAAATGCGTTTTTCACCGACAACTGAAGAACTCAGGTGCGGTATTCCGCGTTGATTTTTACGTATTCGTAAGACAGGTCTGTGGTCCATACCGTTGCCTGCTCAGTGCCCCTGTCGAGTATCACACGAAGCGTTATTTCGTCCTGGTCCATCACCTGTTTTCCCATGGCTTCGGTGTATGCCGGGTCGCGCCCCCCCTGACTGACGATACAAACATCATCCAGATAGATGCGGACACTGTCTATGTCGAGATCATCGAGGTCCGCGCGTCCAACCGCAGCCAGTATCCTGCCCCAGTTGGGATCGCTGGCAAACAGTGCCGTTTTTACCAGGGGTGAATGCGCGATGGTGTACGCAACCTGTTTTGCTTCATTCATGCTCGCGGCAGACTGTACATTGACCGTGACAAATTTTGTTGCACCCTCGCCATCACGAATAATCTTTTGCGCAAGCTCGATCATGACTTCGTTGATCGCTTGCTGGAATAAATCACTGTTGGGGTCACTGCCGTCAAGCTGACTGCAGCCGGACGCAGCGGTGGCCGCGAGTAAACAGGCATCATTGGTTGAAGTATCACCGTCGACCGTGATGCGATTGAATGAAATATCCACGGCGGATTCCAGGCAGTGTTGCAACCACACGCTGTCAACCGCGGCATCTGTCGTCACAAATGCCAGCATCGTCGCCATATCAGGACAAATCATACCCGAACCTTTTGCGATACCCGTTATGGTGACTTCAGAATCACCGAACTGCAGGCTGCGTGAACACGCTTTTGCCAGGGTATCGGTGGTCATGATGGCATTAGCCGCCTGCAACCAGGCATCTGCCGCAAGCTTGGGTGCAAGCTGCTTGATCGCCACTTCGATTTTATCCATGGGTAAATCTTCACCTATGACACCGGTCGAAAAGGGCAAGACCTGGTTTTGCGCGCAGTCAATCGCCTCTGCAACGAGCGCACAGCATTGTTGTGCATTCCGTAGTCCCTGCTTTCCGGTACCTGCATTGGCATTGCCCGAGTTAATCAGCAGCGCCCTGGTGGAGGCCTGTGCCAGATGATTTTTTGCCACAACCACTGGTGCGGCGCAGAATGCGTTGCGGGTAAAAACCCCGGCACAGACGGTATTCGGGTCAAATGTCACCAAAACGACATCGGCTCGTTGATCGCTTTTGATGCCTGCAACGACCGCTGCCAGCTGTACGCCCTTGACGATGCGTATATTATTCGGTGGCAGTAGACCGACAGCCATTAATCCAGTTTACCGTGACACTGTTTGAATTTTTTACCCGAACCGCACCAGCAGGGCTCGTTGCGACCCAGTTTGCGTTCTCCGCGCACATAGGGCTGTTGCTGCGGACTTGCTGCACCCGCCCGATCGCCAGTGCCGCTCTCGGCCTGTGCATTTTCACGTAAGACGTCAGTCTGCTGATGCTGGTAACTGACATTTTGCGGTTGCTGGTGACCTTGCTGTTCGAGATCATCCACCTCCTCACGGGCACGTATTTGTACCTTGGACAGTATGGTTACGGCTTCGTGTTTGATGCGATCCAGCAGCTCGGTGAACATATTGAACGATTCGCGCTTGTATTCCTGTTTTGGATTTTTCTGTGCATAACCACGCAAACCAATGCTCTGGCGTAGATAATCCATGGCTGCCAGATGCTCTTTCCATAATTTATCCAGCACCTGTAACAGGATGTATTTCTCATACTGGCGCATACCCTCAGCACCGACGACCTGCTCTTTTGCGGCATAATCAGCCAGCAAGTTATCCAATATCTTTCGCCGCAATCCCTGTTCATTCAGATCGGCATCTTCCTCCATCCATTGCTTGATGGGCATATACAGACCAAACTCCCTATCGATCGCTTCCTGCAAGCCTTGCAGGTCCCATTGTTCATCAAGGCTGCCGTGCGGGATGTACTCCGAGACGATATCATCGACCACGTCTTCGCGAATATTGCGCACAACATCTGACAGGTCGTCAGACGACATCATTTCATTGCGCTGCGCGTAAATCACCTTACGCTGATCATTGGCCACGTCGTCATATTCGAGTAACTGCTTGCGAATATCAAAGTTGTGACCTTCAACCTTCCTTTGCGCGTTTTCAATGGCCCGTGTTACCCACGTGTGTTCGATTGCCTCTCCAGGCTGCATACCGAGCTTTTTCATCAGCCCGCCGACCTTGTCTGAGGCAAAAATGCGCATCAGGTCATCTTGCAGGGACAGATAGAAACGGCTGGAACCCGGGTCACCCTGACGCCCTGAACGTCCACGCAACTGGTTATCGACACGCCGTGATTCATGACGCTCACTGCCAATGACATGCAGGCCACCAGCCTCGAGTACTGTGCGGTGACGGTCGTGCCAGGCCTCAGTGATTTTGTGTTGTTCGTCGGCGGACATGTCTGGCTTGCTGTTAAGCTCAGCCTCGAGGTTGCCACCCAGCACGATATCGGTGCCGCGACCGGCCATATTGGTTGCAATAGTGACAGCGCCGGGGCGCCCGGCCTGTTCGATGATGTGCGCTTCATTTTTGTGCTGCTTCGCATTCAAGGTATTGTGTTTGATTCCCTGCTTGCTCAACAATCGGGATAACACTTCCGAGACATCGATTGAAGCTGTTCCCACCAGCACCGGTTGATGGCGTGCGATACAATCCTTGATGTCGTTGGTGATCGCCTCGTACTTCTCTTCTTTGGTCAAAAACACCTGATCGGTATGGTCAGCACGAATCATCGCTTTGTTAGTCGGGATGATGACCACTTCCAGGTTGTAGATCTGCATCAACTCGGGTGCTTCTGTGTCAGCGGTCCCGGTCATGCCTGAAAGTTTGTCGTACAGCCTGAAATAGTTCTGGAACGTAATCGACGCCAGCGTCTGGTTTTCTTTTTGTATGGGCACACCCTCCTTGGCTTCAACAGCCTGATGCAGCCCCTCCGACCAGCGCCTGCCCGACATGGTGCGACCTGTGAATTCATCGACGATGACGACTTGATTGTCCTTGACGATATAATGGACATCACGATCGAACAAGGCATCGGCACGCAGCGCAGCGTTCAGGTAATGCAGCAGGCTTATGTTCTTGGCGCTGTACAGGTTTTCGTTGGCTGGCAGGATATTTTCATCGATCAGGATTTGCTCGACACGCTGGTGACCCTGCTCGGTAATATGCACCGAACGGTTTTTTTCATCGACTGAATAATCACCTTCTTCGGGTTCATCCTTGGCTGTCATCTCGCCACGCTCGAGCTGCTTGACAATGTCCTTAAAACGCAGATGCAGGTCGCTGCTTTCGTCAACTGCCCCGGAAATAATCAGCGGTGTGCGTGCTTCATCGATCAGAATCGAGTCAACTTCGTCTACAATGGCGAAATTGAGTTCACGTTGCACTTTTTCCTCTGCTGTGAACGCCATGTTATCGCGTAAATAATCAAAGCCAAACTCGTTATTCGTACCGTAGGTTATATCCGCGGCATACGCCTGTTTCTTGCTTGCATGGTCCATTCCGCTCAGGCTGACGGCTGTCGTCAAACCAAGAAAATTGTATAAACGGCCCATCCATTCGGCATCACGACTGGCAAGGTAATCATTGACGGTGATGACGTGTACACCCTTGCCCGGAATCGCATTCAAGTACGCCGCCAGGGTCGCCACAAGGGTCTTGCCCTCACCGGTACGCATTTCAGCTATCTTGCCATTGTGGAGCACGATACCACCGATTAACTGCACATCAAAATGGCGCATTTTGAGGACGCGTTTGCCGGCTTCTCTTACGGTGGCGAAGGCTTCAGGTAACAGCTGATCCAGGTTTTCGCCATCCTGATAGCGTTTGCGAAACTCCAGGGTTCTGGCAGCCAGTTGCTGATCCGATAGTGCTTCGAACTCGGGCTCTAGCTGATTGATTTTTTCGACGGTCTTACGGTGCCGCTTGATAATTCTTTCATTTCGGCTGCCAAATATCTTGCTTGCTATGTTCGAGATCATGGTTCTGCTTTGGAAATTTTGAGCGGATTGGAAATACTTCTGCTTGAAATACAAAAGGGTATATTATGCCCGAGATTACTCTCCCGGTCACAATAGATTGACGAACTGGAAACGCTTCAGCTTAACTGCAGGACTTGATTGCCTGGCGCGGACTATGAGGCTTTGCTCTGGACAAATCGAATGGGATCAATCTGGCGGTCATTCAGCAACACTTCATAGTGCACGTGCGGCCCGGTTGAGCGGCCGGTTGACCCCATTTTTGAGATGGTCTGCCCACGAACCACACTGTCACCCACCTTCACCAGAATATCGTCATTATGCCCATAACGCGTAACGTAGCCATTGCCATGGTTGATTTCGACCAGATTGCCGTAACCATAACGTTTTCCTGACCAGGTAACGACGCCGCTGGCGGCCGCCAGGACATCACTGCCTTGCTTGCCGGCAAAGTCCATACCCTTGTGCATCTCGAGTTTGCCCGAAAACGGGTCGGTTCGCTTGCCGTAGTATGATGATATCCACCCTTTAGCAATCGGACGCCCGGCAGGACGCGCTTCTTTCGTCAGCTCGCTCCGCATGATCACATCTTCCAGTAATGAAAGCTGCTGCTGACGACTTTGCAGCTGTTCATTCATGTCGCTCAACACAGTATTGAGGTTCAAGGTGGCAGTGCCATCAGTCTCAGTGGGGCCGCCATAGGCCGGTTTGTGCTCGAAGTCGAATTCATCGGAGTCGAGCTTGGCAATGACAACCAGACGTTGACCCAGGGCGTTGAGACGGGTCACATTGGCCTGCATCTGACCGATATGTGCTGCCAGTGCATCGAGGTCGGACTGTGCATTCATCCGGGTCTGCTCGATCAAGGCTTTTTCGGTGGCTATTTTATCTTCTAATTCAACAAGCTGCACAATTTCCTTGGTCGTGAAGCCCCACCAGAAACCGGTACCCGCGACCATTGTCAAAACTGTTAACATACCACTCAGGCACGCCAGCTTCTGCCAGCCATGACCGATTTGGTAACGTACAGGTTTTCCCCTGAATTTGCCGAGAAATATAATATTCATAATGACGGTTTTCCGTGTTCAGCACTAATAATCATAGACTATTTAGCGGAATTTTTATTACATTTGGATACTTTTGATTCCAGACTGGATAACACCTTGATCGAGCGCGCCAGTGCGCTCAGGCGCCTGACATCGTTATTGCGCAGCGAACTGCCGCCGGAAAGCGACGGTCATTACCACGTTGCAAATATTCGTGACAGAACGATTGTAATCATGACGGATTCACCGGTCTGGACCACACGGCTGCGACAAATGGGGCCAAGGATACTGAGCGCATTGCATAGCTACGGTGAAAAACAGCTACTGCATGTTCGTGTTTTCAGCCGGCCGCCACATTCTGTTGATCGCGCACCGGCGCAGCCGGCGAAACAGCCGCCAAAAGTGATCAGCGCCCAATCAAGCCGGTTGATACATCAGGCAGCCTGCTGTATCGATGATGACAGACTGCGACAGGCACTGCTCAAACTGGCGATGCACACCAGCAAAAAAAGGCCTGACGAGGAGCCATAATTAGGTCGCCTGCAATGGCTGGGTATAGGATATGGGTGATGCGGCCTCATCATCCTCGAACGTGACTTCCTCCCAGGCGGATAAATCTGAACGCAGCGCCTTGAGTAATTTGTTATTCAAGGCATGCCCCGAACGATAACCCGAAAAGGCGCCAATGGAACTGTGCCCGAGCAGATAAAGGTCGCCAATCGCATCCAGAATCTTATGCTTCACAAATTCGTCGTTGTAGCGAAGACCGTCCTCGTTGAGAACGCGGTATTCATCGACCACCACGGCGTTGTCGATACTGCCGCCGAGGGCCAGATTCTGCGAACGCAGCTGTTCAATATCACTCATGAAACCGAAGGTTCTGGCGCGGCTGACCTCTTTCACGAACGATGTTGTGGAAAAATCGATTTCTGCCTTACGTGGCCGGCCCTTGAATACTGGGTGATTGAAATCAATGGTGAAACTGACTTTGAAACCATCAAACGGGTCGAAACGTGCCCATTTATCCTTTTCCTTGACCACGATGGATTTCTTGATACGGATAAACCGCTTGGGAGCCTCTTGCTCAGCAATGCCTGCAGACTGAATCAGGAATACAAATGGACCTGAGCTGCCGTCCATAATCGGCACTTCAGCCGCACTCAGATCGACGTAGGCATTATCTATTCCCAGACCCGCCATTGCGGATAGAAGATGCTCAACGGTGGACACCTGGACACCATCGCATTCCAGCGTGGTTGACAGGGTCGTCGGGCCGACATTCTCTGCGGTTGCCTTGATTTCAACGGGCACGCTGAGATCTACCCGGCGAAAGATTACACCGGTATCCGGCGGCGCGGGCCGCAATGTCATATATACTTTCTCACCTGAATGCAGGCCTACCCCGGTAGCCCGAATCACATTCTTCAGTGTTCTTTGCTTGATCAAAGCCCTTTTATCCCGCCCTGGAGGTGTGCCAATTTGGCATATTTATGTTAAATGGCATTATCTTCACATATGTTACGCTCAAATTGAAATTATTATTAGTCTATTTTTCATTACTTTACTTATAACACCTTACCGCAGATTTCTTCTAAACAAGCTCAGCTAATCACCACCGAGCTCGACAATACCCTGTTAATCCGCCTGTCTGCGTAAAAATGCAGGTATATCAAGCAGCTCTTCATCAAATTCATCAGGCGCTTGTGGACGCTCCTGGCGCCGCATTACGGTTGGTGTTTCGAGCTTAACCAGATCCAGCTCACCATCCGGTTTGACGACGCTGGGCTTTGCTGGCGCAACCTGTGGTACATGAGGCACCCCGAGACCGGTGGCGACCACTGTGACCCTGATCTGATCATCCAGCATTTCATCGATGGCGGTACCCATGACGACAGTAGCGTCTTCGGATGCAAACGAGCTGATGACATCACCAATATCCTGGAACTCACCCAGCGTCATATTGGCACCAGTGACGTTCACCAGTATGCCCCTGGCGCCAGAGAGATTAACGTCTTCCAGCAGTGGACTGGCAACAGCCGCCTGCGCCGCTTCAGTGGCACGATTATCGCCGGCTGATCGACCTGAACCCATCATACCCATGCCCATCTGTGACATCACCGTACGCACATCAGCAAAGTCAACATTGATGACACCCGGATTTGTGATCAGCTCAGTAATACCCTGCACTGCTCCACAAAGCACATCATTCGCACCCTTGAAGGCATTCATCAAATCAAAATCACGACCGTACACATCCAGCAGTTTGTCGTTTGGAATCGTTATCAGGGAATCCACATGCTGGGTCAGTTCCTTGATACCCTGCATCGCTATTTTCATTCGTGCAGTGCCTTCAAATGCAAACGGCTTGGTCACGACACCAACAACGAGGATACCCATTTCACGTGCAAGCTGGGCCACAACTGGCGCAGCACCTGTACCGGTGCCGCCGCCCATGCCAGCCGTGATGAACAACATATCACTGTGCTCTACTGCCTCCTGAATAAGCTCCCTGTCTTCCAGCGCAGCCTGCTGACCCACCTCAGGTGTCGCACCGGCACCCAGGCCCTTGGTTATATTGCATCCGATTTGTAATGATTTTGCGTCGCTTAACTTACTTAACGCCTGTGCATCAGTGTTAGCGCAAATAAAATCTACGCCACTGATTCCGCTGGATACCATATGCTGTACGGCGTTGCCGCCACCGCCACCAACACCGATTACCTTGATGATGGCGTCTTGTGCTACAGAGTCCATAAGTTCAAACATGATAATTCACCTCTGCTCTATATTTGGTTGTTTTTAACATCTGTGTTTATTCCGCTATGTATTTAAAAGTTTCCCTGAAACCAGCTCTTCATCCTTGCCAGCAATCCCCTTACGCCACCTTCTATAATCAGATGACTTGTTCCTGAGTCACGGTGCTGATGGCCGAACAACAGCAAGCCGACTCCCGTTGCATGTATCGGGTTGCTAACGACATCAGACAATCCGGAAACATATTGCGGAAGGCCCAGCCTGACTGGCACGTGAAATATTTCCTCAGCCAGATCAACGACGCCTTCCATTTTTGAACTGCCACCGGTCAGAACCACACCAGCGGCGATCATTTCTTCGAACCCACTCTTGCGTAACTCGGCCTGCACTAATGAAAGCAATTCCTCATAACGCGGCTCGACCACTTCAGCCAGTGTCTGACGAGATAGTTTTCGTGGTGGGCGATCACCCACGCTGGGCACTTCGATGGTCTCTTCCGGGTTGGCCAGTTGACGCAACGCACAGGCATACTTGATTTTGATTTCATTAGCGTGTTGCGTCGGTGTGCGCAGAGCAACAGCAATGTCATTGGTGACCTGGTCTCCGGCTATCGGAATCACCGCGGTATGGCGTATTGCCCCATCGGTAAAGACAGCGATATCCGTGGTGCCGCCACCAATATCAACCAGGCAGACACCAAGCTCTTTTTCATCGTCAGTAAGCACCGAATAGCTGGATGCCAGCTGCTCCAGAATAATGTCATCCACTTCCAGGCCACAGCGTCTGACACATTTGATGATGTTCTGAGCTGCGCCCACGGCACCGGTAACGAGATGCACTTTTGCTTCGAGACGCACCCCGGACATGCCAATCGGTTCTCGTATACCTTCCTGGTCATCGATAATAAACTCCTGCGGAAGGATGTGCAGAATACGCTGATCGGCTGGAATCGCAACAGCGCGCGCCGCATCAATCACCCTGTCGAGATCACCGCTGGATACCTCGCGCTCACGAATGGCGACGATGCCATGCGAGTTGATACTACGAATATGGCTGCCGGCGATACCCGCGTAAACGGACTGTATCTGACAGCCAGCCATCAATTCGGCTTCTTCAATTGCACGCTGTATCGACTGCACAGTCGACTCGATGTTCACGACCACGCCCTTTTTCAAGCCGCGTGACGGGTGAGAGCCAAGCCCGATGATCTCTATCTCTCCTTCCGGGTTCACTTCACCGACAATGGCAACAACTTTCGACGTGCCAATATCAAGGCCGATGATCATGTTCTTATCTGACTTTTTAGTCACAATTTATGCGCCCCTATCACGCGTATAACCGTGCTCGCCTTTTTGCTTTGATAAAACATCGACAAAGAACTGCCCACTGCGCCACATTAATTTGAACACATAAAAATATTCCAACCATACTGATGAACTATGCATGTCTCTTACACCCCGAAACGTTTTTAAGACCTGCTGCACTTTGTTTATCGAGTTTTGATTTACCTTTCAGTGCAAATCCATTCGGATATCGCAGATCGATATATTCAATGTCATCAATATTTGGTGCATTTTGCATAGAGAAAACCTTGTTCAGTCTCTGCATGCGTTTTTCTGTATCATTTCTTCCAAGCCGTACTTCGACGCCATTAGACAAGCGCAACGACCACGACCTGCGCTCATCCAGCACCAGCTCTTCAACTTCAAGCCCAATACTGGATAATTCTGCGTGCAATACGTGCATGAATTCCCAAACCTTATGATGCAGCCCATCCGGCCCCTTGATCATTGGCATCTGCATGTTCCTGTCAATCCTGGCCGGCTTGAACAGTTCACCCTGATCACTCAACAACGTATCATCCCACCAGTACGCCACAGGCTGCTTCTCCTCAATATGTATGTGGATGGTCGAAGGCCACTGCCTGCGGATCGCTACATCCTGCACCCATGGCATCGATTGCAATGACGCTTTCATCGCCGCTATGTCAGCGGTAAAGTAATCGCCTGTTAATTCCTGGTGCAACTGCTGCCTGATCTCATCCTGTGACAAATGTTCAAACTGACCGCCCACTTGCACACTGTCGATAGGCATTTTTACCTCTGGCAAATGATTGGACAGCTGCCAGCCAGTGGCCACTATCAGCATCGATACCAGCGGCAACAACCAGCGACGGTATTGCATTCCCTTTGTCTGTTTCTGTTTTTTACGCCTGGCGCTCATTACTGCTTCTCAGTATTTCAACGACGAGCTCATTAAATTCAATACCGGCCTGCCTGGCTGCCATAGGAACCAGGCTGTGGCTGGTCATACCTGGAACCGTATTCGCCTCTATCAACCAGGGTTGACCGTTGTCGTCGAGTATAAAGTCCACTCGACCCCAGCCACTCGCACCGATGGCATCAAAGGCATCCAGCATAATTGAACCCAGCTCCTGTTCGATTGACTCATCAAGACCACAGGGGCAGATATAACGCGTATCATCCGACTCATACTTGGCAACATAGTCATAAAACTTACGATCAGTTTCCAGCCGTATCATTGGCAGCACCCGATGGTTTAGGATTGCTGCCGTATATTCAGCCCCCGTTATCCATTGCTCTGCAATAACCGCACCATGACATTCACACGCCTTGTTGAATGCAGGCAGCATTTCAGTCCCTACTTCAACCTTGCTCATACCGATACTGGATCCTTCGAGTGCAGGTTTAACGATCAACGGCAGGCCGAGCTGATCAATCGCCTTGTCAGCATCCCTTTCGGTCTCAAGCAGTATGAACTCAGGTGTAGGAAATCCCTCTGCTGCCCATACCTGTTTACAGCGCCGCTTGTCCATGGCTAACGCCGACCCCAGTATCCCCGAGCCGGTGTATGGCAGGCCCATCACTTCCAGCAAGCCCTGCATGGCACCGTCTTCACCACCTCGTCCGTGCAACATGATCAAAGCACTGTCATAATTTCCTGCAACCAGTACGCTGGCAATATCACGATCGACATCAATACCGTGAACATTTATCTCATTTTGCTTCAAGGCATGCAGAACCGCTTTACCGCTGAGTAATGAAATTTCGCGCTCAGCTGACCAACCACCCATCAACACAGCAATCTTTCCAAAATCGTCTTTGAAGGACCGACTCATGCTCCCCCCCCAACGATGCGTACCTCTGTTTGCAGCTCGATGCCCTGTTCTTCTAATACTGTTTTTTGCACGAGTTTGATCAATGACTCGATATCACTGGCGGTGGCGTTGTTGTCATTGAGGATAAAGTTCGCATGTTTTTCCGAAACGACGGCGCCGCCAATACGAAAGCCCTTCAAGCCACAGGCCTCAATTAACCGCGCGGCGTAGTCATTTTCAGGGTTCGTAAACACCGAACCGCAACTTGCTGCACCCATTGGTTGAGTCTCTGCACGCCTTGTCAGTAGTTGCTTGATTGCTGTGCTTGCAGCACGCCCATCACCCTTTTCAAATTGAAATACTGCAGCAGTAAACCATTCATCGGCGGGACCGTTGACACTGCGATAACCCACCTGATACTCATTGGCTTCACGTTTATGCAGATTGCCCTTGCGATCGATGGTTTCCACGTTGATGACATGTCGCCATGTTTCACCACCAAATGCGCCGGCGTTCATCGCCAGTGCGCCGCCAATCAAGCCAGGAATACCAGCAAAGAATTCGGCACCAACGAGATTCTCCCTTGCACAGAAGCGTGCCAGTTTTGCCCCGGTTACGCCGGCTCCGACATAGACACGATTATGATCAAGCAGATTCAGTTCGTTCATAACACCTTGCAGGGCAATCACGGTGCCCTCGAAACCCGCATCACGCACCAGCGTATTACTACCCAGACCGACCCATAATATCTCTTCACTCTCTGGCAACCATGCCAGCAGCCTGGCGAGGTCATCACGATCTGCCGGCATGAAGTAACATTTTGCAGGACCACCTGCACGCCAGCTCACATGGCGTGACATCGGCTCGTCATAGCGTAACTCGCCTCTAAGCTGCGGTACTGTCATAACGCGCACGGCCTCCATATCATGCCGCCTCCTGCAATTTCTTCGGCAGTTCAGCAGCAACCCGGCCGACACTACCTGCGCCCAGTGTCAGCAGCACATCGCCATCCTGCAAAACAGAAATCAGTTCCTTTTCGACTTCGTCGATGTCATTGACCAGGATCGGGTTGACTTTACCGCGCTGACGTATCGCAGCACACAACGCGCGGGCATTGGCGCCCTTGATGGGTTTTTCGCCCGCCGCATAAACTTTACAGATCAACAACACATCGATACCTGCAAGCACGGCAGAAAAATCATCAAACAGATCCCGTGTGCGGCTGTAGCGATGCGGCTGAAATACAACCACCAATCGCCTGTCAGGCCAACTACTGCGAACCGCCTGCAAGGTAGCGGCAACCTCAGTCGGATGATGCCCATAATCATCGACCATGGTGATGATGCCGGCGGGTATTTTTATATCACCATAGATCTGCATGCGCCTGCCGATGCCGGCAAAATTCTTCAACGCAGTTCGTATTGCCTGTTTACCAACTCCCAGCTCGTATGCGACTGCGATTGCAGCAAGGGCATTCAGGATATTGTGTCGACCGGGAAGGTTAAGCGTAATATTTAAGGGCGCATCACTATCGGGGAGCATGACATCAAATATACTCTGCAGGCCGGAGGTCCTGATGTTGGATGCACAAATATCCGCATCCTGCTCGATGCCATAACGAATAACAGGGCGCGTGATCTGCGGCAGTAATCTACGCGCGTTATCATCATCGACACAGACAATGGCCAGGCCATAGAACGGCAGATGATGCAGAAACTCAACGAAGGTATCACGTAAACGGTCAAAGTCTCCGTCATAGGTTGACAAATGGTCCGCATCGACATTGGTTATAACGGCAAGCATTGGCTGCAGATAAAGAAACGATGCATCGCTTTCATCAGCTTCTGCGACCAGGTATTGTCCGCTACCCAGCTTCGCATTACTCGCAGAGCTGTTGAGCTTGCCGCCGATCACATAGGTGGGATCAAGCTTGCCCTCCGCAAGAATACTGGCGATCAACGATGTTGTGGTTGTTTTTCCGTGCGTACCTGCTACCGCAATACCGTTACTGAAACGCATCAATTCAGCCAGCATTTCTGCACGTGGCACGATAGGAATCATACGTGTTCGCGCAACCTTTATTTCAGGATTATCCGGGGGCACGGCGCTCGAAGTTACGACCACATCGACATCACTGACATTTGCAGCTGCATGGCCGGTATACACCTTAATACCCGCTGCTATCAATTTTTCAGTCACCGGGCCCGCCGCCAAATCCGATCCGCTGACCTCGTAACCTATGGTATTCATTACTTCGGCGATTCCGCTCATACCGACGCCGCCGATGCCGACGAAGTGCACTCTGCGCACACGCTGCATAAAAGGCGTCAGGTGAGCATGGTCTGTAATCATGTCAGCCCGCCCGCCTGCATGCAGCACTCAGCAACTTCAGTTGCTGCATTGGGTTTTGCCACGGTTCGCGCAGCGATCGCCATCTTGACCAGCGTATCGCGCTGTTGGGTCAGGCGGGTTATGGTGTCACAAAGCCATTCACTGGTGAGCTCATGCTGTTGTTTAACAATGGCGGCACCTGCCTGAACCAGGTAGTCAGCGTTTGCAGTCTGGTGGTCATCCACTGCGTAAGGATAGGGGACCAGTATCGAGCCGACGCCAGCCGCTGCAAGTTCAAATACGGTCATCGCGCCTGCACGACAGATGACCAGGTCCGCCCAGCCATAGGCTTTGGCCATATCATCGATGAACGCTTCTATACGCGCTTCGATACCATGATGCCGATAAAGCGCCTGTGTCGTCTCCAGCTTGGCGAGTCCGGTCTGATGCAATATATCAGGTCTTGCATCCTCATCGATATGACTCATCGCCTCAGGCACAATCTCATTTAACCGCTGCGCGCCCAGGCTGCCCCCAATCACTAGAATTCTTAAAGCATCACTGTGTTTTCCAATTCGCATCTGCGGATCTGGCAGTTCTTGAATGTCCTTGCGCACCGGATTACCAACAGCCATCCCATTCTTGTTAAACGTATGCGGAAAAGCTTCGAGCACCTGACCGGCAAGATGGGCAAGGATGCGGTTGGTCAGGCCTGCGACTGCGTTTTGTTCATGAATAATCAACGGCCGGTGCAGCACCCAAGCCATCAAACCACCCGGCCCAGCAGCAAAACCACCCATACCAAGCACCGCACCGGGCTTTCTCTGCCACAGAACCCGGAATGCCTGGGCACAGGCAATAATCAGTCTGAATGGGGCGAGTAACAGGGTTGTGGCACTCTTTCCGCGCAGGCCTGTAATGCTCAGCCATTCGATCTGATAGCCGGCCTGTTTGACCACCCGGGCTTCAATACCACTGCGGGTACCCAACCAGACAACAGGTACACCCCGTGCACGCAATTCATCTGCAACTGCGAGTGCTGGAAAAACATGGCCACCGGTGCCACCAGCCATAATCAATATGGGTCGAACTGACATCATCAGTCGGCCCTCCGCCTTCGCGCACGACGTCGGCTGGTTCCTTTTTTCGTCTGTCGGTCAATCGCCTGATTGGTGTACACACTGCATTCATAATCAATGCGTAGCAGCAGGCCAATAGCCATACAACAGACGATCAGGCTGCTGCCACCATAACTCATCAGCGGCAAGGTCAAGCCTTTGGTCGGCAACATACCCATGTTGACACCCATATTGATAACAGCCTGCATAGCCAGCCATATACCGATCCCGTAAGCGATGTAGGCAGCAAAACGGTTACCACACTTTTCTGCCTGCAATGCGATGCGTGTCGCACGATAGAACAGCACCGTATACAGCAGAATAACGGTGCAAACACCAATGAAACCAAGCTCTTCCGACAAAACAGCGAACAAAAAATCCGTATGTGACTCGGGCAGATAAAACAGTTTCTGCACACTGCCACCCAGTCCGGTACCAAACCAGCCGCCCGTTCCGATCGCAATCAGCGACTGGGTCAGCTGAAAGCCACTATCAAAGGGATCAGCCCAGGGGTTCATGAAAGATAACAATCGCTCTAAACGATAGGGTGACGACACGATCAGTAAATAGGCGGCGGCACTGAACAGGCCCAGGAATGTGACAAATTGCAGAAAGTGAACACCACCAAGATACATCATCGCCATCACAGTGCCGATGATCACGACCGTCGCGCCGAAATCCGGCTCCAGCAACAACAGCATCGCCGCGAAGCCGATCATCAACATGGGCTTGATGAAGCCCCAGATCGAGGTTTTGACGCTCTCGCCGTGGCGCACCAGATAGCCTGCCACATAGACAATCAGGAACAGCTTCACGGCTTCAGATACCTGAAGATTGAACACACCCAGCGCTATCCAGCGCGTGCTGCCATTGACCTCTTTACCCACACCCGGTATCAGGACCATGACCAACAGAAAAAGCGAAAAGCCCAGCAAGGCCATCCCGGATTTTTCCCAATGCACCAGACGAACCTGGCAGACAATCGAGGCTGCAATCAGACCCAGAACAATGAATATCGCCTGACGCTGCATGTAATAAAATGGCGAGGAAAGGTTGCGGTCTGCAACACTGATCGATGCTGAGGTTACCATCACCAGTCCAATAGCCAGCAGCGCAAAACTCGTTATCAACAAGACCGGATCAAGTTTATTTAGCTGAACATTTGCTACGCGCTTGAGCGACGGGACGGCACTGGCTACAGGTATCGTGATACTCATGATCGCAACTCCGCAACCGCTTTCATGAATACTTCACCACGGTGGGCAAAGCCTTCAAACATATCAAAACTTGCACAGGCAGGTGACAGTAAGACGTTATCACCCTGCTCTGCCAGCGCTGCAGCCAGCTGTACAGCTTGAGTCATATTACCGGCAATGCTGACTGGCACAACCTCATCGATACAACGCGCAATCCTGTCTGCATCCTCACCGATCAGGACCACTGCGCGCAGTCTTTGTTCGGCAATAGCACGCAAAGGCGCGAAATCCGCCGCTTTGCTCTGACCGCCGGCAATGAGCACATGCTTGCCCGGCAAACCCTCGATTGCTGCCACAGTTGCACCGACATTTGTGCCCTTGGAGTCATTGAACCAATTAACACCGTTTACTTCAGCGACCCACTGCGTGCGATGCTCCAGACCCGGGAAGTCCGTGAGTACATCGAGCATAGCTTGAACGGGCAGTCCGAGACTGGTGCCTAATGCCAGTGCAGCCAGTGCATTCGCATAATTATGCTGTCCTCGAATCTTTAGTTCTGAGGTCTTCAATAAAAGGTCGTTGCCAACACACAGGTAAGGCTCGCCATTTTTTTCGCGGAGTCCAAAGTCACCCGCAGCTGGTTGTTTCAAGGTAAATCCGATGATTTTTTTCTGCTGAGTGGGCATTTTGCTGACAAAAGCGTCGTCACGATTAATAACGGCGTGCTCGGCATTTTCATAGATCGTTTGCTTGCTCATTGCATAGGCGTTGACATCAGCATAGCGATCCATATGATCGGGGCTGACATTGAGCACAACCGCTGCTACCATGGGCAGGCGCTGAAGCGTTTCCAGCTGGAAACTGGAAAGTTCGAGCACATACAGATCGCTGGTCTCGCTGAGCATGTCGAGTACCGGCAGGCCAATATTGCCGCCGGATGCCGCTTTTATGCCTGCCCGTTCTGCCATCAGTGTCAGCAGAGTCGTTACCGTGCTTTTACCGTTTGAGCCCGTAATTGCGACTACTGGCGCATCAACCTCATGTGCAAATAAATCGATATCACCCGTTATCTCCACACCATTCTCACGCGCCTGCTGTAGCACCGGATCACTCAGTGGTACACCTGGGCTGACCACAATGCGTTGCGCTTTGACAAACAACTTGCTGTCGAACTTTCCAGTATATATAGGCACATCGCCGAAAGACTGCTTGAACGCATTCAGTGCAGGGGGAATATCACGGCTGTCAACCACCACCATTGCTTCACCCAACCTGTGCAAATAGCGCACGACAGACAATCCGGTCAGACCCAGACCAACGACCAGGGTATAGGCCTGTACATCACTCTGTGGTGTCGTCATTGCATCCTTCCTGATATTCGCCTGTAACATAGTCTCACTAGCGCACCTTTAGGGAAGCCAGCCCAATCAATACCAGCACCACGGTAATAATCCAGAAGCGTACGATCACTCTTGGTTCCGGCCAGCCTTTCAATTCAAAATGATGATGAAGGGGCGCCATGCGAAAAATCCGCTTGCCCGTCAGTTTGAATGAGCCAACCTGCAAAATGACTGACACTGTCTCCATGACAAAAACACCACCCATGATCAATAAAACAATTTCCTGTCTCACCAGAACAGCAACCACACCCAGTGCCGCTCCCAGTGCCAGCGCCCCTACGTCACCCATGAATACCTGTGCGGGATACGTGTTAAACCATAGAAATCCAAGCCCGGCACCAACCAGCGCACCACAGAAAATAATCAACTCACCAACACCGGCGACATAGGGAATGCCCAGATAGTTTGCAAAGGTTGAATGACCGGTCGCATAAGCAAACACACCCAAAGCCCCGGCAACCATCACTGTCGGCATGATCGCGAGCCCGTCAAGGCCATCAGTGAGGTTAACTGCATTACTTGAACCCACGATTACAAAATAGGTAAACACAATGAAAAACCAACCCAGATCAAGCGCCACATCTTTCAGAAATGGCATTATCAATGATGTTTCTATTGGCGTTTCCGCCAGGTGATAGATTACAATCGCCGCACCCAGTCCAAATACGGTTTGCCAGGAATATTTGACTTTTGCCGACAAGCCTTTCGAATTTCCGTAGATCAGCTTTCTGTAGTCGTCGACACCGCCAATCAATCCAAACAGCAGGGTAACGATCAACACAACCCAAACCTGATGATTACTCAGGTCGCTCCACAACAAGGTACTGATAGCGATTGAGATCAAGATCAGCGAACCGCCCATGGTCGGCGTACCCGCTTTGGATAAATGCGACTGCGGGCCGTCATCCCGTATCTGCTGACCTATTTTGTAACTGGTCAGCTTGCGTATCATCGAAGGTCCGATGATCAATGACAACACCAGCGCTGTTATCGTTCCCAAAATCGCGCGCAAGGTCAGATACTGAAACACATTAAAGCCAGTGTGAAACTGCTCGAGGAATTCGGTTATATAGAGCAGCATCAGCTGATCCTCTTTTCCCTGGGCTGGTCGAGCAACGCATTGACAATCTGCTCCATCGCCATGCTGCGAGAGCCTTTTACCAGCACAACCGAATCTTCGGATATACCCTGTGCAAGCCTGTGGACCAGCTGCTCACGATCTGCAAAAAAGTGTGCACCCTGGCCGAACGCCTCCACCGCAAAGCGGGCCAGATTGCCTGTTGCAAGTAAATGTTTCACACCGAGATCACGCGCCTGTTCGCCAGCCTTGCGATGCAGCTCTTCCTTCTCGTCGCCGAGCTCGGCCATGTCGCCCAGAACCAGCCAGGTATCAGCGGCAGTGGCGGCCAGAACACTCATCGCAGCCTTCAGCGATAGCGGGTTCGCGTTGTAGGTATCATTTATTATGCGTGCCCCGGATGAAGTATATGAGGTGGTTAACCTTCCCGACACGCCACCGAATTCACCCAAGCCCTGGATGATATCGTCTAGAGCAATGTCCAGCGCAATCGTGACCGCTGTCGCGGCAAGCGCATTCATGACATTATGCATTCCTGGAACCGCCAGCTCGAGCGTACCATTACCCAGTGGTGTCCTTAGGCTTATTCGTGTGGCTTTGTTAACCTCTGTTACAGCCGCATACACATCAGCAGCTTCATCCCGCATCGAGAAAGTGAGCACGCTTCTGTTTTCGCCCAAATGACTACAAATATCCTTCCAGTAGTCCGCATAGGCATCATCAGCATTGATAACAGCTGTACCGCCCGCGATAATTCCAGAATATATTTCAGCCTTGGAGCTGGCTACCTTGTCGATGGACCCAAAGCCTTCGAGATGAGCAGGACCCGCATTGGTGATCACGGCAACGTGCGGTTGCGCAATACGCGTCAGGTAGTCAATCTCGCCGGGATGATTAGCACCCATTTCAATCACCGCAAATTCATGTTGATCACGCAGACTCAATAATGTCATCGGCATGCCGATATCATTATTCAGATTCCCCATCGTTGACAGCACCTTGTCAACGCCTGCCGACTGCTCCAGAATGCTACGTGTCATCTCCTTGACGGTTGTTTTACCGTTACTGCCAGTAATACCGACGAGCCGGGTCTTAAACTGCAGCCGCCAGAAGGCTGCAAGCTCGCCCAACGCCAGCCTGGTGTCATTGACAACTATCTGCGGCAAAGCAGCGGGTTGCCGCTTACTCACCAGCGCTGCTATCGCGCCTTTAGCCCCGGCCTGCCCAACAAAATCATGACCATCCAGGCGCGCACCCTTTAGCGCAACATAAAGCGAGCCAGCGGTAAGATCACGCGTATCCTTGGATACCGCCGTGAACTGTGCATTTTTGCCGATCAGTTCTCCATTGAGCACCTTGGCTGCCTGTGACAACAGCATCATATGCCGACTCCGACAGCGCCATTTTCAAGTAGCTCACGGGCAACGACACGGTCATCAAAATCAACACGCTCGTCAGCAATTATCTGGACAGATTCGTGGCCTTTGCCCACAATCAGCACCACATCCTCTGTTGCGGCCTGGGTGATTGCATGCAACATCGCGTCACGGCGATCGATGTAACAAGCAACCGCCTCAGGATGCGCAAACCCGGCGACTATCTGCTGGATGATCGTCTGTGGATCTTCATATCGCGGATTATCACTGGTCACAATAACGCGGTCTGCATATTTTTCTGCGGCCATTGCCATGAGCGGCCGCTTGTCGCGATCACGATCCCCACCACATCCAAACACACACCAGAGCTGGCCGTTAAAATGCTGTTTCGCCGCCTTGCAGGCAGCAGCCACCCCCTGTGGTGTGTGTGCATAGTCAACGATCACTGTCGGCCTGTTTTTGGTCTCGATCAACTCCATGCGCCCGGGGACTGGCCTGATCGCCTCCAAACGAGTGAGCGCCTCCTGTAAAGCGATATTGTTCAGCAACAGGGTGGCAAGAGCAGCCAACGCGTTCGAGATATTGAAATCTCCGAGCAAATTCAGTGTAAAATCCCCTTCACCTTCCGCAGTGGCCACACGAATATCGAATCCATGCCTCGTTGGCTTTATGCTTTTTGCATGCAGGTAGTGCTCTGTGCAGGAAACAAGCTTGTCGACATCGGATGAGATACTGTAACCGAGCACCGCTAACTCATAGCGGTATCTCTGCGCAAGCCTGCAACCGAAGGCATCATCAAGATTGATCACCGCAGACTTGAGTCCTTCCGTTGCAAACAGTTTTGATTTGGCTTCGAAATAGGCATCCATGCTGCCATGATAATCAAGATGGTCCTGTGACAAGTTGGTGAACACGGCCGTATCAAACTCGATACCGTTGGCCCGTCCCTGATCAAGACCATGGGATGAAACCTCGATAGCAGCAGCTTTGGCGCCTTCAGTGACCAGCTCCGCCAGACTGCTTTGCAGCTCAACAGCACTGGCTGTCGTCAGCCCGGTTGGCCGCAGATCATCCAAGAGCCCGTTACCCAGTGTACCCAGTACACCACAGGGCGATGCGCTTGAATTCAGACACTGGGCTATATAGTGACTGACCGACGTCTTACCATCAGTGCCGGTAACGCCGATGAGGTTGAGATCGTGCGAAGGGTGATGGAAAAAACGAGAGGCTATCTTACCGATGTTCTGCTGCAGACCCTTCAGTTGCACACATAAGACCTTGTCAGCAACACTGCCGAGCATCATCTTGCAACCATCAACCGCATCATCGCACAGCACAACACGCGCACCTGCAGCAATTGCCTGTTCAACATAATGCAAGCCATGTGATGTTGTACCGCCAACAGCGATAAACAGATAGTTAGCACCTACCTCTCGACTGTCTTGCGCTATGCCATCAACAACAACACCGGCCACTGCTGAGAGCGAGCTGGCATCAAGCAGCCCATGCAGCAAGTCATGCAATGTCGTACCGCATGGTTGGTGTATCGCCGGCATCATGTGTTTTCCCCTGTCGATGCCTGCAGTCGCTGTTGCGAAAGGGTTGAATCCTTGCGTTCTGAGCCCTGATCATGCCTGTCAAACACCAGACGTCCCGCTTCGACACTGTCAGGCGGCACATCGAGCAAGCGCATAGCACCAGCCATGACCTTGCTGAATACCGGAGCAGAGACTTCGCCACCGAAATACTCGCCATTGCGTGGCTCGTCAATCACCACCACCATGACCAGTCTGGGATCCTCGGCAGGCACCATGCCAGCAAAAAGCGACAGATAACGGTCTTCCGCATAACCACCGGCAGTAAATTTGTGCACCGTTCCGGTTTTTCCGGCAACACTGTAATTTGCCACTTTCGCCCGCTTGCCTGTACCTTTTAAGCTGACGACCTGCTGCATCATCCTGCGTACGGCTGCCGCGGTCTCTGCTGACATAATCCGTTCGCCTTTCGGCGGCTGGGGCTGGCGCAATAAACTCACCGGCCTCAGGTAGCCATCAGCCGCAATAACAGCATAGGCTCGCGCCAGTTGTAACGAGGTAACCGATACACCATAGCCGAAAGCGAGTGTTGCACGCTCAAACTCATTGCTTAGCGCATTATCCGACAGACGACCGCTGGCTTCCCCCGGGAATCCACTGCCGGTATCTGTTCCCAATCCGAGTTTCTGATACATACCCCATTGCTGTTCCGCATCCAGTGCCAGGGCTATTTTGCTGATTCCAACATTGCTTGATTTCATAATGACACCAGCGACATCGAGATCACCATAGTTATGCGTATCACGAATCGTGTTGCCCATAACCTGCATGTATCCGGGTCCCGTCTCCACCTTGTAAAAATCCCGCCAGCGTCCACTCTCGAGCGCGGCTGCCACGGTTAACGGCTTCATCGTTGAACCCGGCTCATAAACATCTATCACAGCGCGATTACGCATCGAGTCCGGGCGCAACTGGCGCCTGTCATTAACATTGAATGATGGCTGATTGGCTATCGCCAGAACCTCACCCGTGTCAACATCGAGAACAACAGCAGAACCGGCAACCGCATTATGTTTCAACACAGCAGCCTTCAGTGTCCGGTAGGTCAGATATTGCAAACGCTTGTCCAGACTGAGACGTATTGGTTTGCCTGGCTCTGATGAGCTGATACGCTCTACGTCATCAACTGCGCGTCCGAAACGGTCTCGAATCACCTGTTTGAGGCCCGGCTCGCCTTTGAGCCAATCATCAAATGCAAGTTCGATTCCCTCCTGACCGTTATCATCAATATCGACAAAACCAATCACATGCGCGGCAACTTCGCCGGCGGGATAGTATCGGCGGTATTCATCTTCTAGTGCCAAACCGGTAATATTCAGGCCCACCACCCTGTTTGCCAGTTCCGGTGACACATGACGTCTCAGGTACATGAACTCGCGATCCTTATAAGCGCTGATTTTTTTCTCTAACCTGGAAGGGTCGATCACAAGCAATTTGGCCAGCTGTTCAACACTGCCTGGTTTAGCGGAAAATTCCTGGGGATTGAGCCAGATACTCTTGACGGGTGTGCTAATGGCTAACGGCTCGCCATTTCGATCAACGATGTCGCCTCGATTTGCTGGAATCACCACATGGCGCAGCTGTCGGGCCTCGCCCTGCTGTTCGAAAAATGCACTGTGCAGCACCTGCATATCCAGCGCACGCCCGGCAAGCGCAGCCACCACACAGAAAAAAACAACCAGCACGGAGATACGACGCCAGGGCATCACGACCTTGCCGTTCTTACTATGGCGGTTGCGTGTTGGCATCGTCTTCATGGTTTAATGAAAGACACCTGTTCTGCTTCGGGAATAACCATATCCAGCCGTTCACGCGCTATACGCTCGATGCGACCGTGATCTGACCAGGCACTCTGTTCAAGCTGTAATCGACCCCACTCAGTATCCAGACTGATAACGGCTTTTTTCAGCTGCTGCAACTCGACGAACAGCTTACGCGTCTGATGTTTGCTGTACACCAGACCAATAGCCGTCGCCAGTACTGCAACGAACAATACCGTCGCAAACAAAAGAATATACTGTCGTTCGCTCATAACACGCGCTCCAGAACCCTTAAGCGCGCACTGCGTGCGCGCGGGTTTCTTGTTACTTCTTCTTCACTGGCAATGACCGGTTTGCCAACCAGCCTGTAGGGAACATCAATATCAGCACTTATTATTGGCAAACCCGCCGGTATTCTCGGTGGGTTTGCGACATTGCGCATGAATCGTTTGACGATCCTGTCTTCAAGCGAATGAAAACTGATCACTACCAGCCTTCCAGCCAGTGCAAGCACAGATACAGCCGCCTGCAGACCTTGCTCCAAAGCCTTTAGCTCTTGATTTATATAAATTCTTATTGCCTGAAAACTGCGCGTGGCCGGATGCTTGTGTTTTTCATATCCCGGCACCGCCCTGACAATAATATCGGCCAGTTGTTTTGTATTGGTGATTTCCACATCTTTTCTGCTATCGATGATTGCCTGGGCAATTCGCCGTGCCGACTTCTCCTCACCATACTTTTTCAACACGAGTGTCAGTTCATTCAGGCTCACACTGGCAAGCCATTGCCCTGCACTCCGCCCTTCCTCGGGATTCATGCGCATATCCAGCGGACCGGACTGGCTGAAACTAAATCCGCGAGCCGCATCATCCAGTTGCGGTGATGACACACCTAGATCCATTAGCACCCCGTTTACCTTCTTATCCAGGCCGCGCTCAACAACCATGTCCGCCACCTGCAGGAAGTTGCCATGTATAATCTCGATTCGCCCTTCCTTACTGAAGATTCGGCGACCGAAAGCTACTGCTTGCGGGTCCTGGTCAACGGCCAGTAAACGTCCGTTGTCACTCAGATGCTCCATAATTGCCTGAGCATGCCCCCCCCGTCCAAATGTTGCGTCTACGTAAACACCGTCAGCCTTGATATTGAGAGCGTTGATGGCTTGTTCTAATAAAACCGGCTGGTGTTCGAAATCCGGACCCATCCGTATCAAAGCGATAATTCTTCCAGCGCGGTCGGAAGCTCATCATCACCATTTTTCACACTCTCAATCCATTCCCCCTGACTTTCAGTCCAGGCATCCTCGTCCCAGATCTCGAATTTTTTTCCCTGCCCGATCAGGACAGCTTTTTTATTCAGCCCGGCGAATTCGCGTAACATGGATGGCAGCAGAATTCTGCCCTGGCTATCGATTTCACATTCAGTGGCATAGCCAATCAGCAAACGCTGCAATAATCTCGCCTGCTTGTTGAGGCTTGGCAAGTTTACAAGCTTGGTCTCAATGACCTCCCACTCAGGTAATGGGTAAACGAGCAGGCAATGATCACGATCAACTGTAATAACAATACGACCACCGCAAATTTCGAGCAAGCGCTCGCGATAACGCGATGGCATCGCCATTCTGCCTTTGGCATCCAGCGTAAGATTGTTGATCCCCCGAAAACTCATCCTCTGGCTTTATCCCACTAAAATCCACTTTTCTCCACACAGATACACTATAGGTACCCATTCCCCACACTGTCAAGTGTTTTCATGGTTAAAAATGTAAGAAAAATGCTATATCTCACAGCAACTTAGCACTGATATCGGTGAACGATTACAAATGAAAGTTTCGAACGTTTCTAAATCATTAACTTGCTCATAAAAGCTAACAATCTACCTTAAGTTTGGCGTTGATGCGCTGAACAGGAAATCAAAAATCGACCTGCGGTCGAGGCCGATCAGTCCGCATTTATCACGAAGATCACGGGAGCAGGCGCAGGCCTGAGCCCGTCTGGTGAGAAATGCGGGTTAGTCGCGCAAGCCCCGAAGGGGTGAGTCTCATGGATGAGACGAACAACCAGGTGGGACGATCGCCCACCAATTCATAGCCTTAGCTATGGATCAAGGGGGATCGTTCAAGATACGACGCCAGCATGCTCGCAAAAACAAACGGGACATACTGCTACCAAAATAAAATCTGTTGATTGTCATTTGGTGATTGAAATAACGATATTTTCACATTTGTGGTCGCCCGCCTTCGGGCAACATCCGGTCCGTGGGTGGGAAAAGGGGAGTTGGCCGATAAGCCGGGTTCTGTCGTAGAGCAGTCATTCATCTGGGATGCTCGTCACCGAGCACCTCGAGCAACCTACCCGGGAACAGTGCGGACCACACCTGTGTTCCCCTATTTGGTCTTGCTCCGGATGGGGTTTACCCTGCCATGCCTGTTGCCAGACACGCGGTGCGCCCTTACCGCACCATTTCACCCTTACCTGACCACTGTGGAGTGGTCGGGCGGTATATTTTCTGTGGCACTTTCCGTAGGTTTTCACCCCCCAGGCGTTACCTGGCATCCTGTCCTGTGGAGCCCGGACTTTCCTCCCCAACCAGGCCATATCAGCCGGCTGGAGCGACTGCCTGGCCAACTCCCGGGTTAAATATAACAGATAATCACAATTGCCGTTGGCCAGTGACCCAACCCCTATTGCCAGCGAGCCGATCTCAATAGAGCAGCTGATGTACCGTCAATTCGTACCCGTTCCTGCGCATCATGCGCCCAAGCAGGCGGTTCAGATAATGGTCGCGCGCCAGAAACGGCAGAATACGGCGTTTGCGAGGATCGATCAGCCGTGCAGCGCGAACCAGTTGCTGGTGATTCGCATCGATTTCGCGACCACGATTGATGGCCTCGACCGCGCGCTGCCTGTTGTTGACATGCCATTCGGCACAAGCCAGGTTCAGATGAAGATCAGCATCTCGCGCATCAGAACTCGCGGCATCGCGGCACAACAGCAAGCCATTGCGGTCAGAATTTAAGACCTGCGCAAGCCCGAGATAAGAAGCCACCTTGTAATAACATTCATGATGCTCATCGATGGATTTGAGGGTTTCTGCGAATTCACGTCTTGCGGCCTTGTAGTCTTCCGCCAGAAATGAATCATGGCCATTGTCATACGATAACTTGTTCATTGCACCAATTTACTTGCGCAGCCAAAGATAGGCAAGTCAATCATTCAAATCACCCATATTTGCATGGTGACGCAGAAGCCGATGGAACACAAACACGCAGGGTATGGATCGTGCCTGGATCATGGAAAATCGTCCTATGTACAGGCCCTCGTGTAATATGTGTGCTAACCCGCTCAATAAAATGCCGGTAAAATCCCCGTTCGTCATTAAAATAAAGCGGGCTAACACGATATGTCATGGATCCAGGTTTCAGTGGCTGCGAGTTTGGAGAACTACCAGCAGGTCGAAGACACCCTGCTAGCGCTCGGTGCACAGTCGGTGACGTACAAAGATGCGGCAGATGATCCAATCCTCGAGCCTCAGCCCGGCGAAACACCCTTGTGGAGTTATGCGATCATCACGGGATTGTTCGATGACAGCTTGAAGCCTGAGCCCTTGCGCCGGCGGATCCTGCAGCAGCTCGATGATGACACTGTTGACGTAACAATAATGCCGTTGCCTGACCAGGACTGGACTCGTACCTGGATGGAAGCATTCAAGCCCATGCGCTTCGGTGAGCGTCTATGGGTGTGTCCGAAGCACATCGAGCCACCGGAAGCGCAGGCAGTCAATTTACGTCTCGATCCCGGTCTCGCCTTTGGCACCGGCACACATCCAACAACCGCATTGTGTCTGCGCTGGCTTGACGGCCATGTCTCGGAACGCTCCGGCCATCGCAGTGTGCTGGATTACGGCTGCGGTTCAGGCATTCTGGCGATCGCCGCATTACTGCTCGGCGCTGCACATGCAGATTGTGTCGATATTGATGCCCAGGCTCTCGAATCAACCCGAGATAATGCGGCAAGCAATCGGCTCTCGCAACAGATCGTTACCTGCCCGCCCGAGGAGTTGCAGGCCGGCAAACATTATGATCTTGTGCTAGCCAATATTCTATCCGGCCCACTGGCCGAGCTAGCCCCAGCCCTGGCGCAACATTGCCATCCCGGTAGCGATATCGTGCTCTCGGGTATTCTCCGTGAACAGGCTGCACTGGTGCGTAGCACCTATGCCGGGCTGTTCGACATGAGCACCACTGAAATGCTGGATGACTGGGTGCTACTGCATGGCCAACGAAAAGCTTGAGGGGGCAATCGGTGGCTGTGCGTCGTTGGCGGCTTTGCGTCGAATCCAGTCATTTCATGTCTGCCTGGCGCCACTCTATGCTAAGGTTTCTGCATGCAGACACAATGCCCCCATTGCCACACCGTTTTCCGTATTGCTCAGGCCCAACTGGAGATGGCCAATGGTCTGGTACGCTGCGGCTTCTGCAAAGAGATCTTTGAGGCACGGGTAGAGCTTGATGCCAGAGACAACGAAAATCAGCGCGATGTTTTTGAGGCCAGCCGACCGACCGACTCGCAACAGCCGCATATAATCGCAGAAAACGAGCCGGAACGGGCAGCAAATTCTTTCGCTGGTGAAAACGAGATACTCGCTGATGCGCTCACGGCCAGTACGAACGAAAGAACCTATTCCGCTGTCGCGACAGCCGCGTGGAGCCTCGCAATACTGGTGCTCATTGCCGCTCTAATCACTGAATACCTCTGGTTCAATCAGCCAGTGCTGTTTCAACTTCAGCAGCTGAGACCGCTCACTGCAAGGCTGTGTGAACGACTCGATTGTGAGCATCTGCAAATGCGCGATCCCTCGCAGATCGAATTGATCAGTCGCAACGTGTATAGCCACCCCAATGAACAAGATGCATTAATGATCAGCTCGACCATGGTTAATCATGCACCCTATGCCCAGGCTTACCCCGATGTACAGATCGACTTCTCTGATGTCAGAGGAGAACTGATAGCATCACGCCGCTTCACACCGGAGGAATATCTACAGATCGACGAAACGCAGCGAAGCCTGCTGCAATCCGGGACGCCTGTCACATTCGGGCTGGAGATCAGGGATCCGGGGGAACAGGCGATCACTTACGAGTTCAGTTTCCATTGATTCCGCATCAACTATAATGTGGCGATGAAAATCGGACCGCATCTTCTTTCCAACCAGCTGATATTGGCGCCCATGGCCGGCGTCACTGATCGCCCATTCCGCAACCTGTGTTTGCGCATGGGTGCGGGCATGGCTGTATCCGAGATGGTGACTTCGAACAAACAGCTGTGGCACACACGTAAAACCCGGCTACGCCTCGATCTGAGCGGTGAACCGGAGCCGCGAAGCGTACAAATAGCCGGTACCGATCCATTGCAAATGGCGGAAGCCGCAAAATACAATGTCGACCATGGTGCGCAAATTATCGATATCAACATGGGCTGCCCGGCAAAAAAAGTGTGCAATGTGATGGCAGGCTCAGCCTTGATGAAGGATGAAGCACTCGTTGGCAAAATTCTGACGGCTGTTGTCAATGCTGTTGATGTCCCTGTAAGCCTGAAAACTCGTACTGGCTGGGATGCTGAAAACAGAAACGCTGTGAGCATCGCACGGATTGCGGAATCATCAGGCGTTCAGGCCATTGCGGTTCATGGCCGCACACGCAGCTGTGCCTACCGAGGTGACGCCGAGTATGAGACGATCAAGGCGGTTAAATCCGCTGTCAATATTCCCGTGATCGCCAATGGCGATATCGATACACCCTTCAAGGCGGCAGAAGTACTAAAGTTCACTGGAGCTGATGGCATCATGATCGGACGGGCCGCCCAGGGCAATCCCTGGATATTCAGAGAAATCATGCATTTTCTCCTGTACGGAGAATCGACTTCACCACCATCCATGAATGAAGTTCAGAATGTGTTGATTAATCACCTTGAAAACCTGTATGATTTTTACGGTGACCATATCGGTGTGCGCATTGCGCGCAAACATATCGGCTGGTACTGCAGACACCACCCGGATACCGATAGCTTTAGGCAACAGATAGTTAGGGTTGAATCGACCACAGAACAGCTCAATCTTGTAACTGAATTCTTTAGACATTCAACAGGAGGTTCACTGGCAGCATGAGATCAGACAACGTCCACGCTATGATAGATGACTCGATTCTCGAAAAGGATAACAATGAGGGTATCTCGCAACTCTACAATGCGGTCAAGCACTCAATACGACGATACCTGTATGAGCTCGATGGCGCCCAGCCGCATGATATGTACGATCTGGTGTTGAAACAGGTCGAACAGCCTTTACTGGAAGCCATTCTCGAACACACCAAGGGTAATCAGTCCAAGGCTGCAGAGTATCTTGGTCTGAATCGTGGCACTTTACGCAAGAAACTACGTACCTACAATCTGCACAAATAGGGTTATAGGCATGAATACTATATAACGCACTAAAAATATCGGTTGACTTTCAAACCAAAGTATTCTGATGGCGGCAACCGCATCAAGCATGAATTGCGATGACGCCCTTCCAAGGATGGAACCATCATTCGCGAATTTCGAACTGTTTTTCACCCGCTCGCCGTATCAGGTATAATCGCCGGCTTTTACTGTCACAATAACAAGCCATGCTCGACCCTCAAAATCGACCCGTTCGCCGCGCACTCATCAGTGTTTCTGATAAAAGTGGAATCGTAGAATTTGCCAAAGCCCTGCACGAGAAGGGCGTGGATATACTTTCCACCGGTGGCACAGCCCGGTTGCTCATTGAAAATTTCATCCCGGTGACTGAGGTATCGAAGCACACCGGCTTCCCCGAAATCATGAACGGACGCGTGAAAACACTGCATCCTAAGATCCATGGCGGGATTCTCGGTAGACGGGGCATCGACGATGGCGTAATGAAGGACAATGGCATTGCTCCGATCGACCTGGTTGTGGTCAACCTCTACCCATTCGAGGCAACGGTGGCGGATGAGAGCTGCAGCCTTGACGATGCGATCGAGAATATCGATATCGGTGGTCCGGCGATGGTGCGTGCAACGGCGAAAAATAACGCCTATGTATCGATTATTGTTGATCCTGCCGACTACGATCGCGTCCTGGATGAGATCAGCGGTCATCAGGGCTGCGTCAGCAAGGAAACCCGTTTTGATCTGGCGGTAAAAGCCTTCGAACACACCTCCAATTATGATGGCGCCATCGCCAACTATCTAGGCCGCATCAGGACTGATGGCACCAAGACTCTTTGGTCACGCACAATAAATTTGCAGTTCCACAAACAGCAGGAAATGCGCTACGGCGAAAATCCGCACCAGGGTGCCGCCTTCTACACGGAAAAGGCGCCGAGCGATGCCTGTGTTGCCACCGCCAGACAAATCCAGGGCAAGGCGCTTTCGTACAATAATATCGCTGATACCGATGCGGCGCTGGAATGCGTCAAGCAATTTGAGGTGCCGACGTGTGTGATTGTCAAGCATGCCAATCCCTGCGGCGTTGCCCTGAACGCCACGCTGTTGGAAGCTTATGATCGCGCCTATAGCACAGATCCCGAATCGGCCTTTGGCGGCATCATAGCGTTCAACCGTGAACTCGACGGGGAAACCGCGAAAGCCATTATCGATCGCCAGTTTGTCGAAGTTATCATTGCACCGGCTGTCAGCCAGGATGCAATTGACGTAATCACAGAAAAGAAAAACGTACGCCTGCTCGAATGTGGATCATGGAGTGCTCCGGCAGCCCGGCCTGATTTCAAACGTGTCAATGGTGGTCTGCTGGTACAGGACGCCGATCTTGCGCTTTACAACGAACTTAATATTGTGACTGATCGAAAACCCACCGACGCGGAAATGGACGACCTTCTGTTTAGCTGGCGCGTCGCCAAGTTCGTTAAATCCAACGCCATCGTTTATGGCAGGGAAAACATGACGATCGGCGTCGGTGCCGGCCAGATGAGTCGAGTCAACAGTGCACGTATCGCCGGTATCAAGGCAGAACACGCCGGCCTTGAAGTCAAAGGCTCGGTGATGGCCTCTGACGCCTTCTTTCCCTTCCGTGACGGTATCGACGCTGCACACGAAGCCGGCATATCTGCAGTGATACAGCCTGGTGGCTCGATGCGCGATGAAGAGGTCATCGCTGCCGCCAACGAACACGGCATGTCCATGGTCTTCACCGGCATGCGGCATTTCAGGCATTAAAAACTTTATATAGCCGCAGAGGCGCAGAGAAAAGCTATTTATAATTCAGGATTCATTTATTCGTTACACGAATATGAAGGCATGAATAATGCTAATTCAACTCAGCCTTGTAACACTTAATATTTTCTCCGCGTCTCTGCGCCTCTGCAGCTAATAAAAACGGTAAATAGAAAATGAATATTCTGATAGTTGGTGGTGGTGGTCGCGAACATGCGCTGGCGTGGAAAGCGGCACAGTCTGAAAATGTCGACACGGTTTATGTTGCACCCGGTAATGCCGGTACGGCCCACGAAAGCAGGATGCAGAATATCAACATCGATGCAGAAGATATCGCGGCACTGAAATCATTTGCACTCGAGCATGACATCGATCTGACCATCGTCGGTCCCGAAGGCCCCCTGGTTAAAGGCATCGTTGATTCTTTTGAAGCTTGCGGCTTGAGAATATTCGGACCACGTAAGGGCGCGGCACAACTCGAAGGTTCAAAAGCTTTCACCAAGGATTTTCTCGCGCGCCATAAAATTCCTACTGCTGCATACCGCAACTTCACCGATGAAGCCGAGGCTATCGCCTACGTCAGACAACAGGGTGCACCCATTGTTATAAAGGCCGATGGACTCGCTGCCGGCAAAGGCGTGATATTGGCTCAGACTGAAGATCAGGCGTGTGCTGCCATCAAAGACATGTTGTCGGGGAATAAATTCGGTGATGCGGGTGCACGCGTGGTTATTGAAGAATTTCTCAGCGGCGAGGAGGCCAGTTTCATTTGCATGGTTGATGGTACAAACATTCTGCCGATGGCGACCTCGCAGGATCACAAAGCCCGTGACGATGGCGACCGCGGACCCAACACCGGCGGCATGGGTGCCTACTCACCCGCACCGGTTGTAACACAGAAGATGCATGATCGCATCATGAACGAAGTCATCCGTCCAACCGTTGATGGCATGGCAGCAGAAGGCAATGACTACACCGGCTTTCTGTACGCTGGCATCATGGTGGCTGAAGACGGCACGCCTAAAGTGCTTGAATACAACGTCCGCTTCGGTGATCCGGAAACACAGCCGATCATGATGCGCCTGAACTCGGACCTGGTCGAACTTTGCCTGCAGGCGCTGAATAACAATCTCCATCATACCAACATCAACTGGGACACGCGCACCTCACTGGGTGTCGTACTCGCCGCCGGCGGTTACCCGGACAGCTATAGCAAAGGTGACGTCATTTCCGGCCTGGATGATACCGAAACCGATTCCACCAAGGTGTTCCATGCCGGAACTACAGAAAAAGGCGGTGCAGTCGTCACCAATGGCGGCCGTGTGCTTTGTGTCTGCGCACTCGGCAATTCAGTGACCGAAGCACAACAGAAAGCCTACGAAGTCGTGAAACAAATACACTGGGACAATGTGTATTACCGGAGTGATATCGGCTACCGTGCGATAGCCCGTGAAAAACAGGGTTGAATATCTCACCGCAACAACGCTGAGCGAGCAGGGTGCGCCGTGCACACCAGCTATATTCAGCTTAATGGACCTGATCGGTGCGCACGGCGCACCCTGCAACAGACGATAAGTTTTTCTCTGCGTCTCCGCGCCTCTGCTATACCAAAACCCGGAGTCTTTGCGGTGAAAATCAGCCCCTCATTGAATCGAAGAACTCGCTGTTGGTTTTGGTCGCTGCAAGTTTGTCCATCAGGAACTCGATCGCACCGATCTCATCCATGGGTTGCAGCAGTTTACGCAGTATCCACATCTTCTGTAGCTCGTCGGGCTTGGTCAGCAACTCTTCGCGACGTGTGCCCGAGCGGTTGATATTGATGGCCGGGAATATGCGTTTTTCAGTGATACGGCGATCAAGATGCACTTCCATATTACCTGTTCCCTTGAACTCCTCGTAAATCACTTCATCCATTTTTGATCCGGTATCAACCAGGGCTGTAGCAAGAATCGTAATGCTGCCGCCCTCTTCTATGTTTCGGGCTGCACCAAAGAACCTTTTAGGGCGATGCAGTGCATGCGCATCGACACCGCCGGTAAGCACCTTGCCCGATGACGGTATTACTGTGTTATAGGCGCGCGCAAGACGGGTAATAGAATCGAGCAGGATGACAACATCTTTTTTATGCTCTGCCAGGCGCTTGGCCTTTTCGATGACCATATCAGCGACCTGGACATGACGGCTGGCAGGTTCATCAAAAGTACTCGACACCACTTCGCCGCGAACGCTGCGCTCCATCTCGGTCACTTCTTCCGGACGCTCATCGATCAACAATACAATGAGATAACAATCCGGGTGGTTCGCAGCAATCGATTGCGCGATATTGTTCATCAGCATGGTTTTGCCCGCCTTCGGCGGTGACACGATCAAGCCGCGCTGGCCTTTACCGAATGGCGCAATCAAATCGATCATGCGCGCAGTGATATCTTCCGTACTGCCATTTCCACGTTCCATGGTCATACGTTCATCCGGATGCAGCGGTGTCAGGTTCTCAAAGGCAACCTTGTTACGTGTGTTCTCAGGTGTATCAAAATTGATCTGATCAACCTTGAGCATGGCAAAATAACGCTCACTGTCCTTGGGCGGCCTGATCTTGCCCGATATGGTATCGCCGGTGCGCATACTGAAACGCCGTATCTGGCTTGGTGATACATAGATATCATCAGGTCCGGCGAGGTATGAGCTGTCGGACGCGCGCAGAAAACCAAAGCCATCCTGCAGTATCTCCAGCACGCCATCACCAAAGATATCTTCACCACTCTTCGCATGTGCCTTTAGTATGGCAAAAATTATGTCCTGCTTTTTCGCTCGCGCAACACTGTCCAGCTTCATGGATTCGGCGATTTCAACCAGTTCAGGTACGGCTTTTAGTTTCAGTTCTGTGAGATTCATAGGCGGTCTGGGTGTGATTTATATTTATATTTATGTTGTCGATATCGGATTATTCAGGGCTATTAAGTACGAATTCGGATTTCTTACGACGAGAAACAGTCGTTATGATGTCGCAGGACCTGCGTACGGATGTGCTTCAAATTTATGATACTAAATTGATTATAGTCGATTCACCTGACACAGTTTTCACAGATTGCTGTCGATAAATGCCGTCAACTGCGACTTCGACAGAGCACCTACTTTCGTTGCTTCCACATCACCATCCTTGAACAGAATTAATGTCGGGATACCGCGAATACCAAATTTAGGTGGCGTATTCGGGTTCTCATCGATATTCAACTTCGCTATTTTCAACTTGCCCGCATAGTCGTCAACAACTTCTTCCAGTATCGGTGCTATCATTTTGCAGGGACCACACCATTCCGCCCAGTAATCCACCAGAACGGGAACATCAGATCTGATTACATCTTGCTCAAAACTGTCATCGGTTACATGAACAATCTTGTCACTCACAATGTGTGTCTCCTGAAAGTAATTATGACTTTGATGTGCAATTGGCTGCAGACAAAGATTTGAATATTATATTTTTGTTCGAACTGAAGTGGTTAATGGAATTGTAAGATATGTAATGGACAATATAATAGACTATTTTACACATTTGTACACCCCCTTGTGCTCATGACAAGCAGAATTAGGGTAAGCTAGACCTCATGAGTGACCACCATCTGACAGATACACGTTATACAAGCTTCAATTTAGCTGATGAAATCAACCAGGGCGTGGCGGATGCCGGCTTTGAGTTCTGTACCCCAATCCAGCAGCAGACACTGCCGATAGCCCTCGATGGCCGGGATGTTGCTGGTGAAGCTCAGACAGGCACCGGTAAAACAGCTGCTTTTTTGATTGCTGTTTTTAATCAGCTGCTGAAGAATCCCGCCGACGAGAAGCGCCGTAAAAATCAACCACGCGCACTGATTCTGGCGCCCACACGCGAACTGGCCATCCAGATCCACAAGGACGCGGTATTGTTGGGCAGCCACACGGGCCTGGTGTTCGGTCTGGCTTATGGCGGAACAGGCTACGACAAACAACGGGAAGAACTGGAAGCCGGTGTTGACCTGTTAATTGGAACACCCGGACGTATTATCGACTATTTCAAACAGCACGTGTTTGACCTCAAAGCCTGCCATGTCGTTGTCCTCGATGAGGCTGACCGCATGTTCGATCTCGGCTTTATCAAGGATATTCGTTACCTATTACGACGCTGCCCACCCCCGGAAAAGCGCCTGAGCATGCTGTTTTCAGCCACCCTGTCACACCGTGTTCTGGAACTGGCTTATGAGCACATGAATAATGCAGAAACGGTGCGCATTAAATCAGACAGGCCAACAGCAGATAAAGTCAAACAAACGGTATATTACCCCGCCAACGATGAAAAGGTTCCCTTGCTGCTTGGCTTGATGGGATCACTCCACCCCAGCCGCAGCATTATTTTTGTAAACACCAAGCGCGTCGCAGAGAAATTGTACGACTGGCTGGAAGGCAACGGCCACAAGACCGCTCTGCTATCAGGTGACGTACCGCAAAAAAAACGCCAGTCTTTGTTGAAAAAATTTCAGGATGGTGAATTCACAATCATGGTCGCAACCGATGTCGCAGCGCGCGGACTGCACATCCCTGAAGTCAGCCATGTTTTTAACTATGATTTACCGCAGTCAGGTGAAGATTACGTCCATCGTGTCGGCAGAACAGCCCGCGCCGGCGCCAGTGGTGCCGCGGTCAGTTTTGCCTGCGAGGATTTCGCCCACTATCTGATGGATATCGAGGAGTACATCGGTCACCGCATCGATAACGAGCCTGTCAATCACGAATTACTGGTCACACCCAACCCTCCGCTCAAGCGCTCACCGAGAAAGCCTCGCGGCTCCGGTCAGCGACGCAGCAGCCACAAGCATGGCAAAGACAAGGCATCAGCCGGGGGCAAACACGGCCATAAACATCAGCACAAGCAACGTAGCGTCAACCAGCAGGGAAAAACAAAGCGCCCGTCTTCCGATACCGTATGAGCGAAGCAGTGCGGATAATGTCGAGCCTGGCAGCCTGAACGGGCTGAATGCTTCATCTCAAAGCAGAGGCGCGAACACGCCAGCCCGCAACCCTACACCGTCATCTCGACCTGAGGGTGAACTCTACCGACTATCAGGGGATCGCCCCCCCTTCGGCCGAGATGACTTCCGCCTTCGTGCAACATCCAGGTTAAACAGCGCTGAGCGTCGAGAAAATCCTGTTCGCTGTCGCCAGCGCTCGATCAAGATCGCTGTCCAGTACATTGAAATGACCCATCTTACGCCCGGGTCTTGCCTCTTTTTTACCATAGAGTTGCAGTTTCACATTTGGCTCATTCAGCAACACGCGCCAGTCCGGGTACCAGAGATCACCCAGCAGGTTAACCATCACCACCGGCGATATTAACCGCACATCGCCGGGCGGCAAGCCGCATATAACACGTACCTGCTGTTCGAACTGCGAGGTGACACAACCATCCTTGGTGTAATGGCCGCTGTTGTGTGGTCGCGGTGCTATTTCATTGAACAGCAACTCATCCTCGCTATCGAGGAAAAATTCAACTGCCAGCACGCCAACATAATCCAGCGCGTCAACCAGACGCAGTGCCTGCAATCTGGCTTTATCTCTGATCGCATCGTCGACGCGCGCGGGAACGATGCTGATATGCAGGATGCCATTACGGTGTTCATTCTCTGCAACAGGATACACGGCTGTTTCACCGCGCTGATTTCGCGCAACAATGACCGATATCTCTTTTTTAAGCTCGATTTTACTCTCGAGCACACATTCAACGCCGCTGTTGGCGCGCAATGCCTCTTGCGCCTGCTCCAGTGATTCAATCACATACTGCCCCTTGCCGTCATAGCCCAGGGTCGCTGTTTTCAGAATCGCAGGTAATCCGGTGGCCTTGATTGCCGGCCCAAGGTCGGCTTCATCGAATACCGGGTAGTTCGGTGCAGGCGTCAAGCCGGCACGTTCGGCAAAGGCCTTCTCCTTGTTTCGGTTCTGCGCGATTTCAACGATACTGGCCGTTGGAAATACCGGCCTGCTCGAGGCCAGAAGCCGCATGGATTCTGCCGGAATGTTCTCGAATTCGGTGGTGATGACATCACAGGTACGCGCGAGGTAATCCAGGGCTAGCTCATCGATATATGTCGCTTCTATATGGTCATCAGCGATACGGCCGGCAGGGCTGTCCGGGTCAGGATCGAGCACGTGCAACTGGTAACCCATATTACGTGCCGCGATACAAAACATACGCCCGAGCTGGCCGCCACCTAAAATGCCGAGCGTCGAACCCGGTAGAATCGGGGTAGCCATATCAAGCCTGGGGGGGCAGGCTCATCGCCAATACCGATGCCCGCTGCTGACATCTGAATTCGTCCAGTTTGGCAGCAAGCTCATCGTCGTTGGTCGCCAGCATTGACAGGGCATAAAGAGCCGCATTCGCCGCACCCGCCTCGCCAATCGCAAACGTTGCCACCGGTATGCCCTTCGGCATCTGTACGATAGAGAGCAGCGAATCCATACCCTTCAGATACTTCGATGGCACCGGCACGCCAAGTACGGGTACCGTCGACTTGGATGCCAGCATGCCAGGCAGGTGCGCCGCCCCACCGGCACCCGCGATGATGCAGGCCAGACCACGCTGACGAGCGCTCTCGGCATATTCGAACAAAAGGTCGGGTGTACGATGCGCTGACACCACCCTTGCCTCGTAAGGCACACCGAAGGCCTGCAGTTGTTTGACCGCATGCTCCATCACCGGCCAGTCGCTTTGACTACCCATTACGACGCCGATTTTTTGTGCCGTCATTGCATTACCCCGTCGTGTGCGCGGAAAAAAAGCCCTCATTTTATACGAATTCAGCGAATACACGAAATAATCTCAGCGTCACTGGATAGAACCTGCTCGAAGTGAACAGCTTTACAACGCAAAATCCAACACGATGCAGGGGTCCGGGTATAGGCCGGTATTTCGATCATCTGCAGCCATACAGGCCTTGGTACCGCTGTGTTATTTCACACACTCTGTCAAATAGTTTTACACAACCATCAGACCTGAACCTTTATAACTCATTGTAATTACTGTTTGGCACAGTCTTTGCTTAGCTTAGACAGATTTCAAATTATCAAACTCAAGATGGTGAATGACCTTGAACATAAAATCTCTGATATTAAATACCACCGTCGCCTGCTCTGTTGGAATAATAGCGGCCTGCAGCAGCTCCAGTGACAGCACATCGACAACCCCCGAAACCCTGACAACCACGTCTTCGATCAGCGGCTCAATCTTCGCCGCGCCGGTCAACGGCGCCGAGGTCAGCGTCGAGGATATGAGCGGCAATACCGTCGCCGGACCTGTCACGACCAACGCCGACGGCACCTATACTATCGACGTTCCTGACAGCGCACTGTCATCTGACCTGGTAGTCAAATCCAACGGCGGTATTTTTGACGACGAAGCGACCGACGCCCTCGGTGTCGGTACCGCCGCAGGTGCATTGTCTGCTTTCGTTGAAAGCGGCAGCCTGGCTGCAGGTGTTAGTGTCCATGTGACCCCGAGCACAACCATCCACGCCGGCCTGGTTACGCAGCACGGTAAAACCGCGCTGGCAGCAAAGACTGCGGTTTTCAACGCTTTTGCCTATAATCCGGACACCTCGGTACAACCCGTTGATATCACGGAACCCGAAGCATTGACCGCGAGCGATGCTTCACGGCTAGCCGGTTACCGTGCGGCCGTGTTCAGCCAGCTGGCTCAGAACCTCGGTCTGAGTGCGGCCCAACAGTTCGACCTGTTCGCCGCCCTGGCTCAGGACCTGTCGGATGACGTGCTGGATGGTGTCGACGCCAGTGGCGCCGTCGCAATTGGTTCTACCGGCACATTCCTGCCTGCTGACATTCTGAGCCAGTATATTTCAACCGCTGCCTCATTCACTGAGGCCGAAACTGCGAACTACCGGATCAGCTACAGCGCCAGCGGAATGACTACCCATGGTAAAGAAAAATTCACGCTGACAATTACCGATCTCGCTGGCGCACCGGTGACCGGTCTGGTACTCGATGGCAGACTGTCGGTCATGCCTATGATGTATATGGCCGACCTGATGCACAGCACACCGCTGTATGGTATCGAAGAACTGGCTAATCCTGGCGAATATGAAGTCACCCTGTTCTACCTCATGCCCTCCAGAATGATGGACGGCACCACCATGGGAACCTGGAGCCAGAAAGTCATGATCGACATGGAATCAGCATTCTTCTATCCCAACGTCATGATGGCGATGGGCGACACGGTCAGGGTTCAACTCAAGGGCGTTGACGACACCATCATCGATATGAACGGGCTTGAAGTGGGCCGCACCTACAACCTGTTCAAGGACAGTTTAACTGGAGATAATACGTTCGAAATATTCATCGCCCCGATCGAAACCATGCTGAGTTTCCCACCGCTGGTCGTCGGTGACACGCTCGAGTCTGGCATGGGCGGCACACCGTATGATGTAACCAGCGTTGCGGTTGATGTCTCCGTCAATGGCGGCCCCTGGATGCTCAATCATGGCACAGACAACGGTGATGGTACCTGGACGCTTGACGGTCTGGGCTTGAACAGTGGTGAAAACGAGCTTCGGGTCAGGCTGACAGTAAGCTCAGAGATAAAAACGACCAATGCGTTGCCTGCTGAAACCGATGTCAATGACTTCGCCACATTCACGGTGACAGTAGGACCATAAACCGAAGCTATTTAAGTGAATAAAATGATCTCTACGGCCTGCGTGAAGCAGGTAACCGGCGGCCTCGTACTCGGGGCCGCGCTCATCCTGTCGCAACCGCTGCACGCCGCTTCCTGCTGCGGCGGCGGTTCGGCATCATCACTGGTGTTGCCGAAATTCTTCACCCACATGTTTGCCGGATCGTTCAACTTCGAGCAGTACGACGGTTTCTGGAACACGGACGGCACCTATACCGAAGACCCGCCCGGCTCTGATCTGAATCAGTACCGGCTGAATCTGGGTTATGCTTATCGTCTGGCACCGAACTGGCAAACCAGCGTGGTTGCACCGTATGTCTGGAACAACAACACTTATTCCGGCCTCACGTCCAACACCAACGGACTGGGCGACATGTCCCTGAGCCTGTGGTATGAAACCTTTGATGAAATCATGTGTGTGTATGAGGTGCGCGAACTCGAAGACCTTATGCCAGCTGTCTACCTCGGTACTTCGCTGACACTGCCCACCGGCAAATCGCCTTACGGTAGTGGTGTGAGCAACAGTTTTGACATCACCGGCCGCGGTTTTTATCGCCTCGATGCTAACCTGCTGGTGGATAAAACCATCTGGCCGTGGACCATGATCTTCGAGTTTGCCTATGGCGTTAACCTTGAACGTCCAGTCAACCAGGAATACGGCAGATATGTCGAACCCTATGACAAGCAGCTGGGTAACCGACGATTCGGCCTGGTTTCACTGGGGTACACCGATTTCCTCGAAGAACTCGACACCATGACCTACACGCTGGCTTACAGCGATCTGAAGGAGGATCAGGGAACCATCAATGGGGCCACTGATCCCACATCAGGTCTGGCCAAGAAGAGTTTCACCTTCACTGCCGCGTATTCGACACCAAACAAGGACTGGATCGTCAAAGGCAGTATTAATCATTCACCAAGGAAAGACGACTGGGGAAGGAATTTTCCGGTCACCAATATATTCATGATAGAGCTCATTCATGTCATTCCCTAGATATTTACTTGTAATACTGCTGCTTTCACTCACGGGCTGTGATGATCTCGATCCATCATCGGAAGATATGCGCCCACCGGTCGACAGCACAACCATCGGGCCCAGTGTCGGCCAGATAGCGCCGGACTTCTCGCTGTTCGACACACTGGGCAAGCCGGTAACGATGTCGGCAGAACTCACTGGCGCTGATGGCATCGTGATGTATTACACGATGTGGTGCCCGATCTGCGACAGCCACATGAGCCATATGCGCAGCCAGATCATTCCGAACTACCCTAACGTCAAATTCTTTATCATCGATTATGTCTCGGGCACGATCGAGCTGTCGCGTGAAGCCCAACTATCCAACGGTTACGCTGACCTTACCGTGCTGGTGGACAATATCCAGGAAGTGCTGACGCTGTACCAGGCCACCATGGGGACCACCGTTGTCATCGATAATGCCGGAACAGTGCGTATGAATGAAGATTATAAAGATGGTGTAAAACTGAACGAGACGCTTGCATCACTTCAGTAATCACCCCCAGCGCTCGCCTGAGGGTTAATGAGCATTGCTGCATGTGTGAAGTGCCTGGTCACTTAAACATCGTAGGGTGCGCCGTGCGCACCTTACTGCAGTAATCAGGCGTGTTGTACTGATTTCGGTGCGCGCAGCGCACCCTACCTAACCCTGATGTTGCACGACCCGCATATTTCGTCTTTGCGAGCGAAGCTATCCCTGTCAAATAGGCGTTTCTATCCTGCGCCTGCTCCCGTGATCCTGGTGAGAAATGCGGGCTAGTAACATCATGCCTGCTCGATCGCAAGCTGTTTCCATACTAAAAAAACCGCTGGAATCACCACCAGCGTCAATAGCGTGGCACTGACCATGCCGCCCACCATGGGTGCTGCAATGCGGCGCATGACCTCGGCACCGGTGCCGCTACCGAGCATGATCGGCAGCAGGCCGACAATGATCGACGCAACGGTCATCATGATCGGACGGATGCGCATCAGTGCACCGTCGATCACAGCCAGCCGTACTTCCTCAGCCGTCAGCTGCCCACCTTTCTGCTCCACGGTGTCACGATGCTGTTTGAGTGCCAGGTTGAGATAAACCAGCATGATCACACCGATTTCAACCGCAACACCCGCCAGTGCAATGAATCCAACGCCGACAGCAACAGACAGGTTATAACCGAGCAAATACAGCAGCCAGAAGCCACCTACCAGTGCCAGTGGTAATGTGCCCATGATAATAAGCACTTCGATCAGATTACGAAAATTAAGATACAACAACAGCACGATGATCACCAGTGTGACCGGGACGACCATAGCCAGACGCTCGACGGCCCTGACCATAAACTCATACTGACCAGTCCATGAAATCGAGTAACCGGGGGGCAATTCAAGCTGCTCGGCGACCGCCCGCTGCGCATCAATGACATAGGAGCCCAGATCACGGCCTTCTATATCGATGTATATCCAGCCATTGAGGCGCGCATTTTCAGTTTTGATGAGTCCAGGCCCGCCTTCGATACGTAGATCGGCAACCTCCTCGAGGGGTATGTGTGCACCCGTCGGTGTGACCAACGGCAGATTGCGCAACTGGTAGAGTGAGTCGCGCACATCGCGCGGGTAGCGGATATTGATCGGGTAGCGCTCCAGCCCTTCCACGCTCATGCCAACGCGCATACCGCCGAGCGCTGTACGAACGACCTCCTGGATATCCGCAATGTTCAGTCCAAGCCTGGCAGCAGCCACCCGGTCAATATCAACGGTCACGTATCGGCCACCGCTGACACGCTCGGAATAAACCGAAACGGTGCCGGGCACTTGCTTCAGGATTTTCTCGATACGCTTGCCGACTTCCTGTATTTGATCCAGGTCCGGGCCAGCCACCTTGATGCCAACCGGTGTTTTAATACCGGTTGCCAACATGTCGATACGGTTTTTTATCGGCATCACCCACGCATTCGTCAGACCCGGAATCTGAATCAGTGCGTTGAGTTCATGCTTGAGTTTGTCCATGGTCATGCCATCACGCCATTGCTCACGCGGTTTCAACAGTATTGTTGTTTCGATCATGGTCAATGGCGCGGGGTCGGTGGCTGTTTCGGCACGGCCGACCTTGCCAAATACGCGTTTGACCTCGGGCACCGTCATAATCAGCTTGTCCGTTTGCTGGAGCAACTCCTGCGCTTTACCTACCGACACGGCAGGGAACGCACTCGGCATATAAAGCAGGTCGCCTTCATCCAGGTCCGGCATAAACTCCGAGCCCAGCTGCGTAAGCGGCCAGAAACCCGCAATAACCAGCACAAGCGTTACCGTCAGAACCGTCCTGGGTACCCTCAGCACCAGATTGATAAAAGGGCGATAAATCACAATCAATACCCGGTTGACCGGATTCCTGTGCTCCGGCGTGATGTGCCCACGGATAAAATAACCCATCAATACAGGGACCAGCGTAATTGACAATGCCGCAGCGCCGGCCATCGCAAATGTCTTGGTGTACGCAAGTGGTGCAAACATTCGACCCTCCTGCGCTTCGAGGGTAAACACAGGGAGAAAACTCAAGGTGATGATCAACAGCGAGAAAAACAAAGGCGGACCTACTTCCAGAGCCGCCTCTCGTATCAACTGCCAGCGGTTGTCATCGTTCAGCCCGGTATGTTCGATATGCTTGTGCACGTTCTCGATCATCACAATGGCGGCATCCACCATCGCACCGATGGCGATTGCAATACCACCGAGCGACATGATGTTGGCATTGATACCCATGCGCTCCATCACGATGAACGCAATCAATATTCCGACAGGCAGCGACAGGATAACAACCAGCGCGGAGCGAATATGGAACAAAAATACCGCACAGACCAGTGCGACGACGATAAATTCCTCCACAAGTTTGCCGTTGAGGGTATCAACTGCCCGCTTGATCAGGGATGAGCGGTCATAGGTTTCAACGATCTCAACACCCTCAGGCAGGCCAAGCGACAGTTCTTCGATCTTGCTCTTCACGCCATTAATCGTCGTCAGTGCATTCTCACCGAAACGCATAACGATAACGCCACCGACCACTTCGCCTTCGCCATCAAGCTCTGCGACACCACGACGCAATTGGGGTCCATAGCGTATCTGAGCGACATCTTTCAGCAGAATCGGAACGCCCTGCGCGTTGACACCGAGAGGTATATGACGCAGATCGTCGAGTTCATCGATATAACCCGTTGCACGCACCATGTATTCGGCCTCAGCCATCTCCACAACGGATCCACCAGTTTCCTGGTTGCCGCGCATGATCGCCTGTTTGACTTGCTGCAAGGGCAAGCTGTACGCCCGCAGGCTGTCCGGATCGAGCACGACCTGGTATTGCCTGACCATGCCACCGACAGTGGCGACTTCCGATACACCTGGAACGGTCTGAAGTTCGAATTTCAGGAACCAGTCCTGGATGCTGCGAAGTTGCGACAGATCATGTCTGCCCGTCCGGTCGACCAGTGCATATTCATACACCCAGCCGACGCCGGTAGCATCAGGACCGAGTTCGGGCCGTGCGTCTGACGGCAACCTGCTCGATACCTGGCTCAGGTATTCGAGCACGCGCGAACGTGCCCAGTAAAGGTCGGTACCGTCTTCAAAGATGACATAGACATAGGAATCACCAAAGAACGAATAGCCTCGAACATTAATCGCCTTTGGCACCGAGAGCATCGCCGTCGTTAACGGATAAGTGACCTGATCTTCGACAACTTGAGGCGCTTGCCCCGGATAACTCGTTTTGATGATCACCTGTACATCAGACAGGTCCGGGATCGCATCCAGTGGTATGTTCCTGATTGAGTAAACCCCCAGCCCGACAATAATCGCCGTCAGCATCAAAACCAAAAAGCGGTTTTTGATCGACCATTCAATGATCCTTGCGATCATGGCCGCATCTCTCTGTCGACTGCGTCACCTGTGCTCATCTTATGAATTGAAGTGATCCGATAGTGCTCATCGTGTTGCTGCAGGTAAAACATGACAGCATCATTAATGCTCAGACCGTCCAGACTCACTCCATCACCCAGCGTGAAGTCCATCGTCATTGAAGGCCAGCCGAGCTCCTCTATAGGCGCATGTTGAAGGTTGATTTGGTTCTCGCTTGACTTGATGGCTCTAATGACACCCGATCCCATCAAGGTTTTCTCGTCGGTGACTGCTGACGTGTTTGAACCGGGTCGCTCATCATTAGTCGCGGACATGCGTGTCAGGCTGGCCCGCATGCTGGCTTCAGAATCGATCAGAAACTGGCCGGATATCACAATATCCTCCCCCTCATCGAGACCTTGCACGATTTCTACATACTCACCGCTTTCAATCCCGGCAATCACATCACGCGCTTCGAACCGGCCTTCACCCAGAGCAATGATGACACGCTCTTCGCGGCCAGTACGTATCAGACCTTCAACGGGTATAACAATGGTGTTTTCTTTCGGTCCACCGAATATTCGCACATTGGCGTACATATTCGGCTTGATGGCCTCGTCAGGATTGTCAAATCGCAGCCTGACTTTCAAGGTGCGGGTTTTTGCATCGAGACTCGGGTATATATATTCAACAAAACCCTGCCATACCTTCCCGGGCAGGTAAGAAAGTCTCACTTCAGCCGGCTGCCCATTTTTTACCCATTCTGTCTGACGCTCAAAAACTTCAGCGAGAATCCAGACGCTTGAAAGATCGGCGAGTGACATCACACGATTTTCCGGCTTGATAAACATACCCTCCCGGACCGACAAACTTGAAACAACGCCATCCTGCGGTGCAAAGATCGAAATTCTCTGCCGGATTTTTTTATCCCTCTGCAGTTGAGTGATTTGCCTGGCTGATACCCCGAGCGAGGAAAGCCGTTCTTTGGACGCATGGACCAGGCTCTGGCTACCTGAGGCAATGGCAGTCACCAGTTCTTCCTGAGCATTAACAAGCTTTGGTGAATACAGGTCGAACAGGAAATCGTCTTTTTTTACCCGCTCTCCTTCAGACTTTACGGTCAGTCTTTCGATCCAGCCTTCAGTACGTAAATGGATATGGCTGACCTTTGACTCGTCGTAATCGACATAGCCAACGGTGTCGATACCTCGCCATAAACGCGACATCTCTGCTTGCGCGGTTCGTACGCCCAGGTTCTGAACAACCTCCGGCCGGATAGAAACAACGTTAGTCCCAGTAGTGTCATCGGCATAGACAGGCACAAGGTCCATTCCCATGGGGGACTTGCCTGGCTTGTCGCGCTGGTAGTTCGGGTCCATCGGCGCTACCCAATATAGAATCTCTTTTTCTTCATCGGCGTTGGCAACAGGCAGCAACCCGCTGGTGACGCTGTACATCAACAGGGTGATAGCCATTTTTATTAACCCGTTCTTGTTCATATCTGTGGATCCCCTGTAATATAGAGCAGGCGCGCCTGTGTGCGCAGGCGGTCAACTTGAATGCGCAAATTTTCCAGGCGTACATCCAGTTCAGTGATACCGGCGCGCATTAATGTCGTAAACTCAGTTACGCCGCTCTGGTAGGCATTCAGCGATGCTTTAGCGTTATTGGCTGCCGAGTTGATGAGCTTGTTTTTATAGAGTACTTCGCGCTCACCCAGTCGTTTGTATATGGCCCGATCCTTCTCCAGCATCTTCTTCAGCACACGTAATCGGTCATCACGCGAGTAGCGGGCGACATTAGCACTCTCTTCATGCGCCACGACATTTTTATCCTGCCTGTTCTCGGTAAACAATGGAATATCGACGGTCACCATCGCCGCCATCATGTCAGCGCGATCACTGCCATCGATATTTTGCCCGAAGCGCTTTCTGTACTCGACAAATGCACCAATCCCGGGTTTGTAATCCTGGCGTGATACCTCGATCAACTTTTTGCTGGCTTCGACTTTTGCCGTCTCAGCCACGACTGACGGATGCTGTGTCAATAGCTGATTGATATCGGCATTGTCGGGCACATCCGGCAATACCGGAAACTCCTGCTCAATATCATTCCATGCGACATCGCCTGTCCACTGGGCAAGGGTCGCCCTGTATTCATCTTCATTGCTCTGGATTTTTGTTGCACGATCATCGAGGCGCGATAACTCAAGGTCCGCGCGAATGACGTCCTGCTGATTGGCGCGCCCCGCAGCATACTGGTCCTCGGTAATCCCGACCAGTTTGGCAAACAAACGCCGTGTCTCGTTAACGATGCTCGCTGCCTGGACCTGGTAATACAGATTCAGATAGGTATCACGAACATGCATCAGCAGCTTGAGTTTCTCATCATCAGCTCTGGCTGCTGCGGCTTGGGACAACCAGTTAGTCTGCTGCTGCTTCAACGCGTTTGACTTACCCCGAGGAAACTCCTGCTGAATGCCAACACGCAGTTGCGTTGCAGGATCTTCAGTGGTGCTGAATGAATCGAGCGGGACATTGAACATACCCAACCGCAACTTCGGATCGGGCAGTGTTCCTTTCGCAATTGCACTTGCATCATACGAGCGTGACGACGCCCGGTGACTGTTAACGACAGGATCTGCCTCAAGCGCGAGTTGTTCCGCCTGTTGCAGGCTCAATGAAAACGACACACGTGGCATGACTAATATAACGACTGCAAACAGTATAAACGATGTATTTACAGTGGATGCGCAGATATAACGCATGGCTGACCTCCGGACCAATGAATGCATCACCACAGCTAGACCGGATAATATCGGATTGACCGTGGTCCCAATTCAGTTTAGAGGTAAGCGGGTGGTCGTATCGGGGGTATGCGTTCTCTGAAAACAGGATTGCTTGCGACCTGTGTTCGAATCGATGACACGTTCAAAGTCGGGACAGACAGGGCAGGTGGCATAATCACACCAGCACCCAGACTGATACTGCAATTGGCATGACAACTAATACTGCCTTCGCAGCAGCAACATTCATCATTTGTGGCGATAGTGTTTTGATGATCAGCTTCGCCCATCACCTGATGATGGTGCAGGTGATGACCTGAATCCTGTGGCGATGCCTGCTCATGCATGTCACAAGTCGACCTGTCACTGGCGATGACACTGCGCAGTGGCAACATCACCATAATGGTGATGAGAATCCAGTTGAGCAGGTTATGTTGTCTTAAATCCACAATTGAATGATAGTATCGGCCTTCGCGCCGATCAAGGTAAATTTCCAGTTATGTGTTGGTTTTGTTACTTATAAGTGCATTGATCTTCACTGGAGTTCCATCCTGGTGCAACCCGGGCACGCATCCTGCCATCTGATTTCACAAGCCAGTTTATTTTTACTAATTTAAATTCAATAGCTTATAAGAATTTAGCGCTAATTAATAAAAACTGGCACGCGTCTTGTTTAAGGAATAGTGAGACCACACTATAAGACTGGAGATACCAAATGAATTCAAGCTATAACTACTCAGATTTCATCGGCTTGTCTCTCGAATCAAACGATGATTACGAACCCTATGGCTATGACATGAAAGCACTTCAAACCGTCGAATCGGCACAGACATCCGATGCTGATCGATCCATCGAATCCATACTCTTTGCACGTGGCCTGGACAAAAGCTTTTACGACTGAAATCTGACAGCGACAGTTTTTTCGGCAGACCCGTAAGCGGTCGGGAGCCTGACTCACCATCAGGCTCCCATATAAAACCCTGTCCAATCTCGACATCATCTGCTTCTCTAGCGGAGCTGATATATACTACATCCTTGTGTAGCCCCTTCGGGCCGTACTTTGTGCGTTATATTCTACAGGAATGGAATGCTTCGCTACGCGCAATGCCAAAAAGCAATCGTGCCATTGCGAGTTACGCGATGCAACTCGGTTCTTTCCTTTAAAACTCGTCATATTATCCAGCTGCTACACTCAAAAGATTGCAATTATATTAAGGAAACTCTAAATAATTCATCCGTGAATTATCAGAGCACGGGAAACATACAATGCGATTTTCTGTTTCCCCTCATTTTCAATCGCTTAACGCGATTTAAAATGGCGGCGCATCCGTGCGCCGCGGAAACTCTGAATTAATCAGGGTTTCCTTAATTGCATCGATCCATACTTCGAAATGAGAACGCTCTTTGGATGCGTTGACATAATTTTTGATTGTCGATAGGTGCAAGCGTGAACCGAATGCGGCTGAACAGGATCACAGTCCGGCTATACACCAGTCATGATACTGGTATGTATCCACAGCTGGTTGTACCCATTGATGTGAATCAGGAAAGCAGGTGCTGTGCCTGCCGCAAGCCTGCATGAGTGAAGCGGCAGCTTTAGGCTCAAGCAGACTCAACTGAACCAGGTAAAACTGACGAATAAAAACGCCAGCCGTGAAGATACCGTTATGCGTGGTTTGTGATCAGGTGGTTTCAGCGTTTGCGTCTTGTCATGCCCGCCAGCACGAGAAGTCCGGAGCCAAACAGCCAGACCGCTTCGGGAGCAGGCACTGCAGTCGCCATTACTATTTTCCCCGCGTAATCTTCGGACAACACAGTACCATTAACGATGCCTGCAATTTCCGTATTATCTAGACCAGAGGAGCAGTTCAGTGTATCAAGACACCAGAAGACTGCTTCATTTCTGCCATCGGCATTTCCATTACCCGTAAGAAGCAGAAAGTTGTTTTTTTCCTCGGTGGTAAAATCAGACCACAATGTCGATGTTGATGTGGTTGCCGTTACAGTCGAGCCCCGTAATGTCATTTTACCAGCAGGTCGAAGAGTGATTATCCTGGGGTTCCCGCTGTGTAATTCAGGGGTGTTCAATGAAAGAGACCAGTTGAGTATGTTATTCTCAGTGACCGGTTGATCTAGCGCACCATCAGTCTCCATGAATCGCGTGATAGTCCCGACAGAACTACTTTTATCGTCAACGATTGTTCGATTCACATCATACGCAATAGCGGCCCTGGTAGTGACCACGAATAATGCAAGAAATGCTGTTGCTAAGACATATTTTAGATACATCGCTCGTTTCATTTACAATTTAAATTTACGCCGATCGAATAATATTGAGTTGCTCGAAACATTGATACCAATGATTACAAATCTTTATAAATTTAGTTGTTTTGAGACGGCAGAACGCCTCTGCAACACAGAACGGTTAGTTTCTCGATACCACATCCGACTAATGGATTGATAATTCGTCAAATAATTGTCACTTTTATATGCGCTTATTCGACCTCATCGCTACGTAGGTGTACCCATTTGTACAACCACGCAGGAATCCCATCAGCGACGACCAGTCACGGTGGATATCTTTTTGCCGCTAGCATTACAGCCGGCGTTTACCCAGATCGCGTCGCTATACGCAATTTCAGTCAATTCCTACTGCTTGCCACACGCTTGCTGTGACATAATCGCTGCAGCTGGTAAGCGGCTGGATTCGATCAATTTTCACAAACACCCTGTTGCAAAGAGGAAAACCGGATGCTCGGACTATTAGGCCTGTTACTGCAATTATTCATTTTGATCGTACCCTTCCTCATCTTCGTCATTTTCAGAAAAATCAAAAGGACAGACATCCGCATCAATCAACTCCATGACAGGCTGTCCGAGCTAGAGCGTGCCGTTTCATCGTTGAATCTGGAAGCAACTCTGGCTGCGGAGCCTGAGCAGGAGACAAAAACCGAAGTGCCTGTCACGCAAGCCAAAGCAATAAGCCCGGCTGCCGATAAAATAACTGTAACAGCACCCGACGCGACGCAGGCTGCGACGACACCTCGACCCGCACCCAGCGTGAAGAGCGCTGAAGAAGCCCCTTCTCCGCCGCTGAAAAAGCCAGATACCGTAAGCGGCCGGGAAACACCTCCCGAATCTGAGCTGCAGAAGAAGATCAAAGCATGGTTGCTGGGGGGCAATACGCTGGCACGTGTTGGTATTGTTATCCTGTTTTTTGGCGTTGCCTTCTTCCTCAAGTATGCCGTCGATCGCGGCTGGTTACCGATAGAGATACGTTTGTTTGCCGCCGCCACAGGCGGGATGGTTCTGATCGCGCTGGGTTGGCGCCTGCGCTTAAAACGACCAAATTATGCCCTGTCCCTGCAAGGTGGCGGCATCGGTATCGTGTATCTGACGGTATTCGCGACGGTGAGTCTGTATCAGCTCGTACCCAGCGTGGCAGGACTCATTTTGATGCTGGTGCTGGTCATGTTATCAAGTGCCCTGGCTGTTCTCCAGAACGCACGCAGCCTGGCTGTACTCGCATGCGTTGGCGGTTTTCTAGCGCCTGTTCTGGTATCTCGCGATGGCAGCCATGTGACACTATTTTCCTATTATGCCATCCTCAATGCCGGTATTCTGGCGATCGCCTGGTTCAAAGCATGGCGTGAGTTGAACTTGTTAGGTTTTATCTTCACCTTTGTGATCGCCTCTTTATGGGGCTATCAGTACTATCAGCCGGCCTATTTTGCCAGTGTCCAACCCTTTCTTGTTCTGTTCTTTTTATTCTATGTTGCGGTACCTGTCCTGTATGCGCATCGCCAGCCAGCCAATTTAAAGGGCATAATTGACGGCTCCCTGATATTCGGCGTGCCACTGGTTGGGTTTGGTTTACAGAGTACCCTGATCAGTGATTTCGAATACGGCCTGGCAGTCAGCGCCATCCTCATTGGGCTGTTCTACGCTCTGTTAGCATCGGTGCTTTGGCAACAGCGTAGAGAATACACCCGCATGTTGATCGAGGCCTTCATGGCGCTGGCGGTGGCCTTTGGCACCGTAGCGATACCACTGGCGGTCGACGGACGCTGGACAGGCGCTGCATGGGCACTGGAAGGGGCCGCCCTGTTGTGGGTGGGCATTCGCCAGCAGCGTTGGCTGGCGCAGTTATCTGGTTTGCTGGTCCAGTTGTGTGCCGGCGCAGCTTTCCTGACAGAAGTCACCGCACCTCATGCCAGCACGCCGGTTCTGAACAGTTTTTATCTGGGCGCACTGATGGTCAGTGTTGCCGGTTTATTCTCGGCTTATCAGCTTTACCAGGCCAGTCAGCTGCGTCAATCTGTCAGCGAAACTTCCACAGCTGCGCTGACATGGGGCTTGCTGTGGTGGTTCGGTGCTGGTCTGCAAGAGATCTTGCTTCATGTTGACGAAAGCTACCAGAATGCCGCCATTCTGATCTTTGTGACTGTGAGCCTGGCTGCGATCGCTTTTCTCCAACATCGCCTGTCATGGTCACAGTTATCACACGTGATGCCATTATTGCTCCCTGTCATGATCATTATCGCGCTACTATCTTACATCGACGCCCGTATCACCCATCCCTTTTACAGCGGCGGGTGGCTTTCCTGGTTACTGGCTTTCTCACTCCAGTACTGGATACTGCGGAAATACGAATCCGGGTGGAAGACCGAATTTACCCGGTACGGGCACCTTGGAACATTCTGGCTGTTGGTATTTATAGTGACCTGGGAGTTTGCGTGGCTTGTTGGGCGAGTGCTGCCTGAAGTCGATACATGGCGTCATGCGATGTGGGCACTGGTACCCGCTGCTGTTGTCGCCCTATTGCCCGTGACTCGCAATAAACTGGCCTGGCCGCTGCAAAAGTACGAGGCAAGCTATCTGGGTGCGGGCCTGATGCCACTGGTTGCACTCATCGGTATCTGGGCTTTATATGCAAGTTTTCAACAAGGTGATCCTTCACCGTTAATGTATATCCCTGTGATCAATCCCCATGAGATCACACAACTCTTCATCCTCGGCATCACCTTTTTCTGGCTTCGAAAAAGCACCATTCGACTCGACAGCAAGCTACGCTGGTACGGATGGTTCACTGTGGGATTTATGGTCATGAATGGTATCATTGCCCGTACAGTGCACTATTACACCGATGTGCCTTTTTCCCTGGATGCCCTCTGGAGCTCTCCACGTTACCAGACCGCTGTTTCCATTATCTGGACGCTGGCAGCCTTGATCATCATGCTGCTTGCGACACGCCTGAAACAGCGCTTGACCTGGCTTATAGGTTCGGTACTACTCGGCGCTGTCGTTGTTAAACTGTTCCTGGTGGATCTTGCAGACATCGGCACCATCGCCCGCATCATCTCTTTTATCGTGGTTGGATTGCTCATACTGCTGATTGGCTATTTGTCACCTATGCCCCCAATACAAAAGGAAGAATGATGCGAGGATATCAGTCAGTCATAACATTGCTGGTTTCATCGATGTATGCGGTGCATCTGCCGGCCAGTACGCCTGTCCCGAATGATTTTGCCTATGGCATGAAAGTGGAGACTCAAGGTCAGGCGTCGATGTGGCAAACAGTGTTACCGGAAGAGATTTACCAGAAAGTCACACGTGCCGACCTCGGCGATATTCGGGTATTTGATGCATCTGGCCAGATCATGCCACACGTGCTGCAAACACCGGCAGCGAGGAAAGAGTCGCCACGCGCACCAGCCAGCCTGCCATTATTTCCGCTATACAGCAGCGATGTTACGGGACGTGATCAGCAATCATTGCGCATAGTGACTGATGAGAAAGGGGCTGTTGTCAATATTGCCAGAGAATCGACATCCGGCAAAACCAGAGAAATCATTTCGGCTTACCTGCTCGATGCAAGCAGTATTCAGCATACACCCGATAAACTCATTCTGGACTGGAAAACGAACAAGGATAGCGGTTTTTCTGCAGTGATCAATATCGATGTCAGCAACGACCTGTCTGGCTGGCGCCGCCTGGTCGACAAGGCATCACTGGCTGATCTGCAGTTTGGTGATCATCAACTTTCCCAGCATGCGATTGTCTTACCGCTCGCTGCTTATAAGTACCTGCGCATCAGTTGGCCAGCTGCGCTGCGTGAGGTCGAACTCAAGGCAGCTACGGTCGCTTTCCCCACACTTGAGCAGCCGCCGCAGCGATACTGGATAAAAATCATCGGCGTCAAAAATCCAGACTCAAGGGTCAGCTACGGTTTTGACACCAACGGCCATTGGCCTGTCGACCGGGTTCGACTTGAGTTTCCTGAACAGAATATGATGTTGAATGTTGAACTGTCATCACGCCCAGATGAACACGACAACTGGCATCGCAAATACCTTGGCTTGTTCTACAAACTCATCAGAGAGGATGGAACAACACTGCTCAGTCCTGCTGTTAGCTTTAATACAACCAATGACCGCTACTGGCGTATCGAAGAAAAAGGCGGAGGAAATGTTCTCGATCATTACACGCCCGTGCTTGAACTGGGATGGCTGCCGCACATCCTTACGTTTGTGGCACAGGGAATTCCTCCGTATGAGATCGCTTACGGCAATGCGATCATTGAGCCTCTGGATCAGGCCATCGATCTGCAAATGCTGTCAGTTCACGATACGAAACAGCCATTGCTGATCAAAACAGCCACCACGACTCCGAGCTATATTTTGGGCGGCGTTGAAAAACTCGAACCACCACCCGATGCTTACGCCTGGCGAGAGCTGCTTCTCTGGGCGACCCTGGTCGCAGGCATCGTGTTACTGTCCTGGATGGTCTGGCGACTCTATCGTGAATTATATAAACCACGCGCGCGCGACTGAAATTAACATCATTGATGCATAGGTGGGTTAGCCCGGGTGTTGCACGAAGGATTCGTGCAACACCCGGGCTAGTTACCATTCGATTTTTTCCAGGCCATCGAAAGCAATTTCAGTGCCGTCACCAAAGGTTATCACACCAGAAGTATCCGGATTCAGCTCCAGCGCACCCGAGGCTAGTTCATACTGCAGTTGTACACCATCAACCTCGACTGTCCATGGATTATCCGGATCAGCGGTTGCGGTTACGGAAAGATCTATGGCATCTGTCCAGCCACCGCCCTCGCCACCGTTAAAATAGTCACTGCCGTCGAACGGGTTCACCACATAGGTATCGTTACCATCACCGCCCAGGGCGCGATCATTGCCGCCACCCCCAGACAGGGTGTCATCACCATCACCACCATACAGCCTGTCAGCACCTGCGTCACCCGATAGCGTATCGTTACCATCGCCGCCGTACAGTCTGTCCTTGCCGGCACCGCCGTAAATCTCACCGCCGTCATCGCTGTTGTAGATGGTGTCGTTGCCACCACCGCCATCGACGTGGTCGATGCCGGTCAGCTTGGTGTTTCTCAGATCCAGCGTCTGGCTGGAGTTGTCACCGGAGAGCACGGTATCGCCCTCACCGACGACCTCCTCGATCGAGTCGCTGCCGCGCAGGTGGCGGTTGATGGTGATGTCTTCGCCGTCCTGGGCGACGATGCGGTCGGTTCCGTCACCGCCGTGGTAATCGTTGGCCGCCCCGGCATTGTCGGCATCGACAACGAAGGTATCGTCACCGCTGCCACCGAACAGATTGTCACTGCCGGCACCACCAATGATGGTATCATCGCCATCACCGGCATTGATGGTATCATTGCCTTCGTGCCCCCAGATACGTTCTTGCTCGTCGGTACCAGTGAGCCTCTCGCTTCTGCTGGTACCATGCATATCCGTGATCGCTAAATCATTGTCGAGCCCGGTCACATTGACCGCAACTTCGGCACGACTGGTCTCACCCTGATCATCGCTGATGGTGTAGTTAAAACGAATCGTTTTGCTATCACCTTCGTTCAACGCATCGAGCGAGTCATTCGGTGTAAAACGGATTTGCTGCTTGCCATCGACCTCGACAATTTCCGTGGTGCCTGCAACATGACCGTCGGCATCGGTAGCGGTGCCCGCATCGGTAATAGTCAATGCGCCGCCGTCGACATCCACATCATTGGCGAGGACGTCGATCACGATTGCGCGGTCTTCGGTCGTATTCAAAGCCGCACCGTCCAGTTTCACATGGCCGGATTCGATGTTGTACAGGGTATTTACTTCATCGCCACTCAGTTTACCGTCGAACACTTTCACTTCATCCATACTGCCGGTAAAACGGTAGTTGTTGTTCGCGCCCCAGCTGCCAAAATAGAGGTTGCCATCACTGGAGTCAATGTTGGCATTGGCGCTGCTCGGGGTACCGCGAAGCTGCGATAGCGTTTGCTCTTCGCCATCGATGTACAAAGTATTCTGGGTGACATCACCGTTGGTGAAGGTACCAACGATGTGGTGCCACTCGCCATCGGCCAGCGCGTTGGCATCGGTGCCAAACAGGTCACCCTGTGCGGTGTTAAAACCGATATCACCATTGAGCATAACCATATCGTAACGATCCGAGGCCGCAAGCATCTCCCAGCCACCGGACGGATCAGCCTGTACCCACATTGAAACCGTCGTCTGTGCACCGGCCTCTGCATGTAGATCGATACCACCGAGTTCCACTTTGGCGGCAGTGAATTCAGCCGCAGTTTGAACCTGACCATCTGATTCGATACTGACGCTACCCAGCATTGCCGTCGGTGCGCCGGTATCGAAGTTCAGTTCAGCAGCCAGAGTTGCATTCTGGGGTTCAAAGCCGGTATCAGCCATGGCCTGTGGTGCATCATTCACAGCCGTCACTGTGACGTCGATCTCGTGCGTTGTCACACCACCCTGGCTGTCGGTTGCCGACAGAGTAATGGTATCGCTGCCATGGTAGTTTTCATCCGGCGTGAACGTGATCGTACCCTTGTCGTTCACGACCACACTGCCGTTGCTGGCGTGGCCGGTGAGCGTCACATCATCCCCGTCGATATCGTCAACACGATAGCTGATGTTCTGTGCACCGTCTTCTGTGACCGTTATGGTGTTGACCACATCGATCGTCGGCAGATCATTCTCGCTACTGATGTGCAAGGTCGCGGTCGCCGTCGCCTCGCCGGCATCCCCATCGCTGACGGTGTAGCTGAATGTAGCCTCACCGTGGTAATTTTCGTCCGGTGTGAACACCACCTTGCCTTCAGCATCAATTTCGACGCTGCCGTGTTCGGCGTCCTGCACGGAGATGATACTCAAGGAGCCACCATCCGGATCGGAATCATTCGCCAGTAAATCAGACGGCTCAATCGTGACTGCATTATCCTCACTTCCATTGAGCGCAGCACCGTCCCATTTCACATGGTCACTTTCCAGGCTGTACAGGGTGTTGACTTCATCGCTGCTGAGTGAGCCGTTGAATACCTTGATCTCGTCCATACTGCCGCTGAAACGGTAATTATTGTTCACGCCCCAGCTGCCGAAATACATGTTGCCGTCGCTGGAATCGATGTTCGCGTAGCTGCTGCTCGGCGTTCCGCGCAACTGCGACAGATCTTTTTCCTGACCGTCGATGTACAGCGTATTCTGAGTGACATCGCCATTGGTAAAGGTGCCGACAACGTGGTGCCATTCACCGTCAGACAACTCACTTGCATCAGCACCAAACAGATCGCCGCGTGAGGTGTTGAAACCGATGTCACCATTGAGCATCACCATGTCATAGCGATCGGAGGCTGCCAGCATTTCCCAGCTACCGGATGGATCGGCCTTCACCCACATCGAAACCGTGGTTTGCGCACCTGCCTCGCTGCTCAGGTCGATTCCGGAAAGCTCCACCTTGGCCGTTGTCAGGTCGGCTGCAGCCTCCACCTGTCCTTCGGAAGCGGTATTCACTGTTCCCAGCATCGCGTTTGGCACACCGTTGTCAAAATTAAGTTCCGCGGCGAGCGTGGCATTTTGCAACTGATAGCCGCTATCATCGACTGCAACCGGGTTTTCATTGGTGCCAAGCACAGAGATCCGCACCTTTGTGGATGTTGTCGCACCGAGTTCGTCAGTCACAGTGACCGGAATCGATAACTCTGTCGTTTCACCGGGTCTAAGGTCATTGTAGGCGCTGTCAGCCGGATCAAAGTGGTAACTGCCGTCCGCACCCAGACTGAAACCATCCGGTACTGTATAACCGTCTTCGACCGCGAAAAACAGTGTCGAACCAGCATCAGCATCGGTCGCACTCAGTTGTCCACTGATGACAGTCGATCCTTCGTCAACCTGTGTAGAAACGCTGGCACCAGCTACCGGCGTATCGTTGGTACCATGAACGGTAATCTGGACGTTTGTCTTATCGGTAGCACCGTGCTCATCCGTTACACTGACCGGAATATCGACAATCTCGACATCACCGGCACCGAGGTGATCATAGGCCGGATCAGCCGGATTAAAGCGGTAACTACCGTCCGGATCCAGGCTGAAGCCTGCTGGTACTGTAAAACCGTCAGCTACGGCAAAGGACAGTGCCGAGCTCTCGTCAGCATCGGTCGCATTCAGTCGTCCACTGATGACACTGGAAGCTTCATCGATGTTTGCAATGACACTCGCACCCGCCACCGGGCCATCATTGGTGCCATTGATCGTAATCTGAATATGCGTGTTATCGATGGCACCCAGCTCATCACTGACGGTGACTGGTACTGTGATGACTTCGCTGTCGCCCACAGCAAGATAATCGTAGGCCTGATCAGCGGGATTGAAACGGTATGCACCGTCTTGACTGAGACTGAATCCCTCTGGAACATCGACACCCTGTGCAACAGCAAAGCTTACATCGGCACTGTCCATATCGATTGCCGTCAGCTGTCCACTGACAATGCCTGCAGCTTCATCAACCATACCGGTGATACCGGCATCGGCAACAGGCGCATCATTGCTACCTGACAGCGTGATCTGAATCTGCAGTGTATCGGTCTCACCATAATTGTCAGTGACCGTAACAGGTATATTGAAAACAACCGAATCACCGACGCCCATATGGTCGTAAGCTGCATCCGTCGCATCGAACGACCATCCCCCGCTCTCATGCAGGCTGAAGCCAATGGGTGCTGTATATCCTTCCGCGACAGCAAATTCGATGTCTGTACCAGGGCCATCATCCAGCGCGGTCAATCGACCGCCGAGCTTGCTGTCACCCTCGTGCACAACAAGCTGCACATCATCCCCAGCAACAGGCGCAGCATTGAAGAGCGCCTGCTCTTCTTTATCGGGGTCAAAAGCATCTGTTGCCGCATCATAGTGTGCAGCCGGCTGTTGCGGTTCAGTAACAACAGTTGATCCACTTTGCTGCTCGGGCGCCTCAATGCCTGCCTCTGCCTGTGGCGCTGCCCTGCTTGCGGATCGCTGGTCGTGTTCGGAACGGGTCTGCTGGTATACGCGTTCCAGTGATGCATCGGCATAAACCGCGTTGGATTGACTCGATACCTGGTCTTGAACCTCTGTCGTTTTGACTACGGCATCAACCGGCGCCTGAGTGGAATCAGCCAATGGTCGAGCGGGAACGTCTGCCCCAGATGGATCGTCTGGTTTCACCCTGGCAGCATTGCCATACTCGGCAGGTTCGTCGTCACGCCCGCTTCCCTGCTGCACATGCTGCAATGACAGCTCTTCGTGCGAATCTTCCAGATGTAGATCCAGATCATCCTCTTCTTTTTTATTAAGACCGTGATCTGCTTCAGAACGGCGCAAGAATAGCTCTTCCTCAGCTCTCTCTCTTGAAGAGCCCACATTGTCGAGTCTGGTTTTATCATCCATCGTTTTGATCCCGAAATTAAAATGACTTTATCTCGCATGTCCGTATCGGCAGCTATCCGGGTATCTTTAATGATTGATGAAAAACAAATATGCGGGCTAACTCCATGACGGCATCACAGCAGGCAATAGCATTCAAGAAAAGCCATCGGCTGCCGACAACAACAGCAGCGTTGATAGTTTTCTAAACAGTAAACGAATGATAATAAAAAGAATAAAAAGAAACCTGACGATTCCGGCTACCTGGCGCAAACCAGGCGTATTACTCTCATCACTTGGCATTAATACGCTCGCCCTGGCGATGCCTATGGTTATTCTCCAGGTGTATGACCGCATCATCCCTTCCCAGGCGATGGAATCGTTCGCAATGTTGTTGACGGTTCTGTTCGCCGCTATCGTGCTGGATACTGCGCTCAAAATCGGCCGCTCTGTGCTTCTCAGCTGGGAAGGTGCCCGCTTTGATCACAGCGAGAGCATGAATGCCATGAGCTGCATGCTTGATTCCGAAACCACAGCATTCGACAGCAAGCCCACCGGCTTTTATCTCGACAAAATGTCGGCACTCGAGCAGATACAGGAATTTTATTCCAGCCAGTCGATTCTGCTGGCCATGGACCTGCCGTTTGTGATTATTTTTCTGTCTTTGATCTGGATTATCGCCGGCCCCCTGATTCTGGTACCGATCATTTTGCTCGCCCTGTTTTTCATGATTTCATCGCTCGCGGGATCAAGATTACGCATCGCACTGAAGGCCCGCTCAAGATTGGAAGACAGACGGCAGAACTTCGTCATCGAGTCACTGAATGGCATCCACACGATCAAGTCCATGGCCATGGAATCGCTGATGCTGCGCCGTTACGAACGCCTGCAAAAAAATTCGGCTGAAAGCGTCTGCGAGCTGGCCAGAATCAACAGCGTCATACAAGGTATCGGTGCAACCATTTCACAACTGGCTGTCGTCTGTTTTGCCGGCATCGGCAGCATTTTCGTCATCAGCGGTGAACTCACGATAGGTGCCCTGGCAGCAGGCACCATGCTCTCCAGCCGGGTACTGCAACCCGGGCTGAGCGCGATGAACGTGTGGACCCAGTTCCAGTCAGTCAGACTGGCAAAGGATAAGGTCAATGAACTGCTGAGTATGCCCGAGGAAAAATCCGGCAGTATACTATCTGCAGCCGGCATAACCGGGAGCCTGGAGCTTCAAGCCGTCTGTTTCAGATACCCCGGGCAGGAAAAAGACCAGTTGCACAAGCTTGCGCTCAAAATCAACGCCGGTGACAGTGTCTCCATCACCGGCAGTAACAGCGCGGGTAAATCCACACTGATCGGCCTGTTGTCCGGCTTTCTTCACCCGGACAAAGGCCGGGTGCTGCTTGATGACATCGATATCGAAAGATACAACCTGGAATATCTACGCTCTCAAATTGGCATCGTTCCCCAACATGGAATCATGTTCGAGGGCACCATCCTGGAAAACATGACCCTGTACCGCGAAGGTGAAGCTGTCGAGCATGCGATTGAACTGTCCCGTCTGCTGGGCCTGGACGAAATCATCTCCCGGTTGCCATCTGGCCTGGACACCCAGGTGGGTGGTGCCGCGGTGGATACACTGTCAGAAGGCGTGCGCCAAAAGATCATCATGGTGCGATCACTGGTTGGTCATCCGAAAATCATGCTGTTCGATGATGCCAACGCCAACTTTGACATCAAGAATGACAGCCGCCTTCAGGATGTGATCAAGGCATTCAAGACGGACCGCACTTTGGTGATCGTTTCGCATCGGCCGTCATTCCTGAACCTGTGTGACCGCCACCTGGTTCTGGCCGACGGTACACTGCAGGAAGTCAACAAACCCGCATCTGCTGTTGTACCGCTGGATTCAGCAAACATCACAAACCTTCGGGCATAGGGCCAGTTATGAGCATCGCCATCGTCAACGAAAAGCAGCCCGATAGGCATCTTCCCTTTGCTAAACGTCTTGCCAACGCGCTGAGGAACGACAACATCGAAGGTTTCAGGGCAGAATCCCCCGTTGCCGCCTGCCTGATTCCTCTGTTGAAGGAACTTGGCTGGCATAACTATGCGCGTGACTTGCTCGAAGCATTGCCGCATTACGCCGAGCGGCTTGACCTGGTCGATCTGCGAAACATCCTGGTCACACTCGGATATGAAAGCAGTCCGATACAAACGCGGGTGCAGGATATACAGCCAGAATTGTATCCCTGCCTTTTTATTGCAGATGATGGTGATGTGCGCGTGCTGCTGGATAAAAACGATGAGGCTGCCTCAGTCAGCTGTTTCGATGCGCAGAGTGAAACCTACGAGAACATAACCGCAGATGCAACGCGTGGTACTGCCTATGTATTCACCGACACGCATCCCACACATGGCATGGGGAGCGACACAAAAAGCAGTGATACCTGGTTCTTTTCGTTATTGAAACGTTTCAAGAAGCTGGTCCTGCATCTGCTGGCAATGACATGTCTGATTAATATTATTGCGCTGTCGGTGCCTGTGTTCATCATGGTGATCTACGACAAGGTGATCGCCGCAAAATCGACCGAGACCCTGCCGTACCTGGTCGGCGGTATCATTATTCTGCTGCTGGCTGATCTGGTGTTTCGTTATCTGCGTGCGCAATTACTGGGTTTCGTCGCAGGGCGAATCGATTATCTGATCGGTGCCGAAACCTTTCGCCAGCTGCTGTTCCTGCCACCGATGTTTACCGAGCGCTCGACTGTTGCCGCTCAGTTATCGCGTCTGAAACAGTTTGATTCCGCACGCGAGTTTTTTACCGGACCCAACGCGGCCATGACGCTAGAAATACCGTTTGCTTTTCTGTTTATTGGCGTCATTGCACTACTCGCCGGGCCGATTGCTTTTATACCGGTGGCAGTGATTTTCATCTATATCCTGTTTGGTTCGGTGTGGCTGCCCAATGCCAGCTCAAAGGTTGCACGGGCCGGCATTGCCCGCACCAATAAACAACGCATGTTGATGCAGACACTGAAAGGCAGGCGGGAAATCAAGGCGATCGGCGGTGAAACGGTCTGGTGGGAGCGTTTTCGTGAAATGTCCGGCGATTCGGTGATGTCGAACTACCAAACGTTCATCTCCAGCAATATCCTGAACAGCATTTCGCAAGGTCTGATGGCCATGGCAGGGGCCGCCACCGTCGGCGTCGGCACGCTAATGGTGCTGAACGGAGACATGACCATCGGCGCTTTGATCGCCACGATGGCCCTGGTCTGGCGTGTGCTGTCGCCGCTGCAGGGTGCATTCCTGTCGTTTTTCAAATTCCAGCAGTTGAACAAGGCGATCAAACAAATTGATCAGCTGATGCGCCTGGATGTGGAGCAGCACTCCGGCCAGTCCAGTTTGATGCTATCGCAGTTGAAAGGTCGCATTGCAGTTGATCGCATCAGTTTTCGTTATGGCCCGAATGAAGACCCGGCCCTGCTGGGTGTCAGCTTCGCCGTAGAGCCCGGCGAGATGGTCGCGATCTGCGGCAGCACCGGTGCCGGTAAATCAACCATGATCAAACTAATTGCCGGTATGTACCGGCCACAGGCAGGTTCGCTATCGATTGACGATATGGACATTCGACAGTTGAATGCCATGGATTTGCGCCGTTCGATTTCGTATATCCCGCAGGAAGTGCGCATGTTCCATGGCACCATCGCTCAGAACCTGCGCCTGAACAACGTCCTCGCTACGGATCAAGAGCTGCGCATTGCTGCGGAGCAGGCAGGCATTATCGATAATATCCTGCGACTGCCAGACGGTTTCGAGACACGCATCGGTGATAATACATCGGAGCACCTGCCACCTGGATTTTTACGGGGTTTGTCGATGGCACGGGCGTTCGTCAATCCTGCACAGATACTGCTACTGGATGAACCCGGCGCATCGCTCGATGAAGAAAGTGATCAACGCCTGATCAGCCAGTTGAAAAAACTCAAGGGTGAACGCACCATCGTGATGGTCAGTCACCGCCCTTCACATATACGTCTCGCTGATAAAGCTGTTCTGCTCGAGCAAGGCTCGGTACAACTCGCGGGACCAGCCGATGCCGTCGTTGCAAAGCTGTTGGAGAACATGTCGTGAAAGAAAATAATATCGTATTTGCCGCCAACACGACGGCCGGGCTGCCAAGAGCACGGGCACGGTACCTCAACCAGGCAATCCAGCTGGAAGAAACCATACCATCGCATATTATCAATACCGCCATCTCATTCAGTATCGTACTGATCGTGCTGCTGGTTATCTGGTCGCATATAACCCATATAAAGGAAGTCGCCGCTGCACGTGGTGAAGTGATACCTGCCGGTTATATACAGAATGTACAGCATCTGGAGGGCGGTATAGTCAGCGAAATTCTGGTACGCAATGGTGATCTTGTCGAAAAGGGCCAGCCACTGGTAAGGCTGGCTCCACCCGCCACCCTGTCAGAACTTGAACAGATGCAGGTGAGACACGCATCACTGTACTTACAGGCAGAGCGGCTGCAGGCGCTGATAGACAAGCGCGAACCGGATTTCGGTGAAGTTGGTAGCGAATACCCGTATCTCGCCAACAAGCAGCGCACAATTTACTTTGCGCAGCTCAACAGTCACCAGCAGCAGGTCAAGGTCATCGAACAGCAAATCGCACAGAAACAGTCCGAAAAGCAACGCATGCTAAACCAGTCACAGCTGATGAAGGAAGAAGTCAAGATGCTGGAAGAACAGGTCAACAGCCGCTTGCAACTCAGCAGCAAAGGTGTGGTGGCGCGCGAAGAGCTGTTGCAAACACAGATCCGCCTGTCTGAAAATCAGCGCGAACAGCGTGAGTTCAGTGACAACCACAGCGTGGCCGAAACAGCACTGGCCGAGACACGGCTGCGTCTGTCTGAGGTCAAATCGGGTTTTATCAAGGACATGCAGCTCGAGGCGGGTAAGGTGATCAACCAGCTCGCTGAAGTTGAGCAGACCTTGATCAGGCTCAATGACCGCGTCACACGTCTGAGTGTCGTTGCCCCGGTGGGCGGCATCGTCCAGGCCCTGACTGTGAACAGCATCAACGAGGTACTCGAACCAGGTAAGACCATCTTACGCATCGTCCCTGTCGAAGACGATCTAATTGTCGAGGCCCGCATCATGCCGAATGACATCGGTCACGTTCATATCGGGCAGACCGCCGACATCAAAGTCGACAGTTACGATCCGTCGCGCTTTGGCAGTGTCAGCGGTACGGTCAAGCGCATATCAGCCACAACCTACCTCGATGAAAAAAATAATCCCTATTACCGAGCCGAAATCAATCTGGATAAAACCTGGATGGGCCAGGACCGGGAACTTTTGAAAATAATACCGGGGATGACGGTACTGGCCAACATCGAGACCGGCGAAAAATCGATACTCGCCTACTTGCTTCGCCCGATATCACGTGGCTTTGATAATGCCTTCACCGAGCGTTGATAGAGGCCGTATTTCTCACCGGAAGGCAAGACATGCGGGTAGAGCCCGGCTCTATCCACATCCAGGCTACTGCGCGGTCTTGGCGGCAAATCGCTCTGTAGGCTCTTTCTGGTTATTATTGTTTGATTTTATTTAGGAGAGCCTTTGCCACGGGATCCGATGACGCAGGATTCTGACCGGTTATCAAGTTGCCGTCCGTTATAGCATATGGATGCCAATCGCCAGCCTTCGAATAGTGTGCTTCTTTTGCTCTTAACTCGTTCTCCAGCAGAAAAGGCACAACGTCTGAAAGCCGAACTGCGTCTTCTTCAGTATTGCTAAAACCGGTCACAGACTTCCCCTTAACCAGGGGTGATCCATCCGCGGCCTTCGTGTGACGCAACACGGCAGGTGCGTGACAAACTGCAGCGACCGGCTTCCCAGCGGCGTACATTGCTTCAATCAAGGCAATTGAGTTACGATCTTCTGCCAGATCCCACAGTGGCCCATGCCCGCCCGCATAAAATATTGCATCGTAATCATCAGGCGAAATATCCGATAGTTTCAATGTATTGGCTAATTGTGTCTGTGCGTCAGTGTCTCCCTTGAAGCGTTCAGTTGCATCTGTTTGGAAGTCAGGCGTATCACTTTTTGGATCAAGAGGCGGCTGTCCTCCCTTCGGAGAAGCAAGGGTCACTTCTGCATTTGCATCCTTGAATATATAGTAAGGCGTAGCAAACTCCTCTAGCCAGAATCCGGTCTTCTCTCCCGTTTCACCCAGTTGATCGTGTGATGTAAGCACAATGAGAATCTTCATATCGGTTCCTCTATGATGGCACCTTGCCTGAGACAATTGCCTGACTTGTTTCAAATTCGCTTACCAAGGCTACCTATTTTCCTACGATATGTCACCTGGTGTTTCTGCTGCCTGGATCGCAAGTGATTTAAATCGCCATATGAGATAATCTCGTACTGGCAGGGGCTGCGGGTGCGGCTGCAGGACTTGCTTACTCATTACTGGTTTAAGAATAAAATACTGCCTGGCGTGTTCTGTTCCATAGCAATGAGTATCGCTTTGAAATAGGCTGCGAAAAACTCAACCGGATTGAGGAAGGTCTCTAAAACCGTTTCTGCTTATTCATGATCATTTAACTTGACGGATTCTCCCATTGGATACGGCGAAGCAAACTCTCGAATTCGGGATTGTCGTCGAAAAACTGATACCATATGACAGAGATTGCCACATCGCTGTCGCGACCCGCAATGACGCGGGAATGACGGTGGTGGATGCACGTTTAACTCAGTCGCCTTGTCTTTATTGTGACAACAACGCGCTGCGCATTCCTGATGTTAAGCTACGAGCTTGTGAATTACAGAACCCAGTGCATGCTCAAATGTTGAGTGGTCTGCAATAAGTCGGGATAAGCCATGGTCCAGCTCATTCAAGAAATCATCAGCATCTTTCTCCATGACTTTTGTACCCTGGCGATCAACAAAAATGAGTTTTGCAACCTCAGTAAGTATTACTGACAGTTTTAGCCGGCGTACAGGCTTATCTTCACCATTGAACACTTCGAACCAGGCACCAGGATGCAGGTCAGTAGGTAGTCTCGATATTTTTTCTCTTGCGATCCTTACCTGCTCTTCGATTCTGGCAGCTTTATCATCATGTTCGTTATCTTCGCACGCTCCATTTGCCACTTCGCTAATGTCTGCCTCATCATATCCGGCTGTAATTGATGCCTGCTCAGTTACGTCTATCTCTGGCTCTTCTTCGAATTGATTTCTACAGGCATCCAGCATTCTAACAAATATCTGCCTCAAGGCAGTTATCTGGCTGTTAATCGCCGCTCTGTCCTGGCGTGTCTTGTATAACTCTTCTTTAACTGTCTCAACCAGTGATTCATGATTATCGTTGAGCTTCTGCCACTGTGTCTTGTTTTTGATTGGCTGCAGGTATTTCATTAGCATATTGAATACTTTCAATGATGAATGCCAATTGCTGCTCTCAATGCCGTTATTAATATAGTGATTGAACATCAAAGTCGGCCAGAGTTTCAGCATAAGCGGTCGAATATCCTTTGGAACCACTTTATTGATGGTTATACGCCGCATCTCAATAAGAACAACTTCCCTTGCATGCTGTTTTATAATTTCTTGCTGTTCATTCTTCTCATTTTCGGCAGAGATCTGTTCTTCTTTGCGAATCAGTGCTCGCAATTCATCAGCTGCTTTATCGAAGCTGGCACTGACAACTTCATATTCATGTAAAATGCCATCAACTATTTTTTTCAGCTCAATATATACCCTGTCTGAATCTTCAGTAACGCCTCTGCCTGCCTTTGTTATAAGGTCAAGCGTATGGCGCGCTGGATGGTCTTTCTCCGTGAACAATGCCTCATCAAGCATTGCGATTTTTAATATTGGAATTTGCAGGAGCATAAGCAAATTGGTGATGACCATTGAAATGCTTTGATCTTCAGCGATTGCCTGAAATATCATGCCGACAAAATCAATACACCTTTGATCGAGTGTATGCACTGTTTTGGTGATAGCGCCACCATTGCTGCGCGCCATATCGGCTATGATTGCGCGCTTGATGTGCTCTGCGTCTATTGCTGAACCATTGTTAATATCGACTGTTGCCAGATTAGTCTGCAGCTTCGACAGCGCATTCATCAAATCATTACGCGAATAACAGATTTGACTATCAGTTTCAGTCGGAACGGTTGCGAATGATTGAGGAATGCCTTCGCCTTTTGCGGAGGTGACGCCACTCATGCACTGACTAATGAAGCGATTTATCTCTTCATGAGAGTTGGGTATGTTATTGCCTGACGCGTTACTCTGCACATCATGATCTCTGGAATCAGGAACTGCAAAACTATCTTGTGAACGTATATCATTCGGACCACTGGAGCCATCAGGCCTATTTACACTAGCAGAATGCGTTTCTGGGTTCTGATTTTTTACCTGGTACACGACTTCGGGCATCACGCCAGCGTCAATGAATAACTGGTTAAGCGATTGATACATATCACCAAGACGGGAACTTACTTCCTGATCAAACAGCCTGAACAGTGACAGTTTGTAGTCAATGGGCATTTCGACTTGCTTGAGAGCTGTTTGAAAAGCTTCACAGATGTGCCTGGGATCAAACATATGCTTAGGCAGCATGGTATTTGATGACATTTCAAGGTACTCAATACGAGCTTCCAGGTTGTTTACTTCCTCTTCGTATTTACTCATCGCGTTGGAATACATGGCTGTAACTGCAACCATTTCATCCATATCGTCCTGATCAACCAGTGACAGCTTATTACTCAATGTCAGTTCATCATTCTGCGTTCGGTCTCTATTGTTCTGATTTTCGTTTATTGCCTTAAAGAATGATTTTTCGATATTACTGTGTTCAGAATGAAGTATACGAATTAGCTTTTCGTAATGCGCTTCCTTTGCAACGGTTTCGTTATTAGACTCGTCATCGGATACGTCATCGGGTTCGTCATCGGATTCGTCTTCCAACTCGCGGATTTCAGATAAATTACTCAAATACTCGTCAGCATTATCGAGCATCTCGGAAAATCTTTGATGAAGCTGTGCCTGAAGGCAATCTAATGCACTAGTCATCATTGCATCAAGCTGCCCAATCGTTTTACGGCTGGGAATGCTTTGAGAACGATCACCATTTTTCATTGTGTGAATCTGTGTATCCATTTCGAGCCTCCCTCTTAAAGAAGCCAGTTAATACTCAATCGTGCCGGTTATAATGTGATTGCATTGCGATTAGTTGCATTCTGAGTAGCGCCAAAACAAGCTCTATTGAGTGCAAATCACAACAAAATCACGGATGATTTAGCCCATTTAGTCAATCGAGATCCTTGGCTGCTGCAATAAGGGTGGTTTTGTAGAATTTGGCGAAACCCCATAACCTATTGAAATATTATAGGATACTAGATTACCTTTTTCGCTAAAACTGCATGATTATCTGGGATAGATTCGAATAAATAATGTGGCTTAAATGAGTAATCGACACACATGACGATTTAACCGACAGAGGGTGCAAATTCTCAAACAGCAGTCGATAAATTTTACAAACCGGGTCACTTCTGTCCCGTCAACTTTCACAGCAAGAGCATCTGATCGTCAGCGTCCAGTAAATCCCGTCGGTTATCGCTGGGCTATTTGTGGGTGTCTTGTTTTATTAACCGGTTATTGTTCATTATCATCACTCCACTGGCGGCGATTAATGGCATAGCTGTTTATTTTGCCGATAAATGGCAACCACAACATACCGTGCAGCCATGAAACCAGCTTGGGATCGCGGTAGATATGAATACCAATAACCATGTTTTCATGGCCTGCCCGCGGTTGGTCTTTATAGGTACCAAACAAACGGTCCCACCAGGGCAGGTTGAATCCGAAGTTGCTATTGGCTTCATCATCTTCCACTGAATGATGGACACGGTGCATATCGGGTGTGACCACGATCCAGCGTAACATCCGATCCAGCCCAGGATGTAAGCGCACATTACTGTGGTTGAACATCGCTGTAGCATTTAATACAACTTCGAAGATCACAACTGCAACAACTGGCGGCCCAAGCACAGCGATAGAGGCGAATTTGATCAGCATAGATAGAATAATTTCGAGGGTATGAAAGCGCGCACCGGTAGTGACATCAAAATCCAGGTCAGCGTGATGTACCCGATGCAAACGCCAAAGTACAGGCACCGCGTGCACCATGACGTGTTGCAGGTAAATAACGAAGTCCATGGCCAGGACTGAAGCGATAACCGAGATAACTGGCGGCACATCGTAGTAGTTAAAGATGCCCCAGCCCTGTTCGCTGGCAAACGCAGCCATGCCGACAGCAGCGGCTGGGAACATCAGTCGAAGAATTAGACTATTGAAAAACACCAGGCCTAGATTATTCGCCCAACGCAACACCTTGGAAACATTCAGTGCCCGGCGCGGCGCAACCACTTCCCATATCGCCATTACAGCGAAGATGCCAATAAAAAACCCAAGACGGATGGCCATTTCATTCTGAACGATTGGTTCATTGAAGCTCATAATGTACGCTCCGGTTGGTAAGCAGCCTATCTAAGGTTATACTTTGCCTTAAAGTAAACTATTCAATTGATTAATTGATTACTAGATTAATACTATGAGGAATTATGTCAAGCGGCAATTTCAAACACGACCTGTTTAACCAGTTCGCCGTGGTAGGAAAAGCGCTCAGTAACGGCAATCGGCTGGAATTACTGGAATTTCTGGCCCAGGGAGAACGCAGTGTTGAAGATCTGGCGACGGTATCAGGATTAAACGTAGCCAATACCTCCAGGCACCTGCAGCAGCTGCGCCAGGCAGGATTAATCCTGAACCGCAAAGAAGGCCTTAAGGTTTTCTATCGTGTCAGCGGTGACGATGTCATCGAACTGCTGGACGCACTGCGTAATGTGGCCGAACGCCATTTAGCGGATGTGGAAAAACTGGTTAACACCTACCTGACCGTAAAAGACAGCCTGGAGCCTGTTCCTCGTGATGAACTGCTGGCACGCGTGCAAGATGATCTGGTCACCGTGATCGACGTCCGCCCAACTGTAGAATTCGCTGCAGGACATGTACCTGGTGCAACGAATATCCCATTGTCGGAACTTGAACAACACTTGGCTCAGTTTGATTCTGAGCAAGAGATAGTCGCCTACTGTCGCGGCCCGCATTGCGTATTGGCATTTGATGCTGTAGCTAAATTGCGTGAAAAGGGCTTTAAGGCCCGACGACTGCAGGATGGTTTTCCTGAATGGAAGATGGCGGGATTACCCGTGGAGTGAATGAATCTCTGCTTCGGGCTGCAACGTTAACGCTACTCACCTTGCCACATTAATCAGTGCATTATTGCAAAGAGTCTTCCCAGATCGGTAACAAATAACCGTGACGGCTGGATTTAAGCGCAAACATATTGGGTATTTTTTCGATTTACGCTACCCAAATAAGCGGCCATGTCAGCAATAGGAAGATAAGTATCTGATTACATGGTGGCTATGGGTGGACTTGAACCACCGACCCCAGCATTATGAAAGCCGACATTTAGATGTAAGTTACTGTTTTTATGTAACCAATCTGGGGCGCCCGTTGCTAACATTGCAGTACCATGCACGACCACGCACTGCTGATTCCCGCATATCTTCCGCAGCGTATGATAGCAAGAATCCCGAATGCAGCTATCTCAACGTCCGTTTTCTGGTTCCTTTGAGACCGCCGTCAACTCCGAACTTGCTGCCTGTAAATCGATCGGGCATGAGTCAAAATCTCAAAGGCGTTTTAACGCTTGTAATGATTTCAGCTATAAGGGGCCAAATCACAAAGGTACTCTCGTTTCTGGTCCTTGCACAATGCGGCACGCTTGAGATTGAATACGGATTTTTCAATTTTTACTATTTTACTGAAAACTCTGCAAAGCTGATTTTTGAGTGTTTCAACAGAATCGGTCGGTGGCGGTATTTCAGTCATGACGAACATTCGCTATTTTTAAGAGACCGCGTTGCGTCAAGAAAGAGACGGTCGGGCTGGAACAACACGCCCTGCATCAGCGGGGCCTCGTACTACTGAGCTCGGCCAATAGCGGGATAGCGGAACGTCAACGACCAGGCTCACTGGAGGAGTCGCGTATTTTGCGCCTGCCTAGTTGAACGCATTCATTTGCGCAACGCTCTTAGAACGGCCTTTGGCTCCTTTGCTACAACGTTAAGAAGGACCAAGGCTGGGCCATGTGGAGTTCTATCGCCGCGTTCCCAATGCCTCAGTGTACTAACACTAATCCCAAAAGCTGAAGCAAACTCGTTTTGAGACATTCCAATTTTGGCGCGAATATTCTTTACATCAACAGGTGTAAATTCGTGTATAACCGCTTTGCCTTTTTTACCTTTTGAAAATTCCAGAGCCTCATCTAGACCCTGTTTAATACTGTCAAATGCTTTACCCATACTAACCACCATAATTCTTGATGAGCAGCGAAGTAAATTTAGCTAATTCGTTACGTTCGCCTTTTGAAAGATTGGCTTTTTCGCCTTTGCCAAACACAGTTAATAGGAACAGAGGTATTGATTCATTGTGATAGTAATATATGATACGCATGCCGCCTCTTTTACCCCTTCCATGAGCAGACCATCGCAACTTACGGATTCCGCCAGTTCCTTGCATGATGTCGCCTGCAGCAGGATGCGCTGCTAAGTAATTGATAATATCAATCCTTTGAGAGGCCGTAAGCAATTTCTCTGATTTTCTAAGAAATTCAGGAAGCTCAACGATAGTTTGCATAGCTATAAGTCTAATCCATTGGATTATAGCCCGTTAATGCGATTTTTGGATGCAAACGGTCCGCAATGCGCCAAGAAGGAAACGGTCGAGCTGGAACAACACGCCTCGCATCATCGAGGCTCCTTACTTCTCAGTTCGACCCATATCGGAGTGTCGAAATTCTTAGTAGAAGTCGATTGATTGCATGCTTGCATGCTTGCATGCGCCCGCAGTATGACTTGTTCAGCTGAGGTATGGGAGCCGCTTATTCAACACACCTATGGCTGCAACCCAGACACATGCGGCAGGATACTTCTTGGCCGGCTGGCTGGGGTTTGGCTGAATTAGCTTAAATCATCGATTAGCGACCTTGGTTTTTTCTGAGATGAGGGTGGAAGTTGGAAGCTATTCGTCATTCGGGCTGAGTGAATGGCTATTGCCAACTGTGTAAAAACACTTGATGGTCGGGTAGCAGGGCGTTTATTCTACTTACGAGCACAATGCGACCATTGTTTTCAGCGCGCACAACGCACCCTTCATTCTAAAGCGCATACCCGCAAAATCCCCCGGGTTCCATGCGTCTCTGCGGCTAGTAACTAACCTTACCGTGTGCTACCACGCACCTTGTACGCAGCCACAGCATCAGCCACGGTTGCGAAGTTTCTTTCCTCCGGGAACAGCGCATCCATCTCGTTTCCCAGCTCCATTTCACGCAACGGCAGATGCGCTCGAGCAATACCCAGTTCTATCCCCTGGTCTGCAAGTTTTTGCAGGTACGGCTGCAGTTTTTCCGCGGCAGTGTAATCAAGTGAAGGTATCGCGCTGGCATCGATGATGACTTGCTGCACAGTGTGCTCCTGCCCGTCGATAAATCCCTGCAGGCGTTCGATGAAGTAACTGACGTTGGCGAAAATCAGCGGGCCGTAAAAGCGGTAGACGACGAGGCCGGGAATGCCCTCGGCTTTTTCATCATCGCCGACATCGTGCAGGTCTTCGGAACCTTCGACGCGCCCGAGCAGCGCATCGTTTGGCCGCGCCAGTTCAGCCAGCAGTATTCCAATCGACATCGCAGTGCCGAGCAGGATGCCGGGCAGCACACCGACGAAGACCACAGCACCCATAGTCGTGATCGCGATCCAGGCGGTCTTGCGGTGCATTCGCCACAGGCGCCGTATGCCGGCGATATCGATCAGCCCAATACCGGTGTAAACCAGGATCGCTGCGATCGCGACCTTCGGAAAACGCGTCAGCAGGTCGGCCGCGAACACGATGAACGCGACCAGCAGAATGGCCGAGACCAGGTTGGCGACCTGGGTGCGGCCGCCGCTGGCGCTGTTCAGTAGTGTCCGCGTCTGGCTGCCACCGACGCTGAAGCCCAGGAAGGCACCGGACGCGAGGTTGGCCGAGCCCAGCGCGAACAGCTCGCGGTCCGCGTTGACCTCGTAATCGTGCTTCTCCGCCATCGCCCGCCCGAGCAGCACGCCTTCGGGAAAAATCAGCATCGCGAGCCCGAGCGCGCCCACAGCAAGCTTGGCAATATCGTCCAGGTCCAGGGTAAACCCAACAGATTGTGGTGTCAGCTCGCGGATCTCGCCGATCACGCCCACATCCATGGCCTTGAAATCGATGAAGTAGCTGGCCACGAACATGATAAAGAACACCGGCACCAATGGTGGCAGCCGCGGGATCAGCCATTTGGCGATGACCAGCAGCACGATCACACCGGCTCCGACTGCCAGCGTTGTCGTGTGCATATTATCCAGCTTCTGAACCCATTCGATCAGACGCTGAATAAAACGCTCCTGCTCCAGGTCGATACCGAACAGCTTGCCCCACTGGCTGACGATGATCACGAAAGCGGCGCCATTCAGGTAACCCATCAGTACCGGCGTCGACAGGAAACTGGCGACAACGCCAAGACGCAGTGCGGCCGCCGCAACCAGAATGATGCCGGTGAACACCGCCAGCCATGAACTGGCGATCAATGCCTTGGCCGGATCACCTCCGGTCAACGGCAGTATTACGACACCGGCGAGCAATGCCACGGCGCCGTCGGGACCGACGTTCATATGCCGCGAGCTGGCAAACAGGAAATAGGCAATGGTTGCGGCCACCGCCGCGTAGATGCCACCCACCGGCCCGGAACCGGCCAGCTCGGCGTAGGCCAGTACCGAAGGAATCAGCACCAGGCAGATTACCAGGCCGGAAAGAACATCGGGGCCGAGGTCGCTGCCCTTGTATTCGCGCAAGACCCGAAGACCCGGCATTGCTCCGAGGAGTCGTGCGGAAATCGATACCCTTTCCGTCGGTTTTGATTGCTTTTTGATATTGGTCATTTTTGTGTGCAATTTCTAGGGAACCATCCGACCACGTTACCCCTGCAACTTCCGCGGGAGTGACGTAGTCTTTTGCATATATATGTTCGCACAAATACCGTTCAGGTAGGAACTACATGGTTACCAGATTTCGTTATCCCGAGCGTTTTGATCAATTTTCTACCAAATGTCCGCCCAATGCGGTCTATGAAAAAATTGTAAGATAAGGGGTGGTTGCGTGGCGACACCCAGCCCGAGGACGTAGGACAGTGGGTGCAGGAGTGATCTGGAGCTTAAATAATGTTAGCCCGCATTTCTCACCGTGATAGGCATGGCTGAAAAACACACTGTATTTTCGATCATCTCAGATTTCTCAAAAGAGCCAATGGCTTACCAGTCATTTACGCCGCCTGGTGAGAAATGCGGGCTAGTGATCATACAGACCCTTTCATCCGTTCAGTTGAGCAGGTTTGACAATCTTGGATAAGAGCAAAGATGCACTAGTTATGCAGAAACCTTGCTACCTGAAACAAATCGGTATTGGCGTATTGCTTGCCGTGTACGCGTCTGCCCCCGTGGCAGAGGAATCTGGTGTCAGAACCGGTAGCTACCTGAGAGATCGCGGACCCTATGATCCCCGGCCATTTGAAGATGTTCACGTGGTTGAAAGTTTTATTCTGGGTGCAAATTTCTACCAAGTGAAGAATCAGCGCTGGGTCGACGAAGGATTGGTTTTCGGTGGGTACATCTCGTTAAACGTACAGGCCGGTAGCGAAGACAATACACTTCATGGTATGAGTGAGACACTGCTCATCGGTGCCTGGGAAGTTTTACGGCAAGCGAACACGGCTGGTCGCTGGATATTTGGATTGGCACATGACCATACCGTCGGCAGTTTGACCACACGCGAATTCGCTGATCGCCAGGGCCTGGTTGAGACGCCGGATGATCTGGACACCAGCCCTGACAAGACCTTCACAACGCTGGGATTGCTGGCCTGGGAACAGGAGTTTTACACCGGGACTGATAAGCGATGGGGCTATCGAGCCGGTCAGTTATTCGCGGCAGGTTACTTCGGCAGCGCGGTGTATCTGGATGACGACCGCAATTTCTTCATGGCGCGGCCGATGGCGGCCGCCGCCGGGGCGCAGTGGGTAGGCAATAATGATATCGGTCTTGGCATCAACCTGGTAGCCAGACAGGGTTCTTATTACGTCTCGGTTGCCGCGATTGACGGTAAAGCCAACCGAAAATATCCCCAGTTCGACAGCCTGCTCGACTGGGAGCTGCTGTATCTCGCCGAGGTTGGTTTCGAACGTGATCTGGGTGGACCTAACGAGACCGTTGTACGTCTCACGGGCAGTCATCTGGACCTCAGCGGGGAGAACCCGAATGAAGGCCCGGGTCAGTCTCTGATGTTCACAGCCGAACGACGCTTTAACAACCGTTGGGCAGTGTTCGGTCGCTGGAGCAAATCATACAACAGGTTAAGTTCCGACTACCGCGAACTGTTGTCGCTGGGCACCGCATGGCTGACACCTTTTGGTTTTGACCAGGACTTCATGGGTCTGGGTGTTTTCGTTGGTGATCCTGCTAACCCTCAGCGAGGCGATGAATACGGCGCAGAGTGGAGTTACAAGCTGCAGCTTACTCAGGATTTTTCGCTGATGCCTGACCTGCAATACTGGTACAGGAACGATCCGGATGGCCAGCGCACGTCAACCTGGATTGCGGGCATACGCGTTAACTTTGAATTCTGAGGCTTGTCATGAATAGCTTTCAACTGCTCTCAACGATAATGCGTTGCTTGAACCTAGAATCCGCAGTTGAACACACAGTTTATCGCCGCCCCTCAAGCGCCATGTCGGCGTTGCAACTTTTGCCAAGGACTACGGTTGGCTGGGCGCAAATTCATACAAATTACTGGCGTTGTGTTTTTGCGCTGGTGATGGCTGCGCACATCAGCATCGGCCCCTCGAATACGCGGGCCGATGACTTGCGAGCGGCGGTGCAAAACCCGATCAGTTCGCTGGTCAGCCTGCCGTTCAAGTTCAATTTTGATTATGGTGCGGCCAACGGCGACGGTACGATTCTGAACATACAGCCGGTTTACCCGATAACCAAAGGTGACTGGAACTATGTTAGCCGTTTGATACTCCCGGTAGCGAGTGTCGATGGTGCGATATCCAGCCCGGAAAATCCCAATCCGTCCGGTTTGGGCAGCGCGTCGGGATTGGGCGATACCAACTATTCCTTGTACATGTCGCCGGTCAAGTACGACAAGGTGATCTGGGGCGTCGGACCATCGCTGATGATTCCGACAGCATCCGATGACCAGCTCGGTAGCGGCAAGTGGAGTGGAGGCATTACCGCAGTGGCGCTGACCCAGCCAGGGTGGGGTACCATGGGCATACTCGGTCGGCAGCTATGGTCGTTTGCGGGTGATGACAACAGGGCCGATGTCAGCCAGTCGCTGATAGAGCCATTCGCAAACTACAACCTGGATAAGGGCTGGTTCCTGATCACCGATATCATCATTACTGCGAACTGGGAAGCACCATCCAACCAGACATGGACGATACCGATCGGCGGTGGTATCGGTCGTATCTACAAGATCGGCAAGCAGGCGGTTAACAACCGCATCGAGTACTACTATAACATCGAGAAACCCGACTCGGCACCTGACTGGTCATGGAGCTTTACCTTTCAGTTCCTTTTTCCAAAATAAATCCTGTCGGCATGCGACAAAATCGCTCCGGGCAAATCCGTCGAGCAAGCCCCCTGGACTTCATTTCCAGGCTGGCGGGGCTTTCCGTCTCAGCTCGACAGTGCGGTGCTGGCCGATCTCAGAGATACAGCCCCATGCTTATGCGCGGCTTTTTGTTCTCTCGTGATTGTCTGCTCCGGCGCATAGCGGCCTGTAATCGAAGGTTAATATTCGCCGTGACTAAAATACCGAGATCGACTTTGGATTCAACGGATCGACGCAAACACCTTCCCTATTTTCCCCATGTAACGTCCCCAAAGTGGACATGAAGCCCTGAAGCTACACTTGAGTCATCAGCCAAGGAAAAGGATTGGCCAGAAGTGTTACCAGGAGTGATTTCTTTGCGTTTCCTGCGGAGTTAGAGAGATGGGAATAAGGGCTGTCGATGATTTCGGTGACAGACTGAAGCTGCGGCTCGTCCTGTTGGTAGCGGGCGGCCGCTGTTTAGTAGGGCTTTAGGCCTATACCCAGTTTCCATGAAAGGTGCTATTCTTTTTTATTCCTTTCAGTGCCAAGCACCTGATCCAATTATTTGAGAACGAAGCGGGAAGACGCACCATGAGGACCAGTTTCGCTATTTTGCTTGCCCTAGTGGGCGTACTCGCTACGCAGACTGTCATATTGGCGCAGGTGACAGAGGACCGTTGGAAGGCGCTTCGGTCTTTACCTTTCCCGGAAAGCTACCCGACGCCGGAGGCAGCAGAACGCCTCAACGACGAAATGCTTTTTCACCGGGCCACACAGGTCGTGGGCTGGTCTTTGCCCGCGATGACCCTCTGGTACATGAAGAAAGGCTCCGAAGCGCAATTTGGCGCAGGATCCAATGTACTGGTCATATGGAAAGACCGACTCAGTGCGGAGACCATCGTCAGCACACCCAACTCGGACGTGATCTATGCGATGGGCTATATCGATCTGAAGAAAGACGGTCCCACCGTGATCGAGGTGCCGCCCAAGCAGCAGGGTATCCTGGACGACTTCTGGCACCGTCCGCTGACCGATGTCGGCTTTGTCGGACCGGATAAGGGCGAAGGTGGCAAGTACCTGCTGCTGCCGCCTGATCACGAGGGTGAGACGCCGGAGGGCTACCACACCTTCAAGAGCAAGACCTACAACGTGTTCGTATTCTGGCGAGCGTTCAGGGACAAGAAGACCGGCGATGCCAGTGAAGCCGTGGCGCTGATGGAAAAGACCCGGATCTATCCGCTGGCCAAGAAGGATAGCCCCCCGCCGATGAAGTTTCCCAACGGTACCGGGCAACCTGCGTACATGGTCTATCCCCGCAACTACACCTATTTCGAAGGCCTTGCCGAGTTTGTGCAGGAAGAGGCGGTCGATGTGGAGGACTGGTCGATGCGCGGCCTGATGGCCTCCCTCGGGATCGAGAAGGGCAAGCCGTTCCAGCCCGATGATCGCATGAAAGAGATCCTTAGCGCGGGCGCCGACGTGGGGATGAAAATGGCCCAGTCACTGCGCTTCAGCAACTATCTGCCGGATACGAAGTACTGGCCCGATCGGCAATGGCACAACGTGCTCAACGTGCTGGACGTGGAGTTCAGGACTGACTCGTACCTGAACGTGGACGCCCGCATCGGTATGTTCCACATCGGTTATTCGATCAGTCCTGCGATGGTCATGAATATGGTCGGCAAGGGCTCCAAGTACCCCTTCGCCTATCGCGACGCCGACGGCGACTACCTGTCGGGCGGCAAGACCTACAAGCTCAATATCCCCGGCCCGGTTCCGGCCGCGAATTTCTGGAGCTTAACGCTTTACGACGCGTCCAATGCGTCCGGCCTCCAGAATGGCCAGCCGTTCCCGTCGATCGGTTCGCTCGATGATCTCAAGTACAACGAAGACGGCTCAATCGACCTGTACTTTGCTCCCGAACTGCCGAAGGGCGCACCGGAGTCGAACTGGCGCCGAACCGTCCCGGGCAAGGGTTGGTTCGTCCTGTTCCGGCTCTACAGTCCTGAGCAGCCATTTTTCGACGGTTCCTGGAAACCGGGTGACTTTGAGCAGATCAACTGACAGACAAGCAGTAAAAAGCCAATGACCAAGAAGACAACCCTCATCGCCGCAACGATCGCAATGCTGGTCACGGGTTCCGCGTTGCAGGCCGAAACCGTGGATACCCGTATCGGCAAGCTGGAATTCACCCACTCGTTCGCCGACGGCTATCCGACCGACGCGACAGTCGAAAAGCTGTTCGATGAGATGGATTTCCAACGGGCGGTACAGGCCTACATCTGGGCGATCCCGTTTGTCAGCATGGCGCAGTGGCAATACGCGCACACGGAGCAGCTGGGCGCCGAAAACGGCCAGGCCGTCTTTCTGGAGAGCTACAAGGATCGACTGGGTGGGCTCACCTACAATGCGACCACGCCCTACGTACTGCCGTTCATCGACCTGGCTGAGGGGCCCTGGGTGGTTGTGATGCCGGAGGCGGAGGTGCGTGGCGCGGCCCACGACATGTGGCAGATCGCCATTACCCGGATGACCGAGCCGGGCAAGTACCTCTTCGTGGGGCCAGGTCAGGAGGTGCCAAAGGACGCTGAGGCACAGGGCTACAAGGTGGCGAAATCGCCCTCCATGAACCTGCTGGTCGGCATACGCCTGATGGCGACCGACGAGAATCAGCGTCTCAAGGATCTCGAACAGATTCACGTCCACCCGTATGCCGAGAGAGACAATCCGAAGCCAAGGGGTTATATGCGTCCCGAGGGTAAACCCTGGATGGCAGCAGCCCCGAAGGGATTCGAATATTTCGAACGCATGGCCCAATGGCTCGAAAAAGAACCGGTGGCCGAACGCGACCGCTTCTTCATGGCCATGCTCAAGCCGCTGGGCATCGAAAAAGGCAAGCCCTTCAACCCCACGCCGGAACAGAAGAAGACTTTGACCGAAGCGGCGCTGGTCGGTGAGGCCATGGCCAAGGCCAATGACTTCTTCAATCCGCGACTCGAAGATTCTCATTACGTCGACGGTTCGAAGTGGGAATTCGCCACCGTCTCGCCGCCAGATCAGCGGCGGGAGTACTACGACGAGCTGGACGGACGCGCCGCCTGGTTCTACGAGGCCGTGACCAACGACCCCGCCATGCACGGGCAGAAGACGGGCAAGGGCCAGGTCTATCTGGCGGCCTACAAGGACAAGGACGGCGACTGGCTCGACGGTGGCACCAATTACGTCCTCCACGTACCGGCCAATGTCCCTGCCGAAACCTTCTGGTCAGTCACGGCTTATGAGGTCAGTACCCGCACGCTAATCAACAACAAGTACGAGGTTGCCGATCGTTCCTCGCGCATGGAACTCGCCATGAACTCTGACGGCTCGGTCGATATCTACTTCGGACCAGACAAACCTGCGGGGGACAAGGCGAAGAACTGGATCCCGACCGAGGCGGGGCGGGCCTGGTTCCCCTATTTCCGGCTCTACTCGCCCAAGCAAGCCTTCCTCGACAGGACCTGGGTCTTGCCTGACCTTGAAAGGGCGCGGTAGGCATAAGGCTTTTGCCAAGTGGAAATGTCAGAGGGACTGGACCGCCCGTCACACACGACGATTCTCAAGCGCAGTCGTGAATGAAGTGATTTACCCACCCAGAGGACTGGGCGGGTCCACCCATTGACTGCAGCGAAAATCGAAGCGACCCACTCTCTTCTTCCACGAGGGAAATGCGCGCTTTGGAATCCGCCGGGATTTCTCCAATAAGCTGGCGCTGGATTTCTTTGGTGAGAAACGCTCGTTCCACTACGGGGCCTTCGATATTCCGGATCTGTATACCAAGGCCAGGCGCATCGCGCTCGAAGCGACCTACAAGTTTTAACATCCATATTGTGAACTCGTATTTACGAATAAACAATAGACTAGTCATTCACGCGGAATCGAGAATCTTTATTTCTGGAAACCATTAGGATCCCAACGGCATTGAGTAAGGCTTGTTTGAGTACCTGTGGATCATTACTTTTAAATGCGATATCTCTCTTTAATATGATTCAAGATCCACTTGTGTATAGGCACTCTCGGTACCAGTTCTTCAAAACTTACAAATTTGAGGAGATCATGGGTAGAGTAGAAAGCAGTCGCGCCAACTGGCGGACGTGGCGCTTCTTTTCGGATCGATCGTTCATTATCGGATCGGTTGAGCGCCCCAGTCGAGGTCTTCGATCTCGCCGAAATTCTTCGGCTGCGACGAAATCCAGAGCACGACGCGCTTGCCGTCGGTGATATAGGGATCGCCGGTCAGGTTGGCTCGCGGCGCGTCGATTGTCGCCTCACCCACGCCATCCACGTATCCGAGTTTGGCTAGCGCCTGCGAATAAGCAAGATTTTCCACCAGGTATTCGCGCGTCTCGTCCACGTCCGGATCGATCTTGTGGGTGGTGATTGTCTTCGCGGTCAGACGCACGCCGATATCGCGACTGATCTGACCGATCCAGACCGGAACACCCTCGAAACGCAGCGGTGACATCCAGAGCCTGAGGTGATTGCGCTCGTCGATATTGTCGCGGGCTTTCTGAAACGCGACGTCCTGGGGCCGACCGAAAAGATAAAGGCCGCTTACGGGCGAATACCGGTACTCACTGCGGGCCACGAAGGCTTTCGCCATCTTCGTCAGCGATGACCTGCTGATGACTTCGGTCTCGTCCCATCCGGCCCGGAGGAACGCGTAGTACACGTCATCGACGGCACCGATGACGACGAGATTCAGGGGATCGCCCGAGCCCTTCGATTCCTTGTCCGTCGTGCAACAGGGCATGGCTGTCAAGGCTTCGATCAACGCATCCTTGTCGAGATCCCGGATCTGATCCTCGGGATACAGGTTATCCCAGTCGACATCGTGATGATCCAACCTCAGGCCCGGCACCGGCACGAAGAACGTGAAATTTACGATCCGGTCGTCATCGGTATAAACGTCGACGTTGAACGACTTCGTACCTTCCTGAAGCTGCGTGAACATGAAACCGGTGCGTTTCTCACCGGGATCGATAAACATGTTGATCCTGCGATCGAAAAAGAACTTACGCATGCTCATGTCCGCTTCACTAGCGCTGCCGACGCCGAGAAAAGCGCTTTCGATCGGCGTGAAATATTTTGGATCCAAACCCAGTGGGAGAAATGTGATGGGCGTTTCCCGGTCGTTCGCGATCTCGAGCCAGACGGGTTGAATCTTTCGCTTGTACAGGGGGACGCCAAACAGTTCCCGCGTTTCGGTATCGCTGGGCACGGCCACGGTAATCGTGACGGCATCCTCGGTCTGGGTGATCGCGCGCTCGAGGAACGGCGATCCCGGCGCTTCGACATCGCTCTGAGCGAAGACTGGGAGAAACACCAGCAGCATCAGCAGCAACGGGACACTTCGGTTGCTCGTCACTCCGAAACCCTCCCGGGGCCTTCGTCCCAATCCAGCGCCACCATATCCAGCATCGACACCGCCGGACCGGAAAGCCAGGCCACTAGCATGTAACCGCTGGTAAAATACTTTTCACCTTCAAGACCCTGCTTCGGAGTATCGAACGGCACCTGCCCCTGCCCGAGCACCCATGCATAGGCCGCCAGGCCCTGCCCGTACCACATGTCCTGCATGAAATAGGCGGCCGCATCGTCCAGGTCGGGATCGAGCCTGCCCTGGCCATCGCCTTCGCTGGCGTGATGCGTAACCTGCACCAGCCAGACCGGCGTGCCGTTCTCGCGCATGGGGCTCAACCAGAAGCGTAGTTCGGTCCGGCTTCCGCTGGCAGATCGGTTCTTACTGAATACGACGTCAGCGATCCGCCCAAACAACAACTCCTGGCTCGCGGCGATCTCCGCCTCGGTGCGCGGATTTTCCACCCAGTTGGCCCTGATCAGCGCCTGCAAGACCTGCTGAGGTTCGCCGACAACGATGACATTGATCGGCAGGCCCTGTCGCTGGCCGGACCGGTCCCGCGTCTGGTGATCCATGGCCGCCAGTTCGGCACGTAATTTGTCGCGGTCGAAGTCACGAATCTGTTCGGCTTCGTACAACTCATCGAAATAGGCCTCCGAATGATCGGGCTTGAATCCCGGCACATTGATGAAGAACGTAAACGACAGATCGTTTGCGCGGCTCGCTCCGAACAGGTCCACATTGAACGCCTTTGTGCCCGGATGAGCATGCGTAAAGATGAATCCCGAACGCGTTTCGCCCGGCGGAATTCGCCGCGGTATCACCATGTCGTAGAAATAGCGGTACATGTCCTTCCTGGCTTTACCCGAGAAGGTGCCCTTGTGCACGTAGGCGACTTCCTGCGGCGAAAAATATTCCCGGTCGGTACCGACCGGCGCGTACCGGATCCAGTCGCTCGTCCGATTCTCGACCTTCAGCCAGACCGGCTGGATACCGCTGTCGTATAGCGGGATATCGAACAGTGCCCGGGTCTCTTCGGCGTCCGGCACCGCGGCGCTGACAGAAATCGGGCCGCTGGTCTGGGTGACGGCACGATCACGAAACGGGACCAAATCGATGCTCGTGGGCTCATAGGACGCGGTTGCGCAGCCGATCAGCAGCAAAGCCAATAAAACCGGAACCAGTACCTTGATGCCGCGCGCATCTGCACGCAAGCGTGAATCTCTTGTTAGATCGGACATTCTTATCAGCCTCGAATAATCATGATCGTAGCGGTCACCGTACAGAATAAACCAACATACGCCCCGCGCGTAATTGTATTCAGGCGCAACCCGCGCGTATCGTAGAATAAACGCCCTGATATTCTTATAGCAACCGTTATTTCCCAGCTAGCCACAGCTACACACTCGACCCCACTGACGAATCCCTTCCGTGTTCCATCCGCATTTGGAAAAAAACGCGCTCGCCCGCAGATTCATAGCCTTAGCTATGGATCAAGGGGGATCGTTCAAGATGCGACGCCAACTTACACGTAAAACAAAATAGGACAAACTGTAACCGAACGATACCTCGTTGTTTACAGCGTATCTGGGAGAAAGCTTCCTCGTCTCCGGTAGGCCGTGTCCATTTGTTTTCCTTTTGTTTCTGGCTTCCCTCTCTGTCAGGGTCGCAGCCAAAGGTGTGTTGCTTGACCCGCTTCCGTATCTCAGCTGAACAAGTCGCCCCGAGGTGGTGCCCTGCTCTGGGGCAAACCGGTGGCTTCAAGGTTCAGCCCTTTACCGCGCAGGTGCGTCAGTATCTTCCTGATCACCAAGGATCTTTGATGCAGGCGATGACTTTCATGCCGCCGCAGACACTGTAGAATGATTGCAAATATACGCAAACTGCGTATATTTAATCAATGAAACTGGTTTTCTTCGAGACCTCGCTTTTCACTCGTCTGCTTCCAGAGTATTTGAACGATGATTCATATCGGGCATTACAGCGAACTCTATTGGAGAACCCCGAATTAGGTGATGTCATGCCTGGAACGGGCGGTTTCCGAAAAGTCCGTTGGGAAGACTTTTCTACAGCCTGTCAGATCTGATCTGAGTCACCACAGCTGAGTCGACCCATGTGTATAGAAAGTAGTTACTTTCTATACATAATCCTTTCTCATTTCAACAAAATGTTTATTTTCTATATATGAGCGGATCCATATGTATAGATCGTTACATATGGCGGATTGCCAGAGGTTTTCAGGTAACTAGAGCCTACTCAGTAAGTCAGAGCGCTACTAACTGACGCACAGAACTGACCGATGCAGGGTTATGTCTGAGGCGATGAACGAACAGCATCTCCACATCGCGTAATAATGATAATAGCAGCCCTGCAAAGCCCCTTTTAATCCGCGCAAAAAAGATCCTCAACAGGATCATCAGGTTCATCACCAGAAAGATGCTGTTGATCCAGGCTTCTGACGTGTCAGCACGCTTTGTCGGAATGTAATTGAGCCCATAACCGTTCTTCCCCTGGCCAAACTTGCCTTCTATCGGGATGCGCTGCAGGTACTCCTCTCTTCGCTGTGCCTTCAACCGTTTCAGTTCTTCACGGTTCGCTTCAGTCGCTTTCTTTGGTCGTCCCAGCGGCTTACCGGCAAAGCGGATTCCTCGGCTTTTGAGATAACGCCGGTTGTCTCGTGTGCCATAGACGGGATCACCCAGTACTGCTTCCGGATAGACACCGTAGCGAGCCTTATAGGCCTCAACCTGACTTTCCAGATCACCACCTTCGTGAAACGCGTCCCATCTGAGCTGATCCACACAGGCAATTCCATCGCCGCTCAGACTCACACTCAGCTTGGCGCCAAACTCGACCGGCTTGTCCTGCTTGCCCCGGATGATGGGGCGCACATACGGCTGGCTGATACTGACGATGCGATCATCACAACGACGGCTTTTGTTCCGGTACATCTCCCACTGCTGGGTATAAACATGCTGGATCACCCAGTAACGCTGCAGCAACCATCGGGGTAAGGGAAGCTGTGTGCCTTCCGGCCAGTGTTCCAGCAACCGTTCGATGTGCTTCAGGTTACGACGCAGGTACTGTAACTGCTGCTTGATACCTCGTCGCCTTACCTTTCCGCCAGGCCGCCGCTGCTTCACGATCGCAAGGTAAGCCTTGCGCGCCTTCTGCCGATAGGTTCGGGGTTTCTTCTTCCTGCCTGTTTCCGGGTAGAGAACGTCGATAATCTGTTCACTGAACTCCCTTGCCTCATTCAGCAGACTCAGGTCAGTAGGATAACGGATCGCCTGCGGGGCAACCGTCGCATCGAGGATCAGCTTACCTTGGTGTACCGGTTCCTCATCCTGAGGTGACCCACCGGATGCTGACGGCGGTTCGTCATCATGCGCGGCTGTCGTTGGCTTTTGTTTTTCCTTTGCCTCTTCCAGTGCATGGATCACGGCACCATGAAAGACCTCGAAGACCGACTGCCCCATACGTTTGCGAATCTCGACAAGCAGTGAAGGGGCAAACGGTGCTTGCATCTGGTAACCCGGCAGTCCGACGAAGTACTGCAGGTAGGGGTTCTCCTGGATCTGCTGGACCGTCTCTTCATCCGACAGGCAGAGTTTGTGTTTGATGATCACCGCACCAATCACCAGACGGGCATCCTTTGCCGGGCGACCCTGTGTTGTGGACAAGCTTTGATAATACCCTTCAGCCAGTTCATCCCAAGGGATGCATTCACTCATCTTTACCCAGCGGTTGTTTTCATCCAGGGCAACCTGGAAGGGCCAGTCAAATTCAGATAAGGGCAGTTGTTTATGGCTGTGAGTACGAATCATAGGTGCACGGTTTTTTATGAGATTGGCTTGTTTTTCGTGCACTATTATACCTCGAATTAGCAACTTATCATATTAATATCAACGAGTTATGCTTTTTGAGTAGGCTCTACGTAATCTCGGGACGGTCTACAAATGGCAGGATTGGGTCGAAGGCCGAACGTTAGATAACTTTTAATACTTTGCTGTATCGGTCTCCTTGGGGATCAGCAGGAGACGGTCGGTTTGAATCTAATCAACATGCAATCGCAGAGCTATCTATTACCGATGTCGGCCAGTTCCGGACCTTCGGTCTACGAGCGTCGACGCCTGATCTGTACTTTCCCTAGTAACGCGGTATTCAAGTGGAAATAAGTCAGCAGCCTGAGAAGCTGATGATGTCCCTCCTGCCAAGGATGGCTTCCCAACTATTCGGAGTTTTCAGGTGAGGGGGACAGTTCCTACGCCGGAGAGCGTTCGAATCAAGGCGTTGGCTTGCTCATCGGGTTTAAAATGCGACAAGCTGTTAACAGGGAAACAAATTGGAGCGCCAGGGAGAACAGTCACCGGCGTTGCACCATTTAGTCAGTCGCCTAGGCAGGTAAATTTCCCGCGAGGGACTGTGTCGTTCGTCGCAAGCATGTTTGTGTTTTCTCCTTCTATATCAGCGAGCCCTACGCTTCGAAAAGGCTCGAAGAACAAAGTAAAGAAGGTCATTCCACGTCCCGGGCGAGACGGAAACCCAGGACGAGGGCGCTGGTGCCTGGGCGGTTCCTGGCCCGATGCGCGGAGCGCAGCTCCCTTGGTGTGCCGTGCCAAGAACCGCCGCGGAATACGCGTTTGTTGCAGTCTACACCCTCACTGGCTTCCCAAACCGAACCGTCGTCCGGCGCACCCTCATACGACCAATGCCAGCAGTCCTGGACCCACTCCCAAACATTGCCCGCCGTGTCATGAACACCGAAGGCATTCGGCTGGAACGAACCCACCGGTGCCGGCCGTCTACTCCACTCATTAGTACCGCAGCCATTGCAGTTCGCCCATACCTTCCCATCCTGTTGGACATCGTTCCCCCACCAATATAGCGTTTCTGTCCCACCACGCGCCGCATACTCCCACTCCGCTTCCGTGGGTAGACGGTAGCGCATGCCCGTCTGTTCAGACAGCCATTCGGCATAGGCTATGGCGTCCTCCCACGAAACATCGACGACAGGTCGGCGACCGCGGCGATAGCCTTTATCATCCGGTTCTCTTGCGCCGGTCGAGCGCACGAATGCGTTGTACTCTTCGAAGGTCACCTCGTATTTGCCGATATAAAAAGGGCCGATGCTCACTTCGTGACGGGGCTGTTCATTAGAAACCGCAGCGCTGTCCACACTGCGATCAGATCCCATCCAGAAACGGCCGCCTTCAATACGCACCATTTCCGGATCTTTGGAGCCATCTTTCAGTTCAAGGCTGCTCTCTTTCCGCCCGAGCGAAATCATAATGATTAGTATTACCGACACCACTACCGCTGTAACCGCCATAGTTAGACCTATCATCCACCTACGGGAGCCGTGAACTGGCGATATCGGCTCTCTCCCCTCGGAAACACCGTCTGAGCGCCTGGTAATTTTCCACACAAAATACGCTATTAGACCGACAATAGCTCCTGCAACCACGCCGGGCAGAGCCGCCATGAATGGGACGAAAGGAGCAAACATCAGTGTTGCCACCGCCTCTGCGCTACCAAAATAGGTGTATAAATTCGGTATAATAAATGCCGTCATGCCGAAGAATATCCCGGCAAGCAGGAATAATCTTTGGACAGGCTTGTGCCCACCTTCTTTCGAAGCCCTCCGGAGCACTGCTCGTACTATGAAAGCCAATACGATGTAAGGCAATGCAAACAGGACGGTACCTAGGATCAAAACGAACAGGGCATCTCCGCTCAGATCGAACGGTTCTCCTTGCACGAGCGCAACGGTCATCACGAACAACGCCATTATCACGGGTAGGAGCAGCCCGGTACCAATAACAGTCCAGAATATCTTTTGCAGCCACGCAGGTCGGATCACATCGGCCTGAATCCTGTCGGCCGATTCAGCCATATCGATCAGTTCTTTTTTCGGCGGTTGCCACAGTTCCGGATTCTTCCGAAGGCTCCGCGCAGCGTATGCAAATCCGACCGGAAATACCATAAGCAACAGAAGGGGTAAAACAGATATTGGAGGGATACCGCCTACCGATCCCCCAATTACCATATACAGAAACAGCACGCTGGCGCACAAAAGTATCGTTGCTTCGACGATCGCTGTATAGAATACCACTACTGCAGACCATCTACGCCTTAGGAACAAGCCCACACTACCGGTTGTATAAGAGAGCAAAACAAGGCCGAAAAGAGTGACCAATGTATATCCGAGTACCACCTGAGAGGTCTCAGGTACCAAGCGCCCACCCGGTCTCGAACTCATTACAACGACAGCAAATTCCCAGAGTTTGTATAAAATTACATATAAAAGGATCAGCGACCCTAAAAGTTTCGGTTTGAGCATTTGTTTATCACCAGGTGATCGTTAGGCTGTGCCTTATCCAAGGCAAGTATACTAATTAATGATGTCGAGAACGGCGCATTGATGAAATAAGTATACTGTCCTTGGTATCACAGGAAGTCATGATGCGGACCTAACGCGGTCGGAGGCATTAAAGGGCCTGCGGCCAAGTGTGTATAGGTAGAACGATCGCCCTGTCGCGGGAACACCAGCCGTTTTTGCGCAGAAGCTGATGGCCTTCATCATGCCCGAATGACCAATTCCTTCCGAACTCCATCTTCAACTAAATGAAAATCCCGTTCATCGATCGCTGATTCAATCTCTGACAGTCATACTCCATCCAGCTGGGCAAGCATTGTCCTACCGCATCTATCAGAGTCGCAATTATATGTGTGTTGAAGAGCCGACTTGCTTATCTCTACTGAACAACTCAGCCTGTGGTGGCACTCTGCGCTCGTAAAAACGCTCGACTGCGGCACAACAATGTGATAGTCCGAAACGGGTCGATTGCAGTATTTTAGTCACGGCGAATATTAACGTTCAGTCACAGACCGTTATGCGCCATGAAGGAGACGGTCGAGCAGAAATAGAAGGCCCCGGCGATTCGATGCTCTTTACTTCTCAGTTCGGCCAGAACCTGACTGTCAAGCCTACATAGAAAGCCCCATGATTGCGGGGCGCTATGCTTCTGGGTTCAGTCATAAGCGGACGCCCAGCCATTGATTTCAATTTTGAGACTTCTCCTCGTTGGTCTGGATAGCTTTCACTCGTTCCATGTGTTCAATTAATGAATCTGTGGTCTCTTTGAGGACCTCCAGCTCTTCAATAGTTAGGTCATTAAGTTGCTCAAGATTGTATTCAATAGTATCTACTATCTGTTTTGATGGGCGTTGCATGGGGCGCATGAAATATGCAGTGACAGTGGCCACAATTGCGCCAAAAAACGAATTGAACCCAGTATTATCCATATAGCACCAATTACTTCCGATATGCCATTTACCGGCATGTCAGCTATACCGGCAGTAGAAAAAGCGGCTATCCCCCAATATAAAGCTTTTCCATACGATGTTATTGCTGTTCCTTCAGCACCACGCTCACCAAAATATACGCCTGCTGAAAACAACATCCATAAGATGATTAAAAGAAAAGTCATCTTGATAATGGGTGTATGTATTAGTACATCCCGGACAAATTTACGCCTTTTCCAATTCAAGCCTTTCTTAATATTGAACATCATTCAATACTCTCGCGGAAAATAAGGTTGATTTGTCGGCATTCTAGTGCATCAGTTACTACATATGTGCAATGTAATACAATATGAAGTTCGTTAATTAGGGAGCGCAAATGAATATAGCATTCGGCCCTGTTCCATCGCGGCGACTGGGTCGCAGTCTTGGAATTAATAACATCCCACCCAAATCGTGCTCCTATTCCTGCCTCTACTGCCAGGTCGGCGCCACTCACGGGCAAATGATTACTCCACAGGTATTCTATGCTCCGGAAGATATTTTTCTGGAAATAAGTGAACATCTGAAAAAAGTGGATGGCACCAACGAGGCCGTTGATTATCTGACATTTGTGCCTGATGGCGAGCCTACGCTCGACATTAACCTCGGTAAAACAATCGAGATGCTGCGACCACTAGATATTCCGATAGCCGTAATTACAAATGCATCTCTGCTCGGGCATGAAGATGTGCGTGCAGCAATTGGCAAGGCAGACTGGGTTTCGCTCAAGGTGGATAGTGCCATTGAGCCTATCTGGAAACGAATCAACCGCCCCCATGAAGGACTGCGTCTGAATGAGGTTTTGAACGGCATTCAACTGTTTGCCCAGGAGTTCCAAGGGAAGTTAGTGACCGAGACCATGCTGCTCCATGGGGTCAACGATAATGATGAGAATATTTCGGGTATTTCCAACTTTATACACAAGATCGGCGTGTCCCGCAGTTACCTGGCCATCCCTACACGACCCACGGCAGAATCTGGCATCTACGCACCAAGCGAAGCCACGCTGAATCGTTGCTATCAAATCATGGCAGCCACGATACCCCATGTGGAATATCTCATTGGTTATGAAGGTGATGCTTTTACTTTTACCGGTGATATACGACATGATTTGCTAAGCATCACTGCTGTACATCCCCTGCGCGAGTCTGCAGTTAAAAAATTGCTAGGGCACGCGAAGGCGGACTGGTCACTCGTGGATGAATTCATTGCAGATCGTAGAATTAAGGAAGTTGAGTATCTTGGTGAACGTTACTTTGTACGGTGTTTTTCTAGCGAAAATGAAGAGAAATAATAGTGGCCAGAAATAAAATGCAGGCAGAAAATCAGCTAAATGTCAGCTTGAAGAAGACTATTCGAACATTCATAAACATTGTACCCATTATTGTGGGTATGCTAATGACTACAAGTTTGGTTATCACATTGTTTCCAGAGGAAATTTCAACCGGCTTATTTGGTTATGGCGATATTCCAGACGCTATGCTCGGTGCTGCTATTGGCAGTATTGCCGCGGGGCATCCACTGGCCAGTTATCTATTGGGCGGAGAGCTGTTAAGCGCTGGGACTGGGCTGATCGCTGTTACTGCTATGTTAGTTACATGGGTAACAGTTGGTATCGTACAGCTGCCTGCGGAGGCGCTGATGCTTGGTACTCGCTTTGCCGTCTATCGCAATATTATTAGTTTTTGCACCGCTGTCATCATTGCCTTGTTGACTGTGTATACTTTGCAAGTGTTGGGGGTGGCCTGATGGCAAAACGGCAACGCGGTGGACTGGGAGGCTGGCTGTTTCTTGGCATTGTCCTGTTGGGGTACGGATTGTCGTTCATGCTAAGCCCGGAATCTACAGCAGAGGCGTTTACTTTTTTTCGCCGTATCATGCGACAGGTATTACCTGTGTTGGGCATGGTGTTTTTGCTGCTATACATCGCCAACTTGTTACTTACACCATCAACGGTAAAACGGTATTTGGGAAAAGAAGCAGGCATTAAAGGATGGATAGCATCAATTGTTGCTGGTATTTTCTCGATGGGACCCATTTATGCCTGGTATACGGCCCTGGCTGAATTGCAACAAAAAGGCATGAGAACAGCGCTTGTCGCTACTTTTCTTTACAGTCGCGCAGTTAAAATCCCGCTGTTGCCACTGATGATTTATTATTTTGGGCCTGGCTATACGATAGTATTGTGTTTGTACCTGTTGGTCTTTTCGGTAGTTAACGGCTTCCTGACTGAAAGACTGATGCACCATAAAACGTGATTGATTAATATAAGCTTGATGGAGTTAAGTAAGCAATGTTATTAACATGGATAATTGTGTTCAGTGCGTTGGGAAGCGTGGGCGCAATTGGTGGTGCAGCGTTGCTGCTTCTTTTCCGGGAGAGCACCAGGAAAACATTGCTACCTTGCCTACTCAGTTACGCTATTGGAACGCTGCTTGGGGCTGCTTTTCTGGGGATGATCCCAAATGCTTTACAGCAAAACACAGCACTAGCAATATCTGGAACAGTACTTGCTGGGATAGTAATATTCTTTATTCTTGAGAAGTTAATCATCTGGCGACACTGTCACGATTCTGAATGTGAGGTGCATGGGGCTGCCGGCCCACTAATTCTAATAGGAGATGCCTTCCACAATTTTGTCGATGGTTTCGTAATTGCGGCTGCATTTCTCACTTCTGTACCATTGGGGATAGTGGCTTCATTGGCCGTGATCGCGCACGAAATTCCGCAAGAGGTCGGGGACTTTGCCATTCTTCTCGAAAATGGCTATTCAAGGACGCGTGCATTAGCCTTAAACTTGCTGTCATCTTTGACCACATTGCCTGGTGCGGTAATTGCATACTTTTTCCTTGGGGCAACTCGTGAGGCAGTTCCATTTATCCTTGCGCTATCCGCAGCCAGCTTTATATATATTGCAATTGCCGACCTTGTACCAAGCCTGCATCGGCAAGTAGGGCTAAAGCCTGCAATAACTCAGCTGGCGCTTGTTTTAGCGGGTATAGCAACCATCGCAGTTTTTAGACTTATACATTAATACCTGAGAGGGGCGGTAATGAAAATAGCCATAGCAGTTACATCATCAGGCAAAGACGCTCATGTGGACACTCACGGCGCACGAGCGCCTTATTATCTGATTCTGAACAAAGACACCGGTTCGTCTGAGACTCTGCCCAATCCTGTGTCACAGACCGAACGACGTGCTGGCCCGCAAGCTGCGGCATTTCTTGTTAGCCAAGGTGTGGAAAAAGTCGTCGCAGGTGATTTTGGCCCGAAGTTCCGTACTGAACTGGAAGGAAGCAATATCGTCTGCACTGAAATGGCAGGCTCCGTAATGAAAGTCGTTGCTGAGTTGAGTGCCCACGTGTAAGAGCTATAGTATGATACTAAAGACTTCTAAATACGTGCCGTATTGACTTATTAAGCTGTCGTTCAATCCAGATAATACTTGTTGAATTCTTTGCCCATGATATCAAATTGAATGTGTGTCACACCACTTCTCGTGGCTATATTTAACTTGAAGCCGCTATGCGCGAATATATCTAGCATATTTTTATTTTCTAGTAGCACATCTGCTTCCAAGCTTGTAATTCCATTGTTTTGTGCAATCGAAACGAGATATTCAAACAAAATTGTGCCTACGCCCAAATTTTGATGCTCATCATCCACTGCAAAAGCTACCTCAGCAACCCGCTCCGTGCCATTGCTTGGTATTTCTATATACCTGCCTACACCAACGATTTTGTCTTTCCCATTACTAGTTATAGTCGTAACTATTGCCACATGATGTTCAAAATCAACTTCCGTATAAAATTTGAGTTCCTTTTCGGTTAACGCTTTTTTTGGCGCTGAAAAAGCGAAAATAGATTGATTTGCCCCTCAAACGATGGAAACCATCAAGCAGGCGTTGCTTATCGTCAGGCCTTATCGCTCGTAATAGTGACGGTGTGCCATTTCGAAGAACAACTTGTTGTGGTAATTGGCTGAGATTAATCATTATCCAATTATAAGAGGCTTAATGATGAACTTCCGCCTTAGGTTGGTAGCTGTCTGTTAGCTGCGGCTAATATTAGTTTCCACTAAAGATCGGCTATGGGTCGATGGCTGTCTGTTAGCAGAGGCCAATATTGGCATTTATTAACAGACCGCTATGAGTTGGTAGCTGACTGTTGAGACAGCCAGCTACCAATTTAGAGTCAAATCTCGGTTTGTTCTGCCAACTCTAGAGCATCATCCACTTCGATCCCAAGGTACCGAAAATGTGCAGCTGCACATTTACGATATTATGGTGAGAAAGTTGTTATGCGCAGTTTGACTGCTGGCTCTCTGATGGCACGTCAATCTTGTTGTGGTCACTCGACATAATATTCTAGGCGATGCGGAGGACCTCGGTTACAAATAGGCATTTGTGACCTCCTCGGCGTTACAGTGAATGCAGCCATTCGAGCAATGTTTTGTCCTGCTTCCAGGATGGGATCTCAGGGAGCGGGGAAACGTCGGCGACTTTCTCAAGGGCCTTTCGTTTCATCTCCAGGTTTGCCCGCGCATAGATCTGCGTCGTCTTTACATCCACGTGACCGAGGAAGTCTCGGATGATTTCCAGTGGGACGCCACTCTGCAATAAGTGCATACCCTTTGTGTGACGCACGGAATGTGGACTCACCGGTTGCGTGAAGCCGGGATGCTTGGCACGTACAGCGTTGACATACTTTTCCAGGATATAGCGCACGCCCGAGCGCGATAATCTTAGGCCCTGCCGGTTCTGGAAGAGTGGCCGATCGAAGTGCTCGGGGCGATCCAGGCCGGTGTCGCGCAGATAATCGCGCAGGATCTGTGCCGTTGTGTCCATCAAAGGTACGGCCCGCATCTTTCGCCCCTTGCCCATGAGGCGGATCTGTGCGGGTGGATCCAGGCGTACATCGCCCGCGGAGAGGTCGACCAGCTCTTGCACACGCGCGCCGGTATCGTAGAGTACGCTCAACAAGACCGCGTCTCTGCGCCCCGTATGTGTCCGCGGATCGGGTTGTGCGAGGATTTCCGCGAGGTACTCCTTGGAGAGATACCCAACGATCGGGCGCGCATGGCGCCGCAGTGGAATGGCCAGGATCTGCTGGCATTGCAGTAGTCGTTCCGGTACTTCCGACTGCACATAGCGGAAGAACGCATGCAAAGCTGCGAGGCGATGATTTTGTGTGGGGATCGTGGAGTGCCTTTCGTTACACAAATGATCGAGGAACGCTTCTACAAGAGGCGCGTCGATCTGAGCAAGGGACAATCGTTCCAGCGCGATGCCGCGGACGTCGCGACAGAACCGGAGCAGGAGGGTGAACACATCGCGGTAGGCTTTGATGGTGTTGGGGCTCAGATTGCGCTGTGCGGCCAGGTAGTGGGATAAGAAGTTGGTGACGTGCACGGAGAAGTCGGTGGGCTTCATAAGATGATCCTCCGCGGGATGACATCACCGAACGCGGCGTTGACGCGCGAAGTGATCTCCGGGAACAGATCGGCTGTGAGATGCAGATACCGCTGCGTTCCAGCAAGCGACTGATGGCCCAGATACGTCGCCAGCACTGGCAGCTTGGCATCAAGATCTGCGCCTTCGCGGTACCATCGCAGTAGGGTATGAACAGCATGTGTGTGGCGTATGTCGTGAACGCGCGGTCCCTTGCCTCTTCCGGCATGGGGGATCCCGCACTCGAGCAGCAGCTGCCGGAATAGACTGTAAACCGTTTTAATCGACCAGGGACCACCATGATGTGAGGGAAAGAAGAACGCATCGGATGGGCGCACCCCGAGGTCAGCGGCATACTTTTGCAGTCGTACAACCAACGGCAAGGCGGGAGGAACCAGGCGATCCTTGCCAAACTTGCCTTGGCGCACCGTCAGGATGCCTTGATTGAGGTCAACGTCGGCGACTTGCAGATGCAACACCTCGCTGAGTCGGAAGCCGCAGCCATAGAGCAGGCGAAAGACCTCGGGCATGATGAGGTGGCGCAACGGGGAACGTGCGGTGGGTGTGATCTGATCGACCGCCTGAAGCAGCTTCTCAATCTCTGTATGCGTCAGGATGCGTGGAATAAACGCTGCATCGTTCTTTGTTGCCAGCGATCCATCTGGCACGTCGGCAAGGTAGCCTTGCCGGCACATGAACATGGCGAACTGGCGAACGATGGAGATCCGACGTCGTTGTGTTACCGCGTTCTCGTGGGGCTGCTTGGCGAGCCACTTCCAGGTAGTAGACCGGGGTAATTCCCCTGGTGGTAATGTTTCGTTGGACAAAAACCGATCAAAACGGGCTAACAACTGGGCTCCAGCACGATACTTGTAACCACATGCCTGTTTTTCAAGAACGAACTGTTCCATGAGTGGCGCGAGAGAGCATTGGAATTCAACTTTTTGGTCATTGGTCGTCATCACACACCTCCTCGGTATCCAAAGCCGCGCTGCGCAGGGTTTCCACATCGGCCTTGGCGTAGATAAACGTCGATTTCATCGTGGCGTGACCCAGAATGTCGGAGATGACGTGAAAAGGCGTTTCCGTCTGGAGCAGTTGTGTTGCCAGGGTATGGCGTAGTGAGTGGAGACCGTGATGTTGTTGAGTTGGAAACTGGATCCCCGCAAGTTGTTTCCAATATTTAACGATGTAGTAGAGGTGATTGTCTTGGCAGAACGGTGCAAAAGGTGGGTTCAATTTGAGGAACACCTCACGATGGTCTGTCTGAGGGCGGCCCGATTTTAAATAGTCGATCAATGCTTCGCCGACTTCTTCGGTCAGCGGCAAGCAGAGCGGCGCACGGGTCTTCGATTGCGTGATCTCGATGGTGGCCGCTTCCCAGTTGAGGTTATCGAGTGTCAGCGTTCGGATATCCCCCAATCGCAATCCCAGACGACAGGCGAGCAAGAGAATCGCATAGTCTCGTTTGCCTTTGGGCGAGCTGCGGTCAACGACCTCGAGGAGCCTGACAACGAGCTCCGGATTCCAGACCGATGGGATGGTGGCATCCCGGGGTACCCGGATCTTCGGCAGCACATCGCGGAGATCCCGGTCCTGAACTCCTTGCAGAGTAAGGAACTGCAGAAACGACCGGACATCGGAGACGATCCGTGAGATGGTTTTGGGTTTCAGATGAGGGCGGGACGCAACGAATGCGGTCAGATCTGCCGGCTGTATCTGATCCAGAGTAGCTAGATTTCTTGAGCCCAGGAAGTCCAGAAATATTGCGATCTCTCGAATCCGCTCGTTGAGGGTCGACGGTCGAAGATGACGCCGATCCCCACAGTACTGCTCGTAGTCGCGCAGTGGCTTCTTCATCGCGGGCGGGATCTTGACCTTTTGCATATCCGTGCGGGATCGCTCAATGCGCCCATCACACGCAAAGTCTCCAAGCACTTTGACGCCGAACACGATGTGTCGACGCCATCCGCTTTCTTGCGCAACGAATTCACCATCGCGGATCCGATACGTGTCCAAGAAGCGGACCGCCAGATCCTCCGAGTACTCATCTCCAAAGTTTTGCTGGCGAGAAAACGTTATGAGATGCTGCCAGATCGTTCGATATCGCCTCAGCGATCGTCTGCTGTATCCTAGCTTCTCCAGGTATTTTAAGCCGCGGACAACGAGCCGCTTCAGTGGTTGTACGTTTGTAACTTGATGGTTGAAATGATCCATGGCCTATCTCCTCTCAGTAGGCGACCCCAATGGCCGCCGGGAGGCTAATCATGGAATTTTATGTGCAGTAATCCAAAGCCAATGCCTTGATCGAAAGACACTTAACCACGCAACTCAACATAATCTTTTACTGAACACAATACCGAACTGTGCTCTCAAGCTTAGTGTGTCCGAGCAGTATCTGCACTGCCCGCAGATTCTTGGTCCTACGGTAGATCATGGACGCTTTTGTGCGCCTGAGCGAATGTGTTCCGTAGCCAGTTGGATCGAGTCCAATATCGGCAACCCATGAATCCACGATTCGCGCATACTGCCTGGTCGTAATATGGGCAGAACGCCTGATCCTGCTTCTGAACAGGTAATCGTCAGCATCCAATCCGGCATGTCTCACCCATCTGGAGACAGAATCCCGTGTCTGGTCGGTTACTTCGAACTGGACCGGCCTCTGGGTCTTCTGCTGGAGAATGATAGCTCTGTGGGCGATCTGGCCTCCGTGGGAAATATCTGCGAGCTTCAACTTCACCAGATCACAGGCCCTGAGCTTGCTATCGATAGCTAGATTGAACAGCGCCAGATCTCGCAGGCGGTTAGCCATTTCAAGGCGAGTTCGGATTGCCCAGACATCTTTGAGCTTCAGCGGTGCCTTCTGGCCGATTATTTTGCCTTTGTTCCAAGGGGTATGGTCGTTCCGATTGTCGTTGGGTCGATACATGTTGACTCCTCCTCTCGTGGGTAGGAATTACATGATCACAGATTGCGCAAGCGAAACGGTTTTCGCAGCTTGATCAAAGGTCGCTTAACAATAACCAAGGAGACTGTTACATTGATCTAATATAAGGGTTATCTAACATTCGCTTTTCGACCCGTTGCTGACATTTATCTTAGATCTTTACTAGACAGCAACTGGTTGTAAAGTTAGCCTGCTTAATTGGTATACAGAAAGCCCTCAGTTTATAGGCATTCATACATGGATATCCTGGAGCGAGCAATAAAAACGATCGCAGCCGTTCAGGCTGGTCGTAAACGTAAACAGCAAAAGATTGATGAGTCAGCAGGTCCTTTTCGATACGAATACGTATCGATCAGTCATGTGTTGGGTGCAAAGTTACCGGATGATTCACCAGAACCGCTTCAAATAGCACATTTCCCCGATTTAAATGCGACTGCTTATCTCACACACAATTGGGACGAACAGTACTTTCATATCGATCGTGCAAATTCGAGTGGCACACTTTTGTTGACGGGAATGGTTGGCATCAAGCGCTTCAAGAAGCTGTCGCGTTATGTAAACCGATTCCTACAATGGATTTTCGGACCCGATTGGGTCTTTAAGCGGAACTTGGAATCTGAAGCAGTAAGAATTAGGAAACTGCGGCTCAAGGAACATTCTGGCTCGGGTTGCTGCCTAGTGTATCGGGCGCAAGGTCAAGTCAATCAGCCTGTAAATTTGCGAGCGTCTCGGAGATTCGCAGGGGTTGGTATTGCTATAGACGCAATTGATGGGTCGGTAATTCGTGGAAAGCATAAGTTAAATGTCCGAAGTGTCGTAACAGCTGCGTCTATCGCGATGATCGACTCAGGTGGCTCACCTGAGATTCGGTTTCTCGCAGACAATATTCACCTTTTAAGCAGCGATGAACTAGTGATCTATATTCGTGCTGTGACCATGGGATCTGTTGGTGTATATACCACAACTAATTCCACTGAAGAATTTATCGCCGCAATTGAGACTTACACTATCGGTCTTTGTGCAAATAGCAAACTCACTACAGCAGCATCCTTATACGCATTATCCCAACGCAAGTCTAATGACAACTTGCGCTCATTCATAGCGTCGTGGTCTGCTTTCGAACTATTAATATACAACCTTGAGAAGATACATAGAGGCGATTTTCAAGAGCTACTTCAGGCGGACGAAACGGACCTGCCTGAATGGGATAATGATTTGAAAGTCACTGGCATAAACGATTACCGCTTGCGAGACCGATTCTATGCGGTTGCATGTACAATCAATCTGACAGAGGCGGAAACTGATACGAAGAAATTTGCTGAGCTCAACTCAAGGCGAAATAATTACTATCATCGGCTCGCAATCGAGGATACAGAACTTCCGACGCAAGATGTTCAGTCGCTTTTTAGAAAGTACCTAAAAATTGAGCTTTCCGAACCTTAGGGGTGCTTGTTAGAGTCCAGTGTATTGTTAATGAATGACCGCATCTGGCCGAACCGAGAAGTGAGGAGCCCCTCTAATGCGGGGCATTCTGTTTCAGCTCGACCGTCTCTTTCTTGGCTAATAGCGGTCTGTTAATAAACGCAAATATTAACCGCGGTGGGTTCAACCCAAAGGCACTGTCGGTTAACTCAAATATTAGCTGAGACTAATGGATGGCTGCCAACCCTTTTCGGAAGGATCAAGATTGTGGTGAAAAAAAAAGTAACCGTTTGATCCAGCCACGGTATGCGCACTCAGGTTGCTGACTGTATTGTTTATTCTGAATCTTACTTTCGACCGATTCCATCATCATCGTAGATGCATTTTCTTCTGCCATTAGGGTTAATAATGTCATTGGAATAACTATAACTTATAAATGTTTATCCCTATTCGAATCTACTATACTCATTGGAGAAATAAAAGGTTTAGTGTTTCGCGCCTTTTAGGGTGACCAATATAAGTTAGCAAGGAGGCAGGATAGTGCCAGAAAGACTCAGATTGACTAAGAATGCACAGTTTTATAGCGTCAATGAGCCTCTAGAAGATGAGTTAGTTAGAAAAATCCTCGACACTGCCTCTGATAACATGAATCCCGATAGTGGATTTGTAATTGATGTATTTAGGCAGGAGCGGGATTTAGAAGAACAAAAATTATACTTTGTCTATTCAGCCAAGGTATTTCCTTCTAGTCGGCCTGTTTATTTCTTGGATGGTGATTTCGAAGACAAGGTTTATGCATTTATATTGATCATTGAGATTGCCGGCTACCTTGCTGTTCTAAAGAAGAGCTGTGCAAATATATTCGATCTAATGGATGAAAACTTTACGCTTGTCGGCAGCAAGGAGTTTTCATCTTCATTCTCTGATGATGATGTAGAATTTCAGAGGTTAGCGCTTAGAAATATGACAGTTTCAGATCGCGCAATGAGATCTAGGTCGTATGAAGCGGCTGACTTAAAAGGATTACTTTCTACCCATTCAGCAGGTAGGTCGATTCCCTATTACTTTAAACTTCGGCAGGGAGCCAAGACCAGATCTATTTCAGGCACTGGTCGGGTCGTTGAGTCATCTAGTAGAGAAACAATCGAAAATATCGCTGCATGGGTTTCCGAGCAAATCAATCTAATAGAATCTCCTAGCAACACGAACTTCTTAGATGCATTCGCAAGCAAGGCGGAATTAAATGAAGTTTTAACTATTTGTTCGCCTAATGCTCTTTTAGTAGAGAGCTCTTCTTTGTTTGACCGTCTGAAGAAGGACGGTGTTCAAATCAAATATAAAACAAAGAAGGGGAAAATCATCGGTGTGTCAAATCGAATCTACAAAGAGTTAGAGTCTGCACTAGAGAAAGTATACGAGGTAGATTCAGATTTGAACGTAATTGGTGTTAATGACGGTTCTCGGGTTCGAGCCAATAAGAAAAGCCTGACTTTCCATTCAAAATCCCTAGCTAAATTCCGAATCTCTGAAAACGGGAAGTTAGTAACCCTTCAAAAGTATATTGTTAAGCACGGATTCTATAGCATTACCTTTGACGACCCCAAATACATGTACTTTATGGGTTCATGTTTCGAAGATTCTTCTGGCGTTTCTGAGATCGATAACATACTCGAATTACTCCAACCAATAGAGGTAATGCCTAGCATTAAATCGGAAAAAGGTGGTTTTACGATAGAAAGCGATAATTTTGCAGAAGACTCCATGTTTGACGTCATCGAAAAGATTCATGCCGAAGATGATTATATATTTTGTGATGACCTAGGTAATGAGTGGGCTGATCATATTACCTTTAATAAAGAGAACTCAAACATATGCTTTATTCACTCAAAGCATGGTGATACAAGTACATCAGCCAGCAATTTGCACGATGTCGTAGGGCAAGGAATTAAGAATCTTGGAAATATGTATTTTGATGCAAACACAATGTTATCGAAATTAGAGAAAACGTTTAAGAAAGATTACAAGTCAGGCAAAGGTGTCCAGACAAAAATACCAAGGATACGAAAGGGTAATATCGATGATTTCGAAGGGTATCTGGTAAATTTGCTTAAGGACTATAAGCTCAATCGTAGCTGCATTTTATGCTGTTCGTTCCTTTCGATTTCAGATGTTACAAAGGAGTTTAACAAGATAAAGGAAGGTAAGTCGGTGAGAGGAAATATTGTCCAGCTACTATGGATTATTTCTTCCTTCGCGCATGCTGTTAAAGATATGAATTCGAGGCCAATAATTTACTGTGCCGAGTAATATTGCTAACAAGGCGCTGCTCTCGGACAAATTTTTCGCTACGCTCCAATTTTGCCTCAGAGCGCGGTGTTATTGAGGAGCCGCTTCTGGCCGAACTCGGTAATAAAGAACCCCGTCCTGAGGTGCTTTCCGTTTCAGCTCGACCGTCCTATTGTTGGCAGAAAGCGGGCATTGGATCTTGAACGAATCAAGGTTAATCTGAAAATATTCTGTCTAAACTATACCTGCACAAAGTTTTTAGGCAATCAGGGGCGTGGAGGAAAAGTCGGTAACTAATTGAAATATATGCTATCGGAGGCCGGACTTGAACCGATACGCTGTCGCCGACATCGGATTTCGAATTTTTATTTCGCCCCTCTATATCCAAAATTGAAGCATAGGGTCATGCATTACGCATCTCATCCGATATGGCAAACAAAGTGAAATGCAATTGCTCGAGTCCAACTCATTATTACCTATCAAGAAATGAGCATAGATGAGCGATAAGATATTCATCCCTTGATATGGGGGAGCCTGCCGTGCTATGCGAAGCAAGCAGCGCCCCGCCGGGCCTTGGCCCGGTGGGGCGTGCGCCTGCTTCAGCACGGCAGGCCGGGGACCCCATGTCAAGGGATGAATATCTTAATAGAACCCTCTGTAGATAAATGCTCTATGATGGAATGATTTAAATGCTGATATTTATCATAGTATCTTTCAAATCTATCGCATCTCTATTACTTAGCTAATACTAAACATTCGCTTAAAAAGCACTTGTTTTTACTTGTTTTTACTTGTTTTTACTTGAAAAAACCCCGTCACATAAAGACCTCCTTAATACTACTCAAGTTTTGATTGTAATTGCCCGTTCGACTCTGTCTGACAGTAGAGATCGAGAGGTATGGTTTGAGTGCCATAACTGATTGAAAAATATGGTACTGGTCTGCGGACTTGAAACAACACGCTATTGCTAGCATCGAAGTTTGAATTGTTAGCGTGTTATATACGCCGACCCATGGCCGACCCAGAGAAAAAATGGAATTATAAAAATTATATAAGTTATTGTTTTTATGGTGGCTATGGGTGGACTTGAACCACCGACCCCAGCATTATGAATGCTGTGCTCTAACCGACTGAGCTACATAGCCATGCAAGTCTGGACACCTGATCAGGCAACTCTCTAGGAGGGGGCGAATTTTCGCGGTTTGAGGGCTTTTTGTCAATTGCGCCGTCAGGTAACCCGTGTTGTACGGCGTGTTAGACATTGAAGCGGAAATGCATCACGTCACCATCCTTGACGACGTAGTCCTTACCTTCGATGCGCAGTTTACCGGCTTCTTTGGCACCGTGTTCGCCGCCGCACGCGATGAAGTCGTCGTAACCGATGGTTTCGGCACGGATGAAACCCCGTTCGAAATCGGTATGGATCACTGCCGCGGCCTTGGGTGCTGTTGCGCCGACCGAGACCGTCCAGGCGCGGACCTCTTTTTCGCCGGCGGTGAAATAGGTCTGCAGCTTGAGCAGCTGGTAACCGCCGCGGATCACCCGGTTCAGGCCGGGCTCGTCCAGACCCAGCTCCTGCAGAAACTCCTGTTTTTCGTCATCCTCCAGCTCGACCAGCTCGGCCTCGATGGCCGCGCAGATCGGCACCACCACTGCGCCTTCCTGTTCGGCGTGCTTATTCACGGCATCGAGGAAGGGATTGTTGTCAAAGCCGTCTTCATTGACATTGGCGATATACATCACCGGTTTCATCGTCAGCAGAAACAGGTCTCTGATCTGTTCGGCTTCTTCTGCTGTCAGACCGAGCGCACGCGCCGGCTTGCCTTCGTCTAACTGCAGCTGTACACGTTGCAGTATCGCCAGCTTTGCCTTGGCCTGCTTGTCGCCACTGTTGGCGACTCGCCCTACCCGGTTGACCGCTTTCTCGACCGATTCGAGATCAGCCAGCGCCAGTTCGGTGTCGATAACTTCGATGTCACCTTCGGGATTGATCTTCCCATCGACATGCACGATGTCTGTATTCTCGAAACAACGCACTACGTGGGCAATGGCATCGGTTTCACGAATGTTTGCAAGAAACTGGTTCCCCAGACCCTCGCCCTTGGAAGCGCCGGCAACCAGACCGGCAATGTCGACAAATTCCATCACAGCAGGAATGATCTTTTTCGGTTTGACGATGGCGGCAATCTTCTGTAGCCGTGGATCGGGCACTTCGACTACGCCGACATTGGGCTCGATGGTACAGAACGGATAATTTTCCGCCTGAATACCGGCCTTTGTCAGCGCATTGAACAAGGTTGATTTGCCGACATTGGGCAGGCCGACGATGCCGCATTTGAATCCCACTATGTAAACCCCAATTTATGCTGTTAACAGTAACAATGAATAAAGAGCAGCGAAAACGACACTGGTTTCCCACCTGCGCGGAAATGACGTTTTTCCTGAATTGCACTATTCACTAATAACTGAATTTGTGTTCTGTATTCAACGGCCAACTATCCGTAGGGTGCGCCGCGCGCACCGTGAATAACCCGCAAGCAGGTGCGCGCGGCGCACCTTACATCGTGCACTGTTCACTGTAATCCGTTCAATGCTATCGAGTATGTAACTGATGCATGGCTTTTTCCCACTCACCGGTAACAACCTTTGGCATTACGCGCAACGCATCATCGATTGCCTTATCGATCGCCTGACGATCCTGTGCGTCCGGCCGTTTCAGTACATAGTCGACAACCAGGTGCTTGCTGCCGGGATGATCAACACCAATCCGCAAACGTTGGAAATCCTTTGTACCCAGGTGCGAAACGATATCGCGCAGTCCGTTATGACCACCGTGGCCACCACCACTCTTAAGGCGCGCGATGCCTGCGTTCAGATCGATTTCATCGTGAGCCACCAGTATGTTCGCCGGGGCGATTTTATAAAACAGGGCAAGACTGACGACAGCAAGGCCACTGCGATTCATAAAAGTGTCAGGCTTCAGCAACCAGATATCATTGCCTTCAGCATTGATGCGTGCGATTTCGCCATGAAATTTTTTCTCGGGACGGAAGTGTTCACGATACTGATCAGCCAGTGCGTCAACAAACCAAAACCCGGCATTGTGCCGGGTTTCAGCGTACTTGGTGCCAGGATTACCCAGCCCCACGATCAGCTTTATGTCAAATGAGAGTGCTGACATCGCGGCTCATGTGTGATGAGGCCCTTTAGCCAGTGAGTGATACAAACTAGCCTTCTGACTCGCCTCCTTCTGCACCCTCAGCCTCACCACCTGCTTCAGCGGCTCCAGGCTCTTCAGCTCCCTTTCGCGCATGAATCGTGACCACCGCAGTATCGTGTTCCTCACCCTGCTTAAGTGCAAACACTTCAACACCGGCCGGCATTTTGAGATCTGTCAAATGCACGATATCGCCTATGCGCAACTCACTGAGATCGACTTCGATGAATTCCGGAATATCTTTTGGCAGACATACCACTTCGACTTCTGTGACAATGTGGCTGATTGCACCACCTTCCTGTTTGACGCCCGGTGCGACATCTTCATTCATAAAGTGCAGTGGCACATTGACGTGGACTTCTTTCTTAGCCTCGACGCGCTGGAAGTCGATGTGCAGGATATCCAGTTTGAATGGATGATGCTGCAAGTCTCGCAACAGCACGTCCTGTTTTTTACCATCGATGTTGAGCTCGAGCACCTGGGTGAAAAAAGCCTCGTGTTGCAGCTCATGCTGCACATCTTTTTGTTCCAGAGTGAGGTTTTCGGGATCTTTACCGGCGCCATAGACGATGGCGGGTAATTTATTAGCGCGACGCAGGCGGCGGCTCGCACCTTTCCCCTTGTCTGTACGCATTTCTGCATTCAATACAATACTCATGTTTGTCTCCGTAATGCGGTTATTGATCAACGATTTCAGATTCAACAACAGCGTTTACAATACATCTTCCCCGCGACCAGGGAAGACACTCATCTAAAAGAGCACCACCAGCGATAACTCTTTTCTATCCGGCCGGTCGGTACGTAAGCGGCCTGAATTCGTTTCGACTAATCGATATACATTTCACTGACAGATTCTTCATCATGTATACGGCGAATCGTTTCTGCCAGCATGGTTGCGATGGATACCTGACGAATGCGTTTGCATTGTCCGGCTTCCTCACTCAATTGTATCGTGTTGGTGACCACCAGTTCGTTCAACACCGAATTATTGATGTTTTCTATGGCCTTGCCGGACAACACCGGATGGGTGCAGTAGGCCGCCACAGTTTCAGCACCGGCATCCATCAATGCAGACGCTGCTTTGCATAAGGTACCGGCCGTATCGACAAGGTCATCAACGATGACGCAGTTCATACCTTCGACTTCACCGATGATGTTCATCACTTCGGACTGATTGGCTTTGGGACGACGTTTATCGATAATGGCCAGATCAGCATCACCCAGCCTCTTGGCCAGCGCACGCGCACGCACCACGCCGCCGACGTCCGGCGATACAACCAGCAGATTGGGATAACTCTGCTGCCAGACATCTGCCAGCAGTATCGGCGAGGCATAGACATTATCCATCGGGATATCGAAAAATCCCTGGATCTGGTCTGCGTGCAGATCGATAGTCAGCAAGCGATCGAGATGCACACTGGTCAGCATATTTGCCACAACTTTCGCCGTGATGGGCACACGCGCTGACCTTGGTTTGCGGTCCTGACGTGAATAACCGAAATACGGTATCACAGCGGTGACCCGGTGTGCTGACGCACGGCGCATCGCATCGATCATCACCATCAGCTCCATCAAGTGCTCGTTCACCGGCGTGCTCGTTGGCTGAATAATGAATACGTCGCGACCGCGCACGTTCTCCATGACTTCGACGCAGGTCTCACCATCACTGAAATGCTCAACGCCGACTTTGCCGAGGGACGTATTCAGCCGCGCCGCGATATCACCGGCAAGCGGTCTGTTGGCATTGCCACTGAATATCATCATCCCGCTGTGATCATTTGTCACTGTTTGCTACTCGTGTCGTATAAGTTGCTGTGCTTGGACTTCAACCCGATATCATAGAAGGCACCTGCTATACCAACGATGCGTCTCATCCTGTCTGTACACTTACCAAAAACCACACTCGTTGGCCTGGGTAAGTGGCTGGGCCGGGAGGATTATTCCGGGCTTCCTGCCCTCCACCCTTCGGGCCGCACTGCGTGCGTTCTAATTTGCTCCGGGCAAATTAGTCGAACCTCTTATCGGTTCTCATTTTTACCACTATCATCTCTATACGCTCTTTACATCAGCGTCTATATTGTGGGCCGGGAGGATTATTCCCCCCCCTTCGCCGCCTGCGTGCTTCTATTTCGGCAAATTAGTCGAACCTCTTATCGGTTCTCATTTTTACCACTATCATCTCTATACGCTCATTTACATCAGCGTCTATATTTGGCTGGGCCGGGAGGATTCGAACCTCCGAATGCCAGGATCAAAACCTGGTGCCTTACCGCTTGGCGACGGCCCAATATCAACTCGTTCCGTGTTCCTTACCTCAGCCGCCTGGCGACTGTCCATGAAGTTTTGTCTATAGTGTCTTCATGTATTCGAACAGGGGCGACTGGTTTCTGCCCTGGCAAATAAACGCCTGCCAAGCATTACTCCAGCGCGCTGTTGCTTTAAGCTGCTGCAATGCCCGTTCGGCTTCGTGTTTGCTGAAGAACTTAGCGAACACCGATGCGCCGGTCCCGCTCATTCTGGCCTTGGCAAAAACGTTCAGCAATTCCAATGCCTTAGCGACCTTCGGGTAGTGCCTGATGACAACGGGAACACACACATTTTCCCAACCGATGGTCGAAAGGTCGCATATTTTGATGGCTGGGCTATCCCGTGTCAAATCCGGGTCGGTGAATATTGCTGCTGTTGAGACATGCACATCGGGCGTAATCACTAAATACCAGTATTGCTCGAGGGAGACGGGTTGCAAACGCTCTCCAATGCCTTCGGCAAAAGCCGCATAACCCCGGACAAACACCGGCACATCTGCACCCAGCGTTAATCCGATCGCTGCCAGTTGGTCAACGTCAAACTGCAGCTTCCACAACCTGTTCAACGCGTGCAGGGTTGTCGCCGCATCCGAACTGCCACCGCCGAGACCGGCGCCGGCTGGAATACGTTTATTGAGTCGGATCTCAGCTCCCTGCGTTGTGCCTGATGCTTGTTTTAAGGCTATGGCACTGCGCACCACGAGATCATCCTGCTCAAGAATAGCCGACGGTCCGGTTGCCCGCCTGATCTGACCATCACTGCCGGCCTTGAACTGCAGTTCATCGTACAGGTCCAGAAACTGGAATACCGTTTGCAGTTCGTGATAACCATCGGCTCTGCGCCCGGTGATATGCAGCATTAGATTGAGCTTGGCCGGTGCTGGCCATATCGGTATTTGCTGACTCATTGAACATCTGTCCGCGACTGCATTGGACGCCATTCACGGATCAGCAGTCGCACACTCAGTTCAGGTCGGTCTTCGCGTTCAAGATAAAAGGCATGCGGCAGCTCAAAATCTGCTATGGTTTTGTAGCGGTTCATTTCGATGCGCCAGCCGCTCTGCTCGAGTTTGTAGAGCTGTCCCTGCTCATTCCAGCTGGCATGTTGAATTTCCTCGCCCTCAATCGGCATGCCACGCAACCAGTCCTGCAAACCCGCCACCGGTAATGACATGCCTGTCATGGACGCAAACAGGGCTTCTGCATCGTCGGAATACTCGCTTTTGCCATTGGCGAGACTGATGGTCACACCACCATTGTCTCCAGTGATCTGGACAGCACCCTGCCCCAGAGGCGCTATCAGTCGAATATCATAGGCGTCAGTCAGCTGTTGCCAGAACACATCAAAACTGCCGCCTTCGTGTTCGGCTTGAACGCCCAGCCTGGCCTTGATGGTCCAGTCATTGATTTGTTGGTTGTGCTGCAGGCGTTGTTCCCAGTCTTCAGGACGCTGTAAGACCTGTTCCTGCAGGCTGGCACATGACGCGACTAACGCGATCAGGCTAAAGCTGCAGCAATATCGAATCACGTCCATGTTGGCTTTCAGGAGTAACAGCAAAGATTCAATTCAGTCCTTGAGTCTTTTCATAGTTTCCAGCAGCACCGGATGATCTGCGTTATTTTCCAGCCCTATATTCCAGACTTTCTCAGCTTCGGCTTTCTGGTTGTTTTTCCACAGCACCTCGCCATAGTGAGCAGCAATTTCAGCATCTTCGAGTTTTTCAAAAGCCATGCCCAACCATTTCAACGCATCCTGCATATTGCCTAGCCGGTAGCTGACCCAACCCAGGCTGTCGAGTATCGCCGGATCATCCGGCACCAGTTCTGCTGCACGTTTGATGTAGTCACGTGCCTCTTCAAGCCGTTCTGTTCTATCAGCCAGTGTATAGCCCAGTGCGTTCAGCGCATTGGCATTCTCGGGTTGCGCGGAGAGCAGCTTGAGCAGATCCGCTTCAGTGATATCAATACGGTCGACTTTTTCTGCAATCAAGGCACGCGCGTACAGTAAATCCGCATCGTCCGGTTTCTGCTGCAGGGCACGGCTGTACATTTCCAGGGCTTCAGCATAACGTTGTTTGCTGGCGAGGATTTCACCCTGTGCGAGGTAAACTCTGACCCGGTTTGGCCATGCGGTCTGTTTTTCAGCAAGAACCTCGAGTTGCTGGAGACCTTCATCCACTCTACCGAGGCGTGCAAACAGACCGGCGATACGCAGCTTGGCATCAAACACATAATCGCCGGACTTGACCTTCAAGTAATAGCTGATTGCAATTTTGTGTTCTTCCCGATTCTGCGCGATCCTGCCCAGGTAGTAATTGGATATGTCTTCTTTTTGTCCGATTTCGACCAATTGCTGCAGGTGCAGGGCAGCATCATCCAGGTCGCCTGTTTCAATATCTAGCAGCCCCATACTGAGCAGAATATCTGCATTTTGCGGGTCGTTTTTGAGCAGCAGATTGAACTGGGCCTTAGCCTGGTGGAACTGTCTTTGCTCGACCAGCATGCGCGCATATTGCAGTCGCAGGTGATCGTTGTCCGGCTGTTCCATTAACACCAGGGCAACCAGCGCCATCGCCTGCTCCTGTTTACCCTGGGCAGCGAGTATCCTTGCCTTGATAATATGCACATCCGCCTGCGTAGGATCTATTTCCAGCACGTGATCAAGCAATACAATGGCCTCGTCAAACTTCTCCAGCTGGGCCGCGTAACGCGCCTGCAGGATCAGCATATGCTGATTGCCAGGATCGGACTTATTCAACGTATCCAGAACGATCAGGCCGTCTTCAACACTGGATTCCTTTGCCAGCAGCCGTTTAACTGCCAGTGCTTTGTCATGGCCGTTGCCTTCGACGGTATCGAGAATACTCTGTATGTAGGCTGCTGCAGACAATGGTTGCCCGAGCTTGAGATAGGTTGTGGCATACAAACGTGGAATATCAGGGTCTTCGGGTTCGAGTTTTTCCCATCGTTCCAGCAGATCCAGCGCCTTTTCGTACTGCTCGCTGTACACAGCGATATAGGTTGCCCGAGCCGCGACCCGCGCATCCTGCGTTATCATTGCGGCCCGATCATACGACTCGATGGCAAGCGTTGTATCGCCGGCATTTCCGGCAAATTCCCCAACCAGTAACTCGTACAACAAATCCCCACTCAGTTCCGACCTGGCCCCGGCTGTATCGGGACCCTCAGCGCCGCCCTGCTGATTGATGGTCGCGCAGCTATTCAGCGCCAATACCGCCATCAGAATCAGACTTATCCATAACCCCCGGTAATGGAACTCTTTGGGTTTCTGATAACTCGATTTCATATGAAGAATATAACTCATTTTCAGTCAGATTTTGGCATGCTTGAGTTAAGCTATGGCATGCCGCAAAATTACATGTTTTTTTCGCAACGCATACGCCAGCTATGTCCTTGATAACTTTAGGCCTAAACCACAAAACCACGCCTCTGAAGTTGCGTGAGAAGCTGGCATTTACCCCGCAAAACATGCGCGAGGCGCTGAACAGCCTGATCAAGGTCAATGGCGTAACCGAAGCCGCAATCCTGTCAACCTGTAATCGTACTGAATTATATTGTGCCTTGCACGCGGATAATCCGGCCGATATTAACACTGACAGCATTGATGACCAGCCGCTGCTTGATTGGTTCAGCACTTTCCATGGTTTAGCGACGTCAGAACTGCAGGGACATTTGTACATACACGGTCATAAACAAACAATCCGCCATGCGATGGAAGTGGCCAGCGGGCTCGATTCCATGGTGCTCGGTGAACCCCAGATCGCAGGTCAGATGAAACAGGCGTATATCACAGCCAGTCACGAGGGCACCATTGGCCAGCTGCTGGGTAAACTGTTTCAACATTCATTCTCAGTGGCCAAGCAAGTGCGCACCGACACAGCGATCGGCTCAAGCCCGGTGTCGGTTGCGTTTGCCGCGGCCAGCCTGGCACGGCAGATTTTCGGCGACTTGAATGATTCCACCGCAATGATGATCGGCGCTGGTGAAACCATCGAACTTGCTGCGCGACACCTGCAATCCCAGCAGATAAAAAACGTTATAGTTGCAAACCGCAGTCTTGAACGCGCGCAGAAACTGGCCCATGAGTTCGATGGCCTGGCCATCAGCCTGCAACACATCGGGGATTTTCTTCACCAGGCAGATATTGTGATTGCATCGACGGCCAGCCCGTTGCCCGTGCTCGGCAAGGGCACGGTTGAGCGGGCCTTGAAAAAGCGCAAACACGCACCTATATTCATGGTTGACCTTGCTGTACCGCGGGATATTGAGCCCGAAGTCACTTCACTCGATGACGTTTACCTGTATTCTGTCGATGACCTGCAGGAGGTGATCAATGAGAACCTGCAGAACCGCCAACAGGCCGCGGAACAAGCGCATGAAATCATTGATGAAAAAGTGGAACATTACCTCGACTGGCAACGTTCACTGGTTGCGGTTGACGTCATCTCCGAATTGCGCTCTACCGCGATGGACTTCAGTGACGCAGTGCTGAAAAAATCCGTGAAACAACTCTCAGCAGGCCAGAAGCCGGAAGACGTACTGACCTTTATGGCACACACGCTTACTAATAAGTTCCTGCATCAACCCTGTACCGAGCTGCGCAAGGCCGGCGAGGAGGAGCGACATGACCTGATCCAGGCCGCCCGTCGTCTATTTATCGACAAAAATACGAGCAATAAAAACAACTGATTCAATATTGTTGTGAAAGATTCGATACTCAATAAACTCAATAATCTGATTGACCGCTACGAAGAAATTACCGGGCTGCTCGCAGACCCGGATGTAATTGGTGACCAGCACCAGTTCCGTGATCTCTCGATGGAGTATGCCCAGCTGGAGCCGGTCGTTAACTGCTACCAGGATTACACCTCGGCGCAACACAACCTGAAAAGCGCTGATGAAATGCTCGCCGATAATGATCCGGAAATCCGCGAAATGGCCAGCGAAGAGAAAGCATCCGCCTCTGCCGAGGTTGGTTCTCTGGAAACCGAGCTGCAAAAGCTGCTATTACCCAAAGACCCGCATGACAACAGCAACATTTTCCTGGAGATACGCGCCGGTACCGGCGGGGATGAGGCCGCCATTTTCGCTGGCGATCTATTCCGCATGTATTGCCGTTATGCCGAAATGCGCCGTTGGCAAGTGGAAATATTGAGCCAGAACGAAGGCGAACACGGTGGTTACAAGGAGATTATCGCCCGCATCATCGGCGCGGGAGCCTATTCACGTCTTAAATTTGAATCCGGTGCACACCGGGTGCAACGTGTACCCGAAACCGAATCCCAGGGGCGTGTGCACACTTCGGCCGCTACAGTCGCGATCATGCCGGAACCCGGTGAAATCGAGCAGATAGAGATTAATCCCGCCGATCTACGTGTTGACACTTTCCGTGCTTCCGGTGCCGGTGGTCAGCACGTCAACAAAACCGACTCCGCTGTTCGGCTGACACACATCCCGACCGGCATGGTGGTCGAATGCCAGGACGAGCGCTCGCAGCACAAAAACAAGGCACGCGCGATGTCCCTGCTGCAGGCGCGCATTATGGACAGCGAGCATGAAAAGCAGCGAAAGCAGGAAGCACAGACGCGTAAAAGCCTGGTTGGCAGCGGTGACCGCTCGGAGAGGATACGGACTTACAACTTCCCCCAGGGGCGCGTCACCGATCACCGCATCAACCTGACTCTGTACAAACTCGACGAATTTATGCAGGGTAATCTGGATCAGGTCATCGATCCCCTGAACAATGAATACCAGGCCGAACAGCTGGCGTCGCTTGCTGACTAACATACTGCTAACCCGCATTTCTCACCAGGCGGCGCAGCAAACTGATATGGCATTGGTTATCTGGAGTAAAGCTAGGATGACCCAAAATACAGTGTGTTATTCAAGCCTGCCTATCACGCTTCAGGCTGGTCTTGGTTTGCATGAGATCGTAGGGTGCGCCGTGCGCACCGTGAATCCTCAGTGTGCTGGGCTGTTTCGGTGCGCACGGCGCACCCTACGGCTGCTTCGCCCAAGCTATTGCTACGCTTTTCGCTCCAGAGCGGCGCTTACGAATACGAATCCTGCGCCTGCTCCCGTGATCCTGGTGAGAAATGCGAGCTAGACGCGTTCGTGACCACGATTAGCAACACTTTGAGTGACGCCCGTCGACAGTTGCAGACGGTCAGCCCGAGCCCGGACGCGGATGCCAGTATCCTGCTGTGTCAGATTCTTGGCTGTAGCAGCAGTCATTTGATTGCCTGGCCAGACAAAGAACTGACACCACAGCAAGCAGCAAAATACACTAAGGTTCTGAAAAGACGCCTCGACGGCGAACCAATCGCCTACATCACCGGTGTAAAGGAGTTCTGGTCGCTATCACTCAAGGTGAGCCAGGCCGTATTGATTCCGCGGCCTGAAACCGAAACCCTGGTCGAATTCGTGCTGGACAGGTTCTCAAAGCGTGCGCGTATGAGAATCGCCGATCTTGGCACCGGCAGTGGAGCCATCGCCTGTGCGCTGGCCGCCGAACATCCCGACTGGAATATCGTCGCGACCGACAACTCTGCGGCAGCACTCAAAATAGCCACTACCAACGCCTCAACGCTTGAACTTGACAATATACACTTCATCCAGGGCAGCTGGTTTGAACCCATAGAAGGCCGTGTTTTTGATCTGATCATCAGTAATCCGCCCTACGTCGCCGACGATGACTGCCACCTGACGCAAGCAGATGTGCGCTTTGAACCCTTGAATGCGCTTGCTGCGGGTGCAGAGGGCCTGGATGCCATCCACATTCTGACCCGGCGGGCAGGCGATTATCTCGACACAGACGGCTGGCTGATTATCGAACATGGCTACGACCAGCAACCGGCCGTACTTGACTGCTTCCAACATAACGGATTCGTAGAAATCGTCCAGCTGACCGATCTGGCAGCCTTGCCACGAGCCACCGCAGGCCGCTATATTCGTTCAGGGGCTTGAATTCAACGACCATCTGTCCTAGATTGGTCTGATGACATTATGCAATGACATCATCAAGAATCGTTTGATACGCTTCAAGCTGTCAACACCTGACCAGGCGAGGAAGGCCGCGCAATTGCTGGCAGATGTGCCGGGTATTCAGCGTACTGAGGTGGTGGATCCTTATAACCTGCAGATCCATTACAGCGTCGAGGTACTTACCCTGCAAATGATCGAATCTGCATTGCGCGATGTCGGTTTTGATCTTCATGATGACGTCATCGCCAACCTCAAGCGCGCGGTTTATTCCTATTGTGAAGACGCATTGCGCGCCAGTATAGGTGTTGACCAGCACTCGCACGACAATCAACCCTCAATTTCACTGAGACACCCCTCATTGAAGGACCCGCGTCCACATAACTGGCGCAAGTTTGTTTGATCACATCAGCCTACTGCGTGTTCGCGAATCGGCTTTTATTGCGTATGCACTTCAGAATCCGATACCGGCACGACTGAAGTGACAGCCTGGCCCTATACATCCAGATCCTTGACGCAATACCCGCGCTAGAGCGGATATCATGAAACCTATGAATGATGAGCAACTTCTTCGCTACAACCGGCAGATCATGCTGCCACAGCTGGACATAGCCGGTCAGCAGAAACTGGCAGAAGCACATGTGGTGATCATTGGCATCGGCGGGCTCGGCTCTCCCGCCGCGATTTACCTGACCGCGGCCGGTGTGGGCACGTTGACTCTGGTCGATTTTGACAGGGTGGAGCTGACTAACCTGCAACGTCAGATTGTTCATCACCACGATGATATCGATCAACCCAAGGTGGAATCAGCCCGGCGGAATTTACTGGCGATTAATCCCGATATTCAAATCGACACGCTGGATGAAAAACCGGAAGCGCACACACTTCACACGCTTGCACAAAAAGCCGATGTCGTTATCGATGCCAGCGACAATTACCAGACCCGCTTTGACGTCAATCGTGCCTGCGTTGAAGAACGCACACCGCTGGTATCCGGTGCGGCAATACGCTTCGAAGGTCAGGTCAGTGTTTTTGATAAACGCCTGGACGATAGTCCTTGTTACCAGTGCCTGTATCCGAAGACCGGGGATGAAGCAGAGACCTGCAGCGAAACCGGCGTGTTGGCGCCGGTCGTCGGAATTATTGGGACTATTCAGGCGCTTGAATCGATCAAGCTGATCTGCGCTATCGGAGAGCCGTTGGTCGGTCGATTGTTGGTTCTGGAGGCTCTGACAATGCGCTGGCACAGTCTGCAATTAAGGCAGGATCCAGCTTGCCCGGTGTGTGGCGATCAAGGCGATGAAAACCGAACTCGTCCTTCCAGGTGAACTGGTAAAGCAAATTCTGACCCAGGCCTTAGCGCATGAAGATACTGAGTCATGTGGACTGCTCAGCGCTGCGGGAGAGGATCCGGCACGTTATTATCCGATAGACAATGTAGCAACCGATCCCGCAACCCGCTTTGAGATGGCGCCCAAGCAGCAAATTGCCGCGATGAGGCATATGCGTGAACACGGTGAAAACCTGCTGGCAATCGTGCATTCACATCTTTACAGCCCGCCCGTACCCTCAGCAGTCGATATTGCAGAAGCCACTTATCCTCATGCCTATTATCTCATCGTATCGCTGAAGAGCGATGGCGCGCCTGAAATGCGTGCTTATCGAATAGCCGGTGGTGATGTGCAGCCCATTAATCTGCGCTATGTGTAGGGGAATCGAATATCTCAGTCGGCATTACACACTGTTAAACCGCTTCTTCATAAATCCATCGTGGCAAATCCGTCTGGAACGGATCTGGACCGCAAGGCGACCCCCGACGGGTGAAATACGGGGATGTATTTCATCAATTCAAATCCTTGCGTAATTTTATCGCCCCCTGGTGAGAAATGCGGGTTATTCCCAACCTCTATTCTCTGCCCAGACGAACTTTTTCACTCTGGAATTTGCCAGCATTGTCGCATCGGGCGCGTTCTTAGCTGCTGAATAGTAGGTGTTCGTCGCTGTAATATTACGCTGGTTATCGGCAAAAGACGGATTCTGTTTCCAGATGTTGCTGCTTTGATTCTTTATTGCAGCCGATTTCTCAAAGCCAGCTTTAGCCTTGTCTGAGTAAGATGCCGAGGGTGACCAGATATTACCGATTTTTGGAGCTCGCGCAGTTGCAGCTGTAATCGAAGTTACCGGTAACTTAAAGTACGAATACAGATAAAGACTCGGATCGTGTCGCTCAACTGAGCTTTCGGCGCCCTGGCTCCAGAAACTCGATGATCGACCAGCCGTTTTCCAGGATGGCGCGTCAGCTTCAATTCCACTCGCTGAAGCCGAACTCAATGATAGATCACCTTCAACCGTCGCAGCTGGATTCATTACCGCAAGTGGTGCTGAAAACGGAGTAAGCGGCTTCCACCTGTCGCTATTTGTACCAGATTGATTGACCGACGCCACAGCTTGATTATGCTGCTGGCGAAACTGTGCGAGCGGGCGGGCGTAGCGTTGCGATTGACTCGGCCGTGTGGCTGGTTTCGATGTTGCGAAATCAGTGAAGCCTGGCATTTCCTCGCTCGATGATTTCCAGATGGCACCAGCCCCACTGACAGGTGTTGTTTCAACGAAAAACGTATCCGCGCCCTCAACCGAATACGCAGCATGCTCATCAGCGGCATGGCGGTGTTGGCGTGCCGGTGGAAGCTCTGTTGCCTCTGTATCATCTTTAATCGATGCGGCCGAGGCATTCGGGCTCCACATCGGTGATTTTTCACCCCAGTACAGCTTGAGTGCTGAACCACGGCCATTGGCCTGCTGTTCCGTGTCCGTAAATACCGAACCGGTGCCCGAATCTGATGCATTGTCAGAGCCAAATTCTGATCTGTTGACAAACGACGAAGTCGATCCCGTATTATAACTCGAAGGCGATGCATAGAGCTCGCCGGCCAAGTGTGTCTGTTGTATCAATGGTGTCCGGTTGAAAGCGCGCATTTTGCCGTTTCTGCTCACCGTATACAGCTCATTATCCACCAGACGATAGTGCATGCTGAACTCCCTGCGTGTGCCTGCGGGCGTTACTTTCAGCATTGTTGATGTCATCAGCAGCTTGCCATTGGCATACCTTTCCTTGCCGTCGTACCACAGGAAGCTATCGCCACGAACACCCAGCATTTCTCCACGTTCGCCTATCCACAGGCCGTCCAGTCGCCGATTGAGCTTGCCAATTGCACTTCTGTCGGATCCTGGCATGGGTTTTCTCGCATCGCCAGACGACCCGCTATAAGCTATGTTGTTAATACCAAAAGAGTTAATCCTTGATTGATCAGGTCCATAAGGGGCCTTCACCGCCTTGTTATCATCTGCGAAGTATGATGCCCCGCTATTTCCATAGCTATTGGCTGAGGTATTCCCCGGTCGATAGCCTTGCATACCTGGTGTATAGCCTGGAATAGTACCCTGTGTACCGGGTGTGTAGCCTGGAATAGCACCCTGTGTTCCGGGTGTATAGCCTGGAATAGTACCCAGTGTACCGGGTGTATAGCCTGGTATAGCACCCTGTGTACCGGTTGTATAGCCCGGTGTATAGCCTGGTATAGCACCCTGTGTACCGGTTGTGTAGCCCGGTGTATAACCTGGTATGCTCGGCGTAGTTGAATAACCAGGTACACCCGACCATGTTCCAGCGCCAGACATCGGATTGACGAAGGGATTCACTATCGAATTAGACAGAGGACTCATCCACAGGTTGTTTCCGGCGCTGCCCCCGGGATAGTTCCAGGGATTGTTCCAAGTACTGGCCCAGGGAGAATTCAGTCGATTACCCCATAGGCTGCTCCAGGGCGTATTCAGCTGGTTGCCATAAGCGCTATCCCAGGAATTACCCCTTGTTGTATTCCACGGACTAGCCCACTGTTGACTACCCCAGGGATGGCCTCCCCGGTGACTACCCCAGGGATCGCCTCCCCAGTGACTGCCCCAGGGATCGCCCCCCCATTGACCACCCCCCCATTGATTACCCCCCCAGGGGCTGCCCCAATTGCTAAAACCACCGTCATAGCCGTAGGGAGATCGGTAATTGCGCGTGTAAGGATTGAGACCACGACCCTGGTAGCGATCATAACCCAGGGAGTTGTAATACCCTGTATTTACCGGAACAGCATAGGGCGTAGGTGCATATCGTCCGTATTGCGCATTGATGAGGCGACTGTAGGGATTGCCATCATGAACCAGATGACCAGGTATTTGTTCGAGCACACCCATCGCAACCATCATATTGAGCGTTGTCTCGACCATGGGAATATCGGCGTTATACCGGTAGTATTTCAGGCGTGCTTCGACATCACTCGTGGAGCCCAGTAATACCGCTAGCAATACTGTTGTTATTATTGTTTTTATAACAGTGATCATTCAATTGACATCTTGGTAGCCAACCAAGCCAATGTATTTTGTATTCTACGTGCATATTTTCTTAAAATAAGCACTTATTTAAAAATTTTAGCAAATTTTTAAGAATACCTGCTAAATCTTTCTTTCTAGTTAAAACCACCTGCCTCTAGATTACCATAAAACGATCTGAATAAACATCAGTCTGTTCGTGGTGATTGAAAGGATTTGAATGCAATCGACTGCCTGAACCAAAATCAGGGTGGTGACAATTCAATGCGATCTCCGCTTTGATCACTGGCAAGCCGGCTGAGCATCGCATAGAGCTCTTCGTTGTCACCGCTATCGCAGTTCCACTGCCGCTTTTCACTGTCATAGTCGAAGTGAAACCCCCCTGCACGCGCTGCCATCCACAATTGCATCGCCGGTGCTTGCTTGCTGAAAATAATTTTAGAGCCATTGTCAAATTCAAGTGTCAACACACCACCGACTGCTTCATAATCGATGTCAGCACCGCTGTCATCGATCGCTTCCTGGATATCCTCGATGGCCTGGTCAGCTATTGTGTGAAACTCGCCGTCATTCATACATAATACCTTCCACAAAAACGCAGGGTACTCCGCGGTTATAAGTTTAATACAATGCTATGGCGCAGAGACGCCACGCTCGCAAGAAACATTACCGGTATCGTCGCAAGCTATGTGACCATTGGCGGCAAAGGCCTCAGCTAAAGTTGATCAACACCCACCCACGCCTTCTCTGTGCCACGTGGTTAATTTTCCAGCTTTTTACGCATAAGTTCATTGACCTGAGCAGGATTGGCCTTGCCTTTCGAGGCTTTCATTACCTGGCCGACAAAAAAGCCCATCAGTTTGTCCTTGCCGCCCTTGAGCTGCTCAAACTGCTCGGGATTGCTGGCAATCGCTGCATCGACCATGGCCTCGATAGCGCCAGTGTCTGTAATTTGCTTCAGGCCCCTGCTTTCGATGATCTCGTCAGCACTCCCCTCACCTTGCCACATGGCTTCAAAAACATCCTTGGCAATTTTGCCCGATAAGGTGTTGTCTTTGATCCGCGTCAGAAGTTCTGCATAGGCCTCAGCACTGACTTTCGATGCGCTGATGTCCAGTTCTTCCCTGTTGAGCCGCGCCGCAAGCTCACCGCTGATCCAGTTGGCCGACAACTTGGGATCACCTGTTTTTGCTGCAACAATCTCGAAATAATCGGCCAGTTCGCGTGAGCTGGTGAGCACGCCGGCATCATAGGCAGATAAGTCGAAGGCCTTGATGTAACGCTGTTTTTTCTGGTCAGGCAACTCAGGCAGCTCCATACCAACCTGATCAAGGTAGGCCTGGTCAATGACGACCGGTAGCAGATCCGGGTCTGGAAAATAGCGGTAATCATTGGCTTCTTCCTTACTGCGCATGGAACGCGTCTCATCCTTGGCGGAATCATACAGACGGGTTTCCTGTACAACTTCGCCACCGTCTTCGATCAGATCGATCTGACGTTCAATTTCATGATTGATCGCGCGCTCGACGAAGCGGAACGAATTGATATTCTTGATTTCGGTCCGTGTGCCGAATGCCTGCTGACCTGCAGGACGTATCGAAACGTTGGCATCGCAACGAAAAGACCCTTCCTGCATATTACCGTCACAGATTTCCAGATAACGAACCAGTGAATGCATTTTCTTCATGTAGGCCACAGCTTCTGCTGCCGTGCGCATATCCGGCTCGGACACGACTTCAAGTAAGGGTGTACCGGCGCGATTAAGATCGATACCGGTCATGCCGGCAAAATCCTCGTGCAATGATTTACCGGCATCCTCCTCGAGATGCGCGCGGGTGACGCCAATGCGCTTGGTCTCACCATTTTCCAGCTCGATATCGATATGGCCCTTACCCACGATCGGCTGCTCATACTGACTTATCTGGTACCCCTTGGGCAGATCGGGATAAAAGTAATTCTTGCGTGCAAAAACTGAGCGTTGCGCAACTTCAGCCTCGATCGCCAGACCGAACCTGGTCGCCATGTGCACGACTTCCTTATTCAATACCGGCAGCACACCGGGCAGCGCCACATCGACCGCACAGGCCTGCGTGTTGGGCTCGGCACCGTAGGCGGTGCTGGCACCGGAAAAGATTTTCGATTTCGTGGCCAGCTGGACGTGTATTTCCAGGCCGATAACTGCTTCGTAATTCATCTTTTATTTTGACCGCAGAACTGATTCATTTACCGCAGAGACTCAGAGAAGTTTTTTGATTCGATAAAATCACATGTAAACCACGCTGCCACTGAATCCATTGTACTATCTTCAAGCTGTACATACATCGAACAACCAGGCCAACTTCAGCCCCTAAAACAGACAGCAATATCAACATGTTACCTCTGCGCCTCTGCGGTTATTTATACCCGTCAGGTATCTGCCGGTGCCAGTCGGTGTGTTGCTGGTACGTGTGGGCGACATTCAACAGGCGGCTTTCTTCGAAATAGTTGCCGATGATCTGTAGACCGACAGGTTTGTTATCAGTAAATCCAGCGGGTACGGATATGCCGGGCAGGCCGGCCAGGTTGACTGCGATGGTGTATATATCTGACAAATACATTGAAATGGGATCTTCTGCCTTCTCACCGAGCTTGAACGCCGGACCCGGTGATGCCGGCCCCATGATGACGTCAACGCTGTTAAAGGCCGCCTTGAAATCATCGCTGATCAAATGCCTTAATTGCTGCGCCTTCAAATAGTAGGCATCGTAATAGCCGGCGGATAAAGCATAGGTACCCACCATGATGCGGCGTTTGACTTCAGCACCGAAACCTTCACCGCGCGAGCGTGTATATAAATCGAACAGATCACGCGGATCCTCACAGCGATAGCCGTAACGCACCCCATCGAACCGAGACAGGTTGGCCGAGCATTCAGCCGGCGCGACGACATAATAAACCGGAACAGACAGGCCAGAATTCGGCAGCGTAATATCGACCAGCTCGGCACCCATATCATGGTACGTATCTAGCGCTGCCTGTATGACCCCCCTGACACCGTCATTCAGCCCCTCGTCAAAATACTCCCTGGGCAATCCGATACGCAAACCCTCGATGGAATTTTTCAGCCCCGCCGTGTAATCCGGGATTGTTTTTTCGAGACTGGTCGAGTCCTTTTCATCGAAACCGGCCATGGTGTTCAACATCAATGCACAATCCTCTGCACTTTGGGCCATTGGACCGGCCTGATCAAGACTGGACGCAAAAGCGATCATGCCGTAGCGTGATACCAGACCGTATGTCGGCTTCAGTCCGGTAATGCCGCACAACGCCGCCGGTTGTCTTATCGAGCCGCCGGTATCAGTACCTGTCGCGGCCGGTGTCAACCTTGATGCAACTGCCGCCGCCGAGCCACCTGAAGAGCCACCAGGCACCGTGTCAGTGTTCCAGGGGTTTCTGACCGGGCCGTAATAACTGGTTTCGTTTGACGAGCCCATGGCGAACTCATCCATATTGGTCTTGCCCAGGGTAATCGCGCCAGCCTTTTTGAATTTTTTGACCACGGTCGCATCATAGGGCGAGATGAAGTTATCCAGCATTTTCGAACCGCAACTGGTTCTGATACCCTGGGTACAAAATATATCCTTGTGAGCGATCGGCACGCCGGTTAACACACCAGCCCCGCCCGCTTTCAGTGCCTTATCAGCTTCGCTCGCCTGTTGCATCGCCTGATCTTCGACAACAGTAATGAACGTATTGAGGGTCGCGTCATACTGTTTGATACGTGCCAGATAACTCTCCGTCAGCTCACTGCTGCTGACATCACCCGCCTGTAACAAGGCGGATAACTCTGCGAGCGTTTTATCGTGGAAATGCCTCATTCGCGCAACCCCGGCTTATTCAATAACCCGGGGCACCAGGTAAAGACCATCCTGGGTTGCCGGTGCCACCTTCTGAAACGCATCGCGTTGATTGGTCTCGGTGACTTCATCTTCGCGCAGCCGCTGCACGACATCGAGCGGGTGAGACATCGGGATGACACCTTCGGTATCGACCGAATTCATTTGCTCAACCAGGTCGAGAATGTTGGATAAATTGGTCGCGTAGCCGGGCACATCGGCTTCATCAATCTTGAGTCGGGCAAGCTGGGCGATCGATTTTATATCATCAGTATCGAGTGACATCAGGTCTCCATATGCAGTTGTAAACCAGCACTGTATTTCAGGCTAATACCAGCCTCAATAACAAGAGGCGGGATGTTAGCACAAACCGGGCTGCGACTCTTCCGAAACAGGCCGCTGAAGACGTTTTAACAGGGATTTTGCTTGCCCTGCAGGATAGCGATTGATAGAGTACGCGCAGTTTTTGGCCAAACACGTTCAAATGGCCTATATATTCATATCATAAGCATAATAATTATAATTTTTACTCTTAACAGGTATTCCAACACATGTTTGTTAACCGCATTCGGGGACTCTTTTCTAACGATTTATCTATTGACCTCGGAACCGCAAATACGCTGATCTATGCTCGCGGTAAAGGTATCGTACTCGATGAACCCTCTGTCGTAGCCGTACGGCAGGACCGTGGACCCGGTGGCCCGAAATCGATCGAAGCCTATGGTAAGGATGCCAAGGGCATGCTCGGTCGTACACCACAGAATATCACAGCGATACGCCCGATGCGTGACGGTGTTATCGCCGATTTCAATATTACCGAAAAAATGCTGCAGCACTTTATTCGCTCGGTCCATGAATCGCAGATTCTGCGACCCAGCCCACGTGTGCTGATTTGTGTTCCCTGTGGTGCAACCCAGGTCGAACGCAGAGCGATCAGGGAGTCGGCTGCTGGCGCTGGTGCACGCAAGGTATACCTGATCGAAGAACCGATGGCGGCGGCCATCGGTGCCGGCATGCCGGTCGATGAACCACGTGGCTCAATGGTGCTGGATATCGGTGGCGGCACCTCGGAAGTCGCTGTGATTTCCCTGAACGGCATTGTCTATGCAGCATCGGTACGCGTCGGTGGTGACCGCTTTGATGATGCGATTATTTCTTATGTGCGTAGAAACTATGGCATCCTGATCGGTGAGGCCACCGCAGAAAAAATAAAAAAACAGATCGGCAATGCCTACCCTGGACAGGAACTGCTGGAAATTGAAATCAAGGGCCGCAACCTTTCTGAAGGCATACCGCGCAGCTTCTCGCTGAACAGTAACGAAATACTTGAAGCGCTGCAGGAACCGCTGCACGGCATCGTCAGCTCAGTCAAGACCGCACTTGAACAGACTCCGCCAGAACTGGGTGCCGATGTCGCAGAACGCGGTATTGTGTTGACCGGTGGCGGCGCTTTACTCAAAGACCTTGACCGTTTGCTGATGGAAGAAACCGGCTTGCCGGTCGTCACTGCCGAAGACCCGTTAACCTGCGTCGCCCGTGGCGGTGGCCGTGTCCTCGAACTGATCGACAAGCATGGGGGTGATTTCCTCGCTGTTGAATAAGGATGGCATGATGTCACTCCCGAAGCCTGTTTCGTGTTGCTGAAGCCATGCAAACGCTTTTTCTAAGAGGCCCCGCTGTCACCCTGCGCATGATCATCCTGGTCATTCTGTCTATTATTCTGATGACAGCCGATCATCGCTGGCAACATCTGGATACTGTGCGCAATACCCTGTCCTATCTGCTCTATCCGGTCGAATATGTCGTCGACCTGCCGATTCGGCTTTACTACTGGGGCCAGGAAAATCTGAGCGCTCACCAGACGCTGCTGCAGGAAAACCAGCACCTCAAAGATATGCAGTTGCAAAGCCGGGTTCAATTACAGAAACTGGATATTCTGGAAAAGGAAAATGAACGGCTGCGCCAGTTATTGTCTGCCACACCGAAAACCCCAGAGGACCATCTGATCGCAGAGATTGTGGCGGTTGATGTTGACCCGTACCGGCATTTCATTGTACTCAACAAGGGCGCCAAATATGGCGTTTACAGAGGTCAGCCCATCATCGATGCGCACGGCGTCATGGGACAAATTGTCTACGTCAATGCAATGACATCGACAGCCATGCTGATCTCCGATGTCAGTCATGCAATACCGGTTCAGATTGATCGTACAGGCCTGCGAAGTGTCGCCTTTGGAACCGGGCAGACTGATTATCTCGACCTCCGACACATACCCCATAACGCCGATATTCAGGTCGGCGACAAGTTGATTTCGTCCGGACTCGGTGAACGCTTTCCAAGAAATTACCCCGTCGCCACCATAACCCGGATCGATCGTGACACCGGTGAAACCTTTGTCGACGTGCGCGCTGAACCGCTGGCACAACTCGATACCAGCCGTGAGGTTCTACTGGTGTGGACTCAACGTCATCAACATTCCACGCCCGAAATCGAGTCGGTCGACGAGGAAATAGAGCAGCAGGCTGTCGAGGCGTCCACCGAAGAAAGCGTTGAGCAAGCCTCAGAGGAGGCTGTCGATGCGAGCGAGTAATTTCAAGGCAGCAAGCCTGACGATATTCGTCGCCTTTATGCTGGCAATCATTCCCCTGCCCGATTGGGCCATCGAGTTCAGACCCGATTGGGTAACACTGGCCATGATCTACTGGGCCATGACTTCACCCGCAAAAACGGGTGTCACTCTCGCCTGGATGGCAGGCTTGATGCTGGATGTCAGTCACGGCGCTATTCTTGGCCAGAATGCACTGGGGCTAGTGCTGGTGATTTATATTGTCCACATACAACACCAGCGATTACGCGTGGCCTCACTGTTGCAACAAGCCATCGTTATCTTTTTCCTGCTGCTGCTGAAGCAGTTGATTGTGCTCTGGGTGAGCGGCATCGTCGGCCACGCACCGCATACCTGGCTGTTCTTTATGCCCTGTGTTACCGGCGCGGTGCTGTGGCCGTGGATCTATATCATCATGCGTGATATCCAGCGCAAGATTGGTTATAGCACGACGTACTAGACATAATGTTGCACGAATAGGACAAACCGTAAGCGAGCAATACCTCGTAAAATCGAGCGTAGCTTATTGAAATATCGACTAGTCCTTAACATTGCATGCCCGCCTTCGTGCAACATCCGGGCTGGTTTGGATACAGCACGTATTAACAGATGATGTAACCGCTGCGGTGAATATCCCCTAATCAACCGGCACCGTTCGGCTCTCGGCCCACTGCTTCAGCTGATGTATTTGCGCATCCATCACCACAGACAGCGGCCGGGTTGTCTTGATCTCAGCCAGCAGACCCTCTTCGGTAATGGGCTCTCCAGTACCGTAACTGCCGTACACCGCACTGACAACCGCTTGCTCGATTTCCGCTCCCGAAAAACCATCGGTTTCAGCTGCAAGCCTGGCCAGGTCGATTTCAGGCCGGTTTATCTGGCGTTTGGCCAGATGAATAGCAAAGATCTGTTTACGCACATCCGGCTTCGGTAAATCCACGAAAAATATCTCATCGAGTCGTCCCTTGCGTATCAGCTCCGGCGGCAAATCATCGATATTATTGGCTGTCGCGACAATAAACACATGCTCCCTGTTTTCTGCCAACCATGTCAGCAGTGAGCCCAGAATGCGTTTTGACGTACCATCATCATTCCCGCCTGATACGCCTTTCTCGATCTCATCGATCCACATCACGCACGGCGCCATGACTTCTGCGGTCCTGAGCGACTCCCTCAGGTTCCTCTCAGACTCGCCAATGTACTTATCGTATAACGCGCCAAAGTCGAACCGCAACAAGGGTACCTGCCAGACACCGGCTATCGCCTTGGCCGCCAGGCTCTTACCGCAACCCTGGACACCGAGCAGCAAGACACCCCTGGGTTTATCCAGCGCATGGCCATCGATCAGGCCATGAAATATGTTCTCGCGCTGTTCTAGCCAGCGTTTGAGCTTACGCATGCCACCGACTTCAGAGAAGCGCGTCGTTTCAAATTCGAAAGACAGCACATCCTCGCGATTGAGTAGCTGATACTTGGCACGCATGATTTCGGGTAGATCATCTTCGGTAATTGCATCATCATCGACGATAACATTTCGTACCAGACGCCGGGCATCGCTGATGGTCAGTCCAGACAGGTTTTTCACCAGGCGCTGCAGTACTTTTGCATTCGTCGTCACCTGTTTGCCGGATTCCTTCTGCCACTTTAGCGCTTCTTCACGCACAAGCTGTTCCAGAGCAGACGCATCAGGCAGCTTCAATTCAAACCTGGCAACACGCTTGGCCAGGCCGGCGGGCATAGCGATTTTGTGACTAATAAACACCAGTTTGTTTCGGGTGCCCTCGTACTGCATCGCTATTTCTTTGATATAGCGCTCATTAACCGGATCCTGAATATAGGGATCAAAATCCAGCATGACATAGATGCCATCAACTTTGGATGACTTGATATGACCGAGCACATCCTTGGGCTCCGCATTGTGCCGCTGCACGCCGAGATCGATATCGATCCGTCTCAGACCCTCGGTGACCGACCACTTGAATACTGGGATGAAATGTTGGGTTGCGACTCTGACAAGCAGGTCAAGGGCGCGCTTCTCTTCGTGGGTCTCGATCTGCAAAATCGGCGTATGGCCGTCAATCAGCAGTTCAAGATCTTTTTGTTCCGGCATGATTTAACCTGGATTCCGCAGTTGAACGCAGATTTAGCGTTGTTCCTCAAGCGCAAGGGCAAGGCGCGACTTGCAGCCAATGGCCGCAGTCCTTGGCAAAAGTTGCAACGCCGCCATGGCGCTTGAGGGGCGGCGATGAACTGTGTAGCGACTCACCTGTTGGGTGAACATCAAATACTGCATAATTATTCTAATAATCATAGTGTTGACTAGCCCGCATTTCTCACCAGGATCACGGGAGCAGGCGCAGGATTCGTGTTCGTAAGCGCCGCTCTGGAGCGAAAAGCGTAGCAATAGCTACGGTTTGAGTGAAGAGCCAGCTTACGGACACGCAGACCAGCCTGAACCGTGATAGGCTCGCTTGAAGAACGCACTGCATTTCTGATCAACCTGGCTTTCTCCTAAGGACCAATGCCTTATCAGTATCCTACACCGACTGGTGAGAAATACGGGCTTGTGGTAATAGCGATCAACTGCGGTATTTAGGTTTAACTGTTTTCTGTTACGCTGTGTATAAGCGTAGTACAACAACGACAGGTGCACAGAGAAAAAATACCGTAAAAATGAACAGCAAAGCGTAAACAAATTTTCTATATTAACCGCAGAGGCGCGGAGACGTATAGATCCTTGATTCCGCGAGCGACTTTAGTCGCGAGTTGCAGATGTTCGCGACTAAAGTCGCTCCGAAAACGTGAAGCGTTCTCTGCGCTCTGCAGGTAAACATCGGTAGCCTTTTTTGTGGACTTTACGGTAATAAAACGAATCTTTAAACCGTTTGGTAATACAGGTTTTGCGGATGCCTTGCCTGGGCAAAGAAGAACCAGCGTTCGGCAAGCAGGCCGACATACTGAATGACAAATGCGAAGGCAAGTATCATGAAAAGGTCAGCGCCCAGCCCGATGGCGATCAGCAACACCGGCACCGGGAACACCAGTAGTAGAAACAGCCATTTGACGGAACGGAACACCCGTTTCGACGCACCATGAAAATACTCACGCGTATTAAACGACCCCCCCATGAAGCCACATGACTTCTGTTCGATGCGTGCATGACGTATACCAATGGCAGAGCGTAGACTGGATTTATATTTGATGGTCGCATTGCGCAGCAGGGATGATATCCGCGAGACAAAGGCAGCCAGCGTGATAATTACCGCCCAGGCGCCATAAAAGGCGACCAGATCGGACCCGGTATACGCAGCGAAGGCGGTTGCCAGGGCGAAACCGGAAGCGGAACCCAGCAGCGTGAAATTGACCACGGTTAGCGGTGTCGCCCATTCCTGCAAGAATTTGACGCAGGCGTAGATCATACCGGTGCAGAAAAACAGCGCAAAGGCCAGCACGGTATTAACGCCGCCGACAACCAGCGAAAGATCGACGATAAATTCACCGCTGAAACTGAACAAAACCGGGTTCAGGTCAAAGTAGTGAATTAGGCCATACAGCGCCGTCAGCCCCATGAACGCCGGCAGTACAATGACTTCACGCGACAACCACGAGCTGCGCCATTGTGTGGCGGTGCGCCAGGCCCGCTCCGGCCTGCCGAGATGAAAAACAGAAGCGATCAGGCCGCCCACCAGAAACACCAGCGCCAGCAAGCTGCCCAGGCCGTAAAAGCTATCTGAGTCCTGCACCGGTAGCACATTGACCACTGAATACAATTGCCCGGTGTAGAGCGCAAGAAACAGCCCCTGGCCAACACCAATCAGGGTGGTTAAAAATATTACTGAAAATGCAGGATGCATTAATTCAACTCCATTTCAAATATTTTTCAAATTCATTGTTACCAGCTGGTGATGTCATCGAGTGTCTGCTCGTCCGCATCCGGCATCGGCAGCTGGCGTTCTTTCTTCAACGGATTGTCCACACGGATCAGCTCATCCTCGTGAATCGTTATCTGTGTCTTGCGGCGCGGCAGATAATGATTTGCCGGGTTGGTGCCCCATTCCGGCATCAACTGGTAACCACCGTTGTCACGAATGGCGGTAGACACAACGGAATCAGGCTCATTCACATCACCAAACAGACGCGCACTGGTCGGACATGCAAGCACGCAGGCGGGTTTCCTTTCCGACTCGGGCAGGGACTCGTCATAGATACGGTCGACACACAGGGTGCACTTCTTCATCACTTTCTGGTTTTCATCCAGCTCACGCGCACCGTAGGGGCAGGCCCAGGAACAATATTTACAGCCGATGCACTTGTCGTAATCGACCAGCACGATGCCGTCTTCCTTGCGCTTGTAACTGGCGCCGGTCGGGCATACCGGGACGCAGGGCGGGTCCTCGCAATGCAGGCAGCTCTTCGGGAAGTGCACGGTTTCGGTATTCGGGTAAGTGCCGATTTCGAAGGTCTGTACGCGGTTAAAAAATGTACCGGTCGGATCAGCATCGTACGGATTCATATCCGACATGAAGCCGGCGGGACCTGAAGTGTTCCATTCCTTGCAGCTGGTCACACAGGCGTGGCAGCCAACGCATACATTGAGATCAATCACCAGTGCGAGCTGCTTCATGATTTGCTCCCCGTTTTGCGCATCCTGCCGGCAAAATATTTCAGCCACTTGTTACGCGACCTGCTTTCGCATTGCCCCGGTACGCAGGATACATCCGCAAATTGCGGCCAGGTTTCTCCCGGTTCATTGGCAGCGGCAGGATAGATTCGTACACGCACGTCGTACCAGCCGGCCTGCCCTGTCAACGGGTCCGAATTGGACAGGTGTTCGCCATCAATGTCAGAAGGCAGCTCTTCGCTGATCAGGTGATTGAGCAGGAACCCCTTCTTCGATTCATTGGCTTTGCCATCAAGGCCCCATGCGCCCGACGCCTTGCCGATCGCGTTCCAGGTCCATACCGTGCCGGGTTCGACGGCTTCAGAATAACGGCACATGCAGCGAACCTTGCCGTGCATGGATTCAACCCACATCCAGCCGCCGTCTTCGATACCGGCCGCTGCTGCTGTTGTTAAATTCACATGCAGATAGTTATGTGTGTGGATCTGGCGCAGCCATGCATTCTGCGAATCCCATGAATGGTACATCGCCATCGGACGCTGGGTGATCGCATTCAACGGGTACTTGAGCAGGTCTGTGCGTTGCGCTTCAAGGGTTTCAGAGAAAAACGGCAATGGATCGAAATGGGTTTCGATGCGCTCGCGCAAATGATCGGGCGGCTGTTTGCCAAAGGACTTGCCCTGTGCCGCGAGTCTGAACTTCTGCAGGATTTCAGAATATATATGGATGTTGATCGGTTCCGCATAGCGCGTCAGGCTGTGGCGCTTGGCCCATTCAAGATATCCCTGGTTCCAGTTGCGCATGTACTGGTACGATTTCGGCAATTCGTAGTGGAACACGCAGTTGTTCTTTTCGTACATTTCCCACTGCTTTGGATTGGGTTCGCCTTTCATGAACTTTTCCCCGCCCTGGCCACGCCAGCCGGCAAGGAAGCCGATACCCGAACCGGGCGCCGTTTCGTAGTTGATGACGAAATCCGGATAGTCACGGTACTTGCGACGGCCATCCTCGTGCACAAAGGCCGGCAGCTGCAGACGCGTACCCAGCTCGACCAGCACTTCCTGGAACGGTTTGCATTCACCCGTCGGTGGCAGCACCGGGATACGCACCGAGTCGACCGGCCCATCGAACTCCGAAATCGGGCGGTCCAGCATCGACATCACGTCGTGACGCTCGAGATAGGTCGTATCTGGCAGCACCAGATCGGCGAAGGCAACCATCTCTGACTGGAACGCATCGGCAACCACCAGGAATGGAATCTTGTATTCACCATTCTCATCCCTGTCATTGAGCATATCGCGCACTTCCGCGGTGTTCATCGACGAATTCCATGCCATGTTGGCCATGAAGATCAGCATGGTATCGATACTGTACGGGTCACCCCGCCAGGCATTGGTGATGGCATTGTGCATCAGGCCATGCACTGCCAGCGGGTATTCCCAGGAAAACGCCTTGTCGAGACGAATGGGCCTGCCGTCATCATCAACGAACAGGTCATCCGGGTCGGCGGGCCAACCCAATGGCATGCCGTTGAGCGGTGTATTTGGCTGGACATCCTCCCAGCTGGTCGGGGTCTTGGCGCACGGCGGTATCGGCCGCGGAAACGGCGCCTTGTGACGGAAGCCACCCGGGCGGTCGATGGTGCCGAGGATGCTCATCAGGATCGACATCGCACGTATGGTCTGGAATCCGTTGGAGTGCGCGGCCAGCCCGCGCATCGCATGGAACGCCACCGGGTTGCCGGTGAGGTGGTCGTGCTCATTGCCCCAGGTATCGGTCCATGCGATCGGCAATTCTATTTTTTCATCGCGTGCGGTGATGCCCATTTCATTGGCGAGGCGCTTGATGGTCTCGACAGGTATGCCGGTAATGTCCGCAGCCCACTCGGCGGTGTACTCACGTACGCGTTCCACCAGCAACTGAAACGCCGGCTTCACCGGTGTACCGTCATCGAGCTGGAATTCGCCCAGCAGGTAGGGATCGGTGCCCTCGGTATGCATCGAGATCGGCCTGTTCAGATGCCGGTCCCACCACAATTTATTTTGCGCATCGAAGCAGCCTTCCTCCTTGGGTACTTCAAAGCGAACAAACATGCCATGTTCGGTCGAGTTTTCATCCATATTGACCAGTTCCGCCGCGTTGCTGTACTTGACCAGGAACTCGCGATCATACAGGCCCTGTTTGATGATCTCATTGATCAGTGCAAGCAACAGCGCACCGTCGGTGCCGGGCTTGATCGGTATCCACTCGTCGGCGATTGCCGAGTAGCCGGTTCGGACCGGGTTGATCGATATGAATTTGCCACCCTGGCGTTTGAATTTCGACAACGCGATCTTCATCGGATTGGAATGATGGTCCTCGGCGGTGCCGATCATGACGAACAGCTTGGAGCGGTCGAGGTCAGGGCCGCCGAATTCCCAGAACGAACCGCCGATGGTGTAGATCATGCCAGCCGCCATGTTCACCGAGCAGAAGCCGCCATGTGCAGAGTAGTTGGGCGTGCCAAACTGCTTGGAGAACAGGCCGGTCAGCGCCTGCATCTGGTCGCGACCGGTGATCAGGGCAAACTGCTTGGGATCGGTCTCACGAATATGCGCAAGGCGTTGCTCCAGTATCTCGAATGCCCTGTCCCAGGAAATTTCCTCGAATGCATTGTCACCGCGGTCGCTGCCGGGCTTGCGCAACAGCGGTTTGGTCAGGCGGGCCGGTGAATACTGCTTCATGATACCGGAGGCGCCCTTGGCGCAGATCACACCCTTATTCAGCGGGTGATTGGGGTTTCCCTCGATATATCGCACCTCACCGTCTCGCAGGGTGACACGAATACCGCACCGGCAGGCACACATATAGCAGGTGGTGTTCTTGACCTCGATGCGACTGTTCTCGTCAATTACTTTTGAAATCGGGTCGTGCAGCGGTGCAGGCATTGGTTTCCTCTGTGCAATGGGAAAGTCGGATCAGCAATTTACCCTAACTCGAGGTACACAAGCCAATAAGTAATACTGTCTGTTATATAAATAATTTATTGTTTTCTAATATACTTCGGCCCATCAGACTGTTTGCGCCAGTCGCCGCATGATAGTTGAAAAGGCAGCAGGAGGCGAATCAACCAGAGCGCGCAAAATCCAGATACGCGATTAATGGCACTTACTCTTAAGCCGTAATTCAGGTCATTGCGAGCTAAGAAGCAGTCTCCTCACTCCCGCTTGCCCGTCAAGTTGCGCAAAGCGCAGTTACTTTGTATGACGAATCTACTGTAAAAACGTGCGTTTTTAGTTAAGTAAGCGCAATTCAGACCCCTGATTTAACTAGCTTTTTTATGGTACATCAAGAGGCCTGCACCGAGTATCAACACCAGCAGCTGGAGCCCCAGGCTCTGTGCGGTGGGATAAACGCCCAGTACTTCGATACGCGGAAAATTCAGCAGGCTGGTACTGACGATACCGGCCTCCTGCAGAGCAGCAATGCCCTGTCCGGTAAAGACGACAGCGAGCAGGAACAGCAAAATCGCATTGATCTGAAAGAACTGTTTTATCGGCAGCCTGATTCCGGCTTTGTATATCAATAGCGACAACACCACCAGCAGTGCAAGTGCGGCGATGATACCGAAAATAAATGACTGTTCTGAGCCACTATCGACCTGCACCCACATGGCCTGGTAAAACAGCACGGTTTCGAACATCTCACGATAAACGGCGAGAAACGCGACGGCTGCAAGCGCCCACAGGGTGCCGCCTTCCATTGCGTTACCAATCTTGTGTTCGACAAATTGCTTCCAGCGTTTGCTGTTGCTGGCATTGTGCAACCAGAAGCCGACATACACTAAGATGGCCGCAGAAGCCAAGGCTGCGATACCCTCGGTCAGTTCGCGGCTGGCGCCACTGATTTCGATCAGGTTATCGGCAATCAACCAGGTAATAATGCCGAGTACAACAGCGCTGAGCCAGCCAATGTGTATGTATTTCATAGCTTCGCGCCGGCCCGTCTTGATCAGCGCGGCCATGATTGCAGCAAGCACCAGGATCGCTTCGACACCTTCGCGCAATAAAATCACGAATGAGCCAAAGAATGCGGCGCCTTTTGACAGGCCCGTTGTACTCAGAGACTGTTTGGCCTCACTCAATAAACTCACCAGCTTGCCCTGAATCTGTTCGAGATCTTCGACAGAACCTCGCTTGGCCGCTTCACGAAATCTGATCATTTCCTTTTCAATGGCCAGCTTCAGTTGTTTGTCGACCACGACGAGTGAGGGCTCAGCCAGTTCAAAGCCGTCGAGGTAAGCCGATAGCGCTGCGTTGTGCGCCGCCTCACGATCACCCTGGCGTGCGTGCTCGAGACTGACGGCCAGCATGGCGATACTGGTATCAAGGGCTTTATGATCGCTGATTTCAAGCTCCTGCGGATTGCTGCGCAAATAGGCAAGCACAGCACTGCCCTGCTCCCCGGATTTACCCTCCAGCTGTGCCCATTCCTCGACCATCGCGTAAGACGCACCGGTCAGATCAGGGAGCTCCTTGAACTGTGTTCGCAACCAGCCCTGCTGCCACAGCGTCATACCCTGTGCCAGCTGATCGTCTGTCACAGAATATCGGCTTACCAGCATTGCCAGCGCCCAGCGCTGTTCCTCACTCAAATGTGAAAACGAGACCATCGGGGTATCGGGTACACCCAGTGTAAGGGTGTTGTACAGGTCGTAGATACTGCGCGTGTATTGACGCGACAAATCGTGGAAATCGCTGGGATGCGGCTCCATACCTTTGGCCAGAGGTCCGTCACCGCGACCCGAAACGCCATGACAGGATGCACAATTCGACTCGAACAAGGCTTGAACGCCGGTCATGTCCGGCACGCTTTTCGGCCCCACCACCATGTTGTAGTTCGATATCAATGCGGCTTTCAGCGCCTGTGTCAGTCGACTGATTTCGTCGCCAGCCACGCGCTGACTGATACCCGTTTGAATTTCTGCCGCATTGGCGATGAGGATATTCTTGCCAGAATGTGCTGGCATTTGTTGCAGCAGACTGATGATCTCGCCGGAAAATTCTTCCATTTCGGCGTATTCAACCGGGTCGATGACACGACCCCTGGCGACCGTCGGCGGATAGTCAACGCCGACATAGTCCAGCATTTGTAACAGGCGTTGTGATGGATCGTTATCCGACGATAGAGACAGCGCCGGCCATACCATCATGAACAAAACAGACAATAACACCGGCAGCCGGTAAAAATTTAATCTAGACATGATATGAAACACGAATGAAAACGATTCGCATTATTGTATATGACAATGCTTATGTCAAATACCTTGATGAAGTTTTGAATAGCGGTGATCGATGTCAACGTCTGTGCCCATGGGTCACGGGCTTGAAGATCAGCCGAGCAGCTGCTTGATCGAATCCAGATGGGAGCGGCCCTTTTCCTGTGTGGATTTCTGCTTTTGACCGTTGCGACCACCGAGCCATTCCAGCTCATCCTCGGGTAATTCCTCGAGGAAGCGGCTGGGTTCGCACAGTATGACTTCGCCATAACGTTTGCGTGCACGCGCCATGGTCAGATTCAGACTGCACTGGGCGCGGGTGATGCCGACATAGGCGAGTCGCCGCTCTTCCTCGATAGTGTCTTCATCGATACTGGTCTGATGCGGTAGCAGGCCCTCTTCGAAGCCAACCAGGTAGACATGCGGAAATTCCAGCCCCTTGGCTGCATGCAGTGTCATCAGCTGCACCGCGTCGGCGTGCTGCTTATCATCGTCGCGCTGCAGTATATCCATCAGCGTCAGCCGGGATATGATCTCGCTAATACCTTCGGCCTCGTCCTGATTTTGCAGTTTTCCGAGCCAGCCGAGCAAATCCGTCACGTTATTCCAGCGGCGCTCCGCACTCTCGGTATCTTTGCTTTGTTCGTGCAGCCAGTTCTGATAACCAATATCCTCGAGTAACTGTCGCACAATGCTGTCTACTGAGCCGGTTTCGCTGCTGTCAGACAGCCGGAGCAGCCAGTCACTGAATTTCTGCAGACTGCTGTTCGCCTTGGCTGTCAGCCTGTCCTGCAATCCCAGTTCTGAACACGCGCTCAACATGCTGATTTTTCTTTCAACCGCGTAGGCACCGAGCTTTTCCAGTGTTGCCGGACCGATATTTCTACGTGGGGTGTTGATGATACGCAGAAAGGCGGCATCATCATCCGGATTCGCGAGTAAGCGCAGGTAGGCGACGATATCCCTGATCTCACTGCGCTCGAAAAATGAAATACCGCCACTGACCACGTAGGGTATATTCATCTGACGCAGGTAACCCTCGAACACGCGCGCCTGGAAATTGCCCCTGTACAGAATGGCATAATCGCCGTAGCGTCCCTGATGCTGCAGCTTGTGTGACTGCAACTGGATGACGACCTGCTCGCCTTCATCTTCAGCAGAGTTACACTGGATCACTCTGACAGGATCACCGTATCCGAGCTCGCTCCACAAGCGTTTTTCAAACACATGAGGATTATGGCTGATGAGTTCATTGGCCACTTTGAGTATCCGCCCACTGGAACGGTAGTTCTGTTCCAGCTTGATCACTTCAAGATCGGTAAAATCCCGGGCCAGCTGCTCCAGGTTTTCAGGCCGGGCACCCCGCCAGGCATAAACCGACTGGTCATCGTCGCCTACCGCCGTCAAGCTCTTGCGTCTGGCTGTCAGCATTTTCACCAGCTGGTACTGCATCGAGTTGGTGTCCTGATACTCATCCACCAGCATATAATGAATGCGATTCTGCCAGGCATCCAGCAGATCACCGTGATGACTGAACAACTGGACAGTCTGCAAAATCAGATCGTCAAGATCAAACGCATTGTAGGCGTGCAACTGACGCTGATAGTTGCCGTAAACACGTGCCATACGCAGTTGAATATCGTCTTCAGCCAAGCTTATCGCCTGCTGTGGTGTGATACCGTCGTTCTTCCAGCTGGAGATTTGCCAGTGGAAGCGTTCAGCCTTCTCAAGGCCACGTTCACCCCGGGTACGCAGCAGTTCCTGCAGCACCCCGACACAGTCATCGCCAGCGAACACCGAAAACCCGGGCTGATAATCCAGGCGCCTGCATTCACGCTGCAATATTCCCAGACCCAGGCGATGAAAAGTCGAGATCCTGAGCCCGCGCACACTTTTTCCACCGAGTAACTTTTTTACCCGCGTCTTCATTTCCTGCGCCGCCTTGTTGGTAAAAGTCACCGCAGCGATACGGTTCGCCGCGATGCCGCAAGGACCAATCAGATGTGCAATTTTTTCGGTGATGACCCGCGTCTTGCCACTACCCGCACCGGCGAGCACCAGCATGGGCCCATCAATCCTACGGACAGCCCGGGCTTGTTGTGGATTGAGTTTAGGGGAACGGGAGCTGCTCAATGGACTATCCTGAATCGAAGCAGGCATTGTACCTTGCTGGCTTGAATTGTCAGTACCGCGAATGGGGTGTTGTGATTGTTGATATTAGCAACCTGGATTTTCAACATTGCTAATAGAGAATGACTGATCGTAGGCACTAAGACCATATAGTCCGCAAATGAACGCATGTCCTGTTTGCCGTGTCAGGCACGTGGTTAACCCTGTTGTTCGATGATCTCAAAATCGTGCGACAGTTCTACCGATGCTGAGAGCATGATCGAGACGGAGCAATATTTCTCTGCTGTCATTGTGACTGCGCGTTCGACTTTTTTAGGATCGAGATCACGGCCCTGGACGATGTAATGCACATGAATCCGGGTAAAAACTTTCGGAACTTTGGTAGCACGTTCTGCTTCAATCTCGACTTGACAGTCAGTCACCGCCTGACGTTGACGCTGCAGGATCAGAACCAGATCAAAGGATGTACATCCCCCGAGCCCGAGTAGCACCATCTCCATCGGCCTGACGCCCATGTTGCGGCCACCCACGTCCGGCGCACCATCCATCACCACCGAATGCCCGCTGCCGGATTCTCCGACAAATGACATGTGGTCCAGCCATTTTACCGTTGCCTTCATTTTTACCCCTTGCTCTTGAGTGTCTTTTGCAGTCTATCGTAGTCCTGTAAGATGACATACGCATCGGTCTGCTGGGACACAGTATGAGCATTACCCGTGAAATACCCAAATTAAACCCGACCCTCGAGAGCTTTCTCAAACATACTCGCCATAAAAGCTATGATGCGAAAACCGTGATCATACACGAGGGCGATGCTTCAAACTGCCTGTACTATATCATTCAGGGTTCGGTAAGCGTACAGGCAGAAAATGAATCCGGTGACGAAATTATCCTCGCCCACTTGAACGAGGGCGATTTTTTCGGAGAAGCGGGCCTGTTCGACCTCGATCCGGATCACGATGAGCATACCAGACGTACCGCCTGGGTGATCGCGCGCAGCAAATGCATCATCGCAGAAATCGGTTATGATCAGTTCCGGCGTATCGTCAGCAAAGATCCCGCGATCATGTTTCTGCTGAGCAGTCAGATTTTCAACCGCCTGCGAAAGACCAGTCTCAAGGTTCGCGACCTGATCTTCCTCGATGTGAAAGGCCGCATTGCCCACTGCCTGCTTGAACTCAGCAGGGAGCCAGACGCAATGACTCACCCGGACGGCATGCAGATCAAAACCACGCGCCAGGATATCGCCAAAATGGTTGGCTGTTCGCGCGAAATGGCAGGACGCGTGCTCAAAGAACTGGAAGATGAAAACCTGATCAGCGCCCACGGCAAGACCGTGGTCGTCTTTGGTACACGTTAGTCTTTCACCACAGAGGCACAGAGGACACAAAGTAGAAATGTAGGGTGCGCCGTGCGCACCGAAAACATCAGATACATTTATCCGAGCCACGGTGCGCACGGCGCACCCTACAAAACTAAAAAACAAAACGATTTTCTCCGCGCCTCTGCGCCTCTGTGGTGAATCAGAAAAACAGTTCCGCCAGCTTCGCACCGGGATCGTCGGCTTTCATGAAGGCCTCACCCACCAGGAACGCATGCACGTTATGTTCACGCATCAGCTTGACGTCTTGCGGTGTATGGATACCGCTTTCGGTAACGACGATGCGGTCTTCCGGTATGTTGCCGAGCATATTGATCGTGGTCGACAGGCGGGTTTCGAAGGTCCGCAAATTGCGATTATTTATGCCGATCAGGCGCGCGCCGGTCGCCAGCGCGCGTTCGAGCTCGGCATCATCGTGCACTTCCATCAATACATCCATCTGTAGATCGTGTGCCTGATCCAGCAGTCGCTGTAAATCGCCGTCGTCCAGGGCGGCAACAATCAATAAAATGCAGTCGGCATTGATCGCCCGCGCCTCGTATACCTGGTAAGTATCGATAATGAAATCCTTGCGGATCACCGGCAGGGTGCATGCAGATCGGGCCTGTTGCAGGTAATCTTCAGCGCCCTGAAAGAAGTCCCTGTCGGTGAGTACCGACAAACAGGCAGCGCCGTGTTGCTGATAGCTTTTTGCGATGGCTGACGGATCGAACGATTCCCGCAGCAAACCTTTGCTGGGTGACGCTTTTTTGATTTCGGCAATGACCGCAGACCGGTTAGCGGCAATACATTGTTCAATCGCGGCGATGAAGCCGCGCACCGCGTCAGCCGCTATAGCGCGTTCGCGCATTTCTGGCAGACCGATGTTTGCACAGCGTTCGGTTATTTCTTCCGCCTTTCGCTGCAAAATCGTTTTTAATATGTCGGCGCGTTTATCGGACATGTAACTATTTTCAGCCCCTGAGGGTATTCACTTACATTCGAGCACATAAAAATTATCGTTGCGTCATTGCGAGCGATAGCGTGGCAATCTGCTGGCTGAACGCAACCTGTCGTGAGATTGCTTCGCACCTCGCAATGACCACATAAACCTTGTCATTCCAAAGTACGTGCTATTCTTTTCAGATCCTGGTTGCTGCTACCAGTTGCTCCAGCTTGTTGGCAGCTTCGCCACTGCCAATGACTTCCCGCGCACGGTCTACACCTTCAGCGAGACTGCCGGCTTTACCGGCCGCATAGATGGCCGCACCGGCATTCAAACAGACAATATCTTTCGCGGGACCATCCTCGTTTGCCAGCACCGATCGGATGATGCGCAGACTGTCTTCAGCGTCTTCGGCCCTGATTGTTGATAACTCTGCCCGTGGCATACCAAAATCCTCTGGCTGCACCGTGTAGCTTGTTACCTCACCGTCTTTCAGTTCAGCCACGTGGGTCATCGAGGCAATGCTGATTTCATCGAGCCCGTCTTGTGCGTGCACCACCAGCACATGCTCGCTGCCCAACTGCTTCAGCACCTGCGCCAACGGCTCGACCCAGTCGTCGCTGAACACGCCCAGGACCTGATTGGGTGCTCCGGCCGGATTGGTCAGCGGACCCAGCACATTGAACAGAGTACGCACCGCCATCTCGCGTCGCGGACCAATCGCATGCTTCATCGCACTGTGGTGCATGGGTGCGAACATAAAGCCAACACCGATGCCGTTAACACAGGCTGCAACTTGTTCCGGTGTCAATTCCAGATTGACACCCGCTGCCTCGAGCACATCGGCACTGCCGGACTTGCTCGATACTGAACGGTTGCCGTGCTTGGCTACCTTGCCACCGGCTGCCGCGACCACAAAGGCGCTCGCCGTGGAGATGTTGAAACTTCCGGAAGCGTCACCTCCGGTACCGCAGGTGTCAACCAGATGTCGCTTATCAACATCGACCCGGGTCGACAATTCACGCATCACACTGGCGGCGGCGGCAACTTCATCAACCGTTTCACCTTTCATGCGCAGGCCGATCAGAAAGCCACCGACCTGCGCAGGCGTGGCCTCACCAGTCATGATCAGACGCATGACCGAGGCCATCTCATCAGCAGACAGGTTCTTGTGTTCGGTCATCGCCTTGATCGCGGATTGCATATCCATAGTCATCTCGTCTTGTCGTCAGGTCATCAGGAAATTTTTCAACAGATCATGCCCGTGCTCGGTCAGTATCGATTCGGGATGAAACTGCACACCTTCAACCGCAAGTTGTTTGTGTTTGACACCCATGATCTCATCCATTTCACCCGCCTCGGTTTCAGTCCAGGCCGTTATCTCGAGGCAGTCCGGCAGCGACTGCTTATCGATCACCAGCGAGTGGTAACGCGTTGCCGTGTAGGGACTATCCAATCCGTTGAAAACATGTTCGCCCTTGTGATGAATCAGTGAGGTCTTGCCGTGCATGATTTCACGAGCGTGCACGATATTACCACCGTAAACCTGTCCAATACTTTGATGCCCTAAACAGACACCGAGAATCGGCACCACACCGGCAAAGGCACGGATCACATCCATGGAAATACCTGCTTCATTCGGTGTACAAGGTCCGGGGGAAATCATTATACGCGCCGGTCCTAATGCCTGCAGCTCAGTGACTGTAATACCATCATTACGGAAAACTTTTATATCCGCACCGAGCTCGCCCAGGTATTGCACCAGGTTGTAGGTGAAGGAATCATAATTATCGATCATAATTAACATATTGAAATCCACCGCAAAGACGCAAAGACGCGGAGATCGCAAAGCTTACAATTTGTTAACGATTCGTTTGACACCGTCTTTTACTACAGCCTCATTGAAATATCATTTTTATTCATTACAACAACCCTTTGCGTTAAATAATAGCCATCAGATTATACCCGCATACGGCGCTGCCAGGGGCTCGCCGACGAACAGGCCCTGCCCCGGCCAGGCCACGCTTTTCCAGTACGCTTCAATCAATGTTTCGCCGCGCGTATAGCGGTCGATGACAACAGCGGGATGGGGGAATTTCTGTGGAAAGGCACATGGCTCTACCACGGTACCGTAACTCCCGGTAGCGCCAGCATCGAGCCAACGCAATATACTCATCTGCTCGCCACCGAATAACACGCCACCCGTGGAAGTCAGGTGGTCGGCGATTGCACCGTTTACAAACTGGTTGCTATCGATATTTTCCACCTGTTTCAAGCCAGTGAAATAGAACAGTACATCTTTCTTATTAATGAGTGCATCGGTCGTTTCTATCTGTATATTGACCCGTTTACCCAATTGCTCAGCGATCGACGAATAAAACTGCGACCGCACATTTCTGGCCTTGTTACTGGTGCTAACAAGGTAAGCGGTACCTTTGGGGTAGGTGGCATCTGCTTCGACCCCGCGATCGATCATGTCACGCACCTGCTCGAGTGAACTACCCGCAAGCATCATGGCCGGTCTGACACCCAATGTGGAATGCGGCGTGCGCGTCGAAGAATTGAAATACGCGCTTTGCCGGGTGTTGTTACAACCCTTTGCACAATAAGACTCATCAAAACCGAAGGCAAACGCACTGGTTATCGACATGCAGCCGACTTTGTAGGGCTGATTCCATGCCAACGCATAAAACTGGATGTGTTGTGGCGTGAGCATTTTGACCTGCTGATAGATCTGTTCGAACTTATCGCGGCCAATCCCTTTTTTGCCAACAGGCAAATTGACCTTTATGATGTTTTCATCCGGTATGCCACGTTTCAACTGGTAATAGTCGGCGATGCGTTTGCTCTGTGGATCGGCTTCGTTAACGACAATCGCCAGTTGTTGCGATGGATGCGCGGCGAAAGCTGGCCACAGCAAACACAAGCTCGCCAACAAGACAATTCCAGGCAATGCGCGTGACATTATCAGGCTAATTTCCTGTATCGAGGCCGGCCTCGGCCAGCGCTACGGCACGAAAGATGGCCCGCGCCTTGTTCATGGTCTCGGCCCATTCATTGTCAGGCACCGAATCATAGACGATGCCGGCACCTGCCTGGATAGACAGCTGGTTGTCCTTGATCACCGCTGTACGGATAGCGATCGCGGTATCCATGTTACCATTCCAGGAAAGGTAGCCGACAGCACCCGAGTATATGCCGCGCTTTACCGGCTCCAGCTCGTTGATGATTTCCATCGCGCGTATTTTTGGTGCCCCACTAACGGTACCGGCAGGGAATGTGGCACGAAGCACATCCATCGCACTCATACCGTCCTTTAGCTGGCCGATCACATTGGAGACAATATGCATCACGTGCGAATAGCGTTCGACGATCATCTTTTCGGTCAGCTCAACACTACCGATATGGCTGACACGGCCGACGTCGTTTCGCCCCAGATCGATCAACATCAAATGCTCTGCCAGCTCCTTCGGATCGGCCAGCAGGTCCTGCTCCAGTGCTTTGTCTGTCGCCTCATCTTCGCCGCGCGGCCGTGTGCCCGCTATCGGACGCACGGTGACCTGACTGTCCTCAAGGTGTACCAGGATTTCCGGCGAAGAACCGACCACGTGATGATCACCCAGATCGAGATAGTACATATAAGGTGACGGATTCAGACTGCGTAATGCCCGATACAGCTCCAAGGGTCTCGCATGGAAGGGAATGGTAAGACGCTGCGACAGCACAACCTGCATGATGTCTCCATCGACAATATACTGTCTGGCCTTGTCGACTGCAGACTTAAATCCCTGCTCGGTAAAGCCTGACACAAAATCGGCTTCGTCAACGGCCCTGGCTTCATGACCAGGTGTTTGCGGTACCGGATGACCCAGACCTTGGATAATTTCCCGAAGTCTTTTTTCGCCGTCAGCCAGCGCATGATCCTGATGCGGGTCGATATGCACAACCACGTACAATTTGCCTGACAGGTTGTCAAATACGATCACCTCATCCGAAACCATCAATAATATATCCGGCGTCGCCAGCGGATCCGGTTTTTCGTCATGATCCAGCCGTGCTTCGATATATGCGATGGTTTCATAGCCAAAATAGCCAACCAGACCACCGGTAAACCTCGGCAGGCTATCATCTTCGTGTACCTGATAGCGCTGCTGGTACTCGGTGATCCAGCTCAACGGATCTTCGACCTGCTCTTCGCTAAAAACACGACCATCAACTTCGGTGGTGACCGTGCGCTTGTGAATTTTGATCACGGTTCTGCATGGCAGACCGATAATGGAGTAGCGCCCCCATTTTTCTCCGCCGTGAACGGATTCGAACAAATACGAATAAGGCGCGTTAGCCAGCTTGAGATAGGTGCTGAGTGGTGTATCCAGATCCGCAAGCACTTCGCGCACCAGCGGCACGCGATTGCAGGCGGTTTTTTTTAGTCTTTCGATGAATGCGTTTTTATCGGCTTCAGAAGGCATGGCATTTTCCAGTACAAAAGTTTACGGGCGCAATACACAACAATTCACCATCGCCAGTTGAGGTGATGCGCGCTTCCTTTTTGTACGGAAAATGTATTCATGGGTGAATCCTAAATGACCGCTAGCAATCTTACCAGTATGCCCTTACCAGTCAACAATGCGCTGGATCTCGGCCATGGAGTCAATGACTGCATCCGGATCATAATCGCGTATGTCCTCGCCATGGTTATAGCCATAAGACATGCACACAATCTGAAAACCGGCAGCACGCGCGGCCTTGACGTCGCTCATGGAGTCACCCAGCATCATCGATGCCCGCGGTTCGGTTTCAAGCTGTCGCGCAGCCTGCAGCAAAGGCATCGGATCCGGCTTCTTGCGTTCGACCATGTCGCCGCAGATAACGACCTCGAAATAATCACGCACATCCAGATCCTGCAACAACGGCAGCGTGAACTGGCTGGCCTTGTTGGTCACGCACCCCATTCGTACATCTGTGGTCTGGAGAAAATCCAGCGCCTCCCTGACCCCTGCATACAGGCAGCTGCGTTTTGAGGTGTTTTCCCGGTACAGAGCCTCGAATACCGGCAATGCGCGTTCATACAAAGCCGCATCAGGCTCACCATCGAGCTGGTTTACCAGCGCACGCTTGACCAGGCGTTCGACACCATTACCCACCCAGTGACGAACACGCTCCTGACCACGTTCGGCCATACCCAGTTCCTTCATCATCGCATCTACGCAGTAGGCAAGGTCCGGAACGCTATCGACCAGGGTGCCGTCGACATCGATCAGTACCATCTCAGGTCTTGCTAGCAGCCGTTTATCCGTCAACCTCATAATCAATGCACCAAAAACTGAAAACGGGGTCTACAGTGTCATCTGACCCTATCGCTGTCAGGCGACTTTAGCCAATTCTTCGCGCATTTTGCCAATGACCGTATCGTAAATATTCGCATCGCTATCAGAGCCCGCTCCGAAAATCGCTGAACCGGCAACGAAGGTGTCGGCGCCAGCCTCGGCAATTTCGCGAATATTGTCCACCTTGACACCGCCATCGATTTCCAGACGGACATCGTAACCGGAATCATCAATGATTTTACGCGCTTGACGCAGCTTATCCAGCGTCGCCGGGATAAATGACTGACCACCGAATCCTGGATTAACCGACATCAACAACACCATGTCGATCTTGTCGAGCACATAGTCAAGATAACTCAACGGTGTGGCAGGATTGAACACCAGCCCACTTTTACAACCACTTTCGCGAACCAGCTGCAGGCTGCGGTCAATATGCTCGGACGCTTCAGGATGGAAGGTAATGTAGGTGGCACCCGCTTTGGCAAAATCAGGAATAATACGGTCAACCGGCTTGACCATCATATGGACATCGATATCTGCGGTCACGCCATGATTGCGCAAGGCATCACATACCAATGGGCCAATCGTAAGATTAGGCACATAGTGGTTGTCCATCACATCGAAGTGTACGATGTCTGCACCGGCTTTGAGTACGTTATCGACTTCTTCACCGAGTCGTGCGAAATCCGCTGACAGGATGGACGGTGCAATCTTGAAATCTGCCATGATTTATCCTCTTGGGCTCAGAACTGTAAACGGCGCACACTTTACAACATTGTGGCCCAGGAGTCTCTAACCCTTTACGTGAACCTATGCGTCTTTGCGGTGAGAAGATCCTTGCTAACTGATGCAGAAAGTTGATGAGATAACCGCACCAAGGCTGTAAGATGCGCGCCAATCGAATTCGGAGATGAGTATGTCAGTCAGTATCGCGCTGCATCTGTTGGCCGCCGTTATCTGGGTAGGCGGTATGTTCTTTGCCTACATGGCACTGCGACCGGCAGCCGCCAGCACCCTCGAGCCACCCCAGCGCCTGCAGCTGTGGGTTCAGGTCTTTAAGCTGTTTTTTATCTGGGTATGGCTCAGTATCATCACCCTACTGGTATCCGGTTATTGGATGTTGTTTGCCTACTTTGGTGGCTTCGCCAATGCGGGCGTGCACATACACGTCATGCACGGTGCGGGTATCGTCATGGTATTAATTTATCTTCATGTCTTTTTTGCACCCTACCGTAGGCTAAGGCACGCCGTGATCATGCAGGACTACCCGGAAGGTGGCAAGCGACTGGCGCAGATCAGAAAGATGATTGCATTGAACCTCGGCATTGGACTGTTTGTCGTACTAATTGCGAGTGGAGGGCGCTACCTGTAACGACTAGCATCTTTTGTGAATTAGGCTATTATTGGCCTAAGTTGTTACTGACCGCACTTGGCGCCATCAAGCGCATGATAATAAAGAAGTTTTCCCTGATATGCAGGTTGAAACTCAACACTCGGAGATAAATAGCATGAAACATCAAATTCTGACTGTACTGTCTGCTGTCGCTCTGGCAACGGTTGCCAGTGTTGCATCTGCTGGCGACGTTTTTGCTGGTAAAGCAAAATCAGTCGCCTGCGCTGGCTGCCATGGTGCCGACGGTATCAGCGTTGTACCGACGTACCCTAATCTGGCCGGCCAGAAAGAGGCATACATTATTTCAACACTGAAGGGCTTCCGTGACGGTACGCGCAAGAATGCAATCATGAACCCGATGGCCAAACCGCTGAGCGATGCTGACATTGAGAACCTGGCGGCTTATTACGCAAGCCTGAAGTAAAGCCTTCGTCATTGTCGAACGTAAACCCCATCGGCATCAGAGCCCGTGGGGGTTTTTTATTGCTGCTATTATTTGTTGCAGCCATCGCTGTCTTGCACAGCCCTGCCAGCAAGGCAGACCCATTCCTGAGCAGGGACCAGAACCCGTTTACCATGGTCTATGGTCAGCCGCTGCCAACACCCGCACGGCTTCCCGCGCCAGCAAAATCCCGATTTTCTGTGTCTCTGGAAATCGCCAATACGCTCAATGCAGAGCTTACCGGCAATGAAGAGCTGCTTATCGACTTCGAAGGATACAATTTGACTCTGGGGGGCGTGGAAGCGCTGAACAAACACTGGGCACTGAAACTGGATCTTTCATTCATTTACCGAAGTGGTGGAGTTTTCGATCACGCGATTGACGAATGGCACAAGTTTTTTGGCCTACCCCGAGCATACAGGCCCCTGGTCCCTGATAACAACATCACTATTTACTATGCCAGTGCGGACGCAGTCAATTATGGTTCTAACCAGTCGACTTCCGGTATAGCCGATAGCCAGTTGAGTCTCGGCCGCACGCTCTATCAGGATGAAAAAACCGCTGTCAGTGCCTGGGCCGCGATTGATCTGCCATTGGGCGATCGCCGCGAGCTAAGAGGTAATGATGATCTGGACTATTCAATCTGGCTGGCCGCTTCCACCGGGCTCGGCGAGTCATCGCTGCTCGATACCAATATTGGCGTCGTCCTGCCGGGAGACTCCGTGCTCGCTGACCTCGATACGGAAGATTGGGTCGCTTTTGGCCATATCGGTGCGCAGCTGACGCTCAATCAGCGCATCGCGCTCAAATTGCAGCTCTCGAGTCATACAGGTTATTACAAAGACACCGCGCTGGATTTTTTAGGCAGCTCCGTGATCTTGATGTTTGGCGGCTCGATCAACGTCGGCCAATGTTCCGCGATTGACATTGGCTTCGGCGAAGACATCGACGTCGGTGCATCACCCGATGCGAGTTTGTTGATCAGCTGGAAATCACGACTGGGATGCTAGCCCGCATTACTCACCAGGATCGCGGGAGCAGGCGCAGGATTCGTGTTCGTAAGCGCGGCTCTGGAGCGAAAAGCGTAGCAACAGCTTGGGCGAAGCGGCCGTAGGGTGCGCCGTGCGCACCGAAACAGCCCAGCACACTGAGGATTCACGGTGCGCACGGCGCACCCTACGATCTCATGCAAACCAAGACCAGCGTGAACCGTGATAGGCATGCTCGAATAACACTCTGTGTTTTTGATCATCCAGGCTTTTCGCCAAATAGCCAATGCCTTATCAGGTTTCTACGCCGCCTGGTGAGAAATGCGGGCTAGCCGGTCAGTCAATGCGTCAGTCGCCTGGCCTGTTGCAGAACCTGAATTCCGGCACCCTGTTTGTGCGCGTGTTCACTGAGGTGTCTTTTCCAGGCCTTCGAACCCTGCACATTTTTATACAGGCCGTGCAGATGACGGCTCATACGGTGCAGGCATTCACCGGCAGCGAGTTGCGCTTCGGCGTAATCGATAAAGGCAGCCATGACCTCGTCCCTGGAGCGTTGGGCATCAGCAGCCTCACCAAAAAAATCTCGGTCGACCTGCGCCAGCAGATACGGGTTGTGATAGGCCTCTCTGCCCAGCATGACACCGTCGACATGCTGGAGATGAACGTGCACTTGATCCAGTGTCTTGATGCCGCCGTTGATAACGATATTGAGCTGGGGGTGCTGGCGTTTCAAGCGGTACACATAGTCATATTTCAATGGCGGGATTTCGCGGTTCTGCTTCGGACTCAGGCCCTGCAACCAGGCCTTGCGCGCGTGCACGATGAAGCCGTCACAACCCGCCGCCGCCACAGTTTCGATAAAGCGGTTGAGATCGGCGTAGGCTTCCATATGATCGATACCAGTGCGGCATTTAATCGTGACCGGTAGCTTGACGGCTGAACGCATGGCCGCAACCGCGTCTGCGACCCGTTGCGGATGCGCCATCAGACAGGCGCCGATGCGCCTGCTCTGCACGCGGTCACTGGGGCAGCCCACATTCAGATTCACTTCCGAGAAACCGGCATCCTCGGCAATACGGCTGCATTCGGCCAGCTCGACAGGATCACTACCGCCGAGCTGGATCGCCAGCGGCAGTTCATCGGCATGGTACCGCAGCAGCTTCTTTCTGTCGCCGTGAATCAGCGCGCCAGTCGTCACCATTTCGGTGTACAACAGCGCATGTTTTGATATCAAACGTAAAAAATATCTCGCATGGCGATCGGTGTAACCCATCATCGGCGCAATGCAAACAGTGCGATTCAACATGCGCCTATTTTAGCGCATATTTTTATAAGACCCTTGCTTCACTGACCGGTGCTCACTGGTTGCTTGACTTGCGTCAACATCCATGCCGCCGCAGCCGGATTGCTGTTTATCGAACCCGCAAATGCGTCCAGTGTTTGGTTTGCGATTCGCTGCCATTTTTTATCGTCGGTCAGTCTGGCCAGCGTCGCCAGGTTCTCAACCGCGATCGCATTGGGCGCGGGCAGTGCCCCATCGTAGACGGTTCTGGACCGAAACAGCAGGTTCTTGTCAGGACCTGACTCGTAAAAACCGCCGTTGGCACCGTCACAAAACCGTTGCAACTGCTGTTCCGTCATCTGACGCGCCAGTAACAGCCATCGCTTGCTGTTGGTCTGTTTATACAGCGCCAACAGCCCATTCACGGTCCAGACATAATCATCCAGAGTTGCATCGATACCGACTTCACCGTCACGCAGGCGACGGTACAGCCGCTGCGTTTTGCTGTCGAACAGATGCTCCTGGATAAAAGCCGCTGCATCGATGGCCGCATCAAGATAGCGCTCATCCTCAAACACACTGTAAGCCTCCACCAGTGCTGTAATCATCATCCCGTTCCAGGCAGTAATCATCTTGTCATCAAGATGCGGGCGCGGCCTGCTCAGACGCGCCTGATACAGTTTTCGTCGGGCCTTATCGATGAGCGCAGCCTGTTCTTCATCCAGTGACCTGCCTTTGAATTCATCACTGACATACAGAATGTTCGAGCGACCAAACTCGCCCTGTGGATCGGAGTGAATATTGCCGTCATCGGCGATAGCATAATACGTTTTCACAAGGCGCCACTCCTCCTCGGTCAATAACGACTCGAGCTGCGTGGCAGACCAGAGGTAATAAGCGCCCTCCGCCTGCACGCCGGGCTGGTCGGGGCGTTCACTGGCGGCATCCAGCGCCGAATAGAATCCGCCATTCGCATGACGCATCTCGCGCAAGACGAAATCCAGGGTACCGGCTACAACATCACGGTAATGACGATCAGGCTCGACCTGATACAGCCGCGTGTAGGCAATCGCCATCAATGCCTGCGTGTACAGCATCTTTTCAAAATGCGGGACCTGCCATCGATCATCCACAGAATAACGGTGAAAGCCGCCGCCCGCATGGTCGTAGATACCGCCTTGTGACATTGCGGTCAAGGTCTTAACCAGCATGTTGAGCGCCTGTTTAGCTTGTCTATCTTCGCTCGCAACCACGTCGAGCAGTAACGCAAATTTGCCCGGTCGCGGGAATTTCGGGGCAGCGCCGAACCCCCCGTGTTCGCTGTCAAAAACAGCACTGATCTGCGCGACAGCCCGATCGCGCACATCGCTGTCGATACTGGCTCCAGTCATCGACTCATCAGCACCTGCCTGGATGTTCGAGCTTATCCGGTCAGCGATCAGGTTGACGCGCTTGTTATCGTCTCGCCATAACTCGACCACCCGTTTCAACAACTCGGTCAGTCCCAGGCTATTCTCTGTTGTCACTGGCGGGTAATAGACGCCGGCGTGGAACGGTTCAAGATCATGGTTTAAAAATACCGTCATGGGCCAACCGCCATAACCGTTAATCAGCTGTGTCGCCGCCATGTAAACATCGTCGATGTCCGGCCGCTCTTCCCGATCGAGTTTGATTGCGATGAAATGTTCGTTGAGAATGGCTGCAATCGCTTCGTTCTCGAAGGATTCGTGCGCCATCACGTGGCACCAGTAACAGGTGGAATAGCCGATGGAAAGAAAGATGGGCTTGTTCTGTTGCCGGGCTAACTCGAAGGCTTCATCGCCCCAGGCGTACCATTGCACTGGATTATAGGCATGCTGCAGCAGATACGGGCTGTTTTCATGGATCAGGCTGTTGGGCCTGTTGCCAGCGGCCCGGTTTGTTTGCAGGTATGACTCAACCGTCTTTTGTACCAGGTCGGCGTAAGTGATACTGGCAGTCGTACTGGCGAGTAGCAGCAGAACGACTGCCCCTGTACAGGTCCGAAATGATGCTTTTGGCTTGATGATCACAGGCGGGCGGCCAGTTCCATGCCTTGCCTGATAGCCCATTCGGCATCGAGTTCGACGGCCTTGTCGGCACCGCCGATGACGTACACCAGCATCCCCGAGCCTTGCAACTCATCGGCCAGTATTCGATTCGGTTGCTGGCCGGCACAGATGATGATCTGATCAACATCGAGCACACGGTCCTCACCGCCATGCGTGATATGCAGGCCCTGATCGTCGATGCGGTCATATGTGACACCGGACAGCATTTCAACCCCGGCGTTTTTCATCATGGTTCTGTGTATCCAGCCCGTGCTTTTCCCCAGCGTAGCACCGGGTTTGGTGTGCTTGCGCTGCAGTAGATATATGCGCCGTTCAGCCGCCAGGCGTTCGGACTGATCCAGCAGGCCACCGCGGCCACGGTATTCCGTGTCTACACCCCAGTCACGCAGCCAGCGTTCTTTATCCTCAGTCTGACCCTTATCGAGCAGCAGGGTCGCCACATCAAATCCGATCCCGCCCGCACCGATGATCGCAACCCGCTGGCCAGCGGCAAGGCTGCCATTGATGATATCGACGTAGGACACCACCTTGCTGTGATCGATGCCTTCGATATGCGGCATTCGCGGCGTGACACCGGTAGCAATAACCACAGCATCGCATTCGGTCGCCCGGATCTGCCTGGCACTCAGGCTCTGTCCGAGTTTCAATTTGACGCCGTTATCTTCCATCACATGGCGGAAATAGCGCAGCGTTTCCTTGAATTCCTCTTTGCCGGGGATCTTAACAGCCAGCCTCAATTGACCACCGATGTCGGCCAGGTCATAGGCGGTAATCGAGTGACCGCGCTCGGCAGCCACACTGGCGAAGGCCATTCCGGCCGGTCCCAGACCGATGACAATGATTTTCTTGGGCAGTCTGGTTTTTTCAATGACCAGCTCGGTTTCATAGCAGGCGCGGGGATTGACCAGGCAGGTTGCACGCTTCTTGCGAAAAACCCGGTCCAGACAACCCTGATTACAGGCAATGCAGGTGTTGATGTGTGATGCCTGACCGTTTTTCGCCTTATTCATAAACTGCGCGTCCGCAAGGAACGGGCGCGCCATGGACACCATGTCAGCCTCACCGTCAGCCAGCACCTGCTCAGCCTGCTCAGGTGTGTTGATGCGATTGGAGGTGATCAATGGAACCGAGACCGACTGTTTCAAACGGGCTGTTACCCAGGTGAATGCCGCTCGCGGCACCACGGCCGCGATCGTGGGTATTCGTACTTCGTGCCAGCCGATACCGGTATTTATCAGGGTCGCCCCCGCCCGCTCGATGGCCTGTGCCAGTTGCACCACCTCTTCCCAGCTGCTGCCATCTGTCAGTAAATCAAGCATGGACAGGCGGTAGATGATGATCCAGTCATTGCCGACAGCCTTGCGCGTTTGATCGACGATCTGGGTCGCGAATCGCATCCTGTTGTCGAATGAACCGCCCCATTTATCCTCGCGTTTATTGGTATGTGTACAGATAAACTGGTTGATCAGATAGCCCTCGGAACCCATGATCTCGACACCATCGTAGCCGGCTTTTTTGGCCAGCCGTGCGGTTCTCACATAAGCGTTGATGCAACGTTTGATCGCCCCACTTGACATACCATGCGGCTTGAAAGGTGATATCGGCGACTTGATAGGCGATGGCGCGATGGCGAAAGGATGCATGGCATAACGCCCGGCGTGCAGGATTTGCATACATATGCGGCTGCCGGCATCATGGACGGCGGCCGTCAACTTACGGTGCTTGTTGACCTGCCACGAGAAGCTCAGTCGCGATGAGAACGGAACCAGCTGGCCGCAAAAATCCGGTGATATGCCGCCTGTGATGATCAATCTGACACCACCGCGGGCACGATCAGCATAAAATTCGCCGAGTCGCTCGAAGCCACCGCGGATATCTTCGAGTCCTGTGTGCATTGATCCCATAATCACGCGGTTTTCCAGCGTGACAAAACCCAAATCCAGTGATTTGAACAGGTGGGGATAGGGCTCAGACATCGACTAATCTCGTTATTCGCCGGACAAAGATACCGACATCGGCGCATTTTCAACCCGCTGAATGTCGGCTTCAACACCAGCGGAGGTATGTCAGGATTGTTCATTTCAACAACACTGCGATCTTATAGCAAGGGCAGTCTGCCACAATTGCGGTGAAGGTTTCTCTACCAGGCTGATCCCGACAGCCGGCTCAGTTGTCGCCAGCGCCGCCGCTGCCAATCAGGAAGCTGCGGGCAGATCTGTAATATATGCATAATAATCAATAACTTATACTATGGCAATGGTTTTGGGTCTATGACAGGAAGCTGTGATGATGTCTCGAACGCAATCCATTGAGACGCCGGAAAATACTGCATTTACATCGCTAAAACGCTATAGTTGGCACGAATATCTATTTGCTGCAGCAATAAAGTATGTACAACACGTATTTCGGTTTCAAAGAATCACCCTTCTCAATCGCTCCTGATCCAAGATACCTGTTCATGACAGAGCAGCATCGGGAAGCTCTGGCTCATCTCGTCTATGGCCTCAACAGTGAAGGCGGTTGCATACTGCTGACAGGTGAAGTGGGTACCGGTAAAACAACGGTGTGCCGTTGTCTACTGGAGCAAATCCCGGAGCGGTCGAACATCGCCCTGGTTTTCAATCCCAAAGTGACCGCGACCGAATTGCTCGAAACCATCTGCGATGAACTCGGTATAGACTATCCACAAGGCGAAAATAGCGTCAAGACCTACATTGACCGCATCAATGCCTTTTTATTACAAGCCAATGCTGCCGGCCAGAAAACCGTGTTGATCATCGATGAAGCGCAAAATATGGACCATACGGTGCTGGAGCAACTACGCCTGTTGACCAATCTTGAAACCAACCAACGTAAATTGCTGCAGATCATTATCCTGGGACAGCCTGAATTACTGGAGATACTGTCACACGAGAACATGCGCCAGCTCGCGCAACGCATCACTGCCCGGTTTCACCTGAAACCGCTATCCCGCTTTGAACTGAAAGCCTATATCAGCCACAGACTGGCGGTTGCCGGTTCCAATATCCAGTTATTCGACGAAAAAGCACAAAAAAAACTCTATCAGCTCAGCAAGGGCATTCCGCGTATTATCAATATTATCTGTGACCGCGCGCTGTTGGGTGCTTATGTAGAGAACAAGGCCCGCGTTGATCTGCCTACCCTGAACAATGCCGCCAGGGAGGTTTTTGGAGAACAGCAACAGAACAAGCGCAGATCATCGCGCTGGCCCGCAGTCATCACGGTGGTTGCCGGCATCGCTGCCGTCGCTGCGGTTACGTTTGCATTGATTCAGCCGAACACATTGAAATCATCGGTAACGCATGTGCGCAGCCAGGCGGAACCGCAAGGCGCGAGTTCGACAGCCAGCATCGTCGCAATGAAACAGGAGTCGACTGCCACGGAAGCGTTGATTCCTGCCAGTGAAGAGGAAACGTCTATCCCTCCTGTTGAAAAGGAGATGTTCATTCCTGCTGCTGAAAAGGAAATGTTTATTCCTGCTGGTGAAGAAGAATCAGTTGCCAGAGATACCATCCGCACCGAGATCGCAGAGGAAACCGCAATTGCATTGACCAACAGCGGCGCGAGTACCGCAGCTCAAACTGCGTCAGCATTTTATGATCTGGTATTCTCCGATACCAGTACAAGCAAGATACAAGCTTACACCGACCTGCTGGATGTCTGGAACAGGGAATACGATCCCTCCACCGACGGGACTGCCTGCTCTTTTGCAAAACTCGACGGCCTGAGCTGTTTGCATCGACAGGGTAACCTGCGCAGTCTGGCAATCCTCAACCGACCAGCCGTTCTCAAACTTTATGATGAAAAACACAATGCTGCCTATGCCGTTCTGACCCACCTGAATGATGATGAAGCAGCATTGCGCCGAGGCGACAAAACCATAAACGTTTCAACAGGCGTACTTAATCGATACTGGCTGGGCGAATATACCCTGCTCTGGCAAAAACCCCCCTACTACCGTGCGGCAATTCAGCCAGGTAACCAGGGGCCTCTGGTGCAATGGCTGGACCAGCAGCTGGTGCGAATCTACGGACAGGACCACGTGCCCACGATTCATGATACGTACAATGAAGAATTAAGATCCCAGATCATAAAGTTCCAGCAAAGCAAAGGGCTGATCCCTGATGGTGTCGTTGGACCACACACTTTCATTTTATTGAACTCGGAGCTTGACGTGAATACCCCGATGTTGAACACCAGGAAAGGCTGATGTCGTACATCCTCGATGCCCTCAATAAATCTGAGCAAGAACGCGGACGCGGGAATGCGCCCTCAGTCCAGACACTCCACACCACAGGACAGAACTACCCTGCCACAAAGACGCACTACTGGCCTTATATTCTGCTCGTTGCCGTTTTCGTTAATATTGCAGCATTGCTATATTTCATTACTGCCGACACACGCGTGGAGCAGCCAGCACCCACCCAGCAGTCGCTTGCACGGATAGAACCAAGGCATGCGGAAATACCGGAAGCGCCCGCCAAAACACAGGATACCGCATCAATCGTGCAAGAACCTGCCAATGAAATCATATACAAACCGGTGTCGATGCCCGCTGTCACGCAGGCAGCTGTCAGACCAACATATGAGATCACAGATACGGCACCCACTGCGTATACGCCTGCTCAATCGGCAATGCTGCAAAGAGATGAGCTGCCTACCTCTGTCCAGCAGCACATTCCAATCATGGAGTTTTCAGCTCACGTCTACTCCAGCAACCCACTGCATCGCAGCATCGTCATCAATGGCCGCTTCATGGAGGAAGGCGACCAGCTCGCATCTGATTTGACACTGAGCGAGATTACACCCAAGGGGGCAATTTTCAATTTTCAGGGGCAGCTGTTTCATCAAAATGTGGTGTCTGCCTGGAATTGAATCCTGGCGCCTTTGTCGGCCCGGGCTATGAACGGACGGATTCTCAAGTCTTTTTGCGAGTTTGCGGCCAACATTGTCTTTAATAATCTCCTGGTCTTTTTTCACCCATCGGTTAGAACTCGCACTCGGACACCAGGCACAGTTTTACATGGCTGGCAGGATGCATCATCTCAAGCCGCTCGGCATGAAGCATCATGCGTTCCGCCTTGACGCTGTTTGAGTTCTGATACAGCGTATCACCCACGATCGGATGGCCCATGGCCAGGCAATGCAGCCTCAGTTGATGCGTGCGTCCGGTGATTGGCCGCAATTGCAGGCGGCTCAACCTGCCTCCACCAGCCAATCGATGATATCGAAGCAAGCGCCAGTGCGTCTGTGCCGGCTTCCCGCTGGTATGATCAATGATCTGTGTTGGACGGTTGTCTGGATCACCCCGCACTGGCAGATCGATCAGACCAACGCGTTGTTCGACCTTACCGGCAACCAGCGCAACGTAGGATTTACCGATGGTGCGATCGTGAAACATCTTGCTCATCTCTCTTTGAGCGACAATTCCGACAGCGAGCACCATGACGCCCGATGTGTGGCAGTCAAGGCGATGAACAACGCGTATGTCGGGCTCGATCTGTTGTAGACGCGTCACGACACAGTCCTGTTTGTCCGGGCCGCGTCCGGGCACAGACAAGATCCCGCAGGGCTTGTTGACCGCAATCAGGTGTTTATCCTGGTAGATTATTTCGAGGCTCATTAATCACCCAGGCGATACACAAAGAGCGGTTGTCAGATAAGCGTGTTGTGCAGAAACCGGCTTCAACGCCGCGGGGGCTGGCATGCATTTCTCTAAAAGGGGCGAGATGAACACGCAGAGATTTGAAGCCACCAAGGATCTTAGGAAGGAGTGAGATATCCGTGTATATGCGACTGATTAAAATTCATTGTTGATTCAAGATCTAAAGATCAAATGAGCGCTCGTCCATCTTGTGAGTGATACGGGTTAGCATTCATCCTGTTCGCGCAAGCCCTCATCCGTGTGGCGCCGTGAGAAACCCGAGCGACGATCGCCGCCATTCACATCAAAACGGATGGTGGCCCTCCGATCGAGTGCAAAACGGCGATCATTGACATACCGCCTGTTAGGACCGCTGTAATCCGCAGTAATGATGCCTATCTTACGAATGTTCGCCGACATAATTGACATCTCCTTATGAAAACATTTTCTATATCATCTCAAGAATCAGCCAGAGATGCAAAATAAATCCAGGGTGATGTGTTGCATGTTATTGAATATCCCGATGTAAATAAACGTAGAAACCGGTCTATTACTGTGGCAGCCGAATAAACTGGGCAGCCTGCTTGAGCGCAAACGGCTCGAATGCCTGCGCTGCCGGTGACAAGCACTTAACCTTGCGCTGCAGTACTTAACCCGCATTTCTCACCAGGCGGCGTAGGATACTGATAAGGCATTGGTCCTTAGGAGAAAGCTAGGATGATCAGAAATACAGTGTGTTTTCCATGCGTGCCTATCACGGTTCAGGCTGGTCTTCGTGTCCATAAGCTGGCTCTTCACTCAAACCGTAGCTATTGCTACGCTTTTCGCTCCAGAGCGGCGCTTACGAACACGAATCCTGCGCCTGCTCCCGTGATTCTGGTGAGAAGTGCGGGTTAACCAGAGACGCGAGATCGGCAAATCCTGTCCATCAAGCATGCAGAGCCGGCCGGCTGGATCAGATGCAGCGCTTCCGCAGCACCTGCGTCACGACACCAAAAAGGCGGTTGAAGAACTTTACAGCACGGGATAACCGGCTGATTGAGTACGGCTTACTGGTCGTGTGGTCATGCGCCACAAGGCGAGTCATGCAGGTAAATTGAGAATTTTAGCGCCTTTTGCAGGCATCTGTTCGTCTCGATAGCGCTGATCCATTAGCTCCATTGCCTTCCTGAACTCTGCTACCAGTCGCAACTGGACATCATCGCTCTTGCGTTCATAGAACACCACTTCGCAGGGCACGGGGTCAGTCAGTGCTTCGCGATCACGCGTTTCCTTGAATTGCCACGCGATGAGAATAAGCCGTCCGCCTTCATTTTCCGATACCGCATAAGACAGGCTGTCGACAAAAACGATCTCGTCCTTGCCCACTACCGCAAGAAACTGCATGCTTCGTATCGGCACGAAGACATTTTCGGTAATACTCCGGGTAAATAAGGCTCTGCCCAGATTATAAATTTCAGCCGGTACTGACCACGCACGTCTCTCGACTTCACGAGGCAGGAAAAAAGTTTCTGTCACTATGCTGGTCACTTTAGTGCTCAAGCTATATTTCTGGAATCAGACAGAACCCCTATTTGGGTTTTTGTGCATTCTATAGTGCAGGCACAGACAACTTCATACCATGTGGAAATACCACATTCTGGCAGTTCAGCCTCATTCTGGCTGAGTTGGATCATAAACCATCTGTCACAGAATATGCAGCCTGTTTGAGCGTATTTCATTCAGTCACAATAATGGAAATTCATACGCCACTGATAATACACAACTTTGGCGACGCAACCCTATAAGCCGCCGTGTGGAAATCACAACATATTTTGTCAGCCATTGTAATGTATCGTTTGATTCTGCGTATCGATCCATTGTAACGTATACGAGGATATATTTAAGGAAGCGCTGATAATTCCATCCAGCAATTGTCAGCGCACCAAAAATAAAAATGCAATTTCTATTTTTCTTCATTCTCAATCAAATATGTGATTGAGAATGGCGCCGCATCCATGTGCCGCAAGGAAACTCTGAATAGATCCGAGCCTCCTTGATTGTTCTACAAGCTGGCATTAGCAATGCCGCCATTTTAGCAGCGCCGCATAAAGGAATTATGAAGCAATCATACAACACACTGAATCATCAGCCTGATCAGGCGATGGAATCACACGTTCAGCTCGAAGAGATCCGTATGCTGTACGGCAGCATGCTGTTTTCCATGCTCGCGGTCTTTGCCGTGAGCCTGATCATATATCTGGTCATGCTCGGCCACGCCAAGTCTCCCGAACATCTGTCATTCTGGTTCACGGTTATGATTGCATCCATTGTGTTGCGCAGCTGGGACAGCTATGCATTCAACAGGACAAGGCCCGAGGAACAGAGTAAAAAATCATGGGGTTTGCGTTTCCTGCTTGGTTCAACATTCTCGGGCTTCTGGTGGGGTATGCTGTCGTGGCTGGGCCATTCGACAGAAAATGAATATCAAACACTGATCGTGGTTTGCATAGTCGGCGTCGCCGGAGGCTCGCTGATTACGCTATCATACCGCTGGCAAACCATTGTTCTGTTTCTGATGCCCGCACTGATACTTCTCGAACTGCATTTGATATTCGAGGATAATGCGTTTTTCGATGTCGTTTCCTATCTGCTCGCAGTCTTTATCCTGTTCACGCTCTCAGCCTCCAGGCGTGCCTACAAAAACTCCAATCAAAATATCAGACTTCGCATCGAAGCGGATATCCGAGAGGAGGCGCTGAGAAAAGCTAAAAATGAAGCCGAACACGCCAATGAGGCCAAATCTATTTTTCTTTCGAACATGTCGCACGAACTGCGCACACCGCTTAATGGAATTCTTGGCTATACCCAGTTACTTCGGCACGACGGGTCATTGTCGACAAAGCAGCAAGACAACATCAAGGAAATCGACGAAGCGGGAAAACATTTACTGGAGCTGGTCAATCAGGTTCTCGACCTCTCCAGTATAGAAGAGGGCAGCCTCAGGGTCTCGATCGAAAATGTGCCGCTGGAGAATGTGATGCAGGAATGCAAGGCTCTCATTCAACCACTCGCCGATAAAAGCCACATCCGCCTTGATTTCATTACCGATTGCGCAGAATACGTCAGAGCAGATCATACCCGCCTCAAACAGGTCATCCTCAATCTTCTGTCAAATGCGATCAAGTATAACCATCATAATGGCATGGTCAATGTCAGATGCGATTATGCTTCCGAAACCCGTGTCCGCATCGTAGTTGAGGATAATGGCTTCGGTATACCACGGGAAAGGCTGCACAGCCTGTTCGAGCCCTTCACCCGCATCGAGACCAATAACAAGAAAATCGAGGGTACGGGTATTGGTCTCGCCATCTCAAAACAACTGACCGAGATGATGAATGGGACACTCAATGTGCAGAGTGAAACAGGACAAGGCAGCACCTTCTGGATTGAGCTGGAACGCTCGCAAAACAACATCTCTGATGAAAGATCACATGGTCAGCGCGACCTTTTCAGAAATGTTGACAAAACTGAATCCACAAAAACCACAAAAATACTTATCGTTGAAGACAATCCGTCCAACCTGAAGCTGATCTCCAATCAATTAAGATCACTTGGTTATAAAGCCGATCTGGCCAGTAATGGCAAAGAAGGACTCAACATGTTCAGAACCCATAACTACGCGCTGGTTCTGACTGATTGCAATATGCCGCTCATGGACGGTTATGAACTCGCCATAGAAATTCGTAAAGAAGATAGTCAAATACCCGTGATCGCTCTCACCGCCGACGCCTTTCCCGAACGTGAAAAAGAATGCCTGTCAGCCGGCATGAATGATCGCGTGATCAAACCCGTCAATTTGCAGAAACTCCAGAACACGCTTGAAAAATGGATTTGAACCATACCCGACGAAACCTGAAACACCGAAAACAAATTAAAATATCTGCTCACCACAGAGTCACAGAGGACACAGAGTTTTACTTGGTTAACTGCGTTTGTTGTGCAGTTAATAATACACTGCTTTTCTCTGTGCTCTCTGTGACTCTGTGGTGAAATACTTTTTAGCTGTTAGCTGCCAGTCTATATAGAAATAGACATTTAAAATCGTCAGCTTGTGCTCAATCTGCTGTGTTGGTTCGCGTTCATCTGTCGGTTCCGCTGCAGGTGATTACTGCCCGATGCCGGGATCATTTTTATGCTGCTCGATTTCATCCCGAGTGAAACCCAGTTGCATTGTTGAAATTGCGCGTTCAGTGTCTATCGGTAAATAGTCAACAATCTCGCTGATCTCTGGATCAAACATCGCCAGCACCCTGCCGTAACGGCACGATAGCGGAAAGTGCATATAGGTATCTTTGTAATCAGCACTGTTCTGAATATATTCATTCCAGATTTCTCTGTATTTCAGGATCTGATCATCATCTCCTGAAAAACTGCTGGCCACATCGAGCGTATAACTCATAAGCTGAACCGTTCCAACCACATCCATTGGCAGAAATTTTTCACCAAACAAATAGATAGAAGCACTGTTTTGTCTCAGCGCCTCAGACAGCATTTTCTGGTACTCTGAATAGGTATTGGGCCGCGGCAACACTGCCAGCAAGGGTGGTCCTTTATCTTTGAGCGCCAGCCTTCGAAGATGAACTCCAGGGACTTCTGAATACTTCATACATACAAATTCACCATCATAGAAGACAGTTAACGCGGGCCTTTCGGAATAGACCCACCATATTCCCCAGCCCAGCGCGAGAACCTGAATGGCGACAATGACACTCATATCGAACTTCAGGCCGGGCTTACCTGGCCTGAACACCAGCAGCGTCAAACCCGGACCGAGTACAATATCGACCAGGAAGATTGTGGCGATACCACGATAACCGCCATCGATGTGAAAATAATAGGAGGCATACCACTGAAATATAATGAAATACAATACTGCCGCAAATATAACCACGCTGATCCAGAGATGGGCGAGGAAAGCCTGTTTTCGTGTTATTCCTGCAAAAACCACTCATTTTTCCTCTATTCAGTATTCATACCTTATAGTATCAATCGGACGAACTTTCAAAACCCCTGCAAAGCGTAATACCTGGAATAGCGCAACCTCATTCAGCGAATGGTGTAAGATCAGTGACACAGTAGCACTTATTCAGCAATCTTGAGACCACTGTTCAATGTCCAAACCAACTGAAAAAGAACTCGAAATAGCCATTGAAAAAGCGATAACGATGCGCGAGGAAGATGACGACCCGTTCAACCTGGCCAAGTGTCTATTGAGTCATAATTTTCGAATGAAACATCTGGAAGAAGTACTCAGGATTGCCGACCGCTATATCAACATGGGGATGTCGGATCAGGAGCGCCCCCAGCTGATCAGGGCCATCGAAAAAGCCAAGGATGTTGAGTCCTATACCGCTCACCAGGAACAGCAGCGCTTCGGCCTGGAATAGAATATTTTTTTAACGCGTTAATAAAACATCGTCAATCAGGGTTCGACCCGCGCCTTGCCGCCCCCCCTTTTGTCCGCGGCCGCATCCAGTTGCCCGGTTTTTTTATGCTGTACAATTACATGCATGTTGCCGTACTCTGAGTCGAGTATTTCGGTTTCATGACCCAGCTCGAAAAGTCTAGCCAGTAACGGTTCTGAGAACACGCCGGGTTCAACAAATATTCTGTCGGGTAGATACTGATGATGAAACCGACCGCGATTCACCATATCCTCGGCATTACCGCCTTCATGGAAAGTGAGTGCTGCCAGCAGCACCATGGTGATGATCCTGCTGCCGCCCGGAGTGCCCAGAACCGCAATACGATCCTGCGTCTCAAGAAAGGTCGGTGTCATGCTGGAGAGCATGCGTTTTCCCGGCTCAATCGCATTGGCCTGCGCGCCGACCAGACCATAAACATTGGGTTCGCCCGGTTTCGATGAAAAATCATCCATCTCATCATTGAGCAGAACACCCGTTCCCTCAGCAACGAAACCCGACCCGAACGGGTAGTTTATTGACAAGGTGGCGGATACCCGATTACCGTCTCCGTCGATAATTGAAAAATGCGTTGTGTCTTTGGCTTTATCCACATCCTTTATTACCGGAGCCAGTTCGCGACTCGGTGTCGCTTCATCGAGCTGAATACTGCCAGCCAGCATGAGCGCATGTTTTTTTGACGTAAGCCTGCTCACAGGCACCTTGACAAAGTCGGTGTCACCTAAAAATTCGGCACGGTCTCGATAGGCGCGCCGCATAACCTCGGCAAGGACATGGATACGGCTGGTTTCAGACAAGGCCGCATAATCAAAGTCCGCGAGCATATTCAGCATTTGTACGAGAGCGACGCCACCCGAGGACGGTGGCATCACAGAGACCACCTGCATACCCTTGTACTCTGCCCGGATCGGTTCGCGCTCTACGATGCGGTATGAAGCCAGGTCCTGCATGCTCCATATGCCACCCCGGCTGACAACGGACTCGACCATGCGCTTTGCCAGTTCTCCCTGATAAAATCCACGTGCACCTTCCCTGGCTATTGTGCTGAGGGTATCGGCGAGTTCGGGCTGAACGATAAGACTGCCTGGTTCGGGCGCTTTATTGTTTTGAAGAAAAATGCTTGCGGCATCCTCTGATGCATTGAGCGCTTGCTCGCGAAGTGCCGCCATACGCTGATAATACGCGTCTGTAGTGAAGCCTTTCCTTGCATACCTGATTGCCGCTTCGAGGGTCACTGACAAAGGCAGGCTGCCGTAGCGTGATGCCAGATGCGCAATCGCCGCGGGTACACCAGGAATGCCCGCTGACAGTGGACCATTGATCGACGCACCCGGCACAACGTGACCCTGCTCGTCCAGATACATATCACGGTCAGCCGCGAGCGGTGCGCGTTCACGCCCGTCGATCATGACATCACGGTTATCCTGATCGATGTGCAGCAACCAGAAGCCACCACCGCCAATACCGGAACTGTACGGCTCCACGACGGCCAGTGTTGCGGTCACAGCAACCGCCGCATCAAACGCGTTCCCGCCCTTATTGAGGATCTCTATACCCGCATCCGTTGCCAGAGGATGTGCACTTGCGACAGCAGCGTCTTGCGAATACCCATCAACAGAAAAAGACAGGGCAAAGCTAAAGAAAACCAGGCGAAATAAAAGGACCGCTTTCATACGCCTGATAACTGCTTTTAGTTGGCAGATATTAATACACTAGTCCTCGGTCAGACGTTTGTATTTTTCCATCAGCTGTTCACGGCTTTCTACGTGATTGGGGTCAAGCGGAATACAATCCACAGGGCACACTTCGACGCACTGCGACGTTTCATAGTGGCCAACACACTCTGTGCACAAATCGGGATCGATTTCATAAATCTCGTCTCCCGGGCTTATCGCCCCATTTGGGCACTCAGGTTCACATACATCGCAATTGATGCACTCATCTGTAATATATAACGACATAAACGTACTTCTGTATTGATAAATCCAGTTAACCATGACTCAATGCGTTGAGTCAGCCTGTAGATTGCACGAAGATTTTCGCCTCTATGCTATCTACAAACAAAACTATATGTTATCGCCGAACTTCGCCAGCTCTTCCACAACCGCCTTGTGGACAAAGTCGGATACATCACCGCCATGCAACGCAATTTCCTTGACCAGTGATGCAGATATAAAACTGGTTTCTTCTGAAGGTGTCATGAATACCGTTTCAATGGTGTTATCGAGTCTTCGATTCATACTGGCCAGCTGCATTTCAAACTCAAAATCCGAAACCGCCCGTAGCCCGCGGAGTATCACATTGGCGTTGCACTGCTGTGCAAACGTGACCAGCAGATCGGAGAATCCGCAAACCTCGGCGTTATCGATACCTGCCAGCACATGGGTCGCCATCGCGACTCTGTTTTCAAGATCGAACAACGGCGTTTTAGCCGGATTGGCTGCGATTGCCACGATCACACGATCGAACAGGCCCGCAGCTCGTTGCACCAGATCACTGTGGCCGTTGGTGATAGGGTCAAAGGTACCGGGATAGACGGCGATGACTGACATAGTTACTCGGTTCGGCTGTACAATTTATACGACACTTGTCCAGCGGAGCCGCTTCTGACACACCGCCAGCCTGCCGGTATATTGATCGCCTCATCGCCAAGTGCTTGTTCGATATATATTTTCGCATTTTCCGCCAGATTATTCCCGTTCTCAAGTATCTCACAACATCGGCCCAGCAAGGCCGCTCGATAGGGCGGATCCAGGAACACAATATCGTATACCTGTTGATTACTGTTGAGCCATTCGAGCGCATCGGCAGTCACGAGCTCGATATTATCAGCTTCCAACATGGCTCGATTTTGATTTAACAGCGATGATGCCTGGCGGTTCTTTTCTACCATGACCACTTTTCTGGCACCACGGGATGCGGCCTCGAAGCCAAGTGCCCCACTACCCGCGAACAGGTCGAGACAGATACTGTCAGCTATCTCTGCCTGTAGCCAGTTAAACAAGGTTTCCCTGACCCTGTCAGGTGTGGGCCTCAGGCTCTCCTGATGGGGAAAAACCAGTTTTCGACTTCTCCATTTACCGGCAATAATGCGTAACTGGCTGTGGCCTGTTGCACGCATCAGCCACCATTGCCAACGACAACGGTCACCATATTATCGACATCAATCCTGTTTTTCAGCACACGCTTGATGTCGCTTTTATTGACTTTGCGGACATTGGCGATATAGGTTTCGAGATAATCTTCCGGCAAATCATAAAACGCCATCATCGCCAGAGAACCCAGCAGTTTGCTGTTACTGTCGAGACTCAAGGGATAGCTGCCGGTAATATTGCTGATACTGTGTTCTAGCTCGGCCTTATCGGGACCCTCGGCGACATATTTCTTAAGTTCAGACTCCAGCAGGGTCAGAGCCTGTTCGGTCTGGTCGGCACGCGTCTGCATACTGATAATGAAAGGACCCTTTGCCCGCATTGGCGAAAAATTACTACTGACGCTGTAGGCCAGCCCTCTGTCTTCCCTGATCTCACCGACAAGGCGTGATGCGAAACCGCTGCCGCCAAAAGGGTGATTGGCTACGTACAAGTCGAAGAAGTCTTCATCCGTGCGTTTCATGCCAGGCTGTCCCATATAAATGTGACTTTGCTTCGATGGGTAATCGATCTTGATCGTCTGCGCCCGTACCAGCTCTGGGACCGCAGGCAATGGCTCAGGTTTGCTGCCTGCGGGCAGATTCGCCATCAGACGCTCAACGATTTCCTCTGCCCGCTCGCGATCCACGGCACCGACAATGGCAATGGCCGCATTACTGGCGACATAGTATCGTTGATAAAACGCTTTAACATCCTCCAGCTTGATTTGCGCCAGGCTCTGCGGGGTGCCCCCGGATGGCCGGGCGTAAGGGTGGTCAGCATAAACCGCCTTGAAAAACGCTTCCTCTGCAATATCCGCGGGTGATTGCTTGCGTGCCTCGAGTGCGACTTTCATGCGCGCCAGCTCCCGATCGAACGCAGACTGGGGAAAATCGGGTCGGCTGAGCACATCGGCGAGGGTGTTTATCGCCGCATCCAGATATTTCTCATCGGTCAGTGTGCGCACCCCGACATACGCCATATCACGTAAAGAGCCGTTATCAAACTGTGCGCCGACCGATTCAAGAAGCTCAGCCAGTGCCTGCGCATCCTTACCCGCAGCGCCTTCAGCCAGCAGGCCATTGGTCAGCATGGCTACACCGGGTAGATCACCGTCGCGTGCACTTGCCGCGTCAAACACAATGCGCACATCCAGCATGGGCAACATCGTGTTTTCCACGAAAAGGACTTTCGCGCCATGCTGGGTGCTCCAGCTTTGAATCTCGGGAGATGCCTGTATCTGAGGCGATACAGCCGCGATCAACAGCACACAAATGCGGAGGAAGACGTTATCGCGCATGGTCCGCTCCTGCCGAAACAGCATCCCGCGCTGGTGGCTGCGGCTCGAGTGACTGTGGAACCAGCTCGGCTACCGTGAGTTGGTCCTCGACAAAGTATTTTCGCGCGACGTGCTGCACCTGTTCAGCAGTAACCGCATTGATACGATCGACATACTCATCTTTGGTTTGCCAGCCAAGCCCAATGGTCTCCATAATACCCAGCTTCATGGCCTGATAAAAACTTGAATCCTGTTCATACACTGAAGATGCAACAACCTGGGCTTTTACCCGGGCGAGCTCGGCCGCTGTAGGTGGTTCGTCTTGAATGGCCTGTATCTGCTCGATGATTGCGGTTTCCATTGCATCCATCGAGGTACCGTCGGCCGGAATTGCCGATAGTGTGAACAGACTGTCGCGCATCGCGTAAAGATTGTAGTTGGCTGCGACACTGGTCGCGATATGGCTGCCACGTACCAGGTTTTTCGAGAACCGTGAACTGTTACCCCCATCGAGCAGACCCGCCAGCAGTTCGAGCGCGTACACCTCATCCTTGTCATCTGCAGATGTCAGCACCGGGACCTTGTAACCCATGACCAGAAACGGAACACGGGCAGGCACCTTGACCTCGACGCGCTGAACACCGTACTGTTTGGCTTCCTTACGCGGCTTGAGTTGCGTCAGATCGGCCGGCTTCAGTGGTCCAAAATATTCTTTCGCCAGGGAAAATACCTCTTTTGCGCGAACGTCGCCCACCACGACCAGTGTCGCGTTATTCGGTGCATACCATGTTTGATACCATTCACGTAAGTCGTCAACGTTCATGGTATTGAGATCCTCCATCCAGCCGATAATCGGTTGACGGTAGGGATTGTTGGCAAATGCCACTGCATTGAAGCGTTCGTACGTCAATGAAGTCGGCTTGTCGTCAGTGCGCAAACGACGCTCTTCCTTGATCACTTCGATTTCTTTGACAAATTCCTCTTCATCCAGCAGAAGGTTTCGCATGCGGTCCGCCTCCAGGCGCAGACACAGTTCCAGATGCTCATTCGAGATTCGTTGAAAATACGCCGTGTAGTCCTTGCTGGTAAAAGCATTCTCGCGGCCACCGTGCGCAGCGATGATTTCCGAGAATTTTCCTGCAGGGTTGTCCTCCGTTCCCTTGAACATCATGTGTTCGAGCACGTGCGAAATACCGGTGATGCCATCATGCTCGTAAGCGCCACCGACTTTGTACCACACCTGGGAAACCACAACAGGTGCCCTGCGGTTCTCCTGGACAATGACCTTCATGCCGTTTTTCAGCAGTGTGGACTGAATACCGGTTTCAGCATTCTCATCCGTTGGCTGTTCATCGCCCATGAAGACAAAAAGTGTAAATCCGATCACCAGCGTTGCCAGTGCGATCAGTAAAATGTAAATACGCATAATTCAGCTATAAGCTCCTTTTCTCTTGTCAGCACCACCTTCCCGGAACACGACGCTGATCATCCATCAGGCTAATCAACTCAATCACTTTGTAAAGAGTTGTAGCATAGATGGCGTTCAGGCTGCAGCTCAACTGCGGCACCATCAGTGTCTGTCACTCTGGCCTTACGGCGCGTTTCGGGCCTCACTGCGGACGTCGGCCTGTTGCTGAATGCGATATTTTACTCAGCCTGCCCGCCAAGGGTGCCAATACTGTGTTCAACTGCGGTTTCCAGGATGATAGGATATCCGCCTGATTTACTCTACTCGGTTGTACATCACCATGTTCGGTTTTGGTAAACGCAAACAACCTGTTGAAACTGGTTCGACAACAGAAACACCCACAGATTCAACCAATGACAGTCTCGCCAGCCGCCTGGCAAAAACGCGGCGGGGCCTGGGTGACAACATGGCCGATTTTTTCCTCGGAAAAAAGGAGATTGACCGTGATACCCTGGAGGAACTGGAAACCAGCCTGTTGAGCGCGGATGTCGGTATCGAGGCAACCACCGAGATCATCGATGCGCTGCAATCACAGTTGTCACGCAAGGCACTGAGTAACGAAAGCGCCCTGCAACTGGCATTGGCGGAACGCATGAGCGAAATACTCCAGCCCTGCGAGCAGGCGCTGGACGTTACCCGGGCGAACAAACCCTTCGTCATCCTCGTTGTCGGCATCAACGGCGCCGGCAAGACCACCAGCATCGGTAAACTCACCCATTATTTCCTGCAGCAGGGCTTGTCGGTGATGCTTGCAGCGGGCGACACTTTCCGTGCTGCCGCGGTCGAGCAGTTACAGGAATGGGGCGCGCGTAACGCTGTCGCCGTGGTCGCGCAGGCCACCGGCGCCGATGCCGCTTCGGTGATTTACGATGCGGTGCAGTCCGCACAATCAAAAAATATCGATGTCGTTATCGCCGATACTGCAGGTCGCCTGCACACCCAGAGCAACCTGATGGATGAACTCGCAAAGATCAAGCGCGTGATCGCAAAACTGGATGCCGAAGCGCCTCATGAGACCCTGTTGATTATGGATGCTGGCTTTGGTCAGAATGCACTGCAGCAGGCCGAGCAGTTTCACCGTGCGCTGGGCCTCACCGGACTGGCGGTCACCAAGCTCGACGGCACCGCCAAGGGCGGTATCCTGTTCGCCATCGCGCGAAAGCTGGGACTGCCAATACGCTTTATTGGCGTGGGTGAAGGCATCGAGGACCTGAGACCGTTCCATGCCCGAGAGTTCGTCACGGCCATAATAGAAGACTAATCTGCCTCATTATTCCAGACGCACACCAGGGTGTATCGACAGGGAAAGCGGAATCAAGGGCATAATCAGCAGCAATGATACGATTCGACAATATCAGTAAACGCTATCCCGGTGGCTTTGAAGCCCTGAGCAGAGCCAGCTTTCATCTGCCTCGCGGTAAACTGGCTTTTTTGACCGGCCACTCGGGTGCCGGTAAAAGCACTTTGCTCAAACTGGTCACATTGATCGAACGTCCGAGCCGTGGCCACATATTTCTCGACGGTATCCACCTGAACAACCTGCCGAAAAGGCGTATTCCACAGATAAGGCGCAATATTGGTATCATCTTTCAGAACCACCATTTGTTGTACGACCGGCCGGTATTCGATAACGTAGCCTTGCCGTTGGTGATACAGGGTTACGGCCATCGCGAAATCGGCAAACGTGTTCGTGCCGCGCTCGACCAGGTGGGACTGCTGAATAAGGAAAAAGCCGACCCTATCACCCTCTCTGGCGGTGAACAGCAGCGCGTGGGTATTGCGCGCGCTATCGTCCACAAACCGGCTCTACTGCTGGCCGATGAGCCAACCGGTAATCTTGATCCGGATCTGTCACGAGAGATCATGGAGCTGTTTGTGCGCTTCAACCAGTATGGCACCACGGTTCTGATCGCCAGCCACGATCTGGATTTGATCAGGCAGACAGGGTTTCCGGTTATTAGCCTCAACCAGGGCAGAATAGAACGCAATGAGCTGCTGACGGATTCGCAGGAGCGTGCACATTGATGTCCCGGGCGATCACGAAGAAAAAGACAGCCGAACGCAAGACGTCGAGCAGAAAAAAATCCAGGGCCACAAAAAAGAACAGCCGGCTGCGTTCTTACCTGAGGCACCACCTGCAGATGCTTGTTGCCAGCCTGGGATACCTGTCTCGACAGCCGGTTTCCAGCTTGATGACGAGTGCTGTGATCGCCATTGCTCTGGCATTACCCGCCGGGCTCTATATCGCGCTGGATAACGTCTCACAGGTCAGCGAGGGATGGGACGACACGACACAAATCTCGCTGTTTCTGAAAATGGACACCACCATCAAGCAGGCGGATGCGCTTGCCAAAAAACTGCGCCTGCACAAGGAAATTAATAAAGTCAGTATCATCGATCGCGAGCGAGGTCTGCAAGAGTTTCAGCAGATTTCCGGTTTTGGTGACGCCATAAAATTTCTCGATGAGAATCCGCTACCCCATGTGATCACGGTACAGCCCATCATAGACCAGCAACAGCCCAACCGGGTATTGCATCTCGTGGAAACGCTGCAACAAGAGAGACGGGTCGAACTGGCACAACTCGATATGCAATGGGTCAAGCGACTGTACACATTGCTTGACGTTGCCCGACGAGCGGTCTGGATTATTGGCAGCTTGCTGGGTCTGGCGGTACTGCTCATCGTCGGCAACACCATACGGCTGGATATACAGAACCGTCGTGACGTGATCCAGGTGTCCAAGCTGATTGGCGCTTCCAACGCCTTTATTAGACGGCCATTTCTGTATACCGGTATGTGGTACGGACTGTGCGGCGGTTTGCTGGCGTGGTTATTGATCGCAATCTCGCTCGGCATCATGGCACAACCGCTGGAGAGGCTGGCCACGCTTTATCAGAGCAGCTACCAGATCAGCAGTTTATCGGCCGGCGACATCAGCATGCTGATATTGATCAGCTGCCTGCTGGGACTGGGCGGCTCCTGGTTGGCAGTGGGCCGGCATCTGAGCGAGATCGAGCCCAGCTAACCCGCATTTCTCAACTTGGCTCCGGCCTTTGGCATGCCCGCGCCTCATAATAAATACGCAATATTTTCAGTTACTTGCATTAAACTCTTCCCTGATCAGACCAGGAAATGGGTGCTGGCAGATATGCAGACAAGCCAAGTCAGTGAATGGAACTATTTTATGATTTAGCACTCTTAGCAAAAGACTGCTAATATGTAGCTTATGATAACGAGGGGCAATTGATGTCAAAAACATCGACTATGAACAGAGCACTGATACCTGCGGCTAATTTTTTACCGGCCAGCGTTGATAGCCTTGACACCTATATTCGTCAAGTTAACAGTTTTCCGATGCTGAGTGGCGAAGAAGAACGTGAGCTCGCACTGCGTCTGCAAGAACATAACGATCTCGAAGCTGCGCAGCAACTGATCATGTCAAACTTGCGTTTTGTGGTCAGTATCGCCAGGGGCTACCTGGGTTATGGCCTGTCTTTCAATGACCTGGTCCAGGAAGGGAATATCGGCCTGATGAAGGCGGTCAAGCGCTTCTCACCGGAACATGACGTGCGGCTGATATCTTATGCCGTGCACTGGATCAAGGCAGAGATACATGAGTTCGTGCTGCGCAACTGGCGCATTGTCAAAATCGCCACGACCAAGGCACAACGCAAGCTGTTCTTCAAACTGCGTAGCTCGAAGAAACGCCTCGGCTGGTTCAGCCAGGAAGAAGTGAACGATGTTGCAGGCAAACTTGGTGTCAAACCGGAAACAGTAATGGAGATGGAATCACGCCTGAATGCACACGACCTCGGCTATGATAATCCTCTCGATGAGGATGATGACAATCACTATGCACCCGCAGCCTATCTCAGTGACGGGCGCGATGATCCTGCACAGCAACTCGAAGCAGATGACTGGCGCTCGCAATATGAATTTACCATCATGTCCTCATTGAAGACGCTCGATGACCGCAGTCGCGATATCATCCAGCGGCGCTGGCTCGATGATAACAAGGCAACCCTGCACGAACTCGCCGATGAATACCATGTTTCTGCCGAGCGCATTCGTCAACTGGAGAAGAACGCACTAAAGAAACTCAGGGTTGCATTCACCGCCTGAGCGATCATTCACTAACACCGCTAAAAAGCCTTGCCTCTGGACAAGGTTTTTTTATGTAACCCGCGACACAGACTTTTTTCACCGCAAAGGTGCAAAAGATCGCCGCGTTGCCGCTCGCGATCACGCGGTTTAGCGCGGTTGATATAAAAATCTACTTTGCGTCTTTGCGGTGAAACAATGCCTTATCCGTATTATCGCGTTAACAGTGATTTGTATTCCTCGAGCTCGGCATCGCTTAGCTTGCCCTGTTTGAGTTTGCTTTCAAGTATCTCGAATTGGGCATCCTTGTGTTTCGCAACGAGAGTGTGAACGGCATCGCTGTACACGATCACCTGCTTGGCTTTTTCCTCGGTGCCGTACACACTCCGCTGCATTAGCTTTTGCAGAATTTCAAAGTCTTCTTTATTACGCCAGCGTTCGAGTAATGCTGATGAGGATATTCCAGGCGTTTCCCTGACTGTCCGGTACAGTTCATACAGCAGGGGGAAACCCTGCATCGACGATGCAGCAAAAAAATTGGGAAGTTCCACTGTATCAGCCAGCTCGGGATGCTGTAACAACAAGGCAATGGCGTCTCGTGTCGCGTTCTGTCTGATTTGTCTGGTACTGCGTGATGGTGTTACCGGCTTTTGCTGTTGATGTTCCGTTTCAACTCTTGTCCGTGTGGCTTTCAGCTTTTCCTCATCAATGCCAACCAGTTCCGCGAGGCGTTTATACATCAGGTCGCTGAAAATACTTTCAGGAATGGTAGCCAGTAATGGTTTCGCGTTGTTTGCCAGTCGTGCCCTGCCATCCATGGAATCGATAGCAGTGCCCTGCAATAGCTTGTCGAACAGAAACTCCGATAAGGGCGCAGCCTTTTCCAGTCGCGATTCAAAAGCGGCTTTTCCCTGCTTGCGTACCATTGAGTCCGGGTCTTCACCATCGGGCAGGAAAAGGAATCTGGCTGCCAGGCCATCGCGCATGATCGGCAAGGTATTTTCAAGCGCGCGCCAGGCCGCTTTGTGTCCTGCCTGATCGCCATCGAAGCAAAAAATGACTTCGCTGACGGAGCGAAACAGCTTCTGAATCTGGTCTCTTGTCATTGCAGTGCCGAGTGATGCGACAGCATATTCAATGCCGTGCTGAGCCAGTGCCACGACGTCCATGTAACCTTCAACAACAATGATGCGTTCGAGCTTTCTGAGTGCCTGACGCGCTTCGTAAAAGCCATAGAGTTCATAGCCTTTATGGAAGACTGGTGTCTCGGGCGAATTGAGGTACTTGGGTTCCCCTGCATCGATGATGCGGCCACCGAAGGCGATGGTGCGTCCACGGCGATCGAGGATGGGAAACATGATGCGGTCACGAAAACGGTCATAGTGCTTGTTCTCAGACTTCTCCACAAGCATGCCGGTAATGTTCAAGCTTTCGATATTGCTGGTATTATTGCCCAGTTTGTCGAATAAGAAGCTCCACCCGTCGGGTGCGTAGCCGAGCTGGTATTTTCGGGCGATTTCACCGCTGAGGCCACGTTGCTTCAGGTATTGAATCGCTCTGTTCGAGTGGCGTAATTGTTGCTGATACAAGCGAGACGCCTGTTCAAGTATTTCGTATAACGGCTGTTTCCGGTTCTCGACGGGGCCAGGCTGATTGGGTGTATCTTCGCGGGGAACCTCAAGGTGGTATTCGGCTGCGAGTGTTTCTATGGCATCGACAAAGTCAAGGTGCTCATACTCCATTAAAAAGCCGATAGCGGTACCGTGCGCACCACAGCCAAAGCAGTGATAAAACTGCTTGTTTTCGCTCACGGTAAAAGAGGGGGTTTTCTCGTTGTGAAACGGGCAGCATGCGGTGTATTCCCGGCCTTTCTTCTTGAGTGGTACACGTGCGTTGATCACTTCCACAATATCAGCACGTGCAATCAAATCATCAATGAATGATTGGGGGATTCTGCCAGCCATCCAATATTTTAAGGAATCAGATTCACAAATGAAAGCTGCCGTGGATTGAAGATGCGCTCGTATTCTACGATAGCGTATCTGTCCGTCATGCCGGCTATGTAATCGGCAACGCCACGGGCAATACCCTCATCGCCATGATCCTTCTGCAAAATCATGCACTGCTCACGGGCTTCCGGGGGAAGTATTTTTATGTCATTCATGAATGCATCAAACAGTGCCGTCAATATGTCGTAGGCTTTTCTGCTCATGCGATGAACACGGTAATGCTGATAGAGATTGTGACGCAGAAACTGTTTCATTTCTAGAATTAATGCCATCATTGCATCACTGAATGATATCAGCGCCCTGGGCTGTTTGCGCACATCATCCAGCGTTTCAGGATTGGCCGCGGCGATGTTGTTTCGGCTGGTATCGATCAGGTCAACGACCATGACATTGATCATTCTGCGAATAACTTCATGAATCATCTGACGGTTATTGATGTCATGATAGCTGGCGGCTACTTTATCGTATTGATCACGAAACAGTCTGATTTCAAGCAGATCATCAAAAGCAATCAGTCCATAGCGCAAGCCATCATCGACATCATGATTACTGTAGGCGGTTTCATCGGAAAGGTCTACCAGCTGTGCTTCCAGACTGCTCTGGGTTTTGTCGATAAAGCGTTTTGCAACATCCCCGAGGTTGCGTGCCTGTTTTGCCGAACAATGCTTGAGAATGCCTTCACGTGTTTCAAACATCAGGTTGAGGCCATCAAACTCTGCATATTTAGTTTCCAGCTTGTCAACAACACGCAGTGACTGCTGGTTATGTTCAAAACCGCCATATTCCTTCATGCACTGGTTCAAGGCATTTTGTCCTGCGTGTCCAAACGGTGTGTGTCCGAGGTCGTGCGATAGCGCTATGGCCTCGGCAAGATCCTCGTGTAAACGCAGTTCACGTGCGATGCTGCGGGCTATCTGGGCGACTTCGAGTGAATGTGTCAGACGGGTGCGAAACAGGTCACCTTCATGGTTAACAAAGACCTGGGTTTTGTATTCCAGTCGGCGGAATGCAGCGGAATGGATGATGCGGTCACGGTCACGTTGATACTGGTTTCGATATATCGGGCCGTCTTCAGGGTGAGCGCGTCCTCTTGAATTCTTGTCGGTACAGGCGTAGCTGGCGAGATTTTCCATAGTGTAGCGGGCTGATTCAGGCAGCATAACTGCTCTGTATTGCATTCACCAGCTGCTCCCGGGTGTAGTCATTGACAATCACAGCATGACCGATATCCTTGAGTAGCACAAGACGCAGCACCCCGTCCATGACTTTCTTGTCCACCGACATCAATTCGACAAAACGCTCGGCACTGAGCTCTGCTGGCGCGTGAACCGGTAGCCCGGCCTGTGCAATCATGCTCGTGATACGCCGGATATCGTCCGTCGATATCCAGCCAAGCTGATGTGACATCCTGGCCGCCATAGACATACCTGCGGCAACCGCTTCACCGTGAAGCCAGTTGCCATAACCCAGGCCGGCCTCTATGGCATGGCCAAAGGTATGACCCAGATTGAGCAGGGCGCGCTGACCGCTTTCTTTTTCATCGGCAGCAACCACTTCGGCCTTGTTGCGGCATGAGGTTTCTATGGCATAGGCGAGACCGTCGGCATCGCGGTCCATCAGTCGGGGCATATTCACTTGCAGCCAGTCGAAGAAGGGCAGATCCCGTATCAGGCCGTATTTGATCACCTCGGCGATACCTGCACTGAGTTCTCGCTCGGGCAGGGTATTCAGCGTCATCGTATCGGCGATCACAGCTCTGGGCTGATAGAACGCGCCAATCATATTCTTGCCAAGCCTGTGGTTGACTGCGGTTTTACCGCCAACCGAGGAATCCACCTGGGCGAGCAGCGTCGTCGGTATCTGGATCAGATGAACACCTCGCTGGTAGCTGGCAGCAGCAAAGCCCGCCATATCGCCGATTACGCCGCCACCCAGCGCGATGATGGTGGTATTGCGGTCGAGTTTTTTGCCCAGCAGCACATCGTATATTGTGTTCAGGGTTTCCAGGTTCTTGTATTCCTCGCCGTCCGGCAGGATACAGGATTCGACATGCTTGCCGGCCAGCATTGTCAGGATTTTATCCAGGTACAGCGGAGCAACCGTTTCATTGCTGACAACCAGTACGTTTTTTCCGGGAATATGCTTCACGAGAAGTTCATTGTCGCCGAGCAGGCCGTCACCGATATATATCGGGTAACTGCGTTCTTCCAGGTCAACTGTAAGCGTGATCATGAGTTCTGGCTTGTTTCTTGAGCGTTTTTTTCGAGGCAGCCAATAATAGCTTTTATTACGCCGCGTATCGAGCTCTTCCCGGTATCGATTATATGATCAGCCGTCTGCCGATAGAGCGGATCACGTTGCTGCATCAGTCGTTTGAGGATCACTTCAGGACTCTCCTCGCCATGAAGCAATGGCCTGTTCTTGTCCTTTCGCGTTCTTTCAAGTAGTACTTTGAGGTCAGTGTAGAGATAAAAGGCTGTACCTCGTTCGGAAAGGTGTTTCCGGTTGGCTTCCCGCAACACGGCGCCACCACCGGTTGCCAGCACGATATTATTCATGCGGGAGAGTTCCTCGATTGCGGCCTGTTCACGTTTACGGAAACCCTCTTCGCCCTCAAGATCAAAGATCAGCGGAATATTCGCGCCGGTCTGCTCTTCAATGAAACGATCACTATCATAAAACGGCCTGTTTAACTCACGGGCGAGCTGTTTGCCAATCGTGGTTTTGCCGGCACCCATGGGGCCGATCAAAAATATATTATTGTCCTCTCGCATACCGATAAAACGTCCTGATTGCAGGTGCAGCACATTATATCGTGAGTGGAAATGAAATGCCCCGCCTGGACAGAGGCCGGGCTGGGCATGGGTGATCAGTGGACCGCGGATTAAGGCGTCGCGGGACCGTCGATCTTCAGGATAATGTCATCCCAGACGGTGATAAATGGCACCACTGCGCACTGGCTCGGATGTGTGCAGCCGGCACCATTAAAAAAGCCGTCACCAACATCGTGGACTCCATTGATGCCGGTGGGGTCATTGATGCTGACAACATCGATGACCGTATCCCCTGGAGTGAAAATGTTGTCGCTGTCGGCATCGACAAAGGGCTCTTCGAGGTCTTCAAAACCGGCATCGCCATCATCGAAAATGCCGTTACCGTTGGTGTCGATAAACGTCTCTTCACCGATAGCGTATGCGGTTATTGTGACGTAATAATCGCTACCGGGTCCGCCATCATCCGGTCGCTTTATGGCGGACCAGGTGACTGAACAGGTGCCGTCGGCGCCGGTTTCACATGTCGGCGGATTGATCAGACCATATTCGGACACGAAAGCCACAGTGTGGCCGTCCGTGATGGTCTGGTTGTTGCGGTCGCCAACGAAAATGGTCAGGCTGACATCGGTCTGTGTGAAGCTGTTGGTCGTCGGATCGATCACAGTGGGTTGAGGTTCGTCTGCAAGCAGCGAAAAGTTCTTTTGTGAAATCACACCCGGATTGGTTGTCACGCTGGCAACACCGGGATCCTCGTATGCTTCGAAATTATCTTCGCTGCAACTGGCCAGAAACACCGATGACACGCTCAGCAAGGCTACCAATGTTCGCATGTATTTGTTCATCTAATTCACCTTTCACAAAATATTAGAGTGACAATGTGTCTTTCAGGATTTTCGGTGTGACGAAAATCAGCAGCTCTGCTTTCTCATCACTCTCCAGGGTATGCTTGAACAAATATCCCAGCACAGGAATGTCACCAAGCAGGGGCACCTTGTCAACTTCATCGCGGGTAACCTGCTCATAGATACCACCGAGCACGATGGTGTCACCATTATTGACCAGAACCTGGGTATCCACTTCACGGGTATCGATACTGGGGATACCGGCAAAGACCTCGCCAACGGCATCCTTGTTCACTTGCAGATCCATGATGATGCGGTCATCGGGTGTGATCTGAGGTGTTACCTTGATGCTCAGCACCGCTTTTTTGAATTCAACCTGGGTCGCGCCACTGGAGGTCGCTGACAGGTAGGGAATTTCCACACCCTGTTCGATGAAGGCTTCGTGCCGGTCTGCTGTGACCACCCGCGGGCTGGAGATGATCTCACCCTGGTTTTCAGCCTGCAGGGCTGACAGTTCAAGGTCGATCAACGAACTGCCCTTCAGGATCGAGAACGCGATGGTACCTGTGGCCAAGCCCGATGTCGGTAAATTGACGTTGAAGCGATCTGCGGTACCGAATGGCACTTCAGTTGGAAACGGCTGACCGGTGTTTGCCAGATTTTCAAAGTTGCTACTGGTCATGACGTCAGTCGCCTGTACCGTGCCGCTGGTGTTGTAGAGGCCGTCACTGCCGAAGGTGTCGGATCGGGTAAGTCCGAATCGATTGCCCAGTTCGCGCGTGAAATCATCCTGAGCAATGACGATGCGTGACGAAATCATGACCTGACGCACCGGGATGTCCAGTTCGGCAAGGATTTTTCTGATTTCCGAGATGACTTCATCGGTATCTTTTACGATCAGGGTATTGGTGCGCTCATCTATGATGACACTGCCGCGACCCGAGAGCAGGCCAGCCGCGTCTTCTTCACCCTCACCACCGGTGAACAGGGGTTCGAGCTCGGTTGCCTTGGCAAAGTTGATGGTAAAGAAAGCGGTGCGTATCGGTGCCAGCTCTGTGATGGCCTGGGCTGCTTCGAGATCGATTTTTTCCTGTGCGGCAATCTCCTCACTCGGCGCGATCAACATGACATTGCCCGCTTCGCGCTTGGACAGGCCCTTGGATTTGAGAATGATATCCAGCGCCTGATCCCACGGCACGTTCTGCAGACGCAGTGTCAAATTTCCATCGACTGAGTCACTGACTACAACATTGAGGCCAGTAAAGTCTGCAATCAGTTGCAATACTGCTCGCACGGGAATGTCCTGGAAATTAAGTGACAGGCGGTCTCCGGTGTAGCCAAATTTGTTACGGATCTTTTCGTCCAGCTCCTTTTTGCTGATAGGTTTGAACTCGATGGTGAAGATATTATTGGCCTGATAGGAAACGTGTTCAAAATCACGATTAACAGGTTCAATTTCGAGGCGTACGGTACCATCCTGTTCAAAACTGCTGATAGATTTCACCGGCGTCGCAAAATCCAGTACATCGAGTGTCTGGCGTAGCCTGTCAGGTAGATTGGAACTGAGGAATTTGACAATAACCTTGCCGAATTCTTCGTTGATGTCCATCGGGATGTTGGTTTCGGTCAGCGTAACAACCACACGGCCTTCGCCATTTTCACCGCGACGAAAATCGATATTGTTGACGCCTCTCAACTGGTCATCGAAACGTTGTGAAGTGATGGCTGATGGACCTGTTGGGCTGCTACCTGCAGTAAACAGGTTACTGGTCGACTCACTGTCGAGTGTTATCAGCACATTGTTTCCTTCACTGTTGACAGCGTAAGGTACGACTTCGGTAAGATTAAGTATGACGCGCGTTTTATCTTTAGCTGAGATCGCCGTGATCGACTGTGCAATGCCTACGCCGATTGGCTGTGAACGTTTCGGCAAGTTGCTACTGGTGTTGGCAAAATCAAAAGCTATGCGCGCTGGATTGTCGATGGTAAAGCTGAGCGGTTTCGGCGTTTCCTGGCTCATACCCAGTACGATCTGCAGTCGATTACCAGGCAGGGTCGAGTAGGTTACAGATTCCAGCGTGTTTTGAGCTGCGCCGGCAACGCCGATGTTGAAAAGTACCGTAACGAGCAGAAGCAAGCTGCTGATTCCCGGATTTATAGTTATTATTCTTCGGGATTTCCCCATTGTTAGAATACTCATATCACGCTCCGCTTTTATTCATTGCCTATGGCGATGGAGGCATTGCGTTCGATATAGCCACCTACACCATCGGAAATAATCTCAACTAAAAATATCTCAGCCTCGCTGATGCCGGTTATGGCACCCTCGTTTTGTCCCATGTAATTGCCTACCTGGACCCGGTGCACGACATTTTTCGGATCTTCAATCAGGCCCCACAGGTTTTTACCCTGTTCCAGTACACCCACCATGCGCAAGGTATCCAGAGGGAATGCTTCGAGTGGCTGTCTTGGCCTGGATTTATCAGGACTTAACAAGTCGTCTTTATTTTCCTCTTCCTCGATATCAATAGCGGCTTCGAACGGATCTCTTAACTCATAGGCCGTGTATGTGAAGGTCTCATAAGGTTTGAACTGGGGAATGGGCCTGACGCTGCCGACATGAGCAGCCTTCTGTTGTTCGATATAAGCGTATACATCAGTGACGTCCTGGGTGCATCCGGTGAGCGCCGCACTTGAGATCACAGCGAACAAGATCGCCTTGTGGTTAACAGATTGGATCATGCTATTGTTCCTCCTGCTCCACATCATCTTCATCCAGATACTGATAGGTCACCGCTGTCAATTCCATCGAAAGTTTAACCCCGGAATCTTTGCTTGCAGGCAGAATTTCAATGTCTTTCAAGGTTACTATTCGGGGTAGTGCAGCCACCCCACTGACAAACTGTGCAAACTCATGGTAACGGCCAGTCACTTTTAGCTTTATGGGATATTCGGCATAGAAGTCCTTCGGGATGAGACCTTCAGGTTTGAACAGGTCGATTTCAAGGCCGCTTGATATGCCGGTTTGGGAAATATCGGTCAACAAAGTTTCAATCTCAGTCTTGTTGGGTAACTGCCTTAATAATGCTCCAAAAGACTGACGCATCTCATCGAGTTGCTGTTTGTAGGCATCGAGATTTGCAGCTTTTTGAGCTTTTTGATCGAATGTTGCCCTGAGCGTTGCCTCTTCTTTTTCGGCTTTTTCCAGTTCTTCCAGCTTGGGGGTTGTTACCAGAAAATAACCGGCGACTGCAATCAGAACACACAGAATGATGATCAGAATGACTTTTACGGCTGCCGGCGCGGTGCCGATGCGTTTGAGGTCATTGACGTCAAGTTCATTCAGATCCTCTAAGGAGAATGCCATTAGCTTTGCTCCTCTTCATCTGATTTTGGGGTCGACTGTGATGTTTTCAGCACAAAGTCACTGCTTCTGAGGGTGCCTTTTTTGCTCTCGATCACAGTGAGTTTGGGGGTCGACATCCAGTCAGAGCCGTCTATATTTCGCATATAAGCGGATACGCGGCCATTTGATTCGGCCACGCCATTGATGTTGATGGCATTGCCGTTCTGTTTTATCCCGGTCAAATAAATGCCTTCCGGTACTGTTCGAACGATTTCTTCAAACAGATGCACAATCTGCGGTCTTTTCTGTTGCAAGGACTGGATGATGTCCATTCTGGACAGCAGTTTTTCCTTGGTTTCTTCCAGGCCTTCAATTTCCTTCAGTGCCACGTCCAGACGTGCAATTTCATCTGTCAATATCTGGTTGCGTTTTTGCTGGTGCGTTATCTGACTGTTGATTGCGAAATGTATCGCTGCGATGACGCACACAGTGAGAATGACCGAGAAACCGGTAATCGTGGCAAACTGCTGCGTTTTTTCCTTACGGAGTTCCTCGCGCCAGGGTAGTAAGTTAATGTTGGCCATTTAGTCAAAACTCCTCAATGCGAGTCCGCAAGCAATCATTAGCGAGGGTGCGTCTTTGCTCAGTGCCTGTGGATTCACTTTCGATGACAGTGACATGCTGGCAAAGGGATTTGCAATAACGGCCTTGATTCCGAGTTGGGATTCAACCAGTTCGTCGATGGCTGGAATCGAGGCACAACCACCCGCGAGTGCGATCAGGTCGACTGAATTATGCTGGCCTGAGGTATAGAAAAACTGCAGGAAGCGACTGACCTGTTGCGCAATCGTTTCCTTGAAAGGTTCCAACACCTCAGGAATATAGTTGTCGGGTAAGCCACCGCTCTTCTTCAGACGCCCGGCCTCTTCGTAGGCAAGACCGTAGCGCCGCATGATTTCCTCTGTCAGCTGTTTTCCGCCAAAGTTTTGTTCACGCGTGTATATAAGGTTACCGTTCTCTATGACATTGAGGCTGGTCATGGTGGCACCGATGTCGATGACTGCGATGATTTGATCTTTGCCGCCATCTTCCATCTGTGCAGTTAACAAGGGTGCAACGTTCTCAACGGTGTAGGCTTCTACGTCGACTATTTTTGCTTTGAGCCCGCCAATGTCCAGTGCATCGGTGCGATTTTCAATATTTTCACTCCGTGATGCAGCGAGTAGCACATCGACGGAATCCGGGTTGTTCGCCGTCGGCCCGATGACTTCAAAATCGAGGTTGATTTCCTCCAGCGGGTAGGGGATGTACTGGTCAGCTTCAAGCTGAATTTGCTGTTCCAGCTCACTTTCGCTCAGATTCGCTGGCATGTTGATGATCTTGGTGATAACAGCAGAACCAGCAACTGCGACTGCCGCCATTTTGGCTTTTGTACCAGAACGCTTCACTGCTTTCTGAATGGTCTCGCCGATGGCGCTGACATCCTGAAAGTTCTTTTCAACCACGGCATTGTCCGGCAATGGTTCCACCGCCAGACTCTTGACTATGTAGTTATCCCCGTTCTGTTCCAGTTCGAGCAGTTTGACTGATGTTGAACTGATATCCAGCCCCAGAATAACGGGTTTCTTGCGACTCAGCAGAGACACGTCATCATCCCCTAATGTATTTGTTATTAAGGTGGTAATTGATTATTTATATTGATTTTTTATTTATATATAGACGTTAGTATTGAAAATTACTAGTTACTGGCGTATTAATTAATATCGATATTAAATATGTAAATGTCTATAATTACCTTCCCTCAGTATCTACAAGCCTAATGGACTGTTCATCGTGAATGTTCTTCTAAGACTGCTCAAAACCGGGATCATTTTTGCACTGGTTTTGTTCACTGGGTCAGTCATTGCATTAGCTGGCCTGTATCTGTACCTGAGCCCACAGTTACCTTCTATCGAAGGTCTCAGTGATGTCAGGCTGCAGGTTCCACTCCGCATATATAGCAGCGATGGTTCGTTATTGGGTGAATTTGGTGAAAAAAGAAGAAGTCCCAAGTCGCTTGATGACATTCCTGACAGATTGAAGCAGGCATTTCTTTCTGCAGAGGATGACCGCTTTTTTGAGCATCCTGGTGTGGACTATCAAGGCATATTGCGTGCAGTGATCAATTTGATAATGACCGGTGAACGGGGTCAGGGCGGAAGCACGATCACCATGCAGCTTGCAAGAAACTTCTACCTGAGCAGTGAGAAAACCTACGTACGCAAGTTAAGTGAAATCTTTCTCGCGCTCAAGATTGAGCGCGAACTCAGTAAGGAGAAAATCCTCGAGCTTTATCTCAATAAGATCTACCTCGGTAACCGATCATATGGTGTGGCTGCAGCTGCACAGATTTATTATGGCACCAGCCTGGAAGAATTGACGCTGCCCCAGATAGCGATGATCGCCGGTTTGCCCAAAGCACCATCGCGTTATAATCCGATTATCAATCCTGAACGTGCCATTACCCGAAGAAACTATGTGCTGGCGCGCATGCATGATCTTGATTACATAACGGAGCAGGAGTTCGAGAGTGCACGAGAAGAACCTGTCTCCGCCGTTCTCCACAGAGGGAACGTTCAGGTAAGTGCACCCTACATCAACGAGATGGTGCGCCTTCAAATCCTCTCACAATTCGGTGATGAAGCATATAGCCGGGGTTTGCGCGTCTATACGACTGTCGATGACGTGATGCAGAGAGCGGCGAATGACAGCTTGTGGAACGGCCTTGTTGCTTACGACCGCCGTCATGGCTATCGTGGTGTCATACGTCATATCGAGGTATTTGAAGATGAACCGGTTGATGAACTTCATCTGCACCTCAAGGACGACAGGAACTACGGTAAGTTCGAACCGGCCATTGTGACATCGATCGAGACCGTGACAGTACCGGCGCCGGCACCGGCCGAGGGCGAGAAGCAAACAGCCGGTAAAAATCAAACAGAGCTATCAACCGCAACCGAGCAGCAAGTCAAGGTCGCATTGAAAAATGGCGATCATGCAGTCATTAAACTGGGTGGATTGCAATGGGCGAAGCCGTATATCAGTGTCAATCGCACCGGTGCGGCGCCAGAGTCTGTGGACAAGGTGCTCAAGCCGGGTGATGTAATCTGGACTATACAAAACGACAGCGGACAATGGGAACTTGGTCAGATCCCAGAGGTTCAGGGCGCCCTGGTTGCGCTTTCATCCAATGATGGCGCGATCAAGGCATTGACCGGCGGTTTCAATTTTCAGCGCAGCAAGTTCAATCGTGTGCTACAGGCAAAACGACAGGCAGGCTCCGGCTTCAAGCCGTACATCTATGCGTCTGCTCTGGCAAAATCATTCACACCGGCGACCCTGGTGAATGATGCGCCCGTGGTGTTCGAAGACGATGCGCTGGAAGCGAGCTGGCGACCGGAGAACTACAGCGGCAGATTCTTCGGGCCGACACGTTTTCGCAAAGCGCTGTATAAATCGCGTAATCTGGTCTCTATCAGGGTGTTGAAATCTGTCGGCATTCGTCATGCCACGCGTTTTATTTCCAAATTCGGATTTAATGAAAACGAAGTCCCACATGATCTCTCGCTTGCACTCGGCAGTGCTGATGTCAGCCCGTTACAGCAGGCACGTGGATATGCCGTCTTTGCCAATGGCGGTTATCTGATTGATCCGTATGTGATTCAACGTATTGAGGATGCTGATGGCACCGTGCTGTATGAAGCTGATCCTGTTGTTGCCTGTGTACCCTGTGTGCTTTCTGATCGCCGCTGGCAACAGCGTGCGGCGGTCGAAGCTGAAGATGCGCTGGGTAAACTGCCAAAGGAGGCGGAACAGACCCTGGAACCTCGTCTGGTCTATCAAATGAACTCTATTTTGCAGGATGTGATTCGCAAAGGCACTGGAGTGCGGGCAAAGTCGCTGGGTAGAAACGATATTGCGGGTAAAACCGGTACAACCAATGACCAGCGTGACGCCTGGTTCAATGGCTATCATCCGGATCTGGTTGCGATTACCTGGGTTGGCTTCGATCAACTCAAGCCACTTGGCAACAAAGAAACCGGTTCGAGTGCGGCCTTGCCATTATGGATAGAATTCATGAAAATCGCGCTTGCCGGCAAGCCGGAAAAGCAGTTCAAACGACCCAAGGGGCTGGTTACTGTGAATATCAATGCTGAATCCGGGGAGCCTGCAACCGAGCAGGATGTGGATACGCTGTTTGAGATTTTCAGAATCGAGAACGCACCTGTCGCCAGGGCGATCGCTACTGAAAACCCGATGAAGCAGGGCGAGACGGAGACGCCCATCCCCGAGCAAATGTTCTGAAGGGCGACGGCCTTTCCTCACTGCGAAGATGCGGTCGCAAAAGCTACTGATGTGTTTAACGCAGAGGCGGTGAGTAAACTGTTACTGATGATACTGCATGCTGGCCTCGTGCACGAAATCGACCAACGCGGCGACATTCTCCGGATCGATGTGCGGAGTGATGCCATGGCCCAGATTGAATACGTGGCCGTTGCCACTGCCGAAATCTGCGAGAATAGTGCCGACTTCCTGCCGAATGGCTTGCGGGTTGGTGGCCATAACCGCAGGGTCCATGTTGCCCTGTAGCGCAACCCTGTCACCAACCAGTGTTCTCGCCTGAGCCAGGTTTACCGACCAGTCGAGGCCAAGGGCATCACAGCCGCTTGCTGCCAATTCAGGCAGCCAGAGTCCGCCGCCTTTGGTGAACAGTATCACGGGAATTTTCTCGCCGTCCTTCTCTCGATTAAGCTGGTCAACGATGCGTTGCATATAGGCCAGCGAGAATTCATTGTAGTGACGTGTTGTCAGAGCGCCGCCCCAGCTGTCAAATACCATCACCGCCTGGACCCCGGCCTCGATCTGCGCATTCAGGTAACTGGCAACAGAATCGGCGAGCTTGGCCAGTAGTTGATGTGCGCTTGCGCTGTCAGCGAACAGCATCGACTTGGTTTTGTAAAAGTCGCGGCTGCTGCCGCCTTCGACCATGTAGGTGGCAAGTGTCCAGGGGCTGCCGGAAAAACCGATTAAGGGCACTTTGCCGTGGAGTTCTTTTCGGATCAGGCGAACCGCATCCATGACATAGCCCAGATCCTGCTCGGGATCGGGAATACCAAGCCGGGCCACATCCTGCGCGCTGTTGATGGTTGACTTGAATTTGGGGCCTTCCCCCTCTGCAAAATACAGACCCAGACCCATCGCGTCCGGTATGGTCAGGATGTCCGAGAACAGAATGGCGGCATCCAGGTCAAATCTGCGCAGTGGCTGCAGGGTGACCTCGCAGGCGAGTTCGGGTGTGCTGCACAGCGTCATGAAATCACCAGCCTGGGCGCGCACCTCACGGTACTCAGGCAAATAGCGGCCCGCCTGGCGCATGATCCAGATCGGTGTTTTATCTACTGGCTGGCGCAGCAAGGCGCGAATCAAACGGTCGTTTTTCAAGTCAGCCATGTTGTGCGGTTCTTGGGCGGTAGTTATACATGAACGCCGAAGTCTACATGAGAGTCGGGGGATCGAGAAATGATTCTGTTTGAAATAATGCGAAATTATCACCGCAGAATCACAGTGGACAGCGCAGATTGAACGCAAGCTGACGATTTAAAATGTTAATTTCTATAAAGACTGACAGTTAACCCGCATTTGTCACCAGGATCACGGGAGCAGGCGCAGGACGGAGCCCGCAGGCCTCACCAGAGGGCACAGAGCTTTACTCTGTTAACTACGCCTGTGACGCAGTCAATAAGACAGTGCTTTTCTCTGTGCCCTCTGTGACTCTGTGGTGAATAGTCTTTTAGTTTGTTTTCGGTGTGTCAGTTCAAATCTGACCCCGGTTTGTTATCCGTAAGATCGGATCGAGAGCAGTACAGATGAGGTTAGTCGCTCCTGCACCCATCATTGAAAACCCGGTCTTTGTTGACTGGCAGCCGGGTGGCAGGGAATGGGCTCGATTCAGCCGAGCAGGGATTTGATTTTCTGACTGACCGCGCCGACATCCGCGCGACCGGTGATCCTGGGTTTGACGATGCCCATCACCTTGCCCATATCTTTCATCGTCGCGGCACCGCTTTCGGCGATGGCCTCGTTGATGATCGTCATGATTTCCTCTTCACTGAGCGCCTGGGGCAGAAAGTCGGCGATGACATCGATTTCAGCCTGTTCTATGGCGACGAGATCGTCGCGGCCGCCGTTTTGAAACTGGCTGATGGACTCGCGACGCTGTTTGACCATTTTGTCGAGAACACCGAGCACGCGGTTGTCATCAAGCTCGATGCGCTCATCAACTTCGATCTGTTTCAGTGCGGACATGATCAGTCGAATCACAGCCAGCCGCTCTTTATCCCCGCTTTTCATCGCGGTTTTCATGGCGTCCTGGATCTGATCCTTCAGGGCGCTGTTGCTCATGTGGGCGGTTGTGATTAACGTCTGCGTTGGTGGGGTGAACGAGCCAGGCGACCGCGTTCTTTTGACAGCTTTTTCAGATGTCTCTTCACTGCAGCAGCAGCCTTGCGTTTGCGTTCGGCAGTGGGCTTCTCGTAGGCTTCGCGACGACGTACTTCGGTCAGTACACCGGCTTTTTCGCAAGAACGTTTGAAGCGGCGCAGGGCAACGTCAAACGGTTCGTTTTCTTTAACTCGAATTGCTGGCATAAAAATAGATTCCTGTAACAGCCCGCTTCGGGCCAGTCTAAATAAAAAAATGCGCAAATATTGCGCTTAGCCGTTTATTATATATCACTTTGTCCCAATGTGACAAAGCTCGATAGACTACATGCATATAGAATCGATGAAAGTTCTCGGAATCGAAAGTTCCTGCGATGAGACCGGTCTGGCTGTCTACGACAGCGAGCAGGGCCTGCTCGCCGATGTTTTACACAGCCAGGTCGCGGTGCATGCAGAGTATGGCGGTGTTGTGCCTGAACTGGCATCACGCGATCATATCCGCTTCCTGCTGCCACTGGCCGAGGCAGTTTTGCACCGGGCCGGTATCGATAAGCACGCGCTCGATGGTATTGCCTATACCGCCGGTCCCGGTTTGATCGGTGCACTGATGTCCGGCGCTGCTTTGGCCAGAAGTCTGGCGTGGGCTCTGGATATACCCGCGGTCGAGGTGCACCATATGGAAGGCCATCTGCTGGCACCCTTGCTGGAAGCTGAAGCGCCACAATTCCCGTTCGTGGCGCTGCTGGTATCGGGCGGCCACACGCTACTGGCGTATGTGGCGGCTATCGGAAAGTACGAGCTCATTGGCCAGAGTCTTGACGATGCGGCGGGTGAAGCCTTTGACAAGACAGCAAAGATGATGGGGCTGGGTTATCCAGGTGGCCCGGTGCTGGCGAAACTGGCTGCGAGCGGCCGCCACGGCATTTTCAAGTTTCCGCGTCCAATGACTGATCGTCCTGGGCTGGATTTCAGTTTCAGCGGCCTGAAGACGTATGCGCTCAATACCTGGGAACACAATCAGAAACACACAGAGGACATGGACCAGCTCCGTGCAGATATTGCCTGCGCATTTGAAGAGGCGGTGGTTGATACGCTGTTGATCAAGTGTCGGCGCGCCCTGCAGCAGACTGGCTGCAACACACTGGTGGTTGCCGGAGGGGTGGGTGCCAATCAGCGCTTGCGTCAACAGTTGCAGCTACTGGCGAAGAAGCATCGGTTCAGCGTCAGTTTTCCGCGCCTTGAATTCTGCACCGATAATGGCGCCATGATCGCCTTCGCCGGCTGTCTGCGTCTTCAGGCCGGACAATCTCAGCCGCTGGATATTGATGCCAGGGCACGCTGGCCGATGGAAGCGCTATTGCCACTGCGCGGGTGAAGCATGCGGGATCAGTATTATTCCGGACGCTTTTTTACGCCGATTCTATGTTCCTTGCCCTGGAAGATATTTTGAATGTTGCTGCGATGGCGCCAAAACAGCAGGATCGACATCAAGGCCAGGATAAGGCTCAAGGCGGGCGATTGGCTTGTCTTCCACAATATGGCCGGCGCAAGCAAAGCGGAAACCAGCGCCGACAAGGATGAGATCTTTGTCACCAGCGCCGTCAGCAACCAGATCGCCAATGCGGCAATACCCGTCATCCAGTTGAAACCTGCAAGTACGCCAAAATAGGTCGCAACGCCCTTGCCACCCTTGAGACCATAGTAAATCGGGTATATGTGACCAAGAAAAGCACCCAGGCCGGCGACGGCGATTGCGGTGGGCGCCGGTTCGATCAGCGTGACCGCAGTCACTGGAACCAGGCCCTTTAACATGTCGCCAATTAAGGTAATAATGGCCGCCTTTTTGCCGCCGTGTCTGAGCACATTGGTTGCACCCGGATTGTGAGAGCCAACGCTGCGGGGATCCTGCAGCCCCATCAGCTTGCAGGTGATGATGGCTGTCGATACCGAGCCGACAAGATAAGCTGCCAGGGCGTAGACAAAATAGTGGAGTTCAAAATTCATGCTCAACGATACATCAAGGCTTGCATTCACGACAAAGGCGGCAAGCATACAACAGGCGCAGCTAATTGTCCGTGAAAATTGACTGCGTGTTCATCCATGGCTGGGCCATGAATAGCGCTGTCTGGCAACAGTGCTTGCAGCAGCTGCCACCCTGGATCAATCCGATATGCGTTGATTTGCCGGGATACGGTGAGTTTGCAGGAGCCACTGCCAATACGCTGGATGCATACGTCGAGCACGTGGCCCGGCGGATTCCCCGGCCGGCCCTGATGGTTGGCTGGTCGCTTGGCGGTCTGGTCTCGTTGCGGCTTGCCCGGTGTTACCCTCAAAAGGTGTCCGCCCTGTTTCAGGTCGCAACCAGTCCGAAGTTTGTACAGGCCGCTGACTGGCAATGCGCGATTGAGGCCGGTCTTTTCGATCAATTTGCGCAGGCACTGCAGCAGGATATCAACCGGACAATCAGACGTTTTCTGGCTTTACAGGTGCGCGGTACCCCGACCTCGATGCAGACCGTCAGGCAACTGCAAGCCGCCATCGATGAACGCGGACTGCCAGCGATGGCCGCATTACTGGTCGGCCTGAAGCTGTTAGCGCAGACCGACCTGAGGACAGAACTCAATGAGCTGGATTGTCCGGTTACCTGGCTGCTCGGTGATAAGGATGCACTGGTGCCGTTCGAACTCGCGCTAACACTGGCACAATTGCCGATCAATGCGGATATACAGAAACTCTCGGGCGCAGGTCATGCACCGATGGTTTCCCATCCCGGTGAGTTTTTGACATCCCTGCTGCGAACCGCTGACGGACTCAGATAATGGCAAATGTACGACAAAGGATCAATAAGAGCAAAGTCAGACGCGCGTTTGATCGTGCCGCACCAGGCTATGATGCGGCTGCGGTGTTACAACAGGAAGTGTGTCAGCGCCTGCTGGAGAAACTCGATTACATCAAGCTGTCACCCCTACGGATTCTGGATGCCGGCGTCGGGACCGGTCAGTCCGTGATGCCCCTGCTGAAACGCTATAAAAAATCACGCCTGATTGCGCTTGATCTTTCTGAACGCATGCTGGCAAAGGCTTTGCGTCACCGCGGATTGCTGCGCAAACCGGAACGGGTATGTGCCGATATCGAGCAGCTGCCTTTTGCCGATAGCAGTTTTGAGCTGATTTTCTCCAGCCTGACCCTGCAATGGTGTAATGATCTGCACGCGACTTTGCGTGAGCTGTTGCGTGTGCTCACACCGGGCGGTCTGTTGCTGTTCACGACCTTTGGTCCCGATACACTGAAGGAATTGCGTGCCTGCTGGCAACAGGTCGATGATGCCGTTCACGTGAATCAGTTTACCGATATGCACGATATTGGTGACGGGCTATTGCAGGCCGGTTTTGCCGATCCGGTGATGGAGGCGGAGTTGATCACGGTTAATTACCCCAGCGTCGACAAGCTGATGGCGGATTTGCGGGCTATTGGCGCCAATGTTCCCGCTGAGGGCCGCAGGACAGGGCTGACAACCCCATCGGCATTGACCCGTTTGAGGCAGGCCTATGAGGCCTATCGCGTCGCCCGGCAGCTGCCCGCCACGCACGAGGTGGTCTATGGGCATGCATGGAAGCCGGCTGAGAGCCAGCAGCCAGGCACCGAGTTACGTGTAGATTTGATCCGGTAAACTAGAGAATGGCTCTCCCTGATACGGGCAGGTAATTCCTCGATGAATGATTGGTGTCATGTTTTTAACGCAAAAGCCTGCTGACAGTAAAACCGGCCACATCAAAGTCACCGGTGTGTTTACCGCAGAGACGCGGATAAAATGAACGTTAAATTGCTGGTGTCATTAAGAAGTGGTGCCTGATGCTAATGTCGCTTACTTAAGGAAACTCTGATTTATTCAGAGCTTCCCCAAGTAAGTGCCATTCGGGTTTGTCGCCGATTATTCTGGCAGTGGTACGTCGTGAATCCGCTGAACTTAAACTTGTAAGAACATAAATAACAGTGGGTTCTCTGCGTCTCCGCGTCTTTGCGGTGAATAAATACATTTGCATTGACAAGTCGTCTGAAAACGGCATAATCTGCGGCAGTTACGCGCCAATTTGACTCAGATTGCGGGCGCTTTATAAGTACAGCTAAAGCGAGTTCCGATACACTAAATATCGAAAACCCGTCCAAAGCTGTGCTTTGACGGGTTTTTTATTGCCTTTTGATAAGGCCACAATGCAGGTATAAATAATGAGCGAACATTTATTCACATCCGAATCGGTTTCTGAAGGTCATCCGGACAAGGTTGCCGACCAGATTTCAGACGCGGTTCTCGATGCCATTTTCGAACAGGACACACGTGCACGGGTTGCCTGTGAAACCATGGTCAATACCGGCATGGTCATAATATCCGGTGAAATCACCACTGAAGCCTGGGTCGATATGCAGGAAGTGGTACGTAACACGGTAAAGGAGATTGGTTACAACCATTCTGATATGGGATTTGACTGGGAATCCTGTGCAGTGCTGACGTCTATCGATAAACAATCGGCCGATATAGCGATGGGCGTTGATGAATCCGGCGAGCATGAACAGGGCGCAGGTGACCAGGGTCTGATGTTCGGATTCGCCTGCACGGATACCGATGTACTGATGCCCGCCCCCATTACCTATGCCCACAGACTGGTAAAACGTCAAGCGACGATACGCAAGAACGGTACCCTGCCCTGGTTGCGTCCCGACGCAAAGAGCCAGGTCACGTTCAGGTACAAGGACGGAAAACCCGTTGGTATTGATGCCGTCGTTCTGTCAACGCAGCATGAACCCGAAATTGAATATAAGAATCTGCGAGAAGCCGTGATGGACGAAATCATCAAACCGGTATTGCCGACAGAATGGCTGGATCAATGTCCACAGGAAAATATCCATATCAACCCAACCGGAAAATTTGTGATCGGGGGGCCTGTCGGCGACTGTGGACTGACCGGTCGCAAGATCATTGTTGATACCTATGGGGGTATGGCCCGGCACGGCGGTGGCGCTTTTTCCGGCAAGGACCCTTCAAAAGTCGACCGCTCTGCTGCCTATGCCGGACGTTACGTGGCCAAGAACATTGTCGCCGCCGGTATTGCAGACAAATGTGAAATCCAGGTTTCATACGCCATTGGCGTGGCGGAACCGACGTCTATATCGGTGGAAACATTTGGTACCGGCAAGATCGCTGATGAAAAAATAGTTGAACTCATACGCGATCATTTTGATCTGAAACCCAAAGGTCTGATAGAAATGCTGGACCTTTTACGCCCAATCTATGTGTCTACCGCGGCCTATGGACATTTTGGCCGTGAAGAGCCGGAATTCAGCTGGGAAAAAACCGACAAGGCCGCCGCATTGAAAGATGCGGCCGGGCTGTGACCAGCGGTCAATCCCGTGTAATTCTGGCCCGGATTGGGCTATAATCATTTTGCTCTGAGGGGCGCTGCAGCCCCGTTAGAAGAAATCTACGCGCTTGTACGCGTAGATTTCTTCTAACGGGGTCAGGCTCAGGTATTAAAACGGCGCTCATTTCTTAACAACGATTAGGAGATGAGCTATGAATGCCGTCATTGAAAACAACTTTTCCGACTTCAAGGTCGCCGACCTTGCCCTTGCTGATTGGGGCCGCAAAGAAATTTCCATTGCTGAAACAGAAATGCCGGGGCTGATGGCTCTGCGTGAAGAATACGCTGGTCAGAAACCGCTGGATGGCGCCCGCATCACCGGCAGCCTGCACATGACCATCCAGACGGCTGTGCTGATCGAAACCCTGGTTGCCCTGGGTGCGAGCGTGCGCTGGGCCTCATGCAACATTTTTTCCACCCAGGATCAGGCCGCAGCGGCCATCGCCGCTGAAGGTATACCTGTTTTCGCCTGGAAGGGTGAATCCATCGAGGAATACTGGTGGTGTACAGAACAGGCACTGACCTGGCCTGACGGTGGTGCGCCCAATATGATACTGGATGACGGCGGTGATGCCACCCTGCTGGTTCACAAGGGCGCGGAGTACGAGCAAGCAGGCACCGTACCTGATGCGCAGGACAATGACAACGAGGAATGGAAAGCGATTCTCAATCTGCTCAAACGCACAATCACAAATGGCTCTGACAAGTGGAGACGAATCGCTGAAAGCGTCAGAGGTGTCACCGAAGAAACGACGACCGGCGTCCATCGACTGTATCAGATGCAGCAAAATGGTGAGCTGATGTTCCCGGCGATGAACGTCAATGACTCAGTGACCAAATCAAAATTCGACAATCTGTACGGTTGCCGCGAATCTTTGCTCGATGGAATAAAGCGTGCGACCGACGTCATGATCGCAGGCAAGATCTGTGTTGTGCTGGGTTATGGTGATGTTGGCAAAGGTTGCGCCCAGGCTTTTCGCGGCATGGGCGCTACGGTCTGGATCACAGAGATCGATCCCATCTGTGCACTGCAGGCCGCAATGGAAGGCTACCGCGTCGTCGACATGGATCAGGCCGCCAAACTGGGTGACATCTTTGTCACCACGACCGGCAATGTCAACGTGATCAATCATGACCACATGGCCGATATGAAAAACGAAGCCATTGTCTGCAACATCGGTCATTTTGATTCTGAAATCGAGATTGCCTCGCTAGAAAAATACCAGTGGGAGGAGATCAAACCGCAAGTTGACCATGTCATATTCCCGGACGGTAAACGTATCATCGTTCTTGCCAAAGGCCGCCTGGTCAATCTTGGCTGCGCCACCGGACACCCGAGCTTTGTCATGTCTGCATCATTCACCAACCAGGTCATGGCTCAAATTGAGTTTTTCACCAATGCAGACGCCTACGAAAACAAAGTATACGTACTGCCCAAAATTCTGGATGAAAAAGTCGCACGACTGCACCTGCAAAAGATTGGGGCCGAGCTGACAACAATGAGCCCGGAGCAGGCTGACTACATCAATGTACCGGTAGACGGGCCGTACAAGCCTGAACATTATCGTTACTAACAGCTCAACCAGGGTGCTGCACAACAGCACCCTGTATCCACCAGCGCAGGTCTTTCATTGATGAAATCTTCTACGGATGCCGGCAACATGTACAGTTGCGAGTTCTTTCCGCCCAAAACAGAGGCCGGAATGGAAAAGCTTCTGCTTACCCGCAATGAACTCGACACATACATGCAACCCGCTTTTTATTCGGTCACATTCGGCGCGGGCGGCTCGAGCCGAGACCGCACCCTGGAAACCGTTGATCAGCTTGGCATGCAGAATGCTTCGGTAGCGCCACACATATCCTGTATCGGCTCAAGCCGTGAGCAAATCAGGCAACTGCTCGACCACTATCGTGCCAGAGGGGTTAGCCGGCTGGTAACCTTGCGAGGCGATATTCCAGAAGACGGCACAGCAACAAACAGCTTCAAACATGCCAGTGAACTGGTCGCGTTTATCCGCAACGAGACCGGAGATCACTTTCACATCGAGGTCGCTGCATATCCTGAATACCATCCCGAATCGAGCTCTCCACAATCTGACTTTGAATATTTCAAACGCAAGATCGAAGCCGGTGCTGATTCAGCCATCACCCAGTATTTCTACAATATCGATGCTTATCTGCATTTTATCGATAATTGCGCGAAAGCTAATCTTACTGCCCCGGTTGTCCCCGGCGTAATGCCGATTACCAATTTCAAAGGTCTGGTACGATTCTCGGATAACTGCGGCGCGGATATCCCGCGCTGGATTCGCAAACAACTGGAAGTGTATCAGGACGACCCTGACAGCCTGTTCTCTTTCGGCGCAGACGTCGTGACCAGCCTGTGCTCGCGCCTGTTAGCATCAGGCGCTCCTGGACTGCATTTTTATACACTCAACCAGTCACAGGCCACTGTCGAGATCTGGCGCAGACTCAATACGTGAGCCGTCAATCGGACAAGGACGGTCTTTACGAGAAATGCGAGTTAACCAGGGAGCGTGAGTTTCATGGATTAGACGAACAACCGGGCGTAGCAACATGCGCGTGACACGAATTTACTACCCCGGACACATCAACACAGATGAAACGCTTACCCTGCCCGCTACCGCATCGCATCATCTGATACGCGTTTTAAGATACAGAAAAAATGCCGTTGTTACCCTGTTTAACGGTGAAGGAGGGGAATATTCAGCTGCTCTGCTCGATGAGAATCCCACAGCGACCAAACTTGGTATTCAACAATACATCGACATTCATCGTGAATCGCCATTGAAAATAAAGCTTATTCAGGGCATTTCCCGTGGTGATCATATGGATACGACGATTCAAAAAACGACCGAACTGGGTATCACAGAGATTGTGCCTGTTATCTGTCAGCGATCGGCCCGCACAACGAGAGACCGCATCGATAAAAAACTGGGACGCTGGCGTCAAATCGCCATCAGCGCGTGCGAACAAAGCGGCAGGAACCGGTTACCTGTGGTCCATGAAGCTGCAACCTTTGATCAGGCGATCAGCCATGACACCAGCGCCTGCAAGCTGGTGCTCGATCCTGCCGCAACCGACAGCATCAAGGTGATTGCGCAACAAGCAGGCCCCGTATCGGTCTTGTGCGGCCCGGAAGGTGGTCTGTCCGGTCGGGAAATCGAAGCTGCGTGCAAAGCGGGTTTTAGAAGAATCACATTCGGTCCACGAATATTACGCACAGAAACGGCGGGGCCATCGATTGTTACTGCGTTACAGCTTTTTTGGGGTGATATGGGGTGATATGGTACAGCCAATGCTGCAACAGGCAGTGTCCTGGTCAGGCCACTGCCTGTTGCAGCATTTTCTCAATCGCGGGAATATCAAGGATCCCGGCTGCCGCCCCATTGATTCTTACAACCTGTGCGACCATTGGATGCTCATTTGGATCGTAAGTATCTATTTTAATCTGTTCACGAGTAAAAGTACTCACATGCGGAACACCATGCATCGCAAGACCAAAATAGGGGTAGGCCCTGTCGTCCTCATCACTGGCTGAATAGATCACTGCCACCTGCGTATTCAGATTCACCTTTTTTACGTCTTCGCCAGCAGCGGCTTCATACGAAACAATCGGTATATCCACTCCACGCCATCGGGTATTTCCGAGCAGCCACCTGGGCGAGTCTTCTACGCGACGCACATCCTGTACAGAAATGATCTCGGCGACCGCAGCATTAGGAACAACCACCAGTTTGTTTTTAAGTGTCAGGATGATGCTTTTAATTAACTGCGTATTGTGGGTCATGGCGGTTATGTTTGAAGAATGTTATTGATATTTTTCAGTAATTCTTCTTCCTGATACGGCTTGCCAAGGTACTGATTGACACCGATTTCCATGGCTTTTTCCTTGTGTTTTTCACCCGTACGTGAGGTGATCATGATAATAGGTAAATCCTTGAGACGTTCATCGTTACGGATATAAGTGGCCAGTTCGAAACCATCCATCCTGGGCATTTCTATATCCAGCAACATCAAATCAGGTTTAGTATCGATCAGCAGATTGGTTGCGTCAATGCCATCTTTCGCGAGTAAAACATTGATGCCGTTGCGTTCGAGCATACGCGCGGTGACCTTTCTGATTGTGATTGAATCATCGACAACCATGATCGTCCTTTCTTCAGCTTTCTCATCTACCGGCTGCTTGACCTCAACATCGGCATGCTCTTTCTCCTTGAGCAGGTTTTCAGTTACGACCAGTGCCGACATTTCTATGATCAATACAACGCGTCCATCCGCGAGAATTGTAGCTCCGGCTATGCCCCGGACAGCCCCAAGCTGGTGACCTACCGGTTTGACCACGACCTCGCGCCGCCCAACCAGATCATCGACATGCAATGCATAATGTTTATTACCAACCTGGGCAAGCAATACTGGATACAATCCGTATTGCTCGCTGTAGTCAGACCTGACACCGGTCAGTAGTTGGCCGAGATGCTTCAGCTCATACTCAACATGATTGAACGAGTACATTTGCTGATCACTGTCATAAAACTTCTGCAATTCCGCACCGGTAATACGCACCACACCTTCGATACTTGCCAACGGTATTGCATAAACATCCTCACCGGCACTGACCAGCAATGCCTGATTGATCGCCAGAGTAAGCGGTAACCGAATGGTGAAATCGGTACCCTTACCCGGAAAAGTATCGATCTCGAGCACACCACCCAGTTGTTTGAGTTCAGCATCCACCACATCCATGCCGACGCCGCGGCCAGCAACCTGTGAAACCCTTTCAGCCGTACTGAAACCGGATTTTAAAATGAACTGTAACACCTCACGGTCACTGACTTTGCTGTCAGTATCGAGCAGCCCCTGTTGTATAGCTTTCGTCCTGATAGCTGCTGCGTTTATACCAGCACCGTCATCCTTTATAAAAATGACGATATCGCCGCCCTGACGATCGACCTCGATCGTGATTCGACCGATTTCAGGCTTGCCTGCCGCCAGTCGCTTGTCTGGCGCCTCTATTCCGTGCGCGACAGCATTGCGCAGCATATGCTCGAGTGGTGCAACAATGCGATCAAGAATGGTTCGGTCGAGCTCGTTACTATCACCGATGATTTCAAGCTCGACTTCTTTGCCGAGCTCCCTGGAAGTCTGCCGTAATATCCTTCGCAAACGCGTCGACAGCCCGCCAAAACGCACCATCCGTGTACGCATCAGACCTTCCTGCAACTCTGTACTTACTCGCGACTCCTGTAGCAACAAGGTTTCAGTATCACGGACTATCTCACTCAGAATCTCTCGAATACTTTCAACATCACTTGCAGTCTCGGTCAGACTCCGCGATAGCTGCTGTATGGTTGAATACTTGTCCATTTCCAGGGGATCAAAGTCATCACCGTACAGGTCGGACTCTTTTTCAAAGGATGAGCGGATCTGGATTTCGGTTTCAATTTCAAGATTTCTAAGCTGTTGCTTGAGACGTACAACGGTCGATTCCAGCTCGTTGATATTGAAGCCAATATCACTCATTTGCTTACCCATGCGCGCATGATAGATGTTGACCTCACCAGCCGAGTTGACCAGTTCATTTAACAAATCTGCACGAATCCTTATCTGTTCCTGGGTATCTCGATAATTGGCATCAGTAGCACGCTCACCCCATTGCGGCCTTTCAAGCTTGTCCGTTACACGGCGCCCAAGGTTCGGTCCCGGAGTGGTCTGTGATTGAGAAGCGACATCAGCGACGTCGATAGCACTGGCCGGCGCATCCTCTGCCAGCGGCTGCTCCTCGGTTTCAGCTATGGATAAATCATCGAGCTCCAGATCGTAGCGTTCAATATTTCGCTTTTCGGGCACCTTGCCTGTCACCAAGGCATCGATTTGCGTAGTGATGTCGCTGGCAATTCTAATCGGTGCACGATCTTTTACATTCTTGAGCATCGCGGCAAGACAATCCACGGAGTCGTTCAAGACTGTGAAAAGTACCCGATCTGTGTTGACCTGCTTGTCTGCAACCTTGATAACCAGCGATTCAAGTAAGTGGGTTAAATCACCTACTGGCGTCAGCTCAGCCATGCGCGCACCCCCTTTCAGAGTGTGCATGTAGCGTTGCAGTTGATGAATGCTGTCTGCATCATCTGGATTGTTATTCAATCGCTGTAATAATTCTTCACAGTTCTCGATCAGCTCGTCAGCTTCTTCAATGAAGATATCGATCAGGTCAGTATCGATCTCACTGTATGAAATGGCAGCAAGCGACTCGGCTTGTACGTATACTGATGATTCCTGTGCGACCTGCTCATGCTGCTTTTCAAGCAGTTCTGTACTGCCTTCCTCAGTGAGTCTGTTGCTGGTATGGTCTTCTACAGGCTCGTCAAAGTCAGTGTCGCGCAGTTGTGGCGCTGCTTCAATCTCTGGCTCTGACTCTGGGTCTGGGTCTGGATAATTCTGTTGAAGCTGCCGCTGCAATTCCTGCTGCACAGCTTTACTGATCTTGTCCAGCAGGGCCTTGTTGTGGTCAGGCACCGTGCCTGATTTAATCTGCTCCAGCATCGATTGGACTTTTTGCACAACCTCTTCAAACAGTTCAGCGATTGCGTCATCGATTAAAAGACTGGGTGCTTCCTGCTTGATCTTGATGTACTTTTCAGTCGCGCCGCATAATTCTGCTATCGGGTCGATTTCAGCGGTCCGTGCACTTCCATAGAGCGTGTGGAAGGCGCGAATTAGCTCCTTACTGGCCGTAAGTGGCTGGGTGTTTTCGTGATGCGCTACAAGTAATTTGTGGATTACTGCAAGATGCCCGATGCTCTCATCGTAGTAGATCTTGAACAGAACCGGGTCCATGCCAGCTGCCAGCTCGCTTTCAAGCTGCTGGACTTCTTGCTGTTCATCGATTTCAAAATCAAATTCGACATCCGTGACAGAGCTCTCTAGAGAAGATTTATCATCCCGATTGATTTCTTCAGGGTCAACCGTTTCTGCAGCCGACTCATCGTCGATGCGTGTTGTGTCCTCGGCAGGCCCTTTTTCGTCTGCGCTTTCTTGAAGACTGATCTCATCTGCCTTGATTTCATCAAAGTCAGTGAGATTGTTACTGTCATCCTCTAAGGGCCACTCAGCGACTCCCAGGCTGGTTGCTTCATCCGAGGTAATTTGACTGAGGTCAGATCCAGCTGTCGGTAATGTTATATCTGCTTCACCAGCGTGCTCTGTAAGCGTGAAACTCTCCTCAACGGGATCGGGCGAAGTTTCGGCGACCGCTTCCTGGTCACTACAAAGCTGTTCAGCGGCAGCTTCAGAACTCGTCTGTTTCAGTTTTTTTTTAGAGCTAACCTGCGTGAGCGCCGGCGGTGGCCTGCCTTCAGCAAGCGCATGTGCTGTTGCCATCAGTTGAGACACACTGGATATTGGGTCCCGGTTTCCCTGCAGTTGCTCAATCAATTGAGGTAACACAGCAACGGCCTCATCGAGCGCTTTCAATACATGGCTATCTGCTTCGATCTTGTTGTCGATAACACGATTGAGCATATTCTCGAATTTCCATGAAAACTCACCGATCAATTGTGCGCCAATTAGCCGACCACTACCTTTGAGAGTATGGAAACATCTGCGTACTACGGTCAACGCCTGCTCGTCACCGGTGTTGGATTTCCACTGCGGCAGGTTACGATGAAGCTCATCAAGAACCTCCCGCGCTTCTTCGATGAAAATCTCGAGTATCTCTTCATCCGCATCATTGCCGAGTATTTCTAATTCGTCATACTCTGACCCTATGTCGGGTGATTCTATGGAATCGGCTGGTTGCCGGGCTTCGCTTTCATTAACAGCCGGCTCGGTTACTTTCGTCGGCTGCTTGAATTCGACAATGCCTGCTGCATGATTATTCGCGACTTCTTCAACAGGCGCTGGTCTGTCCTCGATCTCATCGACCTCATCGACCTCATCGACCTCATCGACCTCATCGACCTCATCGACCTCATCGATTTCATCGATCTCATCGTCAGCGATCTGCGCGGCCTGATCAGAACTCGTTGCAGAAGAGTCATACTGATCATATACCTCGACCAGCGACGAAAGTGCTGCTTCGCCAGTAACCAAACCCGCTTCCACACCAGGACGCCCTTCCAGCAGGGCCTCGAAAAAATATTCAATTGCGGTGACAACGTCGGCGATTTTGTCCTGTTCCGCTGCATCTGGCTGGTGACCGTTATCAAGCAGAGCGATCTTCACATAATTTTTCAATTTAGCGAGCATTGTTTCTACCTGGGCCATCGGCAGCATCATAGATACCCCTCTGGCTTCTTCCAGCAGTGTCAACACAGTCTGCAGCGACTCTTCGTTGCCGGTTCCGCTGGTAAAGGCGAGTATTGCATCTTTGGCATCAGTGAAGTTCTGCAGGCCCTGGCCAATAACCGTGGACAGCACTTCGCGGTATTCAGCGGCAGGTACGATACGATCATCTTCGTCATCGAAATCTGCCATGCCTGCGCGCTGTGCCACATAGTTATCCAGATCGGCCTCTGCAACCAGCAGCTCGGCAGCAATACCAAACACAACGTCTTCGTCAGCTTCGGTATGACCTTCGGTGATACTTTCAATTTTATTTTTCTGTTCGAGCACATTTTGTCTTGCATCACCAAGACCGAGCATGCCGTAAGTATCACCGATTCTTAATAATTGCTCTGCCAGCGGTGTCAGCTCGGAAACATTTCTGTCGTTGCTGTGGATGAATATTTCTAGGGCATCTTTTACCTGTACAAGATCTTCCTTTATCCCTTGAGATACAGTCGCGAACAACTCAGCATTCAAGCCGCCCAGGCCGGCATCTTCACCTTCCATAGCCGAACTGAGCAGCTCATCAAGGTTGTAGATTTCCCTGACCCGGCTAACCCGTTTTCCAGAAGACTGGCTGTGCGCTATGTAGTAAAGTATATTTTTCAGCAGCTCCTGTGAATAACGCGTGGTGAAATCTTCTTCACCAATATCTGTCACTAGCCTGATCTGTCGATCAACATGGCCCAGAAGCATTTTTATACTGACATTGATATCGATACCTTCATCCAGCAAGCCTTCAAGCACTGCTGCGATCACACTCCAGTATCGTCTTACTGATTGCTCTGCTGAAGCCTTGTGCAGGGCGGCAATAACCGCAAGCATGCGTTGATAACCCGCATGCGCCTTGTTGTTTTTCAGCAGATCCAGCAAACCAAGTTGATAATGGGTGCGTAAACGCTTTGCTTCAGCCTGTAGCTTACCTGCTTCGACGACCGGCGCTTCTATCTCCTGTTCGTCTATTTCAACTGCATCCATGTCCGGGAAGAAAAGCACATTCTCCGACAGCAGGCTCTGCTTGCAGATAGCACGCATGTCATTCATCAATGGCAGCAACACCATTGGCGTGTCCTTTTTGCCAGACTGCAAACCTTCAAGGTAATCCGGCATCTGCAGTAATGCCCGCATCAGGACATCATATGCGTCATCTCTGTTATCAACTCTATCTTCAAGTATTGCCCTGGCCGTATGCTCCATTTCCTCTGCAAGCATGGCCGCACCAAATATCTCGACCATTTGCAAGGTACCGTAAACGAGACGTAAGCCCTCGATGCAATCCTGCATGAGAGCATCGTTATCGCTGTGTTCGATGTATTCAGATAGTGATGACTGGGCGTCACTGATCACAGCGTCTAGCTGTGATTTAACCCAGCTCAGGGAATTGTATTCAACTGTTCCGTTCGGCTTCATTGATCGGCCATCCGCTTTAAATTCGCTATTAGCTCTAAATCCATGGCTTAACTATCAAGAACCACAGTTTCAAGCTTGCCGGATCGAGTTGCCGGAAGCTTGAAGCCGGAAACAGAGCGTTGGAGCTCATTAGCCAGTTCATTCAGAGAGTTCAACGAAGAAGATGTTTCTTCCGTACCTTCTGATGTTCTCAACGTAATCTCCTGAATGACATTCATGGTTTTGGATACATCGCTGGCAATCGCGGACTGCTTCTTGGCTGATTCTGAAATACCCTGAATAAGGTTAGCCAGGTTCGTTGACACAGTTTCAATCTCCCTCAGTGCCTCACCAGCATCTTCCGCTCGCTTTGCACCGCTGACAACACCTGCTGTACTCACCTCCATCGATGTGATGGCTTCATTGGTATCCGCCTGAATGGTATTTACCAGTGTCTCGATCTGCTTGGTCGCATTACCAGCACGCTCGGCGAGGCGCTGCACCTCATCCGCAACCACAGCAAAACCACGTCCGGCATCGCCGGCCGTTGACGCCTGAATGGCGGCATTAAGCGCCAGAATATTCGTCTGGTCAGCAATTTCAGTAATCAGCCCCACAATATCGCCAATTTCCTGTGATGATTCGCCGAGCCGTTTGATACGTTTCGATGTTTCCTGGATCGTCTCACGAATACCTTCCATACTGGAAATGGTTTCACGCACAACGCCCGCACCTTTTTGTGCAATCTCCATCGACTGGCGCGCAACTTCCGCTGATTCGGCCGCCTCTTTGGTAACATTCTGCATCGACTCGGCCATATCGGTGATCGCCGCGCTGGCAGATGCGATTTCGCGCGCCTGATGATTACTGGCTTCAGCAAGCGACATAGCTGTACCCTGAGCATTCGATGTCGATGTGGTAACTTCGCTCGAGGTGTTGTTGATGGTTGTAACCAGTGAGCGCAGTGCATCGATGGCAAAGTTTACGGAATCCGCAATCGCCCCGGTTATCTCTTCCGTTACTGTCGTGTGTACAGTGAGGTCACCATCCGCGAGATTGGCCATCTCGTCCAGCAGCCTGAGGATAGCACGCTGATTTCTACGGTTGTTTTCCAGCGCCTGTTCCTCACGTGCTTTTGCATCTCGCAACATCAGGAAACCACCTATGATAATCAATACCACCGCAAGGCCACCGAAACCTACACCAACCAGCTGAATGATGTCGAGTACCTTGGTCTGACCAGAAACCGCCCCCCTGAATACCTCGAGATCATTCAGCAATCTCGCGCTACCGGTAGTGACCTGGCTGGCAGCATCCTTGACTTCAAATAATTCGGGTGACAGCTCCAGAATACCGGCGATGTTGTCACTCACGGCACTGATAAGCATCGCCACTTCACGTAGTTTGGCAACAGCCTCTTTGTCCGTCACCTTTTGAATGCGCAGTGAATCAGAGCCTTTGAGCAAGCCTTCAAGTACCCTGCCGAACAGGGCAGCATCACGGCCGAAGCGGTCAGCTGCTGCAGCCGCCTGCTCTCCACCCGCCAGTACCTGGTTCAGATTATTTTTGATCCGCTGCGACAGCATCATCTGGCGACTAGCGAGATAAATCTGACGTGAAGAAGCGCTCTTCTTCATCAAGACACCCACTACCTCATCTGAAAAGGTGAGCAACTGCGGGATGAAACTGTCGATCACCGTATATAGCTCTCTTACTTCAGAAATCGGTTTTTTACCGTTTATAATAATCGAGATATCATTGCTGAAATTGCGCCAGCTTGCTTCAACACTATCCAGCTGCGCCACTAAATCCTTGCGTAACGGCGTTACACCACTCAAACTATCGCCGGTACGGTATATGTCAAGAATGTCCTCGAATCGGCTCCGCCCCTTGATCAATGCCGCAAAATCTGATTCCCTGCCGGATGAAGCACCCAGTGCCTGAGTGGCCATACTCTGTGATAGCAGCAACTGCTCAGACGCCAGCTCCACATGTTGCTGCTGGTCAGCACGTTGGTTACCCACATAGAGCAAGCTTCCCAGCATTGCAATAATCGAAATGAACAGAAAAATCGCCAGTACAGCCAGAGGCTTGCTGACCGATCTCACCCCGGACGATGATTTCTTCTTCTTAGCACTCATACCCTTTTCTCCAAACCATTGCCCTATCTGATAGCCCGGCTTTATATCTGCTGTGATGTTTATAGTGACGCTTGCGCCAGGCGCTCATCTTGCGTCATACTTTGAAAACTGAACACCGGCCAGCTATCACCTTCCTGATTGAAAGCCATACCTACATATTTCGAGACATTTTCGTGCATATCTGGTATTTCTTTTGACTGCTCTTTACTAATAAAATGTTTCATGCCATAGACTTCTTCAACAATGACCCCTGTGTTGAAGCCCTTGTAATCAATGACAATAACTCTTCCTTTCTTTCTGTTTTTTATATCTTCACCCAGAATAAAACCCTTCAAATCCATTAATGGCAACAAACCGCCTCGAACATTCGCGACGCCTACCATCCATGATTTAACACCTGGTACATAGGTAAAATCCGGCAATTCCAGTATTTCCTCAATCTCAGACATGGGTGCAATCAATTTGTCTTCACCGATCCTGAAGCCAACACCAACCCATTCATCGTCCGATTTGTCCAGCGTCGGCAAGCCGGCGGCATTTACCTGGCAGCGCTGTTCAAGCTCCAGTAATATGTCAAATGGTTCGATGGTTTCCACTGTGCTGACCATTGTAATCCTGCCTTAGCTCGATAACACCATATTTACATGTTCAATCAGTCCCTTTTCCTGTACAGGTTTGACGAGATAATCCTTTGCACCCTGCCGTTTGGCCCAAACCTTGTCAGTTTCCTGATCCTTGGTGGTAACGATGATGACGGGAATATTCGCTGTTTCTGATTGATTGGTGAGCTGGCGTGTGGCCTGAAAGCCATTCATGCCCGGCATTACCACGTCCATCAGAACCAGATCCGGCAGTGTTGCTTTTGCTTTCGCTATACCCGCCTCACCTGAATCAGCCACCAAAACCTCATGACCATTCTTCACGAGGATTTTCTGCAATACATGCAGTTCTGTTGGCGAATCATCTACAATAAGTATCTTTGCCATTACCCAATCACCATTATCACACGTACTGTTATCAGCTTAAATTCATAATTAACCGGCAGATGCATGTTCCTTGATTGCACTGATCAGGTCTTCCTTGGTAAACGGCTTGGTCAAATACTGTGTCGAACCGACAATTCGCCCGCGCGCACGGTCAAATATGCTGTCCTTGCTCGACAGCATGATAACCGGTGTATTGCTGAAAGCCTTGTTATTCTTGATCAATGCGCAGGTCTGATAACCATCAAGGCGCGGCATCATGATGTCCACGAAAATTATGTTTGGCTTGGTCTCGGCGATTTTCGATAACGCCTCAAAGCCGTCTACAGCCGTGACAACTTCACATCCTTCTTTTTTAAGAAGGTTTTCAGCTGTTCGACGGATCGTTTTGCTGTCGTCGATAACCATAACCTTGAGGTCACCCAACTCAGCAACTTGTTCTGTCATTGCTGCACCATCATTCATTATTAGCCCTAGAGAGGTGGATATACACAGAATGTAGACCATCAAAAATAGATACGCAATCAATCTATGCCTATAAGGCATTGAATTGTGTGAAAACAGATTTTCATTTACATTTAGCTTTTTATTGTCAAAAAAATGGAAATCACATGGCCCTAAAACTCGGAATTGTCATGGACCCGATCGAACACATCAATATTACCAAAGATAGCAGTTTCGCTATGATGCTGGCCGCCCAGCAACGAGCCTGGGAACTACATTACATGAATCCGCGGCAGCTGTATTCTCAGGATGGATGTACGCGCGCGATGACGCGCATCCTGCGCGTGCAGGATAATCGAGCTAACTGGTTCAGTGTCATCAATGAACAGGATATTGCCCTGTCCGAGCTCGATGCCGTACTGATGCGGAAAGATCCGCCGTTTGATATTGAATACATCACCACCACCTGGCTGCTGGACAGCGTCGAGCAAAACGGTACCCTGGTCGTTAACAAGCCCGCCAGCCTGCGTGATGCCAACGAAAAACTGTTCACTACCTGTTTTCCGCAGTGCTGCGTCCCCATGCTGGTCAGCAGCGAACCTGCACGAATACGGCAATTCGTTGTGCAGCATGGCGACGTTATTCTCAAGCCACTCGACAGCATGGGTGGCCACTCTATATTCAGAGTACAGCCTGACAGCCAGAACCTTTCGGTTATACTGGAGCTTATGACCAGGGGGGGCGATAAAACCATCATGGCCCAGCGCTTTATTCCCGAAATCAGCGCGGGCGACAAACGGATCCTGCTCATAGACGGCGATCCCGTGCCCTACGCACTGGCGCGTGTACCTGCCGCGGGAGAAACCAGGGGCAACCTGGTGGCCGGTGCAACCGGCGTCGGCGTAGCGCTTACAGAACGCGACCACTGGATATGCGCCCAGGTATCGCCGGTTCTGCGTGACATGGGCATTCTGTTTGCCGGACTGGATGTGATCGGCGATTACCTGACTGAAATCAATATCACCAGTCCGACATGCATTCGCGAACTGGACCAGCAATACGATCTCGATATCGCCGGCCAACTGATGGAGTGTATTGAATCCCGCCTGAACTTACAGTAATTTGAACTTATTCATTGAGAATAGTCTGGATATTGTAAGAGAGAGGACGCTGAACGTTCGATAGTGATGAACCTCACAGTCAGCCGCAGCACTAAATCCGAGTTCCATCCTGGTACGCTGCTGTGATTTAATCCTGACTATCGAAAAGTAAGGAAGCTCTGAATTAATCAGATTTTCCCTAAATGCAATCTGACCATAAATGCAGAATCCGCTCACATTGTACTCAACGAACCACTATAATCGAAATACAAAACAGTAAACTGCTATCTATTATAATAATGACTACTGCAGCCAGGGCGCCACAAATATCCGATAACGATCGACTGGGTATGACACTTTTCCTAGCCACGGTGTTTCATGGTATCGTGATTCTGGGTATCACTTTCAGCGTCTCGCCTCCGGCGGAAAGCGAGTCGTCACCAACACTGGATGTCATCCTGGTTCAAACGCAGAAACCTTCTGAAGCCGAAGATGCAGAATATCTGGCTCAGGTTTCACAACAAGGTGGCGGCATCAGCGAACAAGCGAGCCGCCCTACCGACTTGTTCACCGCACCCAGCCTGTCAAAAAATCCGGGTATAACCATGACGACGGCACAACAGCACCAGTCAAGCCAGAAACAGGCCGAGAAAGTCGCACTATTGCACCAGGACCATTCCAGCCACAGCATCAATACCGATGACGACAAAAAAACACCGGATGAGATGACCCTGAATGAGAGAGAGAATCAGCAGCACGATGATAAAGTGGCACGCCTGGCGCAAGAACTGAGCACACAGATCGAACACCTGGCGAAGAAAACGCGTAGCAAATTCCTCAATTCGAGCACGCGCGAGTTTGTGCCAGCCGCCTATATGCGCCAGTGGATCAACCGGGTCGAACGCATTGGCAACCTGAATTATCCTGACCAGGCGAGGCGTGAGCAACTCAACGGCACACTGATACTCGATGTCGTTATCAATGCCGACGGAGAACTGGTCAAAACAGACTTGAGACAGTCTTCTGGACACCAGCTACTCGATGATGCTGCCAAGCGTATCGTGAAACTGGCTGCTCCATACGCACCATTCCCGCCAGAACTGCGCGAGGAAGCCGATGTCATACATATAACAAGAAGCTGGGAATTTCTTAGTAACAACGGTTTACGTACCAACTGATCATGAGCACAAATCAACTCACCGACCATTTTCTGATCGCGATGCCCGGCCTGATGGATGAAAACTTTAATCAGGCAGTCACCTATATTTGCGAACATGATGACAACGGCACCTTTGGAATTGTCATCAATCGCGAGTCATCGGTCACACTCGTTGATGTCATGCATCAAATGAAAATCCCCTATCATCCCGGTGACGATGATATCAAGCCGGTGTACAGCGGCGGCCCGGTGCAGGCAAATCGCGGCTTCGTCCTGCATCGACCCACAGGTGACTGGGACTCCAGCCTGATTGTCAATGACAGTGTGGCTTTGACGACATCAAGAGATATTCTGGAGGCCATTGCCGACGACAAAGGCCCGAATGACACCATTATCGCCCTCGGCTATGCCGGCTGGGCACCTGGCCAGCTGGAGCAGGAACTGGCTGCAAATGCCTGGTTGAATTGCCCCGCAGAACAGCAGATTATCTTTGATACACCGGTTGAAGAACGCTGGCAAGCTGCCGCCAGCCTGATCGGTATCGATCTACAACTGCTGAGCAACGACGCCGGTCATGCATGACTAATCCGCATTTCTCACCAGGCGGCGTGGAGTACCGGTAAGGTTTTTTTGAGTGAAGCTCGGATGATCAAAAATACAGTGTGTTATGCGAGCATGCCTGTCACGGTTCAGGCCAGTATTCGTTTTCGTAAGCTTGCTCCCGTGATCCCGGTGAGAAATGCGGGCTAAAGCCCATGCCCGTTCTGTCATGGGCTTTGATTTTGGCTTGCAACGTATCGGACTCGCCACCGGGCAAACCCTCACCGGCACAGCAACACCACTTACCACACTACACGCCGTTAATCACAAGCCTGACTGGGACAGCATTTCATCGCAGATTGAACAGTGGCAACCCGATGTATTGATTGTTGGTATACCCTATCAGCTCGACGGTGGTGAAAGTGATATCACCAGGGCCGCACGGAATTTCAGCAGGCAACTTGAACAGCGTTTCAGCCTGCCGGTATATACCATCGATGAGAGTCTTTCTTCCTACGCAGCGGAACAAGCGTTAAAAACGGAAAAAAAAATAGCCAAGCACAACAAGCACGAGGTTGATAAAATAGCGGCAGCCATGATTGTTCAAAGCTGGCTTAACTCACAACAATAGCGTTAATAAGGGTTCAGCATCTATGGATGAAATTGCCAAACCAGATGCACTTCTGGAGAAACTGGCAGCCGATCTTGAACAGCTACTCGATCAGCGTAACATCAACGATCCCCTGATGGTTGGCATTCATACCGGCGGCGCCTGGATTGCCACTATCCTGCATGCCAAGCTTGGCATTTCCCGGCCATTGGCAACCCTCGACATCAGCTTTTATCGGGACGATTTTTCCCGCATTGGCATGAACCCCAAAGTCAAACCCTCCAGTCTGCCGCCCCAGGTAGAGGACAAACACATTATTCTGGTCGATGATGTACTGCAAACCGGCCGAACCATACGTGCTGCCATGAACGAAATTTTTGACTATGGGCGCCCGGCCAGTATCTCCCTGGTCTGCCTGGTTGATCGCAGCGGCAGAGAGTTACCCATCCAGGCAGATATTGTTGGTCAACACCTGCAATTGGGCGCAGAACAACACATTAAACTGAGCGGACCGGAACCGCTGGATTTTGTCGTCACATGAGCATGCAGCTACCGCCAGACCGCATACACAAACAGACTTGTCATTACGTTCCGGATCCTCAACATGGTCAATAAACCGAACAGACAGACAGACCCGTTGATCGGCAATGATAGCTGGAACATTCAACTCGACAGCAATGGCAGACTCAAACATTTTCTCACGATAGAGGGACTGGGGAGCGAGATACTGAGCAATATACTCGATACCGCAGAAAGCTTTGCCAACGTCAATGAACAACGCGTAAAAAAAGTCCCGTTGCTACGCGGAAAAACCATCGTCAACCTGTTCTTTGAAGCCAGTACACGAACACGCACCACATTTGAACTGGCTGCAAAAAGGCTATCAGCTGACATTCTCAACATCAACATCAGCACATCATCAACCAGCAAAGGCGAATCCCTGCTGGATACCCTGCACAACCTGCAGGCCATGCTCTGTGACATGTTCATTGTACGCCACAGCGACTCCGGCGCGGCCCATTTCATCGCCGCCAATGTGGCTCCGCATATTAGCGTTATCAATGCAGGCGATGGCCGCCATGCGCACCCGACCCAGGCAATGCTCGATATGTTTACCATACGCCGCAACAAAGGGCATGATTTTGGCAAACTCCGCGTCGCCATCGTGGGCGACCTGCTGCATTCTCGAGTTGCACGCTCACAGATACACGCACTCAACACCCTCAATACCGGTCAGGTCCGCGTGATCGCACCCAAGACCCTGCTACCCACCGACATCGAAGACATGGGCGTGACCGTATTCAATGACCTGCAAAGCGGTATCCGTGACGTGGATGTGATCATTATGCTGCGGCTGCAAAAAGAACGTATGCAAGGCGCATTACTGCCGAGTGAACATGAATATTACAGACTGTACGGTTTGACTGAAGAACGCCTGCGCGCCGCCAGGGATGACGCCATCGTCATGCACCCGGGTCCGATCAACCGCGGCGTGGAAATAGAATCCCGCGTGGCTGACGGTAAGCGTTCTGTGATTCTTGACCAGGTGACCTACGGTATTTCCGTACGCATGGCCATTATGTCGATGGTACTGGGCCGTCAACCCGAACAAACCGAAATAGAGGCGCAGCGATGAACCGCCTGCTTGTTGCTAACGGGCTCATCCTGGACCCGGTGAGCCAATCGGTTAAAACCAGCAACGTCTATATCGCCGAAGGTAACATCATCGCCATTGACCATGAACCCGACGGCTTCGAAGCGGAACAGACCATCAACGCCAGCGGACTGATCGTCAGCGCCGGGCTGGTTGACCTGTGTGCACGTCTGAGAGAACCCGGTCTCGAGTTCAAGGCAGACATCCACAGTGAGACCCGGGCAGCCGCCAGTGGTGGCATTACCACGCTGTGCTGCCCCCCTGACACGGATCCGGTGATCGACGAGCCGGCCGTCGTTGAGCTTATTCATCGCAAGGCAGCGATGGCCGCGCATGCAAACGTGCTCACCCTGGGCGCACTGACGACTGGACTTAAAGGCCAGCTCCTGAGCGAAATGTCTGCGCTGCAGGCAGCGGGCTGCGTCGGTCTCAGCAACGGCCGCAATCCTGTAGCGAACACGCTGATTCTACGCCGTGCTTATTCCTATGCAGCCAACTGTGACATGACGGTATTTATTGAGCCTGATGAACACTGGCTCAGCGCGGGTGGTTGCGCCCATGATGGTCCGGTTGCCACCCGGCTCGGATTGCAGGGAATTGCGGTCTCGGCCGAAACAGTCGCCATCACCCGGGCACTTGAACTGATACTCGAGACCGGAGTGAAAGCACATTTTGGCCGCCTGTCATCGGCCCACGGCGTTGAGTTGATACGGCGCGCAAAAGAACAGGGTATGGACATCACGGCCGATGTCAGTGCACACCAGCTGTTCCTGAATGAGATGGATATCAACAGCTTCAACAGCATGTGCCACGTATTACCACCATTGCGCAGCCAGCGCGACATGGAAGCACTACGCCAGGGCATCACCGAAGGCGTCATCGATGCCATCTGCTCCGATCATCAACCCCATGAGCCCGATGCCAAACAGGCGCCGTTTGCCAGCACACAACCCGGTATATCGGCACTGGAAACGCTGCTGCCACTGACATTGAGACTGATCCAGGAGCGGGTGGTAACCACCGACACCGCTTTGGGTTTGCTGACCACCCGCCCCGCCGCGATCCTCGGCATCAATGCCGGCGTGCTCGCCGTCAACAGGCCCGCTGATATCTGTATCTACGACCCCGAGCAGGAGTGGCAACTTGACCCCGCTGACATGCTCAGCCGTGGCAGCAACACACCCTTCACCGGCTGGAATTTTCAGGGAAAAGTTCGCTATACCCTTGTCGGTGGACGTTTGACATACACAGCGGGTGATTCGGATGAATAGCCAGCCACTGTTCTTTGTCGGGCAGCTCGTACATCATAAAAAATTCGACTATCGCGGCGTGATCATCGATGTTGATGCTCAATTCAACGGTACAGAGGCATGGTATCAACAGGTCGCGTTGAGCAGACCCCCGAAAGACAGGCCCTGGTACCAAGTGCTGGTCCACAACAGTAACCAGTTAACTTACGTCGCTGAACGCAACCTCGAACAGGACCCGAGCAAGGAACCAGTGAATCATCCAGCCATAGACAGGTACTTCGATGGCTTCGAAAACGGCGTCTACAGCCTGGGCAGCAACAGGCAGTAATCGACCGGTAAAATTTGCAATTAGAACTGTGAGCCAGTAGATGAAGACCCCGTTCACCGCAGAGGTCAACGCAACAGAAATCAGAATGTTTTCAGGCCTTTACTTTGTGCTGGGGAATTGCAGTGTGTCCTGATTGGCTTCCTTGGCGTTCATGTCCTTGACACCACCGCCGAAATTGATGCGCCATTCGAGATCGCTGCTGGAATCCGCATTGGTCAGGGCTGTTCTCAGATCGATCTTGCCTGCCTTGAACAGCATGTATAGCGACTGATCAAAAGTCTGCATACCAACATCGGCGCCTTTTTCCATAACCTGCTTGATGTCGTAAAAATTGCCATCGCGAATCAACTGGCTGATGTAGGGTGTATTGACCAGGACCTCGGTCGCGACGATACGGGTACCATCAGCGGATACAACGAGCCGCTGCGCCATAATGGCATTGAGGTTGAGTGACAGATCCATCAGGATTTGATTATGCGCATCACTGGGAAAAAAGTTTAATACGCGATCGAGGGTCTGGTTTGCATTGGTTGCGTGCAAGGATGTCAGACACAGGTGTCCGGTGTCGGCGTAACGCAACGCGGATTCAATTGTCATGCGGTCACGTACTTCACCAATCATGATGACATCGGGGGCCTCACGCATGGCTTCACACAGGGCGTTGTCAAACGACAGCGTATCCAGCCCGACCTCACGTTGTCCGATGATACATTTCTTATGATGAAACATGAACTCGATGGGATCTTCAATCGTGAGAATATGACCGGTATCGAGCGCATTACGATAATCCAGCATTGATGCAAGCGAGGTCGATTTTCCGGTACCGGTCGCACCGACGATCAGTACCAGCCCCTTCTTTTTCTTCATCATGCGCTTGTAGACATCGGGCAGATGCAGTTCCTCAATCGACGGTATATCGGCGTTGATATAGCGGATCACCATTGAAACTTCACCGCGCTGCATGTACATATTGATGCGGAAACGGCCGAGATCCGTGTGAGACATACCCATATTAAACTCCAGGCTATTCTCAAAATCCTTGATCTGGGCCGGTGAAAGCAGATCGTAGGCGAGCTTGCGGGTCATACCCGGTGACAGCATGCTTTTACCGACTGGACGCATCTTACCCTCAATGCGAACACTGACCGGTGCACCGGTTGTAAAGTACAGATCAGAAGCATGCTGCTCTGACATCAGTTTGAGGTAGGGTTGTAAATTCATGGCCATGTGCCCGACTGTTGACTAACGCAACATGTTTACGCTGGTATTATCCGATGTCTCTTCCATCGACAGCTTGTCCAGACCGGACATAAGGTCCTGCTTCTTCGAGCCCTTGCTTTCAAGCTTGATGCGCAGGCGAAGGTCATTGAGCGAGTCGGCGTTGCGCAAGGCGTCTTCATAAGTAATCTTTCCTGCTTCATACAGGACGAACAATGCCTGGTCGAATGTCTGCATGCCGAGCTCATTCGATTTCGACATGAGCTCCTTGATTTCATGGACACTGCCCTTGAATATCAGATCGGACATCAACGGCGTGTTCAGCATCACCTCGACGGCAGGGATTCGACCTTCGCCGTCGGCTTTGGCGATCAATCGCTGTGATATGATGCCCTTCAGGTTTAATGACAAATCCATCAGCAGTTGTGCGCGGCGCTCTTCCGGGAAAAAGTTGATAATACGGTCCAGTGCCTGGTTGGTGCTGTTGGCGTGCAGGGTCGATAGACACAGGTGACCGGTTTCAGCAAAGGCAATGGCATAATCCATGGTCTCGCGATCACGAATCTCACCGATCAGAATAACATCGGGCGCCTGGCGCAGTGTGTTTTTCAGTGCGATTTCATACGATTCAGTATCAACGCCTATTTCACGCTGGGTAACAATGCAGTTTCTGTGATTGTGAATAAACTCGATCGGGTCCTCGATGGTGATAATATGACCCTTGCTGTTTTCATTGCGGTAGCCGACCATGGCTGCCAGAGAAGTCGATTTACCCGAGCCGGTGGCACCGACAAAGATAACCAGGCCACGTGAAGTCATGGCAACATCCTTAAGGGTCGGCGGCAGGTCGAGATCAGCGAATTCGGGAATATCCGAGCGTATCACACGCAGCACAACCCCGACCGAACCACGCTGCGTAAAGGCATTGACACGGAAACGGGAAACCCCGGGCAGGCTGATCGCAAAATTACATTCCTGGGAGGCATCAAATTCCGCCATCTGCCGGTCATTCATGATCGAACGCACCAGTACCTGGGTATGCTGCGGGCTCAACGACTGGTTCGACAACGGCGTCATTTTGCCATCCACTTTCATTGATGGCACCGCGCCGGCAGTGATGAACAAGTCAGAACCGTCTTTCTGCACCATCATGCGCAGCAGGTCATGCATGTACCGTATGGCCTTATCGCGATCCATATCGCGCTACCTCATTGAATTTCAGCATCATTAGGAAAGTATAGCTACTCCACGCGTATTTTCACGGTGAGGCTGTTTAAAAAGCATCCTTGTTGGCAGCCTTCTTCTTGGCTTCGTCCTTGCTGATCATGCCCTTGGACAGCAGCTCCTGCAGATTCTGGTCCAGGGTTTGCATACCGATGGACTGGCCAGTCTGAATGGCGGAGTACATCTGTGCAATCTTGTTTTCACGGATCAAGTTACGAATCGCCGGGGTGCCCAGCATGATCTCGTGCGCTGCGACACGACCACCACCGATTTTCTTCAGCAATGTCTGTGAGATCACCGCGCGCAGCGACTCCGACATCATCGAACGCACCATTTCTTTTTCTGCGGCCGGGAAGACATCCACAACGCGGTCAATGGTTTTGGCCGCAGAACTGGTATGCAGGGTTCCGAACACCAGGTGACCGGTCTCGGCAGCTGACAGCGCCAGCCGGATAGTTTCCAGATCACGCATCTCACCCACCAGAATGACATCCGGGTCCTCACGTAATGCAGATCGCAGCGCCTCACTGAAACCGAGCGTATCCCGGTGTACCTCACGCTGGTTGATCAAGCATTTTTTACTCTCATGAACGAATTCGATGGGGTCCTCAATAGTAAGTACGTGACCATAGTGATTTTCGTTGACATAGTTGATCATGCCAGCCAGCGTGGTCGACTTACCCGAACCCGTCGGCCCTGTCACCAGCACGATACCGCGCGGTGTGTTGGAGATATCTTCAAAAATTTTCGGTGCCTTCAAATCTTCCAGAGTCAGTATTTTCGAGGGAATGGTTCGAAAAACCGCGCCAGCCCCCCGGTTGTGATTGAACGCGTTGACACGGAAACGTGCCAGACCCGGTATTTCGAATGAGAAATCCGTTTCAAAATACTCTTCATAGGCCTTGCGCTGTTTATCGTTCATGATGTCGTACACCATGCCATGAACCATCTCATGATCCATCGGATCAACATTGATGCGGCGTACATCGCCATCCACACGGATCATGGGTGGCAGACCCGCTGATAGATGAAGATCGGAGGCGCCGTTTTTGACGCTGAACGCAAGCAGCTGCGCGATATCCATAATACCCCCTGAGGTCAGAATGATGATTGAGTTCTTAACTTCTAGCTGTTGTTATAGACCATGACGGGGCGAACGCCATTCCTGCAAAACAAATCGACTTTTCAGGCGCTTATTTGAATGGCGCTGTGTTCAAGATCCGGGCCTTCACCCGCCTACGCGACGATAACCTTGGATTTTTTGGGCACGCTGCAGCGCCGGATGCTTAACCAACGCGTGTTCCTGATATAACCAGCCCCCATTTCTGACCGCCTGCTGAGAAATGCGGGTTAATACATCAGCGGGAGGGAGCATGCAGGCCAGCTATGGTAGACTTCGCGAATCCCTGTACATCCAGACGCAATGGAAAATGAGTACACGTATTGCATTTATTGGTGGTGGTAATATGGCAACCAGCCTGGTCGGTGGTCTGATCGCCGCGGGTACGGATCCGGCTGATATTCTGGTGGCAGAGCCTGATGCGCGTCAGCGTGAGCAACTCGTGCAGCAATTCAACGTTGCGGTCACAGCCAGCAATCTTGCAAGCTTGCAGCAGGATGTTGTGGTGCTGTCAGTGAAACCCCAACAGTTACAGCGGGTATGCAGACAGCTGGGAGCTATTGAAAATGTTACAGATCCGCTCTATGTGTCGATTGCGGCTGGCGTCAGATCGACAGATATCGATCGCTGGCTTGGCGGCAATACAGCCATCGTTCGGTGCATGCCCAACACGCCGGCGTTGATACAGTGCGGTGCCACAGCACTGTATGCGAATCCATCGGTGAACGAAGCTCAGAAACAACTGACAGACAATATCCTGCAAGCGGCTGGAATCACCATCTGGGTAGAACATGAGGGCCTGCTCGATGCAGTCACAGCGGTGTCCGGAAGCGGTCCCGCCTATTTCTTTCTACTGATCGAAGCGATGCAGAAAACAGCGGTTGAGCTCGGTCTGGACCCGGCAAGCGCGACCCGTTTGACGCTACAGACAGCACTGGGCGCGGCACGCATGGCTACCGAGAGTGTACTGACGGCCAAAGAGTTACGCGCACAGGTGACATCGCAAGGCGGCACCACCGCCGCCGCAATTTCCAGTTTTGAACACAATCATTTTCATGCCCACGTCAGTCAAGCCTTGCACGCAGCCCATGAGCGCTCACGCGAGCTTGCAGATGAACTGGGTAAGGACCAGTAGCGATGACACCGCAAAACCCGTTTATATTCCTGTTAGAGACACTGCTCGATCTGTACATCATTGTGTTGATGTTACGCTTTATCCTGCAGCAGGTAAGAGCTGACTTCTATAACCCCATTACCCAGTTTATCGTCAAGGCAACGGGACCGGTGTTGAATCCGGCGAGAAAACTCATACCCGGATTCGGTGGCGTCGATGTGGCGACAATCCTGGTTGTGGTGGCATTCATTGCGGTCAAGATCTTCATCATTGCGCTATTATCAGGCTACTCAACCACCCTGCTCGCACTTCTGTTGACCGGCATCAGAGACTTCATCACGCTGGCGTTGAATATCTTTATCTTCGCGATCATCATCCAGGCGATACTGAGCTGGATCAACCCGGACCCCTATAACCCCGTGATCGGTGTGCTTTTCAGCATCACCAGTCCGGTACTGCAGCCTGCTCGCCGATTGATCAAACCCATCGGGGGACTGGACCTTTCCCCGCTGTTTGCCCTGATCGCATTGATGTTTATCAAGCAGCTGGTGGTTTATCTGTTCCACATGCTCTAAAAGAATCGATGATTTCTGGACAGATGGTGCGCGCGGCGCACCCTTTCTGCCGATATGTCATGCCAGACAGTCGCTAAGCACACGAAAAACTTGATAATTTTTTGATGTATTCAGACTTTTCTGCTGTTATGATCACAGTGTTGACAATCGACTACGCTCTGCATGACAAACCGTTTTAACGCCATCCTAGCCAATACAGCCTATCTGCAGCCAATCAACCAGCGGCTGCCAGCAGTTATCAGTGTGCTGCTGGTTATCGCCTGTGCCCATGCCCTGGCGACAATCACCTGGATGTTCCTGCCCGAAGCTGAGTCTGCATCGCACGAGAGGACCCAATCGACTGCACCGGCGGTTCAAAGGACCAACCAGCAACAGGCCATCATGCAAGTAGCGAGTGCCCATCTGTTCGGAGAGATGGAGCGCTCAGCGCTACCACAACAACCGACAAAGGTGCCGGAAACGAAGCTTAACCTGGTACTTCGGGGCGTTATCGCCGTTGACCCGATGACGCTGTCGCATGCGATCATCGCACGAGGCAAAAAGGGCAAGGAGGAAGTGTATGCGCTTGGTGAAAAAATGCCCGGTGGAATCAGTATAGAGGCGATTCACCCCGACCACGTCGTCCTCAATCGCAGCGGTCGGCTGGAGACGCTACAGCTGATCAAAGACGAGGATGTGGGCAGTATTACCTCCGCAGGAAGGGGGCGTAGCTTCCTGCCCCCGGCTTCACCGGGCGAAGAACTTGCCGGTATACGCGAAGATATCATGGCAGATCCGGCCTCCTTTGGTGATTATGCGATCCCGGTCATCGTCAAGCGCGACGGTAAACAGATCGGTTACCGCCTGCAGCCACAGCAGAAAGGCAGTGAGTTGATGCAGGAAATGGGCCTGGAAGCGAGCGATGTGATCACTGAAATCAATGGTATCAAGCTGGATAATCCGCAAAACGGCATGGGCGCCCTGCGCCAGCTCACCGCGGCAGACAGCATCACCATCACGGTCATGCGAAATGGTGCGGAAGTACCGCTCAACATTGAGCTAAAATAGGTCTATTCCAATACAAGATATCTGACATTGAACATACGATACAAAAGCAAGTGGTTACAGCAGTCCATCAGTGGTGTGATGTTGGCTTTCTTCCTGATTGCCCAGGTTGCTGCGGATGAAATCACGCTCAACCTCAAGGACGCGGATATACGCGCTCTGATCAGTACCGTATCTAAATTTACCGGAAAAAACTTCATCATTGACCCCAGGGTCAACGCCAAGATCACGGTTGTATCCTCCGAGACCCTGACACCGGAAGAGGTCTACGAGGTATTTCTGTCGATCCTGCAGGTACACGGCTACGCCGCGGTACCGACCGGCAGCGTGATCAAAATCGTACCCGAGGTGAATGCCAAGCAGGGCCCTTTGCCGCTGAAAGCGCGTGACACCGCGGGCCCCAGCGACGAACTGATAACCAAGATCATTGGTCTCGATCACGTGCCCGCAGCCCAGCTTGTGCCGATCCTGAGGCCTCTGGTACCGCAGCAGGGCCACCTTGCTGCCTACAATCCGACCAACACGCTGATCATTACCGACCACGCCGGTAATATCCAGCGCCTGGTGCAGATCATCCAGGGCGTGGACAAGCCCGAGAGCGACGAACTGGAAGTGATCCCCTTAAAACATGCCTCGGCGCCCGAGCTGGTGCGCATCGTCAATTCGCTCTATCCGCAATCGGCAAAAGACCAGGGAAACAAGATCAACCTGGCGGCTGACGAACGCACCAACAGCATCCTGATGAGCGGAGAACGCGCCATCAGGCTGAAAATCCGAACCACCATCATGCAACTGGATACGCCACTGGATGACAGCGGTGGCAACACGCACGTGGTCTACCTGCGCTATGCCAAGGCAGAAAACATGGTCGAAATACTGACCGGCATACAGGAACAGCAGAAGCAAAAAAAAGCAACCGTTGGTACGCGCGCACCGGCTAAGGCCCCCGCGGCGGCTGCCCGTAGCCAGGCCGGTGCCAGCTTCATCAGTGATAATGCCATCATCCAGGCCGATGAAGAAACCAATGCGCTGATCATTACCGCTGACCCCAATACCTTGATGACACTGAAATCCGTGATCCGCCAGCTCGACATTCGCCGGGCACAGGTGCATATCGAGGCCATCATTGCAGAAATATCCACGAACCGGGACAAGGAAATTGGTGTTGGCGCCGTTGTCGACGGCACCCAGAGCAGCGATAACACCTTTCCGATCGGCATCAGCAACCTGGTCGGCCTGGGTGACCTGATCGCTGCCGCCGCCGGTGACACCGATGCGGCGATTAACGTATTATCGAATCTTGGTTCCGGCCTGACCGTTGGTGTCGGCAGTGAAACCAGCTCGGGTGTCCGCTATGGCATGATCCTTAAGGCGCTACAGACCGATTCGGCTGCGAATATCCTGTCAACGCCGAGCATCGTCACCCTGGATAACGAGGAGGCCGAGATCATCGTGGCGCAGAACCTGCCGTTCATTACCGGCCAGTTCACCGGTGCGGGCAGCCTTAATCCGCAAAATCCGTTCCAGACCATCGAACGCCAGGATGTGGGCCTGACATTGAAGGTGACGCCACAGATCAACGAAGGCGACACCATCAAGCTCGATCTCGAGCAGGAAGTCTCAGACGTGGTCACCATCACCGAAAACAGCGGCCCGGTGACCCGCAAGCGATCGATCAAGACCAGCGTCCTGGTCGATGATGGCGGTATTCTGGTCCTCGGCGGCCTGATCGAGGAAATTATCGACGATACCCGGAGCAAGGTACCACTGCTGGGCGATATTCCGGTTCTCGGCCAGCTGTTCACATCCAGGGCCAGCACCAAGCGCAAACAGAACCTGATGGTGTTCCTCAAACCCAGTATCCTGCGTGATTTCAACGATGCGGCTTATGTCACCAATGAGAAATACAATTATCTGCGTGCCGAGCAGATCAGAGAAAAAGAAGACGACTTCGGCCTGATCAAGGGCGAGCCGGTGGTGTTGCCACCCTTGCAGCCTGAAAGCCTGAACAAGGCCCAGGCCCAGGCCAAACCAGCCAATCCGGACAAGACACCGGTAAAAGCCAGCGAACCAGAAGAAGAATGGGACTGGGATGACTTCGACTACAAACTCTGAGGCCATTGACGACCAGCCTGGGGTTAGCCAACAGATCGAGCTGACGCCACAGATATTGCCCTATGCCTTCGCCAAACGCCACGGTGTTCTGATCGGACAGATTGAGGATGACAAGGTGCAGTTGCTTCACCGCCCCGATTTCCGCCCGGGCATCCTCGCAGAAGTCGGTCGTGTCACCGGACGCAAGCTGTCGCTAAGTCCGGCTTCAAACGAGCAATTCGATGCCCTGCTCGCGCAGACCTATGAGCGCGGTAGCGACCAGGCGATCGAAATGATGAAAGGCGTCGGCGAAGAGCTCGATCTCGACCAGCTCGCCGAAACACTGGAACCGGAAGACCTGCTCGAAGCTGAAGACGATGCGCCTATCATCCGCCTGATCAACGCATTGCTGACCGAGGCGATCAAGATCAATGCCTCGGACATACACATCGAACCGTTTGAAAACCGCATGCGGGTGCGTTTTCGTGTTGACGGTATGCTGCGAGAAATACTCAAACCGCCGGGTAATATTGCGCCGCTGGTCATATCCCGTGTCAAGGTCATGGCAAAACTCGATATCGCCGAAAAGCGTCTGCCACAGGACGGGCGCATATCGCTGCGCGTCGCAGGCCGGGCCGTCGATGTGCGTGTTTCCACCCTGCCCGCCGGCTACGGTGAGCGCGTGGTGATGCGACTGCTCGACAAGCAGGCAGGCAGACTGACCCTGGAAAATCTGGGCATGGCAACAGATGTACGGACCCGCTTCAACACCCTGCTGCATAAGCCCGACGGCATCATCCTGGTCACCGGCCCGACAGGTTCCGGTAAAACCACAACCCTGTATGCCGGCCTGGCGCGTCTGAATGTGAAGTCGCGCAACATCCTTACCGTCGAAGACCCGATCGAATATTACATCGACGGTATCGGTCAGACGCAGGTCAACGCCAAAGTCGGTATGAGTTTTGCCCGGGGATTGAGATCGATCCTGCGTCAGGACCCGGATGTGGTCATGATCGGCGAGATTCGCGACCTGGAAACCGCCACTATCGCTGTACAGGCCAGTCTCACCGGTCACCTGGTGCTGTCCACACTGCACACGAACAGCGCCGTTGGCGCCATCACCCGCCTGCGCGACATGGGGGTCGAACCCTTTCTGCTGGCTTCGAGCCTGATCGGCGTCATGGCGCAACGACTGGTACGCAAACTCTGCCCCGCCTGCAGAAAACCGCATACGGTCACCGAGAGCGAGCGTGAGTGGCTTAATCTGCCCGCCGGCGAGACGCCGGTGATTTATTCGGCAGCAAGCTGCGCTGAGTGCAATCACCTGGGCTATTCAGGACGCACCGGGGTGTATGAATTTGTGGCGATCGATGACAAGCTGCAGGACATGATCCATGATGAAGGCGGGGAGCACGCTATGGAGCAATACGCCCACTCCCAGGCAGCGACATTGCGTCAGGATGGACGTCGACTCATTCTGGAGGGTGTCACATCCCTCGAAGAAGTACTGCGCGTCAGCAGGGAAGACTGAACGGCCGTGAATACCAACCCGCTGTCAGCGCATAGCGTACCGTTGAAACAAGCCGTTGCCTGCGCAGGGCGCGAGACGGTCGCTGACGTCGATCGAACCTGCCAGTGTGATATCGCCTCAGCCCTCGTCGCTGGCCCGCATTTCTCACCAGGCGGCGTGGAATACTGATTCAGCATGGGCGCATTCGAATACCTCGTTCTAGATGAAAAAGGCCGCGAACGTAAAGGTGTCGCTGAGGGCGATACCGCCAAGCAGGTCCGCCAGAACCTGCGCGATAAAGGGCTGATACCGCTACAAATCAACGTCGCCAGCCAGAAAAACAGTAGCGATGCCGGTAAAGGCGGCCTGTCTTCTTTTCGCCTGTTTCAACGCGGCATCAGCACCACCGAGCTGGCTCTGATCACCCGCCAGATGGCGACCCTGGTCCAGGCAAGCCTGCCACTCGATGAAACCCTGTCCGCAGTGGCAAATCAATCAGATAAACAGCGCATCAGAAGCATGATGTTCGCGGTGCGCGCCAAGGTCATGGAAGGCCATACGCTGGCAGCAGGTCTGGGTGAGTACCCCAAGGCATTTTCAGACCTTTACCGTGCAACGGTTGACGCGGGTGAAAAATCCGGGCATCTCGATACGGTGCTGGAAAGACTGGCCGACTACACAGAAAACCAGCAGGAACTGCAGGGCAGGGTCAGACAGGCCCTGATATATCCGGCCTTTCTTACCGTTTTTGCCATCGCGATCGTCATTTTCCTGATGACCAACATCGTACCCCAGGTCGTGTCGGTATTTGAAGACATCGGTCAGGATCTGCCAGGCCTGACCATGGCGCTGATCGCCATCAGTGATTTTGTCATCGGCTACGGTATTTATATGCTGATCGCTGTCGTCGCCCTCATCGTCGGCCTACGTGCATTGCTGAAGCGGCCCAAATACCTCGAACACTACCACCGCTGGCTACTCAGAATTCCTATCATTCAAAAGCTGGTCCGCGGCCTGAATACAGCCCTGTTTACCCGCACCTTCAGTATCCTGACCGGCAGTGGTGTGACTGTGCTCGAATCGATGAGGATTTCGGCCCAGGTGGTCGGCAACCTGCCCATGCGAAACGCGATCCTGGAAGCCACTGACCGTGTGCGTGAAGGCACCGCCATCAAGAAATCGCTCGATCACAGTAAATTGTTCCCGCCAATGACCCTTCAACTGATCGCCAGCGGTGAAAACAGTGGCAATCTGGAAGAAATGCTCGATCGTGCCGCCACCCAACAGGAACGTGAGCAGGTGACGCTGATCGCCTATATTGTCGGGATATTCGAGCCGGCCATCATACTGACCATGGGTGTTCTGGTCTTACTCATTGTGCTCGGCATTCTGTTGCCGATTTTTGACCTCAATCAGCTTGTGAAATAGATGCAGCAGCCAGGTTACAAACACAGCCACCAGGCCGGCCATTGCCCCGTACAGATGGGCCTCGACCAATACCCGGCCACCTGTCATTGCTTCTGAGCCGGGCAATGCGCCATTCATATACTCCCAGAACAGCTTGGCGGCGATCAGCAACACCAGCAGATAGCCACTGAAGGGATAGAATCGTATTTCGCGTATGGCCCCGTATATGAATAATCCGTGCAGCACACCGGACAGGCCCACATACCAGATCAGCTCGGGATGCAGCCAGTACAGCCCGAGACCGGTCACCAACGCACTGAACAGCAACACAAACAGCCAGTCGAGCATACTGCCGTACAAACTGAAAAACACGGCGACGATCAACAGACCCGCCATGTTCAGAGCCCAGTGCACCCAGTTGAGGTGCACCAGATGGCCCGTCAGTAGCAACCAGTACTGGCCCTGGTCAATCAATCCCCGATCATACTGCAATACACTGGCCATGCTGGTCGATTGCAGACTGAAGCAGATGACGAACAGAAACAGCCACAGAATATGGTTCCATTGCGCTGATATCCGGTTTTTAATAGGCACCTGTATGCGCATTTGTTATGATTCCGCACATCGAATGAATTTGTACCTGCGTTACTGCCACTCTACCCTGTCATCTGCAGTTTCGCAAAGTACCGGAGTGGTATTGTGAATAGAGTAAAGTTGAATCAAAAGGGATTTACCCTGATCGAAATCATGGTTGTGGTTGTTATTCTGGGAATTCTTGCCAGTGTCATCGCACCCAGAATTATGGATAATCCTGACAAGGCCCGTGTATCTAAGGCCAAACACGACATCAACGCGCTGGAAAGCGCACTGGATGTCTACCGGCTGGACAATTTCGTCTACCCCACGACGGACCAGGGCCTCGAAGCGCTGGTGACAAAGCCGACGACGCCGCCAGATCCACCCAACTGGAAGCAAGGTGGTTATATCAAACGCCTGAAAAAAGACCCCTGGGGTAGTGACTACCTGTATTTAAGCCCCGGACAACAAAGCGAAATCGACATCTATTCATTAGGTGCTGACGGTGCTCCGGGTGGTGAAGGCATCAATGCTGATATCGGCAACTGGGATATCGAATAAGACACGTCCGACCGGGATATCCGGTCGCGCGTCCCGGTCTAATCCAAACGCACACGGTTTCAGCCTGCTGGAACTGCTGGTCGTCATCGTCATCATAGCCATCCTGTTTACCTTCACCACACTGGCCATTCGCGGCACGACGCCCGAAGAGCTGCTTCAGACCGAAGCTCAACGCCTCGACCAACTGCTGCAACTGGCTCTGGAAGAAGCCATACTCAGGGGAATGGAATACGGACTGGAATTCACGCCGAACAGCTACCGTTTTCTGCTTTTTGCTGAAAATTCCTGGCAACCGCTGGAAACCGACAAATTATTACGGGAACGGCAGTTACCCGAGGATATGGAATTCGAACTGGAAATCGAGCAAATCGATGTACTCATTGACAAGGCCCAAAGCGAGGACGACGAAGACAAGGAAAACGAGCGCTTCCGGCCACAGGTCTTTCTTCTTTCCAGCGGCGAAATTACGCCAGAATTCAGTGTCCGGCTGGTCATGCAGGGTGTCGCCACCAGCTACCTTGTTTCGGCTACCGCCAATGGTCAGCACCAGGCAGAAATCAGTGACTATTAAGCCGGCACACCCGTGCAAGGGTTTCACCTTGCTGGAAGTCCTGGTCGCACTCACGATAGTCTCCTTGGCACTGGGTGCCTTGATCAGTACGTCGGGCAGCCAGGCCACCAGTGCAGCCTATCTTAAACAAAAAACCATCGCGCACTGGGTGGCGATGAACGAAATCACCCAATTGCAGCTCGAAAATTCATGGCTGGGAAAAGGTGAAACCAAAGGCTCGACACAGATGGCAGGCACAGAATGGTTCTGGACACGCACGGTCAAAGAAACCGAAGATGACAATGCGCGGCAGGTGGAATTGACCATATATCTGGACAAGGAGCGTGAATTCAACCTGAGCCGGCTTGTTGGTTATCTGTCCAGGGATACTGACGCAACGGTGCCGCAACCATGACATCTTTACCCGCTAATCATCGTCATGGCTTTACCTTGCTCGAGTTGCTGGTAGCCGTCGCCATATTTTCGGTCCTTTCCGCCATGGCATACGGCGGCTTGCGCAATGTGATCGACAACAGCATGCAGATAGAAATCACGATGCAACGCCTCCAGGAAGTACAGATGGCGATGCTGAAAATTTCTCGCGATTTCAACCAGTTGGCGCAGCGCGGCATTCGTGATGAATTCGGCAACACGCAAGACTACCTCGTTGCGAGCAATGACAATGATATTTTTATCGAATTCACCCGCAACGGCAGACGCAATCCGGCAGAGCTGCAGCGCAGCCATCTACAGCGCGTCGCCTACAGGCTGGAAGAAAACCAGCTTTTTCGCCTGGATTGGCCGCACCTGGATCGTAGCCAGGAGATGCAGCCCTACGAAAGCATGCTGTTAACTGATGTTGAAACAGCCAGCATCCGCTTCCTGGATAACAACAACGAGTGGCATGAGCTGTGGCCACCGCTGAATGCCAATTTTCAGGCGGGCGACGATAGCGACGCACTATCTGCGATTGAGATCACCCTGGAACTGACGGACTGGGGCGAACTCGTACGGATTTACCGGGTTAGCCGTTGATGGCTACGATCGTTCGTCAGCGCGGTGTAGCCATCATCACGGCCTTGTTGATCGTCGCGATCGCCGCAACCGTCAGCGTTACCATGAGCACCCGACTGCAACTCGATGTGCGCCGCACCGGCAATATGATTGCCGGTGAGCAAGCCTATCTTTACGCACTCGCGGCTGAAAGCTGGAGTCAGCGTATCCTCAAGAATGACCGTCAGCAGAATGAGATCGACCACCTCGGCGAAAACTGGGCCATGGACGTGCCGCCGATACCGGTCGAAGGCGGTTATATCAGGGGCAGGCTGACCGATTTGCAGTCATGTCTGAACCTGAACGCACTGCTTGAAGATGCCCCTGACAAACCAGTTGCACGGCCCAGGCTGGAGCGATTGATGACCAATCTGGGCCTTGATAACGCCCTCGTCCAGGCAATCATTGACTGGCTCGATAACGATCTGCAAACCACCATACCTGACGGCGCGGAAGATGTTTATTACATGAACCTGGAGCGGCCCTATCGCACGGCCAACCGCCCGATCCTGAGCATCAGTGAGATGAGACTGATACGCGGCTTTGATGACCCGAGAATTTATGAGACCCTGTTGCCACACGTATGCGCTTTTGGCATAACAGCACCGATCAACATCAACACAGCCTCGGCAGAAGTGCTAAGATCATTAGCAGATGGCATATCACCCAGTGATGTCAACGATATTGTTAAACAACGCACCGAAGAAGCGTTCAACACGATCCAGGAATTCACCAGTTTCAACGAGCTGGGCAAGATTATAACCAGCACAGAAAACCTCTCTGTAGATACCGAATATTTCATGCTGACAGTAGAATCCACAATCGGGCAAGTTCGCATCATGACCTACAGCATCATTCACCGCAGCAGCGATGGTGCCACGCGCGTTATTGCGCGCTCGCAGGGGGCCTATTGATGGCGGATACACTTTTATTGCACTACGATCCCGCAAATCCAGACCGAGCCACGTGGTCGCACGTCAATCACGAGGGTGAACTGACCAGCCGGATCACTTCAGGTACTCTCGCAGACGCAGCCATCGTCGCAGAGCAGCACAAGGTTGTCGTACTGATAGACAGCACCAACGTGCATCTAAACCATGTAAAACTGCCGACCAGCAATCGTCAGAAAATGTTACGTGCGGTACCTTTTGCACTGGAAGATCAAATTGCAGAAGATGTAGAGCAGTTTCATTTCGTCATAGGCAAATCTGAATCCGACTATGGTGTCCCGGTCGCAGGCATACCTAAAGATACCATTGAGACACTGTTAACCAAATTCAGTGAGGCCGACATTGTTGTCGATGCGATTATACCCGATGCCATCTGCTCGCCAATAGCCGATAACCAATGGACCATCGTATTCCATGGCGACAAAGCGCTGGTACAGTTCGACGCGCAAATAGGTACCGTAATCGACACCATCAATCTGCCATTGCTACTGGAGACGAGCCTGAATGAGGCAGAAACCAAGCCTGAAAAAATCACCTACTATTACCTGGAAGACCAGGAACCACAGCTCGATCTTGATCAGATCGACGCAAATATCGAGACAATAAAGATTGCCTACAACACACATCCTCTGGTGATTTTTTGCGGGGTGTACAACAAGGTAAGATCGCTAAACCTGCTGCAAGACAAATACAAGCCCAAGCGCAAAACCACGGGGCAATGGTATCGCTGGCGCCTGGCGGCTTCGCTTGCCGCTGTCTGGTTATTGTTGTACCTTGGTACCGCGCTATTCGAGATAAACAGACTGGAAAAAAAGAATGATGCACTGCGTGTCGAGATTGATAACATCTATAAAAAGACCTTTCCGGCGAGCAAGCGAGTCATTAACGCACGCGTACAGATGGAACAAAAACTCAATGAGCTGAAAGGCGGTGGCAGCACCGGGGGCAGCCAGTTTCTTTCACTGTTAAAGGACTCGGCCGCAATCATTTCAAGTCAGCAAGAGATCCAGATACAGTCCATTGATTTTCGCAACAACACGATGAATATTGGCCTGACGGCAAGCCGGTTGCAGTCAGTCGAGACACTTAACAAGCAACTTAATACCAGCAATAAAATTCAAGCCGAAATCTTGTCGGCGACCTCGGAAAAAAACCGGGTCAACGGCAGCATCCGGATGCAAAGGTCAGGGGCATGAAACAACTGCACGATTTGCACAACTGGTTTCATGGTCTGCAACAACGAGAACGCCAACTGGTACTTGGCGCTTCTGTCGTTGTTATCGTTACATTAGGTTATCTCATCATCTGGGAGCCGGTACACAAGAGCATCGATGAACAGACCCGGAAACTTCACTCACAAATTGGCATTCAACAATGGATGCAAAACGCCGCGAAAGAAGTCAAGGTCCTCAAGGCTTCGGGCAGCCCCAGCAAAAAAATAAACAGCACACAACCGGTAACATTAGTCGTTGAACAAAGCGCTGCTACAGCTGGAATCAAACCCTACCTGAGCAGGCTTGAATCGACTTCCGACAAAGGTGCGCGAGTTACCATAGATGCCGCCTCGTTTGACCAGTTATTGTTGTGGTTGAATACGCTACAAACACAATACGGCATTAACGTGACCTCTGCCAATCTTGACCGGGACGACAAGCCCGGAACCGTCAACGCGCGCATGACACTGAAAAGAGATTGATGCGCACACGACATTATATCCTGACAGGTGTTGTTGCCTATTTTGTATTTCTGGTCGCTACGCTGCCTGCAGCGCCTGTCATAGACCTGTTCAGGGACCGCCTGCCGGTGACCATCAACAATATATCTGGCTCACTGTGGAGTGGTCAGGCAAGTATCATTATCACCAATAAATTAATTCTGAACAATGCGCATTGGTCGTTCCTGCCATCACGTCTGTTATTGGCAAAGGTCGCTATCGACGTTGAGGCAGATCTCAACGACAATCCGCTCAACACCCGTCTTTCTGTCGGCTTGAACGGGAATCTGATTGTTGATGGTTTAACCACAACGCTTGGTGCTGCTGAGCTTGCCTCTGTCGTGGTGCTGCCGCTTGGCGAGTTGTCTGGCGGTTTTCAGTTGCAGATTAACAAGGCAACGTTTCAGCCGGGGACTGTACCTCGTGTTGACGGCACTCTTGACTGGTACCAGGCGGCCGTAACCGTCGTCGAAACTGCTGAACTTGGAAATGTTTCGATTTTGATGAATGGCAACGACACCTCGCCATTGACAGCGAGCATCAATAACACGGGGGGGCAGCTCATACTGAACGGCGGCCTGACCACAGATGAAACCGGTCAGTATATGCTGAAGTTAACGATGAAGCCAAATGCTTCTGCCACTGACAATCTGATCAACAGCCTGGCAATGTTTGCCAAAAAACAGCGTGATGGCGCATTCATGCTTGTCAATAACGGTAACCTGAAACAACTGGGACTGATGTAATGGTTACAAAATCCGAGATTGAAATTACGCCCGATAACAAGTGCTCATTATGCACGGGCTCGATATGCTGCACCTATGTCACACAACATATAGGCACACCTCGATCGAAAGCGGATTTCCAGCATCTGTTGTGGCAAGTCTCACATGATCATGTCAAAGCCTACAAGGATGAAGATGGATGGACCCTGTTGATCGATGGTAAATGCCAGCATCTTCAAATCAATGGCGATTGCGGTATCTATGCGACACGCCCGCAGATATGTCGTGATCATTCGAATGACTATTGCGAATACGACGCACCGTCAGAGGACGGATTTGACCTCTACTTCCAGAACTACGAGGAGCTACTGGCTTACTGCAAAAAACGTTTCAAGCGTTGGGATTAGTTACATTCACCACAGAGGCACAGGGGGCACAGAGAAATACATTCTTTTGTAGGGTGCGCTGTGCGCACCATTGCATCGGACGTGATTTTTTCCGAAGTTTCTAGGCAAAATGGTGCGCACGGCGCACCCTACAACTAATCTGGCTGGCCTGGATGTTGCAGCAACAAAACAAAGAATTTCTCTGTGCCCTCTGTGCCTCTGTGGTGAATAAATACATTCCCGTTTTTAGAGCGTGATTTCGTCGAAGCTCCGCAGCGCATGATATCGGTCATGTGATTTTTCCTCGCCCCTGCTGTCCGGCCGGTGTATCGCGAGTAAATGCCGGATGCCGGAGCGCTCAGCGCATTCGAGCACCTCATGGTTGTCATCGATCAGCAGCGTTTTTTCAGGATCATAGGGTTCGATCTTCTGCAACTTTTGCCAGAAGCCCTCCTGTTCCTTGGCCAGACCCAACTGGTGCGATGTCACAATGCGGTCAAAATAATCAACCAGCTCAGTTTTCTCCATCTTGATGGAGAGGCTGACGGGATGTGCATTGGTCACCAGAACCACGTGTTTGCCCTTGTTACGGGCCGATTGCAAAAAATCATGTACAAAGGGGTGCACCGCGATCTTGTGCGCCACCTCCCGCTTCAACTGCTCGATATCGAGACCCAGTTCCCGCGTCCAGAACTCGACGCAATACCAGTCGAGACTGCCACGAACATCCCTGTAGCGCTGAATCAGAATCGTGTGCGCTTCTTCCAGCGGTAAATGGTGACGGTTTGCATAGCACATGGGCACATACTCAAGCCAGAAATGGTTGTCAAAATGCAGATCGAGCAGCGTTCCATCAAGATCCAGCAGAACGGTATCTATATCGGTGAGGTCGGGTAGCGCCATATGCTGTAAAATAACTCGGAAATTTCGATAACAGGATTGTACCAAGCAGAACTACAACATGACAGAATCTCCAGACCTTGAAATGCTATGCAACCGTTGCGTTGAAATTGCCCGCGAAGCTGGCAGAAAAATCCTGCAGATCTATAACACGGACTTTGATATCGAACACAAGGATGACAAGACCCCGTTGACCAATGCAGACATGGCGTCCCATGATACGATCGTGGCTGCCCTGTCGAGACTGACACCGGACATCCCCGTGCTATCGGAAGAATCCGCGGCCCTGCCATTTGAACAACGCAGTCGATGGGATGTTTACTGGCTCGTCGATCCGCTCGATGGTACTCGAGAATTCATCAAACGCAATGGCGAGTTTACCGTCAATATCGCTCTAATCGACAATCACAAAAGCGTGCTGGGCGTTATCCATGTACCGGTTCTGGATGTCGACTACTTCGCCTATCGCGGCGGTGGCGCCTTCAAGTCAGAGCATGGCGGCCAGTCACAGGCGATCGGCGTGAAACGTCTGCAGGCTAACCAACTTACCGTTGCCGGGAGCCGCTCGCACGGCTCGGAAGCCATGCAAAAATTCATGAAGAAGCTTTCTGCCAGCTATGACCAGATCGACATGTTGAGCATGGGCAGTTCACTCAAATTCTGCCTGGTCGCTGAAGGTAAGGCCGACCTCTACCCGCGTCTGGGCCTGACGTCGGAATGGGACACTGCTGCAGCACAATGTATTGTTGAACAGGCGGGGGGGTATGTGACGAAAACCGATATGAGTGAACTGCAGTACAACACCAAGGACAGCCTGCTCAATCCCTTTTTCTTCGTGTTCGGCGATAACGCGCCGGACTGGTCCAGCTATCTGGACCAGGAGTCTGCGCGGTAGAAAGTATCCCTACTGCAAAAGCGCCACAGCACAGCCTGTTGATGCACCCGCATTGCTCAACATGTGCTTTAATACACGTAACTATCAAAACTGGAATCTGTATGAGTATTCTTGTCATCGGCGGCGCTGGGTATATCGGCTCTCACATGGTCAAGCAGCTGGCCAACGCCGGTAGCGAAGTCATTATCCTGGACAACCTCAGCTGTGGCTATCGAGATGCGGTCAAATACGGCGAATTCGTCGAGGGTGACCTCGGTGACCCGGCCATACTTGATTATGTTTTCAGTAATTATGCCATTGACGCCGTCATGCACTTCGCTGCCTATATCGAAGTCGGCGAATCGGTGCGCGAACCGGCGAAATATTACAGAAACAATGTCATCAACACGGCCGTACTGCTCGATGCGATGATTCAACACGAGATCGAACATTTCATATTTTCATCCACCGCAGCTATTTTTGGTGAACCGGAATACACACCGATCGATGAAAAACACAGCAAAAATCCGATCAATCCATACGGCCGCACCAAACTCATGGTGGAACAGATCCTGCAGGATTACGACCAGGCCTACGGTCTGAAATCGACCTGTCTGCGTTATTTCAATGCCGCCGGTGCCGACCCGGATGGCGAACTGGGCGAACGCCACCAGCCCGAAACCCATCTGATACCGCTGATCCTGCAGGCCGCATCGGGACGGCGTGAAGCCATCAGGGTTTACGGCAATGATTACCCAACGCCGGACGGTACCTGTGTACGTGATTACATTCATATCGACGATCTGTGTACGGCCCATTCGCTGGCACTGGCGCACATGCGACAGACCGGCAACAGCGCCTGTTACAATCTCGGCAACGGTCAGGGCTTCTCGGTGCAACAGGTGATCGACGCGACACGTGCGGTTACGGGCAGGGATTTCAAGGTGATACAGGCCGAACGCCGACCGGGCGATCCCGCCGTGCTGGTGGCTGATTCGAGGCTTGCCCGGGAGGCCCTGGGCTGGCAAGCTGAGCACACCGACCTGGAATCGATCATCGCAACGGCCTGGAACTGGGAAACCGAATTATTATGCAAACATCAGTGAACGCACATCGCCTGCTCAGAACATGGCTTCTGTTCTCGCTCACGGTGTTGATGTCATTACCGGCCGTTGCCAACCTGAACGTCAATGATCCCTGGGGCATCGCCATGGGTTTTCGCATCGCCCGCATCCCCTACCCGGCATCCGACAAGCAGGTATCCGATGTGATTCCACTGCTGTTCTTTGATAACAAATATGTGTTCTTGCGAGGCCTGACCGGCGGTATCAAAGTGTATAACAGGGATGAATGGCAGTTTAGTCTGATCGGCCGTTACCGCTATTTCGATATTCCCGCAGGTTATCAAAACGAAATACGTGGCAACGGACTCGATATTGGTCTTCAGGGCAAATACCGCTTCAGTCCCGAACTGCAATCCAACCTCGAGCTGTTGTCAGACGACGAGGGCCGGTTTCATGCCAACATCGACGCCCGCTACGCCTGGGACTCGGGCTCGTGGGAACTGCTGCCCTATGCCAGCTTGCGATGGAAGAGCTCGGAATTCAACGACCGTTACTTCGGCCTGGATGGCTTCAATGATCCCGACAACCCCGGCACGACCTTCGTTAATCCGATCGGCGACGGCTGGGACCTCAGTCTGGGATCCGAGGCCCGCTACCACGTCATCAGCAACCTGTACCTGGTGGGTCGCGCGCAGATCACCACGCTGCTCGACAGCAGCACCCGCAATTCAGCCTCGATCGACAGGGAGACCTTTGGTGAAGTATACCTGGGCGTCGCCTTCTTCGACGACAAGACCAAGGTGCGCAAGCCGTCACTGGATGCAAAACCCTACTGGCGTTTCGCCTACGGCTGGGCGACGCCGTCGAACATGGGGGATATCCTGCTGCGCTGGGACGTCGAGGATGATCCGCAAAACAACCAGATGGCATCGGTGTTCTATGGCCACCCTGTTTCCGACAGCCTGTTCGGTGTCGAATCACTGGACGTTTATATCACGCCGGGTTTTGTCTACCATCGTGCATCCGATCCCTTCACCGACCCGGACAGCGGCATCACCTACGACAGCCAGCCAACGACCGAATACGTACTGGCCTTAAAACTCTACTGGAACCTGGAATGGCCGATACGCTGGCGCCTCGGTGGTGCCGAAGGCGTGTCCTACGTCAAGGACATTACCAATCTGGAACAACGGGAAATGGACAACAAGGGCTACCGCGCCAGCAACCTGATGAACTTCATCGACGTCAGTATCGATCTCAACGTGGGTGATCTGTTCAACGCTGACTCGGTGCGTGACCTGTGGTTCGGCTACAGCCTGCACCACCGCTCATCGATCTTCGAGACCTCATCCGCGTTTGGCCGCATCAAGGGCGGCAGTAACTACAACACGCTGTATTTGCAATACCACTGGTAATCAAATAGCGGTGAGGAGCGCGGAATTCATCCCCGGGGTATCGGAATGGGCCGGTGCTGCTACCACATTGTTTGCCTGGTAAACACACCCGCGCACCATCCATTTGGCACGCGAACGGTTCGCGGCCGGGAAATTACCGTGCGCCCGGAATCAGCCACTCGGAAACGGCCCGCAAGCGCGCCTTTTCGCCACTCTCCAGCTGGGCGATATAGCAGCCTTTGGACACAAAACGCTGCTCGGGTGCGAGACTCATATGCGGATACACGGAGGTATAGTTGGCATTATCCACCATGTGTTCGATGCCCTCGAGCATAAACTCCCGATTGAAATAACCCTGGATACCCTTCAGTGCGCCACCGGCTGTCTTCAGCGCAAAATAAGCGTTAGCCTGTATGTGTTTTTCCTCCGGCGCATAAATCCGCCTGGAGCGCAGCCAGCCCGTTGATCGTATCAGCAGTCGATTCAACTTGTCCGGCATCTCGTAGGGATGCACGAAGCGCAGCTGTTCCCGCGCGCTGGCGGGAACCTGGTCCAGGTCACTACCGTAGAGCGTGGTGGACAGATAGATCCGCGCCGGAGCAGCGTCGGCTCCCGGACGCTGCCAGAAAGCCCGGGTATCAGCCTCGCTCAACCACAGCACCATCACCGCACCGCGCCCCTGGTCGACAACCGAAGACCAGAAGTCGTTCATCGATTCAGCATCCAGGTCGGTCAGCGGCACGTCTTCCGCCTGCCCACCTCTGGCCTCCAGCGCACGCTCCAGCGCGGCCGCAGCGACTGTTCCCCTGGCGTCGCCGGCTCGGTAGACCTGAACCACCCGTGTGTTCAGGAGCCCGTCATCGGCCAGGTTCTGGACGATGCCCTCCCCCTCCACGGTCATACCCTTGGAGAAGTAGACGCTATAAAAATCCTGTTCATCGATCACCGGCAGGTCGGTTATCGGGAACAGACAGGGTACCTCGAAGCCTTCACAGAAATCGCGAACCGGTTGCCAGCTTCCCGGGACAAGCCCACTCAGCAGCGCAAAAACCGGCTGTTCCTGATATTGGGCCTTCAACTGTTCCGGCCAGGACTCCTGCGGGCCCTGCAACTCCCACACATGCAAGTTCCACTTGCGATAGGGCCCAAAGATCCAGTGCTTGTGCCACGGGGCATGTTCGGCGCGTTGGCTCTCGTTACGGGTCTCGGCATTCTTCTGCTCGACAAACGTATTCAGGACATCCACCAGGGCCTTGCGCTGTTCCGGCTCCACCGAGTCGGCAATGACGGTGGCGAAGTGGATCTCCTTCTCGGTGACGCCTGGGTCGGGCTCCGTATTCAGGGTTTTGAGAAAGGCAACCATACTTTCCAGCTCGGCATCGGACAGCGGGTAACGGGGCATCAGTGGGCTGAAAGGCTCACCATCGGCTCCAATACCGTCCCGAATCGCCCGCTTCAGCGTTTCGTCGCTGTAGGCCGGGCGCCTCGCCGGCGGCAGCGGCGGTTTTGTCGTCGGTAACCTCAAGGGCTCATAAAGTATATCGCCGGTGACCGCGGGCACGACATCCTGACCCTCGGTGGACCCCATCCCGCTGCGACGGTGGCAGGCGCCGCAGATGACCTGCTCGCCGGTGAGGTTGATATCGCCGTGGACGGTCGCCGTCATTATCTCGCCCGAGGGCAGCACACCCTGCATGTACATTTTCTTACCGCGTGCAACGCTCTGCGGGTCGGGTGCCGCCTCCGCGGCCGGGGACAGATCCTGCGCGATGGCAGGAACAGGATGAGAGAACACGAAGCCTGCGCCGATAAGAATCGCCGCAGCCCGCGTACAATGTCCACTAAACGTCATGAGCCGCACTCCAGCTAGTGCCCTAGCAGGCGATGGTATTCCGCTACGATATCCGCTGCCTTGGCGAGCCCGTCGATGCGCACCCAGCTGTCGCTGTCCGCCGCTTTCATCAGCGTGGTCGGCTCGTGATTCATCTTGTTGCCCCGGTAAACATCGAACGCCTTCTGAACCGCCACGCTGTCCGCCAGGCTGCCGGTGAGGAACTGCCACTGAGGTCCCGCATTGAACCGCCCGGCGTACTCACGCAGGCGCTCCGGGGTGTCCTGCTCGGGATCGATGGAGAAGGAAATCATGCGCAGCGCATCGCTATCGGCCCCCAGCTCGGATTGCACCTGGGCGAAGGTGGCGCTCATCACCGGACAGATGGTGGTGCAGGTGGTGAAGATGAAGTTGACCATCACCGGCTTGCCGGGATTGAGCGCATCGAGCAGGCTGGTCTTCTCAGCTGCCATGTTCACCAGCTCCAGATCGGGCAGCCGGTAGTCGTGCTCCGAGCGGCTGTAGGTCTTGGACTCCATCATATGCCGGTGATGGGCGTGCGGATCGGCCTCGCCCGACATACTCGCCAGACTGTCGTCAGCCGTCTGCTCAGCGGCGGACCGGGCATGCTCCGCCGGGTGCTCGACGGCGTGGTCATGGCTCATCGCATCGCCGTTGTCCGCTTCACAACCACCGAGCGCAAGCACGGTCGCCGCTAAACCCAGCGCGCATATCACACCGCCTCCCCATGACAACACCTTTTGTTCCGGACCGAAGCCGGCATTACTTCTGAAAACCATCGATATTCTTCCTTTTTGAGCTGAAAAATGCATCGGCAGGCAAAACGTCTAATGAATGACTTCAAGTGTAGTAGTTCAAACTTGATCTGACAATTGCCGTCGATTTCCATATAGGCGGAAAACCAGTCGATGCGGGAGGTTTAACTACCTGTTTTCTCGCCGAGGCTCAGAGACGACATTGCCATTCTCATCGCAGCCCGGATGCAGCATCGCAGTATCCGAGGCACGTCATCGAACTTGTTAGCGTTTCATTTCATTCAGGCGACGTCTTCGCCCTCTCCCGGAAGGAGAGGGCGGATACCGTCTTAGTTTTTCCTTCCCGCGGATAACCCATGTTTACGGCAACGGGACAAACTCTTCTCCCTCGACGCCAAAGACAGTGACCGCGACCGGCACTGCACCAAATCGGGCGCTGAAGGTCTTCAAGGTCTTCTGCCACCGGTTCTTGGTTGCTTTCCAGGTCATATTCTTTGTCAAGCTGCTGCCGTTCGCCAGATGGTACGTGACTTTCAGCCCTGCCTGACTCCCGAGATCGGTGGTTGCCAGTACGACGACCTTATCCTGAGACACGTTGTAGATGGCCCTGGTCACATTGATGGTCAGATCGAAGCCGTTGCAGTCCTGGTCGATGCCGTCGTACTTGACCTCCACCGCACCGGGATAGACCGCAGCATCGCTGTCGTTGCAGTCGACGTCTTCCGTGAAGCCGTCACCGTCCGCATCCTGTGGACCGGTGACGATGGTGCAGCCGTCGGCATCCACGCTTTCCCCCGGTGGGGTGTTGGGACATTGATCCAGGGCGTCGTTCACCCCGTCGCCGTCACTGTCCAGCTGGCTGGCGGAGCAGCCGTTAGCATCCACGCTCTCGCCCGAGGGTGTACCGGGGCACTGATCCAGGACATCGCTTATTCCGTCGCCGTCCGCATCAGGTTCCGGGTCATCCTCCACAATGGTCACGGCAGCCGACACCGGCGCACCCAGCGAGGCGCCGCCCTGGACGTTGCTGAGTGACACGATGAAGCCCTCGTCACCTTCATGGACACTGTCGTCGAGGATGGCCACGTCGAAACTGCGGCTCATCTCCCCCTCGGCAAAGTCCAGGGTGCCGCTGGCGGCTATGTAGTCGTCGCCGGCCAGGGCAGTATCGTCAGTCGTTGCAAAATCCACAGACACCTCGCCGGCACTGCCACCACCGCGTGTGACCGTCACCGTCAGGCTGGCTACGTTCTCATCCACGCTGTAGCTGGTGTCGCTCAATTGCAGGCTGCCCGGATTGCCGTCGCCCAGGATGGCCACCAGATGGTCACGGGCGGCCACCAGATCCATCAGACCATGACCGTAATCGTGGTCCGGCCCCGACGCCCCCAGGTCGGTCGCCGTGGTGGTGAGCGAGTCCTCGATCTCGGTGACGCTGGCCGTCGGGAACGCACTCTTCAGCACCGCCATGCCGCCGGCCAGGTGGGCGACGGCGAAAGAGGTGCCGGACACGATATTATAGAACCCCGGCATGCGGTCGGTGGTGAGGACGGAGTTACCGGGCGCCACCAGCTTCGGATAGACGCCTCCATTGCAGGCGTTTGCACCACGGCTGCTCAACACATCCACAGCAAGGTTAGATTCGACCGCGCCGACCGAGAGCACCGCGGCATCGTTGGCGGGACTGACGCTGGAATTCGCACCCGGGCCATAGTTGCCACCGGCAAAAACCACGGCGATGTCGGCCTCTTTGAGCAAGGCAATGTCGGGCGCGAACCACTGAACGCAGCCGTTGACAGTACCGGCCAGATCCCAGGAGTTGTTGAGGACATCCGGTGCATCGTCGGTGTTCGAGTTACCGTCCGGGTCCAGCACCCACTGGAACGCCTCGTGTATGCCGCTCAGCGTCGCCTCGTCGGAATCGTCGAAAATCTTGGCCGCGATCCACTGGCTGCCCGGGGCCATGCCGACCTGGTAACCACCCGCAGCGCCGCCGACGATCAGGCCCATAACCAGGGTGCCGTGACCGTTCGTGTCCGCCGGGCTGCTGTGCTGGTCGTAGGGATCAAACCAGCTGTTGCTGCCACCCCGCCATCTCGGTCCCAGGTCCGGGTGGGTGGCGTCGACGCCGGTGTCGAAGGTAGCCACCACCACGTCCTGACCGGTGTTGCCGGTGTTCCATAGTGTCGGCACACCGGTGGCGTCAAGATTCCACAAATTCGGCGCCGTGGGCGGCGAGCCGGTGCCCGGGGCCTGGATCTTGACATCCAGCACGATGCGATCGACATACTCCTGCGCGGCCAGCTCGTCCACCAGGTACACGGGTACCACCGCCACCACGCTGTTCTGGGCCCACAACAGCTTGAGCTTGCTCTTCTCGCCGTGGCCTTTGAGGAAATCCCTGACGTGCTTTTTGGAATCCTTTGCCGTGGCCTTGAGGTTATCCACCAGCATTTTGCGCATCAGTTTGCGCCGCTCCTTCTTGCGCTTCTTGGCGTCGTCCGGGTAGCGTTCGCGAGCGATGCGCCTCACCTCGGCGCGCAGCGCCTTACGGTCCACCTGGTCCACGAAACGGATAATCACCGGCAGGTCGATCTGCGCGTCGCTGGAATCGGCGGCCTGCTGCAGGGCGGGCCCGACGGTACCGGCCTGGACGGGAAGCGTGCTGCAGGCCAGGGCGACGGCTGCGGCGAGGGTCAGGAGATAGTGTTTCATAACATTCAGCCTCTAGAAATTCTCATTGAACGGTCAATTGCTCTGCCTTGAAGTCACCGATAACCACGGAGACCTTCTCGCCCGATTTCACGTAGCGGTCGGGATTGGCAAACAGCATGTAGTAGGTCTTGCCGGCCTTGATGTTCTTGCCCCGATTCGTGGGCCGGAAAGAGCCAACCTTGGCCGCCTGGGGTATCGGCAGCTTGATCTCGGACTTTTCCGCGACCAGGTAGGGCTTGATGCGGTGATCGAACAGCGGCAGGGACTTATCGGCGTCCAGCACCTTGAACCGGAAGTCAAGGAACATACCGGCCCCGCTCTGGCGTATACCCAGCAGTTCCACCCCCCAGCGTTCCTTCAACGCTGTCACAAGCTCGGGAGCGAGTTTCTGGCTGGAGTAAGGCGCGGGTTCGGGCATCGCCGGCGGTTTCCAGTCGGCGTAGGGGTTGGGGATTTCCGCCGTGGCCGGGCCGCTGGACTGGATTGTTGTCTCGACTTCGGCTGAGCCGGGTACTGATTGATCGATCCTGGACTGGTATATCCAGAGGCCGGAGATCAACAGGGCGATGGCGGTCAGTGCCAGCCAGAGAAGCACCCGTGTAGATCCTGTGCTGCTGTGCGCCGTCGCGACGGAATTCTGGATTGCGTGACTAACTGTCTCTGTCATATCGGTACCACCTACTCTGAATTCATCATTCCGGCCAAGGCCGGAATCCAGTATGTTCTTCCGTCATTCTGGCTTTCTGCAGAATCCATCGTGGGCTGGTCCCTGGATCCCGTCCTTCGCCGGGATGACGCAAACTCGAAAAATGTGCTTCTGTGCACTACCTGTTCAATCGCCGCCTTACTGTCTAAAGCTGGGGTGAAGAGACCGACATCCTGCTGATCCCCTCACCCCAGCCCCCTCCTTGTGGGAGGGAACCGGGTTTTACCATGCTCCTCGGTAGGGTGCGCCGTGCGCACCATAAACAAACTTCCTGTCTCTCTTCCGGTGCGCACGGCGCACCCTACAAACTCGTTAAAACCCCCCTCCCCGTTCATCCCCCGCCCGAGAGCGGGGTTACTCATCCTGAGCTGAACGGGATCGGGACTCGCTAGGGCACGTGCACCGCGTCGACGTCGTGGCCGTTGGTCGTGAGACCAGGACCGCTGAAGTACACTGCCCAGTTGGCGCCGTTGAAGGAGACCACGGCCTCATCCGACACACTTCCAAGTCCAGGCACGGCGGTCCCGCCGTTGCGGTTGAAGGACATGTAGTAGGTCGTGCCCTGCACCGTCAACCCGTCGATATCAGCATTACCCGGCAGACCGTTAGCGCTTGCGTCGAACACCCGGGCGTATGCGGTTCCGTCATGGCTGTAGATATCCGCGTCGTCGCCGGCTCCAAGCCCGCCGACGTTGACGTTACCAACGGTAGAGAAGTAGAGCACACCACCGGCTATGGAGATAGCATCTATGTCATACCCCGTGCCTGTGCCCCCCAATCCAGTCGCGGAGCCGTCGTAATACAGCGTCCAGGTTCCAGCGTCGTAGAGGCCGATGTCCTCGTCCTGCAGGGTGAGACCACCGTTCGTGACCCCACCATTGTTGGCAAACGACACGTAGAAGGTGTCCGCATCTACCACGTAAAGGGCATCAATATTACCGCTGAACCCTGAATCGAGGATCCGGCTGTAGATCGCACCGTCATAGGCGTAGATGTCCGCGTTATTGGACGGATCAGGCACACCAGGTACCGTGGCGTTACCCGCAGTGGAGAAGAACAACGCACCAGCCGCGGCGCCCACCGTCACGGTGTACGTCTGCTCGGCGGGCAGACCGTTGAAGTCGGTCACGGTGACCGTCACCGCGTTGTCTCCCAACTGCGCCATGGTCGGCGTCCAGTCGATGACACCGGTTGCCGCGTCGATGGTCATCCCTGCAGGTGACACATCCAGCGAGTAGGTCTGGGTGTCGCCCAGGTCGGGGTCCGTCGCGTCCACATCGTAGCTGTAGGCCTGACCCGCGGTAGCGGTGGTGACCGGCGTCGTGGTAATCGTCGGCGCGACGTTCACCAATGTATTGACAATGGTGTAGTTCTGCGTATCGATCGCCAAAGCCGAATCGGTCACAACCACTGTCACGTCATAAGACGCGGCGTTGTCCTGCACGGTCGGTGTCCACTCGATGAGACCGGTTGCCGCATCGATGGTCATACCGGCAGGTCCCAGCGTCAGCGAGAAGCTCAGTACATCCGGTGGGGTATCACCCAGGTCCACGTCCGTGGCTTCCACATCATAGCTGTAGAGTACGGCGGTCGTGGCCGTTGTGACCGGTGTGCTGGTAATCGACGGCGGGTCGTTGACCGCGGTCACCGTCACGTCCACGAACGCGGTGGCCGTGGAGGTCACGCCGTTGCCGTCGGTGATGGTGTAGTCAAATTGATCCATTCCGTTGAAGTCCGGATTCGGTGTGTAGAGAACACAGCAATCCGGGTTCGAGATCACTGCGGTACCCGAGGTGGGAACCGTAACCGAGACAACGGTCAGTCCATTCCCGTCGGGATCGCTATCGTTAAGGACAACGTCGATGTCGACCGGAGTGTCTTCAGCCGTTGTTGCCGTATCATTCACTGCTACCGGTACCAGGTTGGCATCACTGACGGCCAGGAAGCGCAGCATGCCGCCCACCGTATCCCCAACAGCGAAATCATCGATGTTGGAGGGATTGGTCATATAACCGTTACCGTCGTAGACCGCATAGCGGCCCTCGCTGGTCGGCTGGATGATGGCATCCTTGGTCTTCAGCGGTGGCAGCAACGCGGAGTACTGAGTGCGAGGAGCCGTACCTCCAACCGTGTCACCGTTCTGCCAGGTGTAGGGGTTGCCGTCCTCGGCATGGATGGTCATGCGCAGGCCCTGAAGGACCGGCACGTGGGTTTCGCTGGCGGCGCTGAGGAAACGGATCAAGGTGTCGCTGCGGGTGTTGGTGCCCGGAACCGACGCCAGCCCCGCCGGGATATCGGCCATACCTGCCTCATAGGGCTCGCCGTTGATCAGGAACCACTTCGCATTGTACTTGATAGGCGTGTACGTCGAGTCGAGAGCGGCCACTGCGGCATTGTGCGCCGGGTCGATATCGCTGTAGAACAGAATGACTTCGTTGTCGTAAGGCACATCCGGATAGGCCTCCGCGGAGGTGCCCGTTACGATGTCTTCCGCGACCTCATCCTTGGTGACCGCGCCGTACAGGCCCATGTAGACCTGCTTCTGCGGGTGGGTGCCGCTGTGGTAGATGAAGGTGCCGGGGCTGACAAAGGGGTTGCCCCGTGAGTTGGCCCAGACATAGGCCCGGCGTCCGCCGTTTGCCGCTGTCTCGACACCGAAAGAGCGCACCCGCTGTGCTGGGTCCGTCCGCGGTCCTGTGGTGCCGTCGTTCCAGGTGGGGCCAGTCACCGTGTTCGAGGAGAAGGGAATCTCCTGACCCGGTACGACGATAGACGTGGGTTCGGGAAGACCGTTGGTGAGATAGATTCGGAACAAGGTCTCATTCGGCTGTACCGTCAGCCGCGGTCCAGGTGCTACCGGATCCGGCAGCGCTGCCACGCACGCGTTTCTGAGCGCTACACTTCCCCCACCAGTAATGTCGTAACAGTGCGCATTGGTCCCATCACCGGTATCTTCCACATAGCCCCACATGGGCACGCTGGAGCCGTCCGGCAGGGTCTTGGTGTACGCCTTGGCCGCGAGCCAATAGTCCGCGGCCGCGGCGGGACCCGCCACCAGCATCAGAGCGACTGCCGCAGCGGCTGGTTTGATGTAGTCTTTCATTTCATTTAACCTTTTCATGTTTTTGTCCTCCCCTTATTCGATATCTACGTAGGGAGGCAGCACGACTACCGCGCTCAGGCTGCCACCTGGGAATATGTCAAAGGTGGTCAGTTCCTTTTCAGCGTGGGAGTGCCAGACGAAGAAGTAGCCGCCGAAGGGGTTGAGACCGCCCTCGCCCGGCGGCAGGTCGCCCACGTCTCCCATGAAGGGGCTACCGCTGTACCAGGCGCCAAGAGTCAGCTCGCCGACGCCGGGCAGTGTAACCGGCAGGGCCTTGCCGTGGTCGGCGCAGTACTCGTGGTTGACATCGTCGAAACCATCGCCGTCTCCGTCGATGCAGATGTCATCGTGGCACAGCACACCGGGATTTAAGTCGTCTTCCATGTTGTGGTCAGCATCGGTGCAGTTGGTGACCGGTCCGTAGATATCCCAGTTCAGGTCCTTGCCGGTCCACTTCCAGACGGCATCGATGGCCTGCTTGGGCGCGGAGTTGATGGTATTGTCCGAGCGGCCCAGATCGGCAGTTGCACCGCCGTCAGAAGACAGCACGCCACCGTCCCGGGCAATGAAGGTCAGGTTCTCACCGTGGTAGTGGAACGGGTGGCTGTCGTGGCCGGCGTTGACGTTGCGCACCAGCACCCGGTCACCCGGATGGGCCATGGCCAGGGACTGGTACGGCTGGTTCGGATAGAGGGGGTTGAAGTCGCCCTGGAACAGGTCGGGGAAGACCCGGCCATTGACGAACCAGACCTTGGCGAAACGGTCCGAATTGGTGAAGTGGGTGTAATGACCGCGTTCCATCTGTGCATGGACCTCCGGGTCCACCTCGGTGAGCAGGTAGAGGAACTCCTGCTCGTACTCGGAACCCGCAGCACCGTAGGCTTTGCGATCGGGGCTGCCTTCGGCCGCGTCGAAGCCCGCGGGCCGCACGATCAGCACGCCCTGCAGCCCCATTTCTGCATGCAGGCCGGGGTTCGGGCCGTCCAGGCTGTGGTAGACGTAGGTGCCGGGCTCATCGGCGGTGAAGCTGTAGGCCACTGTGTCGCCGATGGGCGCCGCCTGGGTCACCAAACCGGGTGTTCCGCCGCTTGCAGCGACTTCATGCCCCGTCACCACGATGGACACCGGCTGGGGTACACCGTAGTTGGTCATGGTGATGGTCACGGCATCGCCCTGGTCCACGATCAGGGTCGGCGCCGGGTACTGGGGCAGGTAGTAAGGCTGCCCGTTGGCGTCCAACTGACTGCCGGTCATGTCCCCGAAACCCCACATATAGAGGCTGGTGCCCTCGGGCAGGGGGATATTGAAGGGATAGGCGTACAGCGAAAAGCTGGCCGTGTTGGCCGCGCCATCGGCCTGGTCGATGCCAGGAATGTCGTGCACCGCCCGTGCAGCGGACCAGCTCAGGGCGAGCCCCAGGCCCAGCACCAGGCTACCGAGCAGGCGCCCGGTTCGTTTGGATATTTCGTTCATTTTTTTCATCTCCTGTTTCGCTCGGCGTCTAGTTCACGACGATTTCGGTGATCATGCCGCCATCGAGCTCGGTCCAGCTGCTCATCTGATGGAGTTCGTTGGCGTAGAGGAAGTAGGTTCCCGGCGCCACATCCGTGGTATCGATGAGGACGTCTTTGACCTCACCGCCACCGAAGTTGAACGAGGACACCTCCTGGTAGATGTTCTTGTCGGTGATGCCACGTGCAACGCGTGCACCGGTGCCGACGATCTTCATCTTCAGGCCCATGGCGTTAATGGTGAAAAAGCGGTCAACACTCACGTTGGAGAGTCTGAGCAACAGTTTCTCACCCTGGTCGACGGTGACCAGCGAACCCATGTCCTGGGCCACGTCACCGTTGTTCAGGATCTCGCCGGGATTGCCTGTCACCTTGCCGTCGGCGTCATCCACCGGTGGTCCCATTTCCAGGTCGCCGAGGACGGTGTCCGGGTAGCCGCGGCCGTTGATCATCGGGTAGGAGGATTCCAGCAGCGCGAACGGCAGCGGCTGCACGAACAGGCTGGCGTCGTGGAAGTTGACGTCCATGCTCGAGAGCTGCAGCGACGCTTCCGCATCGTAGCGAGTAGTGCCGTCGCCGTCGTTGTAGACGTACTTGTCGCCGACCAGGGGATTGTCGGCATTGCGGTCCGGATCATAGTCGGGATTGCTGTGGACATGATCCCCAAGCGTCGTCCCGTCAGGCAGCCGGTTCTGGGCCGGACGCACGTGCAGGTTGGCCAGCATGCCCATCTCCATGTGCTCGGTGGCCTCAACGTGGCAGTGGTACATGTAGGTGCCCGGCTCGACCACGTTGTAGTAGTAGGTCAGGGTCGAACCCATGTTGATGGAAATCGAGACCTCCGGCACACCGTCCATCACGGTGGCGGCGTTGGGGAAGCCGTGCCAGTGCACCGTGTGCGGGTCGAACAGATCCGGGCGGATCACGGTGCCGACGTTGGTCAGCGCCAGGTAGAACTCGTCACCCTCGTCCAGCACGATCTGCGAGCCCGGCCAGCGGGCGGCGAGGATGCCATCGGCGATGGCGTCACCGGGCGCGCTGCCGGTCTTGTCGGCAAAACCGAAGGTGTAGAGCGGGTTGCCGTCGGACATGTTGGCGAAGCCGTCGCCGGCCGTCAGGTGCATGCACCTGGCATTGGGATTGACCGTGGGGTCGTCGATGATAGCGTCACCGGCCACCCCGCCATTGGACCCGTCATCCCCCGGACATTGTACGTTGACCACCGCAGTCGCGGCCCCTGAGCCTCCCAGCAACGCCAGCAAGACGGCAGCCGGGAGAACGCGTTTTTTATGTAATCTGTTCATCGAAATATATCTCCTCTTGAAGTAACCGATACCGTCTGGTCACCGCTTTGGTCCTGCGACCCCGTCTCCCTGCCTCGCCGGCCGGGAGACGGGGTCGCATCTAGTGGTTTACGTTGCTACGGCAGCTCATCGGCGCCAATGTCGGAGCCTGTTGCCGGCCGTGTCTGGTTGTCGAAATCGACACTCAACCGCCCCGTGGCCGGCGTTCTGCCACCGACGTTGAGGGCTGCCGAACCCCCGTCGATGTGGTAGTCGAACAGCGGCCCCTCGGCGTTGGCAGGCGTCGGCTCGATCAGCGACAGCGGACCGTAGGTCACCTGGATGAAGTTGCCGCCTTCGTCGAAGGCACCCGCGGTCTGCAGGGTGGTGAACTCCTGAATCTGCAGATTGTCCCGGCCGCCGTTGAAGTACGGGTTGACGAAGTCCGGATCGCCCGAGACGTTGCTGGCGGGGTAACCCGTCGTATCGGTCAACAGAGAGAACACCGGCCGCAGTCTATCCGCCGTGACCACCAGCCCGTCCAGCACCGCCAGGTCGTCGGTGAACTGGTTCACGTTCGGCGTGGTGGTATTGCAGGCCGGTGCATTGGCGATGCAGTCCGGCGTGGCCGGGAACAGACCGGTCTCGATGAAGTTCGGCGTGGCCGGGTCATCATAGTTCAGCCAGAAGAACGAGCGGTTCTGGTAGATGATGTCGTCACGCAGCACCGGGTCGGAGAAGGTCAGCCAGTCCGTTGCAATGTTCGCCGTCACGTCGGTCATGAGCAGCGCCATCTCCGGGGTGTGCAGCCGCGACACGATACCTGCGGGCTGCGGCGTGGTCAGGGTTTTGCCCACCGCATTGGCGGGATCGGTCAGGTCGAACGCCAGCGCCGTGGTGGCCGTGGAGTCGTTGTTGGCCACCGTGTTGTTGCGGATGAGCACCCGCAGGGAGTCCTGAACGGAGATGCCACCGCCGGCCAGACCTGCGACGTTGTTGTTGATCATGTTGTTGTAGACCAACACGTCGTACCAGGGACCGATGGCGTCCAGGCTGTTGGCGATATCCACGCCGTTGGCCTGGTAGATGCGGATGCCGCCGCCGTCGCCCGCACCGGCCTGGTTGCCGCGGATGATGTTGGCGTCGATGGTGACGGTGCCCGAGCCGGGGCTCAGCAGCAGTCCGTTGGTCGCCTGCAGCGCCGGCTTGCCGCCGACGAAGATGCCGCCACCGTCAACCGGGTTGGCCTGGGCGAAGGACTCGTTGAAGTTGATGATGTTATCCTCGATGACACCCCGGTGAGACCGGCCCAGGTGGCCTATACCGGCACCGTCGCCCTGGCTGTAGTTGCCGCAGATCCAGTTCTGCTTAACCTGGTAGGCATCGGCACCCGTGTGCAGGGAGATACCCGCGCCCGAACCGCCGAAGGTGTTGCCGTTCTGGGCGATGTGGTTGTGGTGGATGCGGATCCGATCATTCACCGCGTCGGTGTGGTTCAGCCCATCAACCTCATTCGTCAGGGTCGGATGGCCTATACGGATACCGCCGCCGAAGAAGCCGGCGTTGGTGGTGAGGCGGTTGTTGCTGATATTCAGGAACTGGTTGTAGCCGTTGGCCACAATGGCACCGCCCTGGCTGGCACCGACGATGGTGAAGCCGTCGATACGCGCGCCACGGTTCTCCGGGCGACCGAAGCGGTTAAGCCCGGTTCGCTTGCCAGCGACGAAGATGCCGGCGCCTTCCTCGGTGGCAAACTGCGGCGCACCCAGGGCCGGGAAGCCAGGCAGCGGCAGATCCTGGCCCGGTAGCGGATCGATCTCGCCATCCAATACGAGCTGGTCAGCCTTGGCGCGCCAGGCCAGGATCTTCTCGGTCGGCACCTGGCGGGCGTTGATGGTCACAGCGCCTGCACCCCAGCCCTGCAGTTTGACGGGCTTGTACATGATGGGCAGTTCGTCGTAGACGCCGGGCGCCACCAGGATCAGGTCGCCGGCGGCAGCGAAGTCGATGCCCTCCTGGATGGTAGCGAAACCGTTATTGCCACCCACTGCGATCACACTGTAGAGCTCATCCATGCTGTAAGGCGCACCGTCGCTGTTGGGACGGACACCGTAGTCCGTGCCAGCGACGTTCACGCCGACGGTCAGGGTCACGCCGAGGGGCGATTCGACCGGATCTGGCACGCCGCCCTCACGGGTCACGATGACCTGGTACTCACCCGGCGCCTGGCCGGGGTCCACCTCGGCATCGATGCGGGTTCCGCTCCAGTTGATGATATTGAGGTCGGTACGGTTACCGTCCGCGTCCTCCAGCTGCAACGTGCCCGGGCTACCGCCGAAGTTGTAGTTGCGGGTGATGAAGCGCGTGGCCTGATCGACGCCGTCCCACTCGGGGTTGGGCACCTGGACGTTACCGCCCATGGAGAGGACACGGATCTGCTGGGGATTGGCCACGGTGCCGCCGGCAGCGACGAAGGGACCGCCACCGCCGCTGTTGTTGCGCCGCTGCACCCGCTGGATCATCGGCGTGCGGGTCGGCCGCTCGCAGTCCACCGGAAAGCCGATCGGGTTGGCGAAGGCCGCGATGGATTCCACCGGGGTATCCAGATAGGTGATGGCACCCGGCATGTACTGGAAGGTGTAGCAGAACTGGCTGAACTGCGGGTTGAAGAACGGATCGACGATGAACTCCGGCGCGTCCGGGTCAGCCGGGAAAGCCGGGTTCGGGATCGGGCCCGCGTCGTTCATGCAGGAGACGATCATGTTCGGCGACATGCCCGAGGGCTGCGGCAGGTTGGCCGTGTAGGTGGACGGCAGCAGGGCGTTGAACTTGCCGTACTGGTCCGCATAGACGCGGTTGACCTGGGCGCCGTTCCAGTCGTAGAAACCAACCGGTGTAAAGGGCGGTGCATACTTCTCGCCGAAGGCGGGCGAATTCGGGTTGAACTCGTTGGCCAGGTCGTTCAGCGCCACACCCGAGACGTTGCCCGCGATGGGCACATCGGTCATGACGTAGAAATCCACGGCGGCGTTCTGCGCGCTCGACAGCTGCAGCTGCTTGCGGTCACAGAGGGGACGCGTCTCGTCGGCGAATGGCGCCGCGGCATCAGCAGGGTCGATGCCAGGGATGAGATCAAAGCCGCCGCCGTCCTTGGTAGCCATCGCCAGGTATGGCGGCACCGTATGATCGTCACCCACACAGATGGCGGGGAAGGCCTGGGGCGCGGGGACATACTCGTCGCCGAAGTCCACGTTCTTGTGGTGTTCTGCCATCAGCTTGTAGCCGGGCGGTGTGGCTGCCTCGACGATGTACTGACCGGGGATCATCCAGGCCTCCGGGATTTTCGGTATTCCTGCGTCGGTGTCGCCAACCAGGGCAATCCTGTTTGCGTAGAAGGCGTCCAGCTTGGTGACAAGGGCACCGCGTCCGGCCGCCGTCAGGGCGTCGGCACTGTAGTCAGCAAAGGCCCAGCCACCGTCGAACACACCGGGGCGAACCTGGTTGAAGTTGCGCATGCCATCGAAGCAGCGGTCGTCGGTGATCGGTGGTTCGATGGTGCTGGCGGGGGTGTTGTTGACACCCTGACAGCCGGTCGGCTGGCTGTCGTCCCAGCTGTCGGTCCAGGTCACGTTGAGGGCGTCGCCGTAGTCGAAGACGCCGTCAGCGTTGCGGTCGATGTCCTCGTCGCCTACGTTACACTCGTTGCCGGGGATGGCGGGGTCATTCACACAGTCGGGATCGCCCCAGCCCAGCGGGTAGTTGTCCACGTCGGCCAGGTCGATGGTACCGTTCCCATTGACGTCATCAATGGCGAGGTCGTCGGGATCGAGATTACCGTTCCCATTCCAGTCGATATCGCAATCGCTATTGGGGAAATCACCCTGCGGGAAGCAATCGATGTCGCCGTCGGCATAGAGGGCGACCTGCACGCGGGGCACGCCGGGTTCCCAGGGCTCGGCCGCGGCCAGCTCGGGGTCATCCTCGGCGCGCACGGTGGCGTAGAGCACCATGCCCGAGATGCCGCCGTTCTCGCCGACGAACTGCGGCAGTATCGGCGGATCCGGGAAATTGAAGACCGGGTCGGTAAAGCTCACATAAGGCGCCATGCCGAACTGCAGCACGTTGGTCTGGCCCAGAAAGCCCTGGAAAGCCTGGGTCAGGACCGGGCCAAGCTCGGTACGCGACAGGTTGTCGCCGGTGTTCGGGTTGAGGATTGGATCGATGCAGGCGCCGGTAACCAGGTCATGGGACCCGCACTGCTCCTGGGGCGTCAGCTCGCCGAAGCCCGGGAAGAGGTCAGTTGTCTTGTCCACGGGACCGCCCGCATCCACCACGAAGGTGGCGCCGGTGATCTTGTCGCGGGTGAAGCCCACCTCGGCCACCAGCCAGTGGAAGAAGGGGAAGACCGTATCGAAGGGTGCGAGGCCTTCGGTGTCGGTGCCGAAAGCCTGATAGATGGTGCCGTCGCGCCAGCGGACCTGAACCGGCCCACGCTCGGAACCGGCGGGGCCTTCGTTCGCGTCCCAGAAACCGTTGTGGTTGTCGTCGCTGAAGATGGCGGTGTTGAGGCGGTGGAACCAGTTGAAGACGCCAACATCCGGGCCCAGGTCGCATGAGCCGCCGCCGTTACAGGTGGTCTCACCCGGGTCCACGGTGATGGGCAGGGTCGCGATCACGGCGACCAGGTTGCTGTCGAAAATGGTGATGGTATAGCTGCCAGCAGGCACACTCGCGAAGTTGAAGTCACTGTCAGGACCGCAGGGGGCGGCGGACAGGGTCTCCCCGGAGGGCATCAGGTTCAGGGCCGTCCAGCAGGACGGGAAGGCGCGGCCGCTGTTGAAATCGAAGACCGGCGGGCGGGACATATGGATGTCGGTGACGGCGCCGGTGATGGTCGCGCCAGCCCCGGTCAGCGTATTGAAATCCTGGGTGAAGCCCATGAAGACGTGGGGCCCCGGGAAGCCGAACTCGACGAAGAAGGGGGGCTCGTTGGCCTTGACCCAGGCGTCGATGACCTTGGTGCCTTCGATGGTGGAGGTCTGCTGCCAACCCTGGCCGGTGGGCGGATTCACGATGATGCCGTATTTGCCGGGGGCCAGGTTCTTGATCAATAAGGTACCGGTAACTGGGTCCGGCTGCAGGGTGCCGTCGCCCAGAGTGGCGATGCAGTCCGCTGTGTAGGGGTCGCAGTTGGGCACGTAGGTGGTGCCGAGCGGATCGCCGAAGGCGTTCGCAATCACCTGGCCGCCGTTCTGGCCGTATCGGCCGGCTGGCTCTTCGAGGATGATGTTGAACTGGCTCCAGTCGACGCCACTCGCGGCCGGGTCTTCCTCAGGGAGGTCCGGCGCGCCGTTCAGGGGGAAGTTGTCCTGGAACAGGAACAGCGCGATCTGCGCGGTGGGGATCGGGTTGGCCTGTACCGTGACCGTCACGTTGTCCAGGGTCTGGCTCGGGTCTTCTGAATTCGGCAGCACATTGACCGCCATACCGCCGATGCTGTGGCCCGAGTAAGGCAGCACCGAGACGTAGTAACGACCAGGCGGCACAGAGGTGATGTTGATGCTCGAGCCGTCGGTGTTGCCGCTCAGGCCGCTGCCATCGCTCTGCGCCTTCGCCACCGGCTGGTTGCTGGCGTGGAAGCTCAGGGACAGGATGTCGTCCGCGTTGGTGGCAGGATTATTCGGGTCCACCGCAAAGGTGGTGTCCTCCTGCAGTACGTAGCGGAAGCCGCTGACCGGGTTACCGGCACCGTCTACGACGTCCAACACAAACTGGGCCGCCTGGGCGCCCGAAACCGCGAGCAAACCGAGCGTCAAAATCGCGAATCTGGCGATCAGCGCCAGAGACTGTTGTCGAATATCAATGGTCATTCTTCTCGTCCTCTTCGTCTTCACAACGACTGTTCTGATCATTAGCTGAATAAATCTCTTTGGTGGAATCTGCAGGAGCGATCCTTGCACTTTTCCTCGTTGCAACAGTATTCGCGAAATTCAAAGAGATAGCAGTGGGCGGAAACCCTACTGTTTTGAAAAAATGGACCTTATTTGATGGTAGGGTTTACCCTACCTTGTGAATAAACAAAACCGGGTCAGAGAAGAATGGCACTTACTTAAGCTGTAAATCGGTGAGGTAGGGTGCGCCGTGCGCACCGAAATCAGTCGAGCGTGTATGATTTCCGATCAATGGTGCGCACGGCGCACCCTACAGTAGATCTCGTTTATTTCGATACCGAATTACGTAAAACATATAGCAATGACGAATTTACCCTAAAAATGTGCATTTTCAGCTTAAATAAGTGCCATTCGGGTAATAGAACAATTGGTGCCTGTATACCAAGCAGAGACACAGTATCAGCCCGCATTTCTCACCAGGATCACGGGAACAGGCGCAGGATTCGTGTTCGTAAGCGCCGCTCTGGAGCGAAAAGCGTAGCAATAGCTTGGGTGAAGCGACCGTAGGGTGCGCCGTGCGCACCGAAATCAGTCGAGCGTGAATGATTTCCGATCAATGGTGCGCACGGCGCACCCTACGATCTCATGCAAACCAAGGCCCGCCTGAAGCGTGATAGGCATGCTTGAATAACACACTGTATTTCTAATCATCCGAGCTTCACTCCAAATAACCAATGCCTTACCAGTATTCCACGCCGCCTGGTGAGAAATACGGACACCCTCCTCCTCCCCATGTGGTCGGCCAGGTTTACCGGGCTCTGTGTTATTGCCGCGTTGTAAGGTGTGTCAGCAATATTTACACTTTACGAATAAGGCCAATCTTTTTAGAACCAATCAATTTGGTAATTTTTTACCAAATTAACCCTACATAGATGGGAAATTGAGCTTTATATGACATTAGTGACATACAACATGCTTATAAAACTTATTTACATGACAAAGTGTCATTTATGTCGGCGTAATCAATGTTGTATTACTTTACATACGCGATCGTTTTATAACTTGCTGATTTCCCAAACATCCCCTGTATGTTTGATTTCGATTGCTACGCCAACAAATAATATCTGGTTAAAATCTTTACATAAGTTTACATCAGACTGCATTTTTTCAATGCTGCTGAAAAAATCAGATTATAACCTGTTGATTAATAATATAAATTAAACTTGGCACAACAATTGTATGAACTTTCGATAGTAATCGTTGTTTATCGGATTACTGATCAAGGAGCGGAAATGATTGACAGAGAGCAGAAATGAGTAAAAGAGAAACAAGCAATACCAGGATACTGATCGTTGATGAATTTCCAGTTTTTCTAGAAGGCTTGCGTGCAATAATTTCCAGTGCAGCCAATCTGGAAGTGATCGGCGAAGCGGGCAACGGCAACGAAGCTGTACTCAAAGCCGTACAACTCCAACCGGATCTGATTCTGATGGATCTGACGATGCCACTATTGAATGGCACCGAGGCCACACGCATCATCAAGCAACGCTATCCGGCAATCAAGATCATTGCACTAACCGCTCATAAATCACGTGACTTCGTCCAGGCCACCTTTGAGGCGGGCGCCAACGGTTACGTACTGAAAGATGATTCCAGCGCCAATCTGTTAGCCGCAATCAACTCCGTTCTATGTGGCCAGGTCTATATAAGCCCCGGGGTTTGCGACACCGTACTCGGTGGCTTTTTAGGTCATTCCGAGAATGCCAAATCAGCGGTGTCCTGGTGCAGGCTCACCGTGCGCGAGCGGGAAGTCATGAAGCTCGTTGCCGAGGGCCACAAAAACCGGGAAATAGCCTCTCATCTCTCGCTCAGCATCAAAACCGTGGAAAAGCATCGTTCCAATCTTATGAGCAAGCTCAACCTTCGCAATGTAACTGAATTGACATCCTATGCCATTGGACACAGCCTGGTCGCTGTTTGAATTCTCCCGGGCTTTTAATGTCTGCGTTTCGGTTATGAAAGAACGCACGGGTGAAGCGCAGTAAGCTTCGTCGGGCTGCGTACGACATAGTGCCCGGCTCTGCCCTTCAATCAGAAAAACCGTATTGCGCTTCGCGTCATCACGGCATTTCTCAACTCCATCCTGGCAACTGACACCCCTTCCCTGGCCCGCATATTGAACGAAAGATTCGTGCAACATCCGGGCAAGGAGCGGCCTGTTATCTGTTTCGGGTGTTACTTTAACTTCTTCAGCACCAGTTCCTGGCTCTGCTCACCACGCGTGAAAGTGGCGACGGTGTTGGTAATGGAGGTGAGTTCCCAGCCCTGATGTGTCATGCCTGCTGTCAACTGCAGCATTTTGTTGTTGCTGAGGTCACGCACCACGGCAATTTTTGCCTCGGGTGTAATAGCCACACCTTCCAGCTGCAGGCGCAGTGGAAAGACCGGTGCTGCCACCGCTGCCTTTACCGACGGTGCCAGTGGTTTACGGTCTTCACTGAACAAGGGGCGTTCGGTGATTTCGCTGAAAGCCGTGATCGCCGGTGCACTGTAGTTTGTGCGTTCAATCCGGTTTCCCGCGGGCGTTGTTTCGAGCGAGATTTCGCCGTGTGTCTGTACCAGGTTATAGCTCTCGATTGCCAGGATACCCGCCAACAGTGCGCAGCCGAGCAACAGATAAAGCGTCAGATGATTGCCGCCAATAGTCAACTTTTTCATGATGATTCGAGCATGTAACCGGTGAGGTCAAAATCCACATTCAGCATCGGTTCGGTCGGGGTTTTGCGCGCTCGCCGGCTGATACTGCGGATCGAAACATTGTCGAGAAACAGATACGGCTGGCCGGTCTCCAGCGCGTGAAATAACTTGACCGTATTTTCCAGTGCACCACGCATGCGCACCTTCAGTGCGACACGGGTAAAACCGGCTTCCTCGCTGACGGGCAGGATCTGGGTACTGAGCACTTCCATGCTGTTTGATCTCGCTATTCGCGTGATAATCCCTTGCAGGTTGGCTGCCGCCAGTGCTTCACTGGTACTTTTCAGATAATGACGATTGCCGGCCAGCGATCGCTTCAGTTGTTCATGTTGAGTGCGCAATTCACTGCCGGCAGAGGCGGTGCGCTGCAGAATTTCCAGACGCTTGCCAAGGTGGTCGATGGTGTCGAGGTAATGCCGGTTGATTGCCCATATGGGTGCGACAGCTAACGTAAATATTGCAACCACGAGCGCTGACAGGATGGCGATGGCCAGCAGCTGCCGTTGTTTTTGCGTCAACCTGTCGATCATGGTGCGGGCCTCGTTCCGACTTCCGCGGACAGGTGGAAGCGTTCGGTGTTCGTGCGCGGCATCCGGATCACCGGTGAGCGAAATTGCGGGTTGTGCAGGACATCCGAAGACTCGACCAGTGGAACCAGGGCCGACGCAGACGCAGACTGCCCCTGTATCTGCACTTCCTGTTCCTTGATATCCAGCCAGGTGATCCAGGTATCATCAGGCAGGATACGGCTAAGCTCATTGATGATCCCGAGTACCAGCGGTGTGGCCTGTTTTTTCTCCACCAGAAAGCGCGAGCCCGTACCCAGTCGCTCGACTTCCTCGCGCAGGCGCCGGGTCACCTCGGCCTTGTCGGAAACCAGTTCTGCCCTGGCTTCCAGAGCCTGGATAACATGAAGCTTGTTCATCAGAGGCAGGGCAATGGCACCCAGCAACAATAGCAGAGCCAGTACGCCCAGCGCGAGATTGAGATAGCGTGCCGCGTCCGGCCTGCGCTGCCGGGCTTCTTCTGGCAGCAGGTTGACTGCTTGTGGTTGCCCGGTCTTTTCCAGGCAAAGGGTGGCCTGATGCGCTTGAAACCCGATGCCCTCGAGCGTATCGATGAGGTCATCAAGAAACTGCCGCGGCGTCACCACCAGGTCGAGGGTCAGGGTGTTCGCTTTGGCATTGCGCGCAGACAGTATGTGGTCGAAGTAGACCTGATCAAGGCTGAATGGTGTCTGACGGTCCATCTCAAATCCCAGTACCTCGCGCAGGTTTTCTTCAGCGACCAGCGGCAGCGTCAGCGTCTTCACCAGCACCTTGTCCGTCGGCAGACACAGCACCACCTCGCGTGTGCGGCCGACCAGGTCTTCCAGCTCCTGTGTCTGCTCGGGCTCCAGCGCTGTTGCTGTCAGCGGATAGCGGCCAATCTCATGGGTCGACTCGCTCGTGCCTCTGCTGGCAATCACCTGCGCGCCGTTCACTTGCAGATACAGGCGCTCCACTCGCGGGAGCATGGCGGCACGAAAGCGCTTCGGCAGCATGCCGGTCAGTTCCCCGATCCACCACGACCAGAAGTCCGCCAGTTGGTGCAGCAGCGGTGTGATGAACTTGTAGCGGTTTTTAAGGCTGGTCATGTCCATAGTGTAGTCAGATACGCGGCAGCTTACCCGGCAGAACGGTCTATCGATCGTGCCGGCGCACGCCAGGACAGGATCGTGTAGGGTTTTGGACTCTGGGGTGTTATACGTACCACCATGTCGAGCGATGCATTCGATCCGCCATAGCTGGTAGCCCAGACGGTAATTTGGCAGGTCAGGCCGCCCATCTGTGAGGTAACGCTACTGGGGAGGGTGTCTGCGGTATCGCTCAGTACTGTTACCAGCCAGGCCGGGGCAACATCGAGTTTGATGTCTGCCTGGTCCGAATGCACGGTCAGGTAAGGCGCAAGACGCTCGAACAGCGTGTTGCTCATGCCAAGTACGTAGCGTAATTCCTCGACACTGCTGAAAGCGCCATCGCGTGCTGCCCAGCGCAAGCCGGCGCGCTGGTAGTCATCGTCTTCCGCGCCCTTGAGGCTCCTCAGATTGTCCTTGTCTCGCCAGTCGATGATGGCGTCGACCAGTGCCTGACGCTGCTCCTGTTCCATGCCCAGGGCTGTCAGCACCTGTTCCAACAGTTGCGGTTGTGCCTTGTTGATGTCAATCAGGCCGCGGGTATCACGAATCGCGATAGCCACTTCGCCGTCCTCGAAGCGGATATGATTGACGCGGCCATTCACCGGCCAGCGTTGTGCCTGGTCCGGTACCAGCAGTTCCAGGATGGCATGATGGGCGCCTGCTTCGGCCAGGCTGCGGGCCTTGCCGGTTTCGACGTGGTTGGAAGCAAGACGGGTCTCGGTGCGGATAATGCGCGCATGGCTGGCTGCGATAACGGTCAGCAATACCAGCAGCCACAACACGATGACCAGCGCTATGCCCCGCTGTCTTCCTGCTTGCTGTCGCCGTCTGTGGGCGTGTCGACCTGTCGAAGTCGTGCTCATTGGTCAAGGCCCGTATGCAGCGCCAGAAACAGCTCCGGCCACGGCCGCTGTCCCTCGTGGACGTCCAGGCGAGCGTGCACCAACTGTGGAAACGCTTTGGCATCGAGGCCCCATTGGGAGTGCCAGTCCGGCGGTTCATTTGTGACAGGGGAACCATAGTAGGCGAAGCTGGCTGTCTTGAGTCCATCCACCAGCAGCACCTGCTGCCTGTCGCTGCCGTCCGGATCAAAACCGTCGCCATCGGGATCATGCAAGCGATAATACAGCACCAGGCGCGCCTTATCGGCATCCGTTTCGACGACCAGCGTGTATTCGAACAGACCCGTTGAACCGCCGTGCTGCGGCGCCGGCGCAATGAATCGCACGCTGTCGCGAAGGCCGATGAAGGTGATCCTTGTCTGGGTGTCCTCGGTCCAGCTCAGTGGCAGGATCTGATTGAACTGGCGCTGCAAGACGCCCGCAACGGTACGCATTTTTTCGGTCTCGCTGGAACGCGCATGCCCTGCCTCCCAGCTACGCTCGCCCATACGCAGGGCGCCAAAGGACGTGGTCACAATCATCGCCAGCACCACCATGGCCACCAGGATTTCCAGCAGGGTAAATCCCGCCTCGGCGTATCCGCCATGCGGCGCTGCAACTCGTCGCAGGTTTGTTGCGCTAGCCAACATCAGCTGTTTCTACCTGTTCGCCCCACCGGTTTCAGACGCACACTGCGCAACGAGATCTGGCGGCTGCGTCCGGCATGCTCCCAGTCGACGTTGACGGTGACCTGGTAGGCCAGCACCCTGGCGGACAGTTGCTTGTCTTGCTGCTCCCAGGGCTGGTAGTTCTCGATCACGCGTTCCCAGCGAAAGCGCTTTCCCCATTCGCCGGAGCTTACACCCTGTTCCAGCGGTTCGCTGATACCGATGGCCGAGAGTTGCGCTTCCGCGACCAGTACCGCACGGGCGTAGTCTTCAGACAGCGCAACATTGCGCAGTCCACCCGAGAAAATCCTGAAGATCACGGTTAGCGACATCGCCAGGATCATGAAGGCAACCAGGATTTCGATCAGGCTGAAGCCCCGCTGCCGCCTAGCCCGCATTTCTCACCAGGATCACGGGAGCAGGCGCAGGATTCGTGTGCGTAAGCGCCGCTCTGGAGCGAAAAGCGTAGCAACAGCTTGAGCGAAGCGGCCGTAGGGTGCGCCGTGCGCACCGAAACAGACCAGCACACTGAGGATTCACGGTGCGCACAGCGCACCCTACGATCTCATGAAAACGAAGACCCGCCTGGACCGTGATAGGCCTGTTTGAATAACACACTGTATTTCTGATCATCTGGATACTCTTAAATGGATTAGTGCCTTATCAGTATTCGACGCCGCCTGGTGAGAAATGCGGGCTAGCCCGCATCACGCAGGCCTTCGGTAATCGTGATGCCGCCGGTCAACCAGTTAATATGCAGGTGATAGGCGCGTTTGCTGCCGCTGAGGGTAATCAGCTCCCCGCTGGACGATCCATCGGGGAAGAAGCGCACGATGTGTTGTGACATCTCGTCAACGCGCGCCCCTGTCACCAGCTCCACGGCCATCTCCACATCGTCGGGCAAGATTTCGGGTACGGCGTTGCCAACCCGGTAGCGGGGCGTCTCGAGATCGAGGTGCACGCGCTGCTCGGCGTTGTGGATGATGGCCTTGCTGCGGGTCTCGCGCAGCACGACCGCGAGGTCGCGGACCGAGCCCTTGAGCCGGGTGCCTGTGACTGCGCCGGAGAACAGCGGCGGCACCAGTGCGATCAGTAAACCGGCGATGACCATGACCACCAGGATCTCGAGCAGCGTGAAGCCGCTCGCGGTTTTGACGTTCTGGCTTTCTGCGTTCACCAGCGCCCCGGTCACCAGCTGACGATGTCCGCGTCGTTGCCCTCGCCACCTTCCATGTTGTCGTTGCCGAGTGAATACAGGTCGTAGACGTTTTGTTCACCGGGTGACAGGTAGTGATAGTCGTTGCCCCAGGGGTCCTGCGGAATGTATTTTTTCTTCAGATACGGCCCATTCCAGGTGCTGACACCGGTAGGCTGTTCGACCAGTGCCTGGAGTCCTTCCCCCGTGGTTGGGTAGCGACCGATCTCAAGGTGGAAAAGATCCAGCCCTGCACCCAGCTCCTCGATCTGCAACTTGGCAGTGTCGCTTTTCGCACTGCCGGTGTAGCGCAACACCTGGGGACCGACCAGACCGGCCAGCAAGCCCAGGATGACCAGCACCACCAGCAGCTCGATCAGGGTGAAGCCGCGCTGATTTTTAGTAGAAAATGACATGTATCTTTGCTCCATTTTATGCTTTCCCGTTCAGAACACCAGTTCGTTGATGCCGAGAATAGCCATCAGAATTGAAATAATGACACCGGCGATAATTACGCCGAGCACCAGAATCAGTACCGGTTCCAGCAGCGACAGTGCCCGCTTGATCGTCGTCCGGGTTTCACGTTCGTAGACCAGCGCGACCTGGTGCAGGATTTCCTCCAGCCGGCCCGATTCCTCACCGACGTGGATCATATGCACCGCGAAGGCCGGGAAGTGCGCCATTTCCGCCAGCGGGGCGGCGAGGCTCTGGCCTTCCTTCAGGCTGCTCGCGACGCGCTCGAGACCATCGGCAATGACCCGGTTATCAACGGTATCCTTGACGATGCCCAGTGCCTTCAGCAGGGGGACACCGTTGTGCAACAGCATGCCCAGGGTGCGGGCGAAGCGGGTCACCTCGATTTTGGTGATGATCGATCCGGCCAGCGGGAGCTTCAGAAAGCGGGCATGCCACTGGTAACGGCCTTGTGGCTGGCCGAGCTGATGGCGCACCAGCCAGGCTGCACCTGCGACCAGCAGCACGACAACCCAGCCAAAATCCTGCAGGAACTCGCCGACGCCGATCGTGATTCGGGTCGGTAGCGGCAGCACCTGGTCGACACCCTCGAACAACTCGGTGAACTGCGGGACGACATAGCCGAGCAGGATAAAGATCGAGACCACGGCGACGAAGATCAGGATGGCGGGGTAGATCAGTGCCGAGACCAGGGTTTCACGCACTTCCTGGCTCTGCTCCATGTGCTCCGCGAGGCGTTCCAGTACGACTTCGAGCGCGCCGCCGGCTTCACCGGCACGCAGCAGGTTGAGGTAGAAGCGATTGAATACCCCCTCCTGTGCCTGCATCGCATCCGCGAGCGTGGCGCCGCCCTTGACCTGCTCGCGCACGTTCTCGAGCAGCTCTTTCATGCGTTCACTTTCCGACAGCGAGGCGAGGATAGACAGGGCCCGGTCCAGAGGGAGACCGGCACGCAGCAGGGTGCTGAGTTCACGGGTGGCGTTGGTGATATGCTCGTCCGTGATCCGTCGACTGCGCCTGAGCCGGAGGGTATGGCTGCGGCCCTGACCTGGCTGGCTGGCCTCATCCACCTGTATCGGGACCTGGCCCAGCGACTGAATTTGAGCGACAACCTGCTCCCGACTGGTGCCATTCAGGGTGCCGTTGAAGATCTCACCGTCGATGGTCGCTGCCTTGTACTGAAAAACCGGCATGCTTATTTACGCGGCAGGAATCGTGAAAGGGTGGAGCTGGACAGATATGAATTTTGCGGGCTGTCAGTTTTCCCGTCGTCCGACGTGGCAGCGGCGTTTTCCGTGGTTTCACCCGCTTCAGCCGGCGCCGGGCTGAGTTCAGCTGTTCCGCTGGTGGCCGGGTTTTCGCGCTGCAAATGCTGTGTATGGGATTGCTCCTGGGTGACCCGGCGGACCTCTTCAATCGTGGTTTCACCCGCCACCGCCTTGCGCAGCCCGTCATCGAGCATGAACTGCATGCCGCCTTCAGCGCCTGCCCGCGTGATTTCACCGGCATCACTGTGCTTTAAAACCAGCTGTTTGATCGGATCGGTCATCACCAGCAGTTCAACGATGGCGCTGCGCCCGTTGTAGCCAGTGTGACTGCAGTGCTCGCAACCCACGGCCCGGTAGAGCGTAACCGGACTGTCGCCGGCGAAGCGCTGCAGACCCCAGCGCATGACCACCTCCTCCAGAGGTGTGTAGGCCTCACGGCAATGATGGCACAGCGTGCGTACGAGGCGCTGCGCCAGCACGGCATTCACTGTCGAGGTCAGCAGGTAGTCTTCCACACCCATATCCAGCAGGCGGGTAATGCTGCCAGCGGCATCGTTGGTGTGCAGTGTAGACAATACCAGGTGTCCTGTCAGGGCCGACTGAACGGCAATGGCGGCGGTTTCCTCGTCGCGCATTTCACCGATCATGATAATGTCCGGGTCCTGGCGTACGATGGAGCGCAGTGCATTGGCGAAGGTCAGTCCGATTTGCGGTTTGACCTGCATCTGGTTGACGCCCTCGATGTTGTATTCCACCGGGTCCTCCACCGTCAGGATCTTGCGTTCGGGGGAGTTGAGATGCATCAGGGCCGCGTACAGCGTGGTCGACTTGCCGCTGCCGGTCGGCCCGGTCACCAGCAGGATACCATGCGGCTGGGCGAGAATTTCACGCATCTTGTTCTCGAGTTCCGGGCCGAACCCGAGCGCCTTGAAATTAAGCGCAACGTCATCCCGGTGCAGCAGGCGCAGCACCACGCTCTCGCCGTACATGGTCGGCACGGTGGAAACGCGCAGGTCGATTTCCTTGCCGCGCACGCGCACCTTGAAGCGTCCGTCCTGCGCCAGACGGCGTTCGGCAATATTCAGGTTGGCCATGATCTTGATGCGCGAGATTACCGCGGCGGTTGAAGCAGTCGGCGGCGCATCGACTTCACGCAGTACGCCGTCGATGCGGTAGCGGACCTTGAGCACACCTTCGAAAGGTTCGAAGTGAATGTCCGAGGCGCCCAATTCTACGGCCTGGTGAATCAGCTGGTTCACCATTTTGATCACAGGCGCCTCGCTGGCGAGCTCCTTGAGCTGCTCGACGTCATCCAGGAACTGGACGACGTCGATCTTGTCCAGGACGTTCTGCGAGGTTTCCTTGAGCTGGTAGCGCTGTTCGATGGCCTGATCAATTTCCGAGGCTATGCCAACACGGGGAATGATGCGCTTGCCGGAGAACAGCGCCAGGGCTTCCAGTACGAAACGGTCCTGTGGATCGGCCATGACCACAGTAAGACCATCGTCCTCCTCTTCGAGGATCAGCACATGGTTTTCCTTCAGAAACTTGTGTGAGATCTGCTCATCGATCGGTAAATCGTCGGGAAAGTGTTGCCGCTTGATGAGTGGCAGGTCGAGCTGGCTCGCCAGGCTCTCGGCCACATCGCGTTCAGAAACCAGGCCCAGTTTGACGAGAATGGAGCCGATGGGCTCCCATTGTTCCTGCTCGACTTGCAGGCGGCACGCGCGTTCGACGTTGCCGGCGTTAAGTTTCCCGACATCGACCAGGTAATCACATATCGTTCTGCGAGCGAGATCGCCGCCGATTGTCTCTACTGATTCCCCGACTGCTCCTCGATTATTGCTATCCATGGATTACACGTCTATTGAGTTAATGCATTGACTGAAAAGCATATCTCATCTAGCTAATGTTAGTCGATAGATCATTTTGAAAAAATGACCAACGGTACTGACGTTCTCGGCGACCGATAGGCATCGGACACCGTGTTCGCCCGCATCCCTGATCTGTTATCATCGGGCCTGACCCCAGGATCAGGCCAACAATACGTAACATGCCCGTTTATCAGTTAACGCTTGACTTCTCAGCGGGTTATGTTTGACTTCTCGACATGTGATGAATGAAATGCAGCACGGTTGTGGCATTTACATCAATCTGCCTCGTTCAGATTGAGGCCGCTTGCAGAAAATGCAATCGATGAGATGCGCTGCGTGCCGGGAAGTATAAATTATGTTGAAGGATAGACAATTGATTCGCAACCTGACTGTAACTGCTTGTTTCTGCCTGATCTCTGCCTGCGCCACAGTATCGACGCCGGAACAGACGCAAGTGCCGGTTGAGCCTTCCGTGGCTGCGGAACGTCAGGCGGTAGCCGCTCCCCAGGCAAATGCTGAATCCCCCTCGCAGACCACGCCTTACTTTACCAGGGTGCCGGAACCGGAACCGGAACCGCTGCAGCAGGAACCGCAGCACAGTATCCGGAAAGGTACTGGCGTATTCGTCAGTGACGCGGCACCCGAGGCGGCAACCCCGGATCCGGCTGAGGAAGCCGTTGCAGCAGCGGGCGATATCACACTGAATTTCGAGGCGGCCGATCTGCGCGAGTTCGTCCGCGTGGTATTTGAAGACATCCTCAAGCAGAACTACTTGATCGATCCCGGTATCAAGGGAACGGTCACTCTGCATACCACCAACCCGATCTCCGACGAGGCCTTGTTGCCGATCCTGGAAATGGTGCTGCAGCAAAATGGTGCCGCCGTGATAATGCAGCAGGGCATCTTCAAGATCATCCCCATAGAGAATGCACCGGCCCAGGTGGACCCCGAGGTGACTGCCAGGCAGTCGTCAGCCCAGGGCATAGGCTATACGGTGCAGATCGTTCCGCTGCGCTATGTGTCCGCCGCCGAGGTCGAAAAAATCATCACGCCCCTGATCCCGAAAGGCGGCTCAGTGCGCGTCATAGAGGCGCGCAACCTGCTGATCCTGACCGGGCCCCGCTACCGGGTCAAGCAGATGCTGTCGACGGTGAAAACCTTCGATGTCGACTGGCTCAAGGGCATGTCCTTCGGCCTGTTCCGATTGCAGTATGCGGAAGCCAGCATGCTGGTCAGTGAGCTTGAAAGCCTTATCGGCACCCAGGCGAATACACCGCTTGCCGGCATCGTGCGCATGATGCCGATCGAACAGTTGAATTCGATCCTGGTGGTTACGCATTCCCCGCGCCATATGGATGAAGTCAGGGGGCTGATCAACCAGTTCGATCTGGGAACAGAGGGTCCGCCGGGAAGTCGCCTGTTTGTCTACCATCTGAAGAACAGCAAGGCCGAAAATATTGCCATTACACTGCAACAAATCTACGGCATCGGCACTGGCGTCAGCGCGGCTCCGCCATCAGCCATGATTGAGCAACTGCCACCGGGCGAGGCGACCAATGTGTTCCAGACCGCTGAGGCCATTTCCAGCCAGCCGCCACCGCTGCGTGCCGCTACCGGCGCCGGCGGCGATTATCCGCGCGACGCACCGCTTACCGGTCCGGAGGCGGGACAGATGATGCCGTCGGCAACGGCCAGCACGTTTCAGTCAGACCTGAGTGTCGTGAGCCCCATCAACATCATCGCCGACCAGGACAGCAATGCGATCCTGGTGATGGCCAGCCCCCGTGACTACCGCGGCATCGAAGCGGTGATCAAACAGCTCGATGCGCCGCCGCGCCAGGTACTGATCGAAGCTACCATCGCCGAGGTAACGCTGTCCGATGCACTGGATTACGGTGTACGGTGGTTCCTCGCAAACGGCACCTACGAACTCGGCCTCAACGCGCCGGTACCGACCAGCGCCGGCGGCGATGGCCTGACGCTGGCCACATTCTCGACCAGCAATGATGCCCGCCTTTTCATCGACCTGCTGGCGAGCAAGACCGAAGTCAAGTTCCTGTCAGCACCCCAGGTCCTGGTACTGGACAACCATACCGCGAACATCCGCGTCGGTGACCAGATTCCAGTGACGGTGCGCAGCTCCCAGAGCACGATCGACCCGAATGCGCCGGTGGTCTCTGAGGTGCAGTTCCGTGACACCGGCACACTGTTGTCCGTGACACCGCGCATCAACGCCGGCGGGCAGATAACGCTGGAGATCAGCCAGGAAGTGAGCCTGCCGGGTTCTGAACCAGCTCTGGGTGGCGGTGGCAATGTCGCGATTTCACAGCGAACGATCGACAGCAGCGTCGTTGTCCAGAGCGGCGAGACGATACTGCTCGGCGGCCTGATCCTCGAGACCCGCAACAAGGGCAAGGCCGGTATCCCGCTGCTGATGGATATCCCCTGGCTGGGCAACCTGTTCAGCACAACGTCTATCGACGTGTTCCGCACCGAGTTGATGGTCATGATCTCCCCGCAGGTCATCGTCAACGAAACCGAAGCGCAAGCGGTATTTGATGAAATGCGCAACAGGATGAAAAAGGTCATCGAATACGGCAACTCCATCGAGTCGATCGATCTCTAAAATTTGGGTCGTTGGGTCGTTAAGGGGTCAAAGCGTTAAGGGGTCAAATCTTGACTTATAGTAGTTAACTCCTTCTGTAAATTCCGGTCGTCCTCTAGAACTCTGTTTAGACGACCTATCGTCTGCGATACCGTACAGTAATGACTGACATTAAAATGGCCTGCAATTTCACTTAACGTCTTGCCGGAATAATCCTGACAGAGCTTCATCGCAATCCAACGCGGAATATTTTTTGGACCTCTCCCTCGAGTAGCCATCGTAATTTGATCGGTGGACACGCCATAATAGTGCGCTACCGTTTTTACAACCTGGGCTAGACCCACAACACCTCGCGTCGATCGCTTCGCCACCTCAGTCTTTGATTGCTGTGTTCTTGATAAGACCCGATCTTTGAATGGTTTGTCTCCCCATATAGGTGTCAGGATGCCTTTACTATAAAATTGCCTGGTTTCCTCATCGTTACCCGCTTCCACATAGCGCCGATACGCTGCGTAGCGTTGTCTTGACGAAAGTTCATCATAAACAGCCTCTCGATATAACCACGCCGGACAGTTTCCTTGATTGATGTACGCCGAATAGCTCGACCACGGGTATTTTTCCAGTGGTTTAACCAGCGGCTTTTTCATTTCTATCGGATTGCGGTGTATGTACCGACTGGCTTGCAGCAAATACGCATTCGTATCGATCAATATCGCTTGGTAGCGTCCTCGAAACAACGGCCCATCGGTTTTCTTCAAGCGATTGTAACGTTGGGTATACAATCCATCGATGTGCCGCATGATTCGGCTCAAATTGCCACGGGGCGTTTTTATCAGCAAATGATAATGGTTCCCCATCAAGCAATACGCTAAACATTGTGATCCGAAGCGTTGATCCGCTTCTTCAATACCCTGCAAATAGGCTTGATAATAGGCTTCGCCATGAAATGTCAACGCCCGACCTCGACCACGATTCATGACGTGGTACACCGCATCGTCATATTCAATTCGTAAGGGCCTGACCATATCCCTCTATATAGCCAGCTAAATACTATATGTCAAGATTTGACCCCTTATTTTATCTTATTTCTTGGGATATTGATAATTCTCAATGCCTTTGATGCATAGATGTATTAATATGCATCATTGAAAATTCAAATAAATTATCTATAGGAACAGTCAGTTGGTTTGTCCTCAAACTAACGCGGTAAGCTGTCCCATCAGCAAACCGCTGCTTTTTATCGCCCTGCTGGTCGCGATTGTCGCGAGCCTTTCGTGCAGCGAACAGCCCGAGACGTCACTCCGTGCTGATGCCCGCGACAGGTTGGCCAGGCAAGCCGCACATACCGATCATAGCGATTTCTTCCACGAACCGTTTGCGGATGGCCC